>JAUIIO010000049.1 GCA_030431715.1 bacterium
GTGTAAATACGGATAGTGAGCAGATCTCGCTTCTCTATACAAAGATTCAGAATGTTGCAAACGGATCGTTGAGTGAGTCATTTGTTTCTGAAGAACTTTTGCCAGTAGTAAATGATTACAAGAAACATCAAGATTACTATTCTCTCTGGACAATTATACTTACTTTGATCTCGTTGGTGCTGACAGGCTCATATGCTCTTCTTAAAATCAGCCCACAGTTTCGAGCAAGATATGTGGTTGAGAATATTATTAAGGGAGCGCTCGCGTTCTCAGCCTTTCTCGCTGTGATTACGACACTAGGAATAGTAGCCTCTCTTCTCTTCGAAAGTATTCGATTTTTTCGTCAAGTATCCCCCTTGGATTTCTACTTCGGAACGCATTGGAGCCCGCAACTTGCAATACGGGCAGATCAGGTAGCCAGTGCCGGCGCATTTGGAGCAATACCGGTCTTTACAGGAACATTGTTAATCGCAGGTATCGCGATGAGTGTAGCGATTCCAGTCGGGCTCATGAGTGCGGTGTATCTCTCAGAGTATGCTTCCACCAGAGTAAGGAATATTCTTAAACCTTTGCTCGAGATTCTTGCAGGCATTCCGACAGTGGTTTATGGATTTTTCGCTGCCCTCACGGTAGCCCCTTTTATAAGTGAGTTAGGTGGAACGATAGGGCTTGATGTTTCTTCCGAAAGTGCTCTGGCGGCAGGCCTTGTGATGGGTGTAATGATAGTCCCATTTGTTTGCTCTCTTTCTGATGATATTATTCATGCTGTGCCGAATAGGTTGCGATATGCTTCATACGGTCTGGGAGCAACGCGCTCTGAAACCATTAAGAGAGTTGTCCTTCCTGCTGCTTTACCAGGAATTGCAGGAGCAATTTTACTCGCAATCTCACGTGCAATTGGCGAGACGATGATTGTGGTGATGGCTGCTGGTCTGGCTGCTCAATTGACCGTTAACCCATTTGAAAATGTGACAACGGTAACTGTCCAAATCGTTACAACTCTAGTAGGCGATCAGGAATTTGATAGCATGAAGACCCTTTCAGCATTTGCTCTAGGATTATCTTTGTTTGTTGTTACCCTCTTTTTCAATATCCTTTCTTTATATCTCGTCAAACGCTACCGGGAGGTCTACGAATAGTAATGATCTCACGAGCCGTATCAGCTGAATCAAAGAAAAAGTATCTTGCAAAGCGCCACCTTAAGGAGAAACGTTTTCGTCTTTATGGAAAGCTCGCCGTAAGCTTAGCTCTTCTCTTTCTTTGTGTACTGCTCTTAAAGATATTTTCTAGTGGATGGTCGGCCTTTCTACGTACTGAAATTCTTGTCCCTGTGTCTTTTCGTGCAGAGCAGCTTGAACTATCGAGTCCTGTCACTGAAGACGATATCCAGAAAGCTTCATTCTACCTTACGACGAAACAGTCCCTCTATGATCTCTTTCCTGCTGTCGAGGACCGTACTCAAAGAAAAGATATTATAAGACTTTTCACGAGTAATGCTGAGTTTTTTGTAAGGGACTACATGATAAAACATCCCGGTGCCATCGGTGAAACGCATAATGTTTGGATCCCAGCTTCATCAGAGCTTGATCAGTTGCATAAAGGACACGTGCGAAAAGAGATGTCGCCGCAAGAGCGACTTCTCTCTGATCAGCAAGTAAACTTTTATGAGGACCTTGCTAAAAGGGATCTGATTTATGCACAACTTAATACTGATTTCTTCTTCCGTGGCGACTCACGTTCGCCTGAGCTTGCTGGAGTTGGTGGGGCGCTGGTCGGATCCTTTTATACGCTCCTTATATGTTTTGCGATCTCATTCCCCCTTGGAGTGGCTGCGGCAGTTTACTTAGAGGAATTTGCTCCTAAGAACTGGTTTACTGAGATGATCGAAGTGAATATTAACAATCTTGCCGCAGTACCATCAATTATCTTTGGACTCTTAGGACTAGCCGTCATTATGCAGATTTTTGGTGTTCCCCGAAGCACCCCACTTGCTGGCGGAATTGTACTTTCGTTGATGACGATTCCTACCATTATAATTGCGTGTCGGGCTTCACTTCGCGCTGTGCCTTCTTCGCTCAGGGAAGCTGCTCTCGGATTAGGGGCATCTCATATGCAGGTTGTTTTTCATCAGGTTCTTCCACTAGCAATTCCCGGCACTCTTACGGGTACAATTATTGGCCTCGCGCAGGCACTTGGTGAAACGGCGCCGTTGCTCATGATAGGAATGGTGGCGTTTATTGTTGACGTGCCTGCTACTCCACTTGAGCCGGCTGCAGCACTCCCCACGCAAATATATCTCTGGGCAGAGAGCGCAGAGCGTGGATTTATCGAAAAATCCTCAGCTGCGATCATAGTAATTCTCCTTTTTCTCGGGGTTATGAACTTTCTTGCAGTACTCTTACGGATGAAATACCAAAAAAGTTGGCAGTAGATGGGAGTGAGGTATATGATGCATGGAACATTGCATGCCGATGTGCAGTATAGTGGACAGATTATGAAAGAAAGTGATGCAGCCCCCTCAAAGTTTAAGATAACTTCTAAGGGAGTGAATGTTTTTTATAGTGAGAATCAGGCACTTTTTGATATCAATCTTAATATTCCAGAAAAGAAAGTAGTTGCTCTCATAGGCCCTTCAGGATGTGGTAAGTCAACCTACCTGAGGTGCTTAAACCGCATGAATGATGTTATCGAGACCTGTCGGGTTGAAGGTAAGATTATGCTAGAAGGGCAAGATATCTATGATGCAAAGCTTGATGTCGTGGAACTTCGAGAGAGAGTAGGACTTGTCTTTCAAAAACCTAACCCATTTCCTAAATCCATATACGACAATGTGGCTTATGGCCCTAGGCTACATGGGCTAACGCATACGAAAGCGGCGTTAGATGAAATTGTAGAGCAGAGCTTAATTCATGCCGGGCTTCTTGAAGAGGTAAAAGATAGACTTGATGAGCCGGGCACAGCTTTGTCTGGTGGGCAGCAGCAACGTTTATGCATCGCTCGTGCACTTGCTGTTGGACCAGAAGTTATTTTAATGGATGAGCCATGTTCAGCACTTGATCCTATTGCGACGGCAAGGATTGAGGAGCTCATGCATAAGCTCAAGGAAGAGTACACGATAGTGATCGTCACGCATTCAATGCAGCAAGCAGCAAGAGTTTCAGATTTTACCGGGTTCTTCCACATGGGGAATCTCATCGAGTATGGCCAGACAAGTGAGCTTTTCCAGCGTCCGAAAGAGAAGAAAACGGAAGACTATATTCGTGGAAAATTCGGGTAGGTTGTATATTTTGTTCTCAGTCCATTATTCCTCTTTCTCTTCTTCTTGCACTTGCACTGTATTCTTTCTCTAATAGAATCTTAGAGATAAAGAATACAGTGCAAGTGCAAGAAATGAGATTAAGAAAAAGATAAAGAGGAAGAGTTTAATAGCTCTTCTGCTATTTAATTAGCGCAATGTCTCGCATTCCTGTCTTTCTAGCCGGCACGCCAGTACAGATAGAATAAGGCTCTACGTCTTTTGTAACTACTGCTCCAGCACCGATAACGCTCCCTTTTCCAATGGTTACTCCGGCAAGTATTTTGGCTCCAGCGCCAATCCAAACATCATCATGTATGACTGTTTTTTTTCGGATATCATCTTCCCAGCGTATGCATCGATCTGGTGCAGGGAGTGCATGGTTTGCGGAGTGTATGCTGCAGTGCTCAGAGATCAAGCAGTCACTTCCTATCTCTACTCCCCCATGTCCGTAAATGATTGTATAGGGCCCGATGAAGGTGTTGCTTGATATAGCGATAGAGCCTCCCCACGCATCCAGTATGACCCCTTCGCGTATCATCAAATTATCAGCGAGGGTGAGCACACCAGCCTTCCCCATATATATACCGCGTCGAGCGACGATGGCAGCAGAGAGAATGGGGTTCTCTCCTACCGTAGCTCCTGAAAACTGAAGTTTAAATTTTCTTACCTTCTGTAAGAGTTTTGATGGTAACATGTCACTCTAAAGACCGCGCATGCTCTTGAGCTGCTCGTAAGCCTGTTGCACTCGCTGAAATTCCTTATCCGTTAATTCCAACACCTCTTGAGGGAGCTTCTGAGATTGTAGCCGATCTCCATGAAATACCTTCACAAGATGTCTATAGCGTGCCTTGATATCTTCATCGCTGTCAGTCTCCTTACAGCCAAGCACGATATATGGCATCGTATATGATGATGGAGCACTCTCCAATCTTAAATTATTCTCTGGCTCTTTTTGATTTCGAAAAAGGAGCGCTGCGAGCTCTTCTCGTCGAAGAGTCACCACGGCAATAAGTGTAATCAGCAACAGTATGCCCAGAAGCTCAATAAAGTTATTATACTCTCTACCCTCTTCAATGAAGGGAAGCTTTGAAACATCTAAGTTGTCGAGTAGGGGAGCATCAGAAAGATCGGATGTTTCTAACAACGGTTTTTGAAGCTTCTTAGCGGGGGTAGTTTGGACCTTATCTAACTCTTCGGTTTCAGCTGCCACGGACTTAATTTGTTGTGGGGTTTTGTCAGATACTGTCTCTTCATCAGTAGCATTCACAATGTCTTCTCTGATGAGAGAGGGCAAGGAATTTGGATTTTCAAGAGGCTTTGCATTATCTGGAGTTTTAGAGAAGTTCGTTTCTGCGCGCACTTCACGTGTAGTAATTTTGTCCCCATCTACGGTATATGCTCGGGTAAGATCTCTGTCGCTATTGTTTGGAGCTGATACCGCTGCTACAGGAGCCACTTTACCCTTATTTCCGAATGTGAGCTTTACGGTGCCATCTGTCTTCAGACTACTATCAATCTTTCCTGAAGGCCTGAATGTTTCAGCAAGCTCGAAAACTACGCGTAATGAATTCTGATGGCCTCCAAGGCGTATCTTCTCAATCTCAGGAAGTACGGCTATTTCTTCCTCAAAGGTACGTATTCGCTTTTTAGTAGGAATATCAAAAACGAGACGTCTTGGCTCTTCCAAGGTTTTAATTGTAGGACTTTCTGGTGAATTCCCAAGGCCAGTGAGGTCCAGCTGATAAATTTTCTGCTCACTCTCTCCATCAACAAGGAATGCAATCTTTACCCCGTAGTCCTCTATTTGAAAGATAGTTTCAGCCCTGACATCATGCGTGAAGCAACCACTCAGTAGGAGGACGAACGCGAATAGTGTCTGCAGAGGTACAGGTATATGCTTCATTTTGATTGTTAATGCAGAGAGTTACCTTGATTTTAGATGCACTTCAGCGTGAAACTGTTTCGTAAAAGGCGGGTGCTCAGTTTAGTAAAACTTCTGTTGTTCCCAGTAGTTAAAGAAGATCCCTTTCTTCTCCAAAAGCTTTTCAAGTGAACCTGATTCGACAAGTTCACCGTTTTCTAGAACAAGAATATTATCGGCATGACGAATTGTAAAAAGTCGGTGGGCGATAACCAGAGTGGTTTTACCTGACATAAGGCGTGTAAGAGAGTCTTGTACGTACTGTTCTGTTCGTGAATCAAGAGCGCTTGTTGCCTCATCAAGTAAGAGGATATCCGCATTTTTTAGAAGCGCTCTAGCGATAGAAACTCTCTGCTTTTCTCCCCCTGAGAGTTTTACTCCTCTGTCACCGATAAGGGTGTCTAGTCCATCTGAGAGGTTGTGGGTGAGTTCGTCAAGATGTGATTCAGCTAGTACTTCCTTTAAAGTATCATCCGCAACATCATGTCTAAGACCATAGCAGATGTTCTCCTTAAGGGTTCCGTGAAAGAGCTGAGCATCTTGACTCACGTATGCGATCGATCTTCTCCACGACTCAAGCGTAAAATTATTAATATCGACTCCATCAGCAAAGAGCGTTCCAGCCGGGGGCTCATAAAAGCGCATGAGAAGATTCATAAGGGTAGATTTACCAGCACCGCTTGCCCCAACGAGAGCTGTTACTTCACCGGAATGCATTTGAAAGTTGATATTCTTCAGCGCCGGTTTGTCATTTCCGTAGGAATAGGTAAGGTTTTGAAACGAGATACCATCACGGAGCACTGAGAACTTCTGCGTACCGTCACGTACAAAGAACTTCTCTTCGTCTTGGAGTACCTGATGAAGATGTTCTATTGGTCCGGATACCACAGCGAGAGAGGAGCGCATGCCGTTAAATATTCCAAACATGATAGCAGCGCGTCTCATAATGAGAAGAAAAACCATGTAATTTGCTATATTCCACTCGCCCTTTAAAGAGATGAGGTACCCGATGATGCCGACAAGTAGAAAGAGGAAGGTAAGAGAGATGAGTTCCTGTAGCGGGTTAAGAGCTAGGTTCTTACGGTCAATACTCTTCTCACATTCTTCCACAGAACTGCTCACTTCTTTAAAGCGTCGAAATTCCTCATCCTCATTGTGATATGCTTTTAGTAAGGTATGAGAAGAGAGCGTGTTTGAAATAATTCTTCCCAACTTGTTGAAGTGGTCAGCGTATGAAAGAGAAGTCTGGCTGATGCGAGCAATGAGTGACTGCAGTGAGTAGTGCAAAACGGGGAAAATGGTAAGTACGATCAGGGTTAGTTCCCAAGATATATAAGTCATTATGATGAGATAGAAGCAGAGAGTAAAAGCTGCGTAGACACCATTTTGGATATTCATCAGTGAGTTCGCGACCGCACCGGTATAGTTTGTAAGCAGCTGCTGAATCTCTCCCTGATTGCGTTTATCAAAATAAAGTTTACCAAATGACAACAGTCGTTGATAAACGATCTCTCGCATACGAGCGAGAAATGATCTGAGCATATAAGATGTGAGGAGGCGTGACAGATATTGAAGAACGATTTTTAAAACAGAGGCTGTAAATGTCAGTATGATAAGGAGTAAGATGAAATTGCGATTCCCAAAGGGGAAATAATTGGGAAGTCTTCCCGTAATTTCACTCAATACAGGGAGCTCCTTTACGAAACTAAAGTCCTGATTAATGATTCCTTTAATAAGTGGTATAAGGAGCGAGAGGCTGATTCCTTCACAAAGTGAAGCAAGAAAGGAGAGGACGAAAGCGATAATAAAGTATTTCCATGAAAGCTTTGCCCGCACAACAAAATCACGAATTCGAAAATAAATTTCTCTCGTAGAAGCTTTATTCGCAGGTGTTGTTTTCATGAAATGTCACTTGTTTAAGAATCCTCATACGTAGACTTCTTTCCTCAGGCTTCACACGAAGAAAAAAGCTGTAAAAGGTGGTATCGAATCTTATAGTAATGAAAAAAGTACACTGGCCGATAGTAGTATTAAGGTATTTCCAGAGTCGTTTTGCAAGTGACTTATTTGCGCCAATGGGATGCAAGTGACTAGGAAGAGTGTAGGAATATCCAGCTACACAAAGTTAGGAATAGCTGTTATTTTCATCTTAGTATCTTTGTTTGGGGCCACTCAATATGATTAAAAAAAGCTTCACAGCCCTTCTTCTTCTCGTTGTTGGTGGTTTTGTCCTTCTTTATGCCCTCAGTTCATCGTTATTACATCAGCTTTCGGTAACCCACCTTGAAAAAGTGGAACTCATTGCAAATGGCCATGATTTCCGGAATATCGACATCCAATTCAGCGAAGTTCACCTCTCAGGGCTTCGAACTGCTACGTGGAGTACTATTGATATACGTGGCGAGAAGATTCACACCAATAATGTCATTCCTCTTCGTCTTACCATTGATGAGGTTCATGCTCGTGTTGTGGAACTTCATCCACTTGAAGTAGAGCTCGAAATTGAGGATTTTAAAGTCGGTGGTGCCTCTCTTGAGCAACAGAAAAGGTTTCAGTTTCTACTAAGTGGAGAGCATTTTAAGATAAATGAGAAAATTGATCTCAACTCTCCCGGTGAAGCCCTCCACCACCTTGCCGCTACATTGGATGCGCTTGCATCTGGAAAACACGTAAGTGAGCCATTTGAAATCTCTGCTGGAATACTTTTGGAGAAAGATGAAATTCTCCAGCCAGTCAGACTCGTTGCTCGTAGGTATCAGGATGGATTCGGATTAGCCTTTTCAACGGAAGATTTAAAGAAATTTACTTCTAGGTTATCTGGAAACTATACAGCAGGAGAAATAGATCTTATCTCACGTTATCCCTTTCGAGCTCTAAAGCTAATTGATATTAAGCGAGATGCTGAGTCAAGCGCGCAGGCGCAAGGTGCCAAACACAAAAACTTTCCAGAAGATGCTTATCGGCACATTCTGTGGAGTTTTCTTCTCACCCGAGCGTACGGTCATGAGTATGCGCAAATGGTAACAGATGCCCATGAAGAGGGGCTAGCTGGAAACGATGTCTTTGCACGCGAAATGGATCTTATGAACAACAAACTTGGTAGAGATTATGCACAATCTCAGGTTGGACGCGAAGACCTCGTAAAGAAGGTATTAGAAGATAAGCGCGTCATTCAGCGAGTTGAGAATATCCAATGACAAAGTCTCCACTCGTGAGTGTTGTCGTACCGCATTTTAATCATGGCGCTTATCTAAAGCAGAGGTTGGACTCAATTCTCGATCAGACCTTTCAAGACTTTGAGATTCTCCTTCTTGATGATGGTTCAACAGATAATGGGCCTGAGATTATTCAAGATTATGCTGCGAGGTATGAGTGTATCTCCGCAGAGCTAAGGAGTGAAAATTCAGGTAATCCTTTTGCGCAATGGAAGCGAGGGGTGGAGCGGGCAAAGGGAACATTTATCTGGATCGCTGAATCTGATGACTCGTGTTCCGGAAATTTTCTGGCAACGGTGTTAGAACCTCTCTTGCAACGTGAATCTATAGGGATCTCTTACACAGCTACTCAACTTATTGATGAGAGTGGATCCCTCCTCGATGATTGTGTCTGGGTGGAAAAGGACAAGGAGCTTAGAGATCGCTGGCAAAATAATTTTATTAACTCAGGGCAAGCTGAATGTGCTGAGTATCTGATCAGAGGTAATACCTTACCAAATGCGAGTGCAGTAGTGTTTCGAAAGTCCCTCTATGAGAGATGTGGTGGGGTAGATCTCAGTCTTCGGTACGCCGGTGACTGGTTACTCTGGAGTAAGATTCTATTAGAGTCGGATATCGCCTACTCTGCGCAGAGGCTTAATTTTCAGCGAAAGCATCGAGAATCAACTACTCACAAAAGCTTTAGTGATCCACTTCATTTTTTTGAATACCACAAGGTGAGGCAATGTATAATAATGAATACAGAAGTACGAACCGCTCTTTGTGATATGTGCAAGCAGCAATATCAATCCGATATACTTTCACAGCTGCTGATACACCGCGTTCATCCGGTAGGAATAGTACGGATGCTTTCTAAGACACTTCTTGATCGTCGACAACATCCAAAATTTTCGTTTATCTCCTTGCTCGGTGAGATGCTACAGAGAGTGTGGCAAAAATTTACTTGATCTCAGTGATGAAATTCTTATATGTCCTCATAAGGCTCTCTAACTCCTCTTTATCTACCGTTGATAAAGAATGATATGCAGGACGTTGCCAGAGTTTAAAGAGTTTTGCCGCGGTGAGAGTTCCAATAAAGCTACTAACGAATTGAAAGAATTTTCCTCCGGTTACAGGGCAAGAGTGTTTCGATTGTCTCCAGATAGTTAATAGCTCCTTCTCAAAAAGTGGATCAAAACTTCGCGGAAGCTTCCGGTAGGCCTCAAGCGCAGCTTTTGAGACCCTTTTTCTTGCTGCAGTGGCTGTAATGTTACAGCTTGTTTTATTCATAAAAGCCTTCATGAGGGCTAGGGATGCGACTCCGAGCCTCTCCCAATGATTTGTTATACGCTCGTTATCGTGGACGGACGTCCAGGTCCATGGTTCATCCAGCTTAACGATCTTTGCTGGTGAGAGGAGTAAATTATAGTAGAACCAGACTTCACCTATTGGATTAAATATTGGATGAATGGGGATTAACGGAGAGCGAAGTGCATTCAGTAAATAGTCTCTTGAGAACATAGGTGAGTGAGGCGCAGGTTGAACGTGTAGGTAGAGTTCTACAGGGTCGCTTGTTTGATCACAGACTGTGATATCATATGGAGCGCTAATACTTTTGTCTTGCTCGGAGTAGCGCACTTTGGCCATGTCGGTGTAACACACATCTGCGCCAGTCTCATTTAACAATTTTACCTGTGCAGAAAGCTTTCTTTCATCAAAGAAATCGTCTGAATCAAGGAAGAGGATGTAATTCGCATCTTGTACCTGCAAAAGACCATTATATTTGGCGAATACGAGACCCTGATTTTCCTGAGGGAAGAGAACGACCTTAGATAAAATCTCCTCGGGGAGCTGTTCGCTTAGAGGTGGGCACGACCCGTCATCGATGAGGTAAACCTTAAGTCGTAGTTCTGATGCGTTCCTAAGAAGTCGGCGCAACACCACCGTTAGGAGTTCTACTCTATTATAGGCAGGTAGAATGACAGCAAGCTCAGTCACTACTATACTCCAGCCGTATACATATAATCATATTTATGAGAAAATGGTGAAGTGGCATTTAGTACTTTATTTGGATGTAGGGCTAGAGTATTATCTTACATAATCCCTGAAAGTTAGCCAGAGAGAACTCACTATTATTGCGGCAGAGAGTTGTACTACCAAACGCCTAAATTGACTTACGCTAATCCTGCTGACCCTCTGCCACGGAGAGTTGCGATAACGTGTCTGGAGTATCTCTTTGGTAGAAATACCTTGCAAAATATCTACAACGAAGTTCTGCGGCAATGTGATGTCCTTGGACATACCTTCTGGGAAGCAGCTCTGGCATGCCTGAATATCCAAGTTGATTGTAACCGAACACAGCTTGAGCTTGTTCCTGAGAAGGGGCCAGTTATACTTATTGCGAACCATCCTTTTGGCGTCGTTGATGGGATTATTGCTTGTCATATTGCGCAAACGGTAAGAAAAGAATTTAAGATTCTCATTAATAGTGTTCTCACCGAAGAGAAAAGAATTAAAGACCATATGTTACCTATTGATTTTGGTAACACGAGAGAGTCTCAACTCGTAAATCTCCGCTCCAGAAAAGAAGCTCTTAATACGCTTAAAGATGACGGTGCGATTATCATCTTTCCGGCCGGAGGAGTTGCAACATCTGCCGGTTTTTTTGGACCTGCAAAAGATCTTGAGTGGCGCCTTTTTGTAACAAAGCTTATTCAACAGTCAAAAGCCACTGTGGTCCCAATGTATTTTCACGGACAAAATAGCCGACTCTTTCAAATCGTGAGCCAATTTAGTTATACGCTACGGCTGGCGATGCTTCTTAATGAGGTTCGAAATAAGATGGGAAGAACAATCCATCTTCAGATAGGTGAGCCTATTCCCTATGCAACACTTCCGCAAAAGCGTCGTAATGATCTTCTTGATTACTTAAGAGAGCAGACCTTTCTGCTATCACAAGAGCTCCTGCCTAAAGATGCCCCTTCTCTTTAAGGATATCCTCCACCAGACGAGGGATTATTCTGAGAAGAGAGATACAAAAAATGGTAGCTCCAAGTGATAGTGTTTTAAGGAGCACAGGATAGTGAGAAGGATCGCGATTAAGGAGCAGGAGGCTGAGAAGAAACACCAGCCAACTGACGAGAAACAGAAGCCATTCACTTCTTGGTGATGGAACCTCGTTTGTGATGATAAATCGGTAGGGGACATGGAATACCAGAAGCAGGATAAATACTGAAACGTTCCACCAGTGGAAGAGATTGTTATAAGAGATAGAATAATTAAGGACATGTTTGCTAGAAAAGTAAACAGCCATTCCGACAAAGCCAATAACAAGCATATCAGCACAAACATAAAGCGTTGCAGCAAGAATTCTACTTTCTGGTGAGCGAAAAGCAGCTACAATTACACGACCACTATCTCGCAGCTCTCTACGTGCTGTGTATCGTACACAAAGAAAACTTCCAACGAGAAATGTTCCAAAGAAAAGAGCAAGTGAAGTATCTTTAACAAATAGAAGAGTCATTCCGGCTATGACGAGTGCGCAGTTCGCCAGATAAAGGATAGCAGTGATGTTTCTTGGTGTAACTCCAAGGGTAAGAAGTCTGTGATGCAGGTGTTCAGTATCACAACTCATAATGCCAGGAATATTTTGATGCCTTTGCAGGTACGACAGTATTTTTCTGGCAAGTCTCCTCCAGATAGCGAGGAAAGTATCAAAGAGCGGGATTCCTAGAGCAAGGAGTGGTATCCATATAGCAGCTAACGCTGTTCCTTTTGAGGTCGTTTTTAGGGTTATCGCAGCTAAGACAATGCCTAGAAACATACTTCCGGTGTCACCCAAAAAAACCTTAGCCGGATGAATATTGTATCTGAGAAAGCCGAGGCAGCTTCCAACAAAGGCAGTTAGTATAAGCGTATCAATAATAAGGTGTCGGTAGAGAAAAGTTCCGGCAATGCCGATGGCGGCGATGATAGCTATGCCGGTGGCTAGTCCATCGTACCCGTCGATAAGGTTAAAGGCATTTATGAGAATAATAAACCACACAAGCGTACAAAGTAAGTTAAGTAGAAATGGAAAGTGTAAGCCTAGAGCACCTTCGAATTGAGTTCCTCCAATAAAAAGAATGCATGATGCGAGTACTTGAGCTGATAATTTTGCGTATGGCTTGAGAGACCAGCGATCGTCATACAGCCCGGAGACGACAAGGACAGTGGTCGCAATAAAGAGGTATGCCCACCAAGTAAAATGCGTCAGTGTATTTGTATGAACTGTGGTAGAAAAAAAATCAGGAAATGCGAAAACGAGAATACAGCAGAGATGAAACGTAAAATAAAGGACGATACCAACACCTCTGGGAGTAGGAGATTTGTGGAGGTGCCGACCACCGGGGTGATCAATCATTCCAAGCTTGTAAGCAAGGGAAGAGAAGAACGGAGTTAGTAGGAGACTAAAAAGAAGAGCTATTCCAAAAATAACGACGTATTTGGTCGCCGGGTGCTGTGAAACAAGGATCTCCATATTCTATTAGTACGGTAAGTGCGAAGCAGGTAAAGTAGGAAACAGGTCTACTTCACGAGAATTATGCACAAATCTTGTTATAGCTCAGAAAATAAGAATTTTTTTTTCTTCTTTAACATCTTAATACCTTCTCCGTGATTTTCGTAAGTATTCCAACTAGTTAATTTGCGTAAGAGCGCAAAAAGCATGTCATTTCCAAGCCTTATAGAGGCGATTTTTGGCACGGTAAGTACTTCTACCTCAAGTTTTTAAGCGGCTACGACGATCTCCTAGTCATCATAATGGATGTTTGAAAGATCTGTACACTGGTGAAGTAGTTCAAGACCAGCCGCAAAAGTCGTAAAAGTCGGGGGATCCGCAGTCGGGAAGAAAGTTGTTAGTGACTGCAAACAATATACAGACCTCATCCGCAAACGTATGTTCGAAGTTTGCAGGTTTGGATGAGGGGGGATAAAGATGATCGACTCTAGAAACGATAATTCCAAGCCACAAAGCGAAGCTAACGCTCTTGGCACATCTGCGCCTGCAGTGTACTCAGGTTATGGGTCCTCTTATACCTCTGACGATAGCAGTTCTAAGCCACTTACTGAATATCCACTTCTTGTTCTCAAGCATTGGCCGATTGTTCTCGTGATGTTGATCATCGGAGTTGGCGCAGCAATGTATCAAACGAGCAGGACGCCTCGCCTCTACCGTAGTTCGGCAATGCTTAATATTGGAACCTATGTGCCGCCACTAGAAGGCCCAATCAGTGCCTCTCTTCGTGAGCAAACAAGTAAGCAAAATTATCAAAATACGCAAATTCGTCTCTTAAAGAGTATTACTCTTGCGAATAAGGTATTAGAAGAGAACGAAGAAATTTTGCGTTTTCTTGATCGTACGACCTATGACAACAGACAAGGGATAGAAAAGAAGCCAGAAATCCCAGTACAGACCCTTCAGAGATATCTTGGTCTAGTAACATTCCAAAGCATTCCGCGTACTGATCTCGTGATGATCTATGCTACGACAACATCTTCGGTCATGTCGGCAGAGATTGCTAATGCTCACTCTGACGCTTTTATCTCACTTGTGAAAGAGCGAAGACAAAGTGCTGCGAATGTGAATATGAATTTTCTCCGAGAGCGATATGAGGACATCTCAGCAAAAGTGGAAGAAGCAGAGAACCGTCTTTTAAAGCACGCAAAAAAACATGCCCTCGGCATTACAAGTAATGAGCTCGTTGAGACCACTTTTGCTAATAAGTACAAAGGGCTTGTGTCGAACCTGAATCAGGCCATCGCGCAAAAAGCACAGCTAGAAGCAGAGTATCGTGAGCTGCGACGCTCAAAAGGAGTTAGCGCCATCGGAACAGCTGGCTCGCTTGAAGGTGAAGTCATTGGGCTTGCGAAAATGCAGAGTCGTTATGATCAGCTACGCAGAAGGTTAAGTGATCGTAATAGCCCGGTCCTTAAAGATCTGGAATACGATATAAAAGCCAGCCGAGATGCATTACGCCAGGCGGGTAAATTCCGAGTACAAGAAGCCAGAAATCAATATCAAGCAGCGGCAGACAGAGTAAGATTCTTACGTAACGAATTCGAAGATCTTCATGAAGAGCAAATTCAGATCTCAAATCACAAGGTAGAGAAAGATAAACTCCTTCAAGATGTAACATCTCTTAAAGAAGTACAATCAAGTCTTGCAAAGCGTCTTGAAGACGCAATGATAAATGCGCAAAGTACTCAGGATACCGTAACTCTTGTTGATAAAGCGTTTGCTTCGGCTCATCACATAAGTCCAAATGAAAGATCAAACATGTGGACAGGAGGGCTTTTGGGGGCGCTTCTTGGTGTAGTCCTTATCTTCTTACTTGATTACGTAGATAACAGGGTGCGTTCTGTCAAAGATCTTCAAACAAGCACAAGAACACCAGTTCTTGGTGTTGTACCTGGCTTCTCGAAAGAGATCCTCAAATTAAGTAAGCCTGTAGGTAGGCGGCGAAGCGAGTACGGAATGGATGGAGAGTATCATACTCGAATCGTTGAGTCTGATGAAGTATTTGATAAGCCGACATCTCAAGTTGCGAGCGGACAGGCACCAACTGTTGTGCTGGATAAAAATAGCCCGATATTACCTGTTTCAGCGCCATTTTCTGCAGAGAGTGAGTCTTTTAGAGCAATACTTGCTACTTTGACTTCTGCTGGCGACTACAGTCCTCGTAAGATACTTGTTACAAGTGGCCAGCAGGGAGATGGGAAGACTACTCTGGCGGTGAACCTTGCAGCGTCCCTTGCTCAGATGTCAGAGAAAACACTTCTCATAGATGCCGATCTCCGTCTGCCGAACGTATGTAAGTACTTTGGACTTAGTAAGAAGCTAAAAGGCATATCTGATTACCTTTGCGGAGAGATTGAGCTCGATGAGGCAATTATAAACGGTGGTCTTCCTGATCTTTCGCTTCTCCTTGCTGGTAGTCCACGTTCAAACCCAGCAAGTCTTGTACGTTCTGAAAAGATGGCAGAGCTTCTAGATAGCCTGATGGAGCACTACGACTACGTTATCGTTGATTCTCCACCAATTGGCCCAGTAGCGGATTCACTTCTCCTCGCGCAGCATGTTGATGGGGTAGCTGTCGTTATTCGAAGTGGCGAAACTTCGAAAACAGTAGCAGAGTCAGCAGTCGCAAGGCTCCGACAAGTTGGCGCCAACGTACTCGGACTTGTCTTAAACGACACTCAGCGAAATCAACAATACTGGAAGCGCGGCTATAAGTACTATAACATGGCCCGCCAGAAATACATCTAAACTCTCATCGAGTTGCTAGCACAATTGCCATAGAAATAGGTACGACGACAAAACATAGCTTACAATAGACTGACAAAACATAGCTTACACTTATAGTAGAATACATGGTGACTTCAGATAGATAGGAGGAAGCCATG
>JAUIIO010000016.1 GCA_030431715.1 bacterium
CAGACCCCTTATATAAGTTAACAATCTTACTCTTACTCATTCCTGCAATCGGATTTCCTTTCTTATCCACTATACAGTCAATATCGGTAGGCAGGCGAACCGCATTAACGGCATTATTGTTCTGAATATTTAACTTGCCCGAACTCTTAAAGAGAAAAGACGTGACTGGTATTCCACGCAAGTCTGCGTTCCAACTTGCTCCAGACATATCCTTTGAGCCGTTTAGTACAAAACTCGAATCTTTAGCTGAGCTTGCCTCAACAACAACATCAGCCATCGTATCTACGGTCACGCAGTTAAGCGCCTGAAAGAATCCTCTAAAGTAAGAAACTCCGGATCCATCAGCATTACGGATAGACAGGCGAGCAGAGCTTAAGTTGATACCACTAAAGACAACTTTCTCAAAAGTCACTCCCTCTCTAGATTGATAGGTAATACAATCTATCCCGACGAGATTTCCAAGGTCACCCGAAGAAGAGGCAAGCTCAATATTCTTAAGCTGAACAATTTTGCCTCCCGATAACGCAAGGAGCTCTTGAAACTCTTCATTATTTACATCTAATTGTGCAAGTCCTTGTCTTTGTGCATAGAGCTTGTTTGTATCAAGCTTTGATAACAATTCTCCTATTCGAGCCTGCTTTTCGTTCCACGCAGGCTCAGACATCCCAGCAGGACGGTCAAAAGCGATTTTGATAGCGCTACCCTTATGTCGAAGAGTAGCTACCAGAACATCTTTCTGCACCCTCTTATCAGCATCGGGATTCTTGTTTCCTTGGGCTAAAACATTCAACTCTTCTCGTTTCAGATCAAAATCTAACTGCTTCGGCTCAAGCATTGTACCAATCACCTTAGTGGCTTTCTCATTTGCCCTGTCGAGTAGCGGATCCTGCACTCCGAATTCGTGGCTTGCCTGTGCAATACTTCGAATGAATATTGCGCGAGCTTGATCGATCTCGAGACGACATTTATCACCTAGCGACGGCACGTGCTTGCTCTCAAGCAGCTTCAATTGCTCTTGAAATTCCTCATTCACTCGGACGAGACTATGAAACACATCTGCGGCACCTACACTATCAACACTATTTCGTGATGATGATACTATTGAAAGCATCTCGCTCTTAATCTCAGCCAAATAATTTGACGTAGCACCTAATAGTTCTTTCTTAAGCGTAGGATCAACATCAGGTGAAGTATTTTCAAATGCGCTTTTCAGCCCCTCCTTCGCACGTCGTTGCATCCCATCTATCTTTTGCAAGAGCTCATCGATTGAAAGCTCATGCTGAAATCCATCTGTGCGAATAGCATCAACTCCGCTTGGAAAGAGCCGCTTATCGTGAAGATCTTGATTATCTAAGGTGCCATCAACGATACCCATATCATGGGCATAAGACTCCAACGTCTCACGAATAATTTTACGCTCTTTACCGCGATAGCTTGGTGAAAAGAGACTATCGTAAGCTCTAAGAGCACCCCTAAGAGCTGATTTCATATTCCTATCGACCTGCAGAGGGTCAACATTTTGGGCATCTCGCTGTTCAGCTCTTAGCACTGACCTTTGCAAACGCTCCGCTATATGCTGAGCTTGCTCTAAAACTTCTGCGGTATCTCCCTCATAGCTCCCAGCGTATGCTATAGGTGCGGCTTCTTTGATAAGCGTATTGAACTGCTCAGTCATTTCACCGATGCGTGCCTTGGTAGCTTCCTCAGAGCTATTTGTCGTACTCAAAGCATGGGAGTGCTTTAACTCAGCGTCTTTTAGAATCTGCTCAGGTGTTGTACTTACATTCTTCCCCGTGTCCAGTCCAGCAACTACCATTTGTGATCTCCTCATATGGTCTTAGTTATACTTCTATTATGGCACAGCTGTTCGCTTAAGATACTTACGTGTGATTATTTAAAACCACCTGTTTTCAATTCTTTACAGCTATTCCCAAACCCTGTGTGAGCTGTTAGGGTATTTGACGATGTTACCGAATAAAAGCAAAAGTAAATCCAATTCGTCTGATAAAAGCCTGCGTACAGGAACACTTATCCTCTTTGACCATGAAGATAGTGTGAAACTAGGGGTTATTCAGGGGTTTTTAAGCCTCAAGGCGAGAATTTTAGCTGAAACGGGCAATACACACGAACTTACTTTTTCAAGACTAACAGTATTACCAGAAAGCCTCCCGGCAGATCTCCATACAAATGACGAGATAGTTTCTTATCTTCTGGAGCTCAGGAATAAGCACGAGGAAGCGGCAAAGGAACTTGATCTTAAGGAACTCTGGGAAAAGTGTGACAAGGACACAGTCTATAACCTCTCAGAGCTGACACTGCTCTTCTTTGACAAAGAGTCCCTTGAGAACAACCTGAGTCTTCGCTACCGATTACAATCTTACCCACTCTACTTTAAGCGCCGCCGTAGTGACTTCGTAGCCCGGAGCCAATCTGAAATTGAAGATTATCGCAGCAAACTAGAAGTGAAGCAGAAAAAGGAGAAGCTCCTTCATGAAGCGTTTGAGTCTATCAACAAAACGTTAAAGGACCCGAATCTCCCGCTCACCCGTGAAGCCAGAAAGCTCATCACCTCTGTTTTTTATGTAGCTGCTGGCACTCCCAACATGAGCGCCGAGGAGAAGAAAGAGGTACGAAAAACACTCGATCTCGTCTCTGAACAGAATAATTTCTCTCTTGGTGGATCTCGTGAGGAAAGAGCTGTAAAGCTCCTTCAAAAACTTAACCTGATACAAAAGAACACCAACCTGCTTATCTACAAACACCGTGTTCCAGTTGAATTCTCAGATGAGCTTATTGAAGAAGCGGATAAGCTTTCGCCCGAGGCGCTAAGCCCTAAGGAAGCTCTCGATCTCACGCATCTTCCAGCGATCACCATTGATGATGCTTCAACAAGTGACATGGATGATGCCTTCACCCTTGAACATAAGAGTGGCGGGTATACACTCGGTGTTCATATCAGTGATGTAGCTTCCGCTATTGGCATTGGCTCAGCCCTCGATCTCGAAGCGAAAGCACGAGCCACATCGATCTACTCAACTGACGTCATCAGTAATATGCTGCCCGAAGCGCTTTCTGAAGATAAACTCAGCCTGATTCAGGGAGAGGTTCGATACACTTTAAGCTGCATTTTTGATGTTCGCTCAGATTTTACGATCGAGTCGTGTACGGTTACCCCCGCTAAGATAAAAGTATCGGAGCGCCTCTCATACGATGACGTTGACGAAGCTCTCAACTCGGGTACTGGCGACTTGGCCATGCTCTTTAATATCGCGATGAATTCTGAAGCTGAGCGTTTGGCAGAAGGTGGCGTAAAGATCCCTAAACGAGAGAAAGAAGTCGTCCTCACTGACCCGGACAATCCACTGACTTCTGATTTTGAACTTGTAGAACTCGATGAGGCAGGCCCGGCTAGAAGCCTTGTTGGAGAGATGATGATTCTCTCGAACTTTGAACTTGCAAAATATGCATCAAAAAATAACGTGCCTTATATCTACCGATCACAGGAGCCTTCAGAGAGTAAGAATGAAAAACAGCTCGCAGCACTCGGCGGTGGTCCTGCTTACGACTATGCCCTACGATCAGGACTTAAACGTTCTATCGCATCAACAAAACCTGGTAGTCATGCGACGTTGGGGCTTTCAGTATACGCCCAAGCTACATCACCAATAAGACGCTACCTTGACCTCTGCAATCAGCGGCAACTCCTTGCTCACGTTACGGGCCAAGAACTCCCTTATACTGCCGAAGAGCTTGAGAAACAGATCCTTGATACGCAGCAGCCTCTCGCTACTGCTCGCCTCTACACACGAGACATCAAAAGATGCTGGCTGCTGCGTTACTTGCACCGCAAGTACAAAAAATCTGAAATTAAAGCTACCGTTCTTCGAGACGATATGAAGAACTATCTCATAGAACTTGAAGAGGTTTACCTGCCGGTGCTCTTAAAATCTGAGCGCAAGCTTAAGGCTGGTAATGTGATTCTCGTATCATTTAAAGAGATAGATCCCCGCCACGATATTCTTAAGCTCTCTCTTTCCAAGATATTGGAATAAGCCATCACGCGGGGAGACTGCTTCCAGCCTTCGCTTAAAGCTATTGCTGACAAGCTGTCGTTCGAGCAAACGCTCTTAGCTCCTCGCAATGACGGTGGATAACGGTAACATAAACCTTGTCCTGCTCCTTGTCTTTGTCTTGCCCCAAGTCAATTTATTTTGGGGCAGGAATAGGACTAGGAGCAGGACAAGGTGTAGGTTATGCGGCGGCGAAGAGTCTTTTTGGATTAACCGCAAAGGACGCGAAGTACGCAAAGATCCTGAGCCCAAATTATTTGCGTTCCTTTGCGTCCTTTGCGGTTAATACTTTTGGTGGTTGGATCGGGAGATTCCCGCCATCCTTCTCCCAAAGCTACGGACGTCAAGAAGTCGTTCGAGCTAACACTCTTAGCTCCTCGCAATCCCGGTGATGTTGTTAGTGAAGGTAGAAGAGTGGTTCTTCTGGCTCTTTGTCTTCAGTTGCTTCTGCTTGCTGATTACGCTCTTCGCATATTTCATTTATGAGATTAAATGCGCGGGTTAGGACCTCAATGTCACTGCTGGCCAATTCGATGATTTCGAGTGCTTCTTCTTTTGTCTGAGGATTCTTTGTGCTCTGCGACATATGTTTTTTTAACCTTTGAAAGTATTCTACGTTCAAACCGCACCCTTAAGAGTGCACATTTCGGGCCATATATATCCTCGCCTCGACTGGTGAAATACTTTAGGTATTTACCCGAAAATTTAGTAAAATCAGGATGGTACCTATCTGGTAACATTTCTTAGTGGGGTGTCAGAAGACCGACAGGAGTCAAAAATACCGGGGGCTAAGGCAAGAAATGCGGTGAAACGTGAGGAAGAGGGAAAGTCGTGGATTAGGCGGAATGCGAATATAGGAGACATCACCCGTGCTTCAAACAGCCCTTCGGGAACTGCGCGCGGGCGATGTCTCCTATATTCGCTTATGGAAGGGCGTTCTTTCTCACGTAAATAAGAGAGGGGGATAGTGGGACGGCTCGGCTACGCCTTCGCTTCTGCATTAACTCTTGCTCTTAATCTTACTCTTTCTCTTAATCTTGCACTTGCACTCGAAGGAGTTCTGATTGGAGCTCAAGATGATCGTTAGTCTAAATTTTTGCGTATTTGGCGGTTTTGGCGGTTAATACTACTCGCGGTAATATGGGTCTACTTGGATTGCTAGGATGAGGCCGCGGTCGGTGTTTTCTTCTAGGCCGGTGAGCATGTGTTCGCCGCAGGTGAAGTGCATACGGGTATCGATTATGTCCATTCCATCTGGATCTTTCCAGCGCATCCACATCCCGACTCGCTTCCCATTAACGTAAAGTGGCCTGAGGGCAAGGCGGTGACCATTGCCGAGTTTAAGAACTTTCTTTGAAGCAAGAGGGATGATCTCATTCTTATGTGTCAGTAAGCTGTACTTTGCGTAGGTAAGCTTTCTTAGCTTTTTACGCAGATCCTTAATACGTGGCTCAAGACGTATCTTCTTTCCATCTTCGAGATGCCCCTCGCCTTTGAGCGTTCGTATGTCGACAACGACATCGCCACACTTCTTCTGTTTTCCTTCATGCTTTGTAGAGCGTTTCTTCACAGCTGTGACGTTGACTTTCTCAGCATGTACAGGGGATGCAACGAAGTTAGATACCGCAATGGCGAAGAGAAACACGGAAGCTGATAATGTGTGGTGTAGATGAGTCATATACGGCACTACTTACTCACGAACGTCGCTGTAGGAACTCGCGACGTTGTTCCTTGAGATGCTGAAGAACTCTCCCGGGAACTCCCCCCACGAGATACGGTATAGTTACGCTTCTTTACAAGAATAACAGGGGCAGAGGCCAGAGAATCGTGTAGCATACGGACACTCCCATCGCTTCGCATCCAATCTACTTCGATAGGAGCTGTAACACGCTGAGATGTTGCAACAGACGGAGACGTCCCGATACTCCCAGTGCTTGAGACCGTCGTAATTGGTAACGATGGCATATGTCCGTCATAGGTTCGAATAGTTGTGTTATTACCTAGAGCATTATTATTGCCAAGAGCAGAACCAATCTGAAAATTCACGAGCTCATGATTTGAATCAAGCACATCACTCGAAGCAAGTGTTCTACTTGCCCCAGTAGTGCTCGCAAAAGAATCAGAGGAAGTTACCGCTGTGTTCTTAAACACAAGCGTAAGGAGTAGCGCCGAGGCAAGGGCCCCAGTCGCGCCCGCCATCCAGAGAGAAGATGCTGGAGCATATCGCCCTCTTTCCTCTTGAACTGCTGGGCGTCGCCCAAGAAAACGCTCTGCGCGCTCTTCTTGCTCAAGGCGGATTGAAATTTTGTCCCAGAGATCAACAGATCCGAATTGGGCAGTAAAAGCATCATCCGATGCTAGAAGGCGTGCATCATCACCAATCTCTTGCATCTCGACAAGAAACGAACGTGCTGAGTTAGATCGTTTAAGAAGACGTTGCGCTTTCAAGCGCTCAAAGAAACCACATTCACCGTCAAGGAAACGCAACAACAAAAGCTCTTGCTCCTCCACGAGTGAACACTCACTCCCCTTCTCTCTCATTGATTCATTATGTGTCATCTTACAAATTACCTTTCTATGAAAGTTATGAAGCCATCTTTAAATCCTTCAAACCTTCCTGTAGTTTTTTTCTCGCGTAGTGCAGTCGACTCATGACTGTGCCCTTAGAAACCCCAACCACTTCCGCGATTCGGTCGTAACTTAAACCATCGATCTCTCTCAGCATCATTACAGTACGATGCTCATCTGAAATCGTATTCAGAACCTTACTAATATCTTGTGCCTGTTCCTTTCTTTTCAGCATATCATCCGGGGTTTGAACAGGCTCATACAGGTATGACGAATCTGCGCCTTCAGTATTCAAATAGGATTCATCAAACTCGAGCGCCACCCCTCCACGTCGAGAACGCTTACGCTTGTGGTCAATCGACATGTTGTAGACAATGCGGTAAAACCACGTATAGAAAGCAGATTTTTCCTGAAAATGCTTTAAAGAGAGATAGGCTTTCACAAAAGATTCCTGAACCACGTCCTCAGCGTCTTCCTGTGATTGTAGGATGTCATAGGCGATGCGAAAAGCCCTGGTTTGGTACCGCTCCACGAGCTCACGGTATGCCTGCTTATCGCCGGCCTTGCTCTTCTGGACAAGCTCCCTGACGTAGCCCTTATCTTCGGGCTTTTTCACATCGAGTTGCTGATCTTTCTCAGTGCGCTTCATCCCAGTTCGCTCCATGAGAAATATCTACTTTAAGTGGAACAGAGAGACTCTCATCCACTGCCTCCATGACCTGCTGAACCTCCTGCAAACAGGTCTCCAAGGCATCGGCCTTAACTTCAAAGACGAGTTCGTCGTGTATCTGAAGGAGCAGATGAATATCGTCTCTCTTTGATAAAATCTGATCGGCCACACGGATCATTGCGAGCTTAATGATATCTGCAGCGGTACCCTGTAAAGGTGCATTCAAAGCTGCTCTTCGCATAAACCCAGCGTCACGCCCGCTTGTGTCTATCTGCGAAACGTACCTCTTCCTTCCGTAAAGAGTTTCCACGTAGCCTACATCATCCATCTGCTTTTCAAGACCGGAGAAAAACTTCTTTACCCCTGGATACCGATCAAAATAATTATCGATGTACTCAGTTGCGACACCAACGGGAATACCAAGGTCACGCGCAAGGCGGAAGCCACTCATTCCGTATACAATTCCAAAATTAATCGTTTTCCCTATTCGGCGGTCGTGTGACTCAACTGGCTGAGAATCTGGGATCGAGAGGATCTCTCGCGCTGTTTTCTCGTGGATATCCTCATTCTTTTGAAAAGATTCAATAAGGGTCTTATCACCACTCATATGGGCAAGAATACGAAGCTCGATCTGTGAATAGTCGGCCGATAGAAGCATAGAGCCTTGCTCGGCGATAAAGGCTTTTCGCACTCTTCGTCCAGACTCATTTTGTATAGGGATATTTTGTAAATTTGGATTGGAACTGGAGAGACGTCCAGTAGCCGTTACCGTCTGATTAAAACTGGAATGTAGCCTCCCAGTGGTCGGAGAAACTTGGGCAGGCAAGGCATCGACATAGGTAGATTTAAGTTTATGAAGGGCTCGGTACTCCAGTATATGCTCAATGATTGGATGCTCGTTCCGCAATTTTTCGAGCACGGCTTGGTTCGTTGAGAATCCAGTCTTTGTCTTCTTAACACCCTTGGTAGGGATACCTAACTTCTCAAAAAGTATCTCTGAAAGCTGCTTGGGGGAATTCTGATTAAACTCCTCACCTGAAATCTCAAAGAGCTTTGCCTGTAATTTCTCTAGTTGTCCGGCGAGCTGCTCCGACAATCCTTTAAGATATCCCGTATCGAGCTTAATCCCGCGAAGCTCCATATCAACAAGTACAGGAACGAGAGGAATCTCGATATTCTTAAAAACATCAAGTAGATTTTCATCAGAGAGCTTTTTGGTGAAGACCTCGAGTAAGAGCCATGTGGCATGAGCATCTTCTGCTGCATACTGCGTAGCTTCATCGACAGGCACGACTGAAAAATCGGCACCCTTCGGCACTATCGAACTGTACGGGATCATCACATGACCAAGATGTTCGCGCGCTAGAGCATCGAGACCATAGTTCCCACCTTCGGGATGAAGTAGATAGGCAGCAAGCATAGTATCAAAAAACGTACCACGTACAGTAATACCCTGCTCTACAAGAATCTCGACATCGAACTTAATATTTTGTGCAATCTTTGTGACAGATGTATCAGCAAAATGCTGACCGCAAGCTTTTATAAAATCTGAGAGCGCAACCTGATTTCCATCGGCGAATAAGCCGCCTGACTCTTTGTGGCTAAAAGGGACATAATAGGCCTCTGTCTCAGACCAACAGAGCGCGATACCAACAAGCTCTGCTTCTCTTGGATTAAGATCAGTTGTTTCTACATCGAAACAAAATTCATCTGTTTTTAAAAATGCTTCGCAAAAGGATTCAAAGTCATCTTTCAAGACGGTATGGTATTGCGCTCCCTTAATAGGGCCAGACGAAACATCTTCAGGCGATATCTTTTGAAAATCTGATGCCAGAGAGTGGAAATCGAGCTCATCGATAAGCTCTTGAAGAAGCCGATCATCCACTCCGTTCCTCGTTAAGAGAGGAATGAGATTATCATTGCTCAGTGTTGAAACCTCCACCTCCTCATCTCCTGAACGAACCTTAAGGGGTACCTCTGTGTGTACGGTGACTAGCTCTTTACTGAGACGCACGAGTTCTGCCGAACATTCAATCTGCTCGCATATTTTTTTACGACTACGGATCGACTTCTCCTCGGCGATAGCATCAGCAGAGCTCAAAATACTCTCAACATCCCCAAACTTTTCAATGAGTTGCGTTGCCGTCTTGGGCCCAACACCCTTCATCCCTGGCACATTATCGGAGGAGTCCCCGGTAAGAGCCAGAAGCTCAATTACCTTCTCAGGAGGCACACCCATCTTCTCTTGTACTTCCGCCGGCCCGTACCGCTTATCACGCATGGTGTCCCAGATGGTGACATCCTCAGTTACCAACTGCATAAGATCCTTATCGGCCGAAACAATGACTACTTTTCTCCCAGCTTCCTTGCATCGCCTTACAAGCGTTCCGATCACATCATCGGCCTCATACCCCTTGAGTTCAAGCGGGGGCAACCCAATGGCTTGAGAGAGGGTACGAAAGTATGGCATTTGTTTTGAAAGATCCTCCGGGCATTCATCTCGGTTCGCTTTATATTCACTGTAGAGCTCATTACGAAACGTCTCCTTTCCAGCATCAAACACCATCACGACGTGATTTGAAGATGCTTCTGTAAGCAACTTTAGAAGCATTCTGGTAAACGCATATATAGCATTCGTAGGAAATCCTTCTTTATTGGTAAGCGGTGGCGTTGCATAGTAGGCGCGAAAGATATAGCCAGACCCATCTATAAGATAAATAGGACCGTCATCACTTTTAGAGAGCTCTGCTTGTGAAGTGGCGTTCATGAGACGCTCCTGCTAGTAGTACGCATAGAAAATGACGTCCCTGCGCCTTTATCTGGAAATCCTCCTCCAGAGAAAAGCACTATGAGATATCCCGACATTAAGAGTAAAAGAAAAGGTATCACGAGATATACTGAATACAGGAAGGTAAGACCAATAGCAAAGCACAGATAAGAAAGTATCATATATTCACGTATGTGCGAGAAGAAACTCTTCCAGCGCATGCCCTTCTGAGCGAAAGACACTCTAGCGTCACCCGGCAAATCCCCGATTGAGGTAAGCCCACTCTTTGGGGTACGCACAAATACCCCACCACGAGTTAAGAGCCCGCTGATTGCGCTCACAGCACAGTGTGCGGAGATGCCGATGCCAACAAGAAAAGCGGCAAGGATATCAGTGAAAGAAGCACGCCTTTCATATCGTACTGCCGCATAGAAGAAGAGAAAAAGACTGCCGAGTGTAAGCGAAACGAGCAACGGCTCGACCCAGAAACCGCCGAATGTCGATGTATGATATCTCCAGAGCGCAAGAGGCATAGCAGCTAGAGTAACAAAGAGCAGCAGCACGTACCCGGTCATACCAGTAAGGTGAAAGAAAGCTTCTAATCGCGCACGGACAGGCAAGTGTGAGCTCATCACTCGTGGCAGTATTTTTTTCGCAACTTGCATGCTTCCTTTCGCCCATCTACCTTGCTGAGCCTTGTAAGAGGCTAGCGTAGCGGGAAGCTCTGCTGGACAAACTAGGTCACGCAGATATTCAGCCCGCCACCCTTTAAGGTGTACTCGATAAGAGAGATCCAGATCTTCTGTAAGTGTATCAGCCTGCCAATTACCAGCATCAATAATTGCTTCCTTACGCCAGATGCCTGCAGTACCGTTAAAATTAAAACAGCATCCGAGCAAGTACCGCGCATAGTGCTCAATAAAAAAATGACTATCAAGCATTACCCCTTGGGCGCGAGTAAGGAGGTTTTGTGTTCGGTTCAGATGCGCCCATCTCGTCTGCACGTAAGCCGTACGACTACAAGAAAAACAGGGAATCGTTTCTCTGAGAAAGTTCCGAGGTGGAATAAAGTCCGCATCAAAAATTGCGATAAAAGGGGCAGAAGTACGTAAGAGTCCATTCTTGAGCGCTCCCGCCTTAAAGCCCCGACGATCCTCTCTCCGTATGACAGTGCAGTTAACACCTTCAGCTCTCAGTTCAGAAATAACCCGGTCTACCTTAACAACAGTATCATCAATAGAATCATCAAGTACCTGTATCTCAAGTAACTCCGGAGGATAATCAAAAGATGCTACTGCACGAATAACTCTCTCCGCGACACGACGTTCATTATAAAGCGGGATCTGCACACAGACAGCAGGCCAAGTAACAGGCACAGCTCGTACTACCGAAGGATGGCGACGTAACGAAATATGGACAAGCCAGAGTCGGTGCAATCCATAGAGTGCGAGTAGTGCTACCGAAAAAAAATAAAGGAGGGCAAACAAGTACATTGCCAGCCAAGGATACCTTTTCTGTTACAGAAGGCAACTTCGGAAGAAGAGAATAAGAGACTATTACAACCGAACAGCAATCCCGAGTCGCTTATGAAGGGCATCTCGTAAGTTATCCTTCACACGTTCAGGCATTGGCTCACCAGATTCTTTCATCTCACCAGCAAGTTCAATAACTTCTCGGTAACGGCGCAGCCCTTCCTCACAGTCAGGACACTCAGCTATGTGCTCATCCATTCGTAACTTCAAACTTTCGGGAAGGTCATTTTCGGTATAGTCGCCAAGCAAGAGTTCAACGTCCTCGCAGCTAACCGCAGGTTTTTCAAATATCATGAGTTGAGTATCGTCGTAGTTTTGTTCCATCTTAATTCATCATCGTTTTAGTGCTTTTCATGCATAACAACGTCCCGGCCACATATACAGCGTACAGGGAAAAACCACTCTAACCTGCTATCGTACTAGCTATGATATATGATTCACCCGGGAGATAAGAGTTGCAGAAATGTGACATTTTTTTTACAAAATTGTGACATTCTCCCTATCTATCTGACTATACTACTCTTTCCCTTCCCCTAATTAAGCCGAAAGCCTCCTTCAGAGTTAGCAGGGGGGTAAGCGTTCATCTATCTGGATAAATGCTTGATTTTTAATCTAAACATTAGAGGATTAAACACAGGAGCCCACGGAGAACATGGAGAAGTAAAGATAGCTCGCTCCGCGTTCTCCGTGGGCTCCTGTGTGATAACTCAAGCTAACAACACCCGATAAACATACCGCGAATGCGACTAGGGGGTGATTTTTTAAAGTCTTAGTCCTTTTGGTTCGGATCAGGGGCCGCAGATTTAGGCCACAAACTTATACCCAACGCCGTGAACAGTAATAATGTGGCGGGGCTCCGCAACGTCCTGTTCGATCTTCTGACGGAGACGGGCGATATGGTTATCTACCGTGCGAGTGGAGGGGTAAGAGTTGTATCCCCATACTTCATCAAGTAACTCGTCTCGCGTTACAACAGCACCAGACTTCGCAACAAGATATTTGAGTAACCGATACTCACGCGCAGAAAGCTCTAGTTGCTGTTCATTCCTATGAGCACGATACGCTTTAAAATCAACAACGACATCAGAAAACTGAACCGTATCAATATCACGCGACTGAGCTAGACGGCGGAGAAGCGCCTTAACCCGAGCCATGAGCTCACGCATCCCAAACGGCTTAGCAAGGTAATCATCAGCACCTAGTTCAAGCCCGAGCACCTTATCAACTTCAGCACTCCTAGCAGTAAGTAAGATTAGTGGGGTAGAAACACCGGCCGAACGGAGCTCTTTGCAGGTCTGCAAACCGTCCTTCTTAGGCATCATAACGTCGAGAATAATAATATCAGGATTGTGTCTGTTAACGAGCTCAATACCCTCTTCTCCGTCACAAGCCGACACGACATCGTACCCTTCAAGCTCAAAGTTTAGCTCCAGACTACGACGAACACTCTCATCGTCCTCAATAATAGCAACAATGTACTTCTGTGCCCCGATTGGAACAGTTTTAGAGGATGAAGCCGAAGTAGTATGCAAATCGGGTGCGCTACTAGGCGAAATGCTGCCGGTAGGAGCTTGCGTAGCTTGAGTTGAAGATGTGGCTTCACCTGAAGAATTCGACGAAACGTCGCTTAAAGAAGAGGAGCCGTCTTTCATAAATACCGCGAGTTAAAATTCCCGTAGCCGACACCTTGATTTTCTATACTATTTTAGTAAATTATTAGAGCTACAGGATTAAATAAGTATTACAGATAATTAAAGTTTTTTCAACAACTTATTGGCCAGCCCTCCTCAAGGAAGCCGATTCAGCCACAATAAGTTATTGGGAAGTCTAGCTTTATTTGTCTGAGCCGTATATGATGCGGCTTCCTCTCGAAGGGGGATACGAGCAAATTCGCGTAAATATTTGCGATAGAAAAACATCAGGGACAAACAAGATGGCCAAGAAAGAAGAAACTGTTAAATCACAAGAGACCGCTCAAGACTACGCTGTTATCGAGACAGGCGGAAAGCAGTACCGGGTAGAAGTTGGCGACACGGTCGTTATTGAAAAGCTAGCAGATGCTGAAGCTGATAAAGAGATCGTGTTCGACAAGGTTCTCGCGGTTAAGGCTGGTGGTTCAATGAAAATTGGATCTCCTACAATTGACGGAGCTACCGTGAAGGCTAAAACTCTTAGAAGTGTTAAGGAGAGCAAGATTGACGTCTTCAAAAAGAAAAGACGTAAAGGCTTCTCTAAAAAGATCGGACACCGACAGGAGAAGCTTGCCGTACAAGTGACTGCCATCGGATAGGCTTTTAGCAAAACACTCTATTTTAGTAAGACTTTTACACAAACTACTTTTTATACTGAAGGGACGACACAATGGCACATAAGAAAGCGGGCGGTAGTTCGAAGAACGGAAGAGATTCAAGTGGTAAGCGCCTTGGAATTAAAAAATTTGGCGGCGAAACAGTTAGAGCGGGAAATATCCTCGTTCGTCAACGCGGAACAACGTATCACCCAGGTAACAACGTTGGTCTTGGGAAAGACTACACCCTATTCGCACTAGTTGACGGTACTGTTGAGTTCAAACAGGGATATAAGCATACCGTAAATATCGTACCAGGTGCTGAATCGGGCGAAGCTGCTTAGTTTTGCGCTAGCTACTGAAATTCCTGCACAGAACCATTGTAATGGGAGCCCCCTCTCAGAGGCCTCCCATCACTCCTCATCTTCCTCCTGCACCTGCACCTCATCCTCCTCCACCCCCCACTGGAGCTCTCCCTTGGACTACTACTATGTAGAAATTTTTAGGAAGGGACATTGAGTCTGGAGCAAGTGCAAGATGAGGATGAGGATGAGGAGTGTTAGACTCTTGAGACTGTGAAGCGATAGTAATAACGAGCAAACACCATGAAATTTATAGACGAAGTAGAGATATACGCAAAAGCTGGCGACGGTGGAGCGGGCTCAAGCCACTTTCGAAGGGAGAAGTATGTCCCTCTTGGCGGCCCTGACGGCGGCGACGGCGGAAATGGCGGATCTATAATCGTTCGCGCAACAAGTAGTAAAAACACTCTTCTTGACTTCAGCTATAAAAAACAGTGGAACGCAGGTAAAGGCGAACCCGGCGCAAAACAACTCAAAAGCGGATCAGCAGGAAAAGACATCATTCTTGAGGTGCCAGTCGGCACACAGATATTTAAGCTTAGCGAAGAGGAAAACACTGAGACTCCTCTACTCGTTGTCGATCTCAGCGCAGATGGAATGGAACATATTCTGGCAAAAGGCGGGCTCGGCGGAAGAGGAAACGTTCACTTTAAATCCGCCACAAATCAGGCTCCGGACTACGCGCAACCTGGGAGGCCCGGCGAAGAAGGACGTTACCTCTTCTCCTTAAAGCTTCTCGCAGACGTCGGTCTTGTCGGAATGCCTAACGCCGGAAAGTCCACCTTCATCTCTGTCGTATCAGCAGCCAAACCGAGGATAGCAGACTACCCATTTACTACTCTCACTCCCAACCTAGGTGTAGTAAAAGCAAAGAGTGGAAAAACTTTTACTATCGCTGATATACCTGGCCTTATCCCCGGAGCTTCAGAAGGAAAAGGACTCGGCAGAGACTTTCTTAAACATATTGAGAGGACGGGGGTTATCCTACACCTCATAGACCTGAGTGATAAAGATAATGCCGATCAGGCTATGTCCGTATTCCGTGACATACACGGGGAACTTGAGGCATTCTCCAAAGAACTCTCAGAAAAAAAGACTATCATCGTGCTCACAAAGATCGATGCTATCACTAACGAAAATCTCATCAAAGAATGTGTGGAGCTTTTCGAAAGTGCCGGCTACACGTGCTTTGCCGTTTCCAGTGTGTCCCGAAAGGGCCTTGAGCAGTGTATCGAATTCACTGCATCGACTCTCTCCACATCTGCATCTTAATGATAGAAGAGCCCCCTTGCGCATGAGTATAATGTTCATTGCCGGGCTTCTCGCTAGATGATATAATAAAGAAAAGTATTAAAATTAAAGGGATATTGTATTTTTAATTTTAACTTACTGAATAGCCCGCGGGCCTTTTTACAGGCCGCCCAGCGATACCGAATATCGCGCCCTCTTAACCTCAACTCCCTGAGCATATCTCAACTCTCGGCAAAAAGTCTGCCCAATGCGTTTTTCTCGTATACGAATCGACTCTGGAGACTTGCCAAAAACGCACTCTCTAAGCACCTACAATCATATGATTTTCTGTTTTCCACTTATAGTTTTACTCAACCTTGCCGAATATTAAGTAACAGAGAGAAGCGCTGTTTCCAGAGGTCAAACAGCTCTCTCAAGCGAGGTTCTTTTTAAAGGAGAAATGCCGCTTATATGATGAGCGCTTTTAAACATACCGGGAAATTCGATGCTACTCTCAGCACCTTCCCTCACTCTGAGCCTACTACCAGAGCTTCCGACACCCCTCAGACTTTCTTTTTTAACCTTTATCATGTAGTACATTTTGCCTTAATGGAGGAAACCTGCCTGTATGAGAAATACTAATAGACATTCTCTTAAAACCAACCATCACCTGCAAGCCCCCCCGCTTAAAGCACTCCCGCAAACAGACTTAACAGATAAAACATGCCAGCTCGCCAGCGATATTGTGGCCGCATGTCAATCTGCTAAGGCTCAGGACATAACAGTGCTCGACATGGATGGTGTTTTTGACATGACGGACTACTTCGTCGTTGTGAGCGGTCGCTCAGACCGTCATACACAGGGTATCGGCAACAAACTCATTAACGAGCTCGAATCTCAGGGACTAAAACCTCAAACAGTTGAAGGAATGGATGACGGGCAATGGATTCTGATCGACTACTGCGATGTTGTCGTCCATATATTTTACGGCCCAGTCCGCAATCATTACGACATCGAAGGACTCTGGATTAACGCTAAGAAAGTCCCCGTAGTCGACACTGAGGGCCAAATCGCAGCGTAAGTTAGCTGAGTATTGCTTCCCAATTCCCCCTCTTTTCCGTATAGTGGTGCTACGCTTTGCGATAAAACTGCTCTTAATGCCCATTATACGTTATGATCTCTCGAATTATAAAAATCCTTACCGTACTCATTATCTTGGCAGCTGCAACTGCTGTTATCGTATTTAACCCTGAGCCTATAACCGTAAAGCTCACTCCAACAAAGACATTCCAGGCGATGAGCGGCGTCATTCTCCTTATCACCTTTTGCGCAGGATTCCTGATCGCCGCCCTCTTCGGCATCCTCTATGGGATTCGTGGCTACTTTCGCGAACGTGGCCTTAAGCACCGTGAGCAAGCTGCACACAAGTTTTATGGAGAGATGATTACGGCAAGAAGCGCTGAAGCAGCCGGGGAATACTCACGGGCAGCCGGGCTCTGGAAGGCCCTGATCAAAAAAGATCCAGGTGATATTATTGCCAGAGTGGAACTCTCAAGAGCACTCTCAAAAAGTGGCGACAACGACGAAGCTCTGCGTATTCTCGACAAAGCAAGAGCCACGGACTCTACAAATATTGAGGTACTGCTTCGTGCTGCCGACTGTAATGTTCTTTTAGGAAACAAAACAGCTGCGATTGATAACCTAGCCCTTGCGCTTTATCACCACCCACATAAAGAAGCTTCAAAACGAGCACGAGATCTCTCCGAAGAGATCGGGCGCATAAGTGACGCTATCGAGTACCACGAAAAGTACGAAGAATTTACAGGGAAGACAGAGGAAAACCTCTATGTCGCCACAAGACTCTACTATAAAAAGCTTCTCGCCGAACATCAGGGAGACGAAGAACGGCGAGAGGCACTAACGAAGTTTACGAAACGAAATCAGACCTATGCCCCGGCGTTTGCAGAACTTGCGAGACTAGAGAACAAAAGCGGAAATATTGAAAGCGCGGCAGACCTCTTCATAAAAGCTGCCAAGAAAGAATCTTGCCCAAGATACTGGATTGAAGCCATCAAACTCTGGCTTTCTCACAACGACACCGAAAGAGCCCTCTCAACGGCGAGAGCCGCGTGCAGAAACACAAGTGGAAAATCAAGATTCTTCCTAGAGTGCAACTCAGTAAGACTTCTCCTTGACTTGCAAAATACCGAAGAAGCACAAGACGCTCTTAAAAAACTCCCCGATATTGCCGGGGAAGAGAACGTTGAATTAACAGAGATCCTCAAGCAACAGATAGACATCCTCACTGGCTACGCCAGAGAGCTCTCAGGCGAACACTCGGGCGCTCTTGAAAAGTGGCGTGAGATGGCCAACAATATGTTTGGCGGCCCACTGATGAGTCAGATTGCTCATAAGAATGAGCGCCAGTCACACGCCCTGTCACACAGCGGGGCTCAACCTGGGCTCTACGTTGTTAGTAACAAATAGAATAGAATATGACACAATCAACCCCTACCCTACTCTGTATTCTTGACGGCTATGGATTAAACCCTTCAAGTGAAGGTAATGCCGTGTCGCAAGCCACAACACCAGTCTTTGATTCTCTTTGGGAGAACTGCCCCCACACGACCCTTACCACTTTCGGCCCATCAGTTGGCCTCCCGGAAGGTCAGATGGGAAATTCAGAAGTTGGACATTTAAACATTGGCGCAGGAAGAATCGTAGAGCAGTGGCTCGTTCGAATTTCAAGAATGCTTAATAACGGCGAGTATCGCGAACTCCCCTCGTACAAAAATCTCATGAATTCGCTCACGAAGGACAACACACTACATCTTGTTGGGCTCTACAGTGATGGTGGAGTTCATTCTCACTGCGATCATCTTAAGCAGCTCCTTGGTGGAATCCCTGAAGACTTCAAGGGCCATATCGCTCTTCATCTGATCACAGACGGAAGAGACACTTCGCCCACACTTGGGGCTGAGCTCATTGAGAAACTTGAAAAAGAGCTCTCTTCCAAAGAGAATATCTCAATCGCCACCGTTTCAGGAAGATTCTATGCAATGGACCGGGACACACGTTGGGAACGCGTCGAAGAGGCTTATAAGGTTATAGCACTTGCTGAAGGTGAGCCACTCAGTGAAACAGCCAGTGCGTATGTCCGTAAGTGCTACCAAGATGACACCACCGATGAATTCATTCCCCCGGCAGTGGTGACCCCTATTCCGTTTAAAGAAGGCGACGCATTTCTCTTTTGGAACTACCGAGCGGATCGGATGAGACAGATAGTACGCGCGCTTACCCTTAAGGACTTCGACGGGTTTGCACGCAACCATCCGCTACCAGACAAAGATCGCGTCCTTTGTTTTACTGAATATGATAGCTCTTTTTCGCTCCCATTTGTCTTTGAACCTCAATCGCTTACCAACCATCTCGGTACCGTTATCGAAAATGCTGGATTAAAGCAGCTACGACTTGCAGAAACAGAGAAGTATCCCCACGTAACCTACTTCTTTAACGGCGGGGTTGAGCAAGCTGCTGAGCATGAGACTCGAACACTGGTCCCTTCCCCAAGAGACGTTAAGACATACGATCAAAAACCTGAGATGTCAGCTCATGAGGTAACGGAAAAAGTCCTGAGCGCTCTTAAGAGCGATACATTTGATTTTCTCGTGCTGAACTTTGCAAACTGCGACATGGTTGGTCATACCGGGAATATAGAAGCTGCCAAAGTAGCGGTTCAAACAGTAGACGGATGCCTTGGTCAAATTCTTGATGAAATAAAAAGAAAAAATGGCCAAGCGCTTATAATCGCCGATCACGGCAACGCTGAACAGATGATCGACTATGACACAGGCAAACCACACACAGCTCACACCACGTACCCTGTTCCAGCCATTGTTTTCGGAAGATCTGACATATCAGGACTCAAGTCTGATGGTGGAAGCCTCTGTGACGTAGCCCCTACGATCTTAAAGATGATGGGCATCGAGCAACCACAAGAGATGACCGGTAAGCCATTATTTTAAGATCACAACGAGCACCTTATGGCACAGATATCCTACAACCCTGAAAACGTACCTCAAATACCGGGAGCAAAGATCGCACTCATCATGTCCAAGTGGTATCTGGAGTATTCCGAATCTATGGCGAAGAAGTGCCTTGAGGTCTTAGAGCTCAGTGGATGTGACACACCTGAACAACACATCTTACCCGGCGCCTTAGAGCTTCCCCTTGCTGCGCGACGACTGATAAAGCGCTCGCCAGATCTTGAAGCAATCATCGCCTTTGGCGTTATCGTAAAGGGCGACACTTATCATTTCGACATGGTTAAAGATCTGTGTTTTAGCGGTTTTGAGCGAGTAATGTTTGAAGAGGATATTCCGCTCATTAATGAAGTACTTCCCGTCGCAGACATTAAGGACGCCGAAGCAAGAGCTGCCGACGATGAAAAAAATAAAGGCATAGAAGCAGGGCTCGCTGCAGCTGAAATTATCTCTTGGCGTAGAGCTCACCCTATTATGGCTTAGGAGATGAACGAGGCCCCTACTGCCTCCTCTCCGAGAAAAGAGCTTCTGTCTGATACATCAATTACCACTAGCTCTGTAGTGTCAAAACTGGCCACAACTTTTTAATGCACAGCACGAGTAAGAAGACATGAAAAACTTACTTACTCCCCTTATAAACCTAGTGGCACCACCTCAGTGCTTACTCTGTAGCCGAGATACTGCCGGAGAATATATCTGTGAGCGATGCACACATGAGGAGCTTACTCCCTTTGATGCACAGAGACGGTGCCTTGTGTGTTTCCGTCCACTTTTTCAGAGGGGAATCTGCGAACTCTGCAAGAGAGAAGAGCATCCTTTCTTTCAACAACGGATGCTCTGGGACTATACACCCGCTGTAAAAGAACTCATTTCAGAGATGAAATTCAATTGGAATGCTTCACTATGTTATGAGATCGGGCGCATGTATGCCCCCATGATTCTTGAATACTTCCTGTGTGAGAATTGGGACTATATTGTTCCCATACCGCTCCACCGAAAGAGAATCTCAGAGCGGGGATATAATCAGTGTGAACATCTTTGTGCAGGGCTTACGTCAGCGCTTTACTCAAGGAAACATACCAGAGCAGAAAGAACGCTCCTTAAACGAACGCGCCGGACTGAACAGCAAGCACTCTTAAAATGTAGAAAGCAGCGAGAAAAAAATATGCAAGGTGCGTTTTCCTGCTGCGTTGATATAACTGCGAAGCGGATTCTGCTTATTGATGATATTTATACCACAGGCGCTACGGCCCGCGAAGCAGCACACGCCCTGCAACTCTCTGGAGCAACTCATATTGACCTTTTCACGCTAGCGCGGTCTGATGGATGGTAGTCACCCTTGCACAAATAGATGAGAGACGTAATGACGCAGACAACCGCATTTAATGAACTGTTAGATATCATAAAAAAACTCAGAGACCCTGAAGGTGGTTGCCCTTGGGACCTCAAGCAAACACACGAAACGCTTAAACCCTACCTTCTTGAGGAGGCGTATGAAGTGCTTGAAGCGATTGATTTCGAACGTGGCTCACTCGCTGAAGAACTCGGTGATGTGCTCTTACAAGTAGTACTTCATGCGCAGATAGGAAGCGACGAAGGCACGTTTACTATCGAGGACGTTATTAAGACACTTAATGAAAAGCTTATAAGACGTCATCCACACATTTTTAGTGACACGGAAGCAGCGTCAGCCGAAGAGGTTAAAAAGAACTGGGACCAAATTAAAAAAGAAGAAAAAGGAAAGGAGCCAAGCTTTCAGGATTCACTCCCCAAACAGACAACTTCCCTTGGTCTCTCTCAGGCTATTGGCGAGAAAACTCATAAATTAGGCTTTGACTGGAGCTCTCCGCAGGAAGTCATCTTAAAGGTTCAAGAAGAGCTCGATGAGCTTAAGGATGCTCTTTCACAAGAATCAAAACAGGAGATCGAGGAAGAATTAGGCGACCTGCTTTTTACTGTGGCGCAGCTAACGAGATGGTGCGGCTTTCAAGGCGAACCAACGCTCGCCTATGCCAATCAAAAGTTTATTAGACGCTTTACGAAGCTAGAAGCTCTTGCTTCGAAGCCTCTATCTGAGCTGAGCTTTGAAGAGCTTCACGAACTCTGGGATCAGATAAAAGTCCAGAGCGAGAAGTAAATATGAGCCAGCGTGGCTGCAGTGAGAGAACTTTTATTGCACGCATGATAGGACCATCCTGAGATGCAGTGATAATACCCGGGCGCAGCCTCGCCAGCCTGTTATAGCGACGAGACGCAGGCTGTGGATTCATATGAGCTATCACTAAATATGGTCGCCGTGAATGTCTAAGACGTGTGGCCAACCGCCTGAGTAATAAAGTGTTCGCCAGATCTCCTTCGAAAGTCCAGCAACTACGAGTATGAAGCAGATAAATTCTTACTTTACCGAACTCCTCACTCACAAGCCTCTTCCTTCTGACAGCAGGTAAACCTTCACCGAGATCTATATTTCGAAATGGCATGGTCTCCAAAAGATGATAGTCCACCTTAAAATACCTCTCTCCCCTGAACAAATAAGAGGCATAATATAATTGGAGAGTCAGAAGTGTCGCTAAAAGCAACAGCACAGATCGTCTCAAGCTACGCACCTTGAAAAGAAGCGCCATGATTTGGATGAGATGTATTAGGAAAAAGAATGCTGTGAGATTTCGAATCAACTCAAATGCAAAACCACGGAGCCCAAGAAGAGAAAATACGTTTAGAAACGAAAGAAGGAGAAAAAATCCGTGAAACGCAATATGGGGGGTAAGCAGACGGCGCTTCACTACAGATCAGGCGTCATTCCAGTTGAGCACACCTTTTCTCCAGACATAGATAAGCCCTACACCGAGAACAAGCATAAAGGTCAACATCTCAAAGAAACCAAACCAACCAAGCTCCTTAAACACCACTGCCCATGGGTAAAGAAAAATGACTTCTATATCAAAGAGAATAAAAAGCATCGCAACGAGATAGAACCGAATATTAAATCGCTGCTGCCTCACGTCACCAACCGAAACAGAGCCACACTCAAATGGAAGCTGCTTTGTAAGCGTCTTATGCCGCGGACCAAGAACCGTTGACAGCACCAACATGGTTACTAAAAACCCAGCCGTCAAAACAAACATCACAAAAATACCAAGATAAGCCATAGTAATATATTCATCTCACAGATTTCTCCATTCAGATAGGAGAAATATGAACCAACCCCTGCCGCTACCATTCAATACTCACGCCGGGGAGATTGCTTCGTCATTCGACCTGCGGTCTCAGCTCCTCGCAATGACGTGGGAACCATTTGTTTTGAGGCTGGGATTTGTGCGAGAGCGAAGTAAATGGAATTTTTAGCGCGCAAGCTGTACGATTGTACTGCGAGCACTAAAAATTCCATTTGATGAAGCACTCGTGCAAATCCCAGCCTCAAAACCGCACCTGAGAGGATTCGAACCTCTGACCCACCGCTTAGAAGGCGGTTGCTCTATCCAGCTGAGCTACAGGTGCATATACTGCTTTGGGGGGTCAGCATCACTTATTTAGCTAATCATATCAAGTCATTGACTTATCTTTTTTACTACCACACAATGGCGATTCTTTGGGCCATAACACTGTTACATCAGGACGGAATCTGTCTATAATTTAGCCTAAGGATCGGGAAATTACTTAATTCGCATTACGAATTATTCGTATATTTGTAATTTTTTCAATATATTAGAGAATAATTCTGAAGTAGGAGCGCTTCTGGTGCGGATTTGTGATTGAGGGATTTTTGTATCCCCATGATGTGCATTTTTTGAGAATGGAGATATCTGCATGAGTGATAAAGAAAGATTAATCGGATGGCTTGTAACCTACGCCAACGACGAGCAGGGAGAAGCCCACGAACTCCGCAGCGGGAGAACACTTATAAGTTCGCAAAATGGCGCAAAGAACACCAGCTTCATTGCCCTGAGTAGTAAGACAGTGTCTTCGCCCCACTCCGCCATACATGCCTCTAGAAAACACAATGTGCAGATACAGGATATTTTTACAGAGAGCGGTACATTTTTAACGAGGTCAGGAAAAACAAATGAAGAAAAGATTCAGGGTACAATAGATCTACATCATGGAGATCGAATTCGTTTCGGACGCGATGTGAGTTTCCAGCTGTGTCTTATTGAAGCTCCTCAAAAATAGTTTAAAGGTAGTAGAAGAAGATGGCTGAAGCCAGTTCAAATAAAAGAAAAATATTTGATAACCGTTACGAGGTTCTTTCTCGTGTCGGGAGAGGTTCGGCCAGCGTTGTCTACAGAGCAAAACAACTCAAAAACCCAGACATTGAAGTTGCTCTTAAAGTTCTCACCGGACATAGCAAGGTAAAACCTTCTGCTGAGCTTCTACGAAAAGAAGCACTGGCCATGGTGTCTTCCAGACATCCACACGTCATTAGACTCAATGACTTTCATTCGTTAGATGACATCTGTTACCTCTCAATGGAATACGCCAGAGAAGGCGACCTGCGGCAATACCTCAAAAAGAAAGGAGGAAAACTCTCCTATAAAAAAGCTGAGCTTTTTCTTCTACAAGCCGCAAGTGCACTGAACTTCATACACAACAAAGCAAGAATTACTCACCGCGACATTAAACCAGAGAACATTCTTGTATTTGACGATGAGAATATAAGGATTGGTGATTTTGGAGTCGCTCTCCTAGCTGGCGAAGAGTTTTCTCTTGAGCAACTTCAAAGAGGCGTTGGAACCATGGACTACATGGCCCCTGAAGTTCTCAAAGGTGAAGCATGTGATATGCGCTCAGATATCTATTCATTAGGGGTTACCTTCTACGAACTCATATCTGGAACGCATCCATTTGAAGGAGCAAGCCTTGCTGAAGCGATTGATATCCGAAAAGATAAGGCGACAAAAAGCCTAAAAGCTCTTCATAAAAAGATTCCTGCTTATCTTTCTGACATCATTGAAAAATGCATGAGATTCGATCCCGAGGAGAGATATCCAACAGCTGGTCAGCTCGTTAGTGCTTTTAATGCTCAAAACATCTTCCTACCAGTTCAGGGAAAAGAAGCCCCACCAAAAGAGACGCAACCAACCCCTGCGGCAAAACCAGTTCAAAAGGATCGACAACCTGCGAAGCTCAAAAAACCTAGCGAGGGGCTCTCGCTCGGTGGGACACCTGCTGAAAAGCATAAGACGCCGCCCAAAGAAGAAAGAAAAGAGAATACTGAAAAAGCAGTAGAACAGAACTTCAAGAAGAGACAGCAAGAATCAAACGCTAAACCTCAGAAACCAGAGCGATCGGGAGAAAACACTGCGCGTACTCAAGACAAGGCGACGAAAGTGACGGAAACTCCAAAGCCTGATTCTACAAAAGTTGTACCTTTTAATCAGCCTGCTACAAAGTCACCGACAACTCCTCAAAAAACAGCGGATTCTCAATTAGAGCAGCAAAAGCCGAAAGAAGGAGGGGCAGCTCTGGCCGATCGCATGAGAAAAATGGTCGAGGAGCATGAAAAGACAAAGTCTGAGGCTCCGGCTCAACCGATCCCACCAAAGCCGGCACCGATAACAGAAAAACCAGCTCCAAGCGAACAGGAAATAACACCTACTCCTGCAACTGAGAATAAAGAAAAACAGAACACAAGAACAACACCAACTGAGGATCAGATCAAACCTCATCCAACAGCACAGTTTCATCCAGAGCAGATGCAAAAGAAACAACCAGCGCCGCATCCTCAGCCTAGCGCGGTGACCGGGCCATCTAAAGCTGCTCCTATTGCTCCAGTGACGCAAAACAACAGGTCGCAACCTTCACTCTCAGCTAGTCAGCAGCGATCATCAACACAGAGATCACAATCGTCTCGAAACACAACAGATTCACGTACAAAATTCAACATCGCAATAGGGGCCATTATTGCCCTCTTACTTTTATTTCTTGCTCCAAAGCTCTTTACTGGCTCAAGCTCTGAAGAAGAACAAATCGCAAACAATCAGGTGGAGACGCAGGACACAACGACTTCGCAAACAACGCAAAGTGACGCTACGAACAAACAAGACACTGACAATACGAACCAGATTGGTACATCGCAACAAAATACCCAGCCAGAACAAGCTCCTGTTTTTCGCCTTCCTGCTGTAAAAGCAACTACACTGGCATTCCCTCTACTTCCAGGCGGGTTGTATATAGGCTCGCTAAACAGCAACTTTACAGGAACAGAGATACCGCTAACTATTCTTTCACTTGAATCAAGACGCGAACTTCTTGTTACCCTTGGGGTACCGGGCGCACGACCATCGCGCATCGTATTACCCGCAGATGGATCGCAAAAGAGCTTTCAGATCGCAGCGAATGGATTCATGTACGAACTCACAGCAAAAGTTTCAGAAGATACAATCGAGGGGATTTATCAAAACATTATTACAGGAGAACAGGGGACATGGCAGCTTCACCCGGTAAGATCATAAAGATGCTCGTCATCTGCGCCGCTACTGCCTTACTGGCAAACGCACCTCTGTGGGCGCAGGATCAAGACGCACCGTCTCATGAGCTCTATCACACACCGCCAGAGCTTCGCACGGCTGCCGCACCTCTAAAGCTTTCTGTATCCACCTCACCGCTTAAGAAAGGAAGTTATCGCCTTGAGGCTTTGATCATTCGTGATGGTCAGAGTTTTCCCGCCACATTCGACAGTATTGAGAAAAACAATATAGGACGTAACGCGTACGTCTTTACCCTTGCAGCCCCCAAAAAAGTAATCCGATATAAATTCTTTCTGCGAGATGGACAAAACAACACACTCGCGCAGAGTGAAGAGTTCACTATCGCGCGGAACTGCGAAACAGATTTTCATCCACAATTTATTAAGCCGGTCGACACCCGAGAACAAGTTGAGCAGCTGGCAACTGAATCACTCCTGTTAGAGGCTCAGCTTGAGCAACTACACACCATATACCGCACAGCAGAAGAGCTAGAGGAGGAGGTTAATGGAAAGAAGTAGAATAACCTGCATAGCTTTTGCACTAGTTTTGACAATTGCTCCGACCATGGTTGGCGCAGAAACCTTTACATATAATCTACCGCAACAAAAAGGAGTAAAGCATATCACCGCACTTCTCTTTGATGAAAAAAAGGTTGTTTCTGTAACTCCTGCGAATATACAAGGAGAAGAGACTCGTTTTTCGTATACCTCAGCGCCGGGCGAACCAAAACTCAGTATCGCATTCGCAATTACGCCGGGAGGAGAACTGGTCACTAACGCTCTACAGAGTAGTGACGAAGTATCGAAACTCAATAGAGATCTCCCAATCTGTGAGACTAGACTTTCACTCACTCGTGAAAACTACGAGCAAGGAAAACTCTTCGCCTCTCTGATTGAATTACGAAAAAAACGAAAGCTTCATATTGAGTCTCGCATCACGAACATTCTCAAAGGAGACACGCTTAAAAAGCTACAGCGGCTAGAGAAGAACTTTGGATTCCAATACGACACCGAGTTAAGTACTGAGTTATCACGGGATGAACTCCTACACCGCCTTGACGCGCTCTCTCACACTATCAAGCTTTATAAGACTCATAAATCTGCTCAGTAATAGGGACATCCTCCTGAACTTTCCAGATACCATCACGCTTTACATAGCTTAAACCCATTTTTACCCTTCTTTCATGTAGACCACACTCTTGTTTCACTCCATTATGACGACCAGATTTCTCAAATTCGCCGTCAGTACCGGATAGGGTATCCGAACGATTTCCAACAGAAGCATACTCATCTGCTAAAGGATGTCTTATAATATCAAGAGCACTCTTTAATTGAGACAAACTTTCTGCGTCAACATCGGCTAAAGGGTAGAGCCGGGCTGGCACTTCTTCTGCCGAGTATACTGCGAGGCTCGATCGAGATGGGGACTGCTCTCTGCGGTTGCCTGCAAGCCATACAAGTGGCTCTTTTTTGCGTATATAAGCTCTTAAAGGACGGACCTTGGTCATTTCATCATATGCATCTTCAGGGAGAAGTTCAGGATTTCCTCTGAGCAACAGCTCCATATTATAACCAAGTTCCTCACCACTAAGTGCGTGCTGAATTACGACAAGAGGTACTTCTCGTTCGTAGGTTACCGCTCGTGCATAGCTGACACTTTCCTCAAAAAGATCACCTGTATCTATCAGTACTACTGGAATATTCGCTAGGTTCGGTGACCCCCCATCACGAAGGAGCTGATTACGCACTGAAGCATAAAGAGCTATCAGCACACCGGACTGAATTCCGCCACTCGTTGTAATAAGCACCCTCTCATTGTGTTCAAGAAGACACTCCCTGATCCTCTCTTCTGGTAAAAGAGCTTTATAGTCTACGGTTTCTTGTTCTGATGGTGCCTTGAGTTCTTGCACATCAGAATGTGCGGAGACAACATGTTCTTGGTTTCTATACATTTCCACCTCTATTTTTTAAAAGTAAAAAGAAGCACAAAGCCAGCTCGCTCTGGCAGAGAAGAAATGAGATAAAAATGTCTACTAAAATTTCCTCCTACCAGAACAGGCAGGAGTCTTGTGAACTATCTTAAAATATAATCTTAGAATAGAACCTCATCCCGCCTGAATTTCTCGTGGCACAGCAGCAACAAAAAATGAAGGCAGGTAATGATATATTCATAGACTTACGATATAGGTTTTCAACCTTCCTGTAAACTCCTGCCTCCGGCATGACTCACTTTTAAAAGTAGGCTACACTTATTCCCATGCAAAGCGATCTGCAGCGAATCCATGATACCCTCACCAGCACATACTGGTTCTGGAAATATGAAAAGAAAGAGGAATGTCCCTCGGATCTTCTGACAGCCCTCACATCTAGGCTTACTCATATCGAGCCTGCGAGCTGGGAGAAGAGACTTGCGTTTGGTGGCGTTTTCGTCAACGGCCAACTCGCGCAGGCAAACCGCCCACTCCCCTGCCCCTGCAAAGTGGAATACTACGAACCAAAGTTTTCAATTGATGAAGCCGCTTCGCTCTTCGATCCCTTCTCTTTGGAAAATATTGTTTTTGAAGATAACGATCTGATTGTTTATTTTAAACCATGCGGCATACCAACAATTCCCAACCGCGAACAACGCTCTTACAATGTCAAGGTGTACCTAGAAGACTATCTCAAAAAACGAGTCCATATGCCCTCACGACTTGACACTTCAACCAGCGGACTTGTTATTGCCAGCAAATCAAGTGAAATGCACCCTCGACTACAGAGACTCTTCGAACGAAGACTCATAGGTAAAACATATCTCCTCGAAGTGCCTGGAGAAGTTCCGTGGCAAAAACATACAGTGGATGCCCCCATTGGGTACAGTCCTACCCACAGAGTCTTACGGCAAATTGATAAAGAGAATGGGCAACATGCCACTACTCACTTTACTCTCATCTCTTCTCTTGCAGAGGCTAAGGGTGCTGAAGAGACCGGCCTCACAACAATACTTGCCGCGAAACCAGTAACGGGGAGAACTCACCAGATACGGGTTCATGTTACCGCCTGCACCAACCAAGCTATTATTGGCGATAGCTTTTACAGGGGACGCCATGCTGAGGAGCTCCACTTAATGAGCTATCAACTCAGCTTCATCCACCCAATTACCTCATCAGCGCTCTGCATTTCATGCCCTGAAAAACTCTTCCCAGCGTGGCTGTCACGGCTCAATACTGCGAAAATAGAGCAGCTCCTCGCCACAGAATGCCCTGACTCGCTCTGAACCACTTGAGGTGCTGTCAAATAGGATGTAATCATGTTATTCGAATACCTGCCAACTATCACGTGAAGGATGATAATACTATGAGCACTGAACAACGCGATCTTATAGTTCTTGGATCTGGCCCCGGTGGATATATTGCTGCAATCCGCGCTTCTCAACTGGGACGTAAAGTTACCATTGTCGAGAGAGACGCTCTTGGTGGCATCTGCCTAAACTGGGGATGTATTCCTTCGAAGTCACTCCTCCGTGCCGCGCAGCTCTATCACGACATGAAACGTGCGGATCAGTTCGGCTTTGAACTTGAATCCGTAAAGGTCGATTTCCCAAAAGTGATGGACAGATCACGAGAAGTCGCGGGCAAGCTCTCAGGTGGCGTAAGCTATCTCATGAAAAAGAATAAGATCGAGGTCATTAAAGGGTTTGGCTCTCTTGATACTGGCAACCGTCTACACGTGCGTGACGAGAACAGTAAAACTACAACTTATGCCTACAAGGATATTATCATCGCCACGGGCGCAAGAGCTCGGCCTATACCAGGTGTTGATATAGATGGTGAGACCATCCACACTTACAGAACTATCCTTGCGAATAAGCGACTCCCACAAAAACTTCTCGTGGTTGGAGCGGGCGCAATAGGAATTGAGTTCGCGTATTTTTTCAAGACGCTCGGTGTACAGGTCACTGTGGTTGAGATGATGGACCAGATCCTCCCCGTAGAAGACACAGAAATCGCAAAAGCGCTCGAGAAAATATTTGTCAAAGATGGCATGAATATAAGCACCGGGTCTGCAGTATCAGATATTAAAGTTGCCGGCAAAACCGTATCAGCCACCATATCTAAAGATGGAAACGAAGAGAAATGGAGCGGTGATGCTGTTCTCGTAGCTATCGGCGTTCTCCCAAATACAGAGAATATTGGACTTGATAAGGTAGGCATAACTACGGATAGAGGGTTTCTCCCAACTTCAGAGTTCATGGAGACAAATGTGGCCCACCACTATGCGATCGGAGACATCGTTCCAGGACCACTTCTTGCTCACAAAGCAAGCCATGAAGGGATCGTAGCTGCCGAAGCGGCTTGTGGTGTTGCTCACAGTCCGATGCACTATGACAACATTCCTGGATGTACTTACTGTCAACCACAGGTAGCTTCTGTAGGACTTACTGAACAGGCATGTAAAGAAAAAGGAATTAAGTACCGAATCGGAAAAGTTCCGTTTGCCGCAATTGGAAAAGCAATAGCTATAGGCGAGCCTGACGGAATGGTTAAGGTCATTATTGATGATAGTGTTGGTGAAATCCTTGGCGTTCACATACTTCACTCGGAAGCCACAGAGCTTATCGCGGAAGCCACTCTTGCAAGAACTCACGAAGCAATTGCCGGAAGTGTGCTCGAAACGATCCACCCTCACCCAACTCTCTCAGAGTCCGTGATGGAAGCAATGGCCGCTGCGTTGGGAACCCCGCTAAACTCCTAAACAGCACCCCATACATACCGAGCCCCTCCGCGTTCTCCGCGTCCTCCTGTGTTATTTTAACCCTCAGGCTATAGTAGAACTATTGGCGCAGAGCGGAGCAGCAATGTGGCATGCCGGGAAAACATAAAACACTGGAGCACGCGGAGAGCGCGGAGGAGACATTTGTTGCCTGAGTGTAATTTCGTCTGTTCATGTGATACTGTCAGGTTATGTCTGAATCTGAAATTACGGTGTACACATATCCTGAGCTTACTCGGTACGAACAGGTCTGGGACTTTCAGAGAGAGCTTCAGCGTGCTCTTATAAACGGTGACACCAGCGATAGCATTATCCTCACAGAACACCACCCGGTCATTACCGTTGGTAAAAGCGGAAGTTCGAGCAATGTCATCGCCCCACCGTCAACATTACACAAAAAGAGTGTTAACGTTTTAGAAGTTGAGCGCGGGGGAGACGTAACCTACCACGGCCCTGGACAACTTGTTGCGTATCCAATCTTAGATCTCCGAAAGAAAAAAAGAGATGTCAACTGGTACTTGCGATCTTTAGAAGAAATTATTCTTCGAACACTTTCAAACTACAACGTTCAAGGCATGAGAATAAAAGGAAAAACTGGCGTGTGGACGGCGCAAGATGATCATGATACAAAATCTGCTAAGATAGCTTCAATCGGAGTCAGACTATCGAGATGGTGTACCTTACACGGGTTTTCCATTAACGTATTAGAGAATGATACGCGTTTTTCACTTCGTGATGGTTTTTCGCTCATAAACCCTTGTGGATTTACTGACATTCAGGTCTCATCTTTATCAGAAGGTTCTAGAAATAAAGGACTGCAGGTAGAAGAAGTTCAGAAAACTCTCCTGCGGCACTTTGGCGACATTTTTGGCTACAGGAGTTTCGTTTATGGCGAGAGCAGCGGTACAGAAGAAACCGGTAAAGAAGAGCAGTTCAAAAAAGAGAAAGACTGCGACAAAGAAGGCCAACAGCAAAAGCGTCACCCGGAAGAAAAAGGCACCCACGAAAAAGAAATCGCCTTCTCGTAAGACTACACCCAAGAAGTCATCTCCCTCCCCCAAGAGCACGGCTAAAAAGAAGGCGTCTCCGAAGAAAGCCTCCGCTAAAGAAAAGCCATCTAACCGCAAAAAGAATAAGCCAATTGCCGTCTCTAACGAACAGCTCCTTGAAGCCTACCACGAGATGCTACGGTCACGACTCTGTGATGAAAAAATCATAACTCTTTACAAGCAAAACAAGTGTCACTTCCAGATCGGTGTTGCAGGACATGAGGCAATACAGGTCGCCGCCGTCCATGCCATGCACCCCGGGAAAGACTGGTTTTATCCCTACTACCGTGGCATGGCAATAGCCGCGGCTCTCGGCATGAGCAACGAAGACATGATGCTTATGGCTCTTAATAAAGAGGACGATCCAACATCCCACGGTCGGCAGATGCCGATGCACTACAGCAGCCCCGACCTCCACATCGTTTCTCAAAGCTCTCCAACAGGCACTCAATTTCTTCAGGCTGTCGGAACAGCGCTTGCCATCCGAAAAAGCGGTGACGATGCTGTTGTTCTTGTAAGCGCCGGGGAAGGCACTTGTAGCCAAGGAGATTTCCACGAGGCACTTAACTGGTCGAGTAGAGAAAAACTTCCAATAATCTTCCTGATCGAAAACAATGGCTACGCTATATCAGTGCCAATTTCTGAGCAGATAGCCGGTGAGAGTCTCTACAAACTCACTGCTGGGTATCCCGATCTGGCACGTTTTGAGGTCGACGGGTCTAACTATATTGAGTCCTTTGAGGCCACTCATGCAGCTGCAACATACGCCAGAAGCGGCAAAGGACCTGCTCTTATCGAAGCACACGTTGCCAGACTGCAGAGCCACTCAATCTCAGACAACCAGTTAAAATACCGCACCGCAGAAGCTGTAGAGGCTGATAAGAAAAAATGTCCAATTGCTGCCTTAGAAAAACAGATAAAAAAGTCAAAAGCCGCAAAGCAGAGCGAACTTGATGAGATCGGTCAGCGCATCAAAAACGAAATCAACATTGCAGCAGAATGGGCAGAGGCTCAACCCGATCCAGATCCTGCAGATGCTTTGAAGAACACTATTAAGCACCCCAATCCTGGGGCTGGCATCGAGGAAAAAATAGCGGACGGCCCCGAGGTATTCATAGTTGATGCAATTAACCACGCTCTGGATGAAGAGCTAGCTCACGACCCCAAAACATATATTTATGGACAGGACGTGGCTCACGGCAAGGGGGGAGTATTTACTATTACCAGCGGGCTCACTGAAAAATTCGGCAAGGAACGAGTCTTTAATGGGCCGCTTGCTGAGAGCTCCCTTGTTGGTGTTGGGATCGGCATGGCGGCTTACGGACTTAAGCCGATCGTAGAGATTCAGTTCGGTGATTATATATGGACGGGCATGATGCAAATTCGAAACGAGCTTGCAATGATGCACTACCGTTCTGGCGGAGAATGGAACTGTCCTGTCGTCTTACGTATCCCAATAGGTGGATATATCCACGGGGCTTGTTACCACTCACAGAATATTGAGGCAACGCTTGCTCACTTTCCCGGCCTACAGGTTATCCTCCCCTCTAATGCAACAGACGCAAAAGGACTCTTAAAGGCTGCTATACGCAGCGACAATCCAGTCCTCTTCCTTGAGCATAAAGGCCTGTATCGACAGGTATTTGCAAAAGGAGCCGAGGGAGGCCCTGAGGACCTCATTCCGATAGGAAAAGCAAAAAAAATCCGAGAAGGAGACGACCTTACGATCATCACATATGGTGCACTGGTACAAAAGAGTATTAGCGCGGCTGAAGTACTGGCAAACGAGGGGTACTCTGTGGAGATCATCGATCTGCGAACTATTGTTCCACTCGACACAACAGCCATATACGAGAGTGTTCGAAAAACAAATCGAGTTCTCATTGCCCATGAAGATGTCGAATTTATGGGCTTTGGTGCCGAAATAGGATCTCTTATCGCACAGAATTGCTTTGAGGATCTTGATGCGCCAATCAAGCGTGTTGGAATGAAATACGCTGCTGCAGTACCTCACTCGCCAGTTCTTGAAAACGTGATTTTACCGCAGAACGAGGATGTATTGATTGCGGCACGGAATGTTTTGTCATATTAATAAGGTAGAATTACCTGACAGGAGAGCGTGAATGAAAGTTGATATGATTATGCCCCAGATGGGCGAATCTATTACCGAGGCAACCATATCCAGATGGATCAAAAACCCGGGCGACTCCGTTGAAAAAGATGAGATGATTCTTGAAATCTCAACTGACAAGGTTGATTCAGAGATCCCTGCTCCGGCATCTGGAGTGCTTTCCGAAGTACTCTTTAACGAAGGCGATGTTGTTCCAGTAAAGGAAAAGATAGCGGTCATTGATACAGACGCCTCCGCAACAAGCACCCCTTCTCAACCAGCAGCGGCTGAAGAACCAGCTGCCGAGGAACCAGCAGAAGCGCCTGCGGCAGCCTCAGAACCACCAGCCACTCCTGAACCACAAGCACAGGGAACCTCGGCGCAGCCTGCCTCAGGAAGATTTTACTCTCCCCTCGTAAGAAGCCTCGCTGACAAACACGGCATCTCCCTAGATGAACTTGAACAGATTCACGGAAGTGGCCAAGGGGGACGGGTCACCAAACAAGACTTCATGAACTACCTCAACAACAAAGGTGGGTCGGCTACAGCTTCACAGCCACAACAACCATCTTCACCTCCGGCCGCACAACAAGTGCAGACAGCAAGGCCTGTACAACAACAGGAATACACTCCGAAAAAGTCAGATATGCCAGGCGACGGGTGGGACGAGAATGGGGTGAAAGCCGTTCCAATGGATAAGATGCGTCAGATCATCGCCGATCACATGGTACGCTCAAAGCAAACTAGCCCTCACGTGTACTCCGTACAAGAAGTTGATTGCTCTAGAATTGCCGCTTACCGGGCAAAACATAAAAATGAGTTTAAGAAACGAGAAGGCTTTAATCTAAGCTACACACCATTCTTCCTTGAAGCTGCAGTACGTGGACTCAAGCAGTTCCCCGGCATCAATGCCTCAGTAGAGGACAACACCATCCTTCTTAAACGTGATATTAATCTTGGGTGTGCGGTCGCTCTAGGAAATACCGGCCTCATCGTTCCAGTGATAAAGAAAGCTGATGAGAAAAACTTCGTTGGAATCTGTCGAGGGCTTAACGATCTGGCTCTACGCGCTCGTGACAAAAAACTCCTTCCTGAGGAAGTTATGGGTGGAACGTTTACCGTTACCAACCCGGGCGTATTCGGCACCATGATTGGAACACCTATCATCAATCAGCCGCAAGTTGCGATCCTCTGCCTCGGAGCTATTAAGAAACGCCCCGTCGTAGTTGATGATATGATTGCCGTGCGCGAGATCTGCTACCTGACACTCTCTTACGATCACCGTATCGTAGATGGAGCGCTGGGTGGACAATACCTCAAGTTCGTACGTGAATATCTTGAAGGCTGGGATCTCGACCGCCCACTGTACTAGTGCAGCGCTCCTCAGATCCTTGACCTTAACCTAGACCTTAACCTGCTCCATAAAAAATTTGGTATAGGTTCAGGTTTAGGTCAAGGTGCAGGTACCGTTGCAAATAGTACTTTGTGCCTGTAGATTGCTGGGCTATGAGAGTTATTGCAGGGAAAGCGAAGGGTACGAAACTTTTGAGTGTGCCGGGGGATACGACGAGGCCTATTCTTGATCGAGTAAAGACCCCACTCTTTGATATCCTCAGGCCAGAGATCCAAGGTGTCAGAATGCTCGACCTCTTTGCCGGGAGCGGCTCTGTAGGCATTGAAGCCATCAGCCAAGGGGCTGAGCACTGCACTTTTCTCGATCTCGCGAAGAAGGCTACCGATACTATTAAAAAAAATCTTGAATCAGCAAGACTCGGCGAGCAATCCGAGGTGCGTACAACTGACGCATTCGCTTACCTGAGAAACACTTCTAAAACTTTCGATCTCATTTATATCGCCCCACCACAGTATAAGGGGCTCTGGCTCGAGGCCCTTCAATGTATCGGGGAACGCCCTTCTCTCGTAGAGGATGACGGCTTAATGGTTGTACAGATAGATCCGAAGGAACAAGAAGCATTCACGCTACGTGCATTTGAAGTTGAGCAGGAGCGCAAATACGGGAACACGCTTTTCATGTTCCTACGTAAAACCTGATATCACGAACAGTCTGATCTTCACCAAGATACTTTTGCAGACGATGAATGATAACACTTTTTTGAAACGTGAGCTCCTGCGCCCAGACAGAGCTTGTAACTCGCACAGAAAGTACATCTCGCTGGATTCTCTCCGGGAAGGCTCGCTTAGCGATCTCTTCCCCAACGATCTCCTTCCAATGCAAAACAAATCTGTACGAAGCAATTTTCTTATCAAGTCCGAATCTGCGAAACGCATTTTTTAAAACGAGCTCAACGGCCTGCGGGCTCCTTCTCGGGCCAGTTTTTCGCACACGATATCTCAGTCCGCTTTTCTTCTGTTCCATAGTTAATACACTATCCTATCTCGCAGCTTCCTCATTCACACTAGGTTCATCTGGAAAGAGAAATACAAGCTCATTATCTCGAGCAAGGGCCAATTCGTTGCGTGCTGTCTTCTCGAGCATCCTATCATCTGCTTGGAGCCCATTTACCTCCTTACGAAGACCAACAATTTTCTCCTTAAGTGCTGAGGTCTCCTCAGTTTGCTCAAGCAGGCTCTCCTTAAGCTGCTGCAATTCCCGGTAACTATTATTGCCAAAGAGAGCGATTCCAGCAATAAGAACCGCTAGAGAAAAAATAAGATACGGAGTATATCGCTTCATCTTCATTGAAAAATACCGGAAAGAAGGGTACAGTACGTTCGCGTAATTCAGAGTATACAGGAATGACTCGCTACGTACCAGTAAGTAACTAAGAAGGACAGGACATGACTCTACCAAGCACTATTTCACACATCTTTGCCTACGAATGCCTTGACTCACGCGGATTCCCCACTATCTCTGTGACTGTCGAGCTCGCTGATGGAACTACTGGAACCGCCATGGTCCCTTCTGGAGCTTCAACAGGACAATTCGAAGCCCATGAGCTCCGCGACGGAGACAAAGAACGCTACCTCGGCAAAGGCGTACTTAAAGCTCTTGGACATATCGATCAAGATCTAGCACCTGAGGTCATAGGGATGGACGCCCTCGATCAATCTGCACTCGATAGACGACTGATTGAAATTGATGGCACTGAAAACAAATCTCGACTCGGCGCGAACGCCATTCTCGGTGTGAGCCTTGCTGCTGCTCAAGCTGCGTCCGCATGCGTCACTCTTCCTCTCTTTAAGTACATTGGTGGAGTAAACGCTAGGAAGATGCCCGTTCCCCTTGTAAACGTAATTAACGGTGGCGCACACGCGGCTAACTCACTCGACTTTCAAGAGTTCATGCTCGTACCGCATCCTTCCGGAACATTCTTTGAGAATATACGAGCAGCCTCTGAAGTTTTTCATGCACTGAAAAAGAACCTCGTAAAAAAAGGAATGAGTGTAGGCCTCGGGGACGAAGGCGGATTCGCGCCAAACCTTGGATCTTCTGAAGAAGCAATTCAGTGCCTGATGGAAGCGATACAAGATGCCGGCTATGAGCCTGGAAAAGATATTTCACTCGCCCTCGATGTCGCAGCCAGCGAATTTTATGACCGCGAGAAAAAGAAATACGTTCTTAAGAAAAGTTCTGGGGAAGAGATGAGCTCAGCAGACATGATCGAGCTCTATGGTTCATGGGTAGATAAATATCCACTTGTGAGCATTGAAGATGGGCTCGACGAAGAAGACTGGGATGGTTGGGTCGATATGACTGCAAAGATCGGAGACAGGGTTCAGCTCGTAGGAGACGATCTTTTCGTTACGAACCCATCCAGACTTCGTGATGGTATCGTACGAGGCGCGGCAAACTCTATCCTTATCAAACTCAACCAGATAGGTACTGTTACCGAAACGCTTGAGGCTATCGGGCTCGCTCAAGAGAACAGCTATACCACCGTCATCTCTCACCGGTCTGGTGAAACAGAGGATACATTTATTGCCGATCTCGCCGTTGCTACTGGCGCCGGTCAGATTAAAACAGGTTCAGTTTGTCGCGGGGAAAGAACTGCGAAATACAACAGACTGCTCTGGATTGAGACGTACCTGCAAGGCGAGTCATTCACTCAGAATCCGTTTTCAGGATAAACAGCCTAGGGAACCTTGTCCTGCTCCTTGTCCTTGTCTTATTCCATTTTGGGTCAAGAATAGGACTAGGAGCAAGACAAGGATTATAGAGCCACCAATATTGGAACTCATTGATAGAGATTGCCTTTAGCAGGAGAGGCTAAGGTCCTATTGAGGTAGCTCACTAACCAGTGGAAGAACTCCCACACCTTCTCCCCCTTTTCCCTCCATCCGTGTTCATGTTTTAATAGAAACAAACATTCGTTCAGGTTTGAATTATGCAAAAAGTGACACTTGCGCCCGGTGATGGGATTGGTCCGGAGATAACATCCGCTACTCTTAAGATCCTTAAAGCGGCGAAGGTGCCGTTAGAATTTGAGGAAGTAAAAGTTGGAAAAGAGGTTTTTGAGAGTGGGAACTCTTCAGGCCTTGGCCCTGAATGCTGGGAGAGCATACACCGCAATAACGTCATACTCAAAGGTCCTATTACTACTCCGCAAGGCGGAGGGTATAAAAGTCTAAATGTCACCCTAAGAGCAAGCCTTGGTCTCTTTGCCAACATCAGACAGTGCAAAACCTACGCCCCATTTATTAAGACACATCACCCTGAGATGAATGTGGTTATCATCAGAGAGAATGAAGAAGACACCTACTCCGGCATTGAACATCGACAATCACAAGAAGTGGCCCAAACACTGAAGCTCATATCAAGACCAGGCTCAGAAGCTATTATCCGCTATGCCTTCGAGTATGCGAAAGCACACGGCAGGAAGCTTGTGACCTGCATGAGTAAAGACAATATCATGAAACTTACAGATGGGCTCTTCCACCGCGTCTTTAATGAAATTGCGGTAGATTATCCTGAGATTAAAAGCGACCATCAAATCATCGACATTGGTGCAGCGAATCTTGCGGCTCACCCCGAGAGTCTTGATGTCATTGTTACCCAGAATCTCTACGGCGATATCATCTCAGACATTGCCGCCCAAATCGCAGGCTCTGTCGGTCTCGCTGGTTCAGCTAATATTGGTAAAAAATATTCGATGTTTGAAGCCATTCATGGGTCTGCTCCCGATATCTCTGGAAAGAATATCGCTAATCCTTCTGGCTTACTCTCAGCGGCGATCATGATGCTCACTCATCTCGGCATCTCTGCCGAAGCCGAACAGATAAGCAATGCATGGCTGTGCACCCTCGAAGATGGCATTCACACCGGTGACATTTTTACAGAAACGTTAAGCAAAGAAAAAGTCTCCACATCGGATTTTGCCAATGCTATCATTGAAAGACTGGGCAAAAAGCCAGAGCAACTTACCCCCGTCTCATACAAAACAACAAAGCTCAGTATGGACTTCTCTCCTTCGCAAGAGCTTGAAGAAAAAACCCTTATCGGATGCGATGTCTTCCTTGAATGGAGAGAAGAGGACCGTTCGCCTGAGAAACTCGCCCGGAAGGTCGAAGCACTAAGCTCTGACGCCCTTCCCCTCTCTATCATCACAAACCGCGGAGTAAAAGTGTATCCGGCTCCTCCCACAGAGGCATTCAAGAGCGACCACTGGAGATGTCGGTTCCTGACCCCAAACGAACAACCCCTTGATTATGTACAGATTCTTGAGCTTCTCGCTCAGCTACATAAGGCACAGCTTGATATCCTTAAGACCGAGCACCTCTATCTCTTTTCAGGGAAAGAGGGGTTCTCAAGAGCACAGGGTTAACCTCCCGGGCGCTTAATAAGCATTTTGATCTTTGACGTGGCAAGCATTTACATGAATACTTGAGGGAAGCTATTTATCAGTTCCATGGTGTGTATTGAGTGTGAACCGAAATCTGTCTTCCCCATCCTCCTCCCCGCTCCCACCGCTTACGGAAGTAACCCTTACGCCCGCCACTGATTACACACGAGAGACAGAGAGAAAGCTCACTTCGCTCTACCACTCTGCTCTAGATGCTCTTGATGCTAAACCACTCTGCTTAGAAAGCAGCACGTCAATAAATTCAGCTCTGGCCACCGTAGCTCACTATGCTACAAGCCATATCGAGGAACATCTCGGTGAGAAAGTAGCAGAACATATCACGGGTCTGGGCATCAATGGTCGCGCCATAACCGATAAAACAGGTAATATCGTGAGCTACCACATCCTTTTTCGAGCAAACGACCGAAAGGGTCGGCACTATGTCCTTACGGACAATGGCGTTTACACAACAGATTCTTTCAATCTCCCCTCTTTTACTCGAGTATCACTTGAGGCCGGAAAAAACAAAAAACAGGGAGGACTCACATTTGCGCCAATCATTTCAGATGAAGATCTGTATGAAGCAAGATGTGCGTTTCGTGCCCTTATCAAAACACAACCGGAAGAAGCCCTTTTCTCCGATAATATTATTTCAGGAGTCATCATCGGACAAGATGAGGTAAGCAAGCTACTTCAAGAGAGGAAGTTTAACGACAATCTTATTGTAAGAGAGATTAAACCATCTCCCCTCACCTATGTCATTCGATGTGGACCACGCACAGTGCTAGTTTCTCTATTACATGAGAATGGCCATCTTAGCGCAAAAGCTAAGGAGCTTACCCCCGTTCACCAGAAAAGCACCTTTCATGCAGGCACAAATATAATTACTACAAGCTCAGCGAACGATCAGATAGAACATTTGTATCTGAGCACCATAGGTACCGGATCCCATTTTACCGAGCTGACAGAAAACGAGCAAGAGAGCATGCAAAAGCTTGAAGAGTACTTTATAGGGCGTGCCAAAAACCTTGCTCGTGAATCAGGCATACAGCCTGATGAAAACATCTTCTTTTCATTCGAAAAACCCGATGTTCTTCTTGACGACATTATCACAACCGGCCTTTGTACACTGGGTACCATCATGGACAAAGAAGGAAACTATCTGCTTGCAAGCTCTATTGGCCTTCATAAAGTTTCAGATGTTGGGAAAACTGGGGTCTTCCAATCTTTCCGTCGGGGATACTCTATACACCCCTACCTGAGCGCCAACGCCTACGAAGAGGAACTCTCTAACTTCATTGAGTCCGTTAACGAGGGGGCTCATTCTGTTATCTGCCGATATTCAATACTCTATGGCATGATCTTTGATAAAATTGGGAAAAAAATCCCAGTACATCCAGAAGATCTCACCGTTGTATCGTGCATAGATAACCCACCGGCAGGAAGTGATGCTTCTTTTCGGCTCGATTTCACCAGTCATATTCTTCGAGCCACCTTAAGCCGCGACTCGCGCGACGGCATAACACCACGAATAAAGGTTACCCCCTATCAGTAAGCGGCGTCCCCGAATAGAGAGAGTCGCACAGCGAATCTGCTAATCTCCGTGCTTTGAACGAAGCGTCCCTGAAAGTCTCAACAAGAGGTGAACCCTCTCAAAGAACTGAACCCACTCCGAAAGCTCAACCGCGAGCTCTTGTTCCGATGGAGGGACAACCCCCGCATCACATGCCGGGCCAAGCTGAGTTTCAGCCTTGAGGCGATACACTGACAGAGGTCTATCTCCCAGCCGCGCCACTTCATTAAAATCTTCTGAAAGCGCCAGTACCACTGGGACCCGACTGCCACCACAGATACGCAACTCATTTGCAAGCTCAGGATATTTTTTATTATCAAAGTACTTCACCTTCATCACAGGACAAGCCTTCTCGATCGCTCGAAACATCGGTCCCTGCCGCACACAGTCACCGCACCATGTGCCCGACAATACAATAACATTTATCTCTCTGATAAAAGATCCAAGAAGCGCTTTCTGATCAGGTGTGAGCACAATACGCTTCGCTGAGGCTTCCCAACGCTCCCGCTCCTGATCTGTGGCAGTCTGCAGGTACTCTTCATAAGCAAGCCCTTGCTTAAAATGGTCAACATAGAGTGAGTGGCGAGTGTCAAAATAATTTTCTGTTTGCATGAGATAGATATATCACATTGAAAAGGAAGCACCACACCTCCAAGAAACTCTCCCGCCCTCTTCTTTTTCCTCTTTTTCTTCCTCTTTTTCTTGCACTTGCACGTGCACTTCAAGCTGGACTCGGATTGAGGCAGGGAGTAATGGCTAGGAACAGAACCGCGGCAGGACTACCAAATCTCAGCAATGGTCTACTCCTAATCCTCATCTTCCTCCTCCTCTTCATCCTGCACCTGCACTAGAGGAGGATGAGGAGAAAGTTCAAGAGGAAGATGAGGAGCTATAGATCTAGAGAATACCTAAGTTCTTAACCTCAAAAACACACTGTGCCATCACTTAATTGATGACTATACTAAGTGTCGTATGCAAAAGAATGTTACTGATCTTTTTCTCTCAATTGCTGGAGGAGCGCTTCTAGGCCTCTCATGGAATTTCCCAAACCAGATCCTCGGCGCCATAATTGCGTGGCCTGCGACGTATCTTCTTCTCTGGTGCCTTCACTCAAAAAGACCTTACCTACATTGCTATCTTTACGGCGTTGCATTTCACCCCTTCGGTTTTTATTGGCTTAATCACACCATCGGTCATTTTGGAGGATTCTCATCGCTCCCCACCCTACTCATCTTTACTTTTTTTGTACTAGCAAGCTCTCTTCAATTAGTACTCTTTCCTCTTTTCTTTAGCCTCTTACCCCGAGCTTTAAGAACCTTTGCTCTCGCAGCTCCGATTGCTTGGATGCTTTCAGAGTTTTACGCCGTAAAAATCTTTCCTTGGCATCTCGGACATACTCAGCTTGCCTTTCCCTACCTCATTCAGATCGCCGACCTTTCCGGGAGCATCCTCATTTCAGGTCTGATGATCTGGCTTGCTGGCAGCATCTTTCATTTCCGCAAACGCCCACAAACAGCATTCATTACAAGCCTCGCTCTTGTACTTACTCTCGGGTACGGGTTTTACCGCGTTTCGACTATCGACGCTCGTCTCTCACAGAACGTTAAACCGCTTGAGGTCGCTCTCGTACAAGCCAATATATCTATTGAACAAAAACACAATCCAACGCTTTCAAAAACTAATACGCAGCATCACCTGACTCTCTCAGAACCTTACGCCCAAAAAGATACACTGATCATCTGGCCTGAGACCTCTATTGTGGAATGGCTTTACGATAACGTTGGAAATGTTTCAGCCGATGCTAGACTTCCATTTTTTGGTAATGGAGAAAACTGGCTCCTTGGTGGCTTAACGTACGAGAACAGATCAACTCTCTACAATAGTTCAATCGCCATCTTCTCAAATGGTGAAGTGCCTGAGCCATATCACAAAAAAATTCTGATGCCGTTTGGTGAATATACTCCTTTAGGAGATCTCTTACCGTGGCTTAAGGCTCTGAATACCACCGCTGGTGAATTCACTGCTGGTCAAGCACTCCACCCGTTTACGTACCCATATGGTGTTTCTGAGACGGCACAAGTTGCACCGCTAAACTGTTATGAAGATATTGTAACTGGGATGGGGATCGAAGCAGTACAAAACGGAGCGGAAGTGCTGGTTAATCAAACAAACGATGGCTGGTTCGGAGAAACGATTGCGCCTTATCAACATCACGTACTGGCTGCTTTTAGAAGTGTGGAAACACGGCGGTATCTCCTACGAGCAACAAACAGCGGACTAACGGCAGTAGTGGATCCTCTTGGGCGCACAACTGAGCAACTTCCTCCGTTTTCTCCGGGGGTTATCTCCACTCAGATAGAATTACTCAATATTATGACGCCGTATGCCGCTTATATAGGTCAGAAACCTTATTGGTTATTTACGATTCTTATCTGCTACACTATTCTTATGAAGTTACGTAACTTTTTTCTAAAAAGGGCCTCAGAATGAAGCACTTCCTGCTAAACGTTCTTACAACTACGGTTTTACTCTCAATCACTGCCTGCAGTAACCCACAACCCGGTCCTGACAAGACGCTCTCAGGAGCTGTTCTGGGCGCTGGCTGGGGAGCAGGCGCTGGTGGCGTTATCGGCCATCAGGTAGGAAACGCAGGTGGTGGAGCTGCCATAGGTGCAGGTTTTGGACTGGCTGAAGGTGCGCTTATAGGTGGAGGCTTTGACCTGACTGAGTCTGCGCTTCTCAAACAACAAGATCAGCTCACCACCATGGAAGCGATTAACGCCGCTAACCGAGCTCAGCTGGGTACAATTATACAAACTCTCGACAACGCCGCGTCGACTCCTTCTGGAAGTGGTATCTATCAGGTATTCTTTGATCCAGACGCTACCGGGCTTCAGGCTGGGGCAGTAGCAAATCTTCAGGTCATAGCAGATTCAATCCGAAAGAGCCCCCGTGCCTATGAGGTATACGTAGTTGGGCACACAGACGATACTGGCAACATCAAACACAATGAGAGCCTCGCTCAGGCTAGGGCAAGAACTGTTAGTGGATATCTCGCCTCAAGAGGTATTAGCGTTGATCAGATAACCGTTAAAAGCTACGGAAGTAAGCAACCACTTGCAACCAACAAAACGCCTGCAGGAAGGCAGCTTAACCGCCGCGTAGACGTTTACATCTCTCCAGATAAATAATTTAAGAGGATCTACAAATGCAAGACGCATACATCGTTGATGCTGTCCGTACGCCACGCGCCAGACGCAAAGGAAAGTTTACAACAGTTCACCCACTGGATCTCATGACATATCCACTTACTGAGATCACAAAACGTAACAATCTTGATCCTACACATGTCGAAGATGTCATTCTTGGATGCGTTACGCAGGTGGGAGAGCAAGGATGGTGTGCTGCTAGAGCGGCCGTACTCGCTGCTGGCTGGCCGATAACCGTCCCTGCCACCACAATCAATCGGCTGTGTGGATCTGGCCAACAGGCCACAAACTTCGGAGCAGCTGGTGTGCAAGCAGGTCACTATGGCCTTGTGGTGACAGGTGGCTTGGAGCACATGACCCGAGTGCCGATGTTTAGTGATGGTGGTGGTGAAAAAAGTCCGATGCTCCTCAAGCACCACCCGGACTTAGTCGATCAAGGACTCTCCGCGGAGATGATTGCTGAGGAATATAAGCTTTCGCGAGAAGAGATCGATTCATTTGCGCTTTCTTCTCAACAAAAAGCCAAAGTTGCTATCGACGAAAAGCGATTTTCAAAGAGCCTCGTTCCAGTACCTTACACTGACGAAGACGGAAATCAGCACACATTAACCACCGACGACAATCCAAGACCTGAAACAACCCTAGATGGACTCGCGGGACTACGAACGGTCTTTAAAGAGGACGGAGTTATAACCGCTGGAAATGCCTCTGCGATTGTTGATGGAGCTGCCACACTCCTCCTCGCCTCAGAGAAAAAGGCGGCAGAGCTTTCGCTTAAGCCACGGGCCCGTATCGTTGCCATGACTCAGATAGGTTCTCCCCCAAAAATCATGCTCACTGGTCCAATTGAAGCTAGCAAGCAAGTGCTCGCACGGGCAGGTCTTAAGGCAGAAGATATTGATCTCTGGGAGATTAATGAAGCGTTCGCCCCTGTACCGCTCATCACTATATCGGAAGTTGGAATAGATCCTCAGAAAGTAAACGTGAACGGTGGCGCAATTGCCCTCGGACACCCTCTTGGAGCTACCGGAGCAATCCTTATGGGCACTGCCCTTGATGAGCTCGAACGAACTAACGGGAAATATGCCCTGATCACTATGTGCATAGGACTCGGAATGGGGATCGCAACCATTATTGAACGTGTGTGATTTTCCTGTATAATCCCCTGCATGGTTTTTGATTATACAAGAGAAGAGATTCAGCACAGCTTCAAGAGCGCCCCTAACATTAATGCGGCGCTTAAGAACTTCATGAAACAAGAGATCGAAAAGGGCGATTCTGCTGCTAAATTTGTTAAGGCACTAAAAACAGCACTTCAGTCAAAATCACCCGATGCCCTCCCCGAGCTCCTAGATCGCGCGCTCCCAAAGTACGAAACTCACACATTTGTGATCTCTCGCTACGCGCACAACGACTGCATCGAACCGCTTCTCGCAAAGATTATCGAAGAATACGCCTCCGACTTTAACAACTGTTACCAAACTGATGGCGCATCGCAGATAGAAATTAGTGACAAAGCTACTTTTGAAAAGATCGCACGAGATGTTGAAAAACTAACCGGGCAACACTTACAGGAATCGAATTTGCCAGAGAACGGCTTTATGAAGAACTCTGTGTTTTATTCGCTCTTTGAGCCACTTGTACTTCAGGAGCTCAAACCAATCTTTTCAAAGTAGTTGCCGTGGACCGCGCCCTGCTTATACTGATTCGCACGCTTTTCTTCTGCTTGCGAATGCTTCCGGGCCACATTCGCCTCTCTCTCTTACATGGCTTGTTTAAGCTTGCGGCGGCACTCCTCCCTGCTTATCGAAAAGTCGCTAGGAAAAATTTAGAGATCGCTTTCCCTGAGAAAAGTGCTACAGAACGTGAGCAGGTTTTTAAAGCAAGCCTACTCGAACTGGCTAGGCTCCTATCAGACATAATTCGTATTCCGCAGATTGATGCTGAATGGGCAAAAAATCATGTAACAATTGAAAATGAGAACGACTATCTTGAACTTCACAATAACAAATCCGGAAAAGGAATCCTCATCGCAACAGGACACCTTGGCAGCTTCGAAATCCTCGCTCGCAGCGCCGCGCTAAGAGGCTATCCTTTATCATTTGTTGCCAGAAACTTCACCATGCCTGCAATTGACCACTGGTGGAAGGCTCAGAGAAATCAATTTGGGAACGAAATGATTGACCGTAAAGGGGCCTACAAGCGAGTAATAGACTGCATTAAGAGTGGCCGGAATGCTGGGCTCCTTATCGATCAAAATGTCACTCGAAATAGAGCTGTCTTTGTTGACTTCTTTGGAGTGAAAGCCGCAACCACGAAAGCGCTTGCACTTGCGGCCATTCAAACCACCCCCACAATTGTCGTTGCCGGGATAGAGTACGTGGGTGACGACAACTACACTATGCTCTGGGAAGAGGTGGAGACGCACGACTTATACACAAACAACGATCTCACAAGAGAAGAGATTACATATGAAATAACGCTGCGCGCTTCTCAGATATATGAGAAGATGATTCGAAGAAAGCCCGAGAGCTGGTTCTGGATGCACCGCAGATGGAAGACCAGACCAACGGAGGAAGAGAAAAACCCGTATAAAGAATGAAACGGATATTCACAAAATTCCTGCTTCAAATAGCTACATGGTTTTTTCTCACCTCGCTGCTTCTGACGCTGAGCCTCCTTATTATCTTTCTCGGTGTCGACAACTCACAGAGCTTTAGAAATGTGATCGGCATGAGGCAGATCCCCTTTATTTACTTCTCCTCTAAATTCGTACGAGATCCAGAACTTATATTTCGTGGCAATCCTCATTGGTCGATCAACACAACTTTTGGGGCAAAGTACATAGATCATCCTATTTTTACAGATAAAATCACTCCCGTCTCTTATGTGGCAAACTTTAATTCTGAAGGATACCGAGAAAGCACGTCGCCGCTGCATTCTCAAATCGCGGTAGTTGGCGACTCATTCATTGAGGGCGGCAACTCTAACAGTGATACATTTGCAGAGCATCTAAAGCGAGAGATAGGGCAAGATGTCTCAAATTATGGACTCTCATGGTACGGTCCGGAGCAATACCTGCTTACGATAAAGAAATATATACTCCCTCATAAACCAAAAGTAATACTTCTAAGCTTCTACGAAGGAAACGATCCAGAGGACACCGGATGGTACAGCAATTGGCTGAAGAAGGGATACTACTACAAGCAAGGTTTTACAGCTCAAACTCCCCTGCTTCGAGCCCAACATTTTTATGGCGATATCTACAGATTTGTAAGAGACAATACCGTTTATGCCCTGAGAGTGAAGGTTGCTAAATGGCGCGGACGCTTTCGCGATCCAGTTGCGCAAAGAGTGATACAGGTTCATTTACCCAGCAATGCATTTCCTGATCTCATATCACAGTCAGCGGATACTGCCTCAGCTACAAGCCTGCTTCAAACTTCAGATTGGATCCGAATTAAAGAATTATTGGCTGAGTTTTCCGCCCTCTCTAAGGCTCATGATTTTCAACCGATTGTTATGCACATACCACGCAAAACACACGTTTATGCACCCTACATATCACTTTCCGAGAGCGGTCTCTACTGGAAAGAGCTGCAGCAGAAAGGCCCCATTGAGGAAGCACGGCTAAACGCCCTAAAGAGTATTTGCAAAGACCTACAGCTAAACTTACACACCATCACAACCGACTTCCAAAATGCGGCATCACAGGGTCAACCAACATTCTACCAGACAGACCTGCACTGGAATTCAAACGGGCGGCAAATCGCAGCAAAAAGCATCGCCCCCGTAATGAAACGGCTAACACGCACCCAGTAATCTTCCCCACATAAGAGATATTGGCGCTCCTTAAGCTCCTGTAGTACAAAGAGTCATATGAGAATGATTGGAGGAAGATACACTCATGAAACATACACTTATTGTCCTAGCTGTCCTTATCTTACCCGCACTGACTCAAGCTCAAGACGCTTCTGCAGTACTCATAGCCAGAAGTGACTCAAAGGTATCGGGGACACTCTCATTTCATACGAATTCAGACGGCTCTGTTTCAATTCAGGGTGCACTTAAAGGACTCTCCCCTAATACCTCACACGGCTTCCATGTTCATCAGTATGGCGACTGCAGCTCTCCTGATGGCACCTCAGCGGGTGGTCACTTTAACCCCGAGAGTTCAAAACACGGTGGCCCCGAAATGAAAGAACGTCATGTGGGAGACCTTGGAAATATTACTGCCAATGACAGCGGAGAAGCCCAAATAGATATCAGCGACAAGCATCTAAGCCTGAGTGGTGATCATTCCATAATCGGCCGCGCAGTAGTCGTACACGGAGGCACAGATGACCTGAAGAGCCAGCCATCTGGTGCAGCTGGGCCGCGCATTGCGTGTGGAGTAATTGGGATAAGCGCTAAGTAATCACTCTCGGTTTGAAATTTTAAGCTCAAGAATTTGCCTCACTGCGAACGATCCCCATCAGTTCGCTGTGCGGGGTGACATCGCCTAACCATACAAGGGCCTCAAGAGTTGAGGGATCCGGCATGGCGAGACTATCGAGAGCAAGCTCTTCACGTGCGAGTTTGTTCTTTCCAAAATCAGATTCTTTAAACCAATACTTCGAGAAATCTGGCTCTTTTCCAAGATTATACTCTCGAATTGTATACACTGCCTCTTTGGGGACCTTGTAAATCGTCATCCAGTAGAACTTCTCCCTTTTCATCGTGTCGTTTGCATATCCTCTTACAGAAAATTTATGGCTTTGATGAATATACGAGCTACTGGAACTCCATGGTGATGCTGAGGAAAAGATAAGAGTGTGTAAGGGGTCAAAATAAAAGGTCCTGTAGTAATCTGCGTGTCTATCAAAGAGTACTTGTAGTCGCTTAAGGAGGGTGTTCTCCCCACCTCCCGGCCGCGAACTCATAGAATCTCTGGAGGCCTGCGCTGCTACCTCATATATCATCTCATTATTCTTCCCAGCGAGCGTCTCTCGAAGCAACTCAAGAATATATTTTTTTCTCTTTTGGTAAGTACCCCAATCAGTCCGATATTTTCCAATAAGGGTAAAAGCAAAATTATGAGCAGGTCTTCCATACTTACTTTTCCAGGCCGGCACTTTTGTATTGGCGATAATATAATCGGCGGCACCATCATTATTGCTATCTGGCATCAAGAAAACTGGATATTTCGCATGATCGAAATAGTCCTGATCTCTCTTTTGAAAGTAGAAAAGTGCTTTTAAAACTTGATCATTAACTTCATGCCTTAAACGATACGGAGACTGTGAATACTCCTGACAAAACGAGTCCTGACGGCCCCTGCATAACCTCGCCATAGCATAAGCGAAAGACTTCATTGTTGAAGATTCCATCACATGAGGAACAAGAGAGCCATCACCGCGAAACGCCATATAATGAGAGCGCTCTTCATCTGTACAGTTCTCTTCCTGCGCGAGGTAATCCTGAAGACCTTTCTCATAACTCTCATACTCCTCACGACTCCAGACTCCACGATATTTTGAAATGTAACTCTGCAGCTGATATCTGGCTTCACAGTGGGTCATCAGCGGAGGGAGTTGTGTTATTTCTTGATTCGAGCCGGTGCGAGACCTGTAGTAGGCAAGGTGCTTATGAAGAAAAACAAGCTGATGATACCCTTCACTGGTCAACTGAGACCAGATTGGCCGAGTTGCTGAGTACTCAGGCTTACGCTCTTTCGCTTCAAATATATTTGCATACACTTCAAGCTTTCGCTTTAACATATCAGGATTATCACGATATTCCGAACACAGCGTCTCGGTAAATGTAACTTCGTTTACCGTACCGTCTTTTAACTTGTGTCTTAGTGAAAATGGGATTCGAAGAGTTTCTTTAAATTCTTTTCTTGAGAGCACTGTCCTTACTTTTACTAAGAGATCATGAATACCTTCATGATCATCACAGGCTGAAGAGACCTCTGGCTGCTGCGTCTGTCTTTGGCACGAAGAGAGGGAGAGAAAAAGAAGAAGCGCAACGATAATTGATCTCATTATGGCCATTCTTAGAGTTGGTCTGGATTACTAGCAATCGGTGACGGCAGAGCAAGGCTTAGGGTATGACCGAGCAATATATTTTCCCATGTCTCCCACCGCTTTCGACCACGTTTCTTCTTCTTTAAACAAAAGATTACAGCCATCTCACCCTGTGGGCAAAAAGCAGAGATAAACTCCTGCGTACGGTGATGAAACGATTCAAACAACTGAGCATATATCATTGCCCGACTCAGCACAGAAGTATGTCTTGGACATAGGAGATCCGATTTTGAGGAGCTATCACCTCTTGCGTACGAAGAAACCTCATAGATATCGCCGTCAGGGAACATCGCTTTAAAGATCTTTTTTAGATCTTCACTTGAATCAGCGATATTCGCTGGAGTACACCTTGTCGCTAGAAAAGACGCGAGAAATCCTTCTGGCACAACTCTATGACGGTCTAACTGCTTGAGATTTTCCATTCCTTCGCCAGGAAGCATAATAGTTTCTGGCGCTTTCAAAAATCCATAAGAATGTCTCTGTAGGGTTTCAAGAACAAATTCCTCTTCAGCTCTTGAAAGAAGGATCAGAATAGAATTCCTTCTGAAGCACGTCGCTGAAATTCCACGGCTCTCCAATCTCGTGAGCAGTTTTGGCATTTGGTTGGTAAAGGAGTTTGGTGCTTTATTTTCAACTCGGTAATGAAGCACTAGTGCATCCTCTTTAGCTGTCAGAGCCGAGGAGAGCCAGTGAGGATATGGTAGCGTCTTAAGAGTCTCACTCGCCACGGTTTTTCTTCCTGCAGTTATCCGAAAAGAAAGCCACGTAAAAACAAAACACCCGCTTAGCAAAAGGACCGGGTGAAATCCACCTAACTCGAGTTCAGGTACCAGCACGCAAAGGATCATAAGAACAATACTTGAAGATATGACCAGCACATGCATGTGACTGCAGAAGAATTTCATCTGCAAATATGAAAAAAGACTGTGAACAACAAAAAAGACATAGAGAAAGAGAAGAAACTGTGGCTCCGGAGAATGTGTAAAGAGTAAACACACAGATGCTACCGTAGCAAAGAAAAGAGCAAGACATATCGCAAGATTTCCGATCTGTTTCTCTGCGTGCTCTTTGTATATTTTATAAAGATTGAGATCTACTTTCTTGAGATCGAAGTAGAAAAGTCGAATCCAACTATGAGACGCTCGAATAAGAGGAGAGATGAGAAAAAAGAGCATAAAGAGCGAATGATAAAGCTCTACTCTGGAAGCCGCTATAAAGAAGCTAAAAACAATAAGGGTATCCGTACTCATCATACCCGCTGAGAAGAACTGGATAAAAAAGTCTCTATCAAGAACTCTCGCAAGATTCCTCAAACGACTTCGAGGAGACCTCCAGAGAATCACGGAGGGGAACTTCCACTTGAGCCCTTGATAGGTATATCGAATGTATTTGAAACGGATAAACGCTTGAACAAATGTCACCAAAACATGCGAAACAACCATCCCCCATATCCCGACCACATACCAAGAAGCAAGGAAAAGCAGTAGGCCTACAAACTCAACAGTTGCAAGCGCACCAATTGGAAAGTAAGTGCGTTTGATAGCATACGTTGGCGCCTGAAGAGTTGAGAGATACATTCCACATGCTACTCGAACCCCATACATCAAAAGTACCGCAGAGATAAAAGTGCGACGCTCTGTGAAAAAATAGCTTAGCGAGAGAATAAACGTAACAATTAATAAGAGTGAAATAATGCACTCTGCCGCAAGATGCCATCTCTGGACTATCCGCGGAGCCCGGTAGAGCAGCCCATGAAATCGGAGCTGCCTGATAGCATCACGGAGCCTTTCTAAACCGCCCCACCATCCACTTTGAATAAGGTAGAGCGCTGAGAGAATAAGTGCAATGCTACGGAAACTGTGATCTTCAACTACCCAGTAGAGAAAAAAGAACTCCGTAAGATGCACAAGAAGCTGAACTCCCTGTAGAAGGAAGAAGTACTTGAGCCTGTACCAAGAATACTGAAGAAATTTTCCAGAGAAGAGAGCGTCTTCAAATGAAGCACGACTTTGAAAATCTTCTGCCTCAGAGCGTAACCACTCAGAACATACTGATCTCATGAGCGTCCCCCACTATATATATTTCGGGCAGCACATAAAGACTCGAGTCCAAATTCGTTACGTAAGGCATCATATGAAATGACATCAAATGCTCGTTTTCCCCTTCTGCCACTAAGAGTCTCTGCCGCGATCTTAGCAACCTCAAAATCAAAATCCCTTAAAAACCTCCTGTCGCTTATACACCTCTGCAAAAGATCTGCACTATAGGTAGAATGAGGAATATGTGTATCAAAGATGTCGTTGGCAAGCACGCACAGCTTGCGAGCACGTTCTCTTTGCGGTAGATCTTTGTGAATCTGATTGTGATTCTTCATCCTCATTCGCAGCTCATCCAAAGCATGCTTCGCAGTCCCCTTTTTAAGAGCCACTGTTCCATCAAAATTTATTCTCATTCCAAGAAAGGTAATTGAATGCGCTCCCCTTACGATAGAATCCGAAGACTCTCTCCTACCTGCTCCATTAAAATAACACAGGCTATGTTTCTTCTTACTTAATTCGAGCCTGCGTTTTGAAAGCTCTTCTGAAAGCCTGCGCTCAAACTCTTCAACAACGCCTAATGATTGGTGAGCATAGAGAATATCATCGCCATATCGTGCATAAAACGCATCTTGATTAAGCCGATGGAATATATGATCGAGATCCTGTAAGTAGAGGTTAAAAACTATGGTAGAGATAGGTGAGCCGAAGGGTATACCCATAATTGGGACATAACGACTTCCATCTTCTGAAAGTATCTCTGGCCTAATCGCCTGACGAAGAAGTTTATGTATCTTTGGCTGAAACTCTCCTGCTCGTTCTGTAAGCAAAGAGAGTTGCTCCCAGAGAAGTGAGTCATTATCAACAGGAATAGTCTCTGTATAGCGCCTTACATCCGTACGCAACACATAGAGTCCACGCTCTTGCGGGGTAATAATCTCTCTTCGATGAACTCTCACATAATTGGTGAAATTTTTAACAGCTGTCGACCAGTTGCGATCTTTTCGGTAAGAGTACAGGTGCGGTGAGAGCTTCGGTCCCATCTCTTGTAAAAGTACCCTAGCAAGGACACCGTGTACGATACGGTCCACAATCGGGAATTGGTAGATTGTACGTTTTTTTTTGCGCACTCGAACATCTGCAAGGTTCGCTAAGCCTGGCGAATACGAACCATCTCTAAGACTCTTTCTCAGCAACTTCGCAAATGTCCCTCTTTTTAATGAGATGGTCGTAAACGAGCTTTCTGCATCCTGCTCATGGGGTGAACTCGCAGCAGATCTTTTGGCCTGAAGTGATTCGATCTCTTGATAATAGAGCTCGTTCGATAAGAAGAGAGATTCAAAGGGATTTTTATTCTTATTGTAGAAACGAAACATGCTCTGGCCTAAAATAGTTAGCTCTATTAGTTAGATACAGGCAATACCGCTTTAGAATCTTAAATATTTGCTCTTTCTTAGAAACTCTACAAACCCCTCACACATCTTAATACATTATGGGGGATCTTCTGGTGAGAGGACTTCCCTCCGAAGCGATGACAACTCTCTGACCGGGTATATACTCGTATATACCCTTGAGTGACACTCACGAGCGTTTTGAATAAGGCTGCGGCCATTCATGCTCTAAATCAGCATCATAAGACGATGCAGACAAACCGAATTTATCAGTTCTAACTACTCAGAGATTTTCTTCACTCGGAGGAGCAGTCTCTTTCTCCTTTATTTCCCCGGTAATAGACTCAAATGAAGCGGGGACACGCCAGTCGTGCTTCCCGCTTTTATACATAAGCAAATCGTTATAGAGTGAATGTAAATTATACTGGAGGACATTGAAAATGCCCGGAAGTCCCCCGGAGGGACAACAAATACTGCCCGCAAAAAAACTGCAAAAGCGACCAGCTTTTTCCGGGAGAAGTGGTTCTGAATCGGTTGATTTCCAGCAAGCTACGCCAGCATTAAAACCGGGCATTTTCATTGGCGGGCAGTATAGATTATGAAAGCTCACTCTCTATTACTTACATTCTTCCTATATTTACCGCCTCTTTACGCGCTAGATACCATTTCAAACATTCCAGATGACTGCACAAGCAATATGGCCACTCACTCAAGGGCCGGCAGTAAGATAGATATTGGACCAACGTGGGTATCTCCATGTCAGGATGTTTGTGATCTTGACGAGGACGGCCACGTCGTTAGCAAAAAAACGCTCTGGTTTCCAGCGAGATCATGTGACCCTGAGAAAAGGCGCATCGTCGCCAATGTCTGTGTCCCAGCCCTTAACAAGCGTGGCTGTAATGAGATACAGCAGACTACTGAATCCCCTCTGAGCCATGACTGCTGGAGTAACGCCAAGAACGACGGCGAAAAGTGGGAGTGTGCTGAAAAAAGCCTGCCTGTAACGTGCAAATACAAGCTCAAAGGCAAAGAAGAGAGGTACAAGAATCTCATCAAATACGGCTACTGCGAGCCCGTCCACAAATAAGAAACATTCACCCCTTGGCCGCATTCGCGGAATGTAACCGGGTGTTATTAGCTTGGATTAAACACAGGAGCCCACGGAGGACGCGGAGCGAGCCACCTTTACTTCTCCGTGTTCTCCGTGGGCTCCTGTGTTTGATCCTCAATTGTTTACATAAAAAATCAAGCATTAATCCATGTAGATGAACGCTTACAAAACAACTCACCTCACCACAACGCGCTGTATTTATTCGGTTTTAATTTTCATCAATATATTTACATTTATCGATATATTGTCGATAGTATTCTGCATGGATATCGAAACGGTATTTAAGGCACTCGGCGATCAATCAAGGCTTAAACTCTATTCCTCACTCCTTCATGGGAGCTTTAACGTCCAAGAACTGACCCATATTCTTGACCTTAGGCAATCCACGGTGAGTCACCATTTAAAGATACTTGAAAAAAGCGACCTTATTCAGCACCGCAAGGAGGGCACTTGGTCCTACTATTCTCTCACTGAGCTAGAAGATGCTACGCTCATTTCCGACACTAGACTCCTATTACAAAAACTTATGAGCAATGGGCACAACCCTCTCTCAGATGACGAGCAGCAGCGAGTAAAAGGAGCGCTCGATAGCAGGCGCGATCGCTCTCGTATGTATTTTGACGCTAACGCTTCCAGATGGCACACACTAAGAGAAGAAGCCCCCGGATCACACTTTCCTCTCGACACCCTTCTATCTGAAATCGACAGCGAAAGAACTTTGCTTGATCTCGGTTGCGGTTCAGGGGCATTGTTAGAGCGACTCTTACCGAGAGCCGGTAAAACCTTTGCGGTAGATTACTCTGATGCCATGCTAGACGCAGCCAGAGAGAACCTTGGCACAAGAGCCAAAGAGATTGATTTTCGACTCGGTTACCTTGAACATCTCCCTTTTGGTGATGGGACTGTAGAGGTGGCCACAGGTTTTATGGTGTTTCATCACCTTGCTGAACCACGTTCAGCTCTCAGTGATATTCACCGGGTTTTGACTCCAGGTGGAAAACTCATAATCGGAGATCTCCTGCCGCATACAAAAGAGTTTATGCGAGACAGGTTTGCCGATCTCTGGTTAGGCTTTCCGCTTGAAGAGTTCCAAAGTTGGGTCGGGCAGGCAGGATTTTCTCAGATTGAGACTGCTCCTATTGGCCCCGAAAAAGATGTTTTTTTGTTAACTGCATATAAACCATAAAGGATAAGCACAATGACAGCACTAAAAAGTGTAAAACCAGGTGACTTTGCTGATTACAAAGTTGCCGACATAAACCTCGCAGAATGGGGAAGAAAAGAGATAGAGATCGCTGAGAAGGAAATGCCAGGACTTATGGCTATCCGTGAAGAATACGGCGCTAGCAAACCACTCAGTGGTGCCAGAATCGCCGGCTGTCTTCATATGACGATTCAGACTGCCGTACTTATCGAAACGCTCACTGAACTCGGCGCTGAAGTTCGATGGTCAAGCTGCAATATCTTCTCAACCCAAGACCATGCCGCCGCGGCTATCGCTGCTGCTGGAATTCCAGTGTTTGCATGGAAGGGAGAAACCGAGGAAGAATATGACTGGTGTATCGAACAGACTCTTTCATTTGATGGCAAAGGCCCTAACATGCTTCTGGACGATGGTGGTGACCTCACTGTTATTGTACACGAAAAGCATCCTGAGCTTCTCGGTGAGATTGAAGGCGTTTCTGAAGAAACAACTACTGGCGTTGCCAGACTCTATAAAATGTTTGAGACAGGCACACTTAAAATGCCAGCATTTAACGTTAATGACTCCGTAACAAAGTCCAAGTTTGATAACCTGTACGGCTGCCGCGAGTCTCTCGCAGATGGTATTAAACGTGCCACTGATGTGATGCTTGCTGGGAAAGTTGTTTGCGTTGCTGGTTTTGGCGGCGTTGGTAAAGGATGTGCGGATTCAATGAAGGGATACGGCGCACGTGTTCTCGTTACCGAAATTGATCCTATCAATGCTCTTCAAGCAGCTATGGAAGGATACGAAGTAGTGACTATGGAAGACGCTGCTCCTGAAGCTGACATCTTTGTTACCGCTACAGGAAACTATAACGTAATCCACGGCGCACACATGGAAGTCATGAAGGACGATGCCATACTTTGTAACATCGGTCACTTTGACAATGAAATTGACATGGCTTGGCTTGAAGGTCGTGATGACATCAAAGAAGTAAACATCAAGCCACAAGTTGATAAATTTGTATTCCCTGACGGAAAAGCAATTATCGTACTTGCCCGTGGAAGACTGGTAAACCTTGGATGTGCTACCGGCCACCCAAGCTTTGTTATGTCAGCTTCTTTCACAAACCAAGTGATGGCGCAGATTGAACTCTTTAAGAACAAAGGGAAATACCCTGTGGGAGTCCACATGCTTCCTAAAATTCTTGATGAGAAAGTTGCCAGACTTCATCTCAAAAAACTCGGTGTAAATCTCACTGAGATGAGCAAAGATCAGGCTGATTATATTGGCGTTCCCGTAGAAGGCCCTTATAAGCCTGAGCATTACAGGTACTAAGCCTGCCTAGGGGGCTTTTTACAAAGCCCCCTCTCGCTCCTCCCCTTCCTCCTACTCTTCCTCTTGCACTTGCACTCCCTCCTCCTCCCTCAACAAACAACTGGGCTAAGACAGGGACAGAGACTGGACGGAGTCACGGTCAGAGTTTTCCTACCAGTAGTGCAAGATTAAGAGGAAGAGTTTGCTTTAGGGAGCACTAGGGCAAGTCGAAAATTACATACTCCCATTAGATATCTTTTCTAACTGCCTCAATCATATAAGCCTTAGCAGTAAAATCGAAATCAAGAACCTTCCCAATAAGCTCCTGCACGTACGCAATATCCTCAGGCCCAACTGGATAGGCACCGTGCATCTCAGGATCTGTATCTGGAACATCAAAAGCCTCTTTCAGATCGGCTAGGGTAATATCCTTTATCTCAAAAAGGTCTTCAACTTCCTCGGAAGCACCATCATAAACCACTAAAAATCTTCCAATATCAGCCATCTTTATTCCTCATAAAATCGGCTATATTTGTGAACTTTTCATCAAGAAACGTTGAAATCTCATCACTGATCCCACACGTCACAAAAGCTTTTCGCATACAGGACAGCCACGCATCTCGCTCAGCCTCTCCGATTGGAAAAGGCATATGCCGCATTCTGAGTCGTGGGTGACCGTGCTTTTGTACATAGAGCGGTGGCCCACCCGACCATCCAACAAGAAATTCATATAACTTATCGCGCGATTCAGTGAGATCTTCGGGATGGAGTTTAAGAATAGATTCTGCTTCAGGAAAGCTCGTCATATTATCGTAAAAAACATCTACGAGCTTCCGTATCCCGGCATCGCCACCGAGCTTATCATACAGGCCGATCACTAGAGGAGTGGCTCAGCAGCCTTAAGGACATCAATATAACTCACGATACCAACAAGCCGCCCCTCATGAGAATCAACTACTGGAAGCGCGCCAATCTTATTGTCAATCATAAGACGAATGACTTCAGGAACATCAGATTCTACATCAACGGATAAAACCCCGCCCTGCATAATCTTGCTGACCTTCTCTTTGAGGCGAACGTGCAAATCCTCTAGATCGATGAGTTCCTCACTCTCAGGCGCAGAATATAGACCAATATCCCTATCACTAAGCATACCGACAAGCTCTCCATCTTGAAGCACAGGGAGATGACGGACATCAAGTTCAAGCATCTTACCCAACGCGCTGTGAACTGAGCTATCCACTTCAACATATTCTGGATTCGGGGTCATAATATCTTTAACGTTCATTTCTCCTCCGATAGGGTCATTCTCTTAGAACATACCGCATTATGTAGGACAATGGAATAGATCGTTAGCCCCTCAGACTGCGTAAGACGCTTCGCAAAGTCCCTAATCGGTGATAGAGAGATATACTTTCTCAAGGGTCTGGCGAGCTGTTACTTCGAGTATGGAGACCTTCCTGTCAAGTAGCCACGGCAAAACTTCTTCATTGACGCTAGCAACACTTCCTGAATCTGATCGATAGGTCAGTTCAAGTACACCCTCAGCCGCGTGGTAAAGCTCATACTGTGGGAACGCCCTCTTCAACTCGTCAAGTAATCGCCCATCAAACGCTACAAGCTTGTAGACGATACAGCTCGCAGTCTCAAGAATCTCTGATGCAGCTCCCTGCCTTACAAGAGCCCCCTCATTGATAATACAGAAGTAATCACAAATCTCCTCTAACTCAGCCAGCTCGTGTGAACTCACAAGAAAGGTAGTTCGATCTTTTAATGAAACTATAAGTTCCTTAATACCTTTTTTCATTCTGGGATCGAGCCCTGCAAGCGGTTCATCAAGCAATACCAGCGCAGGATCACCAATTAACGCTTGAGCTATTCCCAGACGAACTCTCATTCCACGAGAAAGCTCGTGAGGCTTCGCGCGATATTTCTCCTCTAATCCAACCGCGGCAAGCACGTGCCGAGCCTCCCGTTGAGCATGACTTCCCGTAAAACCTGCTAGCTTTGCAAAAAGCGTAAGTTGCGAACCTACAGTACGGTTCTCAAAAAAAAGCATATCCTGCGGCAAAATCCCTACCTGCTCCCCACTCTGTAAATACTCACGTAAAGCCACCCCATCAAGAAGCACACTCCCCTTTTGGGGCTTAAGAAATCCTCCAATAATAGAGAACGTTGTCGTTTTCCCGGCACCATTTGCTCCGACAAAACCACAGACAACCCCTCGCGGCACCTCAAAAGAGAGCCCGTTCAGTGCTCTCACCGCACCAAAAGATCTCGTTAACCCCTCAATCTTCAAAAGAGCATCCGTCATCAAATCTCACTCCGTCGAAAGAGAGCATACCCTAGGGCCATAAAGGCAAGAGCCCAGCCCATGGTATGAAGAATAGACACCCAGAGAAAGTCGCCGAACGGAAAAATGATCCCTACAAAGTGAGAAAATCGTAGCGGAAAGTCGCCCCAAAAAATCATCAGAAGGAGAACAAGAAACCAAAATAAATGGACAAGCAAGAGAGACGAGAGTGTGCCACGCGTAAGAGCCGACACAAATTCCGTCACGGAAACTACAAACACCGCATAAGGCACAAACATCAACAGGCAGAGTAAAAACGGTTTTACAAGCTCAACGCTTACCACTTGCTCAGAGGTCATAAGCAGCCCGCCCGCAAGGAGCGCTAGCGAGACGGCATGAAGCACAAAATAGAGAAGGAAATGTGCTAAAAACTTCGAACAATAATACCGCCACCTCGTTGTTTTCAGGAAGAGAAAACGAAGTGTCCCTCTAGAGCGGTCCGTATTAATCATGTCACATGAAACAAGGGCCACAAAGGTGGGGAGCCAAAAGATCATATAGAACTGAAAAAGTGGAAAGAGGAGAGGCCACTCTTCAATATGATCTAGTACGATAGTGTAATCTTGCAGATGTAACCGCTGGAGTATTTCGCGAAGAGCACGACCCGAGTTATCATGCTTTTGCAGCACATCACCAACGGCCGTATCAAAATGTATAAGGCCATAAGCTGCCAGCGAGAGAGAAGCCAAGTAGAGGGCTATTGAAATAAGTGCCCGTGGACGCAAAAGAAGATCACGTATCTCCTCAAGGAGGAGTATCCACGTATGACGCAGCCAAGTGGTAAAAATAGGTGCTAGTTTAGGCACTAGTGAATAATCGTGGGGTAGTGTAACTCAAACTTCGGAATAGTTACGTCAAAATACGTTCCGACTTGCGTGCGAAAAGTGTAGCTCCCCTCCATTGAACCAGAATCATCCTGAATAGTAACCGAAGCCGTGTATTCATATGCCTCTCCCGGATGAATTGATGGCTGTTCCCCTTGCACACCAGGGCCGATAACCTCTGCGATATTTGTACCACCAGAAGAAATGAGCCAATGCCTTTCCAGAAGTTGAACGTCACTTAAGCCAATATTTTCTATGGTAACGGTGTAAAGAAAACAATAAATCCGCTCTTCAGGGAAAGAGCTCTGGCGAGCATGCTCAGGGATAACAGTCACGCGAATCCCTTCCGTCTCTCTGGAGTAGGCTTCTTCAGTACATACCAGCTGCGGACTTACTTTCATGAACTTAAAGTTAGCAAGGAAAACACATTCTCGCTAGATGCAAAATCACGCTAGAACTTCCGGGATAACGAGTGTTTAGATTCAAACAAAGACCGCAAAGCAATGATCCGATCTTTATAAGCTGCTAGAAATACAGCACTACTTGACGGTCTCTTTCGGGCTGTGCCCCATAAGTACGGCAAGCCACCGAAACTCCTCACTGTGCTCTAATAGAATCTTAACGACCATTGAGAGAGGCACCGAGAGTAGCATACCAACTGGTCCCCATATCCACCCCCAGACTACCAGTGAGAGGAATACGACAAGGGGCGAGAGTCCGAGCCTTCTGCCCATAAATATCGGTTCCAGAAAGTTACTCACTCCAACGTTTATTATGAGATATCCAATTGCTACGGTAAGAGCGATGGGCAAACCAAATTGCGTCAATGCAAGTATCACCGCAGGAACAGCCGCAATAAATGAGCCAATAAATGGAACATAATTTAACAGGAAGGCAGTGAATCCCCAGAGCAACCAGAATTCGATACCCATTGTAAAATCAAAAATAGAAACAAACAGGCCTGTAAGGATACAGGTAAAGGTTTTAATACCCAGATACTTTTGAATATCAACGGCAATACCCTTAATTCGTTCGCCATCAAAAGCTTCCCCCATAGCATACTTAAGTTTTTGCTCAAAATCAGCTGTTTCAAAAAGCATAAAAACCATAATGATAAATATGAGCAGAGTGCTTGAGAGGGTACTTACCAATCCTCGCAAGGTCGATCCAATGAGCTCCATAAAAGACTCTGGACGCAGTGTCTCAATAAAGCTTGCGGAAGTAACCTCTACCCCTTTGGACTGTAGCCAAGCAAACATCTCCTGCTGCAGCTCATCAAACCGAACACTATACTGCGGCAACGACTTCGTAAATTCATTCACTGTTCCCGCAAGCAACGTTCCCACGCCGATCAGTATGGATATCATTACGAGCGCTACAAATAACACAGCTATAATCTTAGGGACGCGCCACGTCTTAAGAACTCGAACAGGCGCTGAGCCAAGAATTGCTAGAAACAGAGCCAGTACAAATGGTACGAGAATAGATTGAGCTACCTTTAGGCCTCCGATGATAATCATCAAACAGGCCATTGAAATAAGAAGCTTCAATCCAGGATATCGCGCTGTTACGGGTGCATTCATACTCCTCCTCAAGGCTCTCAGTCGCCCTCTTCCTCCTCACTCACAGGATCCTCTGGATCACTCGGATCAGAACCATTTTCCAGCTCCTCATTGTCCGGATAACCGTCTCCATCCGTGTCGGAAAGTGTTGGATCGGTCTCATACTCAAAGACCTCGTCCCCATCTCCTATCGTATCAGAATCTGTATCTGCGAGTTCTGGACTCGTCTCGAAAAGTAGCTCTTCAACCTCATCATATAATCCATCCTGATCTAAGTCGTGACGCGTACGAAGTGCATTCTTCTGTACCGTCTTCTTGTATGTCCGCTTCACGACTTTGGCCATCTGTTGATATCCTTTTGCATTAGGATGCAAATTGTCTTCCCCGATAATATTCTGAGGAAGCCTATCAAAAAACACTTTGAGGTTCAGCTTACGACGTTGCTTTCGTATGAGCTTATTTACTGAATTTATGAATGGTTGCTGATAGTCTCTTCTCACAGGTGGTAGAGTAGATACAACAACCAGAGGAGCCACGTTCCACTTCTCCGCAAGCTTAGTTTCGAGATAATCTTTGAGCCTTCGTATATTTCGCGGAGTTAATCCAATGGCGGTGTCTCTATTTCGATAATCCCAATAATCATTTGTACCGACCTCAATAAAAAGATAATCAAGGTTCTTCGTCTTCCGTGTGGTTCTCTTTCCACGATCAATATTTCGTTTGTAATCCCGAAGGAGCTGCCTTGCAGAAGCGCCAGGTACACCGATATTCTCAACTATGACATTAAGCTTATTCTCAAGCCTACCGGGATATCCACCTAGCTCTCGCTCATCACCTACCCCCTTCACAATACTATCACCAGTAATAGCAATTCGAATCTGCCCATCGCAGTTGTAATCAACATATCCATCAATTGTTGGGCAGGCCAAAAGGAGTGACGAAGGGAAGGCACACGCGAGGATAGAAAGAATAAGCTTTTTTCTAATCGTCATCTTGTTTCCAATAATCTATTGCTACGTATTTGATGCTCCGAAAGGCAGAGGAAGTCCACAATGGGCATCGCCTCTCATAACATTCTATTATGTTTACCTTATTTCACGCCAAACTCAAACTACGCTCAAAGATGCTACCACCAAATTCGTCCATTTTCTGTGCTAGCTCCTCAATTATTCTTCATTCGTAGTGTATCTAAATTCTCAACTATCAATTTGTGCATATTTGCCTTTGCTCCAAAAGGATCTTCACGAGATGAAATCTGGGCTGCTTTCTTAAAGAGGGATTTGGCTTCTTTTTTCCCTGCACTCTTTGACTCATTTAATAATAGCAACGCTATAGCTTTATTTGCAAAAAGAGCAGCTCTTAAGTGTGGATTGTCCCCTGGTTGAAGGTGGCTTGCGCCTTGTGAATATGCTTCTAGAGCGCACAGTAGCTCGGCTCTTTCGGTGCGACCTCGTTGCAGATAGTTTTCAAGATGCGAGTTCCCGAGTCTCCAGTTGGGATATGCCAGATGAGCAAACGTTGTCCAACGCCCTCTATAGAGCGCCGCTGATCTCAAATAAGAATCTCCAACGAGAGGATCCTCTTGCTCTGCCATCAAAAGCAACGAGGTAAACTCGGCAGCCGGATATGCCTCTTTAAACGGAATGCCAATCGCCGGAACATATTTGATGAGTTGGTACGTCTTCCCTGCAATCTTAATTGGCAGCGCCTCTCCCTTAGCATCTTTTTGGAAGGTGAGATTAGCCCAGTTTTTATTACCCCAGATCAATGCGCTGGCCTTACCCCCCTTAAGAAGTTGCTGCGCCTTCTGATGATCTCCAACCACTCTCATTATGCGCCCCGCGGAACCACTCTCAGAACTTTGGATTCGATTCTGGATATGCTCACGGAAGAGCGAGCTCTTCATATCAAATTCATCACCTTGAAATCTTGATATCACAAATTCTGAGGTGCGAAACGAAACGGTCGTAAACAAGAAAAACGCTGTTACTCCACTGGCAAGGAGAGCAATTGCAGGCAACGCCTTCTGCATTTTGCCGCTAGGCCAAGGAATGAAGCAGAGCAAAAGAAGAAGAAAAGGTAGGATAATATATTGAGCTTCTGTCTGGCAGAGACCGACTTCCGGGCGTCGTAAGATAAAATAGGATAGCGTAACTAGGAAAAAGGCCACGAAAAGCCATTTCAGCCTACCAGGACTTTTAATGAGCCCATTTTTTACGTAAGATGGTTGATGAACTGATAACTGTTGAGACATATTCCTCCCTACGATTCTTATGGCATTACGAGAAATTTGCAAATACCCCGACCCTATTCTTCGGGAAAAATGTGCTCCTCTCACAGATTTTGATGATTCCCTCCACTCGCTTCTGAGCGATATGGCCGATACCATGTACGACGAGAATGGAATTGGGCTCGCAGCACCACAGATTGGACTTCCACTTCAAATTACAGTCATAGATGTCGATAGAGAAGATGGGTCCCTTATCGAGGTTATCAATCCACAGATCACTTGGTATGATGGCGAGGTCGACTCTGAAGAGGGCTGTTTAAGCATCCCCGACTACAGAGATACTATAAAGCGAGCAGACCAAATCAAAGTTACAGCATTTGACAGGCATGGCAATGAATACGAGATAGAGACTGACGGGCTTCTTTCTATTTGCTTGCAACATGAGATAGATCATCTTAACGGCGTACTCTTTGTCGATCACTTAAGCCGAATGAAAAAGGATATATTTAAGCGGTGGTTTAAAAAGAATGGCCCGCTCTAAGATTCTTTTTTACGGCACCCCGGAGTTCTCTACCTACGCTCTGAAAGCTCTCCTAGCTGATGATCGTTTCGAAGTTTGTGCAGTAGTTACACAACCTGACCGACCTGCAGGCAGAAGCAAAAAACTACTCCCCTCTCCGGTTAAAAAAGTTGCTCTGGAGCATGGTCTCTGTGTACTTCAGCCTGAGAACATAAGGAAGGAAAAAGAGAGTTTCCTAAAAGCCCTCTCTTCTTTTCTCCCAATCGATATGGCCGTGGTTAGTGCATTCGGGCAGATCCTACCTCTTGAAGTCCTAACTTTCCCTAGGCATGACTCACTAAACATCCATGCCTCACTCCTGCCACGATGGCGCGGAGCCGCTCCTATTCAAAGAGCCATTATAGCCGGAGACAAGGAAACTGGAGTTTGCTTGATGAAAATGGAAGCCGGGCTAGATACCGGACCTGTCTATAGCCGTAAGACGGTAACAATAACAGAGGAAGATAATGCAGGTACCCTGCACGATAAGCTTGCCGAAGAAGGCGCGAAGTTACTTATCGAAACAGCTCCAGACATTATCTCAGGCACCTGCCATGCCGAGGCACAACTCTCAGAAGGAGTAGTTCATGCAGCTAAGATTACAGGCGAAGACATGAAGATCGACTGGGAACTCCCTGCAAGAAATATCGCCCTTCAGATACGCGCCCTCGCTCCAATTCCCGGAGCATATGCACAATTTAGAGAGAAACGCTTAAAGATCTTCAAAGCTGAAGTAAAGCCAGACTTTCAGGGCAGAGAAAAGAACTTGCCCGGCCAGGTCCATATGGTAGATAAGGGCATACTCTCTGTGAGTTGCGGAGAGGACACGCTCTCTCTTTTAGAGCTCCAACCTGAAGGTAAAAAACGCATGCCCGTAAGCGATTTCATCCAAGGCTATCAGCCGAAACAAGAAGAATTTTTCAAATAAACGCTCATGCATAAGAAAGAATCAATCGTTGCCCCCTCAATTTTATCTGCCAATCTCCTTAACCTTGAAGCCGACTTTAAGGCAATTGAGGACAAAGGAGCAGATTGGATGCACATTGATGTTATGGATGGCGCCTTCGTTCCTCCAATCACCTTTGGAGACAATATGGTACAGGCCGCAAAGCGCGCCACAAACTTGTTTCTCGATGTCCATCTTATGATCGAAGCTCCAGAGAGGCAGGTCTCCCTCTTTGCTAACGCCGGGGCCGACCTGCTCACTGTCCACATCGAAGCATGCCCGGAGCCTGAGTCAGTTCTGGCACTCATCAAAGAAAGCGGAATGAAGGCCGGGCTCTCGTTAAATCCAGAAACTGATATCGATACCATCTTCCCGTGGATATCAATGGTAGATCTCGTACTCATTATGACCGTTCAACCAGGTCGTGGGGGCCAAGCCTTTCGCTCTGAGTGCGTACCTAAAATCTCCGCCCTTTCTAAAGAATGCGAACGGATTAGTGCTTCGCCTCTTATTGAAGTTGATGGTGGCATTAATGACGAAACAGGGAAAGCGTGCTTTGATGCAGGAGCAGATGTCTTTGTAGCTGGTTCATATATCTTTGGACATGCCGATCGGGCACATGCCATTAAATCACTCCGCTTTCAAAGAAAATAATGGATAATATCTTTATCGCACTTTCCCTTATCCCTTTCTACCTTCTCGGTGTATTTCCAAGTGGGTATCTCATCGCGCTTAAGAGCGGAAAAAATATTACTGAATCTGGAAGTGGGAATGTAGGAGCCACAAACGTTGCACGCGTCATTGGGAAGAAAGCTGGCGCTCTCACGCTACTTCTCGATATCCTAAAAGGAATGCTCGCAGTGGGAATAGCAACGCTTCTCTGGCCCGGAAACGATACCTACGCAGCTTTGGCAGCTTTCATTGCGGTGCTTGGCCACTGCCTCTCAATCCCACCTATACTAAAAGGGGGCAAAGGAGTAGCAACCGCGCTGGGGACGCTTATCGTCCTCTCGCCATACTCTATCCTGATTGGTGTCTGCGCTTTTACGGCGACCTATGTTCTGACAACCATCGTCTCTCTCGGATCTGTCGTCGCCGTTGTTGCAACTGCGCTATCGGCATTCTTTTTTGAAGAACACTCAGGGGTCATAGCCTCTATATGTGGAATTTCACTTCTGATTATCTATAGACACAAATCAAACCTCATGCGGCTTGCAGAGGGGCGTGAGGAAAAATTGAATATATGAAGTATCGCTGCCCTGCCTTACTCATCCAAATCGGTTAAGGTATAGGTTCAGGTCAAGGTGCAGGTGTAATTTCCCTGCGGGAAACTAAGATGCTTTTTCTAGGCTTGCCGGGGTGAGGTAGGAAGTTGTGCCATTGTCCCAGTTTACTATAACCAGAAGGCCTCTCTCAGAAGAGTCGCCTGACGTGGCTGTCACTTCAGAACGCACTTCATGTACAATTCCAAAGCACCCCTCTCCGTCTTTGCGCTTTACTCTATCTTCAGCTTGAAATGGACAAACCTCTATCGCGTCGACACTGGACTCGGGCGTTGTTTCACTTGACTCAATTTGGTTCGCTTCTTCTGTCATATTTACCCTTTCTAGAAGTATGTATTGTGACTAGACTAAAACGATATGCCCTCTCATTCAACCCGTATTGAAGCAACATCTTCTCACAGACCACTATTATACAGGTTAGCAGCCGGCCTTATCGTTCTCACTATTGTGACGCTTGTTCCTACAGCAAGGATGCTCACAATGTGGGTAAAAGCCACTATTACGAAACATGAAGATGTTTTCAATACACTAACAACTGCTTTTGCGTTCCCTGCCATTGCAGTTGTCCTCTGGTATTTTAATTATAGCCGGAAAGTATTCTCTCCCCTTCTCTGGCTTTTACACGCTTTCTCTCTCGTAGTTCCTGTTGCAATCGCTTACACACTGATTACACATCCTACCGAGCTTGCGCATATCCCCATGTACGCCTTTCTAGCCTTATTTGTAACACTTTCATTTAAGAACCCTTCCCTACCATTAACCCCACTCAAAGCTTTTGCTATGAGTTGGTCTATGGGGGTGACTGACGAACTTCTCCAATGGCTTCATCCCGAGAGGTTCTGTGACTGGCACGATATCGCAATAAACACCTGCGCCGTCCTTACTGGTATCCTCATTGCAGAACCTCTACGCAGAGGCAGCACTCCTGACACCATCTCTTCCCAATCCAGCTCTTAATCCTCTTCCTCGCCCCCCCTCCCGCGCTTGCTCAACAAACTAAACCTCTGTCATCACCCAATATTTTCTCGCACAGGGTGAATATTGCAGGTTTTTTTAAAGCCCCCTTCATTTCATGTCGAAAGCATCTATAGGCAATGAGACATTGTTATCTTCCTTAACTTCGATAGCTAACAGGCCTCAACGCCCCTTACGCGCGGCGTGAGAACGAGATGGGAGATTTTACTCTCAAGAATCTGAATAAAATCCCTCACATCGATCATCATAATAAGACAGGCGTATAAGGTTTTAATGAAAAGGGATAGTTATGGCGAGAGAATCACAAACTCACACTCAGGACCTCGTCTGCAATTTTTGCGGAAAAACTCAAGATGATGTTAGGAAGCTGGTTGCTGGCCCGGGTGTATACATATGTGACGAATGTGTTGAGCTCTGCAATGACATCCTTACAGAAGAGCTCACCGAGCTCGATCCTGAGATCGAAGGGTTCTCAGTACCCACTCCAAAACAAATTCTCGATAAGCTCGATGAATATATCATAGGGCAAAACTACGCGAAGAAAGTTCTCTCTGTTGCAGTGCACAACCACTACAAACGAATACAGTGCAATGCCTCAAGCCGAAGCGGCGATGTCGAACTACAGAAATCTAATATACTTCTGGCTGGACCGACAGGTTCGGGAAAAACCCTTCTCGCGCAAACACTCGCAAGGGTTCTCGATGTCCCTTTTACCATAGCTGATGCGACAAGTCTCACTGAGGCCGGTTACGTTGGTGAAGACGTGGAAAATATTATAGTGAACCTTCTCCAAGCAGCTGATTACGATGTGAAAAGAGCGGAGCGTGGCATCGTCTATATTGATGAAATCGACAAGATCGCCAGAAAGAGCGATACCCCATCTGTCACAAGAGATGTTTCTGGAGAAGGAGTTCAACAAGCACTGCTAAAGATAATGGAAGGAACAAAGGCAAACGTTCCACCAAAAGGAGGCAGGAAACATCCTCAACAAGACTTTATTCAGATCGATACCACAAATATCCTGTTTATCATCGGTGGTGCTTTTGATGGCATAGAGAGAATCGTCAAGCAACGAACAGGCAAGAAAGCTCTTGGATTCGGAGCGAGAGCGGAAGGCGAAGAGCAACAGGACGTTGTCAGGATCATGCGACCAGAAAATGAAGATCTCCTTAAGTTTGGGATGATTCCAGAGTTTATTGGGCGTGTACCTGTCGTAGCCTGCCTTGAACAGCTAGAAAAAGACGATCTCATACAAGTACTCACTACACCAAAGAATGCACTTGTAAAACAATACACAAAGCTTATTGAGATTGATGGCGTTGAACTCACATTCACTCCGGATGCCTTGCAAGCTATCGCCGGGCTAGCACTCGAACGAAAAACGGGAGCACGAGGACTACGAACAATCATTGAGAAATGTATGCTCGATGTTATGTTCGATATTCCAAGCAATCCGGATATCAAAGAGATTATCATCACAGAAGAGGCCGTGAATGATGAAAAAGAGCCGATTCTCGTCTATCACAGTGAAGCGCTCGCGAGCTAAGACGACTCCGATACGCGTTACCCCTTTTATGGGCCCCTATCTAAACAACTGCTAGTTTTCTAAGGCCAATAGATTTTAGTGTGGCTGTTGGCAATACGCACGCCACACTAAAAGAGACTCGACAATTGTCCCTTGAAGATGCGACATGTAGAGAAGGGGCTCGAACAAGCCTGAGCTTCAATGCTGACATGTGCTGCGAGATTTCATTCGGTACCAGATACTGTACTGTAAGCTCTGAGTCCTTGAAGGACGAGTGAGAGATATGGACCTCCATTGCGACTCTCTCGCCAGGCGAACAGAGCTCCAGAAGCGCCACTCCAATATCAGTTATCGTATTAGCAAACTCAAGTGGGGAAAGAGAAACATACTGGGGAACATTCTCAGCTATCCTACATGAAAATCGTTTACGCTCAATGGTAGCCGATATTTCGAGAATCTCCACAATGGACTCAAGAAAGAGGCGAAGATGAACCCTCTTTCTCCCTACTGATTGCTCAGGTCGAAGTGACTTATAGCCTAGAAGACATTTAAAGTAATCGAGAGCTGGAACAGGAACTACCCCCTCATCATCATAAAGCCGCAACTCTAATAACCGCTCCGCACAATTCACTGGAAGGGGATGCATTGCGCGAAGAGCTCTTAACTCAAAGCGGTCCGCCTCAAGTAACACTTCTGGAAACTCAAGGAGCAACATCATAATGTCTCTATCACAAAAAACATATCCATCCCGGAAGGCTTCTTCTGTCAGAGGATTATCAAGAATATATGATGACACGTCAGCAGACGGCTCACGTTTCCCACTTCTTAGAGACTCCATATCAAGGAGATAGAGGTCACACGGCTTTCCTTCAACATGTCCGTAAGAATGCACTGAGGCAAGAAACTGAAATCCAAGAACATCTCTCCAAAGATTTGTATGATCTGGATGAATAGCAGCAATCCAACCTGTAACCTTATTATGCTCATACCACCAGAAAACCCACCTGAGGAGCTCACAGACCACGAGACTACGCTCACCAAAACCACGACCACTAAAACTTGCCTCGGGTAAACATGCCAATTTTGTCGCTTCCGCATATCGTGGTCCCCCGAGTGAACTTTGACGAAAGAAGTCATCAAAAGTCTTATCAGAAGGCAATCCAGCATCTCCGCGGATAACACCAGTTATTGTACCGACAGTGTCGCCATTACGCTGAGCAATAAAGATAAGTGACGAAGGGAGAAGCTCTCGCAAGAAGAACCGCAATTCACTTGAGTGCGAACTCATAAGTTCGTATTTGCAGTACTGATTATGGGCAATTCGAAACGCTTCCAGTGCATCAAGGAACGAATACGCAGGCCTAATAAGAAACTCAGCAGGAATTGACATCGATAATGTTCGAATAGCAAACTCTACAACCCTCAGTGCACCAAAATCACCAGAGTTTAATCCATCAAGAAAGATTCTATTGAGATATAGCAGAGCTTTAGAGAGAAATTGTATCTATTAGCTAAAGAAAATCAAATGTTTAGACCTTAACAATGGAAAAGGTGTTTGCTATCCTTCAACCACTTTCACATCACTTGAATGAACACGAAAAGTGTACCCGACACCTCGCACAGTCTTTATAAATGACCCAATGGTGCCAAGTTTTTTTCGTAAGCAGGTAATAAAGACATCTACGGTTCTTTCGGAAACAGAAAATTTCATGTTTCGCATTTCACCGATAATCTCCCTACGTGAGAACACCTTTCCAGAACGAGAAACGAGCAAGTAGATAAGTTCAAACTCTGAAGGAGTCAGCAGAAGCGACTTCCCATCCAGTCTGGCGACTTTAGACGACGCATCAAGCACAAGCCCATCCCAACATAACGTCTTCCGCTGATGACTCTCTACCTTGTCAAGCCGGCCGAGTGCCTCAATACGACCTAGGAGAACTTTCGGTGAATATCTCTTTGAAATATAATCATCTGCCCCATTCTCATAGTAAGAAAGAATATCATCCTCTGATTCGCTCCCACTGTATACGATAATTCTTGGCAACTGATGTTGAAACTTCTCATGGAGGGCCGCACAGGTTTCGCGACAGCGACTATCAGGGACATTATCTACAATAACAATATCTGGAGAGAGCGCCTTAAGGGATTGGAAAAACATTTCTGCCCTCTCCACCCAGCGCACACTATGCCCCGCTTGAGAAAGCGTCGCTTCTAGCAGCGTACCGGTAACTCTATCGTCTTCGAGAGCAAGAATATTTTTGGGAAAGAACATCTCTAATACAAAATATAAAAAATACCTTAGAGAATTATAGTGCAGGTTCTTACTTGCGGCAATACAATTTGCATAGAGACAAAACGTGAATACATCACCGAGAGCTGCTCTGTTGCTTCCTAACGTAGCTATGCACGAGAGAAAGCAGCTTTTTCCGACTAAAGGGTTTCATCAAGAATTCATCCATACCAGCCTCAAAACACCTCTTCCTGTCCTCCTCAAGGACTGATGCAGAAAGTGCGATAATTGGAGTATAGCTCCCCGGCTTTTCCTTCTCCATTGCTCTTATTCCTCTCGCTGTCTCATAACCATCCATAACAGGCATTTGGATATCACTGATGATGAGATCGACACTCTGTTCCTCTAGTTGCTCAAGAGCCTCCTTTCCATTATCAGCGAGAAGAACTCGAAACCCTTCTTTAAGAAGAATACGCTGTAACAACTTCTGATTAACTTTCTGATCCTCTACAACAAGTATGGCCTGGCTCCCCTCCCCAACAGATGCAACATCAACCGTGCCAACATACGTCTCTGCTGGATATGCTGGTATTCGCTGATAATCCAGAACTTCTTGATCCGCTATCTGTTCCGGCGGAACCGAAAGCGGGACTTCGATGTAAAAGAAAAAGGTTGAGCCTTCATGCAAGATACTATCAACCCATATTTTTCCATCCATTAAAGTAACAAGACTGGACGCGATAGTGAGACCAAGGCCAGTACCGTCATAGGTTTTGTTTAAAGCAGATTCGACTTGCGTAAATGATTTAAAAATGTCCTCACGGTTCGGAGTTGGGATACCAATACCTGAATCACGCACCTTAAATAATAGCTGCTGAGAATCTGCTCGGACCTCACGCAGAGAGACACTCAAATCTATGAAGCCACCGGATGGCGTAAACTTAACAGCATTCCCAATAAGATTAGTAAGAATTTGGGAGATCTTTGGAGCATCCCCAAAAATAAGTTCTGGGATATCAGAGGCGACTTGGACCGGGTGCAAGATTAACGACTTCTTTCGGGCATTGTATTCATGAATGCTCATTATCTGATCTAAGAAAGATCGAATCTCAATTCGCGAATACCTTAAAACAGCTTTTCCTGCCTCAATCTTCGAAAAATCCAAAATTGAATTAACAACAGAAAGTAGTATTTGACCTGAATAATATACCGTCTCTAAGAGAGACTTCTGTTCTTCATCAATCTCGGTGCGCATAAGCTCTTCTGTAAATCCAAGAATTGAATTAAGCGGGGTACGGATTTCATGACTCATATTCGCCAAAAAACGGCTCTTGGTGAGAGCCGCACGTTCAGCCTCTTCTTTCGCCAGTATGATATCGGAGTCTCTCTGCTGAATCTGCTCAAGCATCTGATTAAACATCGCAATGAGCCGCCCCACCTCATCCTTACTGGCTCCCTCAAGACGGACAGTATAGTCATTCTCTTCATAAATCCTCTTACTGGCATGAGTAAGAGATAAAATCGGTCGTGTAATCCAAGATTGAAGTTTAAACGAAAGTTTGTATGCAATAAGAGCCGAGATAGCGAGTAATCCAGCAAGCAATAGGAGGATACTTACGATTTTATCATAGAACGAGCTCAGTCCAGATCGAATAAAAAGGGTGCCCACATGCTCACCTTCAAGTAGGATTGGCCATCCCAACTCAAGACTTCCAAAACTCCATTTTGGGCTATCTGGAAACGGAGGAACCAAATCCTCGTTTCCTCTTCCATTTGTGCTGTACTCCGCAAGAACTTCGTCCTTTGTATTATAAAGCGCTGCGTATTCAATGCTTTCAATGACTTCAAGACTAGACAACACGCGATTCGCCGAGTCACTATCCTGAAAGGCAAGGGCTGCTCGACTGTTAGAACCGACAACACGCGCAATAGATGAAAGTTCATTTTGAAAGGAGTGCACTGAGTAATACATCTCAATCAGGATAAAACAGAGGCATCCAAAGATGAACGTAGCCCCACTGATTAAGAAAAGCAGGATCGAAAGCTTTTTCTCAAGGGAAATGGTCTCCCAACTTTTTACCAACATCTAAAACGATTCCCTCTTAACACGCAGACCTCTTAATATGCGGACCTCTTAACACGCGGAACAGGAGACAATTCCAAATAAGAAGTCTAAAATTCTTTCAGGCGGCTTGGCGCATGCTCAACAGAAACGTTATCTGAAAAACCTTTCAGCTCAGCTAAAAGCCTCTCAAATATTTTATGAATATTAAATTGCTTCATCTCTCTTGCTACCTGACGAGCAATGAAGGAATGCCTAGTCCCTTCTATGAACTCAACGACTCTCTCGCAAACGTCCTCAATTCGGAAGCGGTCGGAACGAAACATCACACCAGCTCCCCTCTTCTCGACATGACCCATCGCCAAAAATTGATCAAGGTTAGAACATATCCCTATCACCGGTGTCCCCTGACCAAGCGATTGGTATGACGTCGGGCTTCCACCATTTGAGATTACCACATCTGCACACTGTGACAGAAGAGTTCCAGGAGCAAGATCCATAATCCTTAGCGCTGCTGAATCCTGCGGAAAGCTCTCTCGAGCTCGTCCCCCAGCAGCAAACACGACCTGAACTGGTAAATTGCTTAATGCCGCCAGAAGCTCTGGCAATTGGGGGATATCCCCAGAAGAGCCAGGAGTAAAATAGATCAATGGCTTTGTCGGCTCTCTCCATGCATCCCACCACTCAGGCAGCTCCATTTCAGGTGCCCAACTCACAGCGCCACCGTAGCAGTGGTGTGGTGGCAAAGGAGAAGTTGGAACGATCGTGGGGATATCCGTGTAGAAAGTCCTATCTCCAAAAGTAAAAGCTTCCGCAAATGAAGGGAGCCGAGACAAACCGTACTTTTCTCTGACACTGTTAAAATCCTTTAATATGCGATTTAGCAGAAGCGGCTTGGTGCACTTCCAAATGAGCCTCGATAAAGGCAGGCCAAGCTTACCAACAAAATCATAACAAGGAACATCGACCTTGCCATTTAGCGCATATGGGCTCCAATAAGCATTGCACAGTGACACATAGGGAACACCACAGCGGGGCGCGCTAATACCAAGAGAATACCTCATATCCCCTACGACAATATCAGGTTGAATCTCCTCAAAAAGCCTCATATCTTGCTGCACGTAACTATTGAGAACTTCCGGAGTATAGAGCCACTTCCCGCTCCTAAGAGAAGATAAGAACTCCTTTGGGGATAGTGAATCAATAGAGTGACGATCTAAGGAACTGTCACCTAGAAAAGAATCGTAAGAGCGTGCGGCAGCAAATGAAACATCGTACCTTGATGAATCAAGAGCTGATGCAAGCACAAACGGTCTTGCAACATGCGCAAGTGTCACGGCTTCCGCAAAAAAAAGTACTTTTACTTTTTGCATCTACAAATAAATAAGGTATAGAAATAATGTCTAGCTGTGCAATCGCGCCATTTCTATATATTTAAATAACTACTATGCCTCAAAATACGAGAATAGCAAAACATACCGGCTTCTACGAAACGCTGCAGAAGAAACTTCCCGGACAAATCTACTACGAAGAAGAGTTGTCACACACTCATATACATAACACGACTATAGCTGAAAACCGAAATGTCCAAGCTCTTGTTAAGATCTTAACAAGAGACGATATTCGCGAGTGCCTCAAGCTTGCCAATGACTACAACATCCCCCTCTATCCATTTAGTACTGGTAATAATTGGGGATACGGATCATCCCTCCCGACAACGAGCGATTGCGTACTCCTTGATCTTTCCTCATTAAACCAGATTATTTCTGTCAACGAAGAACTCGCTTTTGCTGTTGTTGAACCCGGCGTCACGCAGCAACAACTCCACGACTATCTTCAAGAACACGACATCTCATTAAAGATAGATCCAACCGGAGCAGGTCCAAATTGCAGCATCCTCGGCAATACTCTTGAGAGAGGATATGGCCTGAGCACCTACGGCGATCACTTCGGTCATCAATGTGGCATGGAGGTGATGCTTGCGAACGGCGACATCATACATACCGGATTCGGACAGTTTCAAAATGCACAGGCAACCTATACATATCCTTACGGCGTTGGACCATCTCTTGATGGGATTTTCACACAATCAAACCTCGGCATAGTCCTCTCTCTTGGAGTATGGCTTCAGCCCATTCCAAAACATTTTAGAGCCGTCTACTTTTCGTGCCCAAATGAGGAACACATAAAAAGTCTTATCGACACCTCAAGAGAACTTCTCCTTCACGAAGTCATTCTTGCTGGCATTAACATCCTCTCTCAAAAAAGAGCACTTATGGCTCAGTGCCAGTTTCCTTTCGAGTCTCAACCCCACGGCTCTGCACTACGTCCAGAGCTCACAGCGAAACTGGCTTCTCATATTGGCACCTGGAATGGCATCACCTCGCTCTACGCGTATTCTGAAAGCCAACTTGAAGCAGCGGTAGCCACTGTAAAAGAAGCGTACCAACCTTATGTAAAATCAATTGAGTTTATTTCAGAAGAAGATCTCGAGCGCAGTCCTCAATATCGTGAGAGCTTTAAGCTCTTAAGAGGTGCTCCTACAGAAGCATTTCTAAAACTCGCTTACTGGAGAAACAAGAATCAACCCCCCGTAGAAAATCAACTTCATCCTGCCAGAGATCAATGTGGCCTGATTTGGATAGCGCCCATTATCCCACTTACCGGTGATGATATACAAAACTATATAGAAAACGTTTCGCCGATTTTCGAATACTTTGACTTTGATTTCGCTCCGACATTTACCACGATTAACAGCCGCTCGGTAGCATGCACTCAACCTATCCTCTATGACCAACAAAACTTCGAAGAGACTTCACGTGCGAAGGCCTGCTACGACACACTCACAAAGGAACTGCTACGTATTGGGTACGTGCCATACCGCCTAGGAATCCAAGCACAGAGTAAATATTCAAGTAACGAGACTCCCTACTGGCAAACCGTATCAAAAATAAAATCAGCACTAGACCCCAATCAGATACTTTCACCACGTCGCTACTGCCCTAATCCTACCCCCACTACGTAGAGTATCCCGGACGCCAAGCTGGTTCCTTCTCCTGTTGTGATGAGAACGCATTATCATCTTTCTGGCTCTTGTCGTTTACACCTAACCACTTCTTAACCAAATAGGATCGTCTTAACGATCGCCGCCAAAAGAAAACCCTTACAAAGACGCTCTGAAGCAAGTAAATCGCACATATCCTGAGATGCATCGGCCATTGATGCCACCCTGCATTACGCAAGAGCTCAAAGCGAAACGCCGCCTGAAGATAAAGAAGTCGTGAAAGATACTTGGGAATCATTCGATCGCATGGCCCCCATAAATCCCAATTGACCGTTTTGTAATATTTATTCGTGAGCTTCTCTGATGGAATTGGCCCTAACCGTTTAGATCCAATCTCCAACAATTCAAGCAGTGACGGATACTTCGCCCCTTGAGCCTGTATCAGAGACGTTATCAATCTTGCCCCGGCACGGTCCTTCATATAACCAGCGAGCCACGCAGGGAGGAGGAAGAAGAAATACAATAGCGAAACAAAATGCATTCGCCAGTGGCTTTGATAGGGGTCATGCATAACATCATAGAGCGTACTAATCTCTAGCTGCAAACTGTTTCGCACCGTTTTATACGCTACTCCCATATCCTCAACGAACTGGCGCTCGAGCTCCCCCCTACTATCCCTTAAGATCATCTCTTCTATTTGGGTTATCTGCAAAGAACTCATGACGAGTCCTGTACTATAAAGTGGATCAACTGCATCCGCAGCATCTCCAACGAGAAACCATCCATCATCACTATAGACTTGCTCAGACTCATATAAATAATTCGAATACAGGGAACTATCGAGCACCTCTCCACTCTCAATAAAATCTACGAGATGTGGATGCTCACTCTTCACAACTCGCTTAAAGCCATCGACATCCTTAACCATAAGATCTTGAAGATCGGGGCGCCACACAATCCCTACACTGATCATGTTCTGATATTCTCGTGTCCGCATCGGGATCGCCCATATCCAATTCCCTTTACCGAAAAAGTGATGCGTTACAAAGTACGAATCAAAGCAACATTGTGGGGGTTTTATCTGCTGAAAGCTGGTAAGCTTTTGGGCATCGAAATTCACAAGACGAAACCAATAGGCGCTTCTTTGATACGGCGCATCCCGCTTTTGTTCAAGGAGAGTAGAGAGTACCTGCCGGCGACCAGAAGCATCTATGATCCAGTCTGCATCCTTTGAATGATTCTCACCCGATGGACTGCGATAGACTACAGTATGAGAATTCCCTGCTTTTCCAATATCAACACTCTTTACTCTGGCTTCAACATACTTGACACCCAGCTCCCTGCCTACCTCACGGATCTTCTTGTCGAATGTGAAACGGTTCAGTTGATTGGACGGCATAGGAGGGATGGTATGGGCTTCATGAGCGGAATATCTATCGCATTCAGGGCTCTCTATATTTTCCTTAAAGTAAAAAGTTAATCCATACTTATGATAGTGCTCTTCTTCAAGGTATGGGGACAATCCTAACTCATGAAAAAGCTGTGTAGAGAACTCAGTAAGAGACTCTCCCACGATAGGAAGCTTTTTCTCATTTGGCGATATGACCGTCACTTCAAGCTCAGGTTGTCGTTTCTTAATATATGCACTCGCCATTGCTCCTGTAATTCCTGAACCAATTACGACCACCTTTTTTTTCATAGCACATTCTCCATTATGTATGGTTTCCCAGAAAACTCTTTTAACGTATTAAGGGTATTGAGATGCAACCGATAACGCTCTACACGATCTGGAGCCCATGACACCTCAGCATAAACATCGTATGCATTCCCTACCCCAGAATGTATTAGGTATGGGGCGCTGCCATACCCTGACTTATTGCCCATGATGTGATAGCTGGATTGGGTCCGGTGGTTTGGGAGCAACCCAATCAGCTTCACCTTAACCCCTACTCCAAAACGATTTGTTTGGATTCCATGCAAACGTACCTTCACATACAAATCCTGTGGCGATAGCTCATTTCGATAAAGCCTACTCTGTGCCTTATCTCCTGGCCACATTCCACCAAGACCAGCGAAAAGATCCTCATCGCCATCATTATCGAAGTCCAGAAAAACGGCCCCCTGCCCCTTTTCAAAGACAGAAAGGTGTGAGAGGACATTTGTAGGTCGCACACTCCCCCGACAAGACGTGCCTTCTCGCTCACCGAGATATAAAAGATTCGGAGCAATAAACCACAGCTCCGGGTTACCAGTGCCGGTATAAAAATCGAGACAACCATCATTATTAACGTCACTCCAAGTCACACCGAGCGTTGTAAGGGGCAAGCCACCTCGAAAGACAGAGCGATCTTCTGTAAAGATTCCCGAAGCCCCATCCTGCACATGTATTGTATTTGAATATGGCTCCTCGGTTAAATGCTGAGCAAGGTGCTCAAAAGAAGACTTCGCTTGCGTGTTGCCAGATTGATAAATATCAAGTGAACCATCATTGTTAAAATCTATGAAGCTTGCCATAAATCCGGGATTTTCTCGCTTAAACCCCTCCTGCTTTATGAACTCTCTTCCTTCTCGGTTCCTATATAAAGTGGAAAGGTCCTTAGAAAAACTTGATACAAAAAGGTCTACGTATCCATCAGCATCATAGTCTCCAAAAGCAGCGCTCACAAAGTTTTCGCCGTGTAAACTCGAGGCCAGCCCTAAATCTTTGGTCGCATCACGAAAATATCCATCATCATTTCGGTAGAGAATCGATTGAGCATATTCTCGTTTATAAATGCCCTGATTTAGAAAATTCTGTTGTCCCCACTGAGACAAGAACAGATCCAAATCGCCGTCATTATCTATATCCCCCCAAGCTGCATGCCACGTACAGTGAAACATGAGTGGAGAATTGTCATGATACAATCCCACCTGTGAAGTTATGTCGTCAAAGACACCATCACCAGAGTTCTTATAGAGATGATAATGATGAAACGGCCTTGTAACAAAGAGGTCCATGAGACCATCATTGTTGTAGTCTACGGCAGATACGTGATATGCCTGCGAAATCTCCCGCAATCCGGCTTGCTCTGATTGCTCTACGAAGTAGTCACCTTTATTATTTACGTAATATCTCAAACCACCAAAACTTGAGACGGTAACAATATCCAAATAGCCATCATTATTAAAATCTTCTACGGCTACTCCCTTGGTGTTTGCTTCTTCACCAAACCCAAGTTCATTCGTCACATCATCAAAGGATAGCTTAGCATCTCCTTGACCTCTCCTCTTCATATCGGGAAGGTACCTATTAAAGAAAGACTGAAGAAGCTTGTCACCTGCTTGCGCAGGTGTAGACGTACTCAATTTGCGTGCAACGGTATGTAACCAGATGTACAAGCTCGTACGTCGCACCTTAAGAAGCTTCTGAAGAGACGCGCGTGCAGCCTGCAGGTGTTTCTCATAGTCATTCTGTTCAGACTCCTGAAACGATCGGATTTCGGACTCGAACTCCCTTCTAAGGCTTGCTCTTTGCGACTGGGTGAGCTCTTTGTCTTGTAACATACGAATCGCAACTTTAAGGTGTGCGGCGGAGTACCAGAGCAAGAACTCCTCGCCATGATCCGTTCGTTCCGCATATATGCGATCGAGATTGCGAGTATCCCCTGAGCGATCAAAGTCGAGGTAGGCTCGCTCATACTCTGATAGGTCATTATACTCAGGCATATGAGCTGATGGGAGGAGATAATCCCCTTTGGCATTCGGGGTTAAGCTCGCAAGCCTCCCTGAGAAATAGGTATAGAAAGAAAGCTTTCCCTTAAAGTCATTGAAATCACTAGTACTAAGATCTGCATAAAGATCACGCACGAGAGAAGGGTAACGAAATGCAAGAACACCGAATAGACCAGCACAGATCAGGCATAATGCAACAGTAAACCTGCAAACATATGTACGTATCGAAGCCATAAGATGCGATAATAAACTAGCAATCTATCAGCCGAGATAGCAGATTTAAAATGAAATAAAAAGTTTTTACGAACGACAGTTATCGTAGAATATTCAGCTCAATGACAGCGCAGGCTCCACCACGAAGTGTTAAGACCTAAATAAAAAATAGCGTCTCATTTCTGTATTGGATTCTTAAAAAAGATAGGCTGCCTGCGCATACACCCCACGCCTTAGAGAAACCGTACTGGAAGGTGGGAGTATGACCGCACTAAATTCCTCGTGACTGCTATCAAGAAGATTCTGACCAACCACAGAGAGCTCAAGTTGCGAAGTGACATCATAAGCAACTCTAAGATCCAGCTCAGTATAGGCATCAATATTTCCATAATCGAGCGTATCTACAAATCGTAAGATAGCATCAAACTCAAGATTCTCAGTAACATCAATATGAGAACGCACGTTCGCCTGATGCCTCGGTGTCGTCCCACTAAAAAACGTAATATTAAAATCATCCATACTAGATCCCTGACTCAAATTCAGGTCAATAAACGAGTATGTACTTACTATCCGCCACCAACTTTTGGCCTGCCACTCAACAGCAACCTCACCACCATACGCATATCCTGCATGTTGATTCTCAAAACTCACTGGGACAAGTACCGCAGGCTCCGGTTGATCGAGTAACATCCCAGGAGCTGGCGCCCCGGGCTCATTACTTATAAGATCGTGATAGTCGTTGTAAAAAAGCGCGATATCGAGGCTTAAGTCCTGAGTCACTCTCGAACGATATCCGAGCTCATACGCCAGTACTTTTTCAGATTGGAAACTATTATTCCCATAGAGAGTGACCAAGGCAGGCAACTCACCAGGAGAAGGTGGGATGAGCGCCGTAGGGACGACAACATCCTCCTCTACACGACTGGGGGTACTTACTGCTCTGGAAACAGCTCCCCAGATAGTCTGACTCTTATCCGGTGTAAACACGAAACGCGCTGTTGGCATAAATTGAAAACCAACAAAAGGATTTTCCTCAAACTTCGATCCCAAAATAAGATCAAGCTCATCATCGATAAGCGTTATTTCATCATGAATGAAACCAGCCAGCGTATTAGTCGTTCGGGACTCGGGATCAAAGTCATCTGCGAACGTTCCTTCAAAATCATCTTCATAATAACGATACTCTACGCCATACATAAATTCATGATACTTAAACGGCTCAAAACGGTGAAAAACCTCAAGATTTGCCGTGTGACGATGAATAGGAAAGACCACCCCTTTCTGACGCTCGAAAGTATAATCTAATTGCGTACTCACTAACGAGGTTGAAGATATCTCGTGCTCCCACTTACCAAGCATATTGGTGCCATATACTTCTTTCCGATCGGAAAACGTATCAGAATCAACAAATGGTGGGGAAAATGATGGTACGGTCACTTCAAGTTCCTTATCTGAAAAATATCCATCTGCCTTCAGGGTCACCACGTCTTGTTTTGTAATCTGCGAATCAAAACGAATCCCTCCACGTGCATTATCAGCCCCATCGTACGCAGATTCTCCAGATGCAAGAATGTTCGAATCACGATTATTCACCCGTCCGTAGATTCTATAGGCACCATTTTCTCCAACGGAGTCGCCAGCGCTTAGACTCGCAATGAGTCTCTCCTGATTGCCTGAAGCTACCGTTGCCTGCACCCCTGTGGTCTCTCTCGCGTCACAGGTAATTATGTTAATCACTCCATTAACAGCATTTGGACCCCACATTGATGCACCAGGACCTCTAATAACTTCAATCCTATCAATGTCTTCTGGTAGCAGATTAAACTGATCCCACCAAACGCCATTAAACTGAGGGCTAAAAATTCGTTGGCCATCAAGCAGGACGAGAAGCTTGTTAGCAAATGTTTTATTGAACCCACGTGCTGAAATCGCCCACCGATTATTATCAATACGCGCAACATTGATTCCCGGAGCAAGACGAAGCGCCTCCGCGACATGCGTAACTCCCGAACGCCTGATATCTTCATGAGTTATAATAAAAATAGCAGAGGAAGTATCCGAAAAGGTTTCTATCTTTTTCTGCGGAGAAGTTACTTCAAGATCAAAACTCAAGAGCTTCTCGATATCAACAGAAGTCAGGTCTTCTGGTAAAGGCTGCTCAGAAAGAGAACGCCTTCGACACTCAGCTTGAAGAGCGTGAGAGAAAAAAAACGTCAACAATAAAGAGAACAAGTGTACGTAACGTAGTCTAACTAGCATCCGGGCCACCTCTTAAAAATAGTACAAAAAACATATCAACAATGATGTAGTTTGCACAGAAGATTTGATACTAGCGGCGAACCTCAGCGATAGCGAGGAGTTCTGAACTAACGTTATAGCCTTTCCCTTGCACGAGATCGTAGTTCACACGAAGGCGAAGTTTGTTACTATCTTCATATAACTCAATCATTGCCTTAACTGATGAGGGAAGATCCTGACCCGCTACCGTAAAAGCAGAATCTAGCGCTAATTCATCATACTGAATCTCCTCCGCCTTCCCGAAATAAAAAAGATCGCACTTTTCCTGAAGGGATTCTGCCTTATCTTTCACAAAAAAAATCTGCGCATCCACGCCATTAAACGACTTGCCCGCAAATGTCTCCTCTATATAGTCGTTTAACGGATCTGAACCTACAATGCAGACTCCCAGCCCATTCTTCACTGATGCTTCCGGCCACTTAATAAAACGAGTAATATAATAGAGCATCGCTGCTCGAATTTTGCCCTTCCTCACCATTGAACTAGACTTTTCCTCAGCACGCGCATACGGCATGAAAATACAAATAGCAATGATGCATATGATGAGTGGTCGATAAACCCAATTAAATTGTAAGTTCACGGCCCCCTAAAGATAATAAAAGCTTAAAATCACACATATCGACGGACAACAATCAAATATAGGGGTCTCCCCTGACACTCCACATACTAGATGAAAAATAGCCACAACCAAACACCCGAAGACTAAATAATACGTCAGCTCAACGCTCAATGAGATAAGGGCATGAGCCCTGAAAAATAGTGTGCGCGAAAGCTGCTTCTAACACCAAAACATGAGAGAGTAATGAAGATCTTAACAATTGAGATGCGCTGATTTACATTGAGCAAACACGTAGAAACGCACGGGGAATCTGAATGCAAAGAGATAAAAGATTTCATGTACATGTGCGGCATATGCCCAATAGTGGCATCACAACCAAATATGCAAATTCTGACCGCTCTCTACGCACATATGAAGGTCCGATTCGCACCCAAGCTCATGAACTCGTAACAGCTCAGGCTCATTATGCAAAATTATGAAAAGGCACAGTGACAAAGCCTCGTAAAGAGGCTGTAAATATTTAGAAATTAACTAATGTTGCACGGACACACAATCCGATATGCTCCTATGCTATGAGTGAAGAGGAACTACACCCTGAATTTATCCGATTAGAGGAAGCCAGAAATCGCGAAAAACACTGGCGCAGATGGGGCTCTTACCTCTCAGAACGGCAGTGGGGCACCGTCCGAGAAGACTACTCAAAAGATGGCTCTTGTTGGACCTACCTGAGCCATGAAGACGCAATCTCAAGAGCGTACAGATGGGGGGAGGACGGACTGCTCGGCATTACTGATAGAAGATGTCGACTCTGCTTCTCAGTGGCATACTGGAACGAGAAAGATCCAATTTTAAAAGAACGTCTTTTTGGCCTTGCCAGTCCAGAAGGGAACCACGGGGAAGATGTAAAGGAATGCTATTACTACCTAGCCGCACTTCCAAGTCACGCTTACCAGAAAGCACTTTATAAATATCCCCAAGAAGAGTTTCCCTATAAAAAACTACGTGAGATAAATTCCCAACTTTCTAAGGACCAGACTGAATATGAACTTCTTGATACGGGGATATTTGACGAAAACAAATACTTCGACATTTTTGTCGAGTACGCCAAAGACACTCCCAACGATATCCTCATCCGCTTAACGGTTGCGAACCGCTCAAAAAAGAAAGCCCCCCTACACCTACTCCCAACACTCTGGTTTCGAAATGGTTGGTCCTGGGGACGAACTGGTGAAGGATACTGGGAACGGCCTGAGATTAAAAAAAGCGGAGACCACTCCATGGTTACCTCTCACGAGAGTCTTGAGAGCTATAGTTTTTTTGCCGATCCGGAGCAGGGCTCGCCCACACTCCTTTTTACAGAAAACGACACGAATTTCAAAAAGCTCTTCGGCTATGAGACAACCTCCCCCTACACGAAAGACTCATTTCACGAGTTCGTTATTAATGGCGACAAGGAGGCAGTAAATCCTGCAGACCTTGGAACAAAGGCTGCTTATTACTATAACGAAATATTCGATCCCGGCGAAGAAAGAGTGTTTCAATTTAGACTGTCTGCTGCCAGCGAAACACCATCTGATCCTTTTGGGCAAAGCTTCCGAAACGTATTCTTCACAAGACTGGCAGAAACTGAGTCCTTTTACGATCTCGTGTTGAAGCAAAAACCGACTAACAGATCACGAGACGTTATCACACAATCCTTTGCAGGTCTCATATGGTCGAAACAGTTTTATTGGTATTCGGTATCTGAGTGGCTAGAAGGCGACCCTGAGCAACCTGAACCTCAGCGAAAAAACCCGAGAAATAAAGAGTGGCCACACCTTTATAATAGAGACATCATATCCATGCCGGACAAATGGGAATACCCATGGTACGCGGCATGGGATCTCGCATTTCACACCCTTCCTTTTGCGCGAATCGACCCTGACTTTGCCAAAGACCAGCTACTACTCCTTCTTCGGGAATGGTACATGCATCCAAATGGCCAGATTCCCGCTTATGAATTTGCCTTCGGCGACGTCAATCCGCCTGTACATGCTTGGGCCTGCTGGCGTGTATACAAAATGTCGGCCGAAGAAGGGAAACGTGATATCAAATTTCTTGCCAGAGCATTTCATAAGTTGCTCGTAAACTTCACCTGGTGGGTTAACCGCAAAGACGTTGACGGAAGAAACCTGTTCTCAGGTGGCTTTCTCGGACTTGATAATATAGGCGTCTTCGATCGTTCCGATACCCCTCCGGTGGGTAACTATCTAGAACAGGCAGATGCTACAGCTTGGATGGCTTTTTACTGCGGAACCATGCTCTCCATGGCCATCGAACTCGCTAAAAACGATTCAAGCTACGAAGATGTTGCATCGAAGTTCTTTGAGCATTTCATACATATTACCGACGCCATGAATTCCCTCGGGGGAACAGGTCTTTGGAACGAAGAAGAAGGATTCTACTTCGATATGCTTCATCTTGACGATCGTTCTATTCACTTACAAATTCGCTCATTAGTCGGGATCATACCCCTTTTCGCCGTAGAGGTTTTCCGCGAAGAATGCTTGGAACCTCTTGAAGGCTTTACCAAACGCTCTCTCTGGTTTCTTAAAAACCGTAAAGATCTCGCAAGGTACGTTTCATACATGAAACATGATGACGCGCGCCGAAAAGGACTAGCTCTCCTCGCCCTTCCATCAAAGGAGCGGCTTCAGAGGATGCTTGTCCGAATCCTAGACGAAAAAGAGTTCCTTTCTCCTTACGGAATTCGTTCTCTTTCCAAAGCTCACCAAGAAGACCCATACATACTCGCCCATGAGAAACAAGAACACGAGGTAGAGTACGAACCGGGAGAATCCACGAGTGCTATGTTCGGAGGGAACTCAAATTGGCGCGGCCCTATTTGGTTTCCAGTAAACTTCTTGCTGATTGAAGCTCTCGAACGATACTACTTCTATTATGGTCGTGATTTCCGGGTGGAATGCCCCACAGGTTCGGGGAATATGATGACGCTGAAAGAGGTGTCGCTCGAGCTCTCAAATCGGCTTTCCAAGCTTTTTTTGAAAGACAAAGAAGGACGACGGCCTGCCCATGGAAAAGAAGCACGATACGCAAAAGATGAGCACTGGAAAGATCTCATTCTGTTTTATGAGAATTTCCACGGCGACAACGGAAAGGGGCTCGGTGCGAGTCACCAAACTGGCTGGACCGCTCTTGTAGCACTCTGCCTTGAGAAGCTCCAAAAATAATTTCTTTTAGACAAAACTCATTGGCATACGGTATACAGTTCACTATCCTCTTAGAGAGTTATCAATGCCATCTCATATATCACTCATACTCCTAACCCTACTGGCCTCTTTCTCTCTTCCTATCCAAGCATACAGCCAAAGCCTCCGAAACAAGGAGACCGCCCTCAAGGAGATCACTGAGAACTTTCTGCGTATAACAAGTCGATTAGAATCCGGTGATATCAGGGCAAAGCTCAAAAAAGATCTGCAGAAGCAGCTCACAATGGCAAGGAAGGAAAAGACCCTGACGGGTAGAACCGCGGCAAGCCTTAGAGCATATAAAGAACTCTTACTCTATAAAACAAATATACTAAATACAAAACGAGGAAAAACATCATCGCTACAAGAGCTTTGCTCTCAGGTACGGTGGGATAGAAGATACTGCAATGCTATACCGTTATCACTCAGAGATATCCCATTCTCAAAATATGAAAGTGATAATCACAGCCGACTAGAGAAGACTCTCTCTTCGCGCACTCTCTGTAAAAGCTGGGGATCAACAAGATGCATAGAATCACTTCTTGCCGAGCTCGAGTCTGAGATACGTACGCTTATTGAAATGACACCAAGAGAAAAAGAGGTTCTGGAAGCAAAAGAGTCTTTATCCGATCGTTGCGGGCGCCACGTGCTCCTAGAAGGCATACATCCAATGGTGACAGATGTAAATTTAAACGAACAGCATCGCTTTCCCCGAAGAATCACAGGAGCTGGGTCACAGGGAAAGTACGGAAGAGAATATTTTAAGAACATCTTTAAAGGCACGGCAATCCTAGAGATCTGGCTCGAGCCTGACCCAATTGTTAAAAGATGCTTACCAAAACTGGGCTATACCCCACTAAAGGCTGTTGCAGGGACTGGCTGGAAACTCTATCAAACACACTTTCGTGGCAAGGAGAGACTTATATTAACTGGCAACGAAAATTCATGGATTTACGAAGCGCACCTCAGGGCTAAAATGGCCGCAAGATATCAGAACGTGGATACTCCCAAAATACTGACCATGAGTATGGGCAAAGACTATCTGAAAGCTCAAAAGCAGCTTGCGACCCTCTGGTATTTTTACACTATCGAGTCCACTCTCTTACGATCACCTGATGCCCTTATGCTCGGGTACGGAATACGTATCATTAACCCATCGTTCCAAGAGAAAAGCTTTAGCTACTCACACTTACCCGGAGGAGTGGCGATTTCGACCCCGCAGGGCCTCATCGTACTCTTATCTTCCCTTTCGTACGACTATCTCCCTCTCTCTGCCGCCTCTATTGCTAGAGAACTTGCGGCGAGACAAATACCACGAGTGATTCATACCGCAACCGCGGGGGCGCTCTCACTCGATGCCACTTACGGAGAAATCGTCATTCCAGCAAGCCTGATTGGATATGAAGAAGCTCTCACGCAAGGGTCACTAACACTCAATGACAGCCCTATACCGAATGATAGTGACGGCCTCCTTAAGTCGTTCCTCGATAGCGCTGATACACACCTGAAGACACATCAAGGCGAAGCGGTGCAAGTAGGAATCCCGCACTCTCTCTTTGAATTTGAATCAATCGAGGAACAGGCTCGTACGACTTACAATGGGTATAGCATTGAGACTGACAGTTTTTATATCGCGCGTGCTCTTGCAGGTACAAATACCATTTTTAACGGCATATATATTCTTTCTGATTATGGGATTGCTCAACAAAGAGCTCGAAAACTTCCTCATGCATTGGTAAGTAACGAAAAATGGAAGAAGCTTCAGTCTGACTGGACGCACCTTATTGAGACAGAACTCCTCTCATATCTTGGCACAGAATCTTTAGGAAGGAAGAGACTTCGAATATGCTCTCAAAACCTTGCTATGCTTTACAGGCTGTCCGTTCACGCTGGTCGAAACGAGGGAAAAGAGGAGTGGTTTCAGCAACGAGAGCTTGATTTTAAGCATAGATTTCAGCTAGGCCGTTGCGACATCATCGCTCTTCAGGAGGTAGTAGGCTCAACGACCAAAGAGGCACAACGAAATATCCAAAGACTAGCAAAAGCCGTCTCGACAAAGTTTCTTGGCTATCACGGATTTGTTGGCGATACAAATCACAAACACATTAGAAACGGTTTTCTCATAAACCGTGACTTGTACTCAAAGGTTACTCTAAGTACCTTCAGTGACCTCACCCTACCAACACTTTTAAAGGCGGGCCACGAGCCACAATTTCGAAGAGCACCAGTAGCTGCAACAATCGAATTACAAGAAAAATATACTACTCATAAGACAAAACGGCTCACTCTTATCAACTCACATCTCATCTCTAAATCGACACCGAAAGGAGATCCCACGGGTACGGAATGGGAAGTGCGGAGGATAGAGCATGGCGAAGCACTAAGGAGAATCGCCACACACCTAGACAACTCACAAGAATTTGGATTAACTTTTTTGGCCGTCGACAGAAATGCCTATCCCACAGAGACCGTAAGTCGCGTCCTTTCAGGTGAGTTGGAGCTCAAAAGTCTTAGGGCCTGCCTAAGCTCTTTGAAGAGCTCTTCTGGGAAAATCTCTACACAAGAAAAGCTAGCTACTTGCAGTAAAAACCTAAAGGGCAAGGCCCTACTTCACAGCGTATTAGAAGAAGCGACAAGGAAAGGGGTAAATCTCTACACTCATCAGTATAACAAGTCATTTCACCTGATAGATGAGTTATATTCGTTCCGCAGGGAAAAGCTCAACTTCTCAAAAACTTTATCGCTTGGGAGCACCGCCGGAGCGAGTGACCACCTGCTTATTACTACAGAAGTCTCACTTCCTTAGCAGTATGCGCCTTAAATCAATTCGGGTAAAAAACCAGATCTATACACTCTGCGAATGCTCACGGAGAAGCTCTACTGGCAACACATCTCCAATTGCAGAGATTGTGCTCTTCATCTTTTCAAGCTTCTCCAAGCGAGAGATAAATCCACGTAAGCAGTTGCTGTAATTTATAAAGGCTTCGTACGGACTCTCATACGGACTGAAGTAGGCGTGAACATCACCATCTGCTGCCCACTTCGTACACATGTAGTAGAAATGATCTGAGGTCAGAAGCTTTCTCCAATCCTCAATAAGTTTCTCATCTCCTGACTCTATGACACGATCTCTTAGAAGAAAGGCCTGTGACAAGGAAGCTTCCTGCATACGGTTTCCGCGCCACGCAGTTAGATCCCGGTCGACATCTGCCCATGAAGTCAGACGATGAAAGTGGATCTCCTCTCTCATAGGATATGAATCGATGACTTCAGATGGTGTCTTGAAATCCCAATCGCCGTGTTGAAGCACTTTCTCTGGTAGGTAACGCATAAAATTAAATATCCCTGTACTCTCCCACTGGTGCTCACCAAACGTTTCGTAATCCATGAATAGATTTACCGTTTCGCCATTTCCGCTAATGCTGTGAAGCCAGCTGGCATAGGTATCAGCATTCAGAGGAAAGCTCTCCCATCCTTTGTCTGAGAAACGAAAAGCGATATCATCAGAAAGCCGATAGTTCTTAAGAAGAAGCGCTGTAGAAGTTTCTGGTACTCTGTAAACAAAATTAGGACTTCTCCAATCGAGAATATCATCACATCCTTCTGCTATAATGCCTTTGTATCCAAGTTGCGAGATAAACTGTCCGATACGGTCATTGTACACGAGTTCTGTATTACGAAAGACACTCGGAGTAACATCAAACACATCACGAACCAGATCCGCATGTAGCTCTATCTGGGAGTGAAACTCCTCTTCATCCATAACGGACGCAAGGGAGTGATGATACGTTTCAGCGAGAATTTCAACACATCCCGTGCGAACAAGTTCTTGAAAGGATTCGAGCACATCCGGGCAGTATTCGGCGAACTGCTCTATGGCAACGCCAGATATCGAATATGAAATCTTAAAAGCCCCTTGGTGTTTCTCAATAAGCTCAAGCATAAGCTTATTAGTAGGAAGGTAACACTTTTCAGCAACCTTACGTGCGATAGCACCATTTTTATCAGCATCAAAGTATTCATCGACGCGCGCAGCATCGAAGTAAGAGTATGGTCTGAGACGATACGGTTGGTGTACTTGAAAATAGAAACAGACTGATGACATTTCGCTAATCCCCTGGGCAGCGAAACAATTACCTTATGTCTGGCTGCTCTTACAAAAGTTGTTGATATACTTCCATGGTTCTTTCAGCTGCGGCTTCCCACCTGATCTTTTGAAGCTCTTTCTTGGCCATTGCTACCATATCTTCACGGAGCTCTTCATGAAGAAGTCCGTTAATCATCAAGTCAGCAAAACGCTCCACATCCCAAAAATCAAACTTGAGACTGTGTTGCACCACCTCCCCTGCTCCAGACTGCTTTGACATTATTACTGGTGTGTCAAAGTGAATTGCTTCCAGAGCTGAAATTCCAAAAGGTTCAGAAACCGAAGGCATCACGTATAAATCGGCCTGAGAAAAAGCTTCTTCAATCTCTTTACCACTTAAAAATCCGGCAAAGTGAACCTTCTCTCCAATTCCAAGTTCGTGAGCCAATTCTACAACAGAGGGTAACATATCCCCGGTCCCCGCCATTATGAAATTTACGTCAGGAATCTGAGAGAGCACCAGAGCAGCCGCCCGAATAAAATAATCAGGCCCCTTCTGGAGCGTTACCCGGCCAAGAAAAAGTACTGATTTCTCAGCCTTCTTCTTTTTGCGGTAGAAACGCACAGCACTTTTTGAATAGATGCCATTATGCGCCACAGAGATGCGGCTAGAATCAATCCCGTACACTTTTTCTATTATACTTTTGGTGTAGTGGCTCACGGCGATTACCGCGGTAGCCTGCTCAAGGCCCATCTTCTCAATATTATATATAACCTCGTTTCGGCCAGAGCCGCTGCGGTCATAATCAAGGCTGTGAACATGAATTACGAGCGGCTTCCCCGTGAGACGAGAAAGCGCCACCCCTGCGGCATAGGTCATCCAATCGTGGGCGTGGATGATGTCACAGTCAGTGTCCGCGTAACGCTTAAGAACACGCCGGGTAAATCTCGACACCTCCTCAAACACATTAGCCCCATAGTGGGCTTTCTTAGATATAGAGGTACGGTCATCGTCAGCGCTCAGTTCTACAAGCTCCTCCGATTTCGCATTAAAATAGAGCTCCATATGCGAAAGCCAATAGTTATGCACCTCTTGACCCCCGATAGGAGACTCACCGGGTGCATACCCGGCATAAGCACTAAGAGATGGTTGCTCTCCGTGCGACGCCTCTCCTGCAAGAGCCGCTGTGGCAGTCTGATGTGAAAGTCCGTGAACCCCCGTATGAGAGATCTCAGGCTGATTAGTTGAAGTATAGGTAACTGTATTTGAGAAACTATCACTAAGCCTCATATGCGGCGCACTCTCCCCCCCAAGGAGACGAGGCAAGACGAAATGAATATCTGCCCCTGTACTCTCACTTAGAGCCTTTGTTAACCCCTCACAGGCCACAGCAAGCCCTCCCGAAATATTCGGGGGGTACTCCCAACCAAGCATAAGTATTTTAGGGCGCTCTCGCATAACTTTCTCTTATTTCTGCTACCTTAATTGATATTGACGCAATGCGGAACACTAAAGGAGCCAAATTTTTACTAACGCGAGTTGAGTCACTAAGACTGCCCATCGAATTTAGAGATCTAACATCGTCTCTGGCCCGATCCCTTGATAGTCCTCAACGAACGAACGCAAGACTTCCGCCACACTCCAAGCTTGCGCAAACGCCCCACGTGGGCGATGGGGTGCATCTCCGTCATAAATTTCATTTAACGAGCCAGGGACATCACCTTTACGAAGCTCACTCTCAAACCCCCGATAAATCTCTTCGGCCTCAGAAGAGAAGTCTTGCTCCGCTTCGTATCTTTTAAGTGCGGTAACATACCCTCCAATCAGATAAGGCCATACAGTCCCCTGATGATACGCCTCATCTCGCTCAGCGAGCTCCCCTGAGTAAACCCCCTTATAACGTGGATCTAAGGGAGAAAGGGTGCGAAGTCCGACCGGTGTCAGAAGGTGCTGCCGAACACTCTGAATCACAAGCTTTCCCTGCTCTTGATTGGCGAGTGGAACTGGCAAGGAGAGAGCTAACAGCTGATTTGGTCTGAGTGACACGTCATAGGAAAGCTCCTCTCCGACTTTCCCTGTAATACAATCGGCAAAATAACCAACCTGAGGTCGCCAAAACAGCGCTAAGAAAGACTCACGGAGCATACAAGCCTCCTTAGAAAGAGCTTCGGCCTCACGACTTTCCCCCATTTCACGGCAAAAGTAGCTGGTGATAAAAAGAGCATTTACCCACAGAGCATTTATTTCTACGGCCTTACCGCTCCTTGGGGTAACCGGGACGCCATCATACATGGCATCCATCCAAGTTAACTGCGTACTTGAACTACCGGCGAGGAGCAGACCATCACTATCTACACCTATTCCGTAGAGTGTTCCCGTACGATGCCACTGGAGAATCTCCTTTGCGGCTGGTAGAAATATCTCCGCCAATGACTCCTTGTCTTTTGTATACTGAAAATACCGGTAGGCAGCGACAAGGTACCAGAGCGATGCATCCGCAGTATTATAATCAGGAGGGCCCTCTGGGGTTGATAATCGATTAGGAATTAACCCCTGTTTGATATACGAAGCCCAGTTCGTAAGGAGGTTTTTGGCCTCTTCATACCGACTAGGGACAAGACAAATACCAGATAGCGATATCATCGTATCTCTCCCCCATGAAACAAACCATGGAAAACCAGCCACAATTTGAGTCTGACCAGAAGCCGTTCGCACAAGAAATTTATCTGCTGCCAGAACAAGCTCTGAATAAAAGCTTCCCGGGGAAGCTCCAACCGGCAAGAGACCGGCTCGACGCTCTTTCTCACCCTGCTGAAGATCTTGCGGTTGATTCTCGCTCACAGAAATTTTTGAGAAATGAAGTGCAGACCTTTGGGAAGAACCAATCGGAAAGGAGAGACGACCCGCCCTAAAAAGATCACCCGAAAAGTCATAACCACGCTCCTTTTCGGTTTGATAATAAAAGTCGTTATACCAGTCACCATCCTCATGGAAAGAACTTCCCGGAGGAGCTTGAACATTCAGTAGGCAATCCCCCTCCGATTGAATCTTAAAACAATACCTATCTTCGCCGAAGCTCTCCACCTCGCAACTAAAATCCTCACGTTCTCGAGGGAGCTGATGATATGGGCAACATGCGAAAAAGAGTTCTAGTTCTAATCGACATTCATGCTGCAATTCGCCGCTCATACCTCCCAACTCATAAGCAAGCACCACACCTCTGGTCTTTTCAATCGCAGTAATCTCCTTGGTAAATATGAGATCCCCATGCTCGGGGGTAGAGAGTTGGTAGGTAATTTTAGGCCACGGGGTGTATTCAATAGCAGTTATGAAGCGACTCCCGTCGGGCTGCACGCCGTTTGCAAACACACGACGACTCAGCTCAAAAGCAAGATCTCCGACGTAGAGGATTTCATCAACGCGGGCCAACACGGAGGACCGCATTTCATCAGCCCCACCGTCGCCACTCCTTATAGAGTAAGAGTGATACCTTCTATTCTGCTGCCCTGAGTACACCCCCGAAGAGAAGCCTCCATCACCTGAAGCCTCAAGCCACTCCAAAAAACGCAAATCATCCATTTTTGCAAGGCTCCCCAAAGCGTATCAACAAAGGCCTAGATACTTATCCATGCTTAGCAAGGCGTTTACCACAAGAGAGGTGACATGGGATTGGAAATCTTTTCATTTTGCTTTCACTAAAAAAGCCATATTAATTCTCAAGTATAACCTCAACTCTTCTATTTCGGGCACGCCCGGCATCTGAAGCGTTGGTAGCTATTGGATGAGACTCGCCAAAACCACGGGTGCGCACGCGAGATGCTGGCACACCGCGCCGTGAGAGCTCACGCGCAACAGAGCGCGCACGTTCTTCAGAGAGCTTTTGATTATAGGGAACTGTTCCTACAGAATCCGTATGTCCCTCCACAGAAATATTTCTTCCAGAGCTTACCTCCGCAATATCTTCAATAGTAGCAAATGCTCCACCTGTAAGCTGCGCGCTGTCGAACTCAAATAAGACATCTGGCAGGTTTACTACCACACCTCTATCTGTGATTCGTGCATCCGCTCCTCTGCTCTTTAGCTCCTCAATGATACGTTGATTCTCAGCAATCTGCTGTTCATTCTGTGTAAGTTTATCATCGTACGCCTTATCTTTGGCTTCTGCCTTATCGACTTCGTTTCCGATAACAGCCCCTGAAAGCGCGCCAATGCCTCCTCCAATCGCTGTACCAACCCCGGCATCACCGGTAGCTGCGCCAATAATAGCTCCAAGACCGGCACCTATCGCAGCACCTCCAAGAGCTCCCTTTTCCCTCCCACCAAAACGTGCGTTTTCACAGGAAGTCGCTCCAAAGAGCAACAGAAGAGATAGAAAGAAAAAAGCTCGTAACTTTACCATATAGCCTCCCGACTCTTCGTTACTTTACTTTACACGGTGATAGGTTATCTCAACATTTTGGAACTCTTTCCCACCCGGCCCCGGCACATACATCCGGAAAATATTGGTGTCCACATCAACAAGTTCAAGCTCCGATCTCGTTGCAAGCTCAGCTCCAGTAACCGGGCAAGAGCCACTTCCGCTGAAGCGAATAACTTTCCCGCCCTCATCCATAATACCCTTACTAAGCCATGTGGACGGTGCCATGGAATCAAACCAAGTGTAGTTATAAAGATCTGTAACGGTATCAAAACCGATCATTCCAATACCTTTAAATGGGTGCTTTGGATTATTATCGGTATACTCTTCTTGTATAAAGAGTCCGTTCAAAACAAGGCTACGCTGAGCGACACCTTCAGAAAGAGTTGCATCTGAATCCGGAGCCATCCACCACTTCGAATCAGCTTTCCACTTTCCTACAAGAGGATAGATGGCCTTATGCTCATCAACAGGCTGGCCAGCTTCTTCCATTTTCTTTCCAAGCTCTACTGGATCCATGTCAGGTATATAAGGAGACTTATCATTTTGAGAACTACAAGAAGCAAACGCAACAATAAGCGGTAGTGAAAGAACGGTGAATAATACTCTCATTTTATTGAGGCCTCCAAGGGGATGAATTATCTTAATACGAACAACGCTGTCAATTTAGCCTATCAGGTTTAAGAAGCAACAGCCCTGTTCTTAAGAAAACTCAAGTTCCCGAATATAGTAAGCATTCCACCCCTACGCGGCGACGTACACGACGGGGCAAACAACTGAGCAGTCGAACTCTTGAAACAAATGGTAGATAAAAGAGGTTTACTGGAGTTCGTAAAGCTCTCGGTAAACATCACACCTATCAACTAACTCTAAATGAGTTCCTTGATCTTCGATTCTTCCTTGGTTCAGAACAATAATACGATCGGCCTCTTTGAGAGTATTAAATCTATGCGAAATGAGAATAACGGTTCCGTTTTCTGTACGCTGCTTTAGATTATCAAATAGCTTTCTTTCTTGTCGGCTATCCTGCTTTGAAGTTGGTTCATCAAGAATGAGGATTCTATAGTCCCCGATAAGCGCGGCAGCATTAGCAACACTTTGCCCCTCACCACCGGAGAGTCTTCTACTTCTTTTCGGATCAATCCCTTCACCAATAATAACATTTTCAAGCTCTGCTCTTTCGATAAAATTATCGACACCTGAAATCTTTAGTATCGTATCTAAATCTTCCTCGACAAGGAAACCTGAACTCACTCCTAGTTTTATCCTTTCAAGGACACTCAAGCTCCTACCAGGATAAAAATCCTGCTGACTGTATGACACCACTTGAGGAAGGAGATCTTCAGGCAGATCTTCTATGTCATAAGTATCTTCTCCAACACAGAGAAGAACTTTACCATTCTCAGGCTTCCGGAACCCTTGCAGGGTCTCCACGAGCGTTGATTTGCCAGCTCCAATTTCACCAACAAGTCCTATGTACTCACCAATTCCTATCTTGAGGTCAGGGATATCAAGTATAGTTTTCTTTGTACTCTCTTCGGTGTCGGCTCCGTGCGCTATCACCACATCTCGCAAATGAATGCTAAAGTCCTCTTCTAAGAGCCGATCCCGAAGCGCGTCGATTTCTTGCGCACTAAATGGACTCTCTTCGTCAAGCCCGCACTCTTTAACTATCTCGGCAAGACCTAGCGCTCTGTTCACATAAGGCACACACTGTTGAATTTGTCCTACTGTATTTGAAATCTCTGTAAGTGAACGCTGCAGAAGAAATGCAGATCCAAGAAACTGAACGGCAGCGCCAGACGTAATAGTACCGCTAAAGGCCTGATGGAGAATGTAAGCCCCGGCAGCTAGTGACGTTGCAGAATTTATCGCCCAAGATCTAATGTTCGCTTTGTATACACCCTGCTCCATCCTGAAGTAGTGATTCGTAATCTGATGACCGAGCTGGTAAATTCTTTCTTTTGCCCACGAACCCATATTCATTGATTTTATTTGTGGTACATACTCCGCACTCGTCTTATCAAAAAAGCTTGGCCATAACCTTTTATGGTATCTCACAGCATGATTTCGAAAGTTTTCAACAAACCCTGCTTTTCGCAACTCAATCCTAAGAATTGGTATCGCGGTAGCGGCTATGCCAGCGGCCAGCCATGGGCTCACGTATCCTATCGCGAAGAAGGCGCCGGTAAGAGTTGCGGCTGATTGGATTAATTGAAACTTATGCATAGAAAATTCGAAGGTCCTAAAACCATTCGATCGCGAAGCTTCAAGTTCAGAACTGACGTCCTCTCGCTTAAGCGCCTTGTAAGAAAGATTAAAAAACTGCTTAACAAGAGAAGCTCGATCTGAGAACACTGTACTACTCGAAAGCCTATCAAAGGCAAGTTGATCCTTTTTCCCAATCCATTCAGTCATGATAGGCAGTACAAGGAAGCACGCTCCCGCAAGCCGCGCAAAGAGCTGGGGGCCATTTAGTGTATGCATATTATTTGTCAAATCAACGAACAATCCAGTAAGTACAGGCATGGCAATGGTGCTGAGCCCGATAGCTACTGAATAATTAGTCCTCCTCCTATTCCACTCAGGAGCTTCAACACTTAGAAACTCATTGAGCCTCCTATTTGCATCGGGCAGACTTTGTATCTTTGCTCGTAGCTCATTTGTTTGACTTTCCGCCCTCACCCCAAGAGCACGCTTTGTCAGGTCAGTCCCAAACCGTAAAAGTGCTGAAAAGGTAGATTGCGATAGAGGGCTAACGCTATGTTTAGGCGGATTTGAGGCCTTTACTGGTTCTGCGTTTGGGCGGCGCGGCTCTTTGGGCTCTTCTATACTTACTACTTGTGGGCTCACGGCAACTACTACTCGAAAGCCTAAAGTATACCTCAAGTACAGAGGTAAGAAAGCTTCGTGGAAGCGGCTAATA
>JAUIIO010000055.1 GCA_030431715.1 bacterium
TTGATGGGCAAATAGTGAGCTCTGAAGACAAAACAGTCTATGACGATTTAAGAGATAGTTATTCTTACGACTATCCAAGAGAACTAGATTCAGATTGGAGGGAGCGTGAACACGAGAATAAAATGCTTCAATCACTTGAAGATGCGCAGAATGAGTGTCAGCTCGCGTATGCTTTTGAAGAGTTTGCCGATTCGGTTTCGGTACCACATCCCATTGGAAGTGATGCGCGACTAAAGGCTCAGGCGAAATATGTACAGGCCGTCATTCAGGCAGCTTTAGATCCCAAAAGAAATATCGCAATACATGGATACAATCCTCACGATCCCAGAACTGTCTTTGATAGTAGAGCCGCTACAATTGAAGAGCTAAATATTCTTAACCATGCCGTAGAAACAATATTAAGTGATGAGCCTTATCTTGTTCTTGATAGGTCAAGAGCCACAAACCACTCATATATCACCGTGTATGAATCTCCGGACCTCGGTATCACATGGCATACCACGAGCACCAAAGGGGGGTCTTTTTATGCAGATGTTGCAATAAAAAAACCCGGTGAAGAACAACCCTCATTCTATATAAGCGGCAGCCTAAGCGCGACACACTTTCAGTATCACCTCATGCACACTTTACGCCCAAGACTCGAGAAGGCTGCAGGCGAGTATGATATTCAAAGTAAAAGGTTAGCCGAAACAGCGAGGCAAGAACTCAAGAACCGCGTTATACAAGAATTGACAGATCCTGACACCTCGCTATGGAAAGCCGATCGTGTATTCTGGGGCACATTTAGATTTAGAAGAGATGTGCCAGAACTGGGGACAATTATTATAGATGCAGCTGACCGCTCAGAACATACCGTAGCTCTTTCGACTCCAACTGAAGCTTATACCTTCGATATTCCAGTCGATATCTATAGCGCTGCGCAGAAAATATTAAACGCAGATTCTCGTGCGAGGGATATCTTCGGACGTCTGCGGGTGGAGGGGTAGTCTAACTTCTCCGTGTCATCTAACATGAAAGTATATGAGTAAGAACTATTTCGATATTGCTGTAATTGGGCTCGGTGCCGTAGGATCTGCAGCCACCTACCAACTTTCACTTCTGGGTAAGGCGGTCGTAGCATTTGAACAGTTTGGCCCACTTCACACCTCGGGCTCTTACCATGGTGATACTCGTATAACCAGACAAGCTCTAGGAGAAGGTGCATATTATGTACCTCTTTCTCTACGTTCAAATGAAATTTGGCGAGAGTTAGAGAAGAATTCAGGAAAGGAGCTATTTACAGATTGCGGCGCCCTAATCACCGCCTTTGGTGAACGCTCTACGACTAAAGGAGATTTTTTTCAGACCACAGTTGCTGCGGCTAAAGAACATCAAATCTCTCATGAGCTTCTAAGTTGTGCTGATCTAAAGGATCGTTTTCCACAGTTCCTATTCCGAGAAGATGAGATAGGTTACTACGAACCTGATGCCGGGTTTTTAAGACCGGAGAGATGTATTGCCGTACAACAACAACTCGCACAAAAAGCTGGCGCAGTGACGCTCTTTGAAACTGCTGTTAAAGAAATAATACCACATTCCCCTGAAGGTGTAAGAATTGTGACAGAGGGCGAAACATACTACGCATCCAAAGTTGTAATTGCTTGCGGCGCATGGATACATCACTTTCTTCCTGCGTCTCTTAAAATGAATTTTTCTATACACCGTCAGGTACTCTACTGGTTTGAACCACAAAGTGAATACGATCTCTATACCCCTGATAAATGTCCCGTGTACATTCGAATTGGATCCACTCAACCTGAGGAGATCTATGGCTTTCCGAGCGTTGATGGCATAGGTGGTGGACTTAAGATGGCTACAGAGAATTTTAGTGAAGCCAACTCAGTTGAAGATGTTCGACGCGATGTCACAGCTGAGGAAACTCAAGAGGCATTTCGCATCCTTTCACAGTACATGAAATTGAAACCAGATTGTGTGAGAAACGTGTCGTGTATATATACCTCAACCCCCGATCACGACTTTGCAATCGACTTCTTACCCGACTTCTCTCAGTGCCTACTCCTATCACCATGTTCGGGGCATGGATTTAAACATTCCGCCGCCATTGGTGAGCTTGCTGCACAAATTATAACAAGCGGGAATCCTAGTATTGAGCTGGCTCCTTTTTCTCTCAGTAGGTTTTCGTCTTAGAACGATAAAATTGACTCTGATGGGAAAGGACCTCAAACAGACCTTCCATTTTTAAGTAATACTGGATACTTAGCAAAACTCACCTCCTCTTCATTTCCACTGCCTCAAGGTATGATTAAGTATGCTTACTCTGCTATCTTAATCGAGTAGTATGAACTCTCAATTTTCGCAATCTCACTTCATTTCTGGCTCTACAAGCCAAAAATCAGGGCCAAAGGTGCCCGGTCTCTCGTCTATGAGAGAGAGCAAAATTCTTGCCGAGGCTCTTTGTAAAACGTACCGAGATCTATCGCAAAGCATTTCCGTGGATTCCGTTACAGATCGTTTAGTTCAATATCGAAGGGAACGCATAAGGATCGTAATTGGCACCCTTACAGATAGTCTTAAAAACTTTCCAAATACTGAGCAACTTATTAAGTCAGCTGATGTTGTCGATGGGCAATGGCTTAGTGATCGGATCGAGTGTAGTGACATTGCTCAGTTCCTTGAGTCTTATGTTGCTCTCTGTGATGGTTGGTCAAACAATCCCTCTACTATCCCTAATCCTTTCCAATGGCAGATTGTTCATGAATCTATCTTTATGCTTGGTGTTTCCGCTATTTTCTTTCACCGAACAGATGCCCTAGTTAAAAAAGATTGGCTAGCAGCAAGCTACGCAAAGAGTAATGAAATAGAAAAGTTACTTAGTCTCTCCGCC
>JAUIIO010000017.1 GCA_030431715.1 bacterium
TCCATTCCAACAGAGTATACTGAAAAGTGCTCAGATACAATTCAAGCCCACATATACCCCTCCGCGAGCTCCGCGCTCTCCCGTGTTTTATTCTTATTTGGCAGCAGATAGGCTTCCGTGGCCGCAAGTGCGGTAAGCTTACTTTATTAGTCGCCTTTAGAATCTAACACTGGAGAGCGCGGAGCTCGCGGAGGGGTTAGAGGGGTGTGGGAGAGTTTAGGACGTCTAGAAACTCTTTGCCGTATTTTTTGAGCTTTTGTTCGCCTATGCCGGTAATGTGTAAGAGGTCGGATTCCTTCTCCGGCTTCTGGATGGCCATCTCTATAAGAGTTTTATCATGAAATATGACATATGGTGGCACTCCCTGTTTCTTTGCGATAGCCATTCGTTTTTTACGTAGCGCTTGCCATCTCGCTTCTTGCTCTTCGTTTTCAAGTTGAAAAGACTTCTTGTTAGACGAGGACCCTCTCTCCGCTCTTTTCTTTTGAGGTATGGGATCTTTACGAAAATATATCTCCAAACCTTCCTTTAAGATCTGTGATGATAATGGAGAGAGTCTTAACGACCCGTATCCTCCGATATCAACAGTAAGGTAGCCTGCAGCGATAAGTTGCCTGAAGATTGAAAACCACTCGGTGCGATCTCTTTCGCGGCCAACGCCATAGACCGAGAGCTTGTCATGACCAAACTTCTGAATTCTCGGATCGTCTCCGCCAAGAAGGACATCAACGAGGTAATGAACGCCAAATCTTTGTTCGGTACGGTATACACAGGATAGTGCCATCTGGGCCTCGCGTGTTCCGTGCCATTGTTCAGGAGGTGTAAGACAGGTATCACAATTGCCACAGTTCTCTTTCCTTTCCTCGCCAAAATAACCGAGCAGCGCTTTTCTTCGGCACGCTACCGTTTCGCACAGTCCGAGCAAAGAGTGTAGCTTTCGGTTCTCTACTCGCTTTTGCTCTCCAGAAGAGTCACCATTCTCAATCATCTGTTTATGCGTTACCAAATCTCCAAGGCCGTAGATCATATAGGCTCTTGCAGGCAGGCCATCCCTGCCTGCCCTACCTGTCTCTTGGTAGTAAGACTCAATACTCTTTGGGAGATCCATATGTACAACAAATCTCACATCTGGCTTATCGATTCCCATTCCAAAAGCGATTGTGGCCACCATGATTATACCGTCTTCATTTAAGAAGAGATCCTGATTACGTGATCGTACCTCTGGGGGTAGTCCTGCATGATACGGAAGCGCACGGTACCCTTCACCTTCAAGCCATGTGGCGGTTTGTTCCACTTTCTTACGTGATAGACAGTAGATGATTCCTGAGTGTTGTTTCGACTCGTCATTTAAAAATGACTTGATTTGTGTTTTCGCATTCTTCTTAAGATCGATTGCATAGGATATATTAGGTCTATCAAATCCACCAAGGTAAAGTGTTGCGTCAGACAGCCCTAGCCTTGTTCGTATTTCATTCTGAGTTGTCTCATCTGCTGTAGCGGTAAGAGCAAGAACTGGCACTTTCGGAAAGCGTTCTCTAAGAATCTGGAGCTGAAGGTACTCGGGACGAAAATCGTGACCCCACTGCGAAACACAGTGGGCTTCATCAATAGCTATTTCATTTATCGAGCAGTCTTCGAGAAGGCCTAGAAACTCCTCTGTAACTGCTCTCTCCGGGGCAACGTAGAGCAGATCAAGCTCGCCTGCCCGGGCCCTTTTCTTAATGCTAGAAGCTTCCTCTGGAGTGAGCGATGAGTTCAGGAATGCGGCACGCGCACCGGCTTGTTTGAGAGACTCAACCTGATCTCGCATAAGAGCTATGAGAGGAGATATCACAAGTCCCATTCCAGGCATGGCTATGGCCGGGATTTGGTAACAGAGCGATTTACCAGCCCCTGTAGGCATTATAACTATGCCATTACAACCATTAAGGACATTTTCGATAATTTCCGCTTGTTGCGGGCGAAAGCTATCGTAGCCAAATACTTCTTTTAAAACGTTAAGATGTTTCATACAGGTCAGTTTCCGTCTTTTTTGACATTATCGCTAGCAAATATGAAAAGTTGTGCTTTTTGACTAAGAAAAAATTTAGACTTACCCTGATCAGATGCATGATATTACTCCAAATATGAGCGCCCGGCGCTTGCCATTTGAAGTGGCCTGTAATCATGTCGGCTCCATTGTTGCCGGAATAGAGCAGTCTTATTTTGAGCGCTTCGGCGAGCATCCTAAGTTTGTAGCGAGGGAAGATTATGTGCGTCTAGCCAGCGTTGCATTTTTCCCGGATTTGATTGACGACAGTACGAACATTTCTACTCCCTTTGATCTCGCCGGTGAAGGTTCGCGGGGGATAAGTCCTTACGACATTGGAGAAGCTCTTGTTAGACGAGCTCTAGAGAGGGGAACGTTCTTCGAAGCAACCGGTAATTACAGAGACTTTGTATTTGATGCTGTACTAGGAGAGCTCAGTTACGCACCTCCCCACAGAGCGTTCAAGCAGCGTTTGCAAACGATAGACTTCCTCTTAGATCATGGCCTTGAGTCTCTCGTGCGGAGGGACATGACAAGACTCTTCGGCCGTCTTCTGGATATGAATCAAGCACTGGTTTCGCTGGAAGAAAAGGACGCGATTCAGCATGATAAGCATTTCGGTGGCGGATTTCGGAATCCAATCAGTTTCCAAATTGATATTTTAAATAGTATCCGCTCAGAGAATCTCGCTACCCCGCTTCAAGGATTTCGAACTTGGTGTGAGGAACTTGCAGACGACTGTGCAAACCTCAGTGTTAACAGCGGTGAATTTTCATCTCTCTACCTCTAGTGCATTGTAAAATAAGTTTTAGCCCGAATTGTCATTGGAGCGCAAAAGTTACCTCCGTCTCTGCCGGAGGCCCAGTAGAGTTTGACAGTATCTGAGATCAACAGAGAACTTAAGAGCAATGGTCATTGCGAGGAGCTGAGGTCGCAGACCGAATGACGCGGCAATCTCGATGCTCTGGCTGTAAATTTCTATTCGAGGCACGGGGATTGCCACGTCGCTTGAACAAAAGCTCTCCGCTATTTTGCTTTCTGCAAAATGCCTTACGACACGCCGCCTCGCAATGACGAGGTGAATAAAACGTATGTTGCAGTGTACGAGTGGCTCTGTAGGCAATCAGGATGCTTGCCTGTAGAGAAAGAGTCCCTCTGGGCTTTTGGTATCAATGCCCTCAAGTTTTACTGTAATTTGTGAGTTGTCAGAATGTTTGGCGGGAGGATCGATCAGTACTGCTTTGTTCGAAATATCGGGAACATCTAATAGTGGATATTCCCCGGCTCTTTCTCCAGTCAACCTCGCGCTTCTTGGCTCATCACGGTTTGCAATCTGATCTCGCGCTTGCTCTAGCGTCTTCAGACGATGCGTCTTTCGACGAGACTTTGTGTTCTGCCTGTTCATATACCCTTGATACTTTTGGAGCTGTTCTATGCTTAAGAGCCCTCTCCCGGATTCAAGTGCTTCAATCTGGAATTGATTAAAAGTTCCAACAACTGTTCTGAATTTCAAGGCTGTATGAATTTTTGCCTTTAGATCGAAGTGAGACCAGCACTTCAGCGAAAACCTTCCTCGCGTTTGCATTGTATCTGCCAGCTCTCTTTTAATATGTGAGTGTCCATCACGGTCGAGCTGTTTCATTACATTTAAAAGGTTATCAGGATAACCGAGCTTTAACATAGATCGTGGATATCCAAGAGAGCGCAACTTTGCTTTTAAGGAATTTATGCGCGGTTTTGTTGGTGGAGAGTGTATCCTGTAATAAAATGGGACTCTTGCTTTTTGTAAGTCTGCTGCTTGTGAGCCATAGGCATGAATGCATGTTTCCATTACCATTGTATCCACACCGGGTAAGTCATGAGCGTGCTTTAATGGGTGTCCGGTGCGCAGAGCGCGTAATATACGAGCAGCATCGAGAACCGGCGTTGTCATTTTCTGATATGCCCCTGCTCGATTGAAATCCTGTGCATGAAGTTGAATTCTGTTCGCAGCAATTGCTTGAAATGATTCAGAGTGAACTATTCCCTGTGTTGGTGAGAGGATTGTGCGTGTTGCGAGAATATAGCGATCTCTATCTGGCGTGAGAACGATAGCCTTATATATCTCTCCACTATTGTGAAGGGTTTCTTTTGTTCCATAAATCGTATTTCCGCATCGCATCAGATAGTCGATATCAGACTTTGAGGTGCGAAGCGCTGGTGCCGCATATGCTATTCCGACTATGAGTTCAATGTCGCCGTTTGGTAGGTATCTGGCAAACACCATATCTTCAGGATCGTCCCTCTCGGTATCATCGGTTGACAGAAATTCAACATGCCTTAAATCGACGATACGCCCACCAGGCTTAGCGTCAAAGTGTTTTTGATTCAGTGTCGGTTGACGCCTTGAGTTTATAAGAATGTCGAATGTGGGGACATTCTTCCACGTTCGCAAGACACCATCTGAATCTGCATACTGATGAAGTTGTGCGAATGGTGACTGTGACACATGAGTGTGAACAAGATGCGTGCATGCATTATGGTCTTGAACCAGAGACTCCTGCCATCTTGTAAGCTCTTCGTCTGATACTCCGCAACTTGTGATATGTGCAATGGCAAAGGGGTATGAAGAGAGTCGATTGCCCAGTCTTTTAGGTCCTATCGTAACCTTATGAACCTGAGTGCCTTTTGGCGCTGTGTCTTCAATGACACGGGTCAGCTTCTGTTGCGAAGTTTTTGGTCTTTTGCGTCCCCCACAAATATTCGCTTCATCTTTATCGGTATAAACAATTTGCCAGTCAATATGTGCGGTGAGTCCAAGATCGTTCTCAATGAAATGTGAGAGGTGTTCAAACTGCCCTCTTGGTGTCCATGGAGTTGTGATCTGAATATGGACGTTACCATCCTGATAACTGATGCGCTTCTGTTTAATGTAGTAAATTTTGTCGCTAATCTCTGAAAGCTTAGCGTCTATGCCGGGGTCTCCGGTAAAGATGCACGGAGATGATTCTTGAGATGATTCAGAGAGTAAAGTTGGGGCGTGGGGCAAGGAGGGAGTATGAGATTGTATCGATGCGATGTTAGTACTTGGTATCGCAGTCACTCCAACAGCCAGAAAAAAGTTAAAGAAGCCTTACCACTGAATGTAAGATAAATCGTCTCTAATGTGTAGTGAGAATTTTGTTAGACAGCTTCAACAGCTTGAATCGTAGCCTGAAGTTCGTTCATTCCACGGAAGTTATTGATATCAGGTCGGCAAGCCACTCGTACCCTTTTACCGGGCTCAAGATCGGGGTGTGATGTGCGGCGCCACATAAGGCCGGGTATCACTTGCTGGCCATTAGAGAGAATGACTTTTAAGTGAGCATTTTTAAGGACCTTAACTTCTTTTACTTCAAGATCTTCAAGCAGTAAGACCGGACCGGGATTTCCAATACCGTGTGGTTCAAATGATTTCATCTCTTTTATAAGTGCAGGTGTTAGCTCAGAGAGGGTTGCCGTGGTGTCGGCTTCAACGGTCGGATAGAGGTCTATTCCCTTAAGATTCTCTTCGCACGCTTTATAAAAGTCCTTCTGGAAATCCTCTATCTTCTCGGGCAGTACTGAAAACCCGCCAGCACCTTCGTGCCCACCAAATTTTTCAAGATGTCTTGATGCCCTAGATAGGGTATCAACAACATTAAATCCTTTAATGCCGCGTACCGATCCCTTAAATACTCCTCCTTCCATTCCCATCACTGTTGAAGGTCGGTAATAGTACTCAACGAGTCGCTGAGCGACGATTCCTATGACTCCGGTGTGAAAGTCCTCATCCCACACCATAAGAGCAGGTGTTTGGGCACAGTGTATGGCAGCAAGTTCAAGAGCTTTCTCTTTTACAGCTTCTTCCGTTTCTTGACGCTCCTTATTGAGCTTGTGAAGCTTTTTCGCAAGTTTATCTGCGAGTTTTGAGTCTGCTGTGGTTAAGAGTTCAATGACAAGTGAGCCGTGCACCATACGGCCCGCAGCGTTTAGTCTTGGCCCGATCCCAAATGAAATATGAGAACAGCTCATTTTTTTTCGAATACCGAGTACGTTCTTAAGCGCGATAAGGCCTTCACGATCGGTGTGTGATAATGTTTCAAGGCCTCGACGCGCAATTATTCTATTTACTCCGTGCAGTGGCACCATGTCGCATATCGTTCCAAGGCATGCGAGATCGAGATATCTTTTCGGATCAAGATCCTTTGCTTCTGGTATTACTTTTCGCAGAGCAATAAGGAGGTACCATGCGAGCCCGGCTGCGCATAGAGTTCCGTCTGCAAACCCACACCCTTCTTGCTGCGGATTAATAAAGATATCACTTGGCGGATTTGCTTCAACATGGTGGTGATCGACCACTATAGACTCCAGACCTAGCTCCCTTGCGAGTTTGAGTTCTTCTATATTCGTTGTTCCAAAGTCGAGAGTGACGACGAGTTTGTGGCCGGCTTCAGCGATTTCGCGGATCATATCTGAATTCAGTCCATATCCATCCTTGAAACGATCAGGTACATAGACCTTTACTTTTGCGCCAAGAGTGTGAAGGTAGTGATACACCTGAGCGCCTGAAGAAAGGCCATCAACATCAAAATCGCAACAGATTGCTATTGAGTTTCCATGTTTGAAGTGTTCCCCGATTTTCTCTGCCGCAAGTAGCAGATTTTTCATATCTGCAGGGGAAGGAAGTCCATCACGAAGTGTAGGACGCAAGTAGCTGGTAAGCTTGTCCCCAACGGTAAAACCACGCGCAGCTAAAACTCGTGATGTGGCGGGTGTGACGGAGTGAGCATATCCAATCTTGTCAGCAATCTGATAGTGCTGCTCTTTAAGTTTTATCTTTTTATCTACTGGTTCAGCAGATAAAACGGCAGATTCTTCGGCGGTACTTTGCATAGGCTAAGTATAGGATACAAATCTACACAAAGCGATGCGTATTGAAACTTTATTAAGCACTAAAAGGATTGCTACCTGTCATAGCCCCTCTGTGGAGCGAAGCGTCTCTGTGTCCTCTGTGTTTAGTAATCTATACTAAGAATCCCGGCAATCAGCTCGATCAGCGATCGCGCTATAGAAAGGATAAAACACAGAGCTCACAGAGAGCACAGAGTGGCTTTGCTCTAATGGTGGACTCTGGAGCAGGTATAGGTGCAGGTTAAGGTCTAGGTTGGGTTCTCTGCCATGTGTACCTTGAGCTGGGCAAACGGTATGGTTACACCGTACTCATTGCATGCATCTACGCAGAGTGTTTGTAAGCGCCTTGTAAGAACCTGATACTTTGATCCGAGATCTCCCTTAAAGTCTGCTATAATTGCAAGGTCAAGCGAGCTTGCCCCTGCAGCTTCGAATTCTACCTTAAGAGTGTATTTATCAGTGTAGTCCTCTTGCTCAAGTCGAGCATTCAGGTACTCAACAAGCTTTGTTGGTATCGTTGTAGTAACAATGGCCTGATGCTCATAATCAACACCAAAGGTGATGCGAACCCTAAAGCCATTAGAGAGATTTTTTGGGTTATTGCCAAGAAATGAGGAAACGCTATATGTCTTTACTGCACCTCCTAACTCTGTAATACGAACCTGTTCAAGGCTTTGCCAGGTAACTTTACCGTACACGCCATCATCAAGAATAATCCAATCACCGTTTTTTGTTGGGAACCATGGCTCATGTTCGTCAAAAGTACGTGAGCGCAAATCTTCGAGATCTTTTATCGGTACACGGATAGTTCCACTATCAAGTACAGGATTTGTGAAGTGAGAGTAGAAGTTTACCGTTTTAACCAGCCACGGAAGACCTTTATATTCGACACGCTCTCCTTCACGCACAGCCCCCATATTGAGAATGAGCGTTGCCTGTGTCCAAAATTGAGGCAGTAGCTGTTTTGATGTCCAGAGGACGCCGAGCAAAACAAGCACTCCAAGAATGAGTAGTACCCAATCGCCGAGGAGAAAGAGTGCCAAGAGAAAGATGATGATACTTCCGATGCCTCGAAAGAAAAGGTAGAAGACATAGAACAGTCTTGCTTGAAAACTTCTCTGATCAGGATGATATGGACCCTTGTTTCCCAAAAAGTTACGGATCCAGCCAAGTATCATCCAGAACACAACGACTGCAAGTATCGCAATTATGAGATTTTGTGCGCGACCGCGGAAAAACAGGTCAGGTAAGCTTCCTACGGTTTGAAAAAGTGATTTTCTCTTATCAAGACGTTGCTGAAGCTTTTGTTCAAAGATTGAGAGCTGAGTCTCATTTTGTTGAAGAATCCCATTCCAGCGGGATTGTTCTTCTTTAAGTTCAGCAAGAAGTGCTTTATCACTCGCTGCCGCAATAAGTCTTTCTACGCTCTCTAGCCCAGATTTCGTTTTAGCAATCTCTTCTTGAATCTCAGAGATGAGAGTTCTGTATCGATCAATCTGCCTTGGTTGGCTGGTGGCTCGTTTCAGCTCATTAAGGAGAGGTTCTAAGAGAGTCTGAAGCTCCTCACTCCAATTAAATTCTTTATCCTCAGCCTCCTCTACTTCAGCTATAGAAATCCCGGAGGCAATCTCTGTGAAATTTCGCTGTAGTTGGTTAAGCCGTTCTCGTAAGCTCTCAAGCTGTTTGCGTTGTGAATCACTGGGCGATTCTACCTCGGAAAGCTCTTGGATAGAGTTCCGGATACGCTGCTCGGACTTATTAATTACCTCAAGGCTATCAAGCGTAGCGCTAATTCTGCTGTTGCTTTCATTAGCCCCTGAAGGTGATGGGGATTCCTGTGCGAGTACGGCTTGAAAAGCGAGTACAAAGATTAGTGGGGTAAGGAAGTAAGAGATTTTAGGGGAGATCATAAGGCGCATCTGGATATATACAAGACTCTACGTATCATAACTCTCGAACTTGATTCAAGATTTTATCTTATTTCTTTTGGAAGTGTTCTGCTCCTTCGCTTCTAGCCCAGTCTCTTTGCGTAATGAGAGGGGCTTGGGGGTAGGTGTTTCGTAAAAATAAATCTCTCCTTGAGTTTGAACAGGTACATGTCGAAGTGCACTAGGGGAGTGCTGTGCAATGATTGTTAGATAGAGGAACTCAACTACCCAGACGTATTCGTACTGGGGCTGCGAAATTTTCGTAGTTTTGTTCTTCGAGTTCTACATCTGCCTGCAATTATTACAGTTCTTATTCGATAACATTTCATATTCAACGTGTCTTTCATGTTGGAACGATAGTTGCACTGACTATGTTAGGAGTTTTTCTTTCAACAGTGCCTATTAGAAAAAGTGGTTAATTATGGTTCGTACAATATTTAAAATATCGCTCTTCCTTTTCGTTTTTATCGCTTATCAATTCTCTATGCCGTTTGACGCGTCTGCTGCTAAGCGCAGTAAGAGAAAGAAGGTCAAAGCTGATGAGGAGGTCCTTTCCTCTGAAAATGGCTATGACTGCTATAAGAATAAGAAAGGAAAGATTGTAAGTGGAAAGGTTGTCGTTAAGAAAAAGGGAACATTCTTTCAGGTTTACCGCCTAAAGGCGAAACAGAAGAAGGCCCTTAAGAGAGCACAGAAGAAGGTCAAGAAGCTTAACCGCATTTTGAACCGAAAAGGTGAGCTCAACGCTAAAAAGCAGGCACTCTTAGAGCGCATGCAATCAAAGATTACAAACCTCTCAGCCAAAGAGCGCGCAAATACTTGTACTGAACTCTTTGAAGGCGGAAACACAGAGAACCCGGCTAAGCCAGCTGCGAATTTTACACCTTATACCGGTAAGTTTGGAATTGCTGAGGCTCAGAGACTATACACTCGATTTGGCTATGGAGCCTCTCGCGCTGATCTTAATAGAGCTGTCAGCGAAGGTCTTACAGCTACCGTCGAGAGACTTCTTACCTGGCAGGACGAGCCTTCAGTAGAAGCTGACGCGCTTGATATTCAGTGTGATGAGTATCTTGAGCGTGAAGAGCTGTATTTTGATGATGATCCAGATGATGACAACCAAGAGTGTAATCCTAACGACCCTACAGACTTTGATAGCGAAGGGTTCATCCAGGGTATGCTTTACAAGCGTCAACATACCAGCAACCCAGTTTTTTACCGAGTCGTAGACCTCTTCCATGATGAGAGAATGGCAGCACAGTGTGGAGCTGCTGTAGATAGCCAATACCATTTCCGTACCAAGCACTTTGCGTTCTTAGAGAGTGTTGCTAAGGCAATGGACTACGCTAAGTACATTCGTGAAGTGAAGGACGATCCTCTCGTTGCATACTTGAATCTGGATCTTGGAGAAAACTCTGTATTTAACAATTTACAGAGTCCGAACGAGAACTTTGCACGAGAATGGCTAGAGCTTGCAACAACAAGCCCGACGTACAAAGGCGAGGCAGTATATACGCCTTTCGATATCGCTCAACTTGCTCTGGCTTTGACAGGTAAGGGATATAACACTCAGCCAGTGACCGTTGGTTACGAAGATGGCGAAGAGCAAACAGTTCAACTTACAAGTGCTGTTGATGTGCCTGATGCATTCGTTGGAGGCGAGAAGACCATATTTATGGGAACTGCATTTCAACAAACCATTGTTGACGATGAAGATGCAGCAGATGCCATTCTCAGTCATCCGGCAACGTACTACCACTTTGCGGAAGAGTTACTTCAGGAGTTCCTCCTTCCGAATCCAAGCGAAGGTTCTATCGAAGTTATCGCAGCGGATATTCAAAAAGATGGTGGTAAGTTTAAGAACGCATTGAGACGTATAATGCTTTCTCAAGAGTTCTTTAATGAGTCCAACAAGAATTCACTTGTGAAGTCACCGATGGAGCTATTGATAGGATTCCTTCGTCAGACAGAGTTTCCATATAGCGTACGGAACCTGCGTAACAATCTGGATGATCTCGGATTCTTACTATGTTCGCCAGGAAATAGAAACGCTGGTCAGATCTTTGGTTGGGATAACTTACGTACAGCTAGTGAGGCATTTGTTATCGAAAGAAGAAATAAGATCATCGATATGATGAACTATGAGAGAAATAACCTCCCTGAAGAGTGGGAATATAGTCTCTATGAAGTGTTCGTCAAAGATCTTCCTGAGAGCTTCAGTCCTGCAGAGTCTCTTGCCCTTACAACAGCAGAACTCATGGGAATAGAGCTTAATTCGAGACAGCTTGAAGAGGTTGTTAAATACCTCAATTATAACTACGAGACCTGTAACGGTAATGAAGATGATCTCTTTGGATGTGTTGAAGGTGAAAAGTTCCTCAAGCGTGAGGCATTTGACCCATCACCTGATGCATACGAGCACCTCCTTGAGGATAAGGTTCGTGGCCTTTTGGTGCTGTTCGCAACATCAGATGAATACAACTTGAGATAATATTTACGGTTTAGATAAAGGAGCAAAAATGAAGAAGAGCAAACTATCTAGAAGAGACTTTCTAAGGTTTACCGCAGCTGGAACCTGCGGAGCCGCGATACATACCGCCTTAACGCCAGGCTTTACTATGACTCAGTATGCAAAAGCGCAGTCCGCTGCTGCCAAGCATCTCTTTGTCATTAACCTAGCTGGAGGTTGTTCTTATAATATCGCACCGATTTATGGAAGTGCGTGGCGAGACAGAAACCCTACGATCTCTTATGGTGCAGGTGACTCCTTACCACTTTCTGGTGGTGCTGATCAGGGCTTTCACCCGTCGCTTACCTACTTTAAAGAACTGTTTGATGACGGAGATCTTGCTTTGATGAACCAGGTTGGATTTTCACAACGTGCGAGCCGCTCGCACAGTATGGCTGCTCAGATGTGGATGACCGGAAGTATCGAGCCAAACGGTAAGAATGGTATTTTGAACAACCTCTCCTGTCGCATTCCCGGAACTTCTCTCTTTCGTGGAGTTTCATTTGCTGGATCAGACCCTATCGTTGAAGGTTCTTGTGCTCAGATGAGGCAACTCGAAGGCTTAAGTGGGCTGGATGGGACAGAGCTTTTTGGGAGTGAGGATGAGACAACGTGGCTCAGTGCTCAGAGAAAGAAGATCTCATCTCATGATACAAAAGCTGGAAATGTTTCACGAGATTATGTGAAAAATGCCATTAAAAACATGGATGATTCTGCTGATGAGATTCGTGAGACTCTTGATGGTTCAAATCTCCCTAACGTGGGATTTAACCCACCTAATGGAGGATTCGGAAACGATATTCGAGATGCGATGAGAGTGCTTCAGGCCTCAAACGTACTCGGAACTAATATCTTTTACCTTGAAACAGGTGGATTTGATACTCACAGTAACGAAAGAACAAACTTGGCTAACCGACTTACTCCGCTTAACCAAGGAGTGCGTTATATTGCTGAGATCTCAAAAGCTTTAGGCATCTGGGACGATGTAATGATTCTGACATTTTCTGAGTTCGCACGTACATTTGAGAATAGTGCACAGGGGACCGATCACGGTGAAGTTGCACCTTGTTTTCTTATGGGCGGAAGCGTGAATGGACGGCAGGTGAATTCTGCCCCGACGAACTCTAAGATTCAAGACTCTAACAGATTCATTAGAGGCGCTGAGATTGATACTCGTACTGTCTGGTACAATATAATCTCTGCCGGTCTTGGTCTTACGCCTTCAGGAATTCTTGATTCTAGTGGGTATTCGACCAGTAGTCTCTCGCTCTTTTCGTAACTTTCGCGATAAGGAGTTCAGCTAAAGGTTACATCTATGTTCACGCTTAAGAAGTTATTAAAGTACATGCTATTTGGTGTAGTCATGATGTCTTACACCAACCTTCTTGCTGGTGTGCGAATTGGGCCAAATGATGCTGACGAGATCTCTGTCTCCTATCGAGGAAAAGATGTACTTGTTAAGTGCTATGATGGCGAATCCGGTAAGGTGAAAGAGAAGGACGGAAGTTTTATCTTTAATAGCTTTAAGGATCTTATTCGTAAGAAAAAGAAAAAAGCACGAGCAGGAAATACGAAAGCTAAAAAGCAGATGCGTAATCTTCGCAAGCTTAAGAAAGCATCAGATCCGGGATGTGAGCAGATAAGCGAGCCGGGTGGCGGTGGTGGTGAGGCTACTCCTACTCCAACACCAGAAGGACCACAGGATAGCTATTTTGAGAGAAGCGGAGATGTTACTCCCTTAGGTACTCAAACTTTTGAGATACCAACAGGAATTCAAGCAAATGCATTTACTGGTCAAACCACCTTCAATGCGTATTGTACAGGATGTCACGAGAAACGATCACGACCTACGTTTACTCTTCTTCGCCAAGCAGTAAGTCAGGAGCCGATGTACTATACGGCTGATTATCTCTCGGATGAAGATTTAGCTGATATTACAGCGTATCTGAACCTGCACCGATCTCCTGCTACTGATTAGAAGTTTGTGAATTTAATACTTTGCAACCCGTCCTGCCGGATGGCCCGTAGAGTTTGAGAGTATCAGAGATCAACAGAGTACTTAAGAGTAATGGTCAGCTCCTCGCAATGACGGTAGATAGAGACGATCTATGCGTGTTCTTGTCAGATTTATGAATAAGGAGCGTCAGATCGTGATGTGGTGGTAACTCGTTGTGTCACAACTGAGTTTGCGAGAGAAGATATCTTCTCATTCTCTTCAAAAAGACTTTTTCTACTTTCTGTAAAGATGTTTTGAACAGCATCTGCCGTAAGACGAACAATCGTAGTTTCGAGATTTTCCATACTCTTAATAAGCTGGTCCATCTTTTCCATACCCTGAGCATCTTCCTTAAGGTTCGGCTCAAGCTCTGCCAGACGTGAAAGAATCTTACTCTCGGTATCAAAAATAACCTCACCGGCTTGTGCCGCAATTGCCGGTGGGAGACGATGCGTAAGGTCTTCTAAAATTGCGTCGTAGTGCTTAAGCATTTGTTCACGCTTACTCGAAGTAAGCCCTTCTATCTTTCTTAGAAGCCCAAACATGTCGGTGTGAAGCTTGCTCCGTTCGCGATTAGAATCACGGAGGGCTTTAAAGAGATAGAGCGTAAAGAAGAGCTGGGTGAGGACAACACATCCTACAACACCTGCAATGATATATGTTAAATGGTTCGTTAGTTCAGTCACAACACGCTACCTTGTCTTATAAGGCTCCTGTACTGTAAGATGCAAGTCGATCGAAAACCGTTTCGTGCTCCATAAACCCTTGAATAAACTAGTGAAATGAGAGAAGGATCTCCCTCTGAAGCATCGCCACTACTTGTTATCCACATGATAACATTTGCTATTACCATGAGTATCTTAATTCTCATGTACGTTGCCTATACGATACCTGCTGAAGGAGAGGACTTGGATGAGCAGGTTGTTACTATTTTAAGTTCACTTTCAATTGCAGTGATTACCATATCTGCATTTTTACGTTCTTGGATACTCAAGAGGAGTGTAGCCGCCTCAAAGAAAGAACGGCGCTCTCCTATGGTTGGAGAACTTTTTACCGCACAGGTCATAACGCTTGTTATTCGAGAGTTTGGAGTCATTCTCTGTTTTGTGTGCACGCTACAGACGGGTGAGTTTGAGTATGTTCTTTATGCAGGGCTAGCTGCTGTGTTTCTTAACCTTGTTACGTGGCCGCGAGAAATTCCGATGAAATGAGAAGGAAATACTCGAAGAATTTTTCCGTTAGTGCAAGGTTAAGTTAAGATCAAGTTCAGGTAGACTCAGAGAGTTTCGTCTTTTAAGAGGAGAAAGTCTTCAAATTCTCTTAGTGGCTGTAAATATCCTGCAATTCTTTTGGGCTCAGCGAGGTTTTTTACTTCCTGAGTGGTACACCAGCGCCAGTTCATAAGCTCATCATGGTCGAGCTTAATATCTTCATCTTTACCAAGAAATTGGACCAACCAGAATGTTTGCTTCTGACCTGACCACTTGTCGACATAATACTCCGGTACCTCTTGCCAGATGTATTCATGAGTCGCGTGGAGTTTTTTTGTGATTGAAAAGAGTTTCCGATCTGCTCCGAGCTCTTCTTCAAGTTCACGTAAAACGTTTTCTTCGAGAGAAAATTCGGGCTCGGCGCCACCTTGTGGAAATTGCCAGACATTCGTAGCGCCTGCGCGCTCACCAAGAAGGAGACGTCCCTCGCTATTGTATACAAGCATACATACATTAGGTCGAAGTGGCAGGTGGTGATTATTCATATTAAGGAGTGAGATCTGTCAGAATACGCTCTGCAAGCATTTGAAAGACATACTTAACGGAAAGAAGCCCCTGAAGGGTTTCATTGCTGTCTACAATCGGAATATGTCGAAAGTGACCTTCTGCAAAAGTATTAATTACAAGCGCAATGCTAGAGTTTATGAGGAGCGTTTTCGGTGATGGTGTCATGACTTCAGACATCCGGGTTGTCTGCAAGTTCAGTTTCTTAATAACGACCTTTTTCATATAATCACGTTCAGTGAAAATCCCAGAAATACGGTTGTTTGCATTTTGAACAACAATACATCCACCTGAAGTACTACAAAGTTTCTGCATCCCCTCTTCAAGAGTACTTGATTCTGAGATGGTCGGGGGGACCGGGCATTTTATCACTGAGAGATCGTCAAAGAAAAACATATCGACCTCCCCCTCACCAGTTTGGAGCTTTGAATCGGCCTTCACGATATCGACCGTGATATGTTCATGGATGTATTTAATTATGTCTTTTACTGAGAAGATCTTAAGAGGTGCGCCTTCTTTCTCGGTGACGGGAATGTGCCGATATCCTCCAACAGAGAGCGCGTGTACTCCCCTAGCAACGCTCGCGCGAATCGGCAATGTCTCAGGGTTCGGAGTCATAACGTCACGGATAGAGAACGTTTCAGGCGGATGAGTGAGACAGGCGATGCGCTTAATAAGATCACGTTCGGTAAAAATACCGACTAGCTTCGTCCCTTCAGTAATAAGAATACTTCCGATCCCTTTGTCGCACATAATGCTGAGGGCCTCGATCAGAGAGGTGCTGGGTGAAGTTGCGATAGCTTCTTCTACGGTTACTATCTCTTGTAGTGTCTTTCTGAGAAACTTACGTTCGAGCAGACTGTTTTTAGTCGAAGTTTTCATATACAGCAGTATATCTGCACCTATCGTGTGCGTAAACGTAGGAGCTCGTATTTTCAGAGGTATCTTGATACGGATAGCCTATCTATTAATCCAGAGGTCATATGGTCGTGCGCGGCTGAGGAGAAACTCTGATAGTTCGAGCTGTTAAAGCAAGGATAGGCTCCTGAGCCGTTCTGAAATCCTTGCCTTATCTCATCGTCGAATATGAGTGTTTCTGTTAAGAGTATACGCCCACGGTATCCTGTATTGTGGCATTCAGGACAGCCGGATGCCTGATAGATTCTCTGATTGAATTCTCTACTCGATTGGAGGTCTATGACTTTACAGTTATCACACAGTGCCGGTAGGAGTCTGAGAGAAAGAAGAACATTGACACTTTGAAGGAGATCGTAGTTTTGAATTCCAAAGTGTTTGAGTCGCATAAAGATCTCAATAACGGTACGAGCATGAAGCGTTGTGAGCACAAGATGTCCGGTTAGGATGAGTTGAATCGCAGCCTCTGCGCTCTCTTTATCTCGAATTTCACCAAGCAGAAGGATATCTGGGTCCTGCCTCAGTACTGTTTTAAGCGTCTCAGTATAGTCGAGTCCCGATTGAGGATTTATTTGGACCTGTGTTGTGTTGGGTAAAGAACGCTCAACAGGATCTTCTAGTGTGATTATATTTGAGCCACTACCTTGAAGTTTCTGGAGTAGAGCATAGAGGAGTGTGGTTTTTCCGCTTCCTGTTGGTCCACAGAGAAATATGCCCCCTTCTCTTTTCTCTGTTTCTTTTAGCAGCGCATTTTGCGCAAATGACGTGAGTTTAAGATCGTGAAATGGAATGATTTCGTTTTGTGAGGAGATTCGTAGAACAGCTTGTTCACCGTTTAGGGTCGGAAGAATGCTTACTCGGATAGTACGAAGTTTTCCGTGAAGCTCAATTTCAAATGCGCCATCTTGTGGAGTTCTTTTATTTGAGATGTCGCAATTCGATAGGACTTTTATTCTGTTTAAGAGCTGTAGCATGGTGCTCTTAGGAAGTAAGGGGGCATCGCTATCAATAAATTCACCGGCAATTCGGAACAGTATTTTTCCTTCGCCTCCTCTAACAGGTCTTAGATGGATATCGCTCGCTCTTCGCGCAAACGCATGCTCAAGAACTTCTACTACAGCAGCGGGAATTCCCTTTAGGTTCCGTAAAGATGGGGAAGGTTCGAGGGTATTTCTTATACGCTTTTCTTCATCTAGACTTATAAGCTTCTTTGCCGTTTTCCGAATATAGTCAGTATTTCCTTTGTATGTTTCAAGGAGGGCTTCTTCTAGAGTCTCTTCGGGCACGAGAATAAAGTGAAGATCGAGACCTGTCTCAAATCTGATATATTGTTGTTCCTCGTGCGCTATCGCCCGCGAGGTTGCGAGAGTTAGGTATTGTCTTTCCTTGGCCACGCAGATAACAGCGAGCGGAAGCACCTTAATTCTCCATGCTGTATCAAAGCCAAGGAGCTCCCTCGCCTTCTTCTGAGAGCAGATAGCAAGCTCTCGTGAGGTTACGCTCCTTGAGGTGTCTTTTACAGGGATCCCTGACCTAGTCATCGGTAGTATGTTTTTGCTCATTTTCTCTGCTGATGTAATGTTCTTTAATGCTAATTCGTTTGTTTTTTTAGAAAGTTGTGTCTGAAACAGCCGATTTTGCTTAAACCTCTAAATATTTACATTCTGTTAGAGAATGGACGTTCGGACTATGAGGGTCGAATTCCTTTGACATTCACTTTTTTCACGGGATAATAGAGTGTCGGCTACTGATGATGGCCCGTTGTGCTCGACTCTGCCGGGCGCAGCAATTGTTCTTTATATTTTTGTTGTTGGTGTTGGTTAATCTGAGGAGTCTTTCAGCTCTTTTTACGGAGGCTATACTTTATCAGGGCTTAGATGGATGTGAGCAGTCCACCGTAGTCACTGTGTAGTATATGAAAGCACATAGAGAAGTACGTAAGAATTCTTATTTAATAAACAGGTGCCAACAATGAACAGATTCCTTTACCCCTCACGCACGTTTGCTCGAAGACGTGTTCAGTCATCCCCCCAAAAAATTCTCGGTAAGGTACTTGTAGGTACTGCAGACCCGCGTCTAAGGAGAAGGCTCTCACGCTTCCTCAGGCGGTGGGCCGATACGGTTGAATGCTGCCTTGCCGGTCGGGAGTGTTTTGAGATGGCGATGAATGCTCTGAGTGAAGGAGAGCCGTTTGATCTTATCCTTGTAGATACCGATCTTCCAGTTCTTGATGCTTACAGTGTTACAAGCCTTCTTCGTGACAACGACTACCCGGCAACAATTATCTCCTTTAGCGGTGACTACTTTCCGATGTATGAACTCGAAAGTGAGGAAGCTGGCTGTAACGGGCACTTACATACTGATACTATTGAACAAACTTTGCCGGGTTTCTTTGCCTATGAGAGTGCGGTTAATTCCTAAGTGAGTATAGGGAAACATCCCCTCTTGCCTGCAGGGAGATATTCAGGGCTATAATTTACTGAGACCATTACAAAGGAGATGCTCGTGAATGCACCCACTGCAACAGTTCCCTCTTCGATAAGTATTTCACAAGAACTCAATTCCGCTTGGCAAGATAGCTCAGGGAGAAAGCTTACGCTCTGGGGGGCTATCGGTTTTCTGGTTCTCACGCAATTCATACTTGGAATAGTCCACTATGCCCTTTTTGGCTCCCCTGAGACTGCCGGTGCTGTTGGACAGATAGTAAATATCCTCTTTGGCCTTGTAAGCGGCGCAATCGGTGTGGGGGTTTTTATCATCGCAATCGAGTTTGCCCGTGGTAATAGCCCTAAGGCGACAAGTGTTTTTGATACCATGGGAGGTATTGTATCGATCTCCCTCTGTTCAATACTTATGATGATTTTAATTGTGATAGGTCTTGTTCTGTTGATCCTCCCCGGAATTTACCTTGCGGTATCGTATATGTTTGCTCTTCCTCTGGTGTACGACAAGAAGCTGGGCGTTTGGGATGCTCTAGAGACCTCAAGAAAAACAGTAACCGCAAACTGGTTCTCTTACTTTTTTCTGTTCTTATTGATGTCGATTATTATGGTTATCTCAGCAATACCGCTGTTTATAGGCCTTATCTGGACAGTGCCAATGAGTTACACGATGTACGGCCGCCTCTACCACAAAGCCTTCGATTCATAATATAGAAAGGAGAGGCTCCATCCTCTGTGAAGCAACGCGCCTCTGTGTCCTCTGTGTTTAGTAGTGAAACCATAGGTTTGGCAATCAAAATGAGCAGCGCCTGCGCCAAAGAAAGTAAAAACACAGAACTTACAGAGTGTACAAAGTGAGGGGATTAGAACTCTTAAAGTATTGTCATTGCGATGCGGCGTGCCAATCCCCGTGCTTCAAATAGAAATTTGTAGCACGGGCATGGAGATTGCCGCCATCCTTCGCGTGAAGCTACGGACGACAGGCTGTCGTTCGGCTATCGCCTCAGCTCCTCGCAATGACGATAGGCACTCTAAAGGGGTGATGAGCGGCGGGCTTAGTGGCTTATGAGCTGGTCGATTGCCTCTATGCGGCTAAGTTTTACTCTGGCGAGCTTCCACTCGGGGTCTTCGCTGTAGCCCTCTTCTAGAGTTTTTGATAGCTCAGTACGGTTGTCCGCATAGTGATCCCTGTCGATATCTTCATCGCGGTCAGCGCTATCAGCGAGAATAGTAAGGGTTCCGTCTGAATAGCTGGCAAATCCCTCAGAGATGACGAGCCTGACGACAGAACCCTCCCCGGCAGATTGGTAAGAGAGGATCCCAGTTCCAAGCAGCGTCGTGTACTGGGCGTGTTCAGGCAGAAGGCCCACTTCGCCGTTACTACCGGGTAAGATAACCTCGCTTACGACATCGTCGTGTACAAGGCCCGCCGGTGAGAATACTTTGAGTCGAAATGTGCCGTTTTCTGCCATGAGTACTTTCCTATCTTGTTGTTACGCAGCTTTTTTAGCTTTCGCCGCGAGTTCTTCCGCTTTGGCCCGAGCATCTTCAATCGTTCCAACATAGAGGAACGCCTGCTCAGGAAGATCGTCGTGCTCACCATCAACGAGCTCTTTAAAGCTACGGATAGTGTCTTCAAGCTTCACATAGATACCTGACATACCGGTGAATTGCTCAGCAACAAAGAATGGTTGAGACAAGAATCGCTCAATTTTTCTCGCTCTGGCCACGGTCAGCTTATCTTCCTCAGAAAGCTCATCGATTCCGAGAATCGCGATGATGTCCTGAAGGTCCTTGTAGCGTTGAAGGGTAAGCTGAACTTTTCTAGCTACCTGATAGTGCTCATCACCAACAACGTCTGGCTCAAGGATAGTAGAAGTTGAATCAAGTGGGTCTACGGCCGGGTAAATTCCTTTCTCAGCGATACCACGAGAGAGGATAGTTTGAGCGTCAAGGTGCGCAAACGTAGTTGCCGGAGCAGGGTCAGTAAGGTCATCCGCTGGTACATATACAGCTTGTACAGAGGTGATAGACCCTTTTTTCGTAGAAGTAATACGCTCTTGAAGCTCTCCCATATCTGTTGCAAGCGTAGGCTGATATCCAACCGCACTCGGCATACGACCGAGAAGTGAAGATACCTCCGATCCTGCTTGAAGGAATCTAAAGATATTATCAACGAAGAGTAGAACGTCTCTTCCTTCTTCGTCTCGGAAGTACTCAGCAGCTGTAAGAGCTGTTAGTCCTACACGGAAACGTGCCCCAGGAGGCTCGTTCATCTGACCGTATACGAGGCATGCTTTGTCGATAACGCCAGAGTCTTTCATCTCGTGGAAAAGGTCGTTTCCTTCACGAGTACGCTCTCCTACACCACCGAAGCATGAGTATCCACCGTGCGCTTTTGCGAGGTTGTTAATAAGCTCCATGATGATAACTGTTTTTCCAACTCCAGCACCTCCAAAGAGACCAATCTTACCACCTTTGAGGTAAGGACAGAGCAGGTCGATTACCTTAATACCGGTCTCAAAGAGCTCTTTACGAGTAGACTGCTCAACATACTCTGGAGTAGGGCGGTGAATCGGCCATCTTGTATCAGTATCAATCGGTCCAGCTTCATCAATAGGGCGTCCAATAACGTCCATAATTCTACCAAGTGTTTTCTCACCAACAGGTACTGAGATTGGTGCGCCAGTATCAATAATGGTTTGGCCACGTACGAGACCTTCAGTTGAGTCCATGGCGATACAACGAGCTCGGTTATCACCAAGGTGCTGCGCTACCTCCATAGTGAGGTTGTTCTCTTTATCGTCAATATTTGGGTTCGTTGTTACGACCGCATCGTAAATGTTTGGAATTCCGGATTCTTGTGGAAATTCTACATCCACAACCGCACCGAGTACCTGTACGACTTTCCCTTTTCTTCCTATACCCTTTTCTTTTCCGACTACACTGTGTTGTTCAGACATTCCTATTCTCCATTTTTAAAATTTTAATTCGTTGCTTCAGCACCACCGATAATGTCGAGGAGCTCAGCAGTAATAGCCGTTTGACGTAGTTTGTTGTGGGTAAGCGTAAGCTTGTCCGCGAGTTCTCCAGCATTCTTTGTGGCAGCATCCATAGCGACCATACGACTTCCGTGCTCACTTGCCTTTGCATCAAGCCCGGCCTGACGAACCATTGTACGAAGGACCCTTGGAATGATTGCTTCAAAAACAGCAGCAGCAGACGGCTCAAAAATAGCCTCTACTTGGCTTTCTTCTGATTCTTCAGTAGAGCTTGTAACCTCACCAAGAGAAGAGGCGCTCACAGGTAGTATCTTTTCACTGATAACATCTTGAGACATCGCGCTCTTAAAGCGGGTGTAAAGCATATGTACTTCATCAACCTCTTCGTTTAAGAACTTCCCTTCTAGTACTGCGCAGATCTCATCGATAGGCCATTTGTTGGCATCTTCTGGAAGCTCAATGTAGGTATCAAGTGGGGTACGCTTCATGAGCTTGTAATGCTCAACAGGCTTTTTCCCGATAAGGATTGACTCAATCTTTGCCTCAGGATTGCTTTCTTGGAGGCGTTTAAGAGTAAGCTCAACGTTCTTATTCACGTTTGTGTTATATCCACCGCAGAGTCCACGGCTGCCACCAACAACGAGTAGGATGATGTTTTTGATCTCCTTACGTTCGTTCATGAGTGGATGATTGTTAGCAACATCTCCTGAGAGAACTTGCCCGAGCAGTTCACCAAGTGCATCTGTGTACTCACGTGCCGCTTTTACGGCGTCCTGAGCCTTTCTGAGCTTAGCCGCAGAGACTAGCTTCATCGCATAGGTGATCTTCTTTGTGTTCTTAACCGACCGAATCCGTCGTTTAATGTCCTTTAGTCCTGCCACGTTTGTTCCTTCTCTTTAGAGTAAAGTGTATCTCAGTATGATAACCGTACTAAGCAGCTGCTCCACTCCCTTGCGCAGCACCACCCTGAGATGATTTTGCGCCAGTGCCATTTGTAGACGCTCCTTTAGCAACAAGCTGACCAGCCTTAAATTCTTTAAGGAATGCGCCTATAACATCTTTGAGCTTACCTTTAATCTCGTCATCAAGAGCTTTCTTCTCTCCGAGCTCTGTTAGCACATCTTTGTGGTTTACTTCGATGTGAGCCTGAAGAGCATCTTCAAAAGGTCTTACCTGTGAAACATCAAGGTCATCACAGAAGCCTTCGTTTACAGCAAATATAGAGATGACCTGCTTAATGGCTGGAAGTGGTTTGTACTGCTCCTGCTTTAGGATCTCAACAAGACGCTCACCGCGTGCGAGCTGAGCCTGAGTTGCTTCATCGAGGTCAGAACCAAACTGAGCGAAAGCTTGCATCTCACGATACTGAGCGAGGTCGAGTCGGAGCGTTCCTGCTACCTGCTTCATCGCCTTAATCTGAGCAGCACCACCTACCCGTGATACTGAAAGACCAACGTTTACCGCAGGACGTACACCGGAGTTAAAAAGATCTGTTTCTAAGAAGATCTGTCCGTCTGTAATCGAAATTACGTTGGTTGGAATATAGGCCGATACGTCCCCTTCCTGTGTTTCAATCACAGGTAGAGCTGTAAGTGAACCAGCACCCATCTCGTCACTAAGCTTTGCCGCACGCTCTAGAAGACGAGAGTGCAAGTAGAATACGTCACCTGGATAAGCTTCACGTCCTGGAGGTCTTCTAAGAAGAAGTGACATAGCCCGGTAAGCTACCGCGTGCTTTGAAAGATCGTCATAGATGATAAGAGCATGCTTGCCTTGGTCCATGAAGTACTCACCCATGGCGCATCCGGTATAAGGAGCGAGGAATGAGAGAGGAGCGGGCTCAGAAGCGGTAGCTGCAACCACAATAGTGTGGTCCATAGCGCCCTCTTCCTTAAGCTTCTCAACAACTTGAGCTACTGAAGATCTCTTCTGACCGATAGCAACGTAAATACAGATCACACCAGTGTCTTTCTGGTTAATGATGGTATCAAGAGCAACAGCAGTCTTACCGGTTTTCTTATCGCCAATGATAAGCTCGCGCTGACCACGACCTACTGGGGTCATTGAGTCAATTGATTTGATACCTGTCTGCATCGGCTCATGAACAGACTTACGTTTTACGATACCTGGTGCTTTTACCTCGATACGTCTTGTTTCTGTAGTGTTTAAGTCACCAGCTCCGTCGATTGGGTTACCGAGACCGTCAAGTACGCGCCCTACAAGAGATTCACCAACAGGGACACTCGCAATCTTATCTGTACGCTTAACCGTATCACCCTCAGAAACGAGCTTCGTGTCACCCATGAGCACGACACCAACTCTGTCTTCTTCAAGGTTCAGTGCGATACCAGTAACTTCATTTGGGAGCTCAACAAGCTCACCAAGGGCCACACCAGAAAGTCCGTGAACGAAGGCAACTCCGTCAGATACGGAAAGTACGGTACCAGTTTCGCGAAGTTCGCCGGATGGTGAGAAATCCTGAATTCGCTCTTTTAATATCTTACTAATTTCGTCTGCATTCATAGTCATTGGTTACGTTCCTTTTCATTAAAAATCATTTAAGCGGCAAGTTGTGCTTTCATTCGTTCAAGGTTGCCCTTGATTGAACCATCAAGGAGCTTGTCACCTGCACGCACTACCATTCCACCGATGAGGTCACTCTCAACTTTCCAAGATACGGTAGCGAGTGAGCCAAAGTCTTGCTGCATCTTGTTCTCAATTTGCTGTTTCTCATCAGCGCTGAGTTCAGTGGCAGTGGCGATTTCAAGACTCAGAGAATTCTTAAGCTCTGCAATGAGAAGTTCAAGAGAATCCGCGATCTCTTTAACACCGCCCAGCCTCTTGTTTTCAAACATCACCAACAGAAAGTTTTTGAAATACTTGTCTTCAAAAATTTTAGCAGCGATATCACTAACAACAGCTTGCTTCTCAGCGGCTTTGTATGCCGGATTGAGAACAGCCTCTCTGAGTTCTGCAGAGCCTCCCCAAGCCTCAGCGAATGCTCTTAGGGCACTTAGTTGCTTATCAAGTTTTTCCTGATCTGGCCCTGCTGCGAGTACAACATCAAGGAGCGATCTTGCGTATCTCTTAGCTGTTTTTCCGTCTATTGTGTGCAATGGTAACTCCCTTCCCTAAACGTTCGTTGATCTGACCCTACTGAAGGCTCCCGAGTCCTTTAAGGACTGATTCTCTAAGAGCTTTGTCTTCGTCCGCTGATAGTGACGAAGAGAGCTTCTGGCGAGCCGATGAGATAACCTGTGAAGCAAATTCATTTTGTAGCTCTAGCTCTTGCTGAAGCTTTTCGGACTTAATGGTTGTATCTGCCTGAGCCGCAATCATATCTGATCGCGCGGTTCCTTCAGACAGGATAGCTTGATATTCGTTCTCAGCCTCGCTCGCGCCACGCTCCTTAAGCTTAGCGATGTCGCTCTGTAGAGCGGCGAGCTGGTCTTTTGCTGCAGCTAATTTGACATTGGCTTCTGCGAGCTTGCGCTCTCCTTCTGTCGCGAGGTGTTCAATCTCTGCTGCTCGCGATACCCAGAATTCGTTAAAAGGCTTTCTTAGCAAGAAGTACATTAACAGGACGAATGCGATGAAGTGCGTCCAGTATTTGTGAGTGTGCTCAAATGATGGAGGCCCGTGCCTCTCGGCGGCAAGCAGTGTGGTTGTCGGCAATGCTACAGTAAGAAGGAGTATCGAAAGAGGGAGAAGTATTCTTTTCATAATAGTTACAGGGAAATCTCTACAGGTTTCTTAAGCCGAGAAACGATCTCATCTGAGATCTTCTCAACGTCACTCTTTAGGTCGGAACGAATCTGCTCTGCTCTTTTATCGTTCTCTGCCCTAGCAGCTACGATTTTGGCGTGCGCGTCGTTCTCAGCAGTGCTTACAATTCTTGAGGCTTCCTTTCGGGCTTGGGCAAGCTTGTCCATCTTAACGCGCATAGTTTCTACCTGAGCATCTGTGAAAGCGTCTTGATACTGTGCTTCAAGCTTAGCGGCTTCCTCAAGCGCGCCTCTTGCGTTGCCCTCAGCGCCTGTAGTTGAGCGCTCCCTCTCTTCGTAAAGATCTAGGTAAGGTTTAAAAAGAACTCGCCCTGCAATGACAGTGTAGAGATAAAAGACCGGGGCACAGATAAGTATGCCAATAAAATCGGTCATGGTCAGGTCGAAAACAGCGAGAAGGGACTCTAATGTTGATGGTTCTACCGGGTCTATCGTAACACCTCGTATGCTTAGATTAACGTGATAAAATCGCAGAATTTTTACACTAAAGTCATACTTCGTGTGCAATGATTTTTCAAGTTTTGGCGGGTGTTTTTTTCTCCACTCTCATTAGGAAAAGGTGAGAACTTTCGCGATGATATTTAGGATCACTGAAGTTGGTAGCGTGGCGGGAAGTGTGAAGGAGGGCGAGCTATCCTGAAATTAGGCAGCTCCTCCTTTTTTCAGGGTGAGAGTGCTATCAGCGCCTTTACTCATGCTGCAGCTCCCTTCAAATACCACCCCTTCCTCTATCTTGAGGTTAGAACTCTGAATGTTTCCGTATACCTTTGCAGGTTGGATAAGTGAGAGCTTGCCGCTGGCGTAGATGTCACCATGTACGGTGCCTCTGACTATGATCTCAGCTCCCTTGATGGTAGCCTTAATCTCCGCGCCTTCGCCGATCTCCAGTAAATTTTTAGCCTCAATCTCGCCCTCTACCACTCCAGTGAGCTGCGCAGGTCCAGAAAAAGTAATATTTCCAACGACTTTAGATCCCTGTCCGAGGAATGCCTGATTAGTATTTTTAGTAGTAGTGATAGGACACCCCCTTAAAAATGTTGTGCCGTAATAAGCTAGTTGTGCCTGTTAAGATGCAGGATGTTTCACGCAAGAACGCACAAAAAGCTCAACCGTAAAACTATAGGCTTAGGGGAGTGAAATCAAGAAATATATAGGTATAACAATGTTCTATGAGGTTGGATTGCTTCCGAGGTTTAAAAAGCTTGGGCCGACTTTGCACGGGGTAATCTCGATCTTCTTCCAGACCTGCCCAATCACGTAAGGCTCAGTTTTAAGCCAATCATCAACTTCGGCTCTTGTTTCGAAATTTACAATGTAGACAGATCCTATCATCTTGTCGTCGTCATCGAGCATAGCGACTCCGTAGAGGACCTTACCCTCTTTAAGCATCTTGTCACCAAGAGCGATATGCTGGTCACGTACAGCAAGCCTACGATCGAGAGCCTTATCGTCTTCACCGTCATAACCTAATACAAGAAAGGGCATCTTATTTCTCCTTGGCCGCTCTATTGAGATGTGTTCAAGAGTGCTGAAAACTTACCGTAAAGTTCCACGCCACGCGTAAGTATCAGCTGCTCCCACTCTTTATCGGGAGGACAGAATGCGTTTTGAAGGTTTGTCTTGCTCCAATGGGAGACGTCTGCTTTCCCATAGTGGTGGTAGCTGTTTTCATCACGAAGCGCCCAGAGCATTCTTACGGGGCCATATGTACCGAATTCCTCAAGCACCCAGTTTACTTCAACGGCAGGCAAAACTTCTGGAGCCGCATTCTGTAAATCTCCGGGAGTTTTAAACCCGGCACCTTCGTCTGGGGCGTCGGAATCGAGGCTCTCCCCGAGGGCGGCCTCGTAAGCTTTTGTGCGTGGATGATCTTTGGACAGAGGCCAGAACAGAACATCTTTCCCGTATTCGCTTAGGCCTGTGTGTACTTCAATAACGTGGAGTTTCTTAACTGAGCTAAGATGGGTTTCCATCCATTCTTTTAGAAAGACAAGACTCTCCTCCATCTTGCTACCACCGTAGTAGATCCCTTTAGGATATTCGTACTGACCGCCGGCGATCGCTTGTTTCAGGGTGGTAAAGCCGTGCTGATAAATGTTGTAGAGTGTTAGAGGAATAAATGCCGTAATTTTCGTAGGGGCGGAATTCGGGTTTAGGAAGCTTTCGATCTTACGGTATGACTCAGGAGCCCCTGAAAAGCCTGAGGGGTTGAGAACAAAGTTGCGATTCAGATCGGCATTTGATTCATTCACTCTCCGCAAGTGAGCCATGCCGTATGGGTTTAAGCCGTGTATGAAAATAATGGCCTTATTTTCAGGAGGTGTTACCGGCGACTTTAAAATCTCACTCTGAATAGCACTCCCGGCAAAGGCCTCGACGCCGTGAGTACCAGAGATATGTAAAAGTACCTCGTCTGGATTTTTGGTACCAAACCACGCGATGTCGATAGTAAGCTGTTCGTTGTTAGGGCCGCGAGCTTTAATGGCGTAAGAAGAGAGATCGGCCCCCTGAGAGGTCGCGCGTGAGAGAAAGAGCTTGCGCGCGCTAACGTAATCACGCGGAAAGTTGTCAGATGCTACATACTCAGGAGTAGGCCAGACACAAATAGTAAGATAAGCAGCGACTACGCAGACAAGGATGAGAAGAACAATACGTAAAAACAAGAACATCTAACACCTCCTCGCTCGCCTGAGTTACTCCGCGTAGCCGCAACTTATTAATTCCCTAAGAGCTTTTCTTCATCGGCTCAATTTCTACAGCCATAGCTTCAGCGTAGGTAACTGCTACGGTGTCACCAACTTTAATTCTTTTAAGATTCTCCGGAACCTTTGCCTTCATGGTGTATACGTCACCTTTTGGGAACTTAAATTCCACCATCTCTTTTTCCATATCGATGCCAGTGATCTCAACAATAGAGTGTGCCACGACTGCAGCTGCGGCTCCCGGAGGAAGTTCAGCGGACTTTTTAGCTGCTTCTACTACCATTTTGCTCGGATTTTCCTTCTCTGTGGCAGTCGGCTCTCTGACTTCAAATGCGAGTGATTCAAGGTATTTTACCTGTACCTGATCTCCTTCATTAATCTCATCTAAACGCTTCACCATTGGAGAAACTTTAAGCGTTATCTCCTTCTCGTTTGGAAGTAAGAGCGTTGCAACTCTATCGTCTTTATCTAGCTTTTGTATCGTTGCAGTGACTTTTATGATTCCTACTTCTTTACGTTTGAGTGGGCCTTCTTCGTTTTGGCTTTCGACGTAAAGCTCTTCTACCGGAGGTGGAACTTCAGCAAGACAGATGCTCGCAGAGCCTGCAAAGAGGGATAGTGCTACAATAAGAGGTTTTAGGTTATGGCTCATGGCTTCTCCTTAACTTAATAGGTTTAACGGCTGACGCGGTTATAGCAGATTGAATCGACAATCAGAAGAAAATAGAGCGGAACCTCTGTGCTCAGATTGAGACAGCGGTTGAGACTGGTCGGTGTGAAGCCTGAGGACCCTATCCTGTAGTGTTAAGCTTCTGATCTTTCCAGTACTTAGTTCCCGAAATATTTGCCCCAAGCATTACACCAGTATCGTTTAAGGCGAAAATAGCTTTCCCATCTACAAAGCGTACACCAGTAGAGAGCGAGTCTTTTCCCATAACCATATCGCCTTCTCCTTTCGCCTCCCAGCCGGAGTTAATGAAGGAGTCATAAGAGGCCTTGTTCTCAAAAAAGAATATAAGTTTAAAGTACTGTATTCCCCCTCCAATGCTAGCTCCTAGAGAAGCCATTCGCATGTACGTACGTCGCTGGGGACTCTTCTGAACAGCCACCCCAACCCCACTAGAGCTAGATATCATGAGGCCCTTCTTATTCGAGTCAAAGATGGCGTAACCATAAATGTCTTTAAATACCTTTTTAGTCTCAGGGTATTCACGAAAAAGCCGAGAAAGAGTTGTTGGCTCAAGTTCATCAACCTCTTTGCGGACCATAGCCGGAGTCCGGTCACCAGTAACGGAATCATAAGTATTTTCAATTGAATTACCGACAGCTCCTGCGGTGTCCGCTACGGAGTTTCCAATCGATTCCGCAGCGTTTCCTGCGGCATTAAGCGCATCTTTAATCGTGTCTGCTTGCACCATTGAAGTGGGATGAAGAGCCAGAGAGAGTACTACTGCTATGGTAAAGAGAGAGATGATATTTGTTTTCATGAGAAGTCCTTTTAAGGAAGTGACCTAAATCAGCTAGAAGCTAGCACATGTAGAGCAAATTACCTATGAAATCCTGAGCTAGTGCTGCTGAAAAGTTTTGCTTTTGTCCCGGCCTGCCATATCATCGGTCTACGCGAAAGTATGACCCTTGGAGTAGCTCATGCAGAGAATTTTTACGTATAAACGCAGAAAGGTATTTTACTGGCTCCTCCTGCCTTTCGCGTTTGTACTGCTTCTCTATGCTGCCCTGCCACTTCTTGTATCGACAAACTGGCTTAGGGGAACTCTAGAAAGAAAGCTCAGTGATTCAATCGGGCGTAAGGTAAGTATTGGTGCCCCCGTAAGCTTAAGGGTATTTCCACTGCCTGCTGTAACTTTACGCGACGTTTCAGTTGCAAATATCTCCGGACTCACACGGGATAAAATGCTCTCCGTTGGCGCGCTAAGCGTTTCTGCCCCGCTCTGGAAGAATCTTAGGGGTGACTACCATATTTACCAGGTTCAAATCTCTGACGTCTCAATACAAATAGCTACGAATCAAGAGGGTGCTTCTAATACAACTTTCAGCAAAGGATCAAAAAAGAAAGAGCAAGACATGTCCTCGGGCCCTATCCGACTTCCAACTATTGATGACATCACACTTAGAAATACCAAGCTGACGCTTGGAGATGGTGACGATTCAAGAGACTTCTTTTTTAAAAAGCTTAAAGCCGGTCATCTCTTTGGTGATAAAGAACATACTCTCGTCTCTTCTGTTAGCATCTCAGATTCTCCCTTTTCGGTTACAGGTACATCAAGTCCAGTTCAGGTCTTCATAAACGATGGAGGATTGGATTTTAATGTGCGCATTGAGAAAGACGCCTTGGATATTCATGCTAGCGGAAAGCTTCAGCATGATGGAACGCTTTCCACACACCTTGAAGCTACTGGTGAGAGTTTCTCCGATCTCAATAGAGTGCTTAAGACGAGTATTCCTGATTGGAAAGATTATACGTTTAAAAGCGATATTGCTTATCAGGGTGGGGAATCGCCAAGTCTTCAATTTAAGAACACAAGCATAGCAATTGAAGACAGTAACCTTACCGGCGATATCGAACTTGTATTATCGCCTCTTCATATTAAAGCTAGCTTGGAAAGTAAGAAGCTGGACCTTCCTAGACTCCTCCGTGCGAATCAAGAATCAGAGAATGATACCGAGAGCGAGGAGACAGAGCCTCGTATGCCTCACGATCTCTTTAAGGCCTTTGATGCCGATATCGATCTCAGTGTTCAAGAGTTTACAACATTCCTTGGTATTGAATTAGATCGCGCAGAGATCTCAGCGCATGCTAAAGATGGCGTGTTACGTCTTCCGAAGTTTAACGCTGACGCATTGGGAGGGAGTTTTACCTCACAGATGACTCTCGGGGAGGGGGATTTTGAAGTTGCACTTGATGGGAAAGGTTTTAAGGTTAACCCGATCATGGAACTTTCAGGAGGTGAGTCACTTATTGATGGTGACTTTAATATTGTCTTCGATTTCAAAAGTAGCGGGTCGTATCTCTCAGAGATAGTAAAAGGTCTTAATGGAACTCTTGAAGTGAACTCTGAGAATGGCAAGATTACGAGTTCTACTATCCGCTCCACTTCTGGAAGTCTGCTTCAAATCGTAGATCCGATCTTTCGAAAGAAGAAAGCAGAGGAGGTTGAATGCATGCTCTTTCGCTTCAATGTAAAGGACGGTGTTGCAAGATCAAGGGAACACGTGCTTAAGCTAGGTGAGGTTTTTTTCTTCGCTGAAGGAAAGCTTGATTTTCCTGAAAAGAAAGTGAAGTACAATTTTCACGTTAATTCGCAAAATCCATCACTTACAAGCCTTATTCCTCCCTTTCGTATGGTGGGGGCGATGAGTTCCCCGACCTTTACCCCCAGTGTAAGTGGCACCGTTGCTTCAGCTGCTGATACAACAGAAGGAATTGCCCGAGCGGCTTTTGGCGCTCTTGGTAGAACAGCGAATTTTATTCTCGGCGCGGAAACTGAGGAGCTGAAAGGTCGTAAGCAGTGTCAGAAAGCATATGAAGTAGAACAAGATCTTATCTCTTCTCGGATTGGGAATATTGTTGATGATGAGTAACTGAGGGCACGAATGTTCTCGTTATCCCAATGAGTATCTGATATGAATGTTCTGATATTTTTGTCGTATGTGTATTCCTTTTTCTCAGTAGCTAGGACATATGAAAACAAGGCTCATTCATCTCATTTCTATCCCCTTACTGATCATACTCTTTAGTCAGATTTCATTTGCTGATGACTCAGCACAGGCGAACAACCCTATAGCAAATATGAAAGCTGTCAGTTTACATGACTACTATATTGGTGAGTTCACAGGGACAGAAAAAGACGGGAATCAGTTTTGGTTACGATATGCACAACCTGTGAGCGTTGCAGAAACAAGCTGGCTTATCCGTGCGAGTTTGCCAGTCAATTCGTATCCTTTTGGTGCTGGCGGAACAACGGAGACCGGGATTGGAGATGTAAATATTCTTGCGGCGAACCTCTTTGATACAGGTAGTCCCGGTGTAAGCTTTGGACTTGGCCCGCAGGTGAATATACCAACTGCTACGGATGATGTTGTCGGTAGCGAAAAATGGTCAACAGGGTTAGCTAACGTTTACTTTAACGCAAACTCAAAAACATTTCAGTTTGGTTATTTGCTTACATGGGCAGCAAGCTTCGCTGGAACCGATAGCCGAGAGGATGTGAATCTCGCCTCTTTTCAGCCCTTTCTCTTTTATCAATTAGGTGGTGGAACGTATCTAAGAAGTACGGGAGTTGTTCCTTATAATATCGAGACTGATGATTACTCTTTGCCTTTGGGATTAGGTGTTGGTCAGGTGTTTGCGAGAGGAAAGACTGTATACAATCTGTTTATTGAGCCTCAATACTCAGTTGCTGATGAGGGTGCAACGTGGCCGCAGTGGCAGGTGTTTGCAGGCTTTAATATGCAATTTAAAGGCGATTAAAGTAATACGCTGGATTACGTAGAATGGCGTGTAATAATCCGACTCTTTTACCACTCTATTTGGGTTACTTTAAGAGTATGATGAACATCATAGTATGATCTTAGGGAGATAGCAGATGAGCTCTCTTTTGCCTTTTGGCACTTTCTTTTTTTGTTGATTCTGATCAATTGCCGCCTATAATCGGCCCAAATTCACTCTCCTCAGAGTGGGTTCATTAATCATCCGAAAGGAGAAGAACTATGAAAAAATTAACTTATGTTTTAGCCATTCTTTCTCTAATGGCGCTTTGCATTCCAGCTACAAGCTTTGCAAAACCACGTCCAGATCTCGATAAAGAGATTGCAGATGCCACTATGAAGTTTAAAAGTGAAATGAAAGATGGTGAAGATATCCTAAGCTCTGCTAAGGGCTATCTTATCTTTCCTGAAGTTACCAAAGCCGGTATCGGAATTGGTGGTGAATACGGTAAAGGCGCACTCGTTGTCGATGGTGAGATAGTTGAATACTACAGCACCAAAGCTGCTTCGGTTGGAGCTCAACTTGGAGTTGAAACCAAGTCGCTTATCCTTACATTTAACACTGACACAGCTCTTAAGGACTTTAAAGAAAGTAAAGGCTGGGAGATCGGTGTTGATGGTTCTGTTACCGTTGCCAACGTAGGTAAGGAAGGAAGCATTAACACGACTACAACTATGAATAAACCAGTTGTAGCCTATGTCTATGGTAAAGAGGGGTTGATGGCGGACGTCTCACTACAGGGGTCTAAAATCACAAAGCTTGATAGCTAATCCATTCTACTATTTCCATAAAAGGCTGGTCGGGCAGATTGTCCACCAGCCTTTTGGCTATTATTCCAGCAGTTCCTTTTTTCATTTCTGAGAGTTTAGTGCTATAACCTGCCAAAATCATACGGTAGGATAGGAGCATGTCGGATAACTCTGAGGAATCAAAACCACCTGTTAAAAAGAGCTCAAAATCTCGAATATTTTCTTTTCATGTGCTTGAGTTCGGTCTCGTTCTCACTGCATTTAGCGTAATAATTTGGATTGGGCTTGAAGTTCGCGGGGCGGCCGATGGCCCTGTTGCTCCAGTATCTCTTGCTGTTTTTATTGCTGAGCTTCTTCTTGTTAACGGATTACTTGCCGGTATTATTTTTACGGTAAGAAGAGTATTTGTTTGGCTAGAATCGATCGCTCGTGAAGCTGTTCGCAAGCATCTATCGCTTGCTGGAGAGGCGCTTGAGGGATTTGTTAGTGCGCATTCGCATGCGCTTGAGAATCTCACGGGTCTCATAATCGGGATCGTGAAGATACTCGTTTATTGCCTCGTTATCGTCGTCTACGTACCTATAGCGTGTAGTTTCTTCCCTCGTGCAGAGCCAGTGAGCGAAGCTGTGTTTGCATACATAACGGGACCTCTTGAAGATGTTGGTTTTGCTCTCCTTGCTTCTTTTCCTGATCTGCTGGCTATTGCAATTTACTTCTTTATTACGTCGTACTGTTTAAAGTTTATGCGCTTCTTTAGCGAAGCCGTAAGTGAAAACCAGATAAAGCTTACATGGCTTCCTGCTGAGTCTGCGATGTCTGTTTACCATATCCTACGTTTAGTCGTTATTGTCTTCTTTATCGTGGCTGTATTTAGGCGCCTTCCCGGATCGGACAATGCTGAGTTTCAGGTAATAGCAGGATTCTTAGCTTTACTTGTTTCCCTGAGCTCTTCGTCTGCAGTAGGGAATTTTGTTGCCGGGCTTGTTTTAACTTTTATGCAGCCATTTAAAAAAGGTGACCGAGTTAAGATTGGGAATATCACTGGTGATGTCCTTGACTATTCACTCGTAGTGACTCGTGTCGTAACGAGATACAACGAACGTGTCACAATTCCAAATCTGACTGTGCTAAGCGGCGAAGTAACGAATTATTCAAGCTATGCATCTTCAAGAGGTGTTGGTTTAAGTGTCGAAGTTACTATTGGCTATGATGTAAAGTGGCAGCTTGTGCACGACCTCCTTCTTAAGGCAGCTGAGAACACAGCTGGCGTCGAACAGCGCCCGGCGCCTGTCATTCTTCAAACAGAGCTTGGTGACTCGGCAGTCGGCTACCAGCTTACTTGCTACACGAAAAGGCCCCGGAAGCTTCTTCAAGTTCGCTCAGAGCTTATTGCATCCGTTATGGACGCCTTTAATAAGGCAGGAGTAGAAATTCTTTCTCCTCTTTATCACGCGATGCGCGATGGGAATAAGACGACAATCCCCGAAGAGGCGGCCTGATGCTTTTTAGCACGATATGCTGGCCCTTCTGGTCGTAGTTCATTAGTATTGCGTTACACCAGTTTATCTCCCTCACCTGTGTGAGTTAGCTGGGAGTGAATACAACTATGAATGAGGACTTATGAGAATTGTTATTATTGCCCTTTGCCTTTTTATTTTAATCCTGACTGGCTCTTTTACCGCCGCAGCTGCACCACTTGTGATGGCCGGTCGTGGAGACAATAAGGCACTCCCCCCCCTTGAAAAGGAAGATTTAAAACTTATGCGAAAGACCGTTCGCAAATCACTTAACGGGAAGAAAGCTGGCGAATCAGCAACTTGGAAGGGAGAGAAGTCAGGAAATTCGGGAAAGGTTACCTTTCTTGGTGACAAAACTACTCCGCTTGGAGAGTGCCGTCACATAGAGCATACGATTAAGATAAAAGACGAGACACATGAGAGAAAGATGAAAGGCTTTTCATGCGAAGTGAAAGACGGAAAATGGAAATTCGTCAGCGAGAAAGAAATGTCTCGCATGAATAAAAAGAAAAAGAGCTAGTTAAACTTTACCTTTTCTATTATCTCACTGGCCCCAAGGCCAGTGAGCTCTTTTCTACACTGAGAAGAGACTGTCCCAGCAAGCAGCACCTTCGCACTCTCACATTCGCCTGCCTTAAGCACTGATTTTCTAAAGTACGTAAATATGCGAGCCACTTCAGGGGTCCATACGAGATGATCAACTGGTAAAGGTACAATGAGCTCTCCTGCATTTGAAACTGCTGCAGGTAAAAGAAGATCAGGAACGATATGCTTAAACGTGAGTACTTTATGCTGCTCGGCTAGCTTCGATATGGCTTGCAGGTAAAAGTTTGCCACTGTTCGTGTTTTGACCTTCGCAGCTTGATTTATAAGGGTATCAATATTGGTAACCTTTTCCATACTCTTTAGAGCTACTGCTAGTTCATTTCGCATTGGAGGAGAGTAAGAGGCATTTTTTAAAAGCTCTTCAAGGTGAAGCTTCTCCTCTTTTGATTCATCATCGTGGCCAAGAGTGCGGAGCATCTTCTGGTTAAGTTCTTCAAGCTCCTCAGGATCTTCGTATGTAGCGGTTTTTTCTGCATAACCAAGATACTTATTGGCGTCACCTACCCCCGGAATCGAGTAAAGCCCGGGAGCAAATTTAGATCCGACTTTTACGGTGGCTTCAACGCTTGCAACTCTTTTCATCTCATCATGGAGAATGGTATTCAGAGAGTAAGGGTCCACTTTCAAGCTCTTAGCAAGCGATCGATAAGCATCATTATATCCGATGTAATTTAGCGTGTGTTTTTCAACGAATGTGACTGCTTTGTCAAACTGTAGATCTCGCTTTTCAGTATCAGAACTCACAATCGACTTGCCTGTCTCATACGTAAAGTCAGCGGCAGCGCTTACTCCATCTGCCGCAACCTGAAAAATACCAACTATTCCACCGGGGATAGATTTCGCTGTTTTCTTAAGCTTATCCGTATCTGAAACATGATCGTAGAGCTTCTGTGCGCCCTTTACTGGCCCTGTCACAATACCTTTTGCAGTATTCCCGACTCCTTTTGCAGCGACGGTCAGACTCCCATAGTTCTCATCAAGGTAGCGGATTGGTTCTACTTCGGTGATACGTTTCACGAGATAGTAAGTGCCACGGACTTTGAGAGTGCCGTAGTCAGTTTTAAGAATATAGGTGTTCATGTAGCCATCGTTGAGCACCTGTTCCCCTACTTCAAAACCGTTTCCTTTTAAGAGTTTAGTAGGAAGCACCTGCGATGCTTTAAGCGTAGGAGGCTTTTCAAAAGATTGAGCATTTACTGGTGAAGTACAAATAAGAGAAGTGCACATCACAGTGCTCAGAAGTGTTTTTACGTACATAGTTCTACCTAAGGTTTAGCGTTCTGGAATGTTAATTCTTCCAATCGCGAGATAGACAGCTACTTCACCCTCTTCAGCAAAGCCGACACCAAAGTAAGTTGGGAATAGTGGTGTATCAGCACCGATAAACGCCAATCCTGAGACAATGTCCCTGTTGTCAGGAATAGTATCAACATCACTCTGCAGGGTTGTGTAGTTTACTGATCCACCAAGAAAGTACTTCAGACCAAAGAGTGGGCTCTTTGATTCAGAGAATCTACGGTAGTAAAGAAGTCTGGCAGCTGCATAGTCTGACGCAAGAAGAGTGTTCTGCTGATAACCCGGTACATCAAAGAAGCCGCCGAGTGAGAAAGAGCGCTCCACAGGTCGGTCTTCTAGCGTATAGCCAAAGTCACTGGTGAGATTGAAAGTACTCCTGCCACTGGTAAATGGAAGAGCTATACTACCACGAATGGTATTAAAATCATCGCTTGCCCCTAAGTCCTCTACGGAGGAGTATCCTCCGAGTTTGATGTTATACCCTTGTGTTGGAAAATCTCTCGTATCGAGGGCATCAAGGAGTAATATAGCTCCGACATCAGCGGTGTCATAGCTAAACTCACTGAGCTCTGGACTCCCGATTTCTCTATCCAGTTCGCCAAATCCCCTGCGTGCTTCAACACGAAACTCTCCAACAGTTCCTATCTCACGACCAAGCCCTAAGCCAACATTGCCCAATACTCGCTGGTAGGAAGCGATATCTTCCCCGTCTCGAGTTACCCGGAGTTGATTTCGGCTAAGTGAGGCTGAGGGGGTAAAGAAATATGGGGTTTCGTTTGAAAATGGTTGGTACCATTCAGCTGTAATAGATGGATTTCGTCCGATCTCAGCCTGAAGATCGACATAGGTTCCGTTAATCTTAAAGTCGGTATAACGATAATCGACACCAAGCCTGTAAAATGCATCCCCTTCAAAATCATCCTCAAATGCAGCGCCGAGTCTCAGATATTGTTTGAGGAACTCCTTCTCCTTAATGTGAATCGTAACCCCTCGCCCCTTCTCCGTAGTCGTGGTTGAATACGTGACTTCCTGAAACTGCCCTGTGTTGTAGAGATTCTTTATCCCCTCTTCAAGCTTTGTGCGATCAAATGAGGCGCCAGCTTTAAATCCTAGCTGAGTGCGAATTCTGTGTTCAGGATAGTTTGAATCGTTGTCGAGCTTTACAAAATCGATAAGCTCAGGTGCTGAAATTGTACCATTTCCTGTTCTTTCTCTCTGATAAGCTGCATATTCTTCTTCTGAGACGGAAAGTTTTTTAAGCTTTGAGAGTACGCCTAAAGCAGCATCAGTACCGGTTTCCTTTATCGCTTCACCTTTTGGAAAGTCTGTTGAGCTAAATCCCGTAAGGTTTGGTTCGATCAGGATATCATGTGAACGCATATTTGAGCGTTGAATTTCAGAGTTCTGTGCAAGAAGTAGGGAAATGATCTGTCCTGCAACGGTAAGGGGATTTCCTAAATCTTCTTTCTTGGAGAGATCTGCATAAAGCTCTACAACGATAAGCACATCGGCTCCCATCTCTAAGGCGACATCAACTGGCAGATTGTTCACAATTCCACCATCAACCAAGTATTTTCCATCAAGCTCTATGGGAGCAAAAAAACCTGGCACAGACATACTGGCGCGAACGATAGTGGCAAGATCTCCTTTGTCAGGTATAACCGCTTTTCCTGTTTCAAGATCGGCAGTCACGGCCCTAAACGGTAGTGGAAGTTTATCAAAGTCAGCCGGGTTCCTCGTTTTTTCATAGAGACGCTGAAGAAGGGGGAGTACGTTTTGTCCTTGAACGACACCTGTTGGAACAACAATTGAACCATTCTGTAGACCTATCTTTGTATCTCCGTAAATCTCTCGATCACGTCCGGGTTTAAAGCGGTAAGTCTGAGAGCGACGTGCCGTTGATTCGTCAAAAAGCTCATCCCAGTCTGTTTCAGCTAGAAGCTCTTCCATTTCATCAAGTGTAACTCCACTTGCATAGGCTGCACCGACAATTGATCCCATACTTGTGCCGGTAACAAGATCCACCGGAATATGGTTTTCTTCGAGAATTCTTAATACCCCGATATGAGCAAACCCGAGAGCTCCCCCACCAGCAAGAACAAGCCCAATACGTGGACGAGTTTTATTGTTTGTACGAGCGTTGTCCTCAGCATCTACTGAAAAAGTACAAGAAAATGAAAGGATGGTGCAAAGTGATAAGGTGAGAAAGAAACGCATAAGATCTGCTATCCTGATAGGCTACATTCTAATCGGCTCTATCCTAGACGTACCCTGAAAAAAAGCAAGATTTTACTGGCTCTGTCCATTCTCATTAGACAGTGTTTGGTTCATCTTTTCTTGTGAGGTAAGAGCAGCGCGGTATGCTGAGGATATTGAGGTATCTAGCAGCCTAACCAGTAAATCTTTCATGTTTTTTCTTAGGACATGTGGCACAATTAGCTTATCCGCAGTGGATGAAGAGGTCTTATTATTTTTTTATGTGAGGTTCTCATGTCCAGAAAGAATAAGGGAGGAAAAGCTTCAGAACACCGAAAGCAGAAAAAGCTTGAAAAGAAGAAGCGCAACAAGGCGAAGCGTAGTGCAGGCCAAGTTTCTGCTGAAGCCAGCGCCAGTAACTTTCGCCAGCGCACAATGAGTCGCATCGAAAGTGTTTTTGGTGATGAGTATTCTTCAGAGATATTTCAGCTTGCTCTAGGTGGAGCGTCGGCGGCTGAAATTGCCGAAAAGCTCGAATTGGATGAGGAACGTGTGAGTGAGATCGTCGATGATTTCTCCCGCATGGATCCTAACATCCTTGCTCTACTTGAAGGTGCTCCCGGAGTGCTCTCAAAAGGAGCTCAGTTTCGTCAGATGTTGAGTAATGAGATGAAAGCCAAACAGGCACGTCCTTGGTAAGTGATTCTCAGATACTCTTTCCCATTTAACCACTTTCTGGGCCGACAGTAGAAGGGAATTTCCACTGCGGCCTACTTTTTGTCACTGAGTTTTTCAGGGCTCCAGATAACCACATCAATTTTTTTAGAAAAGTGTAGAAGTACAGGCTCCCCTCCTAGCTTTATCCCGTGAGGTTCGCAAAGATTATTTAGCTTTATATCAGCCTTAGCCTTTTGTAAGGACCAAGGATGATGGTGCACCTCTGTTCGGGAGAGCGTACGATCTGGATGTTGTGCATAAAGGCAGTATCTCTCAGTTAGCCAGTGTTCAAGTGTGCCCGTTTTAGCAGTATATATTGGTGAAACTGGAGCATACGTAGCCTGAAACCGCTCTCCGCTTTTGTGGCGAACAGATTGATAATTATATTTCTCATCAAAATGGGAGATGTGCATTGTAGCGAGATGATATGGAAGGGAAAAAAAACGACGAGCTGCCCAGACTGCCAGAGGATTTGTAGCATCCAGACTGAGAAACCACACTCCGGGTTTGCCATCACGTTCTACGTAAAGTCTAAGATTAAGCTCTGGAAAAGCCGATATCCAAGGAAGATCAGGGAATGGGCGTCGCATAACACCCTGCATACGAAAGGGAACAATTCCAACCCATGAAGTTGAATCAAATTCCTGTACAGAAAGTCCATCGGGAACAAGCGGCTCGAGTTCTTTTTTAGGTACCGGCCAGTGAGCAAACAAGAGATCGCACCACGATTGTCGCCAAGTCCATGCGTGATCAGGAATTGGCCATGTTCGGTGATTCAGTTTGGTTAATGCGTGGTGCATGCTAAAAGCATAGCACAGATTCAGCGTAGCAACTCTTCCAAGAGCTCGGGAAACACCTCCGTTTTCATATCTGAAAAACAGAAATGTCCGTAGTTTGAAAATTGACGGTAATGCAAATTAGGAAGTGCTTCTTGAATACGTTTTTCTGAGACATGTATATCATCGTCGTCATTGTCAGAGCTAAAGAGATGCACCTGCATTCGTTCTGTAATGGCGAGGTCAATCTTGAAATTAAAGAAATCTGGGCACTTTCTCTTGTCCGGGTCCAACCACGGAGCTACCAGTATCAGCCTTGAGAGCTCGATAGGGTTTTCAGACAACCACCTTATGAGAAATCCACCACCACAGCTATGACCAACAACAAGAGACTGTGGAGTAAGTGTATATCTCTCAAACTCTTCTTTCCATAAGCTATAGTCCGGAGCATATGGAAGTGGCATATCCGGTGTCCAGCAGTGGTGATACCCCTCGATAAGTAGCTGGTTTTGAAGCCAAGGAATCCAGTGTCTATTAGACTCAGACAACTGTTCACGCGAAAGATAACTCTCTTTACTTGGGGTGCCATGAACAATTATAGCAGTTTTCATTTTATCATTTACTCGCGGTCAATCTTTCTAAGATGATTCCAACAAAGTCTACTAAAAGCTGATTAGACTCTCCCTTATCATATTCATAAAGTGGAGAGAGATTCCAGTGTCCATTCTCTTTGTTAAATGAGCTACTTGTGTTTTTTGACTCTTCAAGTGCCGCCATACGATCATGCGGCTCAGCGCAGTAGAATTTTGCCATTACAAGTAGGAGCTGATCCAGTCTTCTTGGGTCTTTATCTTCATAGCGCTCTTTTTCACTTTGATAGTAGAGACATTCGCCATTAACTACGAGGTCACTACTCTCAAATCTTTCAAGTAGAGATCTTGCCTCTTCTCTATTGTAGAAACTCGTGATCATCGCAGCTAAGAGTTGATCGCGGCTCAGATAAACCTCGCTATCCCACGTTGGCTTTTTATCACAGGCGAGTTTCATTGATATCCAGAGTCCTTTCTCTTTATCGTATAGGAGTGGATCTTCTTTTAACCGCTCAAATCCCCTTTTCGCAGCTTCAGGATCAGCATGTGCCCCTGCAAAGAGTGCTGATAATTGTGTGAAGCTTTCAAGTTTTGGATAGTAATCAATGGCCCAGTAATGTTCAGAAATTGATGGCCACCAAAGTCCTTGCTCTGGAAGAAAGTATCCCGGCTTTTTAGCGCCTGTAGTTTTTAAGGTTTTGAGTTTCTCAAGTTGCGAGGTAACGTGATCAAAATCGCCGACAATAAATCCTTCGGCTATCGCCTTATAAAGATAGACCTCGGTGGGGGTCGTCATCTCATCACTTTTATCAAGCAGTCGTTCAAAGAGTTCGGCGTAACTGGTACAGGCACCAAGAAACCTGCCATACCCTTCAAAAAGCTGGGCTGTATTCTGAGCGTCAAATCTTGGAATGTCTTTTAAGAATTCCTTTGCTGCAGGGGTGAATCCTTCGTAGCTACGATTACCAACCATCTCGTCCCACTCCCGTTCTTCCGGGGTTCTAGCTGGTTCTTCATCCGGGTCATAAGAATCGTCATGAAATTCAGGCATTTGCTTAGTCCTCGCCTTTGTTACATTCAAGTATGCAGAGGGTGTTATGTAAGATTCACTAAGTTCTGTAGCATATCACAAAGTCTTAATACTTGTAGTTTGAATTCACCACTATCTCTGCACGAAGAATCTACCTTTGTCTGTGATATTGATTCCATCCTAGTGTAGTTTCATTGTAGTATTCACACGGGAGAATGTGAAGCATGGCTAACGCAAGAACTACAACAGATTCTCTGAAGAAGCAGGAAGAGATCATCAAGCTTGGTGAGTGTGATTTTGGCGATCTGGGTAGAGAAGTACGTGTAGGCATGTTGATTAGTGCACTGGACAGCTACAATCTGGAAACGGATGAGTTTGTGGAGCTGCTTAGTTGGGTCACCAGCAATCTTGGGGAAGATAGTGTGGCCAGAATGTTTACTAGAAAGTTATGGTCTGAGTATGGAAAGAAGGGGGCGGCCATGCAGACCGATGAGGACCGTCGAAAGGCGCTTATAAGAGCGAATGCTTCACTCTCCAAGGAAGATCGTCAGCGGATATCATCGGCAGGCGGTAGGGCAGCAGCAGAAAAGATGACTGCGGAAGAGCGGTCAGAACGTGCTCGAAATGCCGCTAGGGCGCGGTATAAGAAGTAGGCCATTTAGCAATGAAGATACTGGATTTTGCCTACCTTACTAATGGGGAGCGTCCCTTTTTAGCGAAATAGGGAGCTGTAGTGTATTTCTGAGATTGTCTCGAGAATCGAAGGAGTGACTTCTCGGGGTCTGCTCCTTGCATAGTATGAGTGCGCGACCAGTCCTACTCGTTTTTGATCAGCATCAATCCCGGAACAATGCGCGAGGCCCATATCTTTAAGAGAATCTCCAGCATGTGATGCCGGGTCTCCGTTTATCCTGCCTTTAGCGAAGACATATGAGTGTGGTTCAGGTGCATATGTGGTTGCTCCTGATTTCAGTGAGGCGGAGAAGCCATCGTAGTTCTCAATATCTTGAACATTTGCAAAACGTGTTCCGAACCTGTACTGCCCAAAAGCAAAAAGCTGCATCTGATGAACATGGAGATCGGGTTCAGGTGCTCCTCGAAGAAAAATAAGATCACCGCGATCTGATCCACTGATTGCCTGAACAAGAGCCGTTACCTGAACAGCATCAGTAAGCATCTGCCCAAAGGCCGCTTCCTCAATAGTAGAGAGCTCATACGGAACTCCCTGATCATGTAAAATCTCTGAAAGCTCGTTTGCCAATCTATCAAAAGCCCCTGCTGCAAAAAGATCATATCCACCACAAGCTCTGGCTCTTCCATCCGGCGACAGATACATTTTGAGCAAGTGATCAACCGGCACAAAGCTCCCAGCCTGTCGTTCCCAAATAGCTCCCCGGCAAGAGTTAGCTATAAGCTCGTTCCAAATTGAAGAAAGGTTTTCTTGCTGCGGTAGATCAAGTATGGACTCTTCTGGTTGAGGCCCAGTGTTCTCAGAGTGATAAGAGTGAGAAGATCCCTGAGTCAGCATATGCATTTCTTGAGTTAGAGACGTTTATATTGAGAGTCAAAATGGTGTAGCCAGTTAGCCCACCGTGAATCATGGGAAGGATACTTTGGATGATTGTAACGAGCTACTAAAAAATCGCCGTTTTGAGTTTTATAAGTGACTACTTCTTTAAGGACGAGTTCCCTTTTGTATTGTTCCTTGTACTTTTCTGGTACGTGACTGGCATCGTGGTCTGACCAAATACGTGCATCGCGCATTTTAGTAACGACCTCATCTAGTACTATTCCAGATGGACGATCTAAAGGATCACAAATATACAAGCTGCCGTTAGTACGATCGCCCGGATCAAAGCTCACATTGTAAAGATCAAAAATGGACGAACCATCAATAAGGTTTATCCAATCATTACGATCGGGATTAGAGGGAAAATATAGGCCACTGGCAGATTCATCTAGAGTACCTGAAGGTTTTTCTAGGAGTTTAAGATAACAAGTCTGGGAATCCACTTCCACGAAGTCATTTTTAAGCAGAAAGCGTTGCATAGAAGACTTCTGTGTATATACATAGATGGCCCGGGAACCTATTGAGAGCGCGTCTCTCACCATATGATCCAAAACTCTTTGACCCCGTCCGTGTCTTTCGAGTGACGATATCTCTTCTGACCTTCCGTTTGGAAAGAAAATATTAATCTCAGTTATCAAGTCATTAGCGTCAATACTAGCTTCGCTTAGAGCACGCGCGAGAACTGAAGTATCATTTAAATGTGCAGGTTTCCGAAGCAGGATCTGGCAATCACCATCCGGAAGATTTCCCGGGAGACTTACCTTATAATCGCAACCAATAGTTCCTCGAAGGAAACGAAAATCTGAGCGTTCGATCTTATAATGCTCAGATAAAACGTTCGCTTGATGTGCTGACGAAATCTGATCATTATCTCCAGTGACTGAGCCCGTAGAATTTTCTCCATCTAATGCTCTTTGTTCCTCACGTAATCTGTGAAGAGTGTCACTTAGGAGACTTTCAAGTTTTAATGCATCACTGTTAGGTAGCCCACTTTGAGCAGCTAGCGATTCACCTGCCTGATATTCACCCCCGGCCTCGATGACTCGCTGCTCATGCTTTAGAGCTGCACCGCGAAGGCGTGCACTAAACGCAGCATCTATAGCATCCTGAGCTGGCTCAGATGAATCGACAAATTCATCAAAACCTTGAGCATCAGTTCGGCCTGTTGTCAGGAACTCGACTAGGGGCGCACGCCACTCAGCCGGCACATCAGCAAGTAGTTCTGGATGAACGTTTGTCGGGCCTTTTTCTTGTTCTGCCATAAGTCACCGTGAAATTGTGAGTATAGGGTCTAGAGGAACTTAGTCAAAAAATAGTCCGGTATTCCCTGTTCACACTCTGATTCGTTTACCAGCCCCCGTATTACAGATAAATTGCTTAAGATACGGTATGGGCTTATAATATTGATATGAATTCGCCTCAACCAGAGAATATCATTTCACAAGAAAGAGCGGCTTTTGAAGCTGTACGCGATCTTCTTTATTCAGCGAAAGACAACCTCACACAGCAGCTAGGCGCAATTATAGAGACAGATCCTGAAAGGCTTGGAGTGGTTTTTCCTTTTCTAAATCGTTTACTTGCGGAAAAAGGAAAGCCAGCGGAAGAACTTTCACTTGGGGAGACGTTACTAAGTACATTTGAGTTGTTAAGAGATGAGGGGCTTAGTGAACTAGCTGATGGAAATATCAGCGGTTGTAGAATGGATTTCAATGAGTTCTCTATTAACCTTGCGTTTAATAGTAAGCGCCAAGAGTATGATGTCTATTTTTTGCTTCGCTCAAGTCATGAAGACGCTCCTAACCATTTTTCTCTTTTTCAGAAAGAAGGACATCTCTTCTTAAGATCTGAAGCGAAACCATCCAATCACACGGTACCAACTACGTTAGTTTCAGTAGGCTCTAGGAAAGATGCTCTCCCGTTCTCTCAGCCATCAGATATTGCATATACTCCTACGTACGTTGAAAGAGTCTGTCTTGTTTTTTGTAAGCACTTCATGAGGGAGTTTGACCATGTTATAGAACCTGAAGCTATGAGCTACGGCTTCATAGAGATTGAGGGTGACACTCTCGAAGACAAGTTAGGTTCAGCGGAGAAGTATCTTAAGGGTGGCCACAGGGAAGAGTGGGCTAGGGAACAAGGTATATTTAATTATAGAATTGCGGAAGAGAGTTGGTTAGACCACCGACTTAACTCTTCGGTCACCATTCCTAAGATACATAAGATTTTAGATAGCAATCAAAATGATGATTGGACAATACTGCGTTGCAATAACGTTCCTCGTTTTAATGATAAGAATGCATATGTCCTCATACGAAGAGGTATAGTTGATCTGGCATACCTAGATCAAGAAACGCTCATCGGAGTTGATGAGCTAAAAACCTTTCCAAAAGGAATAGTTTTTAAAGTTGAAGGTGGTACTCCAAGAGCCTCCAGCGGCTACATCGACGTAGTTGATCCGAACCGCGATTCCTTAGATATTCCACCAATGTGGACGCAGGTAGATACTTTAAAATTTGACTAGAGGTCTGATTTTAAACAAGAACGTGGAACCTATCTTAGTGGGTATAACTAAAAATGATTTAGAACTTGTCGTGGTGTATGTACCTTAAGCCCCTTAGGTAAGGCATCTTTCTTGAAGTCTTTTTTATCTCTAGTTACTATCCAATCATATTTATGGGTCATAGCAGTTGCTACAATACACGCATCCTCATGATCGGTAATAGGATTCTCTTGCTGTAGAGTTAGGGTTTGTGCAATTGACATCTCTGAGTCCCCAAACCCCTCAAATTTTATACCTCTTTGTTTCAGTAGTCTTAAGAATTCCATAGCTTTATTTTTCTTAAGATACTGTTTCAGTAAGTAGTACACCGTAGTATAGCCGGATAGCGGAAAACCGAGCGTATAATTTTTACGCTGCATCGCTATAAGAGCAGATTTAGAGTCGGGATAACTGTCCGGCCTGAGCGCTACATCTATCCAGATGTTTACATCGATTAGTACATTCATTGGTAACTCTATTTTGAAATAGTTTTTCTTGTCTTTTCAATCTCACTGTCTGAAGGCTCGGTGTAATCTTTGGGGAAGCAGTTTTTATGAAATGTTGCGAGCCAATCTTCTTCGGTATCAACTTCATTCACAAGCGCTCTTAGAAACTCTTCTACTACTCCCGAAAGCGAAACGTCGCGACTTTCAACTAATTTCTTAGCAGATTCAATGAGTCCCGAATCGATAGTGAGTGTAAGCTTTTTCTTTGCTGAAACCATACGTATACTCCTTAGTATATACACGTATACGTATCATCTCATAATTGGCAAATAATTGTCAAAGCTTTTAAAAGTTTAAGTTAGCAAAGAACTCTCTTCCTTACTCAAAGTAGTACCACCTTCTTTTTGAAAATCTAGCAACTTCTATTGTTGTGCTATATAAATAAGCACGTGGAACTTCACTTTAAGGTACACATTAGAATTCGTAGACTTTCTATTTTGAGGCTGATAGCCTGTAAGGATGATGTTTGTTAATATAGTACCATTACGATGAGTCTTGAGCATTTTCCTCAAGGTCACAGCTCAGACGACAATGGATCTCCAGAGGAAAAGAGAATAGGGACAGAAAAGTCTCAGTCGCTTTCCGAATCGCTGTCAGATCTTAATATCGCATTCCAATCTAAGTCAGTGCGTCCGTACCTACTCGAACGCGATCAAGTAGGAGATATGATTCGCTCGACAGCGCCTTATGGCGTCACTATTTTAAAGATTAAGTTTGGCGCAGAAAATGCTCTCACAGGAGCGGACTCCCCCCTAATCGGTCATTTAGTATCAGTTACGATCGCAGTTGATAACAAAGCTGCGCTGCCTGCCCTTAAGGATTGGATCTCTACCACTGAGGAGCGAACAGGGTACGGCATTATTATCCATCCTGCCAAAACTATGAGTGATATCGGTGAAACGCTTAAACCCTATGCGTCCTCTGCTGGGACCATAGTAAATTCGTCTTATATCCCTGCTCCTTCCGTCCTTATATGCGGGACAAAGGCACCCACTTTTGAAAGTATGCGTCCGTATTTTCAATCTGAGTGGCAAGCGTTGGATTTCACAGATGTGCCACTCTATTCGTTTGACTCCGCAGGTACAAAATATCCAGAAGATCTCTTTCATTTTGAGCTTCTTCCGGGAGGTTCCCTCCGCATGTACGCATTCTATCCAGATGTGATTCGTCACGTCCCTGCTCATCTAGCTTCGCCACAGCACGCCTATATGATTCGTAACCTTTCCTCTGTGTATATAAGAGGAACAGTGATTCGGCCCTTTACCACAGAGCTTATGAAACAGATGTGCTTCCTTGAAAATCAAGATAGATACGCCTGGGCTGTAATATGCGAGATCGACAAGGGGAAGCCTCGTGCCCACGCTAAAATCTTACCGATGAAAGTCAGAAACTCTAAGAAACACACATTCGAGAAAGCGAACTCGATATTCCGTGAGCAGCCTGGGACACCCGTGGGCAATCAACTCTATCTTATGGCATTAGCGGCACAGAGGCTCAGCGGAGAGCCTCCTGAGATGGACGTCAATGCTAACATAGAAAAGTGTAATCTTCATGCCAAGCTTCAAATAGGGCAGTACCTTGCAGATAAGCAACTCGCTATGGTAAGCCGTGTTTTTAGAGATCCAAAGCGATACCATAGAAGGTTCTTTATTGAGCGTTTGGCTGAAGTGGGAATCTCGGCTAGTGAAAAGGATCTGCATGATGCGCGTGGAATCAGTAGTTTAGATCGGAAGCTAAGACAAGTAGGCCATAGTGATATTGCCAACGAGATGTCAGATACCTATCTAGGTATCCCACAATACTCGACATTAGATGACGGTCATGAACGTATCAATGCTCGTCATCTCGTGCGCATTAAGTGTAATCCATTTGGATGGAGTACACAGGCTCAGCTTGCTAGCTGTGTGCACGGAGCTCGCCCTCTCGATCGTTTACAGCTACGACGACTTATCCAGAATGTTAGCAAGCACGAACGAGATGCGTCTTGGAATAGTACGCGTATAAAAGTATATGAAGATATCCACAAAGCATTCGGACGGGAGGCTGATCAATTTGCAATCGCTTCAATCGTGCGATCCCTATCGGACACTGTGATGCTCGTTCACCTGCGTGGATATCACCTAGATGCTCAGTTGAACCTTTCTCTTGCTGAGAAACGTCTTCTAGAGCAGCAAGGGGAAAAGTTCTTTTCGGTGCAACTTAGCCACTACAGTACCGACGTTAATCGTATAGTTGTAACATTAAATCATGCTCAACTGACCTCAGAGACTTGGAGTGTCAGAGAGTCTACCTCAAAGTAGAACCACCTTCTTTTTGGAAATCTAGCAACTCTATGCGTTTCATCCTAAAAATATGAACGTGAAAATTGACTGACTATAAAAACTTCGGTACACCCCAGCCCCACAAAGAGTAGAGATCGCTACGTTTTTCACCGCGAGTAACATCACCGCGAGTAACAGTCCACGCAACATTTGAGCCCGCTCATACGAACTGACCTGTGACTAACCAGCACTAAGCACAGGACACGATGCCTCGACAACGCAAACGAGTAATTTCCGGCAAGCTCTACCAAATACTCTTTAGAGCCCGCCGTGATATACCACTACCGCCCACCAGAACGATTAACCTCATTATTGAGAGCGCGCTGGCACGTGCGCAGCAAGTCTACCCGGTGATACTTACCGACCTGATCTTTATGGGGAATCACCCTCATATTTTCGCCATACCTCTGGACGCAGATGACTTTAAAAATTTTTACGGCTTAGTAGAAAAGGAACTTACAGAAGCTATAAAGAAGCTCACTGGCATAGAGTATCTTAATATCTGGGAAGGCTCTCCAAAGGTAACTATGATTGCCTCGAAAGAAGATCTCGTAACTGAACTTGGATACGTGTACGCAAACCCCGCTACTGCAAATCTTGAAGATACCATCGAAAAGTATCCCGGTGTTTCAACGTGGTATGCTTTTAGAGAAGCAGAGCCTGTACAAACCGCCGTAACTCTTAAAAAGTGCCCCTGGGTAAGACGCCCCATGCTCAAAAAGCTCCCTGCTCGCTCACTTAACGCAGCGCAGGACAGGTTCAGTGAAGCGCGTCTTAAAAGAAAAGCAAGGAAGCATGCACATATACTTAAGATTACGCCAAATGCATGGGCTAAGGCACTTAACATTCCTGATGAGGAACTGCCGGATGTAAGAAGCGACATATTTAAGGAAGTAAGAAAAAACGAAGACAAAGCCAGAGAGAAGCGAGAGGAGAAGGGTAAAAGTGTAGTGGGCAAATACAGGCTCCAGAGGACTCCAATCCTGTCCCCTCACCGCCCCACTAAGAAAGGGCCATCGCTGTGTGTTATAGCGCAAGATCCTGAATACCGTGCCAGTCTTCTAAATGACTTCCGTAATTTTTGTGACCTCTGTAGGTGGGCATATGACGAATGGAAGAAAGGAAACATGAATGTGGAGTGGCCACCCGGTGCGTACAAGCCACCGCCACCACGGACCGTGAACTACCTTGCCAGTAGCATTTACTAATTAAGCTCCAGAGCACCTTCCAAGAAGGTCAGTGCACAAATCTATCTACCCGTCTCAAATCTACTAAAAACCTACGATCTATAGCCGTATTTCAAAGAGAATAACTGCAGATTTGAAGAGAAGTTTACTTTGAGTTTAGAAAACTCTGGAAGTAGGCTTGGCGACGATAGTTTCTCCGAGAAGTTGGTGTGTACGGATTCTAGTGTACGGATTCTAGTTTTTGATGATCTCGACAAAGAGCTTGAGAAGCGCGGACACCGCTTTACGAGGTACGCCGATGACTTTGTCATCAGCGTAAAGAGTGAACGAGCAGGAGTTCGTGTGATGAGTTCTATCACACGGTTTCTCGGACGCAAACTCAAGCTCAAAGTGAATCAGAAGAAAAGTTCCACAAAGAAAGCTACCGGCTTAAAGTTTTTAGGCTTTGGCTTTCGAGGTAAGGACTTTAAGTGGACTCCCGACGCTTTTGAAAAGTTCAAAAGAACGCTCAAAAGACTTACCAGAAGGAGTGCTTTTCAGCCAATGGATGAGCGCATCAGAAAACTGAACGAGTACATTCGTGGCTGGATAAATTATTACGGTATCGGCAAGGGGTACAATGAATATGTGCGACTTGACCACTGGTTAAGAAGACGCATTCGTATGTGTATGTGGAAACAGTGGCGGTACGCCCGAGTGAAAGTGCGTGAGCTTTTAAAGCTCGGCACAAAACTCACTCCGGCTATCAGAGTCGCTATGAGTAGCAAAAGCTACTGGCGGCTCAGTAAAACACTCGCCACTCACACCGGTATGACTAATAAATGGATTCACAATACGTTAGGTCTTGTCTCTATTAGAGAACAATGGATTCGTCTTCACTATCCAGCGTGACTCGCCCATTGCCGAGCGGCACGATGCGGTGAGGTGGGAGGAGGTCAGTCGTGAGGCTGGCCCCTATCCCGATTATCTTGCGACCGAGCCTCTTCCCTAGATGTAATGGTCATTTGTTTAAATTCATCTGTAATCTCTTCTATGCTCCGGTCGGAGCCACCTGTGTCAACCAATCCCTTGAGTCTTGATGGGTCTTCATAAAAAGGGAGCGGCCGTCCCTCATTAAAGGAATCAGATGCGGGGATGGATGTGGGGCGATCAATAGTTGACGCTTCAAAAGGGACTTCACTCTCTCGTTCAGCGTTAACACCGGGGTAATCGTTGGAATCCTGGTCATGTTTAGCAGCTGTATTGTCAGGGCTCGGATAGGTCATTTCTGTATACCTCTGTAAAATTATGAGTGTCTATATATTATTAGGGAGTTTAGCATCGATGTAGCATTAGCAAGATAACGGTTTCGAAAAAAGCCGCGGGTAACCGCGTGCTTTTTCTTCAGTTTGTTATGTGCCTTATCCTACGCCCCTTTTTGGCGTGATTCAAAGAATTCCTTTGGCCTGTTGAATTGCCACGGATCGCGGGTGTTGCATTTGTGTATTTGAACAGACTTCCACACTTCGCCAGTTACGTATGGCTCGCGATCGAGCCACTCCTGTAACTCCTTCTCCGAAGGAAAATCCATAAAGAGAGCAGATCCTTTCATCTTGCCGTCATCATCCAGAATTGCAGCGCCGTACCACATATTACCAGATTTAAGGAGTTCATCTCCCAACGCGATGTGAGCCTCACGAACAGCCAGTCGGCGATCCATAGCTCCTTCATCGTCCCCATCAAGTCCAACTACTAAAAATTGCATAAATTAATCCTGTCTATTTAGAGCGGCCACTGAATACCGGGATGGCACATAACGGACAAGTATAACAGTTTTCGAGCCAAAGGCGAGAAAATCTGTTAATACGCTTTGTTATGCTTTCTCTGCACTATTTGGCGTCAGCTTGCTGAAGCCACATTTCACGATTCGAAAAGAAAGACTCATATCTATTGATATAATGTTGAGGCCTCATGTGCGAATATTCAGCATCATCACAACTAACCTCGTCCAGTTGCCATGCTTCGCTACAAGCTGGTAATGAGTACTCTATGCTTATTAGTAAATCTTCACATGAATCTAATTCTTCTAGAAGGCCATATCGTATATAGACACTGGCATCAACGTCAGTGAAGCCCCATTCACTGACGTTTGGATTACTATATCCCTCGAAACCTGATCTACATATACATGGTAATTTACCATTAGCATGAAGAGCTGGGAAAATTGAATCAAGAAAATGCTTTGTATGTGCAGCGAAAAATCTTTGTGGAAAGCTAATTTCAGAATTCTCAAAACTCAAAGAGGAGCACTCAAGCTCAGTACAAGGATGCTCATGTTCAAACTCAGGGATAAGGTAGGTATGCCCATATTCCTCTAAGACGTTGGATAAGTACTGCTCTAAGGCATCTTGGATCTCAGTTTTATCAGGCACCCGGTTGTCAATTATCGAAAGGCCCAATGTGGTAGCAATTTCTTCTGGAGTTTTAAACATGGGTCCAGTTAATTCCAAAAATGAAGAATCTTTAGATGAGCTGTGCTTATTCTGTGAGCCGGGATCCGGATTGGTGCCAGTCATAAGTTATCCCTACAAAGTTTCAATATCACTGTTAGTTATGTGAAGATGACGGCAAATGTGATTTAAAGCATAACGGTAAAATTTAGCGGCGAAAAAAACCAACGGTTTTTTCGTCCGATAATATGCGTGGTTATCTTTGCACTACCATACACTACTCTCCCCAGTCACTCCAACTTTCCGGGAAATCCCGTCCCATGGCGCGCCAGTAGAGAATAAGTTGTCCGTGGTGGAGTGTCTCATGAGTCAGTAAACTCAAAAAATGCAAATCTAAGCTCTTGGGCTCACCGAACCAATCAATCTTTGAGGAAGAATCGAAGCTCTGGAAAGCTGAGCTATGTTGCCTCTGCAGTCTTTGAAAGTAATCAGTCAGTGCGACCTGAGATGAGTCGCCTTCATACGTGCAGCCTTCAGTTCCAAAAGCAATCTGTTTTGTTTTGAGCGCGTGAAGGTAGTTCTCGTGAACTCTGGCAATGTGTCGGAATTGCTTCCATAGTGGGCCACATGCTGAGTTAAGCTCAAATATAAGATCTTCATCTGAAGATGCTTTAAGTAAATCGAGCGTCAGCCCTCTCGCCCAGTTCCACTCGGATTCAAGATCTTTTAAGTCCATTTATCTCCAGAATTTTGAGGCAAAGATAACGGACAACTTCAGCTCCGGCCTGACCAAAGGGAAGGCCGTGAGCTGATAAAATTTGTTACTCAGCGCACTACCTACGACGTCGTGGTGACCATCTGCGACGTACAGCGGGCAAGTCAAAACTAATTTCGCATGTATACCCGGGATTTCCACCCCTGGTGGATAACAAGAATTTGCCATGCTCACTAATACTAAGGTCACACTTCACTGATTCAACAATGTCCCCAATACCCCCTCCGTTGGTCATAAGAGCTCTGCAAATTCTGATTTCATTCCACCTAGATCTTCCTAAAGAGAAACCAAATCCGAATTCAGATGGCAATCCCACGTCATAAATGGCACTTCCTACGTAAAATTCTTTAATTGTACTAAAAGGACTGGTGCTACGACGCTCTAGTACTACTTCACCCTCTCGGTAAAGATACTGATTTGCTTGAGAATCGTAACCGCCACATTGCCATAAGGCCTTTCCATTGCGATTGTGTGCTTGCGCATTGAAAGCAAAAAACATGACGAACACTAAAGAAATAAATCCGGTCTTGAATACATTCATTTTTACACCCCCATTGGATTTGCTGAGTAACATATTATTGAACTGCCTAGGAAACTACACTTTCATATAAGGAAACTCAAGGAAACTAAGCGTTAACCTAAGAGTAATAAGCGTAAATTCATTGAGTTATCCCAGTTTCCTAGTAAGAGAAACTGAAGGAAACCAGAGGAAACTGAAGGAAACAGTTTCCCCGAGTTTCCTCGCCTAAGGAAACTGAGAGGAAACTTTTTTGCGTGTTAGTACGAATAAACTTGCATGCAAACTACAAGAAAAGAACTACTAGAAATTCGAGCTCGATTTGAGGAAGCAATTGAGCGCGCAAAACTTTCACCATCAACATCCCGGCGTTATATGAGCTGGGCCAAGCGATTTATTTTGCATTGCAGGTATTCAGGAATCGAACTGGAAAGAGAGAGCGTAAAGTATTTTTTAAAAGGCTACAGTTCATTGTATACACAAAGGCAGGGCTACTTTGCGCTTAAATTCCTATTTGAAAAAGCAATCAAACAAGATTATATCGAGTATACAGCCTTATATGAAGAATCTATTCCAAAGAGAAGGCGATCTAAGTGGAGGCGCCGTCGGTGGTGGTAAGTTTTCTCTCATTGCTCTCAGATGAAAGCTCCCATGCTTGCCAGCCACCACCTACTGATTTATATATGCCAACGAGCGCAAGGTTTAACTTTTCTTTACTCTGAATAAATGCATTCTCTGTTTCAAGTAATGCTCTCTGGGTATCTAGGACTGAGAGAAAATCTAGAGCACCTTCATTATACTGAAGCTTTGCAAGCTTGTAGGACTTTTTGGCAGAGGTAAATGCTTCATGGAGTTGAAGAATCTTAAGCTGCTCGGCACGATAGGAAGCAAGTGAATTTTCAACATCTTCTAGGGCGAGAAGAACAGAGTGCTCAAAGGCAAGTAGTGCTTCGTCACGTTCCGCCTCAGCCATCTCTACTCGTGCTCGCAAACGACCATAGTCAAACGCAGCCCACGATATTGCGGGTCCGAAGCTAAAGATGTCTCCGTCAGAGAGATTTGAGAACTGGGAAGCTTGGTATCCAATTGAACCAGAAAAGGTAATCTTGGGATAAAGCTCTCCAGCCGCCACTCCAATACGTGCGTTTCGGGCCGCCAGAAGCCTTTCCGCTTGTTTTAGATCGGGGCGTCTGCGCAGCAGATCTTCGGGAGCGCTTAGTGATAATGACCCCTTATAATCCGGTAGAGGCGCGTAGTTTAAAAGCTCATCGGTGAGCTTTTGTGGTTGCTCTCCAGTAAGCACTGCTAAGCGGTTCATGTGTGTTTTCTGAAGTGCTGTAAGATCTGGAATAAGCGCGCGCGTCTGCGCCAGTTGTGTCTTAGCACGTGTTACGTCAAGCTCACTTACCTGACCAAACTCGAACTTGGTTTTCGTAAGGTCTAGCAATTCTTTTTGTAGCTTTTCATTCTTTTCGGCTATCAGCAGCTGCTCCTGAGAGCTCCGTAGCGAAAGGTAGCTGTTCCCAACTTCTGAAATAGTCATAAGCAGAACATCATACATCTCAGACACAGAGGCATTATATTCAGCGTTTCGTCCCTCTAGCTCACGTTGCAGTCTTCCAAAGAGATCTATCTCCCAAGAGGCATCAACCGTGCCCGTGTAGACCTCATAATCAAAGTTTCCTATGGCACCGTTGGGATCGCCTCCACCGGGAAAACGTGCCGTTGAGGTTTTGCCCTTTTCGTAACTTCCGTTTAGCAGGGCGCCAGGTAGAAGCTCAGTAAATGCCTCATGAGCAAGTGCTCGGGACGCATTTATTCGGGTAAGAGCCTGTTTAAGATTCTTATTTTCTCTTACTGCCTTCTCGATGAGTGCATCGAGTACCGGGTCTTTAAAGTCACGCCACCATGTAATGTTTTGCTCAGGGCTTGTATTTAAACCTTCTTGCTCACGAAACTCCGCCGGCATCTCAATCTGAGGAGCTTCATAATCGGGGCCTGAGATAGCACAGGACGAGAGCGACAAAACTACGATGAAGGTTGAAAGTGTAAACTTATACATTGGCCACCTGCTCAGAAGATGTGTAGTACCCGTTTTGTCCGTGTGATGAAGAATCTTCGTCCTTCTCACTGTTACGATCACGGGCAATGACGGTGTAAATCGCCGGTACAACAAAGAGGGTAAAGAAAGTTCCGATAAACATACCGGTTACAAGAGTAATACCAATGCTATTTCTTGCTCCAGCTCCGGCACCACTGGCTAGAATAAGCGGAAAGTGACCAGCTACAGTTGCAACTGATGTCATTAAGATCGGACGCAGTCGAGTAAGACACGCTTCAATGGCTGCTTCGTAGCGACTCTTCCCTTCCCTTTGAAGTTCATTAGCAAACTCAACAATAAGAATACCATTCTTCGCAACAAGACCTACAAGGGTTACAAGCCCAACCTGCGAATAGATGTTCATCGAAGTAAAGCCAAGAAATGGGAAGATGAGCGCGCCCGAAAGAGCGAGTGGAACAGATCCGGCAAGGATAATAAACGGATCACGAAAGCTCTCAAACTGCGCGCCAAGCACGAGGTAAATGAGAATTAGCGCTAAAAACATAGTTACTAGAAGCGCATTTCCTTCCTTACGGAGCTGACGCGACTCACCCGCATAATCAATTTGGTAGTCGCCCGGTAAGATCTCTTTTGCCTTTGCTTCAAGCACTTTAAGACCATCATCTATCGAAGTCCCCGGAGCCAGCGCACCTTGGATCTTAACTGAGTTTAGCTGTTGAAACTTATTGAGCGTTCTTGGCTGCACAGTATTTTCAAGGTCTATCACTGTACCCAGTGGAATAAGGTTACTATCAGGGCCTGTTATATAGACATCTTTTAGCTGCTCTGGGTTTAAGCGGCTGGTACGTTTAAGCTGTGGGATGACCTTGTAGCTACGTCCCTTAATAGAGAAGCGATTAATATAATTTCCGCCTGTAAGAACAGAGATGTCGTTTCCAACGCTCTGCATGTTAAGTCCCAGAGAAGCTACTTTATCGCGGTCAATAACGATCTCAGTTTCTGGTAAGTCGTATTTAAGATCAGTATCCGCGAACATGAATTTGCCGCTGGCAAATGCTGCGCCTACGAGCTCCTGCGCTATTGGATAGAGATCTTGTGGGTCATCTGTAGAGGAAACAACAAACTCTACCGGAAAGTCACTGCCGCCCGGAAGCGGAGCCGGTGTTGTAACAATTACACGTACGCCGGGAATTGTGCTGACTTTCCCCCAGAGTTCTGGTTCCATTTCGATAGTCGTACGAGAGCGCTCTGACCACGGCTTTGTTAAAATCCCGGAAAAGCCACTCCCCGGGCCGGTACGCTGAAAAGAGGTTCTGTACTCGGGCATGCTGGTAAAGGCTTTCCCTACAAGCTCGGTATACATTGTTGTTTGTTCAATAGTCGCGTCCGGTGCTGCTTGTACAATACCAAATATAATCCCTTGGTCCTCACGCGGAGCGAGCTCTTTCATCGAGAACATATAGAAAGGAACAATTGCTAAAACGAAGATGAATGAACCAACGAGTACCGCGGGCCTGAGTGACATACTCTTTCTGAGGATACGTTCGTAACGGTTTTGAAATGCGGCAAAAGTGGAATCCACTTTTTTCTTAAGCTTGCTCTCGTTGCCGTGTTTTACAAGCTTTGATGCCATCATCGGTGAAAGCACAATGGCAACCACACCCGAGATGAAGACAGCTCCAGCAAGGGTAAATGCAAATTCACGGAAAAGTACTCCTGTGAGCCCGCCTTGAATTCCAATAGGTGCATACACGGCAGCGAGCGTGATTGTCATCGCCACAATTGGGCCGAAGAGCTCTCTGGCAGATGTTATGGCAGCTTGAACAGGTGTCATTCCCTGCTCTACGTGACGTTCAACGTTCTCAAGCATAACGATCGCATCGTCCACTACGAGACCTACGGCGAGCACAATTGCCAGTAGCGTGAGAAGATTTAACGTGAATCCAAAAGCTAACATCAGCGCAGCACCGCCGAGAAGCGAAAGCGGAATGGCAATCACTGGAACAAGCACAGACCTAAATGACCCGATAAAGAAGAAGATAACGAAGATAACTATGAAGACGGTCTCAAGAAGCGTTTTAAGCACTTCATCGATAGCGTTGGCGATGTACTCAGTAGAATCATACGGGATGTCCAGTAAGAGCCCTTCTGGAAGCACAGCTTCAATCTCTGGTAGAAGCGCTCGCACCTCCTCTATCACTTCAAGGGAGTTCGCATTTGGGAGCACCCAAACACCTATAAAGGTAGCTTTGTTTCCATCAAAGCGTACATCTTCATCATACGTTTCAGCTCCAAGCTCAACATCAGCAATGTCAGAGAGCCTTACGAGATCGGCACCGTTATCTTTTACAACGAGACGTTGAAACTCTTCTTCGCTTTTAAGGTCAGTGTTTACGGCAAGATTAACGCTTACCATTGAACCTTTGGTCTGTCCGGGGGCTGATAGATAGTTATTTCTTCGTAGCGCTTCTTGTACTTCTGTAGGGCTTACACCCATGGCTGCCATTCGATCGGGCTTTAACCAGATTCTCATGGCGAATGTTCTTCCACCTAGTATTTCAGCTTTTTGTACACCTGCAACGGAAGAGATTTTGGGCTGTACTACCCTTATCAGGTAATCAGTAATCTGGTTTGATTCGAGTTTCTCAGAGTAAAAACTAAGGTATATTGAAGCGAAGCGGTTATCTGTCGATTCCACATCAATGGTCGGCACTTCAGCTTCAGGGGGAAGATCGTTTCTGACTTGATTAACCTTTGCCTGAATCTGACTTAGAGCCGCATTCACATCATAGTTAAGTTTTAAATGAGCAGTTACCGTGCTTAGCCCTTGAGCGCTTGAAGACTCAAGGTAGTCAATGCCGTCAGCACTCGCGATAACTCTTTCTAGAGGAGTTGTGACGTAGCCTTTAACGAGATCTGCACTGGCCCCGACATACACGGTCTTCACAATAACCTTGGCAAGGTCACTACGCGGGTACTGCCGTGTGGTTAGGCCCATGATTGCTTGGATGCCCACGAGCAGTAGTATCAGGTTAATACAGATTGTAAAAACCGGTCTTTTAACAAAAAAGTCAGTAAAATGAGACATATATATCCTTTTTACGTATCAGCCGGTTGTGGATTGAGTTTGTTCTCCGGGGTAACCACGTTGTTTACAACAACCTGAACGCCAGGTCTCAGTTTAAAAGTTCCAGAGCTTACGACTTCATCGCCAGCAGAGATTCCGGAAACTATTTCTACCCTGTCTCCCTTCTTTCTTCCTGTTTTTACTACCTGCGAAGTTACTGCGCGGCCTGCAGCTTTTTGTTCATCAGTGCCCTGCTCTGATTTTGCAATAACGTATACTGTGCTTCCGTAAGGTGCATAGTTAATGCTTGATGCCGGTATAGAGATGACCTCATCTGATTCGTCACTTACCAGATCCACATCAACAAACATTCCGGGGCGAAGAAGCTCTTCACTGTTCTCTACTGTTGCTTGGAGGCTAATAGTTCTTGTTTCTGCACTTACTCGGCTATCAACTGCGGTAAGCTCAGCTTCAAATGTTTTATCTGGAAATGCGTCCAGTGCGAGATGTACCTTATCACCAGTGCTAAAGTTCTTTATCGACCTTTGTGGCACGGTGAAATTAACATAAAGCGGGCTGTAGGCGTTGAGTTCTACAACAGGAGTACCAGCGCTTATTGTTTGTCCTTTATTGACCAGACGTATCCCTGCTTTACCAGAAAATGGAGCTATTACCTGTTTTTTCGCAATAATTGCATTGATGCGCTCTACCTCGGCGCTCGCGTTTCTTAGCGATTCTTCAGCGTTATCAAGGTCAGCTTGAGCGTTCGCGTTTCGTTTGCGAAGCGCACGTTGGCGTTCTGCATTTTGCTTTGCAAGCTCAAGGGTAGACTTTGCTTTGGCAAGATCTGCCTCTTCTGCTGAAACGTTCAGGCTTACGAGCAAGTCCCCTTCTTCTACGCTCTGACCAGATTCAAAATGTATGCTCTGCACTTTTCCAGCCTCTTCAACGCTTAGGGTTGCGCCCTGAACCGGTACGAGAGAACCAACTGAGTGAAGTGTACGAGGCCATGTCTCTTGTTTCGCTACATAAGACGTAACAGCTTCGGGCGGACGTTGTTGCGAGCTCATCTGAGCGATAAAGCTTGCTATCTGACATCCTTTTATTCCTCCAAGAATCACTAAGAAGCCAATCGCGATTGCGCTTCCTATAAATATCTGTTTTTTCATCTGAGTTATTCTCCGTTTGATCCGTTCAAGATGTTTGAAATTTCTTCGCTACGAAAGCCAAGGGCTTTGAGGGTAAATTCGGTGATATGGTTTACCGTGGTGGTGATATGTTCCTGACTCGTTGGGCAGTAACCTCGTAGTTCAGATAGAATCAGGCTGTGAGTAACATAAAATGTACACTGGCCAATAACGCTCTGTACGCTGAGTTTGATCTGCTCCGGGCTAGCATCAGGGTCTATTACTCGTAGTAGATTTGCTACATATTCATCGTTTGGCTTTATAAAATCTTCAACAAGCGAGGACACAAGTGGTGCGCAGAGCTCGGGGTCTTGAGCCGTGCTACTGTTAAGCTCGCGGCACATCATCTTTGATATATCTGGGCCTTCGGGATTGCAGTTCTCTCTAACGTGGCTGCTTATAAAGCGGTGAAGCTTGCGCGCGGCATCAACCCTATCAGTGGCTGGTGACTGATTCTCAATTAGGTTTTTAAACCTCTCCCTCATTAAGTCTTTAATGGTTGCGATAAAGAGCTTGGCCTTTGATCCAAAGTGATACTGAATAGCGCCAAGATTTACACCAGCTTCTTCGGCAAGCTCGCGAGTACTTACGGCGCGGTACCCCTTCTCGGTGAAGAGCTTACGTGCGCTACTCATTAGGGCATTTCTTGTGTTGATCTTTTCGGTTTCGTTCATAGTAGTAGTTCAGTCGTATGACTTAATTTTACCTTACATATTAATTTAAGTCAAACGAGTGTTTTAATTAGCTTTATGTAAATTCAGGTGGTTATGTGGTTGTGGTGGTTAGTTTTGTGTTAAGTGGTTGGGGTAAAAGGGCGGTTACTGGTACTGGGGTACGTTGGTGCAGGTGCAGGATGAGGATTAGGAAGAGGATGATGAGGATGAGTGTGTTGGGCTCCTCATCATTGTTATTTTGTTTCGAGCATTTGATCGAGGATGCGGTCGAGCTCTTCTTCGCTGAAGTATTTGATCTCAATTTTGCCGCTGCCAGTTGGCTGGTGCTTGATGGCAACTTTGGTGCCCAGCGCTTTTCTAAGTTTGTCTTCAAAGTCTGGGAATGCGGATTTTGATTTTGCAGAATTTTTCCTCTGATTCTCTTCGGCAGGTTTGCCAGTGTCTAGTACAACGACTCTTGAAACAATATCCTCAAGCGCTCTTACTGATAGATTTTCATCTACGACTTTTTTCGCAAGGCTAAGTTGAGCTCCGGGCTCTTTCACTGTAAGGATCGCTTTCGCGTGACCAACTGTGATTTTGTCCTCTGCGATAAGGTCGATAATTTTTTGAGGTAAGGAGAGAAGTCTTATTAGGTTTGTGACCGTTGTGCGGTCTTTTCCTACTTTTTCTGCGACTTCCTTCTGACTCAGAGAGAAATCATCGACGAGCTTTTTGTAGCTCATCGCTTCTTCAATTGGTGTGAGGTTCGATCGTTGAACGTTCTCAACGATAGCTATTTCAAGAGAAAGTCTGTCATCGGTGTCACGTAGTATTACTGGAACTTGGGAGAGTGATGCTTTTTGTGCAGCACGCCACCTTCGCTCACCGGCTATGATTTCGTAACCTTCTCCTGTTTTTGAGTTTCTAACGAGGATCGGCTGTAAGAGTCCAAGTGTCTTGATTGAATCAGCTAGCTCGGAGATCTCCTTGTCATCAAAGTGCTGACGAGGTTGTCCGGGATTGTTGTGGAGAGACTTGATTGGGATGTAGCGAATTCTTTCCGTGGCGCCACTTGTCGGGGCATTTTCTGCGTTGTCTGGAAAGCTTGCTATCTTACTTGAGACATCAAGAGCAGGGTTTTTACCCTTGTTTTTAGGCTCATCGGTGGTCTCGTTGCGTGGTGGCACTACTGATACTGGTGCCTGTGAGATGAGTGCGCTTAGCCCTCTTCCAAGTCCTTTCTTTGGTTTTGCAGCTGTCATTGTTTTCTCCGTTATTATCCGTTTGCGACGAGATTAGAATTAGAATTTGCGTAAAGTCTTTGATCAAGCTCAACGGCGAGATCGTGATAAGCTTGCGCACCGATTGAGTCGGGAGCATAGAGGCAGATCGGTAGGCTATGGCTTGGCGCCTCAGAAAGTCTGACGTTTCTTGGGATCCTAGTCTTAAAGGCAAGCTCGTTAAAGTGAGTCTTGATTTCATCTTCTACCTGCTGTGATAGCTTTGTTCTGCTGTCATACATGGTCAGAAAGACGCCTAGAATATTGAGGTTGGGATTAAATGTCTGCTTTACAAACTCAATGGTTTGCATGAGAGCCGAGAGTCCTTCAAGAGCGTAGTATTCTGCTTGAAGTGGTATCAGAATATGCTCTGCTGCGCCGAGGGCGTTTAGTGTTAGAAGGCCTGAGGAGGGTGGGCAGTCTATGAGTATATAGTCAAAGCGGTCTCTTAGTAGCTTTATCTGTGATTTTAAAATCAGCTCACGGCCGGGTGTCTTTCCAAGTTCAAGTTCTATGCTTACGAGGTCCTTTGACGACGGGGCAACGTAAAGGCTTGAAATCATTGGGGAAACGTTTAGTGCTTCTTGTAAGGTGACTTCTCCAAAGAACATGTCGTACACATCTTGCCCTTCAGAATTAGGCTCAACGCCGAGTCCGCTTGATGCGTTGCCTTGTGGGTCGAAGTCAACAAGAAGTACTCGCCGACCAGCAATGGCAAGCTCTGATGCAAGACTTACGGCAGTTGTGGTTTTTCCTACCCCACCTTTCTGATTTGATATTGCAATAACGTGAGCCATTGGTTCGGTTCCCTTGACGAATATATCGATTTCTTAAAGTAATGTATCAGTATTGAAATTCTTCTCAAGGTAAAAGTGAGAGGTATTTTGTAATGTGGCGGTATTGTGTGGGTATTTTTTGCCGATGTTCCACGTGGAACATATACTCCTTGTCCTTGTCCTTGTCCTTGTCCTTGTCCTTGTCCTTGTCCTTGTCCTTGTCCTTGTCCTTGTCTAAGGAGGCTACTGCGCTAGAGGTATATGCTGTACATTCTGTGGTGGCTTATGCTGTCAAGCTTAGCTCTAATTAGCTGGGTCAGGAATAGGACAAGGAGCAGGACAAGGTGGAGGAAGTGGCAGTCGCATGGCTTAGGGCTTGTATCTAATGAGCCTCTGCTCATGAAGTGTTCCACGTGGAACATAGGCTCCTTGTCTAAGGAGGCTGCTGCGCTAGGGGTATGCTATAAACTATGTGGTGGCTTATGCTGTCTAGCTTAGTTCTAATAGGCTGGGTCAGGAATAGGGCAAGGAGCAGGACAAGGTGGAGATGTGGTCGCATAACGGTTTGGGGCTTTACCTGATGAGCTCATGCCCCTAAAGTGTTCCACGTGGAACATGATGATAACCAACAGTCAGCGGAGGGTACGCCCTTAGTCTCTATCTTTATCCGCGCCCGAAATGAGGCGGAGGAGATAGGGGAATGCTTGCGTATGGTTTTTGCGCAGGAGGTGTCATTCTCTTACGAAGTGGTTGTCCTTGACTGTGAGTCTGAGGATGGAACTGCGGATATCGCTAAGCAGTTTGATGTCAGGCTCTATTCCATTCCACCTAAGCTCTTTACGTACTCAAGCGCTCTTAATCTTGGACTCGAGCTTTGCCATGGGAAATACTTCGCTCCTCTATCGGCCCATGCAACACCCGCTCATAAAGAGTGGCTGAAGTTCCACGTGGAACATATGGAGTCTAGCCCGGAGGTGGTTGCGAGTTACTCTAGGCAGATTGGAAGGGGAGATGAATCAGCCCCGGAGGATAGCTCCAGACAAAAGAGCTTTCCATCGTCCTCTATGACCTATGGACTCAGTGAGGCTAGAAGGCTCATCGCCACAGGGGTTGAGCCTTACCATGCCTTCCCATTCTCTAACGCAGCAAGTGTCATAAGAAGAGAGGTCGCGCTCAAAGCGTCCTTTAGAGAGATACCCTTTAGCGAGGATAGGGCGTTTGCGCTTGATGCTGTATCCGGGGATGACCGTAAGGCTGAGGTTAGCTACGTTGCTGAAGCGAAGGTCTATCACTCGCATGCTCCAAACTTTTTTGTGTTCTATCAGGAAGCGAGGAAGGCAACGATCTCAAGAGGTCTTATCAATAGGCTTTACCGGGATAAGATAGAGTCAGGACATGCGGTGGAGATTCCTGAGAGTAAGATTGTACTCTACCTTAAGCTTGCCCCCCTTGCTGTCTTTACCGCGCTCAAAGCTCTGCTAAATGTTCCACGTGGAACATTTGCCCGATTGGCATCAAAGGAGGATGAGCTTAAGAGGTGTCAGAGGGAATCTAAGTTTTACCTGGCCTCGTTTGGAACAACTCTTGGAAAGATCAGGGGTATCTGGGAATACCAAAGAGTGAAACAATATAGCTGTCCAGTCGCGCAGACTGAAAAACTCAAATCTAGTTTAAGTAACTTAAAGTAAATTACGGCAGGATACGAAGTGCGCGTTGATCTAAACCAGATGAGGTTTACCCCTACAAGTGAAGGCGATGACCTCGTGGTGAGCCACATAGAACTTATAATCAGGAATCTCCTTGAGGCCGGCATGTCAGATTTTACTCTCGTAGTAGTTGGTAGCTTTGGCCGCGGTGAAGGCGTACTGGTTAAGAACCAAGCCGGAAAGTATGTCGTCATAAACGATTATGACTTCCTTGTTTACAGGCCTCATGGCTGTGCGTACTGGGAGCGAAAGCTACTAAGAAAGCTCTCAAAGTCACTGCGCTCAGAGCTAAATGTCTGGCACCTTGATCTTATCCCGATCTCGTCTGAGCAAATTACAGCGGCTACAAAAACGATGATGCTCTACGATACTCGCTACGGGGGGCAGGTCGTATACGGTGACCCATCACTCCTTCAGGCTATTCCAATTGAAGAAGATGGATCGCTTCCACACTCAGAGACCCTCAATCTCCTTATAAACAGATTAGTTACTCTTTATGAGGGGCACCCTAAGACACTTACAAAAATGTCTCTTACCTATAAGATCAGACAGCTCGCAAAAGTCTGGTACGCCCTAGTAGATACAATTTTAGCAGAGAGAGGTGAGTACCAAACACGTTACACTGACAAGCTCACGGCGCTCAAAGCGACAGAGAGTAATGCGAAAACTGAGCAGCTCCTTGAGTGGGCTGAGTTCGCCGCAAAGGCGCGTGTGTGTAAGTTAGATGAAGATCTCTTAACTGAAGAGTTCATAACAAAGCACTGGCAAAGTCTTAGTGATCTGCTGCGTGCTGAGATCTTCAGGCTTACTAAGCGTGTGTCAGGAAAAGAAATTACGACTATGAGTGAGTTGGTAGATGAGTGGCGAGGCGGTCAAAAGCAGAGTGTATTCAGTATCTTAATTAAGCTTGCGACCTTCCGTAAAGATAAGCAAAGCATTGAGCAGCAGATGTATCTTGGGCTTGATGAATCACGCTCTGCAGGATTTGCTGCACGCGCTGAGAAGTTTGTTCGCGATTGGTATCGTGCGGCTTGAGATTTCTCTGAGATAGTTAAACACAGGAGGACGCGGAGAGCGCGGAGGCGAAAGGACTTTTTTGTATTTCAAGAAGAGTCAGACAGGACATTTTGATTGGCGTAGGTGATTTGATTGTGTAGACTGTTGCCTCTGGTTTTGTCTCTCCGAGGACAGTCTTTACGTAAATTACTTTTTGCATTTCTATACATGAAAAATAACTTTCTTCTTCCCGGACTCTTTCTCTCATTCGCAATTATTATATCTGCACTTATCTTTTCAAACGCATGGCAGAAGCACTTAAATGCGAATCAGACACTCTCTGTGGTTGGTTCTGCCAAAATGGAATTTACTTCAGACCTCGGTTATCTTCGCGGATCTATCGCCGCTAGCTCGGCAACTGCTAGTGGGGCTTTTTCTGCACTAAATGCCCAAAAACCAGCACTTTTCGCGTATTTTAACGATCAGGGATTTGTAAAAAACAAGGTCAATTTTAAACCACCAGTAATGAGCTCTACTCAGGAATATGATGAGAAGGGGAGGTATACAGGAAAGGTACTCAAGTATACGTACAGTCAAAATTTCGAAGTATCCTCTTCTGACGTAAAGAAGATTCAGGACATGTCGACAACACTTCCTGCTCTCATCGAAAAGGGAGTTTTTGTTAATGTATTTCAGCCTTCTTATATATTCACTGAACTCTCAAAACTTAAAGTTGATGTTCAGGCTTTAGCGGCAAAAGATGCGATGAGTCGCGCTAAGAAAATTGCAGAATCTACTGGATCTGATCTCGGTGAGATTCGAAAGGCACGGATGGGAGTTCTTCAGATTACCCCTCTTAACTCTACTCTCGTTTCAGATTACGGAGTTAACGATACCACTTCTATCGAAAAAGAGATTACGGCCGTAGTCTCAGCTTCATTCTCTGTTCAGTAAGCGTTCTAACGCCGACAAAGAGACGCTTTTACACAATAATAGTAGTATTTCAGGTCGATCTGTAAGGTTTGTGTCGTATTCGCTGTCTTAGTTAAAGCTTGAGAAACCACAAGCTTTAACAAGATGACAGACGCATTTCTTATATATCCTCATCAGCTTTTTCCACGTGATGTTTATCCATCGAAGATAAAAGATTTCCCAGTATATCTGATTGAAGATCCGCTCTTCTTTAAACAGTACCCATTTCACAAAAAAAAGTTACTTATGCACCGGGCAACGATGAAGGCTTATGAGGGGCAGCTGAAAAAAGGGAAAGTTGATACTCACTATATCAACGCTTTTGAAATCGAACACACTGCAGATGTAGCGGAACGACTAAAGAAAGATAACCTTACATCTGTTCATGTTTTCACACTTGTAGATGATTGGTTAGAGCAGCGGTTAAGAAGCGGACTAAAAGAAAAAGATATAGAGATAACTGTGCACCATTCACCGGGGTTTCTTACCGCTCCTGACGTTGAAGAGAGATGCTTCGCAGGAAAACAGAATTTTTACTTCTCCTCATTTTATCAGGAGCAGCGTCGAGATCTAGGATTACTTCTGAATGATAGTGGTGGGCCAGAAGGAGGGAAATGGAGCTATGATCCTGAAAACAGGAAGAAATTACCAAAAGAGGAGAATCCCCCTGCTATTCCTACCTTACCGGATAGGAAATATCTATCAGAGGCTAAAGAGTACGTTAAAGAGCACTTTGATGAAAATTACGGAGAGCTTACCGACTTTGAATATCCCATTACCAGCGCAGATGCTGAAGTGTTCCTAGATCAATTCATTGAGGACAAGATTAAGAAATATGGTCCGTATCAGGACGCGATTGATCTTAACGACTCGTTTCTTTATCACTCGGCTTTGTCTCAAGCGATCAATTGCGGTTTTCTTCTACCGCGAGCGGCGATCGATAAAGTTATTGCTGCCGGAGAGGATGGCCGAAGAAAGATCCCACTTCAAAGCGTTGAAGGTTTTGTTCGTCAGGTAATTGGCTGGCGTGAATATGTGAAGATTCTCTACATGCGAAGGGGGAGAAAGCAGCGATCTCAAAACTATTTTGGTAATAAGAGGTCACTTCCAGAATCAATGTGGAATGGTACTACCGGAATTACTCCGGTTGACGATGTCATTAAGCGGCTGCTTAGGACAGGATACTCAAATCACATTGAGCGACTGATGGTGCTCAGTAACTTTATGCTGCTTTGTGAGATTGATCCGAATGAGGTGTATGAGTGGTTTATGACACTTTATATAGACGCCTATGACTGGGTTATGGTGCCTAACGTTTACGGGATGGGACAGTTCGCCGATGGTGGTTCGATGATGACAAAGCCTTACATAAGCTCCTCTAATTACATAAGAAAAATGAGTCATTATAAGAAAGGCGAGTGGTGTGAAATCTGGGACGGGCTTTACTGGCGGTTTATTGATAAGCACAAAGAGGTGTTTAAAAAGAACAACCGGATGAGCTTTATGGTGAGCCAGCTAGAACGGATGAGCTCTCAAAAACGTAAGGCGCATAAAGAGGTAGCTGCCAACTTTCTAAAAGGCTTTAGATGAAAAAGGAAAACTTACCTCGAAAAATATGTCCTGTTTGTAAACGTGATTTTGTATGGCGTAAGAAATGGAAGAAATGCTGGAGTAATGTTTTGTATTGTAGCAAGAAATGTCGAAGTGAACGTATATTCGCAAAAAAGTATGCTATGATGAACGCTTCTTAATATGAACGAGATCTTCCTCCGTTAATCCGAAAAAAGAGAGATCCAAATCTCCAGAAAAGAAATTATCTACGAAAGAGTGCATCTCTTCAGGAAAGTGATCTCTTATGACCTTTGGAACGAGTGGGGATATGTCTTCGCAGCGTAGAGCTGATATGAGGCTTACCGTGAGATCCTGCTTTGTGAAGCCTTCTACCTTTACATACTCAGCAAGTCCAATTAAAGAATTCCGCACTTTACGTACATAGGGATGAAGCTGGTCCTCTTCTACCGTGAGGAACATTTGCTCCATAAATTCATCTGGAGCGAATTCATCCACGTTAAATCCTCTAAAGAAACTAATAAGTTCAGATATGGCCTCTTCATCAATGGTGCCAAACTGATACGCCTTAAGATCAAAGTGCTTGATAAAAGTGGTGTTGCCTTGTTTGATATGCTTTAGGTTTCCTCCGTGTCTATCGGTATCAAAGGCGCCGCGGAAGATGTTTCTAAGCTCTACCGCTAAGTTTACTACAGCAAGATTCCTAGATTCTTCAGGATCTTGACTCCCCATAGCTTCTTCAGCAAAGTGTTCTCCTTCGGCTTTTGTCATTACGTACCAGTCCTCACCACAGGCTAGAACTTGCACCGCATCGATCTCGTAGTGCCTTTTTCCGTAGCTAACGCTCAATCCATATGCATCCTCCTGTGCTTGATCGAACTGAGATTTTGCAATCATGGTATTTGTCTCAAGTAGTAGCTGCTCTCGCGCTTCAACGATAAGACTCTTAACGATAGGAGCGCTCTTCTTTGATTCTTCTAGTTCTAGTTTTTCAAGCGCATCGAGTATGACGCGAGCTCCCTCGTTACTTTGATCTTCAACGTGTGGCCTTCTAAGGGAGAGAACGTGTGTTGCACCGTTACTAAGGGTAAATTCTAAACCAATGGAAACTGAGGCCGATCCCAGTACTTCTCCCCAGCTAACAACTGTTACCTGCTCTCCGTAGAACTCTGAGCAACCTTTCTCGATTGCGCCCCTTCTCTCCTTTGCTCGCTTAATAGTATCCCACCTAGGTTCTTTGTTGGCGTTATACTTTAGGCGATTAAAGATGTGACGCTTATCGTTTTTAACTAGAGAAGACGAAGCGCCGCGCTGGCCGGCTTTTGTATGAAGGGCACCGAGATACTCTAATAATGACGCGATTGCTTCCTCCTCACTGGCTCCTCCTCTTACACGTTCGCCAGCTACGGTGAGCGCTGCAAGTCCTAGATGCTTTGAGAAGTCAGGTAGTGCTTGGAGGTAAGAGAAGATGTAGTCTCTGGTTACATCGGCAACAGGATTCCCGTTGAATGTTTTTTTCATGCACATGTCAAAGAGATCTATATCGATCGCTGTTGTGGTATCGTTTTCACCAAGCAGGCATTCTCGGATGAGAATGGCTCTTACATCAAGAGGTTGTCGCCAGAAATTCTGATGCCATGCGCGTGCTTGATCGTTTAAAAAACGTTCAGAGTGACCACTTGTTGGGTCTTCCTGTAAGAATTTTGGTAACTTTAGGAATTTGTCTCTATCGTAATCGTGAGAGTTGATCTGGTAAGCCCCAATTGCGTCTTGCATGAGAGTAAGGAATTTTTTGTTTCCTGCTGACTCTTTGGGGGAAAGTAAAAATTCAAGGCAGTTGTTTAATTGCTCAGGTGAATGGCGAGCGTATGTCATAACAATTTCAGCAATGATGCCGTATCCGGCTGCGCCTTTAAGCTCATTCTCTGAAAGTTTTTTTGATAGCTCCTCAAGCTCAAACCCTGATTCTTCTTGGGAAACGACAGCGTCTGCAAGATCTCTAAGAAGAGAGAGGTGCTCAGACTTCGTGGTGCTTTCCAGCATCTTCTCCGCTTTTTTCTTTAGCGACTTTGTAAAAGACTTTGAGCCATCATCGAGCCCGATATCAACCCTCATGGCCGCGATTATGATCTCTTTAGCTACTCCTCGTATCTCTACCGATGGCGAAACACGAACATCTGGGCTAATAAGCATACAGGCGAGTGACATTCTCGTATTTGCGCTCTTATATTTACGTATGCGGGCAAGAAGTCCTTGCTGTATGTTGACCTCATCGCTTAGTGAGAGGAGTCCGAGCGCACCGAGCTTTCCAGCCAGATGCAGGGCTTTATCTGTCTTTGCAGATTTAAGAGCACTCTTAAGAACTCTGATATCGCGATTAAGCATGCGTTGACATTTTTCTACAAGAGGCTGACGCCACCCGTCGTCGACTTCATATTTTAGTACTTGCTCGTCTAGAATCGCGATGAGTTCGAAGAGTTGTTCCGGATTGATGGTATCGTCATTCTCTCTCAGCATGTGTTTAAGTGAGCAGAGCGTAAATGACGAGAGTGCAAATTTCATGTCTGCACTGTACTTACTGAACCACATCTCTTCTGCTAGCCCTTCTACTATGACTGCCGCTTCTTTATGGCGAGTAATAAGTTCATCGATATCTGTGACATCAAAAACGTCCGGGATACCTAGTGAAGCAAGTGTTCTAGAAATGAGTTTTGTATCGTACTCATGCCATTCATGTTTTTCAGAATACTTACTGAGAGAGCTTGATTTGACTGATTGTGAATTAATTGAATCCGGTAGGTTATTAATCCATCTGAGCGCTCCTGACTCGACTAAGCCGCCAGCCAGATGGAAGCTGTAAATTGTACTGCTCTCATTATCAAAATTGTGAGCATTGTGTATTGAATCTACAGCTAACTGTAGTGCCTTAGTACAAGTTCCGGGTGTGTTCTTCTCAAGTGTGGTAAGATATGAAAGTGCGGCATTTAAAAACTTACACCTTTCAGACTCTTCTGAACTAAGATTCATAACTCTCGCTATTGTATCGTCATAGTGGCACAGTCCATTGATAGCGAGGAAGAGTTCTGGAAACTCCTCGGCAATATCAAATCTTCTCAGTTCTTCAACTGGCGTATTCGCTGAGAGATATGGCAACGCCTCTTCGGCCAGCTCTATTATCGACTTATTACCCTCTCTATAACCGTCAATGATCTCCTGCTCACATTCCCTAAATGCTGACTGAATCCAGAGATGTTGATTTGGAGGAGTCTTGGGAATCTTATCGTTTTTGAGAAGTGAATTTACTCGCCCTCCTTTTGTCAACGAGAGCTCTTTAGGATCACCCTCAAAAAAAAGCTGCTCCATAGTACGCGCAGGCCGGGCAATAGCGATATGTAACTTTAGAGCTCGTAATCCACTGGCCTTTTGAATGCTTTCAAGAATCTGTCGATCGTTTTTAAGACCAACCAAGCATAGGGTATTCATTACTTCGGGATGTCTGGCAAATCTCCTCAGAGCTTGCCACGAGACAATCGAATCTTTGATTGTCTGCCGGTTTCGTCGTAAGTTGCTTTTAGAGACTCTATCCCCACTTCGTTCCATGCTCTTGATAAGCTCTATATCCTCAAGTGCCTCAATCGCCTCATGTGGATACTTAAACTTTGGCATATTTACAGAGCTAAATATGGCTTTTCCGGCAAAAGTGCGCATAAGAGGTTCTCGAAGAACTGCCCTGTTAAAGTTTCTACACGCTCTTACTACCTGTTCTCGTTCTCCACTCTCACATGCGGCGATAAGCTCTCGAGAGCGCTTAGTGATTCTTGTCAGACGTCCAAGAGGGCGCCTTGCTTTCTTACCATCATGCATATGAGTAAGAGCTGAGTATGCGCTTGCATATCCGAGCATTGCACTGGAAAAACTCGCTCCTCTTGAAAGAGGAGAATCTTTCTCCGCGATTTTAAAGAAGGCAGTGGTAAGATTTTTAAATTCCGTATCGAGTGAATTATCAATCAGAGCTCCGGAAAGACTTGCGAAGGTGTCTGCAAGCTCTCGGATTCGTATTGGATAGGGATAGTCTATTTCACCGCATATATTAGTGAGCTTTGTGAGCTTATCCTTGAGTGGAAGCTCTTCAAAACCTTCACCGAGCTTTGAATTAAGCCATGAAGTATGCCTCGCATGCAAGGCAACTTGGTAGATCTCACCTATCTCGAGCTCTATTGCTGGGAGATCGGTATCGGCTGTTGCTTGTATTCCTCGTGATTTGTGCAGGCTCGTAAGTGTGGCTGACAAGATACGATCTATGTTTATAGGAATTGGATGAGGATCAAGAAATTGATCAAACCTGACCTTTTTCTTATCAACATTCGAATACGCAACTAGTCGTGTAAGGCTCTCTGCGGCATTTACTGGGTTAAAACCCGCATCATGTACCCAAACAAGTGGCAGACTATAAAGCGCGCCTTCTTCAGCTTTAGAATTATCAGAGGGGCCATAGATCTTGGATTTTAAAGCATGACCAATTTCATGACCGATGTAAAAAAGGAGATCGCCAGGAGACTGTAGAATCTTTTCTTTTACGCCATCTATTTCCACTTCTGCCTTAAATAGCCCGGAGTTGAGCATAATCGCTGGTGGATTACTGTCTTTAAATACAGCGGCATTCGGCTCAGAAGTATCTGAAAGGTAAAAGTTTGGGACACATCCGAGTTTTTCTATCAGCTCAGGAAGATGCTTCTTTGTAAAATCTTGAAGTGATTTATTAAATGCAACGCCTTCATCTGATTCGGGAGAAACAATTCGATATCTTTCCCTAAAGTAGGTGTGTAGCACTCCTTGTTTAAGTGCTTCTTTAGCGTCTTGCTTAATTCGGCTTGAGGATTGGAAAGGTGATTGGTCTCTACGTTCGCTGGTAGCTGAGAAATGATGGACGGGATCGTCTTCCGTATTCTGAATCTCAGCAGAAGGGGCATCCTGCGCTGAGTGAGGGGCGTTACTGTGCTCAGGGGCTCTTACACTTAGCGTAGCGTTTGTGTCTGTTAAAACATCAGCATCAGAAGCAACAGCTGATATATCTGAAAAAACGGTATCCATAAACAAACCTAGGAGCACAATCTCCCGAAAAAACGCTATCAATGTGTTATGGGACGTAGAAACTTACAGGACTCATAGTAGCATAAGGCACTGTAAGTATTGCTGAAAATGCTCTAGTACTGCGCTAATCTAACTGCTTTCCGGTTGGATACTTACCTACAATACGATACTCAAGCGTACGAGAGCTCATGTCGTGAAGGAGTGCATCTGATAATTCGGCAGCAAGCTCAAAATCTATCCAGAAGAGATACTCCCAATCTGTTCCCGGAATTGGCCGAGAAGTAAGTTTGGTCATATTGGCTTTATGATCTCTAAGTACTTCAAGAACTGAAAGAAGGGCTCCTTCCTCATGTTTAACTTTAAAAGTCATAGAGCATTTATTCTTTGTTCCCGAAACAACGGTGAGCTCTGTTTGAGCAAGTATGAGAAATCTTGTGAAGTTATGAGAGATGTCTTCGATATTCTTTTTAAGAAGAGTCATCTCAGCAGGAGCTGCAAGTGATGCGGGAACAATAGCAGCCTCATCAAGGCTTCCGGGAGCAATCATTGATGCAGCTCCAGTGGTTGAACGAGCTACAATTTTCTCCCAATTATGCTCACTACAAATCTTTTTGCACTGCTCAAATGCTTTTGGATGAGAGTAGACCTTTTGTATATCTTCAAGGGCGACACCGGTTGGTGCGAGTAGATTTAAATGGATTTGGACAAAGAGCTCCCCAATGATCTTTAGTGGAGAATGAAAGAGTCTATCGATGTTTTCGTGAACATTACTGGTTATAGAATTTTCAAAGGGAATTACGGCAAATGAATCTGAGGATTCCTGTACCGAACTAAAGATCTCAGCAAAGCTAGCGCACGGGATCAGGGTATATCCAGTTGCGAAAAGATGGCTAGCTGCACGGTGGCTAAAGGTATTTTCAGGGCCAAGAAAGTAAACGTTCATGAAAAGTTACGAAAAGAGTTCTTTAAGTTTAAAAAAAGCCTGTTCAAATTCACTCCATTTCTTGGAGCAATATGGGTTATAGGCATACATATCACGTAACAGCTGCTTATCTATTGATATCATTTCAACAAAGTCCATCATAGCAGTGGCGGAGCCGGTATCAATAAAACTTCTGTTAAGCTCCATGTCTTTTAATAGAAGCGCTGTCGATAGAGCTGTGAACTGAAAGCGAGCTGTCAGCCGATCGTGCTCATCACAGCTCATGAGCACAACCTCAGGCCCCATGCCGTTGAAGAGTGATTTTATCGCAGCAAAATCGTCGTCTGAACAGCGAACCTGATCTACTACAATCTTAAAGGCAGAGAGATCTCGGCCGGATTTAAGGTACGTTGCCGGACCAAACATCGGGTGTGTGCAGACGATCTGTACAGCTTCTGGAAGAAGTCTCTCCATACACTCTTTAGGGTGTAGCTTGGTGCTACAAACATCTAAAACCGTAGCGGTAGGAGCAATCTGTGTGCTTATCTCTGTCAAAACGTTTTCAAACTTTGATATCGGGCAGGCTATAAAGATAAGCTCAGCACCTACTGCCTTATCAAGCGACTCAGGTGCAGCATGACTGTCTGAATTCGGGTCATAAATGGCGATATCAAGATTCGGCTCTGAAATGGACAGTAGTTCACCTAGGAGCTGACCAAATCTCCCGTATCCTATAATGCCTGCGCTGCTAAACTTTCTGCTCATGTCAGCATCTTACATGACAGATACACTTTCGTCATTTAACTGATTACGAACCTGTAGGGGGAGTAACGACTGAGCGTATCTTGTCTTCAAGGTCGTTGATGTATCCTGACATGCTCTTTGCGGCCTGATCTATGGCTCCTAGCGCTTGTTTTGTTTCTGGTGTCATCGTGGCATCGACCTGAGCCACATAGACCATGGCCACTATCTCCTGAAGCGGATTGTTGAGATCATTTCTTATATCCGCTCCAAGTGTACTGACCTCATCATCGTTCTCTACCTTTAACTTTTGGTACCCTGCTAGGGCCATATCAGCAGGAGCGTTCTCACTAAGCCTGCCCTTATCACGAATCATAGAGAGGTGCGCATCCAGCCCTACAACAATAAGGTCCGGCTGATACTCTGCTTCAAGAATTGATTCCTTAAGTAGCTGTACACTACCGTCAGGGAGCACAGAGCTAGAGATAACGAGATCAATGTTTCTGCGACTTAGCATTAACCTAGCAAGGGTAATACTTGGAACATATATGATCTGACAGTGGGATACTGTTTGTTCAAGGCAGGCTGTCATTTCAACAGCCATATCGTGGCTGGCATTAAGAATAAGCACAGAAAATGGAAGCTCCGGCGAGCTTTTCTCAGCTACCTTTTTGAGGTTGTCCATTGCCGGCGGCCGCTGAAAAGGCTGAGCTTGAGTTTCATTGCTGACTCTCAGATAGAGCCGTCTTCGTTTAAGCGGAGAGGTTGGGACTGATACCATGCGGTGCTGGAACATGTAGATACGATGGAGAAAGGGGGAGAACGGAGCGGTATTTTGGGGGATAGGTGGGGTAGGCGACTTCGATTATACCTAATACTTTGTCCTGCTCCTTGTCCTATTCCTGCCCCAATCAATCTCTGCGAGTATCTGTAACCTTCCTTCAGCCCCGACCACGCTGGATGGCAGGCATAGTTGTTGTGGTGCCATGGGGATTTTTAGGAGCAGGAATAGGACAAGGAGCAGGACAAGGTATGTGTGGTGGTGGGCCTAAGTAGGTCACTTCGATCGATACATCTTCGGACGGCTAAGGATGTAAGGAGTTATGAGCTCTTCGTCTTTTGATTGAAGTTCGAGGTTTCTGAGTACTACTGCTGGTGAAATCGTTGTCACTGGTAGAAAGCCTGACTCAGCGCCGCAGTAGCTATTGTCTACTTCTAGTTCTTTCCCAACAGCTATAATATTGCCGAGAGCTTGCAGTGGGGTTCCTACAAAATCTACGCCCTTTACTGGCTCCTCGCGGCCGTCAGCGTAGAGCAGGGTAGCGTATGCGATATCTCCGTAGAAAGCTTGGAAGTCATAGCTAGTGGTGTCCGTTTCACCGTCTATGCTTTCGTAAACGATAAGGCCAAATGGCTTTTTTTGAGCACGAATCTCTTCAAGAAGAATAGCTTTAAGATCATCAATGGTGTTCTCAGAGTGCCCTTCTACAATAGTGACTCCCATGCGGCTAATCGGGCGTTGAAATTTTTTGCTACGGGCATGTCCGTTAGAAACATGTTTTCCCTTCTTAATAGCAGATCTTGTGGTAAGAAAACCCTTAAGAACTCCGTCTTCTACGAGTAACGCGTCCTGTGCTTCCACACCTTCATCATCATACTGATATGATCCAATACAGGTATGACCTCTATAACGAGTTAGTTGTGGATTGTCGCGAATGGTAATGTCCTCGTGAACTATCTTCTTGCCAACATGCCCCTTAAAGGTTTGTCCCTCTCCGTTTGATAGAAAACGTGAGCCCTCCAGTCGGTGACCAATAGCTTCGTGAAAGAGTAGTCCTGCTGCCTTTGGATAGAGAAGAACCGGTCCAGAGAATGAGTGTAGCTTTCGAGCATCGATGAGACTTACGAGCTGATCATACTTTTTCAGCATCTCTCTCTTAAACTCTTTCATGGTTGGAATCTCTGAGAGATTAGCAGTATGGATAACGAAGTCCTGATCGTACTGCGCGCCTTCTCTACTGAGGTGCCTTATGTTAGCAAGTATTGAAAAGACCTTACGGTGTTGAACAATCACACTCCCCTCTGTGTTTACGAGGATATGTGTTTGCTGCGTGGTATCAATTTCTACGTAGTTTCCAGTGACATATTTGAGTTCAGAGAGCCACTTTGAAGCTCGTTTACAGAACCTTACCCATTTGTCTTCATCGATGTAGTCTAGACGTGAGTACGTTATGCTCTTAACCGGTTTTGTTCTGGTAAATGAGGTCAGTTTTTTAAAGGCGTCCACGGTGGAGAGTCCTGCGGCCTTTCGATCACTGTAATCAGAGAGAGCTTCCCTAAATTTCGCTTCTGAAAGCCGCCACAGAGCGATCCGTAGCCCACTGTGGTCTCTGTCATCGATAGGTACTGTTATGTGATGATATGACTCTCGCTCATCATCGTTGTCGTATAAACCGCCATCAGTGACCTGATCATAACGGTATGAGCCGACACGGATATCGCAGAATACGTTTCTGGTGTTATCCGAACGACGTCTGTATGTAGAGCCACTACTTGCCCAAGTATTAAACCACGCGATGTCTCGTAAGATGAAAGATGAGTAGTAGGGCCTTGGAAATCCTGCGACTTTCATCTTAAGCGTACGACGGCAATCTTTACGCAGTATCTCTATAAGTTCATCTACATACTTTCTGGATAGCATTTGTGTACTTTGTCTACTTTTGAGCTGTTAAGAGTGACAAGCTTAGCGCAAGATAGCGCTCTATAGCCACCTTCAGATAACTGTAATTTAGATGCAGTGATGTCTTTCGCGATACACCTTTAACGTCATCATAACGGCCTGAAAAGAGGCGGTTTATTGACTAGGAAAGTAAATATAACGGCGTGCTATTCGGGAAATCGAAATCTGCTGACCCAAGCCATTATGTGCGCGAGCTCGTCGTCAGGAAGGAGCTCTTCATCGTAGTACATTGGCTCTTTAGAGATCACCGATCGGAGCATATCGAAAGTTGGTCGCTGCCTCTCTTCATGACAGCCGAAGCAGTAAGATTGCCAGAGATCCATACCGGTTAACATATTTGCTTCTAGGTGAGAAGGAATTCCAAACTCACGCTTCCCTGCTTCTGTTACGTCACCATTGGCTGTGAAATAACTTGTGACGGTATTTACGGGTGTTGGAGTAGGGGTTGGGGTAGGAAGACTCGGAGTAGGAGAAGGCGAGCTCATCTGGCAAACCACCTTTCCTGTCTTATAGAGTTTTCTCGTGTTACGTAGCCTCTTCTTAAATCTTACATCTGTGGGATTTTCTCGCTTTTTCTTTCTGAGCGTTCTGACCTTAGACTGTAATGATTTAAATAGAAATTGGCCATTTCGGTTTCTTAGAAGTCCAGGCTGATTATCCAGACACACTATTTCCTTTGACCGATCCTTGCCGTTCACACGGTAGGTTACTTCAATAAGGGATATGTCTTGAGGATTAACTGCGCTTAGACCAAGTAAGAAGAAACTAGCGAAAACTATGTAATAACCTTTTTGTAAAACCATTCTACTGGTTTTATGAGCGGATAGAAGCACACGGTAACATAGCAGCGAGAAATATGTGCTAAATTACCGTAAAGATTCTAATTCAGGAGAATGCGTAATGGAGCATGTATAGTTATTTAGGGGCAATTCGCGCACCTTACTTCGAGCTGTGCTAGGTCTGGTTTTACAGATGGAATATCTGCGTCCTTAGGAATAAAGGTAAATTCCGACACACCAAATGCCTCAATCTTGTCTGGACCTGTGAGCTTATGCTCAGGCGAAGATGGATCTGGACGGTACATTACTGCTGGCATCGAGGCAGCAACTGATTTTGAATTCCTAACTGTTACTACAAATGAACCAGCGTCATTAATATCTGAAATGGTTGTTATCTTAAGCTTCGGAGTAAGGCAGCTAAAACGGTACCTTGGGCTAGCTTCCGTAAACCCGTCATAGCAAATAACAGACCCATCATCATCAGCTCCTGCCTGACAGTTGATACCACCGTGATCACTGCAACTTAAAAGCCCCTGTGTTGGAATTTCAACATCAGCGTGATTGATCTCAGGAAGCTTCGCTTTTTGCGCATTTTCTACTGGTTCTGACGAATAGTGAGTAATGCCGTCTTTGTCTTTCCACTTGTATATTTCAGCATAAGCATCTTTTGCTGCGCTAAAAGTTGCGAGAAAACATATGATAAAAACTAAGTGCTTCATGCCGTAAGTATAAAGCACATCTGTGGCATGCGGAAGTTCAAAATCATCCAATCTCTCCCCTTAGGAAAAGAGAGGAGAAAGAGTCAGACAAATACCAAGACTCAGTCCAAAGAGGATATGTGCAAAGAAGTATACAAGTGCCATCTTTGTGCCATCTTCACGGATAGAACGTATCGGATGATGCTCAGCTAAAAGCGGTACGAGAATAAAAAACACGACGAATCCGTGGGCTGCCCCGACCGAGGCTGCTATCGGAACAAAGAGCTCTCTCAGGGAACCGAGTGGGGTAAGATAGAACAGTAATGTGTAGAGCATTGCAAAAGTGATTCCTGCTGCGATGTGTAGCATGACGCCAACTTGAAAAGATGATTTATTAATCGATCCCGTTATAGTACTGCCTACGGCGTCTACCATACCAATAGATGTGAGACCGACTCTGTGTGCTGCATAGACAAATGCCGTCATAACTCCTGTTGCTATAAGTCCTGCAAATATGCTTGTAGTGAGAATATCGAAGAGAATCGTAATCTGGTTCATAATGCCTCCATGCAAAGTATTTTAGTTTTATGACTAACTGTATTGACGAGATTTTAGGAGTAATCTTACAGAGGCCGTATGATCTTGATCTAAGGGGCTGAGATCCCGGTAGAATGTATGTTCAGCTTTGCCTACTTTACGTCTTTCAGATCGTACTCTTTTAACTTATACAGTAGCGCACGGTGGCTGATTTCGAGGAGCTTTGCGGCTTTTGTGCGGTTGCCTTTTGTTTTCTTCAGGGCCTTATGAATCAGCTGTACCTCAAGTGCTTTTGTATGCTGTTTAATTGAGAGAACATCACCGCTGATTGAAACATCCGAGTCTAATGCGCTTTGAGAGGTGTTAACGCCACCAGCTTTCTGAATTGATTCAGGAAGAGAGTCTATATCGATCTTACCGCTCTCAGTGAGTACCATTGCCCTTTCGATACAGTTTTCAAGCTCACGAATATTTCCTCGCCACTTATAGTTCATAAGACATTTTAGAGCGTCAGGTCCTACTTCTTTGATAGATAGACCGAGTCGCTTGTTATATTTCTTCATGAAGTGCTCAACCAGCACCTGAATGTCCTCAGGGCGTTCATGAAGTGCGGGAAGGTGAAGAGAAACGACATTAAGCCGGTAGTAAAGGTCCTCTCGAAAACGTCCTTCCTTTACGTCGCTTTCAAGATTTCTGAGTGTTGCGGCAATAACGCGAACATCTATATTTACCGGCTGTTCATCTCCGACTCGGTGTATCTGTTGCTCTTGAAGTGCTCGTAGAAGTTTAACCTGCAGGTGTATTGGCATCTCGCCGATCTCGTCTAGAAAGAGGGTCCCTCCATCAGCTTCTTCAAAGAGCCCCTTCTTGTCGCGGCTGGCATCCGTAAAAGCGCCTTTTTTGTGGCCAAAAAGCTCGGATTCCATAAGTGTCTCTGGTATGGCACCGCAGTTAATAGCAATAAACGGTTTGTCCTTCCGAGGAGAATTGTGATGCAGGGCTTTGGCGATGAGCTCCTTACCTGTTCCGGATTGACCGGTGATAAGGACGGTGGTGTTGTACTTTGTGAGGCGCTTAATGGTTTCAAAGATATCCTTCATCGCCTTACTTTTTGCGATGATGTTGGCAAAACTATATTGTTTGTCGATTTCTGACTTCAGCGTAGCGTTCTCGCTTCGAAGTTGCTCGCGCTCTTCAATTTTCTTAAGAGTTAGTATGAGTTCATCTTGGTCAAAAGGCTTTGAGAGATAATCATAGGCACCTATCCTAAGAGCTTCTACGGCGATATCATGACTTCCGTATCCTGTCATAAGAACAATCGCTATCTCAGGATTCGTAGCCTTGCACTGTTCTATAAAGGCGAGACCATCCATTTCCGGCATCTGCAAGTCGCACAGGACGATGTCAAATACTCTGTCCTGTATAAGCTCTAATGCCGTCTCAGGATTCTCAATATCAGTGACGTTATAGCCGACAAGTTTTAAGTTCATGACAAGTGAGGTGCGCAGTGTCTTCTCATCGTCGACGACCAGTACAGAGAGAGGGGCGTGTTCTACTTGTGGTTGTTCAGTCATGAGGCCACCGCAAGGAAAACATCAGAAACCCCTTTGTTAAGAGCAACGAGGTACTTTGAGCCGGTGAAAATGTAGAGTGCATTAGCAACAGCTAAATAAGGACCGAAAGGCAGGTAATACGTCAGATTCCATCTTCCGTTGGTGAGGCGGGATAGAATGAGAAGAGCTATACCAGCGACTGAGCCGACAAGTGAGCCAATGAAAATGGTATAAATTGAAGCCTCGGCCCCAAAGAGCGCACCAGTTAGAGCAAGTAACTTAACGTCACCGAGACCAAGTCCCTGCTTTTTTCGTAAGAAGGTGTAGATCTCCGAAATGAGGAGTAGTACACCTGCTCCGCCAAGAATACCAAACAAGCACGACATAAGACCGTCTACCACTGGTGGCGTAAAGGTAGGAATAAAGTGATTGATGGCAGCTAAAAGCACACAGATAAGAAAGCCCGGATAGGTAATAACATTTGGGATAATGTAGTAATCGATATCTATAAAGCTAATAACGATAAGCATTGAAACAAAGGTAAACACGACAACAGCTGTAGGAAGAGGAAACATTGTAAATGAGAGATACGCATTTCCAGCTGAGAGAAGTTCGACAAGGGGATAGCGAAATGAAATTCGGGCTTCGCAGTATGAACATCTTCCTCTTAAGAGAAACCAACTTATAATCGGAATGTTGTGCCACCATGCGAGCGTCTTGCCACACGAGGTACAAAAAGATCGTTTTGGTTCGCTGATCGTAATCTTTTGATCCCCAAGGGGATGTGGGGCGATATCGTCTTCGTCTTCTAACTCGTCCTCTGTCTCCTCATCCTCTCCAAGTAAGCCGGTAAGGCCGCTCTCTCGTCCAAGAGGAATTCTGTATATACAGACAGAGAGAAAGCTGCCGATGATGGCGCCAAAGATGATTACGAGTAATAGATCCATAGAAATAGCTCTTCTTAATTGGGCAGCGAGTAATAAGAATACCCGTGCCACGTATCTTTAGATTCATTCAGTCATATACGATTTGCAAATATTTGCATAGCTATAAATATGTGATTACAGCCACTTAGCTGGTCCTCGCATAATTTGCATATATCAATCTCCTTATCCTCCTCCTGCACTTGCACCTCCTCCTCATCCAGTTTTTATGCAGGTGCAGGAGGAGGATAAAGATGAGGATTAGGAGAAGGAAGGGGTGGCGCGTTGGGAGTAATCCGAAATTACGCTTTCTCTGAAACGAGATTAAGACCAACCGAATTTTCACAAGCTCCCGTTTTAAAAAACTGGGTGATATTGGAAGCCGTAGTGCCGGCGATTGCGATCATTGCCTCTCTTGTAAAAAAAGCCTGATGGCCGGTAACAAGCACATTCGGGAAGGTGAGAAGACGCGCGAAGACATCGTCTTTCATAACGAAATTTGAGAGGTCGCTGAAAAAGAGATCTCCTTCCTCTTCATAAACATCAATTGCAAGAGCGCCGATGTGCTCAGACTTAAGCCCACCAATAACTGCGTTCGTATCAATCAGGCCTCCGCGGCTGGTGTTTACAATGATAACGCCCTTCTTTGTTTTGCAAAGGGTCTCTTCACAGATCAGGTGATGCGTCGCAGGGGTGAGCGGGCAGTGCAGCGAAAGGATATCAGAGTGGCTTAGAACCTCATCAAAAGTCATTACTTTAGCGCCAGACTTGTGTGGGCCTGGCTCTAAAGCCGGGTCACTAATGAGAACTTCGCAGCCAAAACCGAGGAGGATACCGACAGTAACCATCCCGATTTTACCTGCTCCGACAACGCCAACTGTTTTACCATTGAGGTCGAAACCAATTAGCCCATCAAGCTCGAAGTTGCCCTCTCGTACGCGGTTGTACGCGCGGTAAATTTTTCGATTAACTCCCATAAGAAGCGCTATTGTGTGCTCTGCCACAGCATGGGGGGAGTATTCAGGTACTCGCACGACAGCGATGTTTTTCTTCGCGGCGGCTGCGAGATTAACGTGATTAAACCCAGCTGAGCGAAGCGCTATAAGTTTAATTCCGAGATCTGCCAGCACGTCGATAGTCTCTTTAGAGAGATCATCATTTACGAATGCGCATACTGCATCGAAGCCACTGGCGAGGCCTGCTGTCTTTGGAGAGAGACGTGCCTCAAAGAATTCAATACCGATATCGTGTGATGTAAAAGCGTTGGTGAAGAAACCGTGGTCGTATTTCTTAGCGCTAAAATGTGCAACTTTCATAGGTGTGGGTTCTATGAGGTTTTCGCGTTCTTCTCTTTGAGCCGCTCGAGCAGTCCTGAGAACTGTTCCTTACGGATGATGCCTGCAAACTCATTTCGGTAATTTGCAACGAGGCCAATATTCTCAATGATAACATCGTACACGCGCCATGTTTCGCCAGTCTTATTCACGAGCTTGTAATCAATCGGAAAGAGATCTCCCTTGTAATCCACCGTAGTTTTGACTAGGGCTTTCGGGAATTTTATTTTCTCCTCTTTGATGGTAACCATCCCCTCTTCAACATTCTCGATACGAGCAAGGTAAGTTTTTGCGAGAAGTTCAGAGAAGAGTGATACGAACTCCTTTTGCTGGGCTGGGGTAATGGTCTTCCACTTCGCCCCTAGTGAACGTTTTGCCATCTCATCAAAGTCAAACTTAGGCTCAATAACAAGCCGCATGTTTTTTCTGCGCTCATCAATCTGAGCATCCCCGGAGTACTTGTTCACGATCTTAACAAGTTCATCAATTGTCTCCTGCATTTCAACTTTGGGAGAAGTCTTTGTGGCTGCTTCCTTTCCAAATACTGGCAGGCTGATGAAGAGAGAAACGAGAGTGAGTGTGAGCAAGTTCTTTAACATTATGTTCATATCCTAAAATAGCTTTACTTCTGTAGGGGGAGGAAAGGTATTACACAGTGGCGCCTAGTTGGCTACCTCAATATCAGCTTCTTCCTCCTCCTCATCATCGCCACCTATACTATGGACGATTTTACCGATGATATCTTCAATATCAATGACAGATTCAGTCTCAATTATAGTCTCTCCGGGGCCTATAACGATGTCAGAGGCGCCTCTTGATATCTTTACGTAACGGTCGCCTATGATGCCCTGAGTTCGAATAGAAGCGATATCGTCGTCGAAGATCTTGATATCATTACTCAGACGTAAAGTGACAATAGCCTCAGGATCCTGTAGCTCAACCTTTACAACCTGACCGATCGGAACACCGGCAATCTCGACAGGAGCTCCTGTTTTGAGGCCGGAGATATTATCAAACTCAGCCTTAATATCATACTTATCAGAGGAGCTTAGCTCTAATCCACCAAGTCCCATAGCCTGATAGCCTGCCGCGGCTACTCCAAGCAGGGCAAAGAGCCCGACAAAGAACTCTATAGTAAAGGTACGCCTCGGTAGCTGTATCTCATGTTTTTGTGTGTCACTATTGGATGTGGATTGGTCCATCTACTCTCCCATGTAAGAATTGCTGAACTTCAGGCATTGGCGAATTACGGAAATCATCCGGAGATGCTTCAATAATAACTTTGCCCCCAAGAAGCATTACAACGATATCTGAAACTTGAAAAACCTCTGGCAATTCATGGCTTATCACTACACCAGTAAAATGCCATTCCTTCTTGCATTCATCAATAAGGTCGTATACTTCCTGACCTACAAGCGGGTCAAGTCCAGTGTTAGGTTCATCAAATAATAGAACTTTTGGCTCAGTAATAAGGGCTCTAGCCATTCCTACTCGTTTTCTGAGCCCAATTGAGATCTCTTCCGGATAGGAGTTGGAATACGGGGCAAGATTCATCTCCGTGATGATCTTTCTTGTTTTATCGTGAATCTCATCTGCGCTATGCCCACAACGCTGTTGTAGCGGAAAAGCGATGTTCTGGTAAACAGTAAGTGAATCGAAGAGGGCAGCAGACTGAAAAAGAACACCGAGATCCTGGCGAATACTATTACGCTCTGCCTCGTTGCTCGCTGCAGTTATGTTTTTATCACCAACCAGAATTTCACCTTGTTCAGGTTCAAGAATGCCCATAATCAGTTTTAGGAGCACAGATTTTCCAACGCCACTTGGGCCAACAATTGTTGTGGTCTGACCCGGAAGTATTTCAATACTTACTCCATCAAGTACCACTTGATCGCCAAACCGCTTATGTACGTTTCGAATCGAAATCACCCTGCCGCTATTCCATGATAAGTCGGGTTAAGATACTGGTGAGGAAGTAGTCTGTGATAAGCACAGCAACTGATGCTGTCACTACAGACTGTGTGGTCGCTCTGTTTACCCCTACAGCACCAAAGCCACAAGTGTACCCCTTGTAACAGCTGACCCATCCAAAGATGAAGCCAAATACTATTGATTTAATGAAACCAGAGTAGACGTCTACCGTACCAACGGCATGCACCATCTGTGTAATGAACGTTCCTGAGCTCAGGCCAAGGAGTCCGGTGCCAACAATATAACCACCAAATATTCCTAGCACGATAAAGATTGCAGTTAGAAGTGGTACAGCAATAAGTCCAGCAACAAATCTGGGTGCCATAAGGTAGCGCATCGGATCGACTGCCATTGAGCGCAGCGCATCAATCTGCTCTGTGATGCGCATAATACCAACCTCTGCCGTTATGGCAGAACCAGCCCTACCAATGACCATAAGCGCTGTTAGTACTGGTCCAAGTTCGCGAATTAAGCTTAGTGCTACAGCTGAGCCAGTAAATGCAGTGGCGCCAAATTTTGAAAGTGTATATTCGCCTTGAACCGCGAGCACAGCACCAGTGAAGACACCAATAAGTGCTATCACAAGAGTTGATTGAACACCTATCTGATAGAGCTGTGTGATAATGAGTCTTGGTCGAAAGGGAGGGGAAATGACACCTAAAATAGTGCGATACAGAAATATCCACGACCGCCCCCAGTTCTCCACCATATCAAGAATATAAGTGCCGACTATTTCTATTCGCTGCGTAAATGACTTACACTCTTTTGCTTCTACATGTGCCGCATCAGCTGACATAGGCTAGTGTCCCTTATATCCTGTTCCAATCACGTAAAGTTCGTTTGAAGTTTTTCTCGTCGACTTGAGTTTAGACTTTTGAAGTTTTGCAAAAAACGGTCGTGCCTCTCTAATAAATTCCTCGGTCTCATTGCCATTAAAAACCTTTGCCACCCAGCTTCCTCCTTTTTTAAGTAACCGGGAGGCAGCAAAGAGTGCTAACTCCGCTGAGGCTACTGTTGCGATGCTGTCAACTTCCCGTATGCCAGTATGCTTTGGTGACATGTCGGAAAGAAGTACATCTGCCATTCCACCGAGGAGGTTTTTTATCTCATCGATATTCTCATCATCGCGGACATCTCCACAGATGAATTTGACATGCTCCTCAGGCAGTGGCTCAACTTCAACCAGATCTATACCTACCACTAAACCCGAGTTTCCGACAGATTGAGCCGCAACCTGTGACCAGCCGCCTGGCCATGCTCCAAGATCTACGACACGCAGACCGGGCCGCAATAACCGGTGTTTCGTGTGTAGCTCCTGCAGCTTATAAGAAGCTCTCGAGCGGAAACCTTCTCTCTTTGCTTGCTGATAAAAACTGTCTTTTCTCTGATATTTCGATGACATAACACCTAAGACTATGAACGTACGTAAGGAAAAAGTAAAACATAATTATGGAAAAAAAATAGAAATCGATATAGAAAATTACTTGAAATGGGGCATGGGCTTTGATATAGAACTAATATAGAAACGAGTTGGCTCGCTAAAAAATGAGTCAAATATTTGTTTGGAGGTTTTATGAGCTTTATTGAATACACACTCACTTTCGGTCTCGACATCGTGCTTCTCGCGGCAACGCTTAGCTATATCTGTAGACTACTAGTTTTGTCCTTTAATAATGAAGAGGCTTTTCATGGCGGAGGTTCATTCCATGATTCTCGGTGTGCTGGTTTGTCTGGAGTAAATAGTACTGGCGGAAACTTTAAACGTTCGCTTCTAAATCAAAATGTGAGTGTACGTTCTGCCTAGAGTTTAAAGCAGTGCTTTAATTCATATTCGTTAGTGCTATAGTGACTTGCGGAAACAGTAACATTAACTAAACCGACCAAGACGTAGTACCAATTGGAAAACGTACCCCCTTATCTCGAAGGTCTTAATCCACCACAGCTTCAAGGCGCAATGCACCATGAGGGGCCTATCCTTATACTTGCCGGCGCGGGAAGTGGTAAGACACGTGTGCTTACTAAACGTATTGTCCATCTGATTAAGAGGCACAATGTAGATCCGCAGAGCATCCTCGCTGTTACCTTCACGAATAAGGCCACTAGAGAAATGGAGCAACGTCTTGAAAGTGAGCTGGGGGGAGATGCTCGAAAGCTGTGGGTTGCGACCTTTCACTCTGCCGCTCTCAGAATACTAAGAAGACATGCAAAAGCGCTCTCCTATACCAGTGATTTTGTAGTTTATGATGCCCAAGATTCAAAGAGCTTACTTAAGAAGATAATGAAAGAGCTCAAGGTTGATGAGGGAAAGTTTTCAACCGGGACGTTTCAGAAAGCAATAGAGAGAGCAAAGAATAATCTCCGTTCCCCGGAAGAACTCCTTAAGGATGCAAAGTTCGCTCGCGAGCAAACCATAGCAGAGGTTTACGATCGGTATCAGCGAGAGCTCCGTCTGGCTAATGCAATGGATTTTGGAGACCTTCTTTATAATGTAGTGCTTCTCTTTAAGAAGGAGCGAGATATTCTCGCTCATTACCAGAGATGGACAAAGTTCTTACTGATTGACGAATTCCAAGATACAAACCTCGTACAGTATCTTCTCATTAGGATGCTTGCCGCACCACAAAATAACCTCTTTGTAGTTGGAGATGACGATCAGTCAATCTATGCATTTCGAGGGGCGACTATTGAAAATATTTTGAACTTCGAAAGAGACTTTCCAGAAACGAAAGTAGTAAAACTTGAGCAGAACTATCGCTCTACTCCTCATATACTTGAAGCCGCAAATGCTGTCATAGCACACAACTCTGATCGTAAAGATAAGCAACTTTGGACTGCTGAAAAAAGTGGAGAGAAGATTCATAGCTATGTAGCGAGAAACGAGTCGGATGAAGCGAGATTTATAAGCGGAGAAATTGGAAAGTTAAAACGTGCTGGTAGAAGCTATAAAGAGATGGCGCTTTTTTACCGTACAAATGCCCAGTCACGAGCACTTGAAGAAGCGCTCATGAACGACGGGATACCATACCGTATATATGGTGGCCTTAAATTCTACGACCGTAAGGAGATTAAAGATATCCTTGCCTACTTAAAGATCATATCAAATGACCGTGATAATCAGTCGTTCTTACGAGTAGTGAATAATCCCCCAAGAGGGATTGGCCCGAAGACTGTACAGCAGTTAGTAAGCGAGGCTTCTGCTAAAGAGATGGCGCTCTATCCGTATCTGCGAGAGCACGGTTCGACACATAAGGGCCTGAGTAGCTTTCTTGATCTCATGGAGGAGTTTATCTCCAAGTCGCAGAAAGTGCCTCTCTATGAGCTTGTTACCGAGCTACTTGAAAAGTCAGGATATCTCAAGCGAATGGAAGAACAGAAAGCGAAAGATATCTCGGTGCAATCTCAGATTGAGAACCTTGGTGAATTAAGAAACATTGCGGCTGCAGTTAGCTATGAGCTTGATAATAGGGCAGACGAGTTGAGGGCTTTTCTTGACAGGGTGTCACTTACCTCTTCACAGGAGCTTCCTGTGCAGGAAAGCGCGGATGAGGAGAAGCAGGAAGAACCGGAAGTAGTTTCGCTCATGACGCTACATTTGGCCAAAGGGCTTGAATATCCAGTTGTGTTCTTCTCTGGACTTGAGGAAGGGATTCTCCCGCATTATCACTCAAAGGATGACCCGACCCAGTGTGCTGAGGAGCGCAGGCTCTGTTACGTGGGTATGACTCGCGCGATGGAGATACTATACATGACTCGCGCTGACTCTCGGGGAATGTTCTCTGCTGCCGGGAGCTTTGGATTAGGTTCTGGTGGTCTGAGGGAGCCCAGCCGCTTCCTGTACGATGTCCCCTCTAGCTGCTTTAAAGATGGAATGGGTCCAATAGCATCTGCGCCTTCTCCGCTTTCAGAGGAAGATGAGGAACTTTTCTCTTCGCATCTATTTTCAAGGAAGGGGCCACAGCCCTCCGCCGGTTATAAAACAGCAGGCAAATCGGGCGCGTCTCCTCGGAGGAGGGGCGCCCCGGTAAGTCTTGTACAGTCTGCTGACGCTCTGGCGTCTACACCCGAGTACGAAGAATATACTACTGCTCCTAAAGCTGAGCTTGATACGCTGCAACCAGGAGTGAGAGTTATTCATAAAACGTTTGGTCCCGGAAAGATTGAAAGCATTTCACTTGCTGCAACCGGAGATAAGAATCGTTCAAAGGTACTTATTCAGTTTGATAATTTTGATTCACCTAAGAAGCTAGTTTTTAAGCAGGCTAGGCTCGCCCTTGAGCTTACGTAGTAACTCTTAAAGTGCACGAGACAAGAACTCTAGTCACCTGTTGCGAAGTAGGTGTACCTTTAGAGTGTGACTGGATCGAAGAAAAGCATTTCTATAAGTACACAGATAATTCTGTCTAAAATCGCAGTCTTTTGGGTGCTTACTCTTGCGATCTGTGTGTCATTGCTCCATGCCATGGAAGCTTTGGATGTATCGTTACAATTTGATCTAGTGCTAATTTTAGCTGGAATACTGTCTCTTATCTTCATAAGTTATTTTCAGCAACCTCAACTACTAACGCCGATAAGTTGCTCGGTATTCATTGTGATCACTGTTTCCGTAGTATGCTTATTATTAGTTACACGTGGGAATCCACTTGCACTTCCGAGTATTCAGTGGGATGGCGGAAATTATCTTGCTCTAGCTAGAAAACTCTTACTTACACATTCACATAGTCAAATACGTAATGAGCATTTTGCGCTTTCGTGGGGAGGTGAGCTGTCAACATATCCATGGGGCATGTCTGCGAGCATAGCAGGTGTAAGTGGTCTCTTCGCGCTTTCTCTAACGCGCGCAGCAGCAATTGTTTTAATGATAACACTCCTCTGTATATCGTGTGTGATGTTTGATGCATTAAGGCTTTCTTTGAGGAATGCATACAATTATTGGATTGCTGTACTTACTACTGGAAGTAGCTTGCTGATTCTTACACCACTTATTGCCTATAATCACTGGGCTCAGATAGTAGGCATGCTCTTTGTGCTCGTTACACCGATAGTACGTGCTAGCAGTTGCGCTAATAAGTTACCGCTCACCTGCTTGATTATTGTGGGCGTAGGCTTTGTTTACCCACTTTATCTTATGCCGCTTGTGGGAGCATTGTTGCTACTAGCGATTCTAGACACAGAAAAACCGCGATTGATGACTATGAGCTTACTGAGTTTGGCGGGGGGGCTAGGCGGTTCTTTTGTGTTTTCAACAATGAATTCGCAGGTAGTAAGGGGCCTTTATCTTGATGGAGCCTCAGTGATGTCTTCATCGCTAGCTGTTGGAGTCGGTGTATGCTGTATGAGTCTCGCATTGTACTTACTGCGTGTACGCAGGGAGGTTCCTCATGTTGTGTTGGAATACAGTGTGCTCGTAGCTCTTTTCGTAGGATATGCACTAATATGGCTTTGTGTAGCAAAGACATCATATGTAAGTAAAAAATTGGTATTAAGTACTTTGCTCTTTGCTCTGCCACTCTTTGCGCACACATATGAACGTTACCTGACCACGGCGCAATCTAAAATTACCGTATTAACTTTATCGGCTCTCTTTCTGATCATACATGTAAATCATTATCTTACTCTTTATGGCTCTGCATATAGCACGGAGCATGAGAAGCTCGTTGATTGCTTTCGTGAGCATCTGCCGTTAAAGAAGGCCTATGTAGTAGGTACGAGAGATGAAATAGGATGGATAGAAGCTAACCTCCTACCAGAAAAACTACATTTGCCTGATGATTACATAAGTATTGTAAGAGACTTTCGAAGATATTTCGAAAAGGATATGAGCACTTGGGTGCGTGATAACTCTCATAGGAATGATGTCGTACTGGTTCTGAACGGATATGGTTATTTAGGTGTAAAAAAAATATTCCCTGACCTTTTAACGACTCACAAGTTGTGCGAAACGGATTCCGGCACGGTTTATGGAAGTTGACTATTGTAATGTGAGTATAGTTATAGCTGCCTATAATGCTGCTGGCACCCTGCCTATGGTGCTAAATGACCTGAAGCAGCGATATCCAGATGTTCATCTCGTATTAGTTAATGATGGCTCTACAGATAGTACTGCGCTTGTTGGTGAAAGCTCGGGTGTAACAGTGCTGACACACCCGTCAAATCGTGGAGTTGGTGCTGCTTTTAAAACAGGGATCACTTACGCATTAGGAAGAGATTCAAAGTATGTAGTTACCATAGGTGCTGATAATCAGCGTGACGTATCAGATATTTCGTCTTTGATTCTCAAGCTCATCTCCAGTAAAGAGATTGATGTAGTCATCGGAGAAAAGTATTCAGCTCATAACTCTATACCAGTCTTACGTCGCGCTGCCGGACAGCTAGTCGCGGCTGCATTTCGTATGTTGTTTGGGAGTTCTCCACCTATACGTGACCCGTTATCAGGATTTAGAGTATTTAATCGAAGAGCCGCACAGCTCGCTCTACGCGCCCCAGATGGGTATGACTTTGAGATCGCATGTTGTTGTCTTCTAACTACAAACGGTTATTCAATTAGGGAAGTCCCGGTATTTGTACGGTATCATTCAGATTCGACTAAGATGAGAGTTCCACTACTGGTACTAATAGGTATCGTTGCGTGTCTCATAAGAATGAAATTTGACGACCTTCTTTTTGGAAAAAACAATCATAAAGAGTACGAGCATGAATAAGAGGATGAGACGTTTCGACTCTTATACTAAGTGATGCGGTGATGGCTCGACATGACCGTTGCTGCTCCTCGCTTTTGATGGCCGGGTCCATATATAGATTAAGCTGAGATACATCATGCAAGAAACAATAGTTTTCACAGCAATAGAGACATCCAGTAAGAGATAGAGGTAGAGCAAGAAGGCAACTATTATAGTAGTGGCAAAGGTCTTCGCCCGCAGTCTGATAGTTCCATGCTCTTCCCAGTCACTGATAACTGGCCCAACAGCAGGGAGGGAAAGTATCCAGCGGTGGAGACGGTTCGACCCCTTAGAGAAACAGTAAGAAGTGAGGATCAGAAATGGTGTAGTGGGCAGTACCGGCAGATAAATGCCTACGATACCAATAGTAAAAAATATCCATCCAGCAAGAAGCCAGCAGGCTTTCATCATAGTAAGTTTTCTCTAATGCCTGCCTCACAGGTGTGTGCTACAGGGATGTGATGACAACTCCGCAGATCATAACACATGTTCCTGCCATTCTTTCCATAAGGTTTTTTTCATTAAAGAAAAAATAAGCGATACATATGCTTATGAGGATGCTCGTACGCTTTAGAGCTGTGGTATATACCACAAGTCCTGTTTGCATCGCTAGAAGATGGCAAAGCATAGTAAGAGCCACACAGAGCCCAACGATAACAAGCACTGTTCCATTTCTTGTAATATCTTGACGCACCTTTGTATCTAATTCCTTTAAGCAGTAAGGCAGAAGGATTCCAGTCATTATAAATTGATGAATAAATGCATAGGTAAGAGGCGTTGAAAGCTCAATAGCAGCTTTGTGTATATTACAGTTCACCCCGAAAAGCGCTGCGCACAATAACATGAGCTGAGAAGGGCGATAGGAGAGTATCGCCTTAAAGGGAGCGAAAATTCCGGTGTGATTACTTGAAGTGTTTAGAATGTAACTTCCGGCAATGATAAGGAGCACGCCGAAAATTCCGTTCATGCTTGCATATTCACCGAGCATTATCGGGGAGGTAAAGAGCAAGAAAAGCGGGGTAAGCATTTTAAGGGGGAGAACAAGAGATATCTCTCCTTCTTTGAGCGCTCGCATGTAGAGCAGCAAGGCAAGTGCATCAATAAGCGATGATATGATGACAAGCCCTATGAATGTATAGGAGAGTTCTGGAACTTCAATTGTAGGAAGTAGGAGTGCGAGAAAAAAAGTAGAAGTTGCCGCCAGTGCGAACGAAACGCTAGCAGGAGGAAGTATCTGCAAATTTTTCTTAGAGAGCACATCTGTACAGGATTGAAAAAACGCTGAAAAAATAGACAACAGATACCACGACATAACGAACCTCCCTACTGCAGAGAGGTAGTCGCAAGGTCCAAAAATTAACTTGAGTAAAAAATGGTATTGTA
>JAUIIO010000050.1 GCA_030431715.1 bacterium
CCAATCTGCGTTCACTTGCCGAAATGGTACAGGGACCCATGCTGCCTTCTCTGCTTCTGTCCAGTCCTCTGGAGGTGTGCGGTACATATTAAAAGCATTGTTCGATTCAATGGTTTCATACTCCATCTCCCAGAAATTAAATCCCTGTCCATTTACAAATGCGAGAGGATCCATATCTGGTTCTACTTTTCTCGCCTCGGCGTCCGTTATGCAGTTATCGTCTTCGTCTTTAACGTTTAGTGTGTGAGGTTGAACATGATCTCCGACAAGGAAGTTGTGAAAGGAAATATTATTCCCACGCATTCCTTTATTGATGATCAGCTCGATCTCTTTCATAGATTTTAGATAGTGCTTGTGTCTGCTGGAGTCACATATCGCTCCCTCCTCACCGTGGAAACATGAGGTGAGACCATCACCAAAATGAACCACGAGATCAGTAGATGGGGTGTTCATTGGGTCTTCCTCAAACTGCCGCATTGTTTCTGCAATAGCTACGACACTATTTGTGAAGGTACCCGAAATCGGAAATAGTCCGAGCCGTGCCCAGAGCGGCATACAGTTTGGATCGTCAAGCCCATAGTTAGGGGCGTCGCCGCAGTCTGTTGTTCTCTGCCAGTTATCTGATGAGAGGGGGATAGAGCCATCCCACCTCGTTGCCTCGTAGTAGTGGTCTAAGAGATCGTTTTCGTTTGCGATCTGGCTTGGGTTAAGGACGTCTTGAATATATTCAAAATTGTCTGTGAGGTTTATTATGCCTTTCCAAGTAAGTCGATCGTTATAGAAAATGATACACGCCTTATCCCCGGCAACTGCACGGTCACGAAAGACTTGCATCGAAGCGTGTACTCCCTTCATGATTGACAGCCAAGGTTCAGGCCCCTTGTAGGGGAGTTCTCCTGGAAGTGCAGGCTCATGTCTGTAAAGATCTACAAGATACGCAGGCCTATCAGAGGTGCCTGAATATGAACCTGTGAGACTCGGATCCCCAAGCCAGCTCGCAGTTCTAGAGCCTTCTTCTATTCCGCCATCGGTATCTACGACATTTGATACTGCCGGGTTCGGATGGTTCACGGTAAATTCTGGATACGTTGCAGTGTATTCATTATAACCAGCTTCCGTATCTGGGAATGGTTTTATGAAGGCATAGTCGTCTTTGTAGAACTCAATCTTGGGCTCTGTCGGGACGTTCGCGTCTCTCTCGTTTTCAAGGCTCATCCAAGAGTTGTTGAATCCATTATAGGGCTTGCCCCTGAAAAGTTGTAGGATATCGCCGTCTTCATCAAGTGGATAAGACGGAAGGGGATCGATATCCTCAGTTTTTGGATGGGTCATATATGATGAGGATCTTGATATATCAATAGCCGCGCACATCCTCATCGGAACCGCTCGCGCTTTTACGAAGAATTTCCTTTTTTTGGATGCAAATGAAGATCCAAAGAGACTTCCAAAGGCATTTAAAATTCTGTTGTTTTTAACTGTACCTGAGAATGTAAAAGCGTTAGCAAGCTCGTCGTTTTCGTCATCATCTCTTGCCAGAAGGCATGGGAACATGTCATCACCGCCACTACCAGCCCCACATTCTGACATGATCTCGTCATAGCCTGGAGAGTTTTCAGGTGGCTCTTGAACGATGTAGCGAAAGGGTTCAATAGATGCGTCAGAGCCGGCTCCGGAGCTGTCCCCTGAGAAGCCGATAGTAAGTGGCCCGATTGACTTTGCATGAAGACTTCGTACCTCATTCGCTCTGGCTACGGCCTGAGTCATTTTGTACTGGTGACAACTATCACGTGCGTCATCTGTATTCTCAGGCCGACCCTCAAGACCGTCACATGTGGCATCAAAGTATGCTTCAGCGGCAGCAAGAAGCACGAGCTTAGCACTTGCCTGCACCTCTTCATTCGCCACAACCTGTCCGAATATCATAAAAGCCCCGGCGGCAATCATGAGAATGACGGGCAAGGTGAGTGCGAGCAGGACGAGAACGCCTCCTCGTTGTTTTGATACTTTGGTCCTTTTTCTCTTCATATAAACCTAGTCTGTGTCACCGCCTTTGTCTTTACACGAGCCAAATACGGTATATTCATCAACTTCGTTCAGGCACTGACACTGGCAATCGCTATTAAGGAATGCGCCTTCACCGCAGTGAGTAGCAGCGTTACTTGTGTCACATACACAGTTACAATCGTAATCGTATTTGACGAACTTGGCGCTGGTTCCACTGCCTGAGTTCTCGCACTGATCGCCTGAGGATCCTTTAACCTGAGTACACTCACATTTTCCAGTTTCTGGATTTATCTCCTGATCTTGAATGACGTGATACCCGCCGGTCCAAGTAGTGCATTGGCAATCACAAGTATCGCCAGCACGGAGTTGTTCATAACTAGCCTGAGGGGCCCAGTCCGTTCCCCAAACACTTTTATGGCAGGTGTTATTATCGGTTCCGTTGTTCCAGCTCGCTCCTCCGTACTTACATCGGCATCGACAACCATCTCTATCGGCAACGATATTTCCTGCAGCTGATGGAAAGAGTTCCTCACAATCCTCATCAGTTAGGCGTTCGCCATCTGCCTTTACGCATTTACATGTATCGCCAGATACCTCTCTATCTTGTTTGAAAGATATGCTTGTGCTTACACCAGTAATTCCAGAGGGGGCTCCCGAACATCTACAGTTCTGAAGTTCGGCCGTTGATCCGCTCCCTGTGTAATTTCCACTTGCACCGTACCAGTTAACGCATACGCACTCACAGTTCGTTGAACTATTATTTTGTTTGCCGCCAATACCATACTGATCTGTGCACCAACTTGATTCAGGGCACCAACATCCATTTTTAATCTTACCACCTGAGTTTTCAGGCTTTACCCCATAAATTGGGTGTCCTGGAATGTAGGGCGTTGCACCATTGTCGCAAACGACACATTGATCGTTATCGTTTATGCCTTTAGGACCTCCTTCGCTCTTTAAGCACTTGCAGCTGGCGAGATCGTAGTCAGTGGATCCGTAAGCATTCCCCATACAATCAACAGGTATTGGGTATGATAGAGAAGATTGAACTTCGTAAAATGCGACTGCTCGAACAGTTCGCTGAATTGGTGGCAGGCCTGGAAAGATGGGTCTGATGGCAAAATCCATCTCCATGGTAATTGGAACATCCTGATAGGCTGCTATTGGATTATCTGAAGCGCTAACGGTCCCGTCTTCGCTCGCGGTGGGGAACTTAATGCGTATCTGTTTTGACTGTCCAGGAGCTGCATTGAAGTATGCAAAGGTGCTCGATTCATAGTCAGAGCCAATGAAGCTATTCATAGCACTTTGTTTTGCTTGCTTAACCACCTTTGTAACAGCACAGCAGAAACGGATAGTATCATCATCACCGTTCTCAGGATCTGAACACTGGCTCGTATAGCTATCGCAATCAGAAGGAATTGTGTCAGGAATGTATTCAAGATCAGGAAGTATCGTGGCTTTGTTTACAGCCGTGTGTACAGCTGACTCGGCAACTCCTTCAATAACAAGAGTGAAGGTAAAGTATATGAGGGCGTAGATAACAGCTAGCGCAACAGGAAGTATAAGAGACATTTCAGCCAAGTTGGCGCCATATTGATTATCTTGTCTTTGCCGTCTCATTTAAACATAGTCCGCATAAAAATTAAGTTAAGGAGCGCTTAGGCACTATCGTCTTCGTTTATGTACAAGTAGGGCCCGTCAACCGTTGAAGATACTACAATGTGGCTGTTCAAAAAACGGTTAAAAAAGTTAAGGGGAGGAGACACTATCCTAACCTGTACTCGGTCTTCATCTTCAAATCTCCTTGTGTACACATTAAAGTCTTTAGGATTGTAGTTGTAGCCTTTTAGGACCTCTTCGATTTTGCGGTGGAGTTCTGAGTGGGTCATATCAGAGTCAGCATTAGCGTTGCTGTACATATCTTTGGTGAGGCGTGAATGGTCAGATGCGAGCCGCACTCCTTCGTAAGCGATTCTGGTGATAGCAACATAGCGTTTGAGGACGAGTGCAACGTCCATGATAGAGAGGAGGAGCAGAACGCAGACCATCAGTGAGATCGACATCTCGATAAAGGCTACGCCTCTTTCGTTTGTGTGTCTTCCTGTATGTCTCATCTCGCACTCTCTGGGGCTAGTTCTATTTGAGCGCCACTAGCCTATTTCTAGTTATCGGTAGAAAGATGCACAAACTTTAGAAAAGGATCCTCAAAAAGTTAGTTTTTTTAAGAGCTTATCGGGCTTTAGATAGGAAAAAGCGTTAAGTGGGCGGGGCACCCACTTAACGAGGAGTCAGGCAGTCTGTTGCTCTCCAGATAATTACTTATCTCTTGAGCTATAGGGTACAAGATTAGTATAGAGCATATCGCGTGCCAGGTTTGGGACGGGCTTATTTGGTGACATGTTACTAAATATTTGGGTTCAGTTAACCAGTTGGAAAGATTGCCAATTCGCGTACTTGCGTACCCTTGCTCCTTTTCTTCATCCTAATCCTCCTCTTTCTCCTCCTCCTGCACTTGCACCAAAAGCTCTTGGCAGGGACTGGGGCCGGGACATGGGGCAGGGACTAGGATCATAGCTGAAGCCGGCCCCCACCCTAGCCATGGTTTCACTATCACTTTATGCGAACGCAAACCCTCACCTGCACCTTGACCTGAACCTAAACCTGCACCATCCCCCTCTCGCCTATCTAAGAATTTCTACTAGCATAATGCTTCTTGCTGTGTCGGTTACTAAAAAGCTAAGTGCCGCGGGGCTGTGTTTTGGAGCAGGTTAAGGTTCAGGTCAAGGTGCAGGTGAGTGCGGCGGTCTCACGAAGCTTGGTGGTGGGGGGCGTTCTCAGTCTTTATCTTTACCTGTATTTAGGCTAATCTGAGCACAAATTCTTAGATGTTTCAGGTATTTATTATGAATAACGCCTCAATTGACCCTCAAAACCTTAAAGAGCTAGCAACCACAATCAGGGTACTTTCGGCTGAAGCTGTGCAGCGAGCCAATTCTGGACATCCCGGTCTGCCGCTGGGAGCTGCTGACTTTGCGGCGGTGCTTTGGAGTAAATACCTGAAGTTTGACCCGGCCAGTCCAGCTTGGAAGGGGCGCGATCACTTCATTCTTTCAGCTGGTCACGGTTCAGCTCTTCTTTATTCACTTCTTCATCTTTTTGGTTACGGGGTGTCGACCTCCGATCTTAAAGAGTTCAGACAGTGGGATAGCATTACCCCAGGGCATCCTGAGTTTGGTATGACGCCGGGTGTTGAATGTACGACAGGGCCGCTTGGACAGGGCTTTGCAAATGGTGTTGGTGTTGGACTATCGCTTAAGATGCTTGGCGCGAAGTATTCTAAAGAGCTTTTTTCTGGAAAAGTATATGCCCTCGTGAGTGACGGTGATCTTATGGAAGGCGTTGCCGCGGAAGCCGCGTCACTTGCAGGGCACCTTAAGCTCGGCAATCTTGTTTATCTCTATGATGATAACGATATCTCTTTAGCCGATCCTACCAGTGTCTGTTTTTCAGAGTCAGTACAGGAGCGATTTAAGAGTTATGGATGGCATGTTCAGTCTTGCGATGGTCATGATTATGCGGCAATAAACAGTGCCATTCAGGCCGCGACTGACGAGAGTGATCGCCCAAGTATTATCTGCATGAAAACTACAATCGGCTTTGGCAGTCCTAAGAAGGCCGGCACGTCAGGAGTTCATGGCTCTCCTCTTGGAGAAGACGAGCTTCAAGCTTTCAAAGAGAATGTTGGGGCTGGTGGGCTTGAGCCTTTTGCAGTGCCAGAGAGTGTGCAGCAACTCTGTGCTCAGGTAGTGGAATCGAACAAGAAAGAGCGGGAAGAGTGGGAGAGTGCCTTTGCAAAATGGAAGGATGCTAATAAGGATCTCGATGAGAAACTCACGGCTCAGTTTTCAAAAGAGCTTCCCTCCTCGTTAAAGCAGGAGCTCCTTGCAGAGTTTGAAGATGCCAAAAAAGAGGCTACGAGAAATCTCTCCGGGCAAGCTTTACAGGTCATTGCTCGAAATGTTCCCGGCTTTGTAGGTGGTTCTGCTGATCTTGAACCTTCTACGAAAACACTCATTAAGGATGAGGGAGATTGTAGCGCCGAGGACTACGCCGCTCGTAATATACGTTTTGGCGTTCGTGAGCATGCCATGGGATCTATGGTTAATGGCTTTGCCTATGCAGGAGGTTGGATTCCTTATGCGTCGACCTTTTTGGTGTTTAGTGATTATCTCCGACCTACGCTTCGTATAGCTGGACTATCACACCTTCAAAGTCTTTTTATCTTTACGCATGACAGTTTCTGGGTTGGAGAAGATGGTCCAACCCACGAGCCAATTGAGCATGTTCAGTCACTGCGCCTTATACCGGGAGTTCACGTTTTTAGGCCGGCCGATGGTATGGAGGTTGCGATGTGCTACTACAAGGCACTTGAGCTAAAAGAGGCGCCGAGTGCTCTTGTCTTTACCCGTCAGGGAGTTGAGCCACTTAGCCGACCAGAAGGATTTGATCCGGATTCCATATTAAATGGAGCCTATGTTGTTCAAGGTGAAGATGTTGAGGATCTGGTGCTTGTGGCAACGGGTTCAGAGGTAGCTCTCGCAGTGTCTGCGGCAGCGCTGTTGTCAGAGGGGGGGATTCAGGCCAGAGTAGTATCAATGCCTTGCCAAGAGCTTTTTCTAAAGCTTTCTGAGGATCAACGTAATAAGATTATCCCTCCTTCCGCCCGAAAAGTATCTCTTGAGGCTGGTGTTACGTGTGGATGGCAGCGGATTGTTGGCGAGGGGCTCTGTCTCGGTATTGACCACTACGGCGCGTCTGCTCCAGGGGAGGTTCTGGCGGAGAAGTTTGGCTTTACCCCACAAAAAGTTGCCGAGAAGATAGTGGCGTGGATGGGAGATTCCTGAGAGATTAAGAGCATGCAAAAACGCCCCATCCTTGTTTTTCTTCTCGTAGCTATAAGTTTCATTGGCATTTATCTCGCTGGCTACTCTATCTACGAACATATCCTCGTGAAGTCTGGTATCGAAACGACCGGTTCGATCTGTAATATTAATGAAACGGTTAATTGTAAGGGGGTTATTCAAAGTAAGTGGTCTACCTTTCTTGGCCTGCCTATCGGTGCATATGGTATCGGGTTTTATGTATTTGTTCTCTGCTCGCTTCTCTGGTACCGCGTAAAAGAGTCCGATGTCGATGTGCTTGCTCCGGCGGTGCTTTTCTCTACGGTTTCAGTTTTATTTTCTATTCTGCTGTTTTTTGTTTCAAAGTTTGTAATTGGTGTTCTTTGCCCGGTATGCCTGAGTATGTATCTGGTAAATCTCTTAATCTTTATTTTGCTTTTTGTTTTTGTGGCTCGTAGTGGTTACGTTGCAAGTCTTAAGAAGAGCGTGTTCAAGTTTAAAGATCTCCCTATTGTCTTTTTACTAAGTGCGCTCGCAGTTTTTGGCTCTCCTCAAGTTGTTTCTTCTCTAGCTAAAAAAGTAGTGGTACAGAGCCAGCTAAAGCTCACTCGTGAAGAACAAGTCGAGCGCGCCTTTCGGGTTTGGTCGGCGCAAAAGTCTGTGGAGATTAGAACCATCGATTCCCCTGAGCGTCTTCAAAGCTACTCTCATGGCCCTGACTCCGCGCCTATAAAAGTTGTTGAGTTTTTTGACTTTGAGTGTCCTGCTTGCAGAAACTTTTATTCTGAACTTAAAGCGCTCGTCTCTGAGTATGAGGGTAGTGTGCAAGTCCAGTACCGAAACTATCCGCTAGATAATTCCTGTAACTCAGCAATGGAATTTCCCCTTCATAAGAGTGCTTGTATGCTTGCTGAGTATTCGCGCTGCGCCGGGGAGCAGGGGCAGTACTTGCAAGTTCTTGATGCTCTTATGATGTTACCCGAAGTTGACGCAGAAGCTACGCCCGGTGAAATACAAACGGCGCTTAACCGTCTTACTACCCGACTTAATTTAGATGCGGTCGCGATGAATGAGTGTATGGAGAGCGATAGGCAGCTGCAAAAGATTAAAGACGACATTGAGGTCGCCAATGAGCTTGAGCTTGCTGGTACTCCATCTATCTGGGTGAATGGAAAAGCTGTGCCTGGAGTTGGTACTGCTCTGCTGCGGCGTATCTTTCGCCATTTAGAGGACGAAAGAGGTGGTTCATGAGCGTGGCTTGCTCAAACACACACGTACTCTCGTGGGTCGATGAAGTCGCAGCCCTCCTGCAGCCCAAAAAAATTGTTTGGATAGACGGTTCTGAAGAGGAGAATGAGCGCATCTGCTCGCAGTTAGAAAATAGCGGTGTCTTTACGCGGCTAAATGACAGCGAATACCCAAATAGCTTCTGGTCACAGTCTGATCCGGGGGATGTAGCGCGTGTAGAGGGAAGAACTTATATCTGCTCTTTAAATAAGGACGACGCTGGCCCGACCAATAACTGGCGCGATCCAGTTGAGATGAGATCTTATCTAAATAATCTCCTATCTGGGATGATGAAAGGAAAGACCTTGTACGTAGTGCCGTACCTTATGGGCCCTGATGGATCTCCTTACTCAAAGGTTGGTTTTGAAGTAACCGATTCAGCTTATGTTGTTGCCAATATGCGTATCATGGCTCGTATCGGAGATGTTGCGCTCAAAAACTTACCAGATAAGAGTGATGAGTTTGTGAGGGGAGTGCACGCCATCGGAACGCTCGATGCAGAGGAGCGTTATATCTGCCATTTTCCTGAGACTAGAGAAATCGTAAGCGTGAACACCAATTATGGTGGGAATGCTTTGCAGGGAAAGAAGTGTTTTGCTCTTAGAATTGCTTCGACGATAGCCAGAGAACAGGGGTGGCTCGCTGAGCACATGCTTATCCTCGGTATTACCGATCCTGAGGGACAAAAGCATTATGTTTGCGCGGCCTTTCCTTCCGCTTGTGGTAAAACAAACCTCGCCATGCTTGTCCCTCCTGAAAGCTACAAAAAAGCCGGCTGGAAAGTTGAAACGGTCGGGGATGATATTGCGTGGTTGAACTTCGGCAAAGATGGCAAGCTCTATGCTATAAATCCTGAAGCTGGTTTCTTTGGAGTAGCGCCTGGGACTTCGGAAAATACAAATCCAAATGCGCTAGCTTCACTGAAAGGCAATAGTATCTTTACTAATACGGCGCTCGATCTTGATACAATGACCCCTTGGTGGGAAGGGATGACAGAGGACCCACCTAAGAATCTAAAAGATTGGAAAGGCAGAAAGTGGTCACCCGAGTTGGGGGAGAAGGCTGCGCATCCTAACTCTAGATTCACAGCTCCAGCATCGCAGTGTCCTTCGCTCTCTGCTGATTGGGAGAGTCCAAACGGGGTGCCAATCTCCGCAATCGTTTTTGGGGGAAGACGCTCAAAGATAATGCCCTTAGTGTTCCAAGCGCGGAATTGGCAGCACGGAACATTTTGTGGTGTGACGATGGCCTCAAAGGCAACGGCAGCGGCTGCTGGAAAGGTTGGTGTACTTAAGAGAGATCCTATGGCTATGCGCCCCTTTATCGGATATCACGCTGGTGATTACTTTAAGCATTGGCTCACTATTGGAAAGCAGGCTGGAGTGACATTGCCTGAAATCTTTCATGTGAATTGGTTTCGACAAGATAAGAATGAGGAGTATCTCTGGCCCGGTTTTGGTGAAAATATGCGAGTACTTGAGTGGATAATTCGTCGGGTTGAAAAGAAGATTGGTGGAGAAGAAACTCCCCTTGGAATTCAGCCACAAGGTGATGATCTCAACGTTGATGGACTTCACCTCACTGCTTCGCAGTTGTCAGAGCTTATGAAAGTTGAGTCTGAGGATTGGAGAGAGGAGCTCGAATCTCAGAAGGAGTTCCTTGATTCTATTGGCTCGAAGCTTCCTAGAGAGATCTGGCAGGAGCACCAAGCGCTTAAGGAAAGACTTGGTCTTTAGGGTATGATTCACGTTCATATTGTAACCTTTAATAGTGCCCCTTTTATAGAGCGTTGTGTGAGAGCAGTGTTTGAGAGTGAGGGCGAATTCCCCGAAGGTTGGTTGTCACTCTCTATTGTCGATAATGCCTCAACTGATGGTACCCAGAAGATTCTAGAAAACTTAGCGAAGTCTCATCCCGAAATTACCTGTATTTTTAATGAGGAGAATCTTGGTTTCTGTGCTGGGCAGAATCAGGGGGTATCGCTCTTTATGAGTTCAGGAGCTAAATACTTTTTGGCTCTAAATCCTGATGTAGCACTTCAGCGAAATACGCTCTTTAAGCTTATTGAGGCTCTTACATCTCACCCTGAATTTGATGCGGCAACACCGCTCCTTCTTCAGTCAGATAGCGCGCTGTGTGCCTTTCAACCTGAGAGAATTGATGCCGCAGGTATGATTCTGACAAAAACGCTGCGTCATTTTGATAGGTTTTCAGGTGAACTTCTTGGTCGGCACACATTGCATCAAGAACGCGTCTTTGGTGGGACTGGAGCTTGTTTGTTACTTAGTCGTCGTCTGGTTGAGAAGGTGTCATTTCGTTTGCCAGAGTACGATGGTGATATGTTTCGTATTTATCCACAGCTAAAAGCGGGAGCCTCAGATAGAGTGCAGCTCTTTGATGAAGCTTACTTTGCTTACCGTGATGATGCCGATCTCGCTCTTAGGGCAGCCCGATTTGATTGTAAATATCTTTTTGTCCCTGAAGCTGTTGCAAACCATAAAAGACTTGTGGTTCCTGAGAACAGGGATGAGCTGCCGGCTTTTATTAATGCACTTGGTGTGAAAAACCGATTCTTACTGCAATTGACCAACCTATCTCCCATCGCTTATTGGAGGGCATTCTTTCATGGTTTTCTCTTTAGAAATATTTTAGTCATCTTGGCAGTACTTGTGAGGGAAAGGAGTTCTTTCCGTGCTTTTAAGGAAGTCTTGATACTTTTTAGACGTTGTCGTGAACGGTATACATATGTCGAGCGTCATGCGAGTGTCTCGCAGCATGAGGCCGCACATTTAATGGAATAAGGGCGGACATGGATCTCTTTAAGGATAAGCATGTGCTTATTACCGGAGCTTCATCTGGTATTGGAGAAGCCTTCGCAAGAGCGCTTCATAAACGAAATGCGCATGTGCTTCTCGTGGCAAGGCGTGAAGATCGGTTAGTAAAGTTGTGCGAGGAATTCAACGAGGCTCGGCATGCATCTGCTCGTTATCTGAGCGTAGACTTGGCTGATGCGAATCAGGTGAGAGAGCTTACGGAGAGACTGAATAACGAGCATATTGATCTTTTAATTAACAATGCCGGATTCGGTTCTTTTGGCAGATATGAGAAGCTAGACAGGGAACGAGAGGAGAGCATGATGCAGGTGAATGCTATTGCTCCTCTTTTGCTCACTCACGCGGTACTCCCGCAGATGAAAGAGCGTGGGGCCGGCGGTATAATTAATGTCTCATCGATTGCAGCATTCCAGCCACTGCCATTTATGGCTACCTATGCAGCAACAAAATCGGTCAACCTCTCCCATTCGCTCGCGCTAAGAGAAGAGCTTGCCGGTTCAGAGATACGGGTGCTAGCCGTCTGTCCCGGGCCTGTTCAGACGGAATTTGGAGGAGTAGCACGTGTTCCTGGAAAGGTTACAGCTGGTCCACGTACGACTGTTGAGACAGTTGTCGGCGATGCTCTTAGAGCCTTTGAGCGTGGCAAGGCTGTGGTTATTCCCGGATTTCGCGCCAAGCTTCTTGCCCTCCCCTGTCGCGTCCTCCCGGCATGGCTCACTGTCCCGATAGCTGGACGAGCTCTGAGAAGTGTTCTGCCGTGGGCAGAAACTGAGAATTCTGATAAAAAGAATACATGAGTACAGACTTAAAAGAGCTTTTGGCTGTAGAAGTTGTTTCACGTGTGAAAGACGGTGACACAATTGGTGTTGGAACGGGGACAACAGTGAATGCCGTACTTGAGTCCTTGCGCAAACGAGTTGTTGATGAGGGGATGCGCCTTAAGGTCGTGCCAACATCATACCAGACTCTCTGGCTCTGTGAAGAGATCGGTCTTGATGTTCTTCCGATGGACCATCCGGGAGCTATCGGATGGGGCTTTGACGGGGCCGACGAGGTCGATAGCCGTAGGCGTGCGATTAAAGGAAGAGGGGGAGCGCTTCTTACTGAGAAGCAGGTGGCAAAACGATGTCAAAAATACACTCTGATCATTACTGAAGAAAAGCAATCAAATCGTCTAGGGGAAATTTCGCCTGTCCCTATTGAGGTTGTGCCCGAATTGCAGTCACAGGTCAAGCAAGCTCTGATGTCGATAGGCGCGAAGAACATTGAACTACGAAATGCCACTTATGTTGGGCGCAGTGGTCCGTATTTTACTCAGCACGGAAATATTATTATAGATGCCAATTTCTCTGATATTTCAGATTCACTTGAGGAGGAGTTAAACGGCATTGAAGGAGTTGTAGATAACGGTATCTTTACGAGCTACGCTACCGAGGTGCTTGTTTCAAAGAGCACTGGTATTGAGTCTTATTGAGAGTTATGTTCGGTTAACTTCGCAGCCTCTTAGCTCTTCCATTTCAAGAATACGAAGCGCTATTTGTTCAGCTTCGGCTTCATTTCTGGCCGGTTTTATGGCTATTTTATCAGGGGTGTCGTCTTGGAGAATCATCACCAGTCTTGAGTTTGCCTTGATGTACTGAACCGTACCTTCCTTTTTACAGCTTCCTACAAGTCTCGAAGTGTTTGCTGCATCTAGGAGATCGTTAAAGTCTTGATCGTCTGTAGTAACTATGAGCATGGTGTCAGTCCTTATATTGGGCTTAACTCTCTATCGGCAGAATGTAAGCTTTGCTTAAGGAGAGGGGCATTTAAAAGCCTAATGGTTTAAGGAATCTGCTTAAAAAACTGGGTTTTTGAACGGTGTAAAATGGCTTTGATTTCATAAATAAAAGTGCAATGGCGCTAGTTTCATTGCTCTGAAAAACCAGAACTCTTGATTGTATGTCACCTACCAATGCACGTTTGCATATGGTTTCAAGTTGCTCTTCAATCTCAGTTCTTTTTTCAAGGCTGCTTATGCCCGCTCCTAACTGGAGTAGGTTTTGGTCTTCGTGCTCAAGAAGTGAGAGCGTCTGTATCTCTGGGTTGTCTAAAGCAAAAGTTGTTAAATTCTCTTTGAGCTCAGTGTATTCGTCTTCACCGGGCTCTTTGTATTCGAGTGGAGTGACTTCTTCGGAGTCAAAAATCTCTGCTACTACCGTATCTATTGCTTCAGGCCCTTTGGTCAGTTCTGAGATCTCCCACGGAGAGAACTCTTTGCCAACTTCGGCACCGGGTCTCAATGTTATCCACCAGCCTTCGGGGATACTTTGAAGGAGCTGCTTCCCATACACTTGGCGTGTGCGTAGTTCAAGTCCTGACCAGTCTTTTATCTCTTCTTCTGTGCAGAAAATTGGGACAAAAGACTGGTCACCGTGGGCTATGCCTAGAAGCTGAAAAAGTTCGTTTGGGTACGTCGTTGGGTGCGTAAGAGGGTGTGGCTGTTCCCGTTCTGGTACGAGGAATTGTGTCTCTAGAAAAAGGGTCAAGAATTCTCTGGCGGCTTGTTTGTCACCTAGAGATGCCTTTTGCAAGAGGAGTATGATCTGTTCGGTCGAACTGTTAATCGTTTATCCGTGCAACAATTTCGTCTGTAATATCTACGGTAGAGGTGCCAAAAAGTACAGGCCCTCGCGAAGATTCGCTCTTATCGAGAACAAGATCGATCTTATTCTCTTTAGCGTAGTCTGAGATAATTTTAAGAGATTTATCAGCCAGTGATTTGTTGGTTTTGAGGAACTTCTTTTTGAGTTCTTCCTCAGTATCTTTGACTTCTCTTGAGAACTCACGCAGCTCGGCTCGAAAGCTTTCTGCTTCTTTAGAATCTTGCTGAACTTTCTTGGCTATAAGTCGATCTTCTTTGTCTTTGAGCTGTTTTCTTCTGGCTTCAAGTTTCTCTTTTGCCGCATTTGATCTTTTGTCTATATCGCTCTTAACTTCTTGTGCTTCATCTGACTCATTAAGCACCTTGTTCACGTCTACGGTAGCGATGCGGTACTCAGCCGAAAGAAAAGCAGGCACGAGTAAAAGCAGCAAAGTAATAAGTATTTTCATAGAAATTCTCTGGGTTTATGTTTACTGCGATAGTAGTACAGGAGCTGGGTGAATACAAGTATCGGTACCTCACCTTATCCTATTCCTTGTCCTGCTCCTGCCCCAAAAGAACTCTAAAAGGTCTCGTACGTTTTGGACTAGGTCAAGGAGCAGGACAAGGATAAGGTCTTTATAATCTATGGCGTAGGTGGTCTATCGAGCCGACTCCAGCTCTACTGGGATTCCCCCAGGCAGCGTTGGCAGCTTCTGGTTGAGGATCTCAACGACGGTACGAAACACCCGACGAGCCTCAAATGTGATAGAACCGCTCGCGCCGCAGTCTGCGTAGAGTGCCACAGGAGTATCATGATCGGCATCGATTGGAGATAGGGCAAATGCCTTACTTCCAAATGGCGAAGCTTCGTTTGGCCGGTTTGAGAATGACTGCACTTTTGAGAAGCACTGTGCGAGCGGGGAAAGAGGATCGTGGAGTTCAATCTTCTGCCCGT
>JAUIIO010000018.1 GCA_030431715.1 bacterium
AGCTATGAAATCGATATTCCCATCACCGTTGATATCTCCGGTTGTCAGAGTTGTTAGATTTGTTGATCCGGAGATAACAGAGACATCTTCAAATGTACCATCTGACATGACGCCACCGAGCTGAGATTGTATTGCACTGAAGCCTGCTTGAAGAGCGATCCCTCCTTGGATAGATCCATCGAAAAGTTTTTTGCCATTGTACTCTGTACTCTGTACGATTCTTGAAAATTCACTTTTAAGTGCTTGTGCTTCTTCATTCAGAGCTTCCCTCTGTGTACTACTGTACGATCCGTTAGAAGCTTGGGTCGCTAACTCCTGCATGCGTGTAGTGATTGTAGTGAGTTCAGCCAGTGCGCCGTCAGCGATGTTTAGAATTGAAATTCCATCATTAAGGTTACGAACGCCCTGATTGTATACGCGAGTTTGAGCATTAAGTGATTCTGATATTGCCAGTCCAGCAGCGTCATTAGAGGCTCTGTTGATTCGCTGCCCGGAAGAAAGCCGTTCGAAAACAGTAGAGAGTGAATTCTCAGTCTTTCCGATGTGGCGGATGGCAGCGAATACGCTGGATTTTGTGTCTGTTAGAATTGACACATGGTGTACCTGCTATCATGTTTGCAAGACCATGTACGGGGCCCCTATGTAGTTGATCTTGCGCCTGTTGTTACTCCATCTATATAAACGACTGAAATTACAGTAGAGTAGATATGCTGTGTCTATTTAACCTATGGTAATTACACACATTTATGAGTGGGCAATATTCGTATTACAGTCTCTGGGAGAAAGAGCTGTCCTCCTTGCAAGGGGTGAAGAACGCTCTGTATAGTGTTGGCTGATTTATGATTGTGCAGAGCAATCTTGAATTGATCAGTTTTATTTAAGATCTACAAATCATTGAAGTTTTAATATGTTACAGATTACAGGCCTTTCAAAGGGATACGCTGACCAAAAGCTCTTTGAAGATGTGAACTTTTCAGTAAATGCCGGCGAGCGCATTGGTATCGTGGGCCGAAATGGTCATGGGAAATCAACACTCTTTCGCTTAATCACAGGTCAGGAGCAACCCGATGAAGGCACGATTCTAATCTCTGAACACTACAAAGTAGGGCATCTTTCTCAGCACCTGAAATTTACCAGCAAGAATATACTTGATGAAGTAGCACTTGCCCTACCCGAGCTCGATGGCGGTTGGAAGGAGACCTATAAGGCGGAAGCTATTTTGCAGGGACTCGGTTTTTCGCAAGAACAATTTGAGCTATCTCCTGATAAACTCTCCGGTGGATTCCAGATCAGGTTAAATCTTGCAAAGCTTCTGGTTTCTGAACCTCACCTCTTACTTCTTGATGAACCTACAAACTATTTAGATATCCTCTCGATGCGGTGGCTTGTACGTTTTCTTAATAGCTGGCCACATGAGTTGCTGCTTATTACCCACGATCGTGGTTTTATGGATTCTGTAACGACGCACACCGTGGCGATTCACCGTTCACAAGTACGCAAAGTCGCGGGCTCTACTTCTAAAGTTTATGAACAGATTGAGCTTGAAGAAGAGATTCATCAGAAAACATATGAAAACCAGCAAAAAGAGATTGAGAAGACGGAAAAATTTATAAGGCGGTTTCGTGCTAAAGCCACTAAAGCGAGTGCTGTTCAGTCTCGAATTAAAGCACTTGATAGAATGGATAAACTTGAATCACTCGATGAAGTCTCCACGCTTGATTTTGAATTTAATCATGTGCCATTTAGTGGGAAAATCATTGCAGAAGTTAAGGATCTCTCCTTTGGATACAAGAAAGATCAACTGCTCGTTAAAGATCTGAGTTTTACCATTCATAAAGATGACCGCATCGCTGTAATTGGAAAAAACGGGCGGGGGAAGACAACACTCCTGAACCTCTTAGCCGGTGAATTAAAGCCTGTAGCTGGAGAAGTGAGCTTCTCAACTAACACTGAGATGTCTTATTTTGGCCAGACCAATGTTGATCGTCTCCATAAGGAGAGTAGCATTGAAGATGAGATTCTCTCTGTTCAACCGGAACGAAACAGGACCATAGCAAGATCTATCTGTGGTGCGATGATGTTTACCGGGGATCTTGCGCTTAAAAAAATTGGGGTGCTTTCTGGTGGAGAGAAGAGTCGTGTCCTACTGGGTAAGGTTTTGGTGTCACCAGCAAATCTACTCCTGTTAGATGAGCCCACCAACCATCTTGATATGTACTCTCATGAAGCGCTTATCGATGCGATTGATTCTTTTCCGGGAGCTCTTGTTACGGTGACGCACAGTGAGGAGATGTTGTCACGTGTAGCCAATCGGCTGGTAGTGTTTGATGATGAGAAGGTCTTCTTATTTGAAGGAGGTTATGATGACTTCTTACGTAAAATTGGCTGGGGAGATGACGACAGTCCAACAAAGTCAACAAATCAGAGTGGTAGCTCTCTATCTAAAAAAGAGCTACGAAAGCTCAAAGCAGATATTAATAAACGTAAGGCTGATGAGATAAAACCACTTGAGAAACAGATCAAGAAGACTGAAGAGGAAATTATCGACGCCGAGGGCCGTGTAGAGGAGATGACTGCAGAACTCCTTGAGATTACTAAGAATGGCTACGGCGAAGAGGCGAGTAAGCTCTCACGCACCCTGCAAGAAACGCGATCTTCAATCGAAGAGCTTTATGAAAATCTTGAAGCTCTTGCCGAAGATCGCTCTAAAGTTGAAAAAAAGTATGAAGCTGAGCTTGCGCACGTAGGGTAGTGTCACTCTATGCTAGCCCTAGCTTCTTAAGAAGTATTGCCATACCGCACCAGCCAGTAACCCCGGCAAAGAAGAGTCCGCATCCAAAAAAGAGGGGGATTCCAAAGAAGCCGGAATGAATAGTGAGACCGAGAACGGTGCCTAAAAAGACAAAAAATCCTGCGATAATCTGAATTTTTCGAAATAAACTCAGAGATCCCGTACCACTCTGGGTGCTAAGGCCTGCTTGTTTCCACGCGGAGATGCCTCCTTCAAGAATAGCACATTCTTTACTGCAAGAATCTTGTGCACTCACTTTCTGAAAAGCTTCTGTAGCTCTCTTACCGCTCGCGCATTGAAAGATGTACTTCTTCTTAGACTCGGAACTTAATCTCGCAAGTGAACAAGGATCGAGTGTAGAGAGAGGTATATTAATAGACCCTTCAATGTGCTCAGACTGATACTCATCTGGCTCACGAACATCGATAATATAGGTTTCACCTTTTTTCTGTTTATCTGCGAGTTCTGTGGCATCTATATATTTTTCACTCATTGTATTTCTCCTCTATGTACAAAAATGTTTATAAAGTACTTCCAATAGGTCGTGAACAATCTTATCGCTCACGGCGTAATAGATTTTAGTCCCTTCTCTCCTCGAGCTCAGAATTCCGTCATCTCTCATCTTAATGAGGTTTTGAGAGAGGGCGGACTGTGACACGTCGACAACCTCAAGTAGGTCAGATACGCACTTCTCCCCCTCTACGAGTTGGCAGAGCACCAGGAGCCGGTTCTCGTTCGCTATGAGCTTTAAGAGCCTTGAGGCTTGGGCCGATTTTTTCTTCATATCACTTTTTCTCATCTTCATACTTGCTATTATATTAGAAATAGCTTATATTAGCAATAGGTAATATTTAAAAGGAGTTCTCATATGGGAAAAGACTACAAAGCTATTACTGACTCAATTACGAAGAATATCGTAGAGCTCAAAAAAGACATTCCAAAGGTTATGGATGGTTTCTATGCCATGGCTCGTTCTGCTACTGCGGATGGTGTACTGGATAAGAAGACCAAAGAATTTGTGGCTCTTGCGATTGGTGTAGCTGCGAGATGTGACGGATGCATAGGCTTTCACTGCAAGGCCTTAGTTGGTCTCGGTGCGACTCTTGAAGAAGTAGAAGAGGTGCTTGGCATGGCAGTCTACATGGGAGGAGGCCCCTCACTGATGTATGCTGCAGATGCCCTAGAAGCATTTAAGCAGTTCTCAGATCAGTAGTGTAAACCACACTCTTCTCCGCGTACTCCGCGTACTCCGCGTACTCCGCGGTCTCCAGTGTTATACATTATATGTAAGCACCATGACCGCGGGCGGCGGGGGCTTCTACCTTTGCTCAATAGCGTCAGAGGCGTAGCTTTTCTTCTTTCTGGGGAAAGTAAGGACGAAGCATGCTCCACCGAGCTCACCATTTTGAAGCGCTATTGTGCCTCCATTATCCTTCATAAGCCCCTTACAGATTGCGAGGCCAAGGCCAGTTCCTTTACCGGCCTCTTTGGTAGTGTAGAAAGGTTGCCAGATCGTTTCCCACTTGTCTTCGGGGATTCCCGGACCGTTATCTTCAATCACGATAGTTATGTTTTCTTCGCAAAAATCGGTAGCTATCCGTATCTGAGGCGATTCGGTGTGCTCAAGAGCATGGCTTGCATTTACTATGAGATTTGTAACAACTTGCTCCAGTTGTATCGGATCAAGTGAGAGAGAAGGTAATTCTGGACATAGCGTAGTCTCAACTGTGGCAGTGCCCTGCGTAGCTCCTTCACATATCTCTAGCGCCATTTCGATGCATTCGTTTACATCAACTTCTTTCTTCTCGCCCTTTGATGAGTGAGCAAATGTTTGCAGGCTTTTCATGATTCTATTGATCTTATAGAGGCCAGAATCGATTCGATCGAGCGCCTTTGGGATTCGATTTATAACTCTTTCAATGAGTTCCTTATCACCTTGTTCTTTCTTCTCGCCTTCTTTAAGAAGTGGTCCAGTCTTTTCCCAGTAAATCTTTGCTGTTTCAAGGCTTGTGGCCATATACCCAAGCGGTGTTTTGATCTCGTGCGCAATTCCTGCCGACATTGTTCCAAGAGTTGAAAGCCTTTCAGCATGAAAGAGCTGGTGTGCTCTCTCAGCAGCAATTTTATCAACGTGCGTAGCGTAGCGTTCTAAAACAGCGCTACTCTCAAGAAGTGCCTGACGATCATTTACAATCTGTGACGCAATTCGAACCTTTTGTTCAAAGAGCTTTTCATTTACAGGATGCGTCAAAACATCGTGAGCGCCCCACTCTAGGGCTTTTGAAATCTGGTCGAGATCTTTTTCTTCACCGAGGAGAAACACATAAAAGGAATATTCAGAGGTCATCGCATGGAGATCTGCGAGGGTAGACTGCATAGCCTTTGCTTTAGAGTCCCACTCAAATATGAATATGGCCTCATGTTTTCGAGATTTAACGTCAGATGCGAGCGATTCAATGGTGTCATGGAAGTGGAACCAATGAGAATCTTGCAGGATTCCCATACCTTCGAGGTGCTTTTGAGTGCCTTCATTGACATGACAGTAGATATCCATAGTGATATATATATCGGATGAAACGCTTAAATTACTAAAAGAGAAGTTCAACACCGGGAGAAGGCCGAGAGCTCTTCTGAAATAAGCGTTATTACAGGTGGTTAGAATGATTTTTGTGGGATGACTCCATGGCTAAGACAAAGAAAACTCCTCCTCTGGAATCAGGGCTTATGAGCGCCCTTAAGGCACTTGATGCACAAGTAGCACGTGAGATGCAGCGTAGCCCGGCAGACAGAGAGCACGCAGGAGTTCGAAAATGGGAGCCTTATCAGAAGCGAATAGAGATTGTAACTACCTTTATTCTTGGCGCTATAGGTGAAGGGGAGGTGCAGCTCGACTCACTTCTTATTTCGTCGCAGAGCCTTGTCAAAGCGCTACGCATCCTTATAGAAGATATGGAAGAGCAGGGGCTCGGGAAGGTGAGGAGTGAGTACTGCCGCGAAGCAATTAAGGCAATAGCAGATGATGCTCATAAAGCACAATCGATGTTAAATGATGATGAAATTTTAATGTAGCTTTTTATTGTCTACTCTTATGTCATTGTCTGCATTTTTTAGAATGCAATGCTCTTAGTCAACTGGTAGCAAATATCTTGAAATTTTGCGTGAATGACCTGAAATTGTCTGCTCATACGATCAGCCTTGTTGAAAGAGCCATGCGACGCTACGAAGTCCTTCTCCATACTCCTTACAGCAGAAATCTCTCTTTGTGTGTATGATATCGCTTGGTGAAGAGCTCTTAAGAACAGGTCTTTTTTTGACATTCGGCCAGCAGGAGTTTGTTTTTCAAGTGGAAGCTCTAGGGCAACGGTGACTCCATAATAATCAAATGTTAATTCTCCTTGAGCAATATCTATTGAATCACGGTAGAATATGCACTCACCGCCGCGCAGGTATGCTTCTTGGGCTTTCTCAAAGAGATCAAGTTTTGTTGCTAAGGCATCTGGTAGACTAGAGAGGATGTGGGAACAGAAAGATATGAGTTCGCTCTTGCTGAAATGTGTTTCGTTTTGCAGTTCTAGGCAGCAATAACAAAAGAGCAGTTCTGTGAAGGCAGTTGTAGTTTCGTCACAATTAAATTGCCCATCTCTAATGTCTGAGACAGCGGCCAGTGGCGCTAATAGATGTGAGGGTTGAGAAAAATGTGCCTCTGCTTCGAAAGTGAGCACACCATTTTCCCCAATTCTCTTTCCTCCAAGGAGTCGCTTCTCAATAAGAAGATGCGAAAATTCATGCGAAACCGTAGAGCAGAACTCAACTATGCTATCGGCAACTCCAAGGTTAAGATCGATGGTGCTTCGCTCCGGCATGTAGAGACCATGTGCATCCTGTTTATAGTAGGCTAGCGGAGAGTACGTAAGACTGAACCCGAAGTCGCTAAGCCGTTCACTAAATCTGTTTAGGAAAGTGTTTGCATTTGGAGTTACTGCGATTCGATTTGGCCTATTACTATTGTTGGCAAGTAGCTTGTGATCTACTGAAAGCATACTGAGGAAAGTTGAGGCAGCCTCTAGGGTTCTCGGAGCGAGCTTACGTGCAACAGAGGCTTGGGGGGCACATTCAATTTGCTCAGACAAGCTTTGAAGAGATCTCCATTCTTCTGATTCGTGGCTCCAGTTAAGAGAGTAAGGGTTAAGTCTTTGGATTTGACGAACAGATTCAAGCGCGGTTGTCAGTAGCAAGCTACTGCTAGGAGCATCGAGCGAATCTATACTTACGTTAAGATGTGATATGGTATCCTGAACGGAGAGTACAGCAGGGTCAAACATATATAGTACTTCAACAACAACGACGTCTGATAAGCACTTATCCTACCAGCAACATCTTCCTAGTCAATAAAGATAGCCTTTCCCATAAATTCTCGGGCAATGAAAGGTAAAGGAGATCTCTCTTAATGAGAGGGAAATGCTGCCGTCAAGCGTCGAGTATTCGCTTACGTATCGCAGAGCTAATCTGCTCGACTATAAGAACCAGCGCGAAGATGCTTATAATGATCATCGATGCTTCTGCATATTGGAAGAGATCCATCGAAACCTTAAGCTCCACACCGATACCACCAGCCCCAACAAGCCCAAGCACAACGGAAGAGCGAACAGCCTTCTCTAGACTAAAGAGCGAGGTGTTTACAAACGAAGGCATAGAAGCGGGTACTATATATGAGAAGAATATGCCAGCACGTGAAGCTCCGAGAGCAGTAAGAGCTTCTTGAGGTCCTTTGTCTGTTTCCTCCATAGCTTCTGCAAAAAATCTGCCGCAAAAGCCAATAGTATCAACTGCCAGAGTAAGTGTTCCAGCAAAAGGACCAATACCTACAGTTGCAACAAAGAAGAGCGCCCAGACGAGATCTGGAATAGTACGGAAGAGAGAAATAAGTCCGCGGGTGGCATGGTAAACAATAACATGCGGAGCAGTACGTCGCGATGCGAAAGCGGCAAGGGGAAAGCTCACAAGCACTCCGATAAGTGTTCCGGCAAATGCCATCTGGAATGTTTCAAGAAGAAGCCCGCCGATACGTTCTAAACGTGAGTAATCGGGGGGAAACATCTCGTCGATCAGACGTAACATTTCAGGGAAGCCATCAGAGAGATCGTCAAATGAAATTCCTGCTCCACGAAGAGACGTGACGGCAAACGCAATGATGATAAGATAGAGTACTGTGTGTACCGGATGGGGCATCGAAATACGAGGGGGGAGTGATGCTGGCTGACTACTCATAAAAACCTCTGAGATCGCTTAGTGATAGATCTTTGGTCTGTTCGCTTAATTCAATCTTGCCCTTAATAAGCCCAATGACACGATCAGAATATTGTAGCGCGTGCTCAAGATGGTGGGTCGTGAAGAGAAGCGATATTTTCTTCTGCGTTGCAAGTCTTGAGAGGAGCTCCATAACTTGAAGTCCAGCTTCTGGATCGAGGCTGGCTACTGGTTCGTCAGCAAAAATCATCTCAGGGTTTTGCATAAGAGCTCTGGCGATAGCCACACGCTGAGATTGCCCCCCGGAGAGATTGTGCACGTACCTTCCGGCTACGTGCTCAAGCGCAACTTCGCTTAAGCAATCAAGCGCATCTTGTCTTGTTTTTTGTGAAGCAAACATTTGAAACCACGATCCGGGGCATCCAGATCTTCCTTGTGTGCCGTGAATAACATTTGAGAGAGCAGAGAGTCTGGGGACAAGATTATGCTTTTGAAAGATAAAACCAACTGAGCTTCGTACAGCACGAAGTTTCCGAAAGCTAAGACCTCGAACGCTTTTACCGAGCACCCTGACTTCCCCCTCATCTGGTTCAATAAGCCTGAGGGAGGAACGAAGGAGAGTACTTTTGCCCGAGCCATTTGACCCAAGGAGTGCAACCCGCTCACCGTGAGCAACGCTTAGTGAGACGCCTTTCAGGATATGAAGCTCACCAAATCGCTTGTGGAGATTTTCGACCTGTAATGCAGGTTCAAGATTGCTAGGGGAGTCAGGCATAAAAGACTTACGAGTAATTTTAGCTGTTTTTATGTACCTGCGCGAACTCTTCGTATCCAGCGGTGCGGTACATTTTCCTTACATAGTTATAGTCACTATCATTAATATCTGTAAAGAATGCCATCCCTTCATACTTCTTATTTCTCTTACCCTGAAGCATTGCTTCAAGAAGTTCCTGCCCGTTCTCAGTAAATATTTTCTGGATTTTGGCACTAACCTCCTCAGGAACATGACTCGCTGCTACGATAAGATCATTTGGAAGCTCAGGCCCCTTAGCGATGATCTTATAAGCCTCATCAGGAAGATTCTCACGTGATTTAAAGAGCTCAAATCTACTCTGATTAATCCCGATCGCATCAACCTTGTCGCGTACAAAGCTCTTCCATGCGACAAGTTTACTTAAGTTCACTGTTTGTACGTCTTCTCCTGCTTTTAGGCCGTGGTCTGCGAGTATCTGTAGGGGAGCAAGGTGATAAGAAGTTGAACCAAAATCACCGAAAGCAACCTTTTTAGATTTAAGGCCCTGAACATCTTTGATCCCACTTTCAGATTTTGTAACAAGTACAGAGTAATATCCGGGTCTGGTGAGGCCTACAATCGGCTTCGCCTCCGTTTTGGTAGAGAGCACGACATACTCTGCGGGGCCTGTAAGAGCAAAATCGAGTTTCTTCGAACGAAATGCCTCAACCACGATCGTACGGCTCGTTACTGGAAAGAGTTTTATGTTATAGCCGCTCAATTTAGAAAGGAGAGATTGAAATGCTTCAAATTCTCTTTGAAGCTCTTCCAGTCCAACAATATCGGTTACAGCAAATGCATACTCATGATCTTGTTCAGCGTAGGCAAGGGAGGTCGAAAGCGTAAGAAGTGTGAGAAAAAGTGCTTTAAGAAAGTTTCTGTGAACCAAGGGGAGAGCCTGATGGAGAAGGGTAAAGATCATAGTATTCCTATTAATTTCACGACGTTGTGAGAGTACAAGGAATCCCTTAAAAAGTATAGTCCGTCTACGTTTAAGTTTGATTAAGAGTGGAACAGGACCTAATCTAACAGTTTCCCGAAATTCTACAGCAAGCAATTGAAATGAGTAGAGAAATAGAGATTTACATACGGTTTCCACTCGTTCAGACCTCCTCCATGTTAAGGGGGAAAAGAGGAGGGGCTGAGTACGACTATGCTGCCGCGCTTCAGCGAGAAATTGAGGTCACACTTGGCTGCGAGCTCGCGCGAGGCAATCTCCCCGGAAGAATCATTTTCGGAGGATGCTCAAGTTGGACCAGATCTTCACGTAAAGTGAGATGCGTATTCCAATCGTTACGTGCAGTTCTACCGCGAGAATCGAAGGATGTCCCAATAGTATGCAAGATGAGACCTGAGGATGTAACAGAGAGCACATGCAAGTTACTTATTAGGTCCGGTGTTAAGGGGTTTATCCTCAGGGTGGGGTCGTTTAATGAAGGCTTTCTTGTAGCACGCAAGGCTTCTCACGGGTCTTTGAAATCGCACTTGGCATTTCGTTGTTTAAAAGAATTTAAGAATATCTTTGTAGCACTTGAATTCTGGCATAATGGACGAGTCCCCTGTGAGGTTTTTCGCACAGATCTTGAGTTCATACTTTGTGAAAAAGTAGACGCTGTGCGTTTTGTACAAGATGCAGAAGAGCAGGGCAGCTCACTATTTGTAGATGCCCTTATGTGTGCCGGCTATGAGAAAGCTGGAAGTTATCTTATTCGACCGCAATCAAATCATGCACTGCTTCTAAGAAGAGGCAAAAGGCTTTTAGGGCTTGGAACAGGGGCGGTATCTTATAAAGAGTCAATAAAGGGAGAGAGAGAAGCAGATAGGAAAAATCCAGATTCCTCAGAGGAATACCGTAAATATATAGCAGGCCTCTATAAAAAGTTTCAGCAGAAGCCATTTCGAAACAAGATTGAAGCATATGAGTCTTTTATCTACACCTCATTTATGAAAAAAGGGGAGCTTGATCTCGATGCCTTGGAGGAGCAATTTGCTGTTCCGCTTGAAAAGATTCATCCTGGATTAACCCACATCTTGGAACACCTTGGATATATACAACTTTCGGGGAGGACTTTACGTTTGACGGTTGAAGGGCGTAAACTTGCTGCCAACGTTATTTCAAATTTTGAGTTACGAGAGGAAGATCATAAACACTTTCATACACTCTCGTAGACGTCGGTTACACCTATGGATGAGAGCAGCACAAAGAACTTTTACGAGCTTACCCCTGATAAAGTTCTAGATGCGATAGAAGAGGTTGGTGTCCGGTGTACTGGGCGAGTACTTGCTCTAAACAGCATGGAGAACCGCGTCTATCAAGCTGAGATTGAAGTCGCTGAAGAGGAAGTAACATCACCGGCAGATAGGTACTGCGTTGCTAAATTCTACAGACCGGGAAGATGGTCGAAGGAACAGATCCTAGCTGAGCACACTTTCTTAAAGGAGCTACACGGAGCTGACATTCCAGCCGTGGCACCACTATCATTTCCTGATGGAGAGACGCTTCATAAATTTGATGAAACAGATATCTTCTTTACCGTTTTTCCTAAAGTGCAAGGAAGAAACCTTGATGAACTGACCCGAGAGCAGCTTGAACGTATTGGAAGGCTCATCGCTCGTGTTCATCTTGTTGGATCGTCATCACCTGCAAAAAGCCGGCTCACACTGGGCCCAGATTCCTATGGATATCAAAGTATTGAATACTTACGCACATCCACGTGCATACCAGAGACGTTTCGAGATCAGTTTCTACAACTTTCTACCGCTCTCTGTGATCACTTTGCACCCCGTTTTACAGATGCCCCCTTACAACGCATTCACGGAGACTGTCACGTTGGCAATGTTTTGTGGAAAGATGATTTTTGCTTCTTGGTAGACTTTGATGATTTTTTAAATGGCCCCCCGGTTCAAGACCTCTGGCTCCTGACACCCGGAAGAGATGAAGATTCGCTTGAGCGTAGGGAGATTCTCCTTAAAGGATATGAACAACTCGTTAAGTTTGATAGGGGAACACTGGATCTTGTAGAGCCACTTCGAACCCTTCGAATCATCTATTTCTGTGCGTGGATAGCAAAAAGGTATGAAGACCCATCTTTTGCGAGAACGTTTCCAGATTTTACATCTGAACCTTACTGGCGAGATATTGTAGTTACCCTTCAGGAACAACAAAGAATCATTCAGTACGGTGCAGCGGAGTGGTAAGATCGCACTTGTACGCTAACCAGAATAGGTTCTGCCGAGAGCATAATGCTTTTTATAAGTGCCATCATTATCAAATTGATCATCGATAAGCTCACGTAGTCCGGAAATTTTAGGAGTTCCCTGTCGATCTACAGCAAGCTGAGGCATTCCAACAACTTTGATATTGTCCCTGCCAAATCGTCGTGTATGGTTATGTCGATTTTCAATTTCAATATCGCAGAGTCGCTCGTCATCCTCTAACGCTCTCCCCAGAAGAATTGTTTCAAGCCAGTATCTTGAATCACTCCAGAAAAGAAGATCCATTGCCTGCATTTTGGGAGTAGCTTCTTGATATCTCGAGTGCATCTCCGGATATTTTGCTGTCTGCACGATCCACGGCAGATAAAGATCTGGATCGAGATCATGCACCACAAAAGCGGCATCAATATTTCTAAGCGATGTTGCTCCTCCTCCAACGGCTCCAAGCTTCTCGTCAGAATCCCATCCACCGCCGAGATATCCACCAGCACCGTGTACGAGGCCCATAATCCTCAGCGTCTGATTATCAAATCGCTTTAAAATCTTCTCCGCAGATTGTTTGTTCTGTTCCCCAATTTCAGAGAGAAATGCCAAGATTTCATGAATACGGACCCGTCCGTTTCGTACAGGGATATCTCCTTCATGCATATGAAAATCTTGTCCATGAAGCTTATAAAGAAAAGAGAGCGCAGACTCTATCTCGGTTTTTGCAACTTCGAGGTTTGTTCTTGATTCATCACTTCTCTCAATTACCCTGTTTACTACCTGTGAGAGCCTAACATCGCAGGGAGATATACTGCGGTAGCAGACGAGTCGGTTAGAAATATCAGGCTCCCACGCATCAAGATACTTTTGACCATATATAATAGGGTCGTGCCATACGGTCTCATCACCTACATACGTAGGCACGCTCGATAAGAATCCAACATCAAGAGGTACCGCAGTCGCAACGGGCATGTTGGGAGCGAGTTTCTGTTGCATCTCTAAGAGTGCCAGCGCATTGAGCATTTCTGTAGTGCCATCTTTGTAAGTAAGTCCTCCCCAGAACTTATGGCTCGGGATTTCAATGCCCTGCTCTTTTTCCGTTCTCATATTTCGTAAGTGGATCGTGATATACTCCTCGGAGTCCTTCTTATATGAGTACACATCACTCTCTCGAATTTCACGAAGACCCGCTCCTTTGGCGCCAACAGAAAGAGCTTGATGCCGTCCTTCATGTCCTTGAGGAGAGACAATTCTAAGAGTTGGATGTCGATCTTGCGCCGCGATATGTAACGGCTGCAACGTCCATTCATTATGCCCGCCTTGCTCAAAACACCACCAATCAAGTGGGGTACCATTTTCAGTTCCGCGACTAAAGAAAGTATGATCGGGAGTGAAAAGCTCTGTTACAGGTGACAAGTCAGGCAATGAAGCTAAATATTTTTGATGCGTATCGTGCATCTCTTTGGTCACTCCATCTATATGAAGCGGAGCTATAGGTACAAGAGGAGCTGTTTCAAAGGCCTGTGCAATTTGTATGGAGAAATCCTGACCGTTCAGTAAGTACCTTCTATCTGTATTCTGAGCAACAGGAAATCCCTCCTGATCAGGTGGTAATTGAAGATGGGGAGGAAAGATTTCATTCAAGAGGAGAAACCATTCATCAACTGTTTCTTTTTTGATAGAAGGAGAAAGACTGGATATCTGTGCTAGATAGCCTGTTGGATCTTCAGACTCGGTGGTCAGCGTTTTCGCCCAGTAGTTTTTTACGGTTATATCTTTTCCGAGGACATCTTCTTCCGGGAAAGTATAAGGATCAACGTGTAGAATCTGATAACCGAGCGATCGCGGTAGTTCCTGATAGAGCTTTTTTCCAAGCTCAGTTGCGATGCCCTGAATGTGTGTTTCGTGCCCAAATTCATCAAGCCTTACAGTCGTAGGCCATCTACGCTTTATTGTGCCGACAGTAGGGAGGTTGATATGTTGCGAGAGCGCTACTTCCTTAGACACTCGGTCCATTTTATCCATTAATGATTCAACCATCTCGGTAAGGGAATCAAACGATTCTTCAGGCCTCGTTCTGCCATGCCAGATGGCGCTGTGGGCACGTTCGGCTGCCTCTTTATTTAAGTACCATTCAAAAACTGCAAGGAGCTGCTTACTCCAGTGTTTATACTTCTCACGAAGCGATCGCTTGTTCATTTTACCGTATACATCGCTTTGGATTTCGGTAATCTGGAAGACGCCTTCTTTCTCTCTGAAGAGTATATATGCAAAAGCTCCAGGAATATGCTCTCCTGTAGAGACCTTCAAAGACCTTTTTACCTCACGAAAATCATTAGTAGGTAAATACATTGCAAATACATTATCTTTTGACCCGACACGAGCAGCAGTAACGTTCGTTGATCCGGGAAAGGCACGAAAAGTAGCTGGTACAAACTTAATTCTTTCTTTCTTTTTATCTCCATGCTTTAGAACAACCGGCTTGTGAACCTTAGGGAAGGTAACCTGAGCGTAATTATCGACTAAATGTTTTTGAGCATAGTCAAAATGTAGCCTATTAAAACTCACAAGCTGATGATGTTGTGCCTGCCATTCGCAGGACAAGCCAAATATATCGGCAATCGCAGCCAAGTAAAAAATCTCCTCATGTCCAATTTGATGCAGGAGGGGGCGATACATATCCCATTCAGTCTCTGGAATACCAATTTTTTCAAAATAGATATCAGCGTCCCCGTAAATGAGTTCAGCTATCTCATCAATGTTTTGAATGCGACGATGAGAAACAGAATTAAAAAAGCGCGTTGAAGAAAGAGGCCTATGAGACGCCTCCTCGTCCTGTATAATCTGTTGAGAATCTGTTAACACTCTGAACTCCCGGCAAAAACAACAGCACAGGGTAGCATAGAAACAGCTCTTACTCTACTTGGTCCGTAGCGACCCAAAACCACCGAAATTGGCTTAGATAAGGCGAAATTGCTATTATTCAGCATGCGAAGCACACGTAGTGTTCGCCACGATACTGTTTTTCAGGTTTTACTCACAACAAAAGGATTGAAAATGCCTCGTTCAAAGAACCTGACCGTGCAGATGACGGTCAAGGGGATTAAGGAAGAAGGGGGGATCTTTCACCTCACCGGTGATAGAGGTTACCTCTATGAAGTGAAGAAGACGGTGGCCGGCGCCACGGGGCTGAAGAAAGGCGTGACCTATAGCGTCGATATCGACGCAACTGATGCGCCAAGTCTGCCGAAAAAAGAACGGGTCACGATCAAGAAGATCAACGGCCCGATCAAGATCGAGTCAGACAAGGTCCCGACGACTGAAGGCCGAGGCAAGGCGGCTTAGTCGAATGACTGACGAGAAGAGAGCAAGGATTCATCGTGGCGAAGCAAACCCTCGCGTTTGCTTCGCCTTCTTTTTCTGGTGTGCTATCTTAGCAAGCCCCTACCTAAGAATGCTCCAATGTCCCAAAGTACTCATTAAAATAGTTCGTATGCTTATTTGCGATTCGAGCAGATTTGTTGAGTGTTATGGTAACTCGTGTTTTCTTTTGTTCAATAGCATAGAGGAGCGCGAGTTTTTTCACATCGCTTTCTTTTGATTTCTGACAAACATCAACTAAGGATTTAGCAGTAGCTTTACTGAGGTTACATTCAATATAAAAATTATCAATTACGGTGAAATACGTACACTCGTCACCGTGGTAACGGCTCGAATTCGTAGACCATGTTACAAAGTCTTTATGCCAGAAGGTGCTCAGAAAGTGTGGATTAAAACCTGATGTTCCCATTATTTTATACATTCTAGCACCACACTTCCTGTGGTGCTGCATTAAGGCTGATTGGTGATGGGGCTGCGAATAGTAAAACCATGGACAGGGATTCCAGCTAAGAGAGAGTTTGTTTTCACTCTGTGAAAGTGCTTCCCCAACGAGTTTACTCCATAAATGCTTGGCAGAGACGAGAGAGGAGAGGCGCCACGTTCGCTTCGTGCGCCCCTGTAAATAGATGTCTTCAAACATCTGTGGGTGGCCCATCTGACTTTTAACTTGGTCATTAAATTGTTGGAGCTTCACAGTCCAGTCGACTGAGAGATAGTATTTTTGGTGAGCCTTAATTAAAACGGAATCCTCTAGCAAAGCTCTTAATTCTTTGTAAAGGGCAGGTTTTGAAAACAGATGCCCCTTTCTGCTAAGCGCGCTCATGATTTTTCCAGCAGATAAGCCTACGTCACCAGCAACAATGTGCACAATTTTCTCTTTAAGTTTTTCGCTGGAGGTTAAAAACATAATTCGTGAAAAGAGCAAACTCTACTTTTAGTATACTTTTTTCTTTTGTTGTCATCAAGAACTCTCTAAGTTTCGAAATGCCTATAGAGTATTGAAAAATGTATTTGAGGGGGAATATATGACAAGGATTCAAGTTCACGATGTGCGTAGGAGCAAAGATGGTAAGGACATTATGAATCTGGAGCACATTCCAATAGAGGTGCCTACGCGAGAGCATTATTTCGATGTGCTAGAAAGATGTGAACTAAAATCGCTATCGGCATCACAAGCCTGGGGATATGGAGACCGGACTGATGGAGTCGTTGAGCTAGCAGCACTGTCGAAGGATGGTGGGATGATAGAAATAGGCTCATACTACGGCACGACGAAGCCTAAAAGTATTATCAAGATATCCAGTCAGATTGGGTGTCCAGCAAGCTGTAAATTCTGTGAGGTAGGAGATGAAAAGTTCAAAAGAAATCTCACTGCTACAGAAATGTTTGAGCAAGTTGGTATGATGGTTCAGATTTTAAGTAGCTATTTGCCAGAATACTCACGCTCTCCTCATAAGATAAATATTGCAGGAACGGGTGAGCCACTTCTGAATCCGAATATAATAGATGGCATGAAGCTACTCATGAGTCATAATTTTACACTGAAGATGTGTTCGATTATGCCATCTTCCCCGCTCGTACTACGGAATTTTCATGAGCTCGCAAGCCTCGCGAGTGATTACCATATGCCTATTCAGCCACAGGTATCGCTTCTCTCTCTTAACGAAGAGCATAGACGTACGACAGCAGGAATAAGACTTCTTTCTTTTGATGAATTATCTAAGCTTGGAAGAAGCTGGAATGAGAGGTCTTCGATAAGAAAGCAAGTAAACCTGAGTCTTATACTTACTGAGGATTGCCCTATAGATTTTGAGATAGCTCGAAGGTGTTTTTCGCCAGAGTACTTTTGTTTTCGCTTTAGAGACTACGTCACAACTTCTCATGGTCAAAGAAACGAGAAAGCACAGATGCAGAGTGAGCGAGTACTTGAGCTTAAAGAACAATTTAGATCCGAAGGTTATAGAGTTACCGATGACGCTACTCCAACTCCGACAGAGCAAGAGTGGCAATTAGCATCAAACGTTACAAGACGACGAATGATGGTGAGTTTTGGACAGAAGATAGATCTCAAGAAAAAATAATTAGAATACTTCTTCACCATCTGGCGCGACAACTTGTGTAACACGAATACCAAACATTTCGTTTACGATTACCGCTTCACCGCGTGCTACGAGTTTCCCGTTTACTCGAATGTCGAGGGGCTCTTCGCTCAGCTTATCGATCTCTATGACGGAACCTTTCTTGATCTTGGTAAGTTTGTCGATGGCGAGATCTGTTCGCCCGAGTTCTACGGCGACTTCAAGAGTTACATCGTTCAGGAACTCGAGCGTTCCGGGTTTGGCCTCTCGAGAGAGCGGTTGTCCCTGCCCCTGTTCTTGCCCTTGACCCTTAGCTTCTGGAGAATTCATGTGCAATCTCTCTGGTTGTGGTTTATAACGCGTTTTAAGCGCGGATCTCTCCGTAGCATTTAAGATGCACACGATTCGCCTGACGCATTTAGAAAAATGAACTTAATTTCATAGGTAGTTTCAGGGGGTTACGGTGTCTAAACAGCATCATGCGGTACTATTTGTTTGTCTGGGCAACATCTGCAGGTCACCTTTGGCGGAAGGGATATTTCGCCATTTAGTAGATGAAGCAGGGATGAGTGGGCATTTTACCATCGATTCATGCGGTACAGGAGGATATCATATCGGCGATCCTCCGCACCGTGACAGTATTCGAGTAGCAAAAGAACACGGTATTACAATTAAGGATCAGAGAGCCCGGCAGGTTCAGACTGAAGATTTTCATGAATTTGATTATTTAGTCGCTATGGATCGTCAAAATAAGCGAGACCTACAGCGTTATGCAAAGAAGCGGGGAAACATCTTACTCCTCCGAGATTACGATCCCGATCCGGATTCATTAGATGTTCCCGATCCTTATTTTGGCGGACCTGAAGGGTTCTATACCGTGTACGACATTCTACATCGTTCGTGTGATGCTTTTTTAAATACCCTACTGAAGAAATGATATCGAATAGGCTTAAAAAATATATTGCAGAGGTGCTTGGAGCGTCCATAGAGAGTATCTCAACAGTCGCGGGAGGATCGATCTGCTCTGCGAATAAGATCACGCTCGTTGACGAAAGAGAATACTTCTTAAAGTGGTATAATCAGCATGAAAGCGAGTGTATAAGGAGCGAGAGCCGTGGGCTGCAAGAGCTGGCAACTGCAGATGGTGTTCGAACCCCGCAGATAGTTCATTTCTACGAGGGGGACAATATCCTACCGCAACTCCTCCTCATGGAGTATATCCCACAGACTTCTCCTTCTCGTGCTGATGAAGTGGATCTTGCTGAGATGCTGGTGGTCTTACACAGAAAGAGCGCTGAACAGTACGGCTTTTCTGAAGACAACTTTATCGGCAAACTTTCTCAGGTAAATACCTATTTGGATTCATGGGGAGAGTTTTTTGTAGCTTGCCGCCTATTATCACAGGCAAAACACGCAACACGCATGGGATGGTTGTCTGGTGAAGGTGAGGGAGCTTTTACTGCTCTTTTGCCAGCTATCAAAGAACATCTAAATGCCCTATCGGATCCGCCAACTCTTGTTCACGGAGACCTGTGGAACGGTAATGTCCTCTGGTCAGAGGACGGGCCCGTACTTATTGACCCCGCTGTATACTACGGTCACCGTGAGGTTGATATCGCATGTACGCGGTTTATCTCGCCATTGGGACGAGCCTTTTATGACACGTATCAGCAGTTGCTACCGATGGAAGAAGGGTATGAGGTAAGATTTGAGATCTATAACCTTTATCACACGATGACGCACGCCAATATGTTTGGAGGCGGCTACATTAATAGCTTTCATGAAACAGTACGTGAACTCAGCGGGCTGATTTGTAAATAACCTATCCGCTGAGTTCCTAAATTCGAAGCGCTAGCCCTGACCTTCGTCAGTTATAACTATCTTTTCGCTTACACGCTTGCCGGCAACAACTGTTACCTCTTTCTCAAGTTCGATATCAGTATTTCGTACTTTAAGCTGTGCAACATAGGTTCCCGGAAGGAGTCGGTACGTAGGAGTGGCTCCACCGCCGTAGTGAATAGTTTCAGAGGTTTGAAGACTATCCTCAGGCACCTTCGTCATGAGTTTCCACGAAGCCGTTTTAAGAGGTGCTGCTCCTGCTTTCTCAAGAGCGATAAGCTCAATCTCTCCTTCTGCTGGCATAAGTACTTCGACTGTATTTCTTTTTCCCGGTTCTACGGTAACGATCTGAGAAGCGGTTGCTTTTCCTTTTATAGATCGCACCTCGACTTCATATTCGCCGGGTAAGATCTTGTATTCAGGAGAGCTTCCACCCCCGTAACTCACAAGCTCTTTACTTTGCATGCTGTCTTCAGGAACCACCGTGTGTACCTTCCATGAGACACTATCAAGAGCGGGACCGCCTTCACTTGTCACTGCCGCAAGCTTGAGAATTCCCTCTGTAGGCATCACCACCTCAATGGTGTTTTTCTTGCCAGCGATGACTTCTATCTCTTGCTCTGCTGTTGCTTTGCCGCCTCTTGATTGAACAGATGCGAGGTATTTACCAGGAAGGAGTAAGTACTCAGGTGTGCCACCTCCGCCATACGAGACAAGTTCTTTTTTCGTCATATCGTCAGCTGGAATAGTGTGTACCTTCCATGAAACTTCCTTAATAGGCTCACCGCCCTCAGTGTTTACGGCTACGAGTTTCACTTTGCCTTCTTCGGCTAGGATGACCTCTATTGTATTTTTCTTACCTGCGAGAACTTCTATCTCTTGCTTTGTCTCCGCTTTGCCGCGTGAAGACTTTACAGTGGCAATGTATTTTCCAGGGAGGAGCAAGTACTCAGGAGTATTTCCACCACCATAGGTTACAAGCTCACCTTTTTGCATGTCGTTTGCTGGGATAGTGTGAACATGCCATGAGACCTGATCAAGTGGAGTTCCACCTTCTTCAGTTACCGCAACAAGTTTTACCTTACCTTCCTCAGCTAAAATGACTTCAATAGTTTCTTTCTTTCCTGCTAGGACTTCAATCTCTTGTTCTGCTTTAGCTTTACCACGAGAAGATTCAACACTGGCGATATACTTGCCAGGCAGAAGTAGATATTCTGGAGTATTGCCACCGCCATAAGTAACGACCTCTCCTTTCTGTAAATCATTTGCCGGGATGGTGTGTATATGCCATGAGACCTGATCAAGTGGCGTTCCGCCTTCTTCCGTTACGGCAACAAGTTTCACTTTCCCTTCTTCAGCAAGTACGACTTCTTCAACTTGTACTTCTTTAAGTCCTTCTGGTACGACAATGACCTTTTCAGCTTTCGCTTTCCCGCGTGTGGATTCTACCGTTGCGAGATACGTTCCAGCTTCAAGCTCATACTGTGGTGTGTCGCCTCGGCCGTAATGTATAGCGGTTCCTTGCTTTTTGCCCTCTGCGTCAGTTCTAAATACGTGCCATGAAACCATATCAATAGGCTCACCACCTTCCTCGTGTACGGCTACAAACTTAACAGTAGGTTCGACCTTAGCAGCAGCTTGAACGGCTTCTTCAAGTGAAGTTTTAAGAGAAGAGGCGTCTGAAGCTGTCATAAACTTCCCACCAGTATTTTCAGCGAGGCAGGTCAACTGCTTGCGGGCGTCCTCTTCTTGAATATCAAAACCGATTACGTGAGTAGTAAAATCAACTCCGCTCTGTTCTAAATTGGTAGCAACTTTACACGGATCAAGGTCACACGTTTCAATTCCGTCACTTACAAGAATAACGGTTGCTTTGTTCTCCTCGTACTTAAGCTCTTCAGCGGCTTGTATGACAGCCTTACTAAGCGGTGTTTTTCCTTTCGGAGATATCTTCTGTAGTACATTTGTAAAACTTGTTTTCTCAACGGGTGAGATTGGAACTACCGCCTCGATATCATTACAGTCACCTTTCTTACGGTGTCCATAAACGGTGAGGCCGAGTTCCGTTTGTGGATCGAGATCTTTAACGATGTCGCTTACAACTTCCTTAGCGATCGAGATTTTAGCTTCATTTTTAATCTGTCCCCACATGCTTCCAGAGGCGTCGAGTACAATAATCACACGCGGGGCTTGGGCGGAACCACTCTCCGCAGTAGCTTCCATAAGTAGGAAAGACGGGAGGAGCGCAGAGCAGATTGCGAAAAAAGTCAGGACAGCAAATTTATACATATTGATAGAATCCTCATTAAATATTTAAGGAGCTTATACTACTTACCAACAACACAAGCCAGCATCAGTTCCCATGCTCGCAGAATACTTATTAAGATTTCACTTTTCAAACGATATCTCACGTTTTATTAGTATTATAAGGCGGTGAATGTTTGTTCTCTGAGGATTTTTTCCTAGGGTGTGGTTTAACCACATCCGCAACGCAAGGAGGATAGTCTTGATGATGATTCTTTTGCAGAACTGCAACTAGAGAGGCCCCCCAAGAAAGGAGGTATCATCATCAGGAGGTGCTAGATGGAGCGCGGTGCTCCGAGATTGGCAATGCACTTCCGGGTTCAGCCATACTTTTGGCCCCCTGGCGTCAAGAATGACTACAGGCTGTCACGAGATGGTCGTTCAGATAAGAGCCCACTTTGTATGGGGTCCGGCTCTTACAGAAACGAGGACTCTGCCATAGACTAGTCAGGTGATAACCAAAGCCGCAAAGGAAAATGGAATTTCCTTTGCGGCATAACTATAAGGTTTTAAACCCGCCCTCACTTATGAGTTCTCACCAAGTGTACTCCGAAGTGGTGATGAATGCAGTTTCTCAGAGTTATTAACACTTAACACTCTGGCATGCATCGAGTCGAATATTACCGAGACCTCTCCGAGTTCAGGTTTACGCGGATCGTTTCTTAGCTTTAGCATTCTCGTCCTTGATAGATCACATCCGCTCTCTTTTACTCTTGCTAGAGAATCTTCAGTGCAGGCGAGTACCTGATGAGAAGAGAGCGAACTCCTAACAAATGGCTGAACTGTTCTATTTGGAAAGTATTGATCGAGTTTCACCTCAACGGAGCCGACTGAAACCCCGTAGATCCACATCTCATTTAGTACCACAGACGGATCCACCCGAATGAGATCTGCCAACACCTGAGTACTCCAATGTACGAGGATTGAATTCGCATAGCTTATCTCTAGCTCTACAGATCTCCCCTCGCGGACCTCTGAGCGTAGGAAGCCTAAAATATCAATTATCGCCTTTGATGGATACTCTGTGTCAGAAACTATAGAAGCTGCGTCTACACGAAGGCAGAATTCCCTAGGATGTCTATTTCGATCCGGGTCTTCAAAGCGTTTAACCAAAACCCTATCCCCTCGAGCAGTGGCCTTCCAATCAACTGTTCGCAGGTCATCGCCAAAGCTATAGGCGGCGAGCTCAGCTACTTCCTGACCACTTCGTGTTGTTCGGCGGCGCGCGATGGCTACATCTATTGTCTCAGCTTTGAGCCCCTTACTTGGACCAGTTAGGCGAGGAGTATTTATGAGTCGATCTGCTATTTTCTTCGATCTACTAAAAATATTAGCTTCAACTTCAGAGTGTAAGGCAACGCAACATCCTGCAGCTGCGAGATAGTAATAAAGTTGATCGCTGGAAGAAGTATAAGGTCGTGTTGCAAACCTTCCTCTCGTTGGTTTCACCATTACAGAGTGCCCGGAGAGAGGAAGTGTATTTAGTGGAATCTGACCCTTTTCTACGATATGTCGCCCGATATTGTAGAATCTATCTAACTGAGATATGTAGCTACTTTCAATTTGACACAGTAGAGTCATAAAGGATAATTCTTCAGCATCTTCGTCCCAATCGTGTCTATGCTCTTTAAGGGTATCTTCAATGAGAGCTCTATCGCTACGATCATTTTCTAGTTTCATCTTAAGGCGTACCATGGATATAACAAAGTCCAGATCCTCAGGATCAGAAACGTGTTTACGGTAGTAGGAAGCCGCACCTTTAATCAGTTTTGATTTGAGAACCACACTATTCTCGTCGTGGAATAGGTGATGGTGAGTAATTTGAATAATGATATTTTTCTCTTCATCAGAGAATGAGTCAAAGATTGATTTGGAAGAGTTTCCATTTTTGATGCTGTATTGATGTAAGGTATGAAAATGTGTTTTTAAGCCATCAATGTCATTTGGATACAACTGTATAAGGTCGGCACAGAGTTTGTTGTACGCACTTCTGTCTGGCCGTGAAGCTAAATCCGCTAGGATGTGCTTCATTACCTCCTCTAATGCCTCAACCTTATCTGTACCAATCTCTCTATTCTTTTGTTCCCAATTGATCATTGCGAAGTTTTCGTGTATCGCGCCACAATCTATTAAGTAGAAGATGACGAACTCGAATCGGACGATTTCTGATCCTCCCTGCTCGTGATATATCTTCCTGAGGAGTTCAATATGCCCGGGATCTGGCGGAGCACTAAAAAGTGTGTTTGGAGCAGCTCGAATGGCATCCTCAAAAAGCAAGCGGTTTTCTGTATTGTCTTCTTCAAGAAGAGGTATTCTTTGTCCGGTGGCATCCTCGAATGTGCGCATTGAAATACACCATGAGGTAGCCCAATCTTCAAAGGCCATGTCTGAATCAGATCCATCTATTTTAAAGATCGAGTGAAAGCGCTCTCTAGAGATATAGCGAAGCTCTATCAGAGCGAGCGGAGTGAGTCTGCCAGAATCTTCAAAGAGCGGCTTTAGTAGTGTTTTATGAGCGTTTCCTTGCATATAGGAGTATAAGTATTTAGCCCCTTCCTGCTCGTATTGACTAAAAGCGAATAAGTGTCGGAGCCAATCACGGGGAGTAGAGGCGATTTCCGAAAAGCATTCATAGAACACATCTTCGGCTACAGCTCGTAATGATGCCGGGAGAGCGCCAAATTTGTAGAGAGAATTTACAATATCAGGTTCCCTCTCGTAGAGATCTTGCGTTGCGGCATCTTCAATAATGTCATGAATGCTTAAGATCACGGCTCGTTTTCGTAATTCAGGAAATTCATCTGGATTAATGTAATCTCCATATGCGAAACCCTTAAGGAGTTCGGAAGCCAGACCGGTATGAACTCTATTCTCATCTATATGCTCAAAGAGATTTTCTAAGAGTTCATAAGCAACGTCAGCAGTTTTCTCTTCAAGTAGTAAATTGATATTATCGAGGTACTTACTCAGCAAGAGTTGTTTAAGATATTCTTCTCCAAAAGGAGGTTCAAAGCGAAGTGCTGCCTGATAGAGTGCCTCTCCCACTTCACGTTCCTCTGCTGAGATATTTGAGGTGAGACCCGCACGTTCGCGAAAATAGAGTTCTGTGCAGTAAGCCTCATAGCTCTTTTCCTTCATTGAGTAGAGTTCCTCAATTATGTCGTGCGCGCCGCTGCGTCCAGATAAGAGAGTTTGAATATTTTCGAGTGTGCGGAGCCTGAGCATCTGGTCTCTGCTCTTACTATTTCCGGGTATGTCAGAAGATCGTACAGATGCTGAGTCATCGCGAAGATTGTGACCGTCGCTTGTTTCTGCCTGCTGATCGCTTGTGTTTGTATGTAGACAGTGAGCTGTTGCCTCTAGCCCAAGCGCAAAAGCTTCTTTAGGAGTGGCTTCTGAGAGCTTCTCTACTATTCCTGATGTCTTAAGCAGATTGGCATCAAAACTTTTTGTCGACGTAACCCAGAGTGTAGGATCAAGTAGTACAGGCGCAGGTAAGAAGCAGAGCACCTGCGTGTGTCCCGGTGATGCTGTATAAAACTTTTCATCTTGATTGACATAGTGTCCATCAATGACGATGGAGGGAATATCAGCCTGATTTAAGGTAGAGGCTAAGATGTAGCTAAGATGTGTACACGACCCAAATCCACCACCTGTAAGAAATGGTTGAAGATTTGATCCTGCTGTCGCCATAACATCATCAAGCACTGGATGATTTACGTAGTAAATGCCTCTGACCGTGTAATAATCGACAATACATTGTAGCTTTTTTCTCTGACTCCCCTGCGAGTCCTTAAGCATCTCCGTCAGAACACTAGGTATGGCTGCTCCGTACTGACCATATTCTAAGATTTTTAGCTGTAGGTCGGATGGTAGCTGTTGAAACTCAGCTCTGTGAAGTTCCAGTTCAACACGAACAGCGCCTGAGGGCCACTGAACGTGTCCAATCCCTAGGCAGTCTTGAGAAATGCTTCCCGTTGTATTTGAAAGTACTCTATCGCTGCTATCAAAAAAGCGATGTCGTAAAACTTTCACATCGCCTGGGAGTGGAAGAGTTTTTGAATTTGCCCACCTAGTGAATGAAAGTGTAAAAGCCTTTTCATCAAGAGTCAGTGATTCCTGTGAAGAATCTGCTGTGTGATTGCTGAGCTCGTCGCCGAGGTCAATAAGTCTTCCCGAGGTATCAAATGGCACGCTTGCTGATTCTATAGCGAGACGGATACAAGGGTCATAGTTTGAGTACTGATCGTGCGATAGTATTTGAGCTCCCGAGGCTTTAGAATATGGAGAAATATACCCGTCTAAGGAGTGCAATAAATGATCGTACGTATGACTTTCTACATTTCTGTCCTGAGCTGAACTCCTACTTAGTACTAAGTCATTTCGAATTTCAGGGAGAGAAAAAGAAGTCCCTGAAGATTTATAAGTATCAGGGAGCTTCTCCAGTGCCTTCTCGATCTGGTTCGGGAAACATAGTGCAATCTCTCTTGAATATTGCCTGAGAGCGCTTAGTAACATCTGATGTGATACATTCTCCCCTGTAGAGAAGCTTTGATTCGTTAGCGATAACCCGTTCTCTCTTGCCTGACGGTAAAGTGATTCGACTTGTCCGGCTGCCTCTATACTCCTCTCGAACTCTTCTGCATAGAGCGTAACACGATGTCCCTTCGCCCTTTCCTTGAGATTCGAAACGATATTTTTTACTGCTGCATGAAGACGGGGATCTCCTGATTGAACCGATTCGTAGAGTTCCTCTGAAAGAGATGCAGGGAGATGCCCCTCCCTGTCAAGTATTTCGACTTGCTCAAGTACTACACCTAATGCTTCCCTGTAAGCTTGCTCAGCAGAATACGCAAGGGCGCTTAGACTAGTGTTCCTAGTATCTTCGTGCTCAAAATCATATCGTAAAGATAGCGGTTCGTGACTCATAAATTTTACACAGTAACAGTGCTTACGCATGTTATGTTGTTACGGGGTATGATTGCGGAATAAGAGGTATAGGAAGTGCGTTCGAGATGCTTTCTGCGCTAAAAAGTGTATAAAAGCAAGATGTTAACTGCTCCAACTGTCTCGTTCAATACACCTCTTCATGTAGCGCTCAGGTTGTAGAGCACGGTAAATATCCTCGTCCACAGGTAATACCTCGCCGCAGATCTCAGCAGAGAGGATCTCGGCGGCAAGTGGGCAGGATATTAAGCCACGTGATCCGAAACCTGTCGCCACATAGAGATTGTTAATGTATTCAATCTCAGCACGTTCTTTTGCGCGTTCAAAGTCTGGTACTTTTCCCAGTAGGGGGAAGCGATCATAGGTTGTTGTACGAAAAGCTACTCGTGCAAAGGTAGCAGACTCAAATCGAAACTCCGGACACCACTGTTGTATACGTTTAAGTATCGTTTGAGTGTCAGATTCAAGTGGTTTAGCGGTAAGGTTATGGTGATCATAGGTTGCGCCAAGTGTATGAAATCCATTATCAGCAGGAAGACAGTATCCATCGTAACAGAGTATGGCAGAGAGATCTTTAGAGAACGGTTGCTCTTTGGTTCGAATGAGCTGTCCACGTACAGGCTCAACTGGAAGCCACGAGCTTTGATCAAACTGCTGACAGTCATATGCATTCGTTAAAATAAGAATATCAGTAGAGATAATTTCTGATTGATCGCTATCAAAGACATGCCACTGCTCATTCTCGCGCGTAAATGAAAGGGCTTCAGTATTTACTGCTATATGATTTTTTAGTGAAGAACTCTGGGTGAGATGGTTGCATATTTCTCTTGGCCTTACCCATGCTCCATTAGGGTAGAGGAATGCGCTAGAGGGAGATTCAATTTGAAATTGCTCCTTAATGAATGACGGAGTCACGACGTGAGCTATGTTTTTAGAAAGCTCAGTCTGATCAAACTTCTTAAGGAGCTTCTCAAGCCTCTGAGTAGAGGGAAAGTGGAGAATGGGCTTTCTATTAAGGAGTTCCTCTGGATAGGAGTTTAGCGCATATTGAAATGCTTTGAGATAAAATCTAGATGGTATCGTGGGTGAAAGAGTAATATACGGCAAAAGAATACCAGCAGGGTTTCCAGAGGCGCCAAGTGCTATCTCTGATTGTTTCTCTAGAATATGTACTTCAATGCCACGTCTTGTGAGACTTTCCGCGAGACAAGCGGCAGCCAATCCGCCACCAATGAGTGCCGCGCTACGCGGAAGGGGATTTGATTTTTTGTGCATCGCTTGCTCTGAGCTAAGCTTACCGCAAATGCTCTCACGCTTACCTGCAAAGCCTTTAAATTTTGTAACTTCAAAACCAGACTCCTCAAACGATCTTCTGACATGCCCTGCTGCTGTAAAGGTACCAAATGTTGCGCCGGGTGCTGACAGGGAACTCATAAGGGAGATGAGTTCAGACGCCCACATCTCAGGATTCTTTCCTGGAGCGAATCCATCAAGGTACCACGCATCAACGACGGATCTCTGGTCGAGTTTGGCGAGCGTTTCTGCTGCGTCACCATAGAGGAGCGTGAGTGAGGCTGAAAGGTCGTGGAAGGGGATACGTTGTACACCAGCGAGAGGCTCGGTGAGCTTTGAAAGAAAGAGAGATGTGAGGTCAGATAGCTCAGGATAGCAAAGGAGCGCTTTCTCTATGTCTTCTGGCTTTAGCGGGTGTTTTTCGCATGAGATGAAGTGAAGCCAGGTTGCTTTTTTATCCGGGCACTCATGCCATTCTTTAAGGGTAAGAAAGAAGTTTAAGCCGGTTCCAAATCCGAGTTCGCCAATGGTAAAGGGGCCGCTGTGTGACTGCCATTTATCAGGGATCCTATTGGGGGTAAGAAAAACGTGTTGGGCTGCCGCAATACCTTCACCGGCAGGATAGTAAATATCACCATGGGCGGTTGATTCCGGAGTATCGTCACTTTTCCAGAGAAGATCTGGTGATTTCAAGGTGTAGCTCATGCGCACCGATTCTCAAAATATGTTATCATAAGTATATGTCTGAGGGTGATAATAAGGATTCAAACAAGGTTTATCAATTTCCTGAATGGGCGCAAAAAAATTCAGGGCTCAGCCGATTTTCACGGAAGCTGAGAGCGATAAAGGAGTTCGGGAAACGTGTAGCCACTGAGCGCGGCGGAAATGTAGGACCAACATTTTGGTCTGAGATCAAACGGCGTGTGGAAGAGTTAAAGAAGGATAAGAAAGAGGGTTAAAAAAAGAAGCCCCCTTATTTCCTTAAACTACTCGTGGCATACTTCTTCATGATAATCATGAAGAGAACTTTAAGAATTTTTAGTTACTAGCAGGTTTTTTCATTTTGCGCATTCGCTCTTACGTACTCTTATTATTTCTCTCACTCCTCATTGAAGTTCCTGTGGCTGCTCTGCCGCGCCCGGCTCTTCAAAATGCGTCACTCACAGAGAATAACCGCGTGCGTTTAGGAGTACTTCTTCGCCGAAAAGTCCGAAATAGAAAAGCTAGGCTCCTCATTCTTCACTCGACTGATGGCACGCAGTTTTCCACCATTAAGAAAATCCCCCTTAAACGTTTTTACAAAAAGAGACGTTTTTCAGTGAACGTGCTTTTGCCGCGAAAAGGGCAGTCTTATTTAAGAAGTAGGATATCGTTACCGAATGGAAAAGTCGGACCTGTGGGGTCCTCGCAGTCTGTCTTTATTGAAGAGGAAGAAGTTGTAGACGAGACCGTTATTTGGCCAAAGCTTCCTGCTGGGTTAAGTGAGTGCCCTATTGAATATGAGTCAGATGCTCTCCGAGCAGTTAATCGTCGCCGGGAAGCGGCTGGTGCGGCGCCACTTAAAGAGGACTTTCTTTTAACCGTTGCGGCAAGAAATCACACTATGAAGATGGCAAGAAAACAGAAGCTCTCGCACGAAGGTTGGTTTGATGAGGTATTATCTCTTGGTCTTGCTGCGAGTCACTATTCACAAAATATCGCCCATACCTTTCGAACCGGTGAAGGAGTTGTTACGGCTTGGATGCAAAGCCCGTCTCACGCTGAAAATATTTTACATCCCAAAGACGTGAGAACTGGAATTTCTTGCATAGCTGATGCCAAGGGCAACTTCTGGTGGAGTCAAAACTTCAGCAATTAATATATCGCTCTCTCCGTGAGCTCCGCGGTCTCCAGTGTTTTATACACGTTCGTATTACTAGGAACGGTTGCCAGCGAAGCGGAATAGGAATCATATCATATATCGAATGAGAAATGTAACAGGGAGAGCGCGGAGCTCGCGGAGGGGGGATATTGTCCCTCCCAGGAAGGCCCGGGAGGGACAGAAAAGGTTACGAGCAGGAACTTGTAACCAGTGGAACTTTGTCGGCTTGAGCTAAGTTCTCACGGTGTTGCTTTCTTACTCGTTTCTTCCATCTTCGTGCTACACGGTTGTTTTTGCGTAGTCTGCGAAGACGTTTTGCCGCCTGAATCCCAAGGTCCCTTAGTTCTTCAGAGCGAGCGATGTACTCGCTGAGTTTGTCCTCGTTACTTACCTCAACACAGTTAATCTCTGTATCAGGGCAGGTAAGAACGACCTGAGGAATTGTCCAAGAGAGTACCCAGTTCTTGATCTGAAGATCGTGAGCTGTCGTACGTGTATCTTTCGCCCATTCTCGTAAGCGAGCTTTTCCTTTACGTCTAAGCGGACGAGTTATGTTTTTGATGAGGGCTTCTTGTTCTTTCGCGCCACCATCAAGGAGAAATATCGTGTCAGTAATATCTAGGCTGTCACAAGCATCACACGAGGTCCCATCACCACCACAATCTCCGCAGCGGTCAAAGATGAGGTCACTTCCCGGAATTCCGTCACACCCTATTATTGGGCTACAGTCTTCAAGGTCAGCAGGGTCGAAAACAGCATCGCAGGTCAGGTCACCATCATCATCACAGATGTATTTTCCTTCAACGCTACACTCATCTTCTCCAACGCTACAATCATCGCCGAGGAGCGGAAATGTTTCGTCGATTTCGCCGTTACAGTTGTTGTCTACACCGTCACATTTCTCAACAGCAGGGTTAAACTCTCGTTCACATTCACACTTGTCGTTGTAGTATCCATCTTCACAGATTCCAAGCTCTCCTGTGTCACACATGTCGCCGGGGAGCGTGGTTCCGTTAGGAACGCCAAGGCAATCTGAGCAGCTTTTGTTATAGTTTGGATCGCTTGGGGGGATACATTCCCCGCACTCATCGAGTACACTTCCCTGATTGTCTGGAAAAAGTGGGCAGTTACCATTTGTGGTAAAAGCTTCAACGGAGATGTCAGCAGCAATGGCGTTTCTTCCGTCTATGATAAGTTCGATAGCGCCAACGTTTTGAAAATCTTCAAGCCCAGTAGATCCGCCAGACTGTGCAAAATTTGCAAAAGGAACAACGGCGTCAGTATTTCCTGGAAAGCTTCCGTCGAGTGTTAGGGCGTATTCTGAAGCGCTTACTCCATTTTGGTTATGAACGATCAAGATGAGTTGAGCATCGACGTTTCCGGGGTAATCATAAAAAAGATTCTTAAGGACAAAAGCGGTACTAGAATCCTGAGTAAGATCAATTCCTCCAAGTCCTGAAGGGTTTACATCAGATGGGTTTCCGTCACCGTCCCAGTGAAGCTGAGTATAGCCTTCTACCGTTGGCCCCTGAGCATGCGCAAGATTGCTTGAATCAACAATGGTAGCGAGGAAACGGTTTGGGTCACCAGCTGTGGCTTCTATACGTATGCTTCTTCTCTTTCCCAGCACTGTGTTAGAAGAAACAGATACGCTGGTGGAAAAAGCCCCGGCATCTACCTGTGGAACAGTTTGATCTGTTGAAAAATCATCGATTGAAATTGCAAAAGATGATGAAGGAAAGCTCGCTAAAAGCAGGGTTATGATGAAAGCGAGCGGGGCGATAAAACGCGTAGAAAACATATTTTCTCCAATATAAAAAACCGCGGACAATTGTTTACAGATCCTTATGCGGACACGTGATCCGCTCGGAATAATACTGTTTGAATTGTATGAAGATTAAACTTTTGCGCAAGCCCCAATTTTAGAAGAGCGGCTTCTTAGTTTTTGATTTTACAGGTGAAAGTGCCGGAAAACTTCGCTTGAGCTTAGGGTCCTTTTTAAGCAGATATGCCCCCACATCGCCAACTGAGGCGCCTAGTAGCTTCTGAGGGAGCAGACCGTGTTGGCAACAGTTCTGGCAGAAAGCCTCGGCTACCTTCGTGCCGCGAGTAAGGGCACGGTCAAGGTGGAGCGCGATATCAAACGGCGTAATATTTCCAGGCTCTTCAAGTTGAGAAAGGTCATACTCTCGCCCTTCAATGCGTGATTCGGCGTGAAACCTTAATGCTTTTACAAAGACTCTACTCTGAGGTTTGCCGCCATCTTTCTTACTCCATGAGGTAAATCGAATTTTGGCAGCGAGCGTATCCTTTAGCCCGGTCAAGGAGCAGACTATTCGATCTTGAAAGTACAGTATCTCATTAAGAGTGAGATCCCTACTTTTCATATATTTGTCGATGCTTTTGATAATCTCTACGCCATATCCTCGCTTAAGATCCTCTTCCATAAACTCTTTTGCAACGAAATGGTCAGTTTTGGTTTCACTCGTACCGATACGAACAAGATCAAGGTCTCTGGGGGCGCGTACCCCGACGGGCTCGCCTAGGAGTTCAAGCAGAGCGAGACGAGCAGCTCCCCCTTTATAAGCGTAGCCGGGAGGTGGTGAAGGAACACGTTCAAGAGATATTCCCTCAAAGGTGATGTGTTGTTGGTTTAGTGAGCGAATTGAGGCTTCAGGGTTTTTCTTCCACACTCGAACTCTAAGATCGGAGAGTTCCTTAGTAATGTCGCATTGTATGTCGCTTCTGCCCTGAAATTCGTCCTTAATATGACGAAGCTGAGCGATAGCGGTCTGCTTTTTTTTGACTTGAGCGAGGGCCTGTACAATGTTGACAGCCTGATCCTCTAAACCTTTATTTTCCATAACCCTGTGATACAATTTCTGCTTACTACTGTTATGGCCATCGACAACGGCTCTGTAACCTATGTCTGAAACGAAAAATTACATCACACCAGCCGGGCTAAAAGCCCTTCTCAAAGAGCTTAAGCACCTCAAATCAAACGAGCGGCCACAGCTCACAGAGACCATTGCGTGGGCGGCAGGTAATGGGGACCGTTCGGAGAACGGGGATTATATTTACGGGAAGAAACGGCTACGAGAGATAGATAGGAGAATTCGCTTTCTCTCAAAGCGTATTGAGACTGCTGAGGTAATCGATCCTGCTGTGCAGAAAGCGCAGGATATTAGGTTTGGAGCTACCGTTACCATTCTGGATGAGCAGGAGAATGAAAAGACCTATTCGATTGTGGGTGAAGACGAGACAGATATTGATCGCGGACATATAAGTTGGAAATCCCCATTAGCTAGGGCACTTTTACGCAAAGAAGAAGGAGACGTTATTAACTTCCGATCGCCTCGTGGGGAGCAAGAGATTGAGATAGTTACGGTCTGCTACCAGAGTCTAGAAATTGAGTAGAAGATTACTCTTCTTTTCTGGGAATTACCATTACGGGACATGGAGAGTATCTGATAACTTTCTGAACGACACTTCCAAGTAGGAGATTTCCGATGGCGCCGCGACCGTGTGAAGAGATAATAATTAGGTCACAGCTATTTTTTTTCGCAAAGTCGGTAATAACCTGATCTACAGGTTGCGACGCGAGCTCGACATGGGTCTCGACATCAACGTCTTTAAAATGCTCCTGTACATAAGCCCCAAGCTTTTCCTTTGCTTTGTCAGCAAGGTCATGCCTGTATCTGGTGATTGCTTCAGGGTTCGCAATATCTTGCATGAATACGGGGGGTACATCCCAATCATTTACCACGGCAAGGAGTGAAACCTTGCAGTTCTTAGCTTTTGCTTCCTTTGCTGCTATACTAAAAGCAGAAACGGAATCGTCACTAAAGTCTGTTGTTACAAGAATGTGCTTAAAATCCATGTGATGTCCTGTGAAGCAATGGTGAGGCTATAGTGTATCTATAGCCATTCAAATGCTGAATTACAAGGAAGATTCTCCGAAGAGAGTCCGGTACCAGAATGGATATTTCACCCACAAGGGGTCAGGGCAGGGACCTTACGTAAGACGCCATTTCCAGAAGCTCGTCTGATTTAAGTTGGCCGTGGTACTGGAGCTTTGCAAACTCATTTGTGCAGTCAAGCTCATCAGCTGAAGCTCCTGCTTCCAAAAGGCTGATAAGGTTTGGAGCTGGTACCCCTTCCTCTTCTGAGTCCGGTCCGTTCCCGCGCGCGTTATCTCCGTGACATCCGGCACAGTAGTAATCATATAAAATTTTTCCGTGTCTAATTGATGTACTATGAGCAGGTCTTCTAAGGCTTGCTCGTGCCTCATTGGGGAAATTGGAAGAACTCGATGCATTTTCTTTACTGCTGCAACACGTAAAGAAGATGCACACAAATAGTAAGGTCAGAGCTGTAAGGAGTGAGGGATATTGGCGGCGTCGGTGAGTCATAGTGAGTAAGTATCCGACGAATTAAAGTCTTACTCAAGCGTAGACTGTAGAGGGGCGGCGCCCCTCTACAGTAAAAGCAGGCCTATTAGTCGATACGACTACATGGGCTGTTGATCTGGTAGCATGTGCTGCCGATCTGGAGGAGGAAGTTGTTTGGAAGCGATCTGCATCCAACATTAAAACGGTAGTGGTGTCGCGCTCCCTGACCATCAGGGTTTGCAAGACCGGTATACGTCATACGGTCAAGTACTTGGCCGTTTGAGGTGATCGCCTTACCACTTCTAGCTCCGTTGTGCGTAATAAATACTGGATTATGTGGCGAGTGATCAGAAAGCTTGTAAACGTTTCCAACAGTTGCTCCATCACGAGGATTTACAACACGACCACAGCTATTTTGTCTCTCTTCACCACCCTGTCCGCAAGAACGAGCATTGATGAGAGTTTTTAAGTTATCTGCAAGCGTTTCAACATAAGCCTCGCCGAGGAAGCTCTGAGCTCTGTTTGCCGCACGACGGAGTTTTTTAAGGCGGCTCTCGCGCTTGTCCTGATACTTAAGATTACAAGCACTCTCTGTTAGTTCATTTACGACTTCATCAGTTGTCATTGAACCTTCTTCGTCACACGTTGGAATCTCAACGCTCTCTAGCTCGCAATTTGCTTTTGTGAGTGCGGTGATTGTGGATCGACTCTGATTAAAGAGCGCTTTAGATATGAGGCCCTTAGTCTTTTTGAGTTTCTTGATACCGGTGTTAAAGCAGCGGCGTCTTTTCTTTTTACCTGTACGAGAACAGCATGAGGCGTAAGCGTTATCCACTATCTGCTCAACGCTTGCTGAAGTGCCTTCAGTACACTCATTAGTCTGGGCTGAGGCGCCGTTTGATATCAGGCAGATTCCAGCCATTAGTATAAAACCCTTAAATAAATAGTTCAGTGTTTTCATTATGTTAACCCTTTAATGCGCATGTTGAGTAAAAAATTCATACTCAGATCAGAATAATCAAACCGTATTGAGTGCACAACCCTGATACGGCAAAAAAGAATGAATGTGATTCCGATTTTTGATGCTTTTTACTGTATTATGGGGGATTTCCTTATCTCTGAAACAATTTTAGAGGCGATTTAGGCTCGATATCATGTATCATCTAGAAATTGAACATTGATTAGCTTAGAGATAACAGTAGCTTATCAAATTGCCCTAGAAAAACGAGTATTTTAGTGGATTAAGCCGGCAAGAATATTATTATGTTGTTCTAAAATTGAGTGCACCAAGTATGAATTAGGTAGTTACGTTATGAAAAAGATCCTCACAATTGCTGTAATACTCCTCCTCGTAGTCCTCGGGCTTGCCTGGGTGAATAACTCAAAGCGCAATATGGCTGGTAAAATCCAAAGACTTACAGCTGATGCGTCGCGCTCAATCGGTAATGCTGCGCAAGATATCAAAGAAGGCGCTACTGAACTCACCAAAAAAGCTGCAAATGAAGTTGCTGAGATGACTGAAACAAGAGTCGATGAGCAAGCAGTCCAACTCTCTGAAGAGCAGCAGGTCGTTGTCGAGAAGCGACTGGAAGAAGAGAGTGAAAAAGTTGAACAGGCTCTTAATGAGAGTGAGCAAGAGGTAGAGCTAGCAAAAAGTGAGCTGGATGAAAGCAGTAAGAAGGCAAGAGCTAACATTGATCAACTTCTTACTGAAAGAGAGCGCGAGCAGTTAGAGAAAGAGAAGAAGCTACGTGCCAGTGCCTCGCCTGAGCAAGTTGTCATCTCTAAGGTTGGAGATGAAGAGATTACACTTGTTCCGATTGGGAAATCAGTCAGCGCTGAAAGCCCAAATACGCCGCTTGATTCAACCACTAAATCTGAAATGGCTGCTAAGAGTGTTGAGAAGTCTCAAGGAGCGGCAGACCGCTCAGTAGCCACACTTTCCCCGTCTCAAAAAGTGGTAGTGACCGAGTCGTCAACAAATTCAAAGATGATGGACGAGGGGACACGCAGTAGTTGGCTGGCACTAAAACGTCCTGATAAAGTTGTTATTAATTATGCACAGGGTGCGACAGGAATCTCTCCAGCAGCCAAGCAAGGACTTAAAGATTTAGTTGCAGCAGCTAGAGCCAATCCGCTACGCACCATCCGAATTATTGGACACTCTGATAATTCAGGATCGATTCTTGAGCAGCGACGTGCCAGCTTTCTCCGCACGGAGGAAGTGGTAGCATATCTCAAAACGCAAGGAGTTGATCCTGCAAGCATTCACTACGATCATATGGGTTATAAGATGCCACTTATGGTATCTGGAGCTGCTCACGCTCAGGCAAAAAATCGCCGGGTAGAGCTCTATCTCCGTAGCAATTAGCTGTTCCCTGAAAAAAGGTAGCCTCCGGCAAAATTGCTTACTTCTAAGCTTTGTTGCGCTCTTCACGGCTGATCTCTATCATAGTACCGTTGAGGAACCGCGGTGTATTGTGGTTCTTAACACATGACACTTGAATGAAGAGAGGTTGCTATGAGCAAAAAAGAAAAAACAGTAGAAGCATTAAAATCAGTACTCGCAGATAGCTACAGTCTATACTTAAAGACCCAGAACTATCACTGGAATGTGAAAGGGCATATGTTTCATTCATTGCATGAGATGTTTGAAGAACAGTATACCGAACTGGCTGCGGCTATAGATGAAATAGCTGAGAGAATCCGTAGTCTTGGAAGCGTTGCTCCCGGCACGTTTGAGGAGTACCAGAAGCTTACGTCGATAAAGTCTGCGCAGTATTCACTTTCGGCTGAGGACATGGTTTCAGATCTTCTAAGTGATCACGAGCGTATGGTAGCGACGTTAACGGTTGCTATGAAGGCTGCTGAATCAGAAGAAGATGAGGTTACGGTTGATATGGCCGTTGAGCGTTGTGCTGCGCATGAGAAAAATGCATGGATGCTTAGAAGCGTTCTTGAAAGATAGTCAGGAACTGAGGGCGCTCTTGATGAGATCTAGAGTAGCCCCATCATAGAGAGAGCTCTTCCCAAATCCGGGAAGAGCTCCTAACTTCACCGCCTGTTTCTGGGCATCTTCATAATTTGATACCAGCATAATCGGTGGGATGTTTTCGCTTTCACGTAGTCTGGCAATCACTTCGAGTCCACTAGCTCGGTCCCTATCGAAGATCCTATTGATGAGTATAAGCTCTGGCTGGTGCTCTTCTAGGGCTTGATCAATGTCTTTTTCAAAGTCGATACCAATAATTTCAGCCCCGGCCTTTTGAACAAGGAGTCGTAAGCTCATATGATCGGGGACGCATTGGCCAACACTTAAGACTTTCTTGGACATATGGGACGCTCTCCCGCAACGGTGCTTAGGTTAATCGATAACCTCGATGTATGCGGTGTCTTCTTCTTGGAACTGGGGATCCTCGGGGTCGAACTCACTCCCGTTTGCGATATTGGGGTCGTCTACGTCGATATCAACTTCGACTGAACCGTTTTTGACAACTTCATTTCCTTTGAGTTCAAACTCTAGTTTTCCGTTCCCATCACGATCGAAGTCATCTTCAGTAAAAAAGAAGACGAGAAACCTATCGTCATCATTATTGATGACACTAATATCTGGCCCAATATCGTTTCTATCATCATCAACGGTAAGAATTGATGTGTCGGGTACGTAGGTAAGGCCCTCTGGAAACTTCACCTTAACAATTATCCCATCCTCATTTACGCTTGAGATATCGATGGTCACTTTAGTGCGGTCTCCGATGTCGATCGAATCAGGGCGTGTACTGATCGAGGCATTCCCGGCTCCTGAAAAACCTCCACCACCACCGCCGCCACCACAGCCTGTGAGTAAGGCAAATGAGAGGACGAGAATTGCGAATGCTTGGATGAATTGAAGTCTGTTTTTCATAATTTTTCCGAGTAACTATCTTATCTCAAGAAACTATCTTATAGTGCTTGTGCCCAGCAAGAGGGGAATTGCCCCTTCCTTTGAGATTACACATGTGCATGCGAACTTTATGTCTGATATCAGGCTTATCTCTCTCTTTGTCGATTCCAGCGGCTGTGCTTGCAGAATCAGAAGTTCTCTACTCCAATGAGCAGGTGAGTGAGCTGGGAGACGCCTATACAAGTGCGGTAGATCTCCATTCGCGGCTCGCGTGTGAGGTTTATAAGATTGACGAAGTGGTTGATACCTTATCTCTTAAAATAGCGAGGGTGAGACGTATCTTAAGAAAGAGTGGCCACTTTAACGGTAAGATGAGGAGTAGGGTAAGAGCACTTGAGCGAGATGCGTTCCTGATGAAAAGCCTCAGAATTCAGAGTAGGGCACCGCTTGTTGGGGGCGAGTGCCCCTATAAGCCTCCTGCAGAACTGTTCTATCTCCCTGAATAAAAAGAGCCTTTTTTTCAAATTCTCTTTTAACATTTTGTGTTTTCATACGTCTAATGATGTATGGAAGATAATACAAAAAAAGAGCTAAAAGACGCTGATACTTGTACTGCGATCGGCGCTGGTATTGGAGCTGCAGGAACTGGAGCTGCAATCATAACTGGTGCCACCTGTCCCGTGTGCTGGATTGCAGCGCCGGCGCTGATTGGAATTGGTCTCGCAAAGAGGCTAAAACTCAAGAAAAACGCCGCGTGTTGCTCATCTCCAGTTAAAGAGAAGAAGAACTAGAAGCGATCTCATAAGTTCCCAATTTCTTACCAAAAGACCGTCTTCTTCGTGTGACCAGAGTGAGCCATTTGGTATTTATAGTCTGCACCTATTGTGATGAGAGTCTCTACTTGTGCGAAGTGAGGGGTTCTCTTAGATTGTCGAAATAAATCGTCAATTATAAGGAGAGCTATGCGCTTACTATATCTGCTATTAACTATTCTACTGCTAATCCCTTTTCATTCAGCCTACAGCGCTGACACGGATTCGGGTCTTGTCATTAAAGAAATTAAAGAAGGAACAGGAGCTGAAGCTACTCCGGGTCAGGTTGTCTCTGTTCATTATACGGGATGGCTAGATGATAACGGAAAGAAAGGGAAGAAATTTGATAGCTCAGTGGATCGTGGAATGCCCTTTAAGTTTCCACTTGGAGCTGGCCGTGTAATCAAAGGTTGGGACAAGGGCGTTGCCGGAATGAAGGTCGGTGGGAAGAGGACTCTGATAATCCCATCTGAACTTGGTTACGGCGCTCGTGGCGCTGGTGCTGCTATTCCACCGAATGCGACGCTCATCTTCGATGTTGAGTTACTTGGTGTTGGCTAGGAGTTAACGCTTTTTACTATTTAGGAGAGAGGCGAGGACCGGCAGTTCGGCAATCTTTTGCAGAGTTTTTGTAAGTTGCGGATTGCTGGTCAGCCTCTTGAATTTTTTAAAGTCCTCATAAAGTAAGACAAGATCTTCGCCTGCCGCTTCAATCTTCTTTTTAAGAGTCGCGTTTCTTTGTGGTGTATCATGTTGTGCGTAAAGCAGATTCAGGTTCCTTAAATTCTTCTCAAGTCGCTTTGCAAGTGTTCTTGCTATCTGAATAAACATGTACGGATGAGAGTTGTGGAAGGTTTTAATATCGTCTTTTCTGATGACATATAAGGTAGATTCCTGCTCTGCAACGAGACCGGCTGTGCGCTTGCCTTTAAGGAAGAGTGAGATCTCTCCGAAGGCTTCTCCTTGAGTTTTAATGGAGTTTACATAATTTCCCCCCGACACTACTCCAATTGAGCCTTGTAGAAGGATATACATGCAGTCCGCAATATCGTTCTTCTTACAGATTACCTCATCTTTTGCGTATCTGTGTAGATATTTTTCAGCGTCTTTACTAGCGACGCTTACGTTTGCAAAGATCTGTTCGCGATCAAATATTTCGCCCATGAGGTAAAGTGTTGATTTTCTCTTATTGAGTGCGAAGCGCTCATATTCACTCACCCCGGTGTTTACCCAGAGTTGGTGTATCATTTCAATAATCTTTACAAATGTCCGTGAGCGCTCCTCAAATGTTGCCCACTCTCTAGGCATATGGGAGCGTTTAATTTGAAGTTGGTGATTTGTAGCGTCTATAAGGTGCGCTAAGAATCGATTGGTGCTGTAACCAAATTCGTGCTTTTCAGCGAGTTCAAGAACCGTATCGAAGGTGACAAGCGAAATGTCAGCGTCCTGTTCTGCGGTGAGATTAAAGATGCGTGGTGGGATGTTGCCTTCTATTTCAAGGAAAAGTTCTACCGTGCCAACCAGTAAGTTTGGGAGATTTATCGTTTGCTCTTCAAGGTATGGTGTGCTGATAGTTACGGCACTATCTTTTACGAGATAGGCTTCCTGAGAGACGTCGCCAATGCGGTAGATGGTTTTACGCTCTGACATCCGTGAGCTCCTGCTTTTCGACAAGTGTCTGGTAGAGGCCCGGCTCTGCAGCAAGAGAGCTGTGCTGGCCTGACTGAACAACTCTTCCATTATCGAGAACTATTACCTTGTCAGCATTTTGAATTGTGGAAAGCCTGTGGGCGATAACGAGCGAGGTGCGATTTCGCATGAGTTCTTGAAGCGCTTGCTGTATTAAATGCTCATTTTCGCTATCAAGAGCTGAGGTCGCTTCATCAAGGATAAGAAGCGCTGGATCGCGAAGGAGCGCTCTTGCGATAGCGATACGTTGCTTTTGTCCGCCACTGAGCTGTACTCCGCGTTCGCCCACAAAGGTCTGAAGCCCTTCTGGAAGAGATTGTACAAAGTCTAAAGCGCTCGCTTTCTTAAGAGCATCTTGTATCTCAGCCTCGGTGGCATCAGGTTTTCCGTACTTCAGATTATCTGCTATTGATATCGCAAAAAGCTGCGGATCTTGAGGGACAAATCCAATATGCTCTCTGAGAGAGAATGCATTCATTTGAGAGATATCTTTGTCTCCGAGCAGGATTGCCCCCTGCTCAGGCTGATAGAATCCAAGAAGTAACTGCACTATTGTCGATTTCCCAGCTCCTGATGGCCCTACAAGGGCGACAGAGGAGCCCGCGTCTATATCAAAAGAGATTTCGTGGAGAACCTCATGTTCAGGTCTTGCAGGATAAGAGAACGAGACATTCTGAAAACGTACCGTTACATTTTTCATCTCGTTTCCCTCATTCTCTGAGCCAAGGAGTCCGTGCTGAAAAGGAGACGAGATAAGTTCAAAAATAGTCTCGGTAGCGCCAAGTGCGGAAGCAAACTCCCCAATGCCACCTGCTACAAAGGCGAAAGAAACAGCTACGATTACACCGTAAAGAAAGAACGCCGTGAGGTCTCCTAAGCTCAGAGTGCCTCCGGTTATGAGCGTACTTCCATACAACAGCACACCTACAATGGCGGCGTTCATAAGAAAACTCACAAAAGAGGAGAAGAAAGCAGCGACACTTACTCGATCAAAACTTACATTTTGGAGCGTTTCAACTGCTTTTGAAAAGCGCGATATCTCTCTACCAGTCTGATTAAAGGCGTGCACGATACGCACTCCAGAGATTGTTTCTTCAGCAATGGTGCTTGCTTTAGCCAACTCCTCTTGTTGTTTGCGAGATAGTTTTTTGAGCTTTTTCCCGAGAAACATTGAGAGTCCAATGATAACTGGTAAGACCAAAGCTAAAAGAAGAGTCAGTCGTACGGAGATGGTCAACATCAGAATGATTCCGCCTACGATCTGAATTGTGTAACGTATAAATACAGAAAGTTTCACACTTACGGCATCTCGTATCATCTGCGTATCCGCTGTGATTCTCGATAAGAGATCGCCGATACGCTGGGCATCGAAAAAATCAATCTGTTGTTGAATGATATTAGTGTAGAGTTTCTCTTGCAGATCTCTTACGGCTTTTGTGCCAATAATCCCAAAAAGGTATGTCCGAACGTAAAAGCAGACTCCTTGGATAGCAAAAAGGCCGATGAGAATGAGGGCAACTTGCAATGAGGCATCTGCAAGGTAGTGGAAGTTTTCTTCACGGAGAAGTCGACGCAGAAGCTCTGGAAAGAGTAAATTAATACCTGCTCCGCCTGCGAGCGCGATCATTGCGAGAGTGAAAAGGAGGGTATGAGGCCAAACGAGTGATAGGAGAGCTGCGAGGGATGATTTCTTCTTCATTACTAATGCTTATAGAACGTCTTGGCGATGGATAAAAGAGTATTATGATTCTTGCCACCTCTAGAGGAGGATAATAGATTGGCTCTGTTATGACTTCGCAGGATAGAAACATCGATCAACTATACGCTGAGCAGCTTGGACGTGATATCATTCAGGCAGCATTTGACAAGCTTGAGCAGGACCTTCCCGGTCACTACTACTATCATTCTATTAAGCACACTCGTGATGTTCTAAAAGAAGTTCTGACCCTCGCTTTGGAAGACAATCTGTCCGCAGAGGAGATAGATTTACTCTCCATAGGTGCTGCCTATCACGACACAGGGTTTATAGAGAAGCCGGTTGATAATGAGTGGGTAGCAGTACGTTTTGCTCGTGAGGCTATGGAACGCTACGGCGAATATGCAGAGTCTCAAAAGCTTTGCGTAGAGAACATGATTCTCGATACTCAACTTGTTGAAACTGCCCTTGGAGCAACACAGCTGCCTACCGATAAACTCGCTAAGTATTTACTGGATGCGGATCTTGGAAATCTCGGGCGAGATGACTTCTTTGAGAAGTCTGAACTTCTAAGACAAGAGATAGGTGTTGAACGGAAACTTTTTTACCCAGAGGCGTGTCGCCTTTTGCGTTCACACCAATGGCTCACGCCAGCTGCGAAGACTCTTCGAGAAGAGAAGCAGAAGGGGAATCTTGAGAAACTTGAGCAATACCTCTTAACCCTTGAGACTGACGCGCAGAGTGAAAATGAAGCGGGTCTTTCATTAACACAACTTTTATTTCTCGCGAAATTGCCACTTTTGTTAAATTCCTCGCTAGACTTCAATCACGTGGCTACAACGGCGCTCGGACATTTAAAGAGTATGACCGGAGCTGAGGCAGCCACGCTCTTTTTACTCGATGCCAGTGAAAAAGAGCTGTCTTTCTGGGCAACGCAAGGTGGGGATGCCGAACGGTTAAAAGACAAAAAAATGCCATCTGATAAGGGCATTGTCGGGTGGGTCATCCAGAACCAAGAACCGATTCTCCACGACCAGGTCAAACGTGATGAACGCTTTTATTCAGCGATAGATGATAAAGGTTCTTTTGATACAACAGAGCTCATCTGTGTTCCGCTCACAGCTCGCGGAGAGAAGAAACTCGGCGCTATTCAGGTCTTAAATAAAAAGGGCCCAGAATCATTTTCAGAGGATGAATTGTATTTTGTTACGCAGTTTGCTCATCAGTTAGCGTTGGCACTTGAGAACGCCAGACTCTATGAAGATTCTCAAAAGATGAAGCGAATGCTTGAAATACTAGACGAGCGTAAAAATGAAATGATTACCGTATTAACACATGAGTTCCGCACTCCGGTGAATGTTATTCAGAATTCCGCAGAGCTGCTGGCTATGGGAATTCCCAATGAAGAAACGAGCAATAAGATCTCACAGACGCTCCAAAAGGGAGTGAATCGCTTTATTTCCATCGTAGACCAATTACAAAGCCTCTCTCGGATGCAAGCAGAAAGTGTTGGGATAGAACGTGAAGTTATCGAGCTCACGCCTGTACTGGATGCGCTATTGGCACGTTTCGAGAATGCGTTTGATCAACGCAACCAGACATTTACTCTGCATCGCGATGAGATTGCTAAGGAAGTATATGCCGATTCAGGGCTGTTGCTTATTGCCCTTGGAAATTTACTTTCAAATGCCATCAGATTTACAGAAGATGGCGGTGAAATTGAACTCAGAGTAGCTGAGCAAGGAGATCGGGTACTTTTTGAAGTGAAAGATACAGGTATTGGGATAGATCCTGATCAGCAGAGTCTTATTTTTGAAAAGTTCTATGAAGTAAAAGATGCCATGCAGCATAGTTCTGGGGAGTATGAATTTTGTTCTGGTGGTCTCGGAATAGGACTTGCTACCGTTAAAAGTATCCTTGAAGCACACGATACAAGGATCTCCGTCGAAAGTGCTCTCGGGCAGGGAAGCACTTTCTCTTTTAAACTTCAGAAATCTACTCATAACTGATTCCATTTTGATGTCTCCTCTCGCTCCGCGAATTAAAGACGGAACCTATAGAAATTCAAAATGCGAAGACTTGGAACAGGTTAAGCAGGGTAATGCCAGTAAGAAGAAGGTTGGTAGGCTAGACTCTCTCAATTATCATAATGAGCAATGTGATAAAGCGATAGAAAAAATAGAAAGCGAATGCTCTATTGATAGTCCAGCTTGTGAGGAGAAGATATTACTCGCGCTCGAAGGTACCTCGATTGATATCCTCAGATGTCGGGATAAATATGTTCGAACAGTTTGGGACATTTGGGTTTTTGAAAGATGTAAGGAGTCAGGAGATGAGAATGCGTGTGTGCTCTCGTACATCAACAGTCCAGTGGCCCGGTGCAGACATAAGAGGTGGAGTACAATGAGAACAGGGACTTCTTCCGGGTATGTGATGATAATGGAGGATTGGAGGGAGTGCCTCAAAGATCTGGGTGTGGAGTTCCCATGAAAACTTATCTATATACTCGCGCATCTTTTGCTACCATCTGATTGTGGTTTCTGCAGAGGAGCCTAAGATTGGCACTTTCCGTTTTCCCGCCGAGTGCCAGCGGTGTTATGTGATCAACTTCTACCTGCCAGCTCGATCCGCATGTCTCTCCATCTAGGTGGCGGTAAGAACATGTTCCCTTGTCTCTCTTGTAGACTTCACGTTTTATAGCGGCCGGTATATAGCGTCTGTTAGTTGTGCTGTTGTTACTGGTGGTGATGGCGGGGAGATTGCTTCGTCGTTCGGTCTTCGACCTCAGCTTCTCGCAATTACGGGGGGTGATACTGTTACTGGTGGCGGTGGAATTTTTGCTGATATTATTAACTATTTTATTCTTTCTCTTTTCCTCATCTTTTATCAAGGCACTTAACCCTGCAACGAAGAGTTCTTCAATAGATGCGCCATCTGGATACTTATGTGAGAGCAGATGACGGGCTCTCTCTACTGAGTCTTTTGTTTCTTTATTGTATGAGAATGTGACGCGGTATCTTTCTTCAAGGATTGTTTCTGGTTGTATTGGAGTAGTGGATGAGGCGAGGAGATTGCTTTCATCCTTCGCCAGTAAGCTATGGACGACAGGCTGTCGTTCGGTCTGAGACCTCAGATCCTCGCAATGAATGTTAGAACTGGAAGGGGTCGTACTACTGGTGGCGGTAGGGATTTCGGTATGTTGTTTCTTTGCTGGTACCGCCACCAGTATTGGTACGATTCTTTCTCTGGCCTGTGAAGCGTTGCCTTTTTTAAGGGCAATGAGTTCCTCAACTTCTCTTTTAGATCTGCCAATGATCTCATCTAGAAGCTCTGGTTGATTGAGAATAAGACTGAGGGTACAGAGAGATACCTTTCTCTGTTCAAAAAGCTTCTTGATGCGTCTATCTTTTCCAAGCATCCGTGCTGCACGGATACGTCTTATGGCTGCGCCTTCTGAATACTTAAGTCCCACAGTAAGATAATCATAGAGAGAAGAATGACCGTGGCGTAAGAATTCACGCGTTTTATCAACCTTTGCTATTAGCTCAAGCACTCTGAGCATACACAGTGTCTCGCCGTATACAGCCGATTTTAACTCTCTCATAGCTTTAGGAAGTGCTGTGGTACTCATGTCGTTTGCCCCTTAGTATCTATAAAAATAGTATATAGAAATAAAAGCTAATTTGCAAGCATAACTATTGAATACATTTAGATTATTTCCCGGTTTTGGTGGTGGTAGAATCCTATGCCGGGCGTCCCGTGCGGCTGCGTACCTTCTAGATGCTCGCAGGCCCTTTTGAGCGCTATACGCGTCACAAACATGATTTGCACCGAACACTATTTTCCACTTTATCAATGGCTATAATCATCTCGCGCTGGTGGCGGTAAGATAGGAGTGCTGTTCTTAAGAGTGGCTAGTTTAGCAGGTTATTATCGCCACTGGTGAGTGCTGCAACTATGAGTGGCTCTAGATTCTCTGCGTGTGAGAGCGCGTGACTCGCTCGCTTTGTAATTTCTCTCTGTAGTACCTGTACAAGCCCCTCAGCATCCTCTATCCCACCTAGATCTCCACTGATTTCACCAAATGCTATGGCGCTGGCTCGTACTAGCTCGGCGTTTTCAATGAGATGTCCTCGCAGCTCCCCGATCGCATCAATATTTGTGCTGATCTGTTCGTGAAGTGCTGTAAGGTCGTTTAACATACTTTTGGCGTCATCCTTCGTTCTTATCCTTCTTTCAAGTGTGAAGAGCTTGCCAGATGCTTGCGTAACCTCTTGTCCCTCTCCAGTTTCTTCAGCGCCGTTAATACCGGGATCGGCTAGGTAGTGGTCACTGCCTTTGTCAGTAAGCTTGTCAAAAGCGTTTCCGATCTGTCTTGATTTTTCCGGATCGAGCCCGACTTGTACAAAAAGCTCTTCTAATCCAGGTTTCGTAAGATATTTTTTCTCACCGAGTTCTGCAGCTTCTAGTGTTTGGTAATAGCTTTTCCCCATTTGGTAAAGCTCAGCTGTGACTTCGTCTCTCTTTCTTCTTGGGGTATTGGGAGCCTTTACTTCTTCAACGAGCGCTATCGCTCTCTCAGTAATCTTTTGTAGCTGTGTAAGATCGGATTCAGCGAGATTGATCGCAGATCCTACAAAGTTTATGCTCGTAAGTGACTTAGCATAAGCTTGCGCAGCAAAGTTCACAGACCTTGAAATCTTGTTGATGCTAGATCCCTCGCCTTTGAGCGCTGCAGCTACAGCCTGACCGGGGCGTTGTTCACCAACAGAAAGGGCGCTTATACGATCAATAAGATCGGTATTGAGATAGGACTTTATTGACACCATAAAGACTTTAGATGCAGGGAGCTTCTTAAGGGGTGTATTTTGAGCAAGCGATAGATATGGGACGGCAAAAGAAAAAAACCTGCTTATTCAGCTAGTTGCTCGTTCTGAGAGACTATGATTCGTGCCATCGACCGCACCAGTCTTGTAACCGTTTCTGGATGGGTCGTTAGAAGAGAGGTGAACTTCTCCTCAGGTATAGAGGCTACGACACACTGTGAATTCGCGATCACAGAAGCGTTTCTTACTTTCTCGTCGGCCAGCGAGAGAGTTCCAAAGATTTCATTTTGAAGAATTTGTCCTACCTGTTTGTCTTTTACATATACTGAAGCTGAGCCATAGAGCAGGGTATAGACCTCACTCGCAGAAGTGTCCTGAATAATAATCGGGTCGCCGCTTTGGAATGCGCGTATTGTAGGAATGGCATCACTAGAGAGCCAGACAGATTCTTTTCTAAGGAGTTCCAGAAAGAGTTCAATAGAGAGACTCTGATAATCTTGAAAGAGCCCAAAGATCTCATTATCTTCATAAAAGAGAGAAACGAGCTTACTTCCTTGAAAGATGCTTCCTCTTAGCGAAGTGAGTGATGTGTAGTGAGAGCTCTTATCCTGATAAAAGAGGGGACTAAGCAGATCTCCTTCACACATGTAAACAAGAGGAATGCCCTCAAGCTCACACTGAACGAGACCTTCCTCGATAAAAAAGTATTCGCCTTGAAGGTCTAGTCTCTGCCCTTCCCCGAGAGTGAATTCTGTACGGATACTTGAAGCCTTCTCAGCAAGAGAGGCATTGGTTTGCTTTAAATGCCCGCTCAGCTCAATAAGGCGCGAAGATTGCTCATAGAGACCAAACATATTCGGTTCCTCTCAAGGTGATTCCTAAATCTCTCGACAATTCAAGCTAAGCGTTTATCCCTTGTACGCTTAACAATATTGCATGATTGAGTTTAGTACAGATATGATACCTTGCATATGGTCTATAGTCCTATAGAAACACTTCCGGCATTCGATCCTTTGGCATCAAAATACGGTGAATTGTGCACATCGCTTAAAGAGTTACTGGTAAGTAAGGCTACCTTTGAGCAGGACGTGCAGCTCGCAGACAGTTCGGTAAGATGCTCTGAATATGGAGCTGGTGTATACTTTGTTTCCTCTGGCCAATTAAGCTTCGTTATGGAAAACACTACACTCCTCTATTATGAAGAAGGAGAGATCTTTTCAATTGATGGACTTCTGGGAGATGCCTCGGCTGCAGAAATACGATCTGACTATGCCACTCAGTACGAATTTATTCCCTTTGATACATTTCAAGCCGTACTCGAAGAAAGTCGCGAAGGAAGAGATGTGTGGCAAGATATTTTAGTTGCTTCAGCAGGGATGTTTTCCGTACTTTCGCGTTCTACGCTTCATGAGCAAACTGAGTTTACACCGAAGATGTTAAACTATGAAGTCGGTGATATCATCTTACAGGAAGGAGAATCCGGAAGTGAAGTTTTGACCATGGTCAGTGGCACAGCTGATGTATATGTTTCGGGAACACTTGTAGGTCAGATTGGAGAGGATGAGATCTTTGGCGCTCTTGCAGCATTTGGTGGTATGAAGCGTACTGCTACCGTAAAAGCAGCAGCTCCTTGTACAGTACTAAGCTTGCCGAAAGAGCATTTTACTGACCTCATTCGTACCAGACCGCTTACGATCTCTAAGCTTGTAGAAGACCTCGCAGGAAAGATGAATCATCTAAACGAGAAAGTAATCGAATTATCTAAAAAGAAAGGAACTGAGAAATGAAAACATGCCCTCTACGGCAGATTATAGCGCCTCTATCTCTCGTTATTCTTATTACTGGCTGTCAGCCTAGTCCCAATAGTAATGTTCCAACAGGAGCCAGTGTTAGCGGAGTCGAGCTCGGGAAGACAGTAAGACGCCCACGTGCTTCTGGCGGTACTGTTACTACTTTTAGAGCACATAAAACTGCACCTATCGAACGAAAAGTCCAGAAGCAGGTACAGCGGAAGACAACACCTCAACCAACACTGCAAAAAACTAGCCGGGCTCCTGTAACAGCAAGCACAAGGTCGGGAGTAGATGCATTCCAAGCAGGAGATTATCTACAAGCAGTAGGCCTCTTCCGCAAATCTGTTCGGCAGCAGCCACAAGATCCCGTTGCCCGATATAATCTTGGCACTGCCTACTCTGCACTTGGAAAGCATGAAGAAGCGCTGTCTATGTACAAGAAAGCTCTTCAACTTGGACTCACATCTGCTGAAGTGTATTACAACATCGGTGTAAGTTATGTAGCCCTTGGTTCTAGAAAATCTGCAATCAATTCGTGGACGACAGCCGTTAAAAAGGGGGCAGCTTCAGCTGAAATTTATGCAAGTCTTGCACTCGTTGCAATTGAAGAGAATAGATATGACCACGCCAGATCGTTTCTCAGCAAAGCTTTAAGAATGGATCCGAACTCGTATGATGCCTTAAATGCGCGAGCCGCGCTTTACCTGCGTGAAGGGAAAATGAACGCGGCCATCAACGATTGGAATAAAGCATTACAGGTGCAAAAGGTGAAAGCCGGACAGCGGAGATCCTCTACCGGATTTGCAGCAGGTGGTGAAAAGAAGGGCACGGCCGATGATGTCCGCCTCATGACAGTACTTGGACTCCACCCTTCCACCCTTAAAAGTCTCTCAGATCGTGGTTGGAAAGCCTATGAAGAGGGCAGGTATGAGGATGCTATTAAGGTCTTTAGCTTACTGGAGAGCGTACGAGTAAAAGCTTCGCAGCTTAATCTTATTCTTGGCTATCTTCATGCTCAGCTCGGGAATTTTGATCAAGCATCTGAGGAATGGCAAAAAGCACTTGGAGATAAAGAATACGCTGCGCAGGCTCTTAATAACCTAGGCGTCATGGAATTTTATCACGGCAATATTGATCAAGCGATTCAGAATTTTTCTCGGGCGATGGATGTTGAAGGCGGCTTTGCTGAGGCGGCACGGAACCTTGGCACGGCTCTATTTGCGCAGGGACAATATTCACAAGCTAAGGCCTCTTATCAGAAGGCTATTGTGTTAGATCCAAAAGACGCAAAATCATATAACAATCTTGGACTTGTGCTCGCTACCCTTGGTGAAGCTACGGCTTCAAGGCAGGCATTTGAAAAAGCGCTCAGTCTCGATAGTAAGATGGCGTATGCACATTATAACCTCGGGCTCGATTATATACGTCAGGGGCAGTTAAATAAGGCAAAGGATAAACTTCAGACATATGATTCGCTTAACCCGAAAGATCCTGATCTCTATCTGAATCTTGGTTACATTGAAGGGACACAGGGAAGAATCGATCAAGCAAAAAGTCTCTTTGAAAAAGCACTTACGATACGTCCTGATTTTGCATTGGCCGAGAATAATCTTGGAGTCTCATATTTTAGAATGAATCATAAAGGAAAGGCGCAGGAGCATTTCCAAAAAGCTATTCAGTATGACCCCAACCTTTCAAATGCATACAACAATCTCGCTGCTGTATACGTTGAGACCGGAAAGTTAGAGCAAGCATCTGATGCGTATCAAAAAGCTATAACTATTGATCCGGCAGACCGGGAAGCGAGAAGAAATCTCGGTTCGATCTATCTCCTAGAAGGACAACCAGAGAAAGCGCTCGAGCATCTTCAAATGGCAGTGTCTGCGCACCCAAATGATCCAGATGCCGTGTTTAATCTCGCACTAACCTATAAAGCACTTGATAAGGAAAGAGAATCAATCGCCTTCTTCGAGTCCTTTCTTAAAATCGTAGGCAAGGATCCTCAGTGGAAGGAGGAAGCGCTCAAGGCTGAGCAAGCAATCTATGACATTAAGTATCCAAGATAGCGTTTAGGTGCTTTTCCTACGGAGATAGGAAAAGTTTCTGTTCCCAAGGCATTGATATTACAGCTTTTTGTCGAAACTTTAAGAAAAGTGCAGGAATAAGAAGCAAATATCAAATTTCTGCCGATAGATAGGTAAGGGAACAGGTACTATGTATACAGAAATACGACCAAATAATGATGCGCCTCTGGGCTCAAAGCCTAAGGAGCTTGATGATACCATCGCACTTACTGAGGATAATGATACACTCGTTAATGCTGAGATCGATGTCCCCTTTAAATCATCACCGATACTTCGCTTTGGAATTCTACTTATTAGTGGCCTTATTGTAGGCCTCATTCTAGCCTATTTTCTTCAAACATATTATTACGCACAGCAAGAGTATAAGCCGCTTCCACCTGAGCCAACCCTTGAGGAAGCTGCGCAGCAACCAGCTGAAATAGTGCCTGAAGATCTCTTAAAACCTGAGAAGATGGTGGGGTCAGGTGAGCAAACGATTGATCAAGATCTTATTTTAGATCTCGGAGGAGATAAGCCGGGATCTGCTTCAACTGGCGCCTCTAGTAATGCAAAGGTAAGATTAGAGCAGCGCAAGTTTCTTCACTCTGCGGATCCAACGAAAGGCAAAATTTACGCGCCAACCTATACAGCGCCAGTGCGTAACGAAGCGAAAGAGTTTGAAGAGGTTGATGGTCCACTTCGACTGAAGCCAATTCCTCAAAAGCCAGATAGGTTACACGACGGAAATACAACTATAGAATGGCAAAGCGGCTTTTATGCTAACAACCCGGAAAAGAATATTGAGATAGGAAAAGCCTATAAAGGTTATCTTGAAGACAATTATGGTAAGCCCATGGTTGACGAACTTTCTTCATTCGAGAAGGGAAGAGGTAACCTTCTAGATAGTGTGAAGGGGTCTTCGCACGGGCCGAAGCGTTAAATTTCTCTATTCTTCCCAGTCTAAACGATCACTTTCAGGCTCATATCCACGTACCTTGATATAGAGGGTAGGAAGAGTTCTACTGTCGGGACCAAAAAGAAGAACATCACTGTGAACCCAACCGCGAATACCATCTTCTGTAATGATGCGGTACCAATTCTCGTGACGCGTTTCAATAGCAACCTGAGTACCAAGCGGCACACGAGTGAGAGTCATGTAGTCTCTGGCAGGCCCAGAGAGAAGATTTGTATCTTTAAGCGAGATGAGGGCGAGAGGCATATCATCTCGTATCTCAATGCTTCCAAATTTAAGCGGCTTCGCATCTTGTACTGCTCGGATGAGGGCTGGCTCACCACAACACGCTCGTAGCTTACCGGTATAGATTTGTGATTCGGTCTTATAAGGAGTCGTGCTATCTCCAAGGGCGAACTGCTCAATGAGAGACTCTTCTCCTTGAGCCTGATTAATGGTGTCATCAATCTTTCTCGCACGCACAATCATTGAATGAGGTGGTGCCTCAGGTGTTGGCTCTGAATGAAGCTTTTCTATGATTTCAAGTTCTTTTTTGTAGAGAACATGGTCGCGATTATCAATCCAAGAGTAAGGAACCTGTCTCTCATCTGATGGTGATATGGCATCAGCTGTAGATGTTTGTGAAAACACAGGTGTCGGCGCGAGCAGAAGAGCACACGATAACGTAAGTGCTGATAGAGAGGATTGTGTCGAGTACTTCATCATATTCTATACCGTGCGTATAATTCTAAAAGCTACGGGTTACTAAGCAAATTTATATTCAGTACATTCCCCTAGTACTATTCTATCCGGGGTATATCCTGTTATGGGGAGCCTAGTCAGAAGCGTAGCGCAACGGCTGATACATCTCTCTAGATAATCCATTTTATTCACGGAATTCTCATATTCTCAGTGTTTTTTACCTATTGCCTGATACGGTTCTATGCTTCAACATGGGCCTATAAGGTAGGTTTTTGCCTGCTTTTCCCTTAGTACCGAAGAGCGTTTCGGGTTAGAGAACGGGGATGAAGCCTGAGAAAACTTAAGACTTTTAAAGGGGGTGGTCTTTTAGGAATCTCCCGTGCGCTCGAACAGGAGCTGGTGTACAGGGCAGGAGAGAAAGTGGTGTTCTCCCGAGTGTCCTTGAGCCAAAAAGTCTGGCTGTTTTCTCGACTTCTCAAGAAGTGGAGCCTGGTTTGTAGGTCGGTTTTTACCGGCAAGCAGTATACCGGGAATAAAAAGGCTGGGATACCATTAACTTTTTAATTTAAAAGGCGAGCAATCGGTGGCTCGCCTTTTTTTTATCTCCGATTTATTTTCTGAGAATTCCGCTCGTGATACTTTAGTTGTTATGGCGGATATGACATCCCACAGTCAGGTAGATAAAACTCGGGTTTCGAGGCGAGAGGCTCTCTCAGCACTGGGCGCATCTGCTCTTTCTCTCGCGACATTTTCCCTATCTTCTCAGGCGGAAGAGTCTCGGAGTGAAGAAGGTCCAGTCTCTTCCGATTATCATCCTGAGATTCAAAGGTATAAGAGGGTCAATGAAGAGTTGTCTCGAATAGGTTCAACTTTTGCGGTAAGTAATGGTCTTCATCCTATAAATTTCCGCATCGAAAAGGCGAAGTTTTTGAAGGATCCTTCATCTGATCCAGATTTTCGATATCCTCCTCTACCTAAAGCAATTGGTTCTATTATTGATAGGGTCAAAGGGATAACTATACCTCGAAGTAACAAAATTCTTGCCGGGGTGATGAGAGAGTACCAGCAAAATATTCTCTCTGCCTGTGCGATGCTTGTTGCAAGAGAAGATCGTGCCAGTATGATAGAGCATTCCCAGCAAATATTCGGAGCTCCTTCCGTTGAGCTTCAAAGTGAGGCTAGGCGATTACTGCGTCGGTTTCCCGTATCGAAGAGAGAGTCTCACACGATATCTGCTTTTGAGGCTTCCAAATACTTCAAATCCCTATTTGATAAGCATGGCTACATAGGATGGCGTACCGAGTTGAGTGAGCAGGATTTTTTGTCAGTAGATCGAGGACAGAAAATCTTAAATATTCCTAAACATCGCATGTATGGAGAGGTTGAGTTACAACTTCTCGATCTGCATGAACGATCGGTGCATATAAACCGCAGTATCAATGGCGCGCTTCAGCCACTTCCTCTTTTTCATGATGGTTTTCCCGGTTATATGAGCACCGAAGAGGGATTGGCGGTATACGCAGAGCTTCATTCAGGGCTTGAGGTAAGTGACAAGGTTAGAATCTATGCTGCCAGAGTTTTAGCCGTGCGCTCTTTACTTGATGGCGGTTCCTTTAGTGAGACGTTTCATCACTTACTTAATCTCTCCTTTTCTGAAAGAGATGCATGGGGCGTCACTTTTAAGGTCTTTAGAGGTGGAGGATATGTGCGAGACCACTGTTACCTGCAGGGGTATTCTCATATATTGAAATACCTTGAAGAAGGCAAATCGCTGCGTGATCTTTTTGTCGGAAAAATAGGAGTAGATGACTTGGAAACTGTGTCGTTGTTACGTGAAATGGAGCTCGTGAGAGAGCCTCTCCGCATTCCAGACTTTTGTAGCTAGGCTCTGTTTCTCTTCCTCAGCATCTCCTATAGTAGGCGTCTACGATATACAAAGGAGTTCCTATGAAACAGATATATTATTCTCTCTTCTCTCTTTGCTTGTTTCTTAGCTCACCGCTTATTGCTGATGTGCCCGATAAGGCTGAAGACGTTAAGCCCATAGCCGTTGAGCAGTCCTTGCCCAATTTGCCACTTCTTAATGCAGATGGAGATAAAGTCTCACTCACCGAAATGGTTCAGTTAGCTCCTGCCATAGTTATTTTTTACCGAGGAGGGTGGTGTCCATACTGTACCAAACATCTGGGAGCTTTGCAGGGAGTTTCCATGGAGTTAATTAGCCTTGGCTATAAAATTATTGCTATCAGCCCTGATAGACCTGAGAAACTTAAAGAAGCTCAGAAGAAGCACAATTTGGATTACACGCTCCTTTCAGATAGCTCAATGGAATTTAGTCAGGCAATGGGGCTTGCCTTTCGCCTTGATGATAAGACGTTCAAGAAATACAAGGAAGAGTATGGAATTGATATCGAGGGGGACTCAGGATTTAAGCACCATCAACTTCCTGTTCCAGCAGCATTCATCGTTGATGGGAGTGGTGTAATCAAGTATGCCTTTACCGATCCTGATTACAAGAAGCGTATTGATGCCAAAGAGCTTACAAAGAAAGCTAGAGAGCTTCATGTTGATGGCGAGATCTGAGAAAAAGGAGCACGCGGCCATTCCCAACCATGGGATAAATGACCTTCCGTGAGTTGACCGCATGGCTCCTTTTCACAACAACTGCCGGGTTTTCTTACCTAGCAGCGCCACCGCTTCTCATCATCACCCTGAACACTGCAGTTGAGGTCAAGGCGAACAGGCCGGCAATGGCCGTGCGAAAGCCGGTAGCTTCGCCCCCGGTGCTTGCCAAGTAGATTCCTAGAAATAGGGCGCCTACTCCGACGAGTACCGAGATGTGAGTGAGTACATCGATCTTTGTCCTCATGTTAATTTCCTTTCTTTTGAGGGAAGGGCCGAATGCAAGGTTGTTATGAACCTATGCCAGAAAGTGTGACTCGGATTTGAGCAGTTTCTTGTATTTATTTTATTCCTGAGGTGTAATTCACCCTATGACGATTGTAAATCAACTCCTTAGCTATCTTACTCCACATCTTATTGAAAGCGGGCAATACGCTCTTGAAGTTCGCAAACGTATTAAACTTCAAGACAATAAAGAAAAGTATAGTGGAAATATTTTTAGCGAAGTCCTCACTGATGCCGATCTTTCAATCCAAAATAAGATAGAAGTTGCACTTTTAGCAAAATTCCCCGAGATCTCTTTCTTCGGAGAAGAAGAAGACAAATCATTAAATGCGAAGTATTTTCCGGAAGGAGCTGAGCTTACTGTCTTATTGGATCCAATAGATGGAACAAGATATTTTGTAGATAACGTACCCGGCTTTAATGTCTTACTCAGCATAGTATCAAAAAATCAATACGAAGCAGTGCTGATGCATCTGCCTGAGCAGGAGACGACCTATGTAGCTGAACGCGGGAAAGGCGCGTGGAAATTTAAAAACGATACTCCAGAAAAGAGAGAAGCGGTAACGTTCACTGCTGATTCCCCTTATCTTATTTACTCACCAGGAGTTGCCTTCAAAGAATCTCTCCCCGATAAGTACACTCCTTATCACTTTATAGATGACTACGGTTCAATTACTCCACCACCAAGTACAAATAGCTTGCTCTGGAATGGTGCCGTAGGTGCAGCTCTCACCAATCCACAAGCGATTGATGCATTGGCTATTGGATTTCTCGTTCAAGAGGCAGGAGGAGTATGTCTTACGCCAGACGGTGAGCCTTTGGTCTTAGAGGACCTCGACACAACAAGAGTCTATCCGTGTTGTATTATCGCTCAAAATCAATCAGTAGCCGAAGATATACTAAATAATGCTTCCTTTTAATGTTATTGTCCCCCCCCTTTTCTTCCTTGGGGTAAGCACGGAGAACTGCGGAGAGAGTGTGTTAAAAGGCAGTATCGCTTTGACCGAAAGGGCAGGAGCCCGAAGGTCAAAGCGTTAAGCAAACGAAGCTAGGAAGGCGAAGAGAGCGGCTGCCTTTTAACACACTCTCTCCGCAGTTCGGTTTAGGCCCATTTATTATTGTTCAAGCCCAACTCGAACATTTTCATCTAGCCGTTCTCTTAGCTGCTCAAGCTTGAGCTTTAAATGACGACCATTTTGCTCAAGATATGCCGCCAACACAATTGTTCCAAGGCCGAGTAAGCCAAGAGATAGTGTCGGGCTATACTCATAGACCTGTAGAGCGAATCTCAGATGGAATACAATTCCTCCGAGAAATGCGGCACACCCTAGGTAGAAAAGGTCTCGGTGGGCAAGAGCGTATGCAGTGGCGGCAGTTCCAAGGCCGATGACGATGCAGAGAAGTGCAGAATAAATATCTGGAAAAACGTATAGCTGGTAAAGCGATACGATGGTTGAATAGTATCCAGCAAGTGAATAGTAGGTTTTCCCCTCGTTCTCTGAAGTCTTACCATAGAAAGCAAGGACAGCGGTAAATGGTAAGAGCATAAAAGTAATCTTATACTCTGTACTTACGTGGAGCAGCTTACAGAACTCTTCGCCAAAGAGCGCAGATGCCATAAATGCTGGCAGAATACTGAATACAACTGAAATGCTACGTTCTTTTGCCCCCTTGAGGTATTGAGGAATGAAAGAATGAAATACCAGAGCGATTCCTGCAAAGAGTGATGCAAAGAAAAGTTCAGAAGTACTATAAAGCAACAAGTTTCTTCCAGTAAGAACGACAAATGGTGTAAAGAGCATCGCTCTACAAAGATGTCCTTCTAGTGTTTGCATGGCAGTGTCTTTTTTAAGCCACTTCAGATCACCAATGAAGCTGATGAAAAGCATTGCTAGAGCGGCTAATCCAATCACCTCAGAATTTCGTATCGGAATAAGCAGCAGCGAACACATCCCAAGGTAGATAGCCATATATCTTGAAGCCACTGAACGTATAAGTGTGTAGTACGTTATAAAGCTAATTACCGAGAGTGTTCCAAGGCCTATGGCAGTAGTCACAATTGCTAAGAAGGGAGAGGGAGCTCGCCATAAAAATATGTCAGGACACGATAGATAGGGGAGCTTTCCAAATACGGAATACAGCATGCCTCCTAGCTGTGCAAAATGTACTGGTATAATAGCGGCAATGACGAGTAAAAGCGTACGCGCACTTTTATCATCATTGAGTTTTAATCCGCAAAAGAAACCAGTCCCGGCTAGGACAAGCGTTGATACTAAAAATGAATAGTACTTTGCTAGATGTGTCATGGCGTCCCACTGCTGCAAAAGAAAGCTTCCAGCAGCGGCGAGGAGCGCAATGGCTCCGGCAAGCCGGAGCAGTGAAGTTATACTAAATGTGTTTTGATTTGAAGTTTCCATGTTGTTCTCCTTATTATTCCCATCTTACAATCAAGCGTTTGATATGAGGTCATGAAGGTCTCTTCTTAGAGACTCTTCTTCCTCTCGAGTCACGTATTCATTCTCAAAATCAGTAACGGCTTCTGATGTACACTCTGATTCGAACTCATATTGGGTTACCTTCGTTTCCCATCGCTCGAGAATATCGTTGACATCATATGATCCTGACTGTTCTTCCATTTGAATTGCTCGTAATGCTTCAGCTCGAGATTCCCGAGTTCGTAAGATATTTCGCTGTTGCTTCAGCAGGCGTACCTTATCTTCAATCTTGGAGAGATCGTGTGAGAGTTGAATCTCCACCTCTTTCTGTTCCTTTAGTTGTTCTTCCAATTGTATGGCTTTTTGATCCTCTGTGCGGTGACGACGGAGACATTCGAGCGCTTTTTGTTCGTTCTTCACACCTTCACTCTTAGCCCTGTCCTTCCAGAGTTCTGATTGCTCGCGGTGATGCTGTACTTTCTTTTCCATTTTGGCGGTTTCTCGTTTTAGAAGTTGAAGCCTGACTCGGGCCCGTGCCCCAGCCTTTTGGACTTCCTGTATGGATGCCTGAATAAGAGCATCGTGGTTTTCAATACGACTAATTGCCCCATCAAAGCTTGCAATAAGTGTTGCGGTGAGTTTTTTAAGTGTTTTCATTTTTTGTCTCCTATCAAAGTAGAATTGCGGTGAGAGTGATCTCACTTTTTAAGGATACACTGACCTTTTGGCTAAAACATAGTTTTATACCGTTACAATGTAATTCATATTGAGCGTGAGAAACCCAGTATATAGTAATAAGCTCTAATAATAGTGCTAAATAGAGTACAGACGTGCTAAAGTATCGCTCATAAAATTAGTTACAATGTAATAATAGCTCATATGTACGATTCACATGTAGGGAGAAATGAACTCTTTATTGCAACCGCTACCATTGGCGCGCATGCCAGTGCCACAGATGACGCGGGCTTTCGCCAGCGTGATGTGCGGTTTCTTATTGAGCTTTTTAGTAATTGGGTAGAGACAGCGCTCACAGAGAGTATGCTTGATGTTAATAACAATCAGATAAAACGCTATCTGGAGGGACTGACTTCAGAGGGACTTTCGCGTCAATTAAAGCGTAATGGTCTTCCCGTCTATCGACTGACCAGAACAGGGCTTATTGAACTTCTCTCTCGCTGTGTTCACAGGACATACGTGGCGCAGCGTGAACAGTTCTTTTTTCTTTACTACTTTGTGAGTTCCTATAAGCCCAGACTCGAGCAGCTCGTTGTACGTGAGGGAAGACAATTTCCAGCGAGCTTAAAGATTGAACTTGAGGCACTTCTTGATGTTGATGAGCTTTTAAAGCGTGAGATACAAGAGGCAGAGAAAGAGCTTCGAAAAATCGAGGTTCGTGTTAAGGAAGCAAGGGAATCGAGTGCAATGGTGCTCCGTGAGCTTAAAAAAGGGGCGAGTCTGAAGGATGTAGCCACCTCAGTACAGATCAAATATCCTTATGAGCTTAATAGTCAAAAGCCCCTTCTTGAGCTCCTTGATAGTGTCCCTGAAGCTTACCGTGAATGGGAGCTGACCTCTGGAAACCTTAAGCGTTTGCGCTACATTTGGGAGCCGTCGCACATGCTTCTTAAGGCATACCTCGATCGTCTTTACGGGTTAAAGGAAGTTAAAGAGTAGAAAGGTTCCTAATGGTAGTCGACGACTTTAACGTTCTGAAGATTTCCTTCTTTATCGAGACGAAATGTGAGCCGCCACTGGAGGTTAAGTCTGAGGCTATAAAGAGGATTTCTCGTGTTGAGCGCTTCAAGGTTCAGTCCTTTGATGGCTCGTAGATCATTTAGAGTATGTGCGACAAGGAGAGAGGTGTATTTCTGTAGAGCATTACACCGGAGTGTTTGTTCCCCCTTAATTTTTGAGCGCATTTTCAAGAGTTTGTCTTCTAGGTTGATAAGCGAGTCGGAGGTAGGAAATCGGCTCACCTGTTCAATGCCTCTAAGGATTGCTGCCCATTCCTTTGGTTCGGCGGAAAAGGATTGTTTACACGATGCAATGGACTGTAGAGAAGTAAGCCGTTCATTTACTCCTTCAATTCGGTAAAGTTCAGGGTTGTTGCGAGGTAAGAGATGAGATGAAGGCAGTGCTGGTTTTATCTCGGCAAGTAAACCATGTGCATCTTTTAATAATTTGAACTCATCATTTCCTGGCTGCAGGAGCTCAAGTTTCTCGATATTTTGACGTACAATATAACGTGCTGTTTCCTTATCAAAGTGCTTGAGCAGGCCTGCGAGAGTCATCTCAATAGTTTCTGTGCTGTAACGTTCAGCGAGTTTGCTACGTGTCTTTGTATTGAGAGTTCTTAGAAAGTCTGAGACTTTTGAAGAGAAGCTCCGGGCTTTCTCTTTCCCACGTGTGTGTTTTTTTGCGGAAAGAGCTAGATCCGAATCGCTGGTAGAGCTTTCAACGTTTTTTGAAAGTCCGAGAAGGATTCTTGTCTTTTCATCAATCTTTATAAAATCTGCTGCTTGTAGTTTGTTTTGGTGAGTATGCTGCGAGAGTCGAGCTAGGAGTTCAGTGCGGAGAGCGTCATGGCTCTCGAGGTACTCTACCGTAAGGTCCTCATTATCTGCTGGTAAGCGCGTTATGGTGTCGATCGCAAGCATGAGGGCGTTGCAATCCGATGGCGCGCTCAAGAGTGATTCAAGTATGATCCGTTGTGAATTGTAGGCATTCCTGGCAGCCTCAAGTGCTGCATCCATCGGAAGCTCTGCGCTTGCAATCTCATCATCAGCATCTTCAAGAAGTTCATTCATCTTATTGTTGTGCTCTAATCGCGCGGCAACGTCTTGATTCTGCATATGGGCATAGAGTGAAGTTAGCATGTCCGGCTTAAATCTTTTGCGTAAGAGCGTAAGTATAGCTCTATTGTGATCTGATACTATTTTTAGCCCTTCGCATAACGAGCTACATGTCGAATCAGATATAAAATTATGTGAACGAAGTTTTATGTAAGTTTCACGCATTCCTTCTAGTGCGTTTAGTCGGTGATTAATGAACTTCTCAAAGAGCTTAAGCTGCTGTTCATAATCATTTCTCGCCATCGTAAGTGTGTGCTTATTATTACGTGTGATAAAGTTGAACAACCGAACAGGATAAAAATGTGAAGACTTTGGAGGATTGTCCATAAACGGACGACACGCTAGTTTTAGGACCTTATCAACGCTCTGGTAAAAAGAACGTAGTTTCTGGCGTGAGGGAATTGGAAGATCATACTCAGCGCATCTTGAAGATCCATAAGCAGTTAACAACCTATCTGCAAGGCATGCTCTTTGAATGCAGCCTGAAAAACCTCCCTTGGTATAAAGTCTCGCATAACCAGGGGCTCGAGAGGCAGAAGCATAGTTACCCATTTCTGAGTATAGCTGCTCACGAAGATTATCTTTCTGTTTTGCAAACTGCTCTTGTGAGTCAAGGAGGTGTTGGGTCAAACACTGCGCATGAAACTCAAAAACGACTTCACGTAATTGAAGCTCAGATTCATCAAAGCTCGTAGTGTCTCTGCGGAATTCCAGCGATGAGTCACCCGTGAATAACGACTGAACCTCATCCAGTGGTATAAGAGGCGGCGCTCCTTCGCTCTTGCTGTTAACGCTATGGGGATACTGCATAATCTGACCAATTATACTGGATGGAGAATCAGAATCAAATCTTTGAGATGCCGATAGTTTATGCGATTTAGGCGCGGGAGGCTGTTGCCAGTGGGGGAGATCCGCCCTGCTTTTGATTAGCTGAGGTACCTTACCTATACTGTCCTTAAGGCTTATTGGAGAGGAACCTTAGCAACCAGAACGGCCTTATCAATTACAGTCTAATGATATGAATATGCACCACGATGAGTTTGGGCATGGCGTTCGAGCCGATGACCAGTCTATACCAAATCTAGAGCAACTTCTTGTTGACTTTAAAGATCAGACAGATGCTCTTTCGAAGTTAAGACATGAGGTTGATGGAGAGTGCTACTTTAATGAAGCTACTCCTGTCTTCGTTATCAAACATCAGGATACAAGGAGTCTTAGAAGTATACTTGCCCATTTTAAACAGAGAGCACTCTTTCGCGTCATTGATTCACATTTTCAACTTGCCGCATTTGAGCACGGTACAGATCGAGCTCTTCTCGATACCTTAGATTTGCGAAAATATAATACCCCGGTTGGCGCTGATATCTGTGATCTGGAGAAGAATGCTTTAAAGTCGGGCATTGATCCAAAGGATATCTTAAGCGCTGCTGATGACAGGCTTATCCTTGAGGGGGAGAGGCCTTATAATGGCGGTGGCTACGGTATTCCTGCTGATCGTACTACCATCTTAGTATATGATAAATCAGAGCTCATAGCCTTTGATGTGAGAAATGAAGGATACCGCTTTCGTAATTCTAGTCGCAAACGTCAAGCGCTTATTGGAGCTATCGAATTCAAATTAGATCCGCAGCCATTTGAGTTTCAGTTACACTCTCTTAAATGGGAGTCTCGTTTTGAGCTCATACGTAACGAAATCTTTGATGGGTTAAAGGAGAAAAGTGATCTCTCAAAAGCACCCTATCTGCATTGGCATCTTATTGGCCTACTACTTGAAGAGTATGAGACAAATGGGAGTGGTACCGAAAAGACAAAACGAGTAGAGAGCTTAGTTGAGAGGCTACGTTACGAAAAATGGGTAATTGTAAGGTATGGAAATTTAAATGATCAGATCACATCTGCGCGTCATGCATTAGAGCAAAATGATAAAGAAAAACTAGAGCGAATGAGGAAGGCACCTGCATTTGTTGTAAGCGAGATCAATAAGATCTTTGCTGAGAGTTTTACCACACTTACCCCAAGACATCGGACATGGTTTGGCGACCTCCTTGATGACGCAGAAAAGTGTCAGGAAGAAGTTAACAGAGCCTTATCGAATAGTGGATAGTCTATTTTGAGGTATCCCAGAAAGCTCCGCCAGAGCTATTAAAATAATAGAGTCTTGTGCCATTTTCATGAGACACTGCGCATTGATATGTTTGTCCATCATCAAAGAGCGCACAAGTTGCACTATTGCCTTGACTAAGAGTAAACCCAGGAAGTGCCGGCGCATTACATCCCGCGTTTGAGCATTCCTGATATACTTCGCTATCAAGATATCTTACTTCTTGTGCAGTGAGAATATTTCTAAGATCTGATCGTGCACGGGTATTAAAGCTGCTTGTCCGGTATTCCGCATATTGTGGTATAGCTATAGCCGCTAAAATACCGATTATGGCGATAACTACCAAAAGCTCAATAAGGGTAAATCCTGCTTCCCGCATGATGAGAGTAACGTCATAAAGTATCGTATCATTTAGAGATGAGAGCGAATCTCTAGTGGAAACCTGTACCTGTTCGTATTATTCTTGTATATCCATGTAGACCTTATATGCACGATAATACTCATTCTCTTACATTCTCTACCCTGCTCATTTTTGCTTTTTTATGTCTCTGGCATCTGGCTCATTATTTTCCAAATTCAAATGAAATCTCCAAGTTTATTGATACGATGTCAGTACTTGACCCGGATTGGGTCTCTGGGCTTGGTGATGGGAACAATATATTTCTTAGCCGGCAACAGCTCTTTCACTATGTAATTGCTCCGTTCCTAAAGAGTGGTGGATTTTTTTGGGCCACATTTGCTGGTCGACTGATCTGCTTTGGGCTCCTCTCTGTTGCTTTCTCAGAGCTTGGCAAGAAGCTTTCTCTACGCCCGGTTGTTCTCCTATTGGCTCTTGCTCTCTTTGTAGACAATCAATCGCTGGCTGCAGGGGAATGGATGGTGTTAGGGGTTGAGCCCAAGGTTTTTAGCTATGCGCTCTCCTTGCTAGCTCTGGCGCTCTTCCTAAGTAAGCCTCGCCTAATCTACACCATCGCTTTTTTATCAGGACTTTCCCTCTCCTTTCATCCTCTTGTTGGAGGATACATGACTCTTGCGCTCATAACGACATCCTTATGCACTTCTTCGTTCAGCAGTATGAAGAAAGGAGTAGGTGCAAGTATCGCTTTTCTTGTAGGTGGCGCTTTTGCGCTAATGCCAATTCTTAAATTCTTACTTAGGGTATTTGATTCGAATCAAAAAACAGAGCAGCTCCCTGCCTCGGCGATATATGTATTCTTACGTACCCCACATCATCTCGATCCTTACAGCTGGAGAGGTAGTTGGTGGTACTACGGTGCAGGCTGTCTAGTGATAATTGGGATTACAGGATATTTGCTCCTTTCTACATATAAAAGGGATGTATCACCACAAATAAGAAACCGAGTTTTCACACTCATACTTTTCGCGCTGGTAACTCTTGTTCCATTTGTGCTGGGACTTCTCATTAGAAACCTTGATTCTCAAGGTACATTTTTACAGCTCTATCTTTTCCGCACAGCAGATGTAATTGTTCCTCTTATTACGTATCTTCTCTGTGCTTGTCTTCTAGAAGTGTCGTTGCACTCAGCTCCACCTTGGGTAAAGTATGTGCCTCAGATAGCGGTAATTGTGTTATTTAGCATGCTTGTTCCTACATTTGTAAGGGATATGAAGCAATTGAAGAACTTTCCTGTTGGACAGAGATATGTGCAGAGAGATTGGTATGAACTCTGTCTGTGGGTGAGGAGAAATACTCTGAGAGACGCGCTCTTTCTCACTAACCCCAAAGGCTCAGAAGCTTTTCCGTGGCTTGCAAGGAGAAGAATGTACGGAACGTTTAAGCAGGTGCCGCTTAGTGGCGGTCTACGTGAGTGGAAGGAGCGAATGAAGCTTTTAAGTAATATGAAAGAGCCTTTCCAGAGTACTGGCTTTCAACTTTCAAGTGAGATGAGCCGCAGGTACCGTTTGCACGGTGACGCCTATGTACAAAAACTTTTGTCAATTACCGGAGCAGAATATTTTGTAACGGAGTCTTCTCATAAACTATCATTACCAATTGTTTTTAAGAATGCGAAGTACATCATCTACTCTCAGAATTTATCAGATCCGTTAGGTAGTGAGAGTGATAGGAGAGGTGAGTATGACGCTTGAAGCAATGCAAGAACATGAATCTGTAACCTTGCTTTATGGCCCGACAGATTACCGTCGCGTAGCATTAGTTGATCTCCTCGAATCACTTGTTACAGGTAGGTGTATCCTTGACATGCGTTGTCTTAACGGAGAGCTTCTAGCGCGACTCTCCTCCAGAGGTGCCATAAGAGGACTAGACGGTTATGAAGATGCAGTGAAGAGTTGTAATACTCTCATGTCTAAGTTGGGCATAAATACGAAAGTGAGTTTTTTGTGGAATCTTATTGATGTCCCCTCAGCAGTCTCTGAGATGAGCTATGACAGCGTCATCTGCGCGGATCTTCTTAACCACGTTCCAGATGATCGGCTGGCGCTTAGGCAGATACATAAGCTTCTATCACCGCAGGGTCAACTTCTTCTCGTTATACCGGCATTTTCTTCTCTTGAAGGTGAGCGAGACCGTTCGCTTGGCCATTTGCGAAGATATTCTGTACGGCAGATTTCTGAACTTCTCAGTGAAGCTGGCTTTGAAATTCGATCTTATCGATACTGGAATTTTCTAGCTTTTTTCCCTTACGTTCTTCTTGAAAAGATTCTCAGGATGCCACTTCGTGATAGTGTAAGATATAGCGGTGCAGACCCCAAAGATACGATTACTGGCCCTCTATTAAGGTGGTGGTATCGCAATGTTGAGAACCGTTTTCGCTTTCCTTTTGGGCTTTCGCTTGTCATTGATGCAACGAAGTTGACCTGAGTACGTTTTCTTGTTTCGTAGTGGCCCTATTACTCTTATAGTATCAGTTAGAAATTTTAGGGTGATATTATATGAGACATATTATTTACACTACCAGCCATGCATTCTTCTTCACTTTTCTCATAACAGGCTCCTATTTGTTAAACCACGTCGATGCTCAGGAAAAAAGCGGTGCCCCAGAACTCCCATGTGTATTAGCAGGAAGCGGAGTCATCCAATTTGGTGACTTTGCCCAGAAACGATCAAATTGCACAAACATCTTCTTAGAACCACTTGTGGGAGCATCGGTATCAAAATTGGATCCTCGCCACTGGATGCTTCATGTTGAGAGTCATATAAAGAAGGGAATCCATCTTGATATTGAGATTGAATCGTATGATGCGTCCAGAAAGTTTCTCTCGAAGGAAACCATGAGAGTTTCTTTAAATCCGAACGAAAAAGTAGAGAGGAAAATCGGTGTTCGAAACCACACATCAGCCGTAGTTGTAGTGCTTAAGTCCTATACACTGAAAGAACACTAAGAAGAGTAAAAGTGTGGGGAGGGTCGAGTCCTCCTGCGGCATTTGCCTCCCCACACCGTAGCCGCGAACCATCTTTAAGTAACAGTTGTGGGGCGAGTGATCAGCCAAGGAAGACTTGATCTCCATCCTCGACGGGCGAATTTCTCTTAGCTTTGCGGTCTCCAATCTTAATCGGGAGACTAGAAGCATTCACCCCTCGGCTCTTCAGTTCTTCTGAGACCGAGTCCACAACCCCGCCCGCAGTGGAATCGTTCGGAATGGGTACCCCACTCTTTTCGAAACCACCCGGAGCGTAAACATTCACCTTTCCACCATCGTTAGACTCAGAGCGAACGACCATCTGTCTTCCTCCTTGTTCGACGGCACAAACTGTAAACGTAAGGTGTTGTGCCAAAACCTTTGTATATAAGCCAAATGGCTCAATACTCTGGCATATCTATAGCTGATTCTTTAGTAATTTTCTAGTTCTGCATCAGAGGACCACGACGCCATACAATACTAGAGGGCTCGTATGAGCGTTCTTGATATCGGAGGATAGATCTGAGTAGCTGTTTGGATGACTGGTCGGATAACTTCTTTCGCGACTTCTTTTCCCGTATCGGTATCAACAATCTTTATTCCGACTTGGTCCGGTACGTCGACACCTAAGAAATTTGTATTGCTATTAGCAATCCGGCCTATGATCTGTAGCTTTTGACCCGGCAAGATCTCGATATCAAAATCTGCAGTTGCTGTGTGTGTTGATTGAGTAAACTGAACAATGATTTTTTTCTGACCAGCAGGAATCATAAAATACTCTTCAACATATCCCACTGGGTCGTCTACGGGCAGCCCATCAATATTAATAGCGAAATACCTCTGGTTTTCAAGCATCAGACCCGGATCAACATATGATCCTTTTAGATAAGCGAATTGATCCGAGGAGAGCACGAGAGGAGTGCTGTAGTACTTTTGATTGGAAGAGCATGACGTGCATACCACGCAGCAGAACAGAATCGCTGTAAGTCGACCAATGATACTCCGTGGGTAGTTTTGTAATGAGAGTACCATCGCATTCTCCTTCTGTTTGGTAGATATTCCGCTCACGATTCTAAGCTTTTAACCACTGTTGGAAAACCACCATTTCGCTGAAGGGTAAAATCACTCACAACGTCACTTTGAGAAAGAGAGAAGTCACAAGTCATATCAAAGCGTTTCATGTAGTGTGAGATTGTTAAGAGCGCCAGTGCCTTAAAGGAATGCATTCCTATGCACGTTCTTGAGCCACCTCCGAAGGTAAAAAGATCGAGGTCAGAAGATGTCAGGCCACGTGCAGCTATGTTTTCTTTAGACCATCTTTCAGGGCAAAACTTGTCTGCTGGATATCCTGTCTTCTCAATTCCCCAAACTGATTCATCACGTTGAGCGTTGAATATGTTCAAAAACACTTCGCTCTTATCAGGAATGGTGATAGTTCCAGTACGTGTAGGAATTTCAACCTCCTCAGTCGCACGACGTATAAGTAGGTATACCGAAGGGTACATCCTAAGCCCTTCTTCGATAGCACATCCAGTGTAAGGAAGACGTTCTATGAGTTCGCTGAGTGCTAAAGGTGTACTTAAATCGATTTGATTAATCTCTTGCTGCACTCGCTCTCTAATCACCGCATTCTGCAATATTGCGGTCATAGTCCAAGAGAGATTGTTTCCACTTGTTTCATGCCCGGCAAAAGCGATCGTGAGAATATGTTCCATAGCTTCTGATCGATCAATATTACGCATAAGTAAGGGGCGTACAAAGGAAGTATTATCAGGATTCGCTTCAACCTTGCTCATGATCTTTTCGGCGAATGTTTTCAGATATTCCCGACTCTCAACTACATCTGCTGCCCGGCTGCTAAACCATTTGAGTGAATCAAATGGAATATCGCCTGGAATGAGTGTTTCCAGAGGGAAGACGGTATGTATTACGCGTGAGTGATGTACTACCTCTTCAAGCTCGTTAAGAGGTGTATCATGAATATCAAAGATGGTTTTCATGGTTGTGCGAAGGGCTAGCACAGAAAGTTCCTTTTGAAGTTCAATTAAAGTGCTCCCCTGACTATCAAGCGCGATTTTTTTCGCGAGTGTGTCCCTCGATTCAAGTACAGCGTCATCAAATTGTGAGATGAGAGCGGCATCCTCATATCGACTACGGCCAAAGAATTTTCCCAGAAACTTACGCTCGTTATTCCACTTTTTGTTTGAGGCAACGAGAATGTTATCGTCACCTATGACCCAACCTGATCCTTCAACAAGGAGCGGCGACTTATCAAAGCGATCGTTTGTTGAACTTCCCTTATCTGTATAGCCAAGTACTTGTGAGATGATCTCGCTGTCTGACGTTACTATATATGTTGAACCAAATGGCAGCGCGAACTTTGCGAGGTCACCAGTCTCGGCTGCTATCCACTGGAGGACATCTAACGGGCTACGGATAAACGATTGGACGGTTTTAAGCGTTGCAGACACTGAGCTAAGATCTGGTATCTCTCGCACAACATCGGAAGCAGTATCGTGTAATCCCTGATCGGGCGTAGCGTTAGGGGCTCTAACTGGTAATTGAGGTGAATTGTTTGCAGGATTGGTGCCGGTCATAAAACTTCTAATCGGGCAAAATTAATTATTCTGAGATGATTGAAAGTGTAAAATCAACCACTCGACTAGTCAATAAAATCAGAGGACAATAGGTTCTGAACCTCTTATTTTTAGGCCTGATATGGATTTTGATGCTCTTATGCAGCAGTTGCCGTTGTTACTCCCACTGCTCTTTGCGATACCTTTCGTACTCATTTTCTTACTTTTATTCGTTGGAGGCCTTCGGGCGATGTTAAAAGAGAGGGCCTCAGTCTCGTGGCCTTCAACGCAAGGGCTGATCGCCGATGCACATATTAAGGAAAAGCTTTCTAAAAATGGTATGAGATACAAACCACGAGTCGAGTATACCTATACAGTTAAAGGAAGAGCACATACTTCAAATACAATTAATTTTGGAGGTAGAAAAGCAATTCAGAGTAGGGAAGAGGCGGAAGAATATTTACGACCCTTTCAGAAAGGGAATACCGTTCAGGTTTTTTATAACCCTTCAAAGCCACAGGAGTCCTGTTTACTACCCGGCAAAGGTTTTGCGTGGTTAGCTGCCCTCATTGGAGCGGTTGGGCTAGCTATCGAGGCGATCATACTCTTAAGTTTCTATAGGAGCTTTAGCGGTCACTGATCCTTGCGGAGGTTTAGCTCCCCAGCGTGTTCGAAGCTTCAGTGCGGCATAGAGTAATCCAGTAACAGCTGCTCCGGCTACTAAATATTTTCCAGAGGCTTTTGGTTCATGAGAGGCAGGTCTCGAGATTCGAGTTACTACGCCATCTACCTCCTGCCAATCTGATATTTTATTGACAGGGAAATAGGGCTTGTCAGTAGGATCTTGGTCTCCGAATTTTCTAAGATAGAGTACTGTTTGGAACATGCTGCCAACTGCGTCCACACGGTGTCGATAAATGTTATGTGAATTGTTTTTACTAATGACTTTATCGTCTAAATACATACCATAATGCGCAACAGTCCAGCGCCATTCTCCCACTCCATTTCTTGAAGATGGCTGACAATAGTCTAGATAGACAACAACGTCGTAATCCTGTGGATTTTTGACAGGTAAATATCCAGTAGCTAAAAGTTCTTGCGGATCGACGGTATGCCACGGGACAGGTCCCTGCTCTTTTCTAAGCAGATACCATGTGTAAGCGTCGCACCAAGTTCCCGGCATCCAAGATGTATCGTATGTGGCTGCAACGTGAATATCATCATGATTCTTACCGAGTTCCTTTACGAGTAGCTTATCAAAGGCAAGTATATCTCCCCGCGCATTCGCGTAGGCCCAATCAATAGCGTTGCTTGTGGTGTTATGACGCACGGCACGGGAATAATGCTCGACAACTTCATCTCCAGTGGTAAGTGTTTTAAGGTGATCTCGTATCTCTTGTTCCGAGAGATCAACTCTCATTTTATCAATTTCAAGATGTATCCCACTTGGGGTTAAAAAATCGAAGTCTCTCTCTACAGGCTCAGATTTCGAGGGAGTCGCTAACAGGCATGAGGCAAGAGCGGCTGTGATAAATTGCCTTCTTGGCATTTGATGCTCAGTAAGTGCCAGATCCGAGGATTGGGTCTCAGAATGAAGTTGTGATGCAGATGGATTCGTTTGAATAGCTGACATAGCAGATGGTACCACTCGCTATAGAGCTATACAAATTTAGTTTTCTTCAGATTTTAGGTTCTGCCCCGAGGATATGTACCCACCAGCGCCGCCCTTGTTTTCCAATAACACAGGCAAGCCCTGAACGAGTAAATGTTGCTCTTATAAGGTTCTTTCTGTGCCCCGGGCTTTCGTACCAGCCGTTAACGACTTTTTCTGCGGTGGGATAGCCCATAGCTATGTTCTCGCCAACAGCGGGACTCTTCCCAAAGCCGCTCCATCTTACTGCTGCTTGCCAGCCATCATGGGAGAGATGCTGCTCATAGGCCATGTTAACCGCTCTTCTACGAGCTGCATTGGTAAGAGCACCATCGGTGCTAAGTGAAACCAGCTTGTGCTGAGCACGGATGGTATTTGCCCTTATAAGTGCCTCATGAACGTATTCATCTGAGCAGTGCCGAACAAGCTCATCCGCAGATATTGAGCTAGGAAGTGGAATCACGTGAAATAGTGCTACGAAGAAAAGTAAGAATAAATTTCTGCTACTGTACAACATGCTCTTTAGACCGAACTCATGGCTCTGTCTCTAAAGAGAAGCAATTCTAATGCCAAACGTGTACAGGTACTGTGTTACAGCGGCTAAAAAAGAGGTTACTTAAGCTCTTCTGACAATATTTGCTCAAATTTAGGAGTGAGATTAGGAATAGCGATATTTGAATAATACACGTCATTTCCCCATCCACCATCTATAATAACATCGTAGTCTTTAGAAAAATGTTCTTTGAGTAAGCTTGTAAATTTATCCTTCGCCAGATCGTTCACTTTTTTCTCGATCTTAAAGCCTTCCATCTGGTCCTCATTTTCCTTAAGTGAGATTGTCATCTCTCCAGTTTTTTGAGCTTCAAGCGCTTGCTTCATAAATGCCTTACCGATCCCTTCTTGTTTCTTTTTGTAAGCCACGTATTGTTTCTTAAGCTCAGTATTGGCTGGATCTTTAAGCACGAGCTCAACAACCTTATCTTTTACCGTATGGTAGATGATCGAAGCCAAACGTGTCTCAGCAGAGGCTGAAGAGTAAGTGAAAAGATAAGTGAGAATAAGGAAAAAGAATACTTTTAATAGCTTCACGATATGCTCCTTGGGAGTGACTCTAGGCTGCTCAGATACTAATGACGGCGTAGAGGTGGACAAGCTTAAGTAAATTATTAGTAGATGAGATTTTTGCAGATATCACCCGTATGCTACGAGGTGTGCAAGCAGGGCAGGGGGCTGAAATGCTGTTTCAAAGAATGAAGTCAGGTGAGAAAGGGGGCTCTCATATCCGCAGAGCCCTCTGTCTCAATTACGCTAGAGCGTCGTATCACAGATAAGGTCTGCGATATCTTCTTCTTTCTCTCTCTTGAAAGCTTCGATAAGAATACGAATAGTTTCGTACGTTACAGGTTCATTAAGATCTTGAAGATCGATTGTTTCCATAAGTCTTCTTACTTCGCGCACATCACTTACTCCTTTTACTTCAAGGAGTACATCTGCACCTGAGTATGATTTTTGAATTTGTGTGCCTGTAGCAGGAGAGGTGCTCTTACGTACTTGTGCTACCGTATAGCTACAGTATCTTTTGATAGTCCCCTTCTTTTTTACGACTTTGTACGTTTCAGCACCGAAGATATCTCCTTCTTTAAACCCGTAAAGAGTAATGTCGGTTGATACCTGCAGGGTGATAGTGGGTACGCCGATAGTGAGTCTACTCCTATGTGAACCAGACCGAACTTCTTTAAACCATGTAAGTGAACTTCTTTTTGTATTTGTAAAAACCGAATTTGCCATTTTAAAAACCTCCATCAATTTGGTGACACATTCTATATGCACAGACTTTTACCGCTGTGGAAATACAAAATCCATAGTGAAATAAACATTTTACACAATTGGTACATTTCAGCTTTTAGCGGCTCTCTCTGTGCGCTGGCTTAGATTAGGCACCAAATGCATGCTAGAGTAGTCTCATTCAAGCCTGATTTGGGGTGTAATTATAGCAGGCCTAAAGTGTTTGGCTCTGTGAGGAGTGTGTTGTGAAATTTGGTCAACTTGTTAACCGAGTACAAGTCTATCTTAAGGGGCAAGAAACGTTTGAAGGCTTTGGAGCCCGCTTTCAAGAACGAAATCCAGAGGAACATAAGTTTATCGATCAGACATTTTCTGAGCTTCAAGCGCTAAAGGCGAGAACAATTCCTATCGATGAATTTAACGGCGAAAATGTCACAGATTTTGTATATGATACTCATGATACGTTAGCTCATCTTAGAGAAGCTCGAACAGTTTTAAAGACAAGTTCTGATTTGGCTCAGCATGCAAGTCATCCTGAGGACTCTGTTCGATACCGGGCGGCTGCGATAATGCTTGAAGAGGCGCACTTACTAAGCTCTGCGCCACTAACAAGAAGTAAAGCCGCTTCTATCATAAAGAAAGCACGTCAAGAGATTCTTGGATAGACATTACGCCTGTGTAGTTGATTTCGAAACTTAGTCAGTATCGATCCCGAGCTTAACAAGCGTCCATGCAGAAAGGATGTCATCTTCTGTGATGATAATAGTCTCTGCGTCGGGATCATTTTTTCTAGAGCGTATAATTGCCACATCAAGAGATTTTTCAAGAGCATCTATAACGTCACTGTATTTATTACATCCGTCTTCATAGAGCTTATTCGCAACGCGTCTGTGGTTCATAGTTTCAACTTTAAGCACATCCTTAGCTTGGTTGGTCATCGCCAGAAGTTTAGAAAGAATCAGTCTTGAGTAGTCTGTTCCCCTATCATCAGAGGAGACTGTTACCAGCGCTCTTTGCTGAATGCTTGGCTGCAGGTCTTTTGAGGAATTAGCCACAAATACAACTATTGTATCTTTCCATTTGTTGTCGTCATCGAACGCACGATAGAGATCATCAGCAGTGGCTTGAGATAGAAAAGGGGGTTCCGTGCCATACTCCTCGTCAGGTACGGTAAGCACTAAAAGTGTTCTTCTGGATTCAGTTTCGTCAAACTTGGAATCATAGTATCTCTGGTATTTGTTATAAATATCCTTGAGCTCAGCTACTTTATCCGTTGTAGAGATGTCTTGCTTTGCAAAGACTGCTTTAGCCGAGATGCTTCCTGCAAGCCCATTAATGAGTATGGCGCTTCTCTCGTGAGATTCTCCTTCAATAATGATGATTCTACGTGGAGGTCTATCAGCAACTAATGGTTTGGCCTCAGTTGAGGTGGTAAGGATAGGCAAGTATTTCGTGAGCGTTTTCACCGCGTCAGGCATATCAATAATATCATCAAGAGAGTATTGCGATCTAGTAAGTGAAAGAGCTCTTCTAATGTCTTCTTCTTTATAGGAGATAGGCTTAAGCCGATAAGACTCCTCTTGCTCTGCTATAGCGATATCTTTTGACTCAGCAAGAGTGAGCTCAGTTGAGGGTTTCTTTTGGAGTTTAAGCTCGGCTATAGAACTTGCTGGAGGTCTGAGTAAGAGTGAGGTCTTTGGAGTATTCTTTTCAGCCCAGTCATGTCCGTACCCCGCATACGCTCTAAAGAGCTCTAGTGCTGTTTGAAGAGCATTCTCAAATTCATTTATTCCATCGTTATTACTAACGGAAGTTTTATACTGAATCTCAGAGTCATAAAGGAACCCGTTTGGCTCTGGCCACGATAGGGTACTCACGGTGTTACCTTTCTTAATTTCAATAGCTCTCTTATCCCATTCGCATGCAATTTCTCCTTCAGTGATCTTCTTGACCTCTTCAAGGAATCGCTTTTGTTGTTTATCACTGGGGATGAAGAGATCTCTGACACTTATCTTCATCTTTAAATCAACAAGGAGCTCACCTTTTGAATAGGTCAGATAGATACCGCTATTTGCAAGACCTCCTTCCGGGTCAGGAGACTCATACCTATCAAGCTTCCCGTTTTTCGCCATATACCAGAGAACATCGGGGCGATCGATAATAATCGCTATGGATGAAAAGCGTTCAGCGCTCTTCTTTGCATCAGAAGGTCGGTGTTTATCGTCCGGATCGGGAACGTCAAAAGAGATCGTCATGCGTCACTCATCAATATACTACAACGCAAATTCTATCTTATGGGGAGTACGCAGGCAAATTTCTGAGAACTGTTTTAAGGCCCTTTTTTCAGGGGCTGAGAGTCTTTTTCGAGTAAATGAGGGTGAATAATCTGAAATTTCGTGTGGTAGTCATACCCAAAGTAGCCTTTAATAGAGCCTGCACGCGCAAAAGACTTTCCGGTCTTTATCCTTCGAAACTCCTTAAAATCGTATATGTTCCACTTTTCAACTTCTCCGTTATCACGGTACTTAATCTTTATAACGAAATGATTACTATCGCCTTTCTCAAGTAACAGGCGTTGCATCGCTGAGAGCCTTTTCTTTGAGATGATCGTAGCTTCGCGAAATATCTCTTCACCTGTACCTAATTTGCCGTTGTAGTAGAGCCCCATCGCGTAGAAGAGAAAACCGCAGGTGCAAACCATCGCGCAAAAACGCCCAGCAGTTTTCATCATCTTTGGTAAGAGCGCCCATGTGAGAAGAGCACCAACGAGAGCCCCGAGAGAGCCTGAAATGGCAATAAAGGAAAGAGAGTCAGTAATTCTGTCATACTCATTGTTCTGAGCAAACACCACAAAATACATCGCGGCAATTCCAATGAAGACAGGGATACTGTTGGAGGTAAGAGTCGCCCCAAGGATATTTACCTTATGATGATCGTACTCTTCAGGCTTCTCATCGATGGTTATTTCCGGGAATATAATCTGTCTAGTCGCATTCCAGATAAATGCCGGAGACATGGCTTCAACGCCAAACTTTTGAGCAAGCTGGTCTCGTTTCGTTATGACAGGCCGCGGTACCGTTAGCCTATCTGTGTCTTTTTGACGGACAATCTTTAGCTGGGAATGTATAAGAGCTGCTGATAAAGGTATCTCCTTTGCTGCTCGTTTTGGCGGGCTGGCGATAGTAAATTCTATATTATGAGTATGGCTATAATCCTCAAGCTGAAACGTGTACTCAGGGTTACGTGCGTAGAACCATATCTCCCAGTGTCCGGGAGACTCTAACATGTCACCACTATATACTAGGCAAGCAAGTATTCCTCTATATTCAGAAAGTGGGATGTTTTTTACTATCGGTTTTTTATAAAGCACATATTTTGTATAGCGAACATGCTGTTTTGTGATCTCAAAAGTTCTGTGTGCAACGAGCTGATTAATAAGAAAGAGTGAAATAAGCCACGTAAAAAGTAAGCTCAGTGTCGTATATAAGCCGTAAACGCCATAGGCCAGCGGCTGTCTACTTGAGAGAGTCGAATCAAAAAAACCTAACGTTACAAAGAATGCAATAAAGAGGCATAAGCCATACCAGACAAGCCAGATAAGGCTCTGATCATTAATTCGCGCTGTATGGATAACACTCTCTTTAGATTTTCGTGATCTCGCTTTTCTAGTTGGTATCGGATTTAAGATGAGGGTCGCTGCTAAAAGAATAAAGAAGACTAATGCTAAAGCAGTATGCGCAATAACAGTCCCTTGTGTTTCAATACCATGTGATATGAGCCATCTCTCGACTTTTTGAACAAATGAGGGGCGTAAGCGGTTAATCTGTTTTATCGCATAGTAGATCTCAATCTGTGTATCTTTATCATACCCTTTTTTTTGGTGCTTATAGAGCGCTGGGAGAGCATGTTCCGCATAGCGTGCAAGATCATAGAGCGCTTTAAATATCATTCGACGGGGATAGCGGCTGTTTTCGTTTTTTAAACTTCGCAGCAGTGGATCTACAGCCTCTTTTGAGTTCGTAAATCCCAGTGCACGATACGATGCTCCGCGGACGCCGTTGCTATCATCTTGGTAGAAAGAAGAAAGGTAGGGGATCTGTTCCTTACCACACACCTCCCCAAGCGCGCGTACTGCATACACTCTTACCTTTTCATTATGTCCCGGCTTGCTGTAATCGGTAAGTGTAGGGCATGCCTCTTTAGCTTTTCTCCCATGCGAATGAATGACTTTTAGTATTCTTACCGTGAGTTCACTGTCACTTGTTTCTAAGGTTTTGTAGAGAACTGGAAGAAGCTCGTTCGTATCGTACCAATATAATTTCTTGTGAGCTTGTTTATAGGTGTTATCGCTCTGAAGGGCATCAATCCATTCTTTCATCTTTGAGGTGTCTGCGAGGCAGCAAGGCACACTCCCTACAAGGAGTAGTAGTAATACGAATGTGATGCGAAGTGTTCTCATCGGAAGAGGATTATTGATTTATTTCAATTAGATATCGTTATCATGCTTTAAATCCTTAAGAGTAAAGTGTAAGCCACCTTAAGCAGCAGTTATTAGCGGTCGATGTACTGAGCATGGACACGACGAGTGAACAAGATAGAGCACTTATGAGAACACAGGTTCGATTCCTGCTGGCTTTCATGCTTGCAATACCGTTTGGAATCGTTTTCGGTGGTTACAAGAGTAGTGCCATACAGTGGAACTCAAATGAGTCAATCATTATGGATACAGTCCATGCTTCAAATAGAGAAGACAATCTAAGAAAGCAGCTTCCCGGCGTGAAGATTCGTAAGAAAGAGCATCCTCAGCTTGGACCATACTTTATGGTTACTGGGCCAGTGCCTAAAGATAAGGCAGCATACTTAGCAGATTGGTTAGCAGAGAGTGGAGGAGAGCTTCGGGGATACCACTCTTTTATTAAGAAGCAAGACAATAATCTTCTCCCCTTAGGATTTCAAAAATTTAACTTCCTAATGAACTTTCCAATACTTGTAAGACAAGACGAAGCAGGAGAAGTAGGTCTTAGGGCACTAGAGGATCATCTGGAAGCGCACTAGATCTTACGCACAGCACAGGCTCACGAAGCAAGAAATCCTCTTTTCACTTCTCTACCTGTAAGGATACCATCACAGGTGTAATGGCTTCTCATCGTGACAACTGCTACGATTTTCTTCGACTTCTTCTTGCCTCCGCAGTGCTTTATGACCATGCCTATGTCGTATGTGGTGCTAACGAGACGGTAATGGCCTACCTGACTCGGCAACAAACGTATATCGGTTCACTCGCGGTGCTTGGATTTTTTGGGCTCAGCGGAATGTTGGTGAGTGCGAGCTTTGAGAGATCGGGTGGTATAGTTGATTTTTTTAAAAAACGTGTTGTGAGACTCATGCCAGCTTTTTGGGTGTGTATCGCTCTCACCGCGTTTTTCTTTGCCCCCGTGCTTTTATTTCTTAAAGAAGGCTCTCTTGCGCAGATGGCATGGGTCGGAAAGGGATCGAGCCTCAGTTATGTATATGAAAATCTCTTCCTCTCCCTCCACCAATTTTCGATTGGTGATATTTTAGTTGGCAAACCAGCGCCGGGAGATCTGAACGGGAGCCTCTGGTCGTTGTATCCAGAGTTTCAATGCTACGTAATGACGTTTATTTTGGGGTGGCTAGGTCTTCTTTCTAGAGGTCGGTGGCTATTAGCTCTCTTTACTGCGTATGTTTATTTTTTGTACGTGTTCACACTCATAGATTCAGCGTCTGCGAGAGCCTTGGGGCCACAGATCTTTGTGCTTAATGGACACAATAACGTGTATGTTTCATATCTGACCGGTATGGTGCTCTATGCGTTCAGGGACTATATTACGGTACACTGGAAATCTGCACTGGCATTAATCTTGTTCTCAGGGCTTACGCTCCGAAATGGAGGATTTTTGTTAGTAGCGCCCGTAGTAGTTCCGATAAGTATATTAGCTGTTGGTAGGAGCTATACGCTCCGATTGAAAAACGACTTTTCTTACGGAATGTACATATACGGTTATCCCATTCAGCTTGTGCTCAGCTCATTTGAATGGATACGAACGAGCATGCCGCTCATGCTCTTTTTATCTTTTATTTGCACCTATGCTTTTGGTGCTCTTAGCTGGTTTCTTGTTGAAAGGCCCGTGTTGCGCAAGTTTAAGCGGGTAAGGGTTATAGAGAGTTAGTGAGGATTTATTATTAATACGAAAGTTACTTATCAGGCCTTCTTAATTGATCTTGATGGCACCCTGCTTGATACAGAGCGTTTATATACCAGATGCCTTATTGAAGCTGCGTCAAAGGCGAACGCCCCCATAAACGAGTCGGATGCACATGGCCTTGCCGGGCTTTCGGCAGAGGAGTCGCGGAAGCTTCTGGTGAAGCTCGTTGGATCTGAGAGCCTCTTTGCAACCATCCAAGAGGACACCTATTCTACCTTCTTCGCTACTCTTAATGAGCGTACCCCTGTAAAACAGGACGCCAGAGATTTTCTTAGGCAGTTATGCGATTTGGAAATCCCGTTTGCTATCGTCACAAATACCAAAACGGGGCACGCTAGAGAGCGGATAGAGAACTCAGATATTGGTGAGCTCGTAGGAGAGGTGTTTGGAGCGGATCTGGTTTCGCGCGGTAAACCGGATCCAAGCCTCTATCTTCATGCTGCGGAGATGCTCGGCGTTACGCCAGGGGCATGTCTAGCTATAGAGGACTCTACTGCGGGGGTGACAGCAGCTCTGGGAGCAGGGTGTGACGTTGCGCATATACCGGATATGACTCCCATTGCAGAGGAGCTCTCCTCGCGCTGTAAGCATTTTACGACCTCACTAACGCGTCTAAGCGTGGAACTAGGGCATTCTGGCGTTTAGGTCTCGAATTCGCCTGTATGAGCACCATTTGACCTGCAGGCAGGATAGGATAAAATCTTAAAAGCTCTTTATTATTGGTGCCGTAGGGGTGACATATCATTACATTCTGATATAAGTATACTGGCTCTTTAAGAGATAAGAGGGCCCCACCCTTTCAAGAGGTGTGCGGGGCATCGTTACAGGTGTATGCAGCGATAGCATTTTTGGTGCGGCGTAGCCTGAAGAAAACAACAAATTTATAAACGTATAATAGACCAGAGGTAAATGTGGCTGATAAATTAACTGGAGATCTAGACAAGTATCGAAATATCGGGATTTTTGCGCATGTGGATGCTGGAAAGACAACCACAACTGAGCGTGTGCTTAACCTGACCGGGAAGACTCACAAGATCGGTGAAGTACATGATGGTGAAGCGACTACTGACTTTATGGATCAAGAGCGCGAGCGCGGGATCACTATTCAGTCAGCTGCTACAAGTTGTTCATGGAATGATCACCGCCTTAATATTATTGATACTCCCGGACACGTTGACTTTACGATCGAAGTATACAGAAGCCTTAAAGTACTCGATGGTGGTATCGGCGTATTTTGTGGTTCCGGTGGTGTTGAGCCTCAGTCTGAAACAAACTGGCGTTACG
>JAUIIO010000019.1 GCA_030431715.1 bacterium
ACGCTTGTCGCACTGTCACCTCTGGTACATATCCTATGTATAGTAGCATTCACATTAGCAACGCTCTTTTTAGGCTTACATTATAAGTATCTCGCTGTTTTATTATCATTTATGTCTCTCATGAGCCTCGTTGGACTTGGGCAGCAGCTTGCCATCATGGCTTCTGTAGACCATTCGTGGAGTGAGCTCCCTGACAAGTATTATGATTCTAAGATTCAAAAACCGAGAAATATTTACCTGATACAACCGGACTCCTATGTAAACACAGCGCTATTACCCAGTAAGCATTATCCATTCGACAATAGTGCGTTTGAAAAGTGGTTAGAGAGTAGGCAGTTTCGAGTCTACGAAAATGTAAGAAGCAACTATACAGATACGGTAACGTCAAATCTCGCGCTCTTTACTCTAAGGCATCATTACTATAGTTGGCTTGATAACTCGGGCGAAGTTTATCTTGGGAGGGAGAAAGTAGCAGGGAAAAGTTATGTGGTGAGTTTTTTTAAAGAAAACGGTTATAAGACATTTCTCTATAATGCCACAGGATACTTAACTCAGAATGGGTGCTACTACGATTACTGCCATCTCGTCCCAAACCTACTTAAAACGACATTCTCTCGTAAGCCAACTTACCTTGATTGGGATAAAAATTGGCTAGGACAAACATTAAAGTTAATAAAAGAAAAGAGCGTAGAGCCAAGATTTCTATTCATAGAGAATAGCGCTTCCCCAGCTCATATAGCTAAGAGTGACTATCTGAGTAAGGGCAGCCAGACTGAGACTGAGATGTATATAGATCGATTAAAGAAGGCCAATCAGTGGATTCATCAAATTATCGATCAAATTGTGGCAAGCGATCCAGATGGTCTTATTGTTCTGCTCTCAGACCACGGCGGGTATTCCGGTTTGGACTATGCGAGACAGTCTCTGAGCTCAGACCTAAGCTCAGCGCAACTCGAATCAATATTTTCTGTCTTTCTCGCCATTCGCTGGCCAAAAGATTATGATGGTGAGTTTGATCAATCGCTAAAGAGTATCATAAACGTTTTTCGTGTTATGTTGGCGTATCTAACAGAGGATGAATTCTTTATAAGAGAGTCTGAAGATGATGACAGCTACCTTGTCAGAGAGACTCCCACTTTAGGTGCATATAAAGTCGATGATTTTAGAAAGCAACCACACCTCAGGTTGGAGAAGAAGTTTTAGTATTTGTGGCACAGATGCAGTAAATCGGCGGGAAGAGAGTACGTTCGATGTGATCGATCTGAAATATTTCCTTAAAAGGTTTAAGAGATTCTTCTGTTAGGAAGTGAGCACCAGAGTAGTCCCAATGCCTGTGCTTAAATTTTCGCAACCAGTGAATAAGCCCATTTCCATAACCATTCTCAATAAAAACAGCACGTCCACCGGGTTTAAGGATTCGCTGGAGATGAGATAAGACTTCATAATGATCTGGAATTGCAAAAAATACGCTTTTGCTGAAATAGAGGTCAAAGCTGTCGTCTTCCAAGATGCTTAAGTCCCCATTATAAGATTTAAAGCTAATCTTATCAGCGACACTGTGTTTTTGAGATTCCTGCTCAGCTATAGAGAGTGATTCTTCACGGATATCAAGTGCAGTAACACTGGCCTCAAGAAGGGCAAATAGACATGACATTTTTCCGCTACGTGGACCTAGTTCGAGTAAGTCTTTCTGTGAGAAATCGTCTTTACCGTCTAGGAGATGTCTCAGGGCAAGGTGTGTTAACCTATTCCAAGAGCAGCTTCCCCACTCAACATAGTACTTTAGATCGAGTCCAGAAGTGTATTTCATAAATAAGATATACCAAATACATTTTGAGGGTGCTATTTTTTAGTTGTGGAATTCCTCATTTATACGCAGTACTATCCTCCTGAAATAGGAGCCCCTCAGACAAGACTCAAAAAAGTTGCTGATGAATTGTTAAAGGCAGGGCATGAGGTACGTGTGGTTACTTCTATGCCGAATTACCCAACAGGGAAGGTGTTTTCTGGGTATCGTACGAAAATATTTTGTAAGGAAATGCTAGATGGCATAGAGGTGCTACGTTGCCCTATTTTCCCGGTTAAGTCGTCTGGCATATTACGAATGCTCAGCTATGTTAGTTTTATGCTGAGTTCGTTATTGCCATATATCTATGTTTGCATAAGGTACCGCCCAACCTATGTGCTCTTGGAGTCGCCTCCTCTGTTTCTAGGATTGAATTGCTTGCTAAGTAAAATTATCCTTAAGCAGAAATGGATTTTTAATATTGCTGATTTGTGGCCGGAGAGCGCCCATCATCTTGGGTTTGTAAGGCAAAGCTCAGGGAAGTACCAGCTTCTTAAGGGCTTGGCGTGTTTGCTTTATCGTAACTGTGATTATGTCAGTTTGGTTCAGCCCGGACATGCTTTGCCCATACGCGAGAATTATGGCGTACGTGATGACAAGATTTTGTATCTTCCGAATTGTTGTGAAGAGTTGACGGATGAGTACTTGGTCGAATGCGCTGAATCGTTAGACGTGTCACTTCGAAAACTTTTAAAAGGTGCGCGTGTTATAACCTATGCGGGCAATCATGGTAAGGCTCATAAGCTAGAAGTGGTGATTGACCTTGCCGAAAGTTTAAAGGACAGGAGTGACATACACTTTCTTTTAGTGGGAGATGGCTCTGAAAAGGAAAGATTATTAGCGTATGCACAGAACCAGCGCTTAACCAATATTACTTTTCTACCACCAGTCTCTTTGCAGCAAATATATGGTATTTACCACACTTCTTTCCTTGCACTCTGCGTCATGAATCACCCTGATCCAGCCGTTCGTTCAGCTAAGGTGTTTACTGCCCTCTCATGCAGGGTTCCCACGATGTATATTGGTGATGATGATACTTCTACAATTGTTGAAAGGTATCAGCCAGACTTTGTCTTTCGAGACAGGAATATAGAGCAGATTGCGGCTACTATAGAGAAACTGAGTGATATGCAAAATGTGAGATCTGCTTATTTTCATGCTAGCTTTTCGACATTTTTAAAAGAATTCACATGGAAAGTGAATGTACGCAAGTGGGTTGAGCGCTTGTTGTTGATTGATGGTAGAACCACGTCAGAATAGATTTTCGATTGCTGATGAGTATTTTGAGTTCTTGCTAAGTCGTAGTCCCAGTTGGTTTGTTATCTTTGTAACATTTCTTTCGTCGTTTGAGTTGTACTTAATTTCGATAACATTATGAGAATATGGCAAGCTCGGATGTACTGCGAGGTTTTCTCTCGAGTATTTTGAGAACTTTATCTCTGTGTCAAGTGTGAGTCTATAGCAATTACATTGAGAGAGGAAGTAGCGTCGGTTGTATGTTACAAACGCTATGGGTTTTAGTAAGAGTGAGGGATAGAGAAGTTTTAGATCGCGTGCAGTTGGGAACTCCGATAGTTTCTTAACATGTTTTTGATTAACTTGTCCTCGCTTTGCCTTGATCTCAAACTGGAGAGAGAGCGAGGGGTCATTATTGTACCATCTTGTTCGGAACTTCGCTCTTAGAAATGTACCAGCCAAAGTGTCATTGAGCATTTTAAAATCGGGAGTATCATAATAGAGGCTGTGCACGCTTCTCCCGTTGTAAATTTCTTGGAAGCCTGCCGTGTTAAGAAGGATGCGAGCACAAACACTTTTTTTGTCTAAGGTACTCGGGTATGTGAATTTTATTTCGCGGCGATATTCACTGGATTCAATTGTTTGAAGGGATTGCAGTGTAATCATCTTCGTATGCGAAATGTTAGGTAAAGTGCTCCTACAAGTAGTGACATCAGCCAGAGGTATTCGTCTACGTAAAGTGGAAGATAAGATCTGTAGTGATTGGCACTGTGTTCGGTTATGGGTTGCAACATAGTGGTGTCATTTAAGGGAATAAGACGTACCTCGACTTGGCCTTTGTTTATCTCCACGCCTAGTATGTTATCATCAATGCCATTCCCCATGCCAGTAGCAAGTAATGTAACATTCGCAAGCTTCTCCCAATACGCAGGGATTGATTTTCCCGCGTGGCCAGTATCACCAGCTATCACATAAATCTGCTTATTTGAGTACGATTGTAAGAGTGGTAGTAAGAGTTTTCTAAAATTTCCATTCTTGAGGTATGGATATCTGGAGAATCCGTTGCCGCTCACGCCTCGGTGCTTCCATCTATTGTCTAACCAGAGGAGCTCGTGAAGGAAGAGAAAGACGATCTGTGAGGTTGAATCCTTAATTTGTGCATCAACCATATGAAGTTGTTTAGCCGCAATATTTGGAAATGACTCCTGACTGTTGAGAAACAGAAGCAGTACGTTTTTTAATTGTACAGAGTAGTGTAAGTTGCCCCATTTTTTTGTGATCAGATCCTTACAAGGTCTACCGTAGTCGTGATTACCAAGAGCTAGATAATATTGATACTCGAGTTTTTTCATCTGCTGCTCAAAAGCGCTCAACGAATGTTTGTCGCATCTTCTGACGAAATCACCAGCATAAACAATAAAGTCAGCTGGATGTTGTTTTAAATAAGAATAAAGAGGTGGATAAATACCGACAGTACTGGCTCGGCTCTGACCATATGCGTGACCCGCTATATAGAAGGAAGTTGATTCTGCTTTTCTTATAACTTTTGACTGGCCCTGTGAGTACAACGGCAGGAAGATCATGCCTAAAAGTAGAAAACTCTGTATTAGGTACTTAGTTCCCATATTTAATTTGATCAAGTAGAGTTGGATCTTGTTTTGCTAGAAGATCTGGATAATCCGAGAGCACAATATCGGAGTATTCATCAACAAGCGCTAAATGTGATACATTCTCAAACTTTACTTTGTTTCCGTTGATTCTTCCCGGGCCATATTCTGGCTTTTTAACATAGGATGTTAAGCCAACGGTGCAATTTTTGAGAGCAAGCTGTTCTATATCTAGAATAGAATTATCCTTGCTGGCGATACAAGAAAAAGCATCTAGCACCTTTGAGTTGTGAATAGTTACACGACTTGCTTCTCCCACGCTAATGGCTTTGTCGTTTGCATCAGAGATGTTAGCATTAGTGATACTTACCTTAGACCCCGAGAGATCTATGCCGTCATTCTTACTTTTCTTAATTGTGATCTCACGAATCTTGCCTTTTGAAAAATCAATGTCAAGGCAATCACTCTCGCAAGACATAAACTTAATATTCTTCAAGGAGAGCTCGCTTCTCACGATGTTAAGTGCATCTTCCGCGATGTTATGAGAGAAGGTGCAATCTTGCATTCTTACGTCAGCTTCGTAAAAAGTAACGGATCCTGTGTACGAAAGGCTCTCAGTGAGAGGAGGATACATGTTTATGAAACGGGTATTTTGGATGATCGATTCTGCGTCAGTGGAGAGAATGGCAAGTCCGTTTCCGGGACCTGAGCCAATAAACTCGATTGGCTCAGCAGAGGTTCCTGTCGCATGGAAGGGGGAATATGAAATGAGCGCGGCATTATTATCGAAGTATATTTTTGTCCCGGCCTTAATTTTCACTTGGAATCCAGCAGGGATAACGATGAGCTCGGAAAGGTACACGTTTCCAGGGCCATATGAAATCACTCTCTCAGACTTTGGTGTAAGTAGTGCTTTGTGAAAGTAGAGTTGATTCGCGAATGTATGATACTGGCTAGAGATGCTTGGATTAGAAGCATAGCTCGGTGAATCGTAGCGCAAGGAAGCATTTCGTTGCTCCCCGGTAACGAGTGAATAAGTCACGCTCATATCTGCATAGAAGTGCTCAGATGAATGACGATTTTTCGCTGACCGATGACATTCTTCGGGTAGTTTAAGCTCATCAGTGATAAGACTCAGATCAAGTGGTAGGCCTGTCGTCTTACCCTCAACCGAATTAGAGGGGAGCGTTACAGTGGTCGTGCCTTTTTCGGTGCTGCAATTAATACTTTTAAGCTCAAGGGGGATGAAACTTCTGTTCTCGACACTTACACGATAGAGCTTCTTCGATGTGTCCTGAAGAGAAAGATATACATTAGGGTCAAGTCGTGATGATAGGAAGCTTTTAATTTTATCTCGGTTTGAAAGGAGCTGTTCTATGTTGAAGCTGTAGTTTGGGTCGTGAATGCTCAGTAACTTTTGCTTCTTAATCAATGATGGGGTGATGGCACGGAGAAAGTTTTCAAGGTATCCAGGGGCAGTTAATCTTTTTAGTTCTTGGAAATAGTGAGTGACAAAAGCTTGATCTGAAAAAAAGAGATCTAGCCACTCGTGCACAGAGTATTTATGTAAAAAGTGATCCTTCCATCCATGATAGAGAAGATTATCAATGTGTGGTATCTGTTTTGAGCCTTCTCCAAATGCATCGTATGCTATGAGTTCTAGCTTTTGCTCAAGAGGATTGTAGTAAAAACGAATATTTTTCCAGCGTATGGCGTGGGTGGCTGAAAAGAGATCAATGGCGGCAAAGAGTCGCGCACTCTTTTCAATATTAAATGCGTCTCTGGCTTTGATTTTGCCTGATCGAAATTTTGTCAAAAGCAGTTTTCCTTGTTGGAGGTGCTGTTCGAGGTGCGGAGTCTTCATAACCCGAGGGGTTGAAAATGACGTAATCGGGGCAGAAAAGAATTGATCGCTCTGGCTTAAGGCATCTCCACCGGTAGTTTTGGCTTTATTAACATATAAAGACTCGTCGAATTTAAGAATAACTGACTCTCGTCGTTCATTTCGCTCAAGTAGTTCCTTGGAAAAGCTTTCCTCGAGGGCGTATATTGCTTTTTTTTTGCCGTTAACGGCCAGTGTGATGAAGTCATACTTTAGTGCTATGAGTTTTTCATGAAGTAGATATTGATAGAAACCCCACTCGGATAAGTTTCCTCTCGTTTCAGGGCGTTGGACTGAAAACCGTTTAAGGCCGAAGAGATTACTGGCACCATCGAGTTTGATTCTGTAAGACCATGAATCTTCTCGCACATGATCAAGTGCCCCACCTTTTAGTCTTATTTTACCGTGCAGGATCGTGTTATTGTGTTCAACTTTAACAGGGACATAAGAATCTTCTTCTACGAGTATTTTCCCCCGTTCAAGCGCTTTGTTTCTTTTAAAGCTAAGAAGTTGAAAGTTTTTATAGCTTATATGTAGGTCAATATGTTCAGTATCTAGGTCGATAATGTTGAGTTTATGGGCAATCTGTCCCCATGTTGGAAGTAGAGAATGAATCTGGACCACATTGAAGGTTTCTTTGCGTGCGTGTAGTACATATCCAAACATAAAGAAGAATGTGCAGAAGAGTAAGAACAGTGCATGTCTTATAAAGGATTTTCTACTTTGCAGGTAATTCTTAGTAAGCTTTGAAATGCTACTTTCGTAGTCTGCCTTCTTTCTTGCTTTTATTACTAGCATACCATTGCATTCTCTAGGAATGAAATCTCTGAGTTTGGATGTAAGTTTTTGATTGCCGCTCTCATGTCGTCCATGTCCCGGTAACTATCAATAGTAATATAAAGATACATCTCTAAGTTGCTTGGAGATTCAGTGTACCTAGAGAGTGAGACCGAAGAGCAGTATTTTTTGATGCAATCAACTAGATCTTGTGAGCTCACTCCTGATGAGTCAGAAAGAACTATTTGCAATAGTGAAAGGTTTGTTTTCGTTTGATTCACAAAATTAAATAACAGAATTAAAAGGCATATGATCGCAAACGCAATGATTGTAATTACAACTTGAGAGGCGCCCAGTCCAAGTCCGATGGCAATACAAAGGAAGAGGTAAGTTAGTTCTTCTGGTTCTTTAATGGCCGTACGAAATCTGATTACAGATAAGGCACCTACTAAGCCCAGTGAGAGTGCGAGAGACGACTTAACTATAGAAATGATGAGAACAGTAATGACGGTAAGGAGCACAAAGTTTGTAGCAAACGCCTCCCTATTTGAGATTGAGCGTCCGTGTCTGACATACAAAATTCTCAATATAGCAGCAAGGGTGGCCGCGATAAAAATATTGAGTACGAAATCCCCATAGGGAATAGCAGTTTTTTGGGTAGCTAAGAATTGCTCAAATGAGGAGAGTTCGTTTTGCATATGAGGTCATGTTACAGATTGTGGGTGTTCTGCGTCAATGGATATTAGCTATGTTTTGTGGGGTTTAGCAACTTGGTGTTGTGTGCTTGGTGTTGCTAAGCAGCGATCAGGTTTCGGTTTTGAGAGTGCGTCATTTAGTTAGTACACTTCCTCGAGTTGTAATCTTTACAAAATCAAAGTCGGAACTAATAATATAAAACTAGAACTCTCATTTGCTATTTGTCATGGAGATTTTAGATTATTACTATTCTTTTGCTGCAGGCATGGAGAAATCTTTAAATTGAAGATTCTATCTGTCATACCTCATGGTGGCCAAGGACATATGCAGTTTGTGGTTCATCAGAATAGGTATCTGAGAAGCGCTGGGCACGAAGTTAAGGAATTTTATTTAAAATCTCGCATCAATCCAATAGTTCTACTTGGTGAGGTGAGACGATTTCGGCTCGAACAAGATTCATTTCGCCCTGATATCATTCACGCAAATTATGGAACAGTCACTGCACTGTTCACCAGTAGGCTTGCAAAATCTCCGGTCGTAGTGACATTTCGAGGTAGTGATCTTAATCCTGTTAGGGGGGACTCTAGCTTGGTGAACTCGTGCAGACTCTTTCTGTCCAAGATGGCTGCAAGCTCAACAAGAACTCGTGCTATCATCTGTGTTAGTAAGCAATTAGCTAGCGTGGTCGGCGATATTTCGAAAAAAATTGTAGTTATACCAGACGGACTAGATCTAGGCTTGTTTAAACCAGCAGATCGTAGCGAGAGAAGGGAAGCTCTTGGGTGGAGCCCTTCAGTGCCAGTAGTGCTTTTTAACGCGAGTAGGCATCCAGTACTCAAGCGCTTAGATCTCGCAAAGCAAGTTCTAGGTAGAGTACAGGAGGTTTTTCCTCATGCTTGTCTTCACGTCCTGAATGGAAAAACTGAGCAGGAAAAGGTCGTTGACTGTATGAATGCGTCTGATGTCTTGTTGGTTACAAGTGATTTTGAAGGCTCGCCCAATGTTGTCAAAGAAGCAATGGCGTGTAACTTGCCTGTCGTCTCTGTAGATGTTGGTGATGTCGCTCAGCAGCTTGAAAACACCTCATGTTCAATAGTATGCGATAGAAACGTAGACGCGCTAGCAAATGCTGCGATTCAGATCTTGAGTGAATTGCCAAGAAGCAATGGTAGAGAACATGTTAAAGAGTTAGATTGGAGTATTTTATCAAATAAAATTCTAAATGTATTTCATGGCGTGTTATTACAAGCATGATTGCGCTGAGTGGGGTATGGACTCTCTTATGAAGATTTTAATCGTTTAGTTCAGCTGATCGAATTAAGTCAAAAAATGCTAGGCGCTCCTTCTCCTTCTCGGTTTGAGATATGTAAGACGCGCCATAGCTAAAAACCTTATTCCTGATCTGATTTCGATGCTCAGTGGCCATTTTAATGAAATCTCTTATTTGGAGTGCACTCTGTTCAATGTTGTCTTCGGTATTAGGAATTTTTAGAAAGTATTCATGCTCGTCAGCAATATCGGGATCATTATAAGCATATATAAAAGGAAGGCCACGGCTCATATATGTCCTTGATTTCAAAGGGCATGCATCGTTCATTCCCTTTCTATGTAGGGCCAATGTGCTAATGCCAACATCGGCTTTGCTTATGAGCGAATCGAGTTCTGAACCAGTGAGATATGAGGTATAATACAAGTTCTTTGTGTTAGCTCTCTTAACGCCAATTATATAAAAATCTATATCAGCCAAGATCTGAGCTAGTTTTTCAACCTTATCGATTCCTTGCCAGTATTGACTCCCTGAGGCAAGCATTATGGCTTTAGGTCTAGTACTCTGAGAGCTCGAGGTGCTTGGTCTACCAGTAAGAGTTGCCCCATTAGGGATCACACGTATAGGGATATCTGAGCAGGGTATGCTTCTTTTGAGCTCCTCTGTGACAGTGACAATACCATTAGCGAGAGTGGCTAATTTATTTGCCGTAAGTAGGTGATAAAACCAATTAAAGAATGATCGCTTTCTGTTTTCAATGTGAGAGTCTGAGTTTATCTCTAGTATTAATGGAACACTCTTAAAAGCTTTCTTAAGAAATGGGGTGTAGTGGATTTCTCTGCAATAAACGATATCTATCTGGTGAGATAATATGATTTTTTTAAGCTTACTAGAGCCAAGAAACATACGCATGAGAGTGATGAAGCGTGCGCTTTTTGTGTGATTTGGGGGCACTTCATTTTTGGGTAACTTATCAAAACTATAAATAGTAGAAGTGCTTAGGGAATAGAAAAGCGTATTATGTCCGAAAGAATGCCATGTGCTTAATTGGCGGATGATTTTATCACTCACGCCACTCATTTCCCCTATATCGTTATTAGCCACAAATAGTATTTTCATTTGATGTATACTTGAAGATAATGAACAGTGGTAAGTTGGGTAGTGAGATTTACTCGTTACTATGAATAGTATTAAACTAAATGAATATTATAATACATCTCACGGAGTCTTTTGAAAGTGAAAAGATCTATGTTTGCGACTACATTTTTTGTCAGCGGCTTGGTTTTCAAGTCTCATATAGATATGGGAATACGTCCGAGTACCTTCTGGAAATGCCGGGTGGTCTAAAGCTTGTTGTTAAAGATGTCTATTTTGATATGCTACGAGGCAAAGTTGCCTATTCGCAGGCTTGTCTTCCGGAAGCCCCTGAGTATTTATCCATTGAAGGAGTTTCTGATCCTTTGCCTGTTTTCTATGGTTCGCCCGAACTTGTGCAAGATGAACATTCTATTTTGAGAGCTGATATTATAGGAATGTTCTTTTTCTACTTAACTGGTTGGGAACAAGTAGTTGATTCTGAGAGAGATTCCCATGGGAGATTCTCGGCACTTAGGAGTTTCGCATGGAGGAATAATTTGCTTCATCGTCCAGTCCTAGATGAGTGGATTGACGCTCTCCGAATAATTTTTCTTAAGCAAGTTCCTCAGATTGATAATCTTCCGATTGTTTCTGCGGATAATCAAATGCGGCTTTCACACGATGTGGATTGGCCGTATCTTTTTTATAGTAAGAGCATGTGGGCTTCATTTGAAAGAAGCGCACGTTTCATGCTTCGTAATCATCAAAGCCTATTTTCAATAATACTCTCACCTCTTAGCTGGACTCTTTCTCAATTTGGCTCCTCTTTTCGGGATCCCTACGACACCTTTGATTTGATTATGGATGTAGCCGAATGCAATGGGGTGAAAAGTACATTTTATTTCCTCGCGAATACTGAGGCTACCTATAACGCTGATGACTACTGTTTAACTGATTCGCGAATACAAGAAATTGTTAGACATATTGATCGGCGAGGTCATTCAATCGGATTACATGGTTCTTATCATGCTTACAATGATGCATGCTTATTGGCGCAAGAATTCAAATTACTCTTGGATGTCTGTGATAAGCTTAATATAGGCTCTGAACCTCATTCTCATCGCTTTCATTATTTACGTTGGAATACCTTCATGACACCATCAATCCTTGAGCAAGCTGGCATTGGTGAGGATTGCACCGGAGGGTATGCGGATATTCCTGGCTTTCGTTTTGGTACTTGCCATGCATTTCCGCTTTGGAGTTTGAAAGAATGTCGTAAAATTAATGTTACAGAACAACCTCTCATTGCCATGGAGCGTACTTTACTTGATGATAATTACATGGGATTCAATAATTTAGAGGCATTAGAATATATTCTCGATCTTAAAAAATCATGCTCCACTGTGCATGGCTGTTTTAGTCTCCTCTGGCATAATTCGTGTTTATCCACAGCCCTTGACCGAGACTTGTTCACTAAATCTGTATGTATGAAATAATGACCTTTAGCTATGCATCAAGAATCGGACGATAGAATAAAATATTTGGATTTTGTCAATCGACAACCGCATGTTCCCATTTTTCTAAAAGCAGAGTGGCTAGATGCCGTTGCTGGGAATGGTAAATGGAGAGCGTTTTTCTATGAAGTTAATAATAATATAGTAGCTACGTATACAGTTTATGAAACTAGGAGGTATGGAATAAAAGTCTCTTCAATGCCACCACTTACACAATTTTTAGGAATGTGGGCGGATTCATCAGTACTTGATAAGAGCCTATACCATCGAACGGCTGTATTACACGATGCACAGCGATATTTTATTTCCAAGCTGGATAAATATAACTATCTTACGAGCAGAAGCTCACATTATATAGACTGTTTTCTTCCATATATTGAAGCAGATTTCAAGGTTTCTCCACGCTATACGTATCGATTTGAGGCTATACATGAAAATGACTTTTGCAATTCATTGCACTCTAGCCAGAAACGTAATCTGGCTGCTGGAGAGCAAATGTTTTCTTTTGAAAGAGGAACTGATCCAGAGGAGTTTTATAGTTTTTTGAGAGATAGTTGTGAAGTGTTAGGTAGGAAAGTTTTTTATAGCTATGATACTTTTCAATTAATCTATAGACTCTGTATTGGTAAAAATTGGGGAGAGATATTTAGCTTAAGAGATGAAAGTCAGGATTTAACTACCTCGATATTTGTAGTTTGGGATCAGGCTGATGCATACCACCTTATCCCTGTTTCTAAGAGAGGACGTGTCAGTGGCGTCCCCTATCTTATTAGCAAACTCTTAAATTGTTTACCAAAAAGTATTCGCAATTATGATTTTGAGGGCAGTATGATTTCAGGAATTGAGCGTCATTACCGCTCAATGTCTTCCGCACGACGAATTTATTATGCGATACGTAAGACTCCATTTTGTAAACTACCACTTATAAATTAGCTTTTTAAAGATCGTTTGATCTATGCGTTAATATTCTCAATCTATAGCAGGCTCTATTAGCATATGGAAGCGATAAGGATAGTATAAAGAACCATAAAAAGAAACTTTTAAACCTTCATACTTGACTACGTTACGTACATCAGAAATATTAAACCAATTTCCTATCCCGTCATCCTTGATCCTGAAATAAGCTAATAACGCTGCGATAATTTCACGTGATGGTTTCCTTTCAAGAAGAGGACTAAAATTGCCTTTTAGGTACTGCCAGCGTAGCGTTTTCCATGGTACAAAGGAATGAATAATGGTACCGCTTGGATTCAGTAGTTTGCTCATATTACGTATGTGAAGAGCAAATTCGTCGAGTCTTAGATATTGAATTACTCCACTTGTGAAAACCAAGTCAAACCTGTTACTTGATTCAAATTCGATTAAATCTTGAATATACAGTTCCGCTTTTGGGTATGAATCTCTGAACTTCTTAATCATGGCATCTGAGATATCTACACCAACATAATGGGCATCCGAAAAACCTAGTCGTTCATAGAATTCTCCATTTCCGCACCCTAATTCAAGTACAGAATTGAACTTAGTTCCTGAAATATTAAATAGTAATTTAATCTCAGAAGCGATTCTTTCAAAGTCATTGTCGGTATATGCTCTATGCAACGGATCGTTTTTGCCTTGCCAAAACTTTCTCCATCTATTTTTAGCTTTGTAAATTACCATGGGAATATTAGGGTGCGACGAGAATATGTATGAATACTAATTCTTGTTTGTAGTTGTGTAAGCCGATATTAAAACATAGATGGTGTGCAAGGATAAGTAAACTATGCCAATCAAGGCGCAAACTAAAAATGAGAACAAGCTATTAATTAAAGTAAATATAGCAACATACAGTATGAAAGAAAATAATGATTTAACAAAAAAAAGTATGATATCAGAAATAGCAAAGTCTGCGATTAAGAGGGTAATCCATAGCCAAAGTATGTTGTAAGCTGCAATTGTAATCGACAAATAGGCGACACTATCTAATTCTGTTGTGCGGTTTGCGATGCAGTAAATGATCACAGCTAATAAGCTGGCATCAGATATAACTTGCAAAAACACTGCAAATTTTTGCTTGTTGCATATGTCATACATCCGATCTAGCCACTCTGTATGTACGAGTGCGCTCGCTGGAAATATCAACCAATACACGAATGAACCGAGGGTCTTCCATCTATCGCCTACAATCAAAGTAATGATTTCAGGTAAATATATAATGCCATATGCGAGGATAGGCATTTGTAGCGTATTGATTAGGAATAGAATTTCGGAGATAGACTTTTTTCTTTTAAGAGAATCTTTCTCACGAAGAATATAGGGAAAAAATACTTGTTTGATAGATGAAGTCACAACTCCCATTGGTGTATTCACAAGTTGCCGCGCTACAAAATAAGTTCCAAGTGTGCTCACCGAGAAGTTAGTTGCGAGGAGTACTTGGAAAATTCTTTCACTAAAATTTGTACTTAGAGAATATGGGACCATGTAAAGCGGGTAGACCTTGTACTTTAGGCCCGTCTCTTTCAATAGCTTAAGAGAGGCGATTGGAGAGCATATAAGGGTAGACTTAATAAAAGCGTATATATAGACAGCGTTTCCAGCTAGTAAGCCAGATAGAGATGCTATGATAAATATAAATGCGTTGGCGTTAAAAATAGTTGGTAATAAAATAGCTAGGAAGGTGGTGGTGCAAGTCTGTGAAATTTGAGCGATAGCAATGGCTCGGTATGATGCTTTGCGTGTCAGCCATGCGTGAAGAACTACTTGAAGCGTTGTGAGTAATACAATAAGAGGTACGATGAAAATGAGATTGATTTGGTGTTTTGATAAGTTTAAAAATTCAGCGAGATCATCTTTGAAAAAATAGATAGGAATACCAGAGAGTATCGAGATGCAAAGCGAGGAGCAAATAATTAACCACGATAGAGCAATTGCGCCACTATCGTCATCTGATAGTACAATTGGAATTTCATACCTTAATGTTGCTAGAGGCATTAAGCATGTTGCAGCGGCAATTAATAATGACCATACGCCATATTCAGCCGGGCTATAAACGATAGTTAGTAGAGGAAGAAACGCAAAAGAAATCAGGCGAGAGGAGAAAGTTCCTACAAAGCTAACAATTGTATCGTTCTTGAAAGATGGCTTGTATTCTGAAAAAAAACTAGATATATGGTTGATTGTTTTATTAGCAATCATGACCTGACCCCAAAATCGTCAGTGCAAAGCCTGAGTAATATCATAATCTAGGGGCGAGGTCACTCTATCTATGCTGCCAAGTGGATTAAAGTGATAGAAATACTACATTACCAGCGTGTGGAACCCAATGCATAAGATGGGTGCTTATTGGAATTTAATGCAGGATATATAGGTCTCTTTTGTAAATATTTCCGTCTAGCGTGTCCCAGTTGCTGTGCGCACTATTTATGCATGAGGGCTGAGTATTGAGGTTCACCTCTATCCTTCCAAGTTGGCTACCAATGCTCATCCTTCATTTCAACCAGAGTGTGGCAGTCCAATGCCGATATTTTGGTGGTATTGCCACTACTGCTTGAATATTGGCACTACTATTCATCGTATTGAAAAAGTTGAGGACGTCGGTGATATCCTTACACAGCAGAAATTAAATATTGCGTCAGGAACAACTTTGGGTTTGGACTTCTCTATGATGTATTGAATAAAGTCATTTAAGTGTTTATCGAATACTCTATCTTAGTGGCGGATCTACTATCTTTAGGAGAAAACTAATTATCGTGAGGAAAGTTCAGAGCGGATTTCGAGTTGCCAATCTCTTCTCCATGGAGCCTTGAAAAATAGTTGCACTAGTTGCAGTTTGGAATATGTTCCATCCTATATATTTGTCTTGAGGGGAGGTTTTTTATGTTTGGCTTGCTCATAAAAGTCCATAAGTTCTTACATTCTTCATTAACTATAGAGGCAAATCCTTGTTGAGTTACAGTAATAAGATATCTTTGCAGGCCTATTTTGATGACACTGCCTCTATCTTCTGTGAAGAATGAGTGGCCTGATATATTATCGCAAGACCACCTCTCCCGGTTCTCTAAAAGGCTGTACTCGATTGCTCTGGAATATTTTCTTTCTCTGCCATTATCAAAGAAGACTACATTTTGATTATTGGAAACAATGCCAGCGTGGATAAATTCATCACTGATTCGTCTCCAAAGAAGTACTTTCTTAAAGGTTTTATCTAGTATGACTAGAGCATTTGCTTCTGAGATGGTAAGTACAATTGCGGCATCATGTAGTTGGTGATCTGATGGAAAAGAGATGAGGTCAATTGAGTTTATATGAAATACATCGGCAGGTGTATCTGGCTTTAAATTAGTAAAAGCAATTTTTTTAGCGTATTCCTTTGCCTTCTCTATTACTTGTACCTCCAAAAATGGGAAGAGGATATCTGATAGCGAATGCGAAGAAAGTAGTTTGCCTGAACTGCTAATTACGTGAATCCATTCTCCTACTATTGCTATAGTTTCCCCTTTGTAACGCACTTTGTATGGACCTCTTCTAAGACTTAGGTAGTTTCCATCATGAATCGGTAGAATGCGATGATGGTAGCGTCCTGGAAGTTCCCATAGAGCTTTGGATTGTGCGCTGAGAATGGCTACTTTTTTGTCCTTTTCAACTATAGCGATATTTTTCCCCCCCAGATATGTGGCAAAGTGCCAACTCTTTTTAGATTCATGGGTCCCCCAATTGTGAATCGTTTTGCCATTCCCATCAATCATCTCAGCGAAAGGGGCATGTTTAGCACTATAGAAGAAACAATCGCTCATGAATTCAGTATTCTTTGTGAGAATTCTGGTAGGTAGTTCCGTATTTTTATCCTTGCTGAGATGAAGTAAAAAAACGACACTAATAGCGATAATAATACAGGTTGTGAGTTGATAAAGGATTGAGGGGGGGTGACGCAACAAAATTCTACACGAGTTTAATTTCATCTTACTCTGATACTCTATTGTAGATCTTATGTATATTACCTTAAAGGTGCAACAGTAAGAGACCTTTTAATCGTCACACAGGACTGGAGTCAGTATGCCTATCACAATTGCTGTAATTGGAGCTGGGAAATGGGGTATGAACCATGTTAGGACTTTATCCTCTCTCTCCGGTGGTAAGCTTCGATATGTAGTTGAGCTGGGTCAGGATGCACTAAAGAGCGTACATAAGATTTTACCGAAAGTTATTGTTACAGACGATTTACATACGGTGCTTGATTCGGATGTAGATTCAGTAATTGTTGTAACCCCCGCCTCCTCTCATTATGAAATAGGCAGAAAGTGTCTTGAAGCTGGTAAGCATGTGCTCGTGGAGAAGCCTATGGCTCTGTATTCTGCACATGTAAAAGAACTCTGTGAATTGGCAGAGACCAGAGACTTAAAGCTCATGGTCGGCCACCTTCTCCTCTTTCATCCGGCAATCGTGAAGATGAAGGAGATAATTGCAGGTGGCCAAGTTGGAGATCTGCAGTATATTTATAGTAACAGACTCAACCTTGGGCGTTTGAGACAGGAAGAGAACATTCTGTGGTCATTTGCCCCTCATGATATAGCGATATTAGACTATTTCATAGGGATCGAGCCTGAGCATGTTTTTTCACGGGGCGGAGCTTATGTCCAATCTGGAGTACATGATGTGACTGTTACGCATCTTACCTATGGTGAGAATATTCAAGCGCACATTCATGTTTCCTGGTTGCATCCATTTAAGGAGCATAGACTCGTAGTTATAGGGGATAAGGGTATGCTGGTTTTTGAGGATAACCCGCAAGGCGGAACGCTACTCTTTTATGATAAAGGGTTTGATCTTGTAGAGGGGGTGCCTGAAAAGCGTGATAAGGGAGTTAGAGAAATCTCACTTACAAAAGAGAGACCTCTTGAAAATGAAATCGCTCACTTTGTAGATTGTATTGAGAATAATAAGACGCCACTCGTTGATGGCCAACATGCCCTGCGTGTTATGAAAGTTTTAGAGAGGGCTCAAGAGTCTCTTCTAAATTTTAAGGGAGGTGAGAGCTCATGAAGAAAGGCGCACAGATCCATCCAACTGCATGTGTTGATGAGGGTGCTGTTCTTGGTGAAGATGTTAAGGTTTGGCACTTTTGTCATATTTCAACTGGTTCCCAGATAGGCGAGGGAAGCACGTTTGGGCAGAATGTGTTTGTTGCTCCGAATGTTAAGATAGGAAAGAATTGCAAGATTCAAAATAACGTCTCGGTTTATGAAGGGGTAGAGCTTCAAGATAGCGTATTTTGTGGCCCTTCTATGGTATTTACGAATGTAAAAAATCCGAGATGCGAGTTCCCACAGAGAGGAGGAGACCATTATCTGAAGACTCTTGTTAAGCGTGGAGCTACTCTCGGAGCGAATTGCACTGTTGTATGTGGGACTACTATAAATGAGTATGCATTCGTTGCCGCCGGTAGTGTCGTTACGAAGGATGTTCCGGAGTTTGCTCTTGTTGCGGGTGCTCCTGCCAAGGTTGTAGGCTGGATGTCACGCAGTGGTGTGCGATGTCAGACTCAAGAAGAAGCAAGGTTAGAGTCACAGTGAGAGATTCATATTTACCATTTTCAAGATCTACTACTGGAGAAGAGGAGAAAAAACGGATTCTCGAGGTCCTTGATTCAGATTGGCTAACTACTGGACCTGTTGCAGCTGAGTTTGAAGAGGCCTTTCGCAAGTACAGTGGGGCACGTTCAGCGCTTGCTTTAAATTCATGCACGGCGGGAATGCATATCGCCTTAAAAGCAATGGATATTGGGAAGGGAGACAGCGTTGTAACGTCTCCGCTTACTTTTTGTTCGACGGTAAACGTGATTGAGCATATTGGAGCAACGCCAATACTTGCTGATGTTGAGGTAGAGACTGGAAATATTTCAGCCCCTCATGTTGAACAGGCTCTTGATGAAAGTGTTAAGGCACTCCTCCCTGTGCATTACAGTGGCTTGCCCTGTGATATGGATGCGATTAACGGGATAGCTCAAAAACAGAAACTTTTTGTCCTTGAAGATTGTGCCCACGCTGTTGGAGCGGAATATGCTTCCAGAAAGATAGGTCAAAACTCTCAGGCTGCATCGTTCTCTTTCTATGCCACAAAAAATATTACTTCTGCAGAAGGCGGAATGCTGGTATCGCAGGATGAGGAGTTTCTGGAGCGGTGTAGAGTTCTTGCTCTTCACGGGCTAAGTAAAGACGCTTGGAAGCGTTATGAAAAATCTGGCTCTTGGTTTTATGAAGTAGTAGCTCCGGGGTACAAGTATAATATGCCAGATGTCTTAGCGGCACTGGGGCTTGAGCAGCTAAAAAAGCTTGATCGTATAAATGAGCGTCGCGCAGCCATTGTAGGCGTGTATAACGACAGTTTTAAAGAATCTCCTTTCTTAGAGTCCTTTCAGCAGACTTCTAGAGCTGGCACCAAGCATGCACATCATCTCTATCCAATAGTACTAAGGCCTGAGGCGTTAACTCTTGAGAGAGATAGGTTTATCAATGAGCTTAGCTCTAGAAATATCGGCACGAGTGTGCATTTTATCCCTATTCATTTCCATCCTTATTATAAAGACAAGTACGGATGGAAGAAGGGGAGCTTCCCTAATGCTGAGTATCTTTATGAACGTATGATATCGCTGCCACTTTACCCCTTAATGTCAGATCAGGATGTTGCTGATGTGGTTTCTGCAGTGTTTGAGATTGGTAAGAAGTTTAAGAGGTAAGATACGTGAAGAGACTCTTTGATTTTATTGTCTCACTCGTTGCGCTCATAGTTTTTTCTCCGCTCCTAATCCTTCTTGCGGGTCTTGTGAAGTTTACATCTAAAGGATCTGTATTTTATACACAGGCTCGTCTCGGTAGAGGTATGCGTCCATTTTTCATATTTAAATTTAGGAGCATGACAGATACCCCTAAGGAACAAACGCGCAAAGTAACTATTGCAAATGATTCGCGGATCACATCGCTCGGAAGGTTTCTTCGTAAATATCGTCTCGATGAGCTGCCGCAACTTTGGAATATCTTAAGAGGTGATATGAGCTTTGTCGGACCACGTCCGGAAGTGCCTGAGTACGCGAAGCACTACCCTGATGAATTTAAACGTATCTGTTCGGTACGTCCGGGTCTCGCTGGCATAACTCAGCTAAGATTTATAAATGAGGAGAAGGTGCTAAGCGAGGTTGAGAATCCTGAAGAATTTTATATCAACGAACTTTTGCCACAAAAGCTCGCATCTGATTTAGATTATGTAGAGAACAGAAGCTTCTTCGGTGATGTCAGGATACTCATTCAAACCTTCTTTGCGCTCTTTGCGTCCTCTGCGGTTAATAAATGTTCTGATTAGTATGGGGAGATTGCTTCGTCGTTCGGTCTTTGACCTCAGCTCCTCGCAATGACGGGAAGATATTCTGGGGAGATTGCCGTCATCCTTCGCATGAAGCTTCGGACGACAGGCTGTCGTTCGGTCTACGACTTGGCTATTTTACTTTCAGCAAAATGCCTTACGGGACGCTCCTCGCAATGACGGTCAGTAGGTTCTTGATGGCAACCGCTGCATCTTCGTGTGTCATGCTCCCAAGTGCTTGTGAGAGCTTGGAGATTTCTTCAAGTAGAGCTGGCGATGGATTTGCTGTGCTCTTTACGCGTTTGATTTTGTCGAACTCAGTGTCTTCAAGTATCTCTTCAGCATTAATGAGTTCCTCCGTGAGCTTCTCTCCGGGGCGAAGTCCGATGTAAGAGATCTCAATGTTTGGGCGGTTATAGAAGGCTATCATCTCTTTGGCGAGATCTGTAAGAAGTATCTCCTTACCCATATCAAGAATAAGCTTATCGAGCTTGTTTTTAAATGCGCCAGTCATAAGGGTAAGTTGTACTGCTTCATGAGTGGACATGAAGTATCGCTTAACCTCAGGGTGGGTAACAGTAACAGGCCCTCCTATAAGGATCTGGTCTCGAAAAAGTGGGATAACACTCCCGGCACTATTCGCCACATTGCCAAAACGCACTATAGAAGCTTGAAGTGACTCAGCATTGTTGCAGGTTAACTCTACGAGTGACTCTGCTATCTTCTTCGTTACTCCCATAATGCTCATAGGATCGACTGCCTTGTCTGTTGAGATGAGCGTGAAATTTTTTACTCCAGTAGTGACGCAAGCGTTAAGTACGTTCCGAGTGCCGAGGACATTTGTTTTAAATGCTTCTCCTGGATTCTCTTCACAAAGGGGTACGTGCTTATAGGCAGCTGCATGAAAAACGTAGTCTGGTTGGTGCCTGTTTAAGACATTCCTTACTCGCTCTACATCTTTAACGTCAGCGAGTTGATATGTCGTGCTGGGAGCGTGAGGCATCCTGCGGAGTTCGTGTTGAAGCTTAAAGAGATTAAACTCGTTTGAGTCTATTAAGAAAAGGTGCTTGGGTGAGAGTGTGCACAGCTGCCTGACTATCTCAGAGCCGATACTTCCCCCAGCTCCAGTAATAAGAATTGATTTGCCTTTATATATATTAATCAGGCTTGTGCTGTGATCTAAATGTTTTTCTCGGTGAAGTGGTTCCGGGGAATAATCATCCGAGAACGTTTTTAGAAAAATATCCTCAAAGGAATCGAACTGTCTTAAGGCGCAGCCAAATTGCTTTGCTGTCGATTCTAGAAATAGATATTGTTCTGGTTGCAGACCTTCAGCCGTGACGTAAATTTCACTGACTTCCTTGTATCTTTGCAAGAGATTTTTAACCTCTTTTATACCGCCAGCAACTTTAATCCCGTGTATGCGGTTGCCGTGAGAGCGAGTGTCTTCATCAAGAATGCAGATTGGCGGGGCAAGTCTGGCTCGTCCGGAAAGAATGGTTTTAACGAGCAGCTGCCCAGAATCTCCACAGCCAATAACAATTGATTTTTTATCTGAACTTCCCGAATTTGTTGTCTCAGAAAGGCGAGACTCGTAGCGTACCCTAACTGTCAGTATGATTGCGCAAATAGTGACAAAGGAGATTATGTACTCGATGAATATAATTGATCGGGGAAACTCTGGGAGTCTAAACAGTAGTATAAGGGAGGTAAAGAGTATTGTTGAGGCCGAGTGGCAGCGAAAGAGTTTCTCAAGATCTCTAAGAGCAAAATAACGCCAGTAAATTGACTGCGCGTCGAAGTAGACGTAAGCAAGTGTTCTACAAAACAGAAGAATGCAGAGTCCCATAACTAGTGAATATGTGGGGACAAGATCCTGAATAGCAAAATCAAATCGTAGCTGAAACGAAAGATAGTAAGCAAATGAGCTAGCTACGATAGTTTGTAAGATAAGCTTCAGGCTTGAATTCATAGACGTATTTAACTACAGCCCGTACTACTTTGGAAGACATGGAAGGGCAGGAGGAAAATATTTTTCTCTTATATCCGTGCTCGCAGAGTAGTAGGCGAACTGTGATTTTCTAAATTCATTGAGATAATTGGCGAGTTGTGAGGTCATTTCAGGATGATCGTCGATGAGATTGTTTTGTTCATTGGGGTCATCTTCTAGCTGATAGAGTGCTGATTGTAGCCTTAGCTCTGAAGATATGTATTTCCACGGCCAGTTAATCACAGCGTACTCTCCCACAAGGGGGCTTGCTGAGACGATCGGTGGGCTGCATTTAGTAGATCTTGAATCAGATAGTATCGAACTCCCTTGGAATGCTGCAGTCTCAGGAAGATTGGCCAGATCGAGTAGAGTTGGAGGAAGATCAATTAGACCTGCAGCTTGGGGAAGATAGGAGGGAGTCAGGTTTTGCCCTCCGTCATAAATAACTATTGGGATACGTATTGCTTCATTGTACAGGAGTTTGCCATGTAAGTAGTCTCCGTGCTCCCCAAAACCTTCGCCGTGGTCACCAGTAATAACGATGATAGAGTCTTTAAGGATCTCTAGTTTTTTTAAGAGCTCTAAAAAATAAGAGAGCTTATCATCTATATACCTCAAGGCGTTGTAGTATTTATAGTGAATAATCTTATCTTCCTCAGGTGTTCGCACAAGAAAGTTTGATGGATCAATGTCCGGTAAGCCTTTAAATAAATCATCATTGCCATCAGGGGTGTCGTAAGGAAAGTGGCTTGATATGACGTAACTTAAAGAAAAGAGAGTGTCATTCTTATTGGTGTGAATCCAATTTTGAAGGGCTTCGAACTGTGCGATAGTGAAATGCGCAAGGTGCTTCATGCCTGCTGTGCGAAGCGCCTGTATCGCTTTTTTAGAAGTCAGGTTTCCAACATGTGTTCCTCTGTGAATAGTACTAAAGTCAAAGTCAAGGTCTATGTGAGGTGATCCAGCAATGCTTCTAAGTGATTTCCAGATGTAGGTCGTATGGGCGACTTTGTATCCGCCTTGAGCCATGAGATCGTAGAGCTTTAGGAAGCTAAATGGTGGCTTCCCTTGTGTTTGCAAGTTAAAAAATGGGTCCGCCAGTGCTTCATGTCTGTAGGGATGTTGGCCAAGAATCATAGCAAGCTGTCCCCAAGATGTTTCAGCACTATGAGTAAACGCATTGGGTATAAAGACCCCATTTTGAGCCATTTGGTTAAGAGTTGGCATTATCTCTTTCCCCTTAACGTGTAGTGATACATTATCCGCACGTAGGGCTTCAATCTGAAATACGAATATATTTTTTCTTGGTGCTTCTCGAATTCTCTCTTTATAGGCAGCCACGGTGTATGAGGGGGAAAGCGTTTTGGTGTTAAGCGCAAGGTCTAACTCCTTACGTGCTTCGGGGAGGTAGAAACTAAACTGCGGAGCAAGCTGTAGCTGCACTTGCTTATAGACTCTATAGCTTTTTGGAGATGTGCTTTCAGCGTAGGGGGCTAGTAGAGAGAGTGTGAGTATGCCAATTGCTGTTGGCAATAGCAGGGCTGAATATATACCGATTTTACGCAGATGTGGGGCCTTGAGCCTTGTTAGAGCTAGGAAGAGTAAGCTAATCAATCCTAAAATAAGGCCAGTAATAATCTTGTCTTTTGGAGTTGAGTAATCGAGAAGCGTGTCTACATCTACAACTGCGAATGCGTCTATAAGAAGCCTTGGTTGTAAGAAGATCTGATTGGCTTCAAACATGAACCAGCTGCCAATGAGAGTAGAAAAGTAACCTAAGAAGAAAAGATAACAGGCTATGAAAGAGGGGATTCTTAGAAGTCGAGATGGAATTGCTGTAATAACTGTGATGAGAGAGGTGAAGAGGGTGTATTCAAAAGCGAGAATGAGTAAATAGATATAAAAAAAGAAGTCTTGCTCTTTGTGAGAGAAGACCTTCAAAAACATAGACCAATGGTGGTTTACGATATCAATCTCGTAGAGTGGATAGAGTCCCGCTAGGATGTAGGCAAGGCCTCCCAGAGGCCATAGAATAGTTTGAAAAATAGAGCGTCTATGATTATTCATTTTTTAACTTCTATACTCGCCGCCAATGAAATTGCCCGGTTTGTAGCTCAGTCGTAATTCAGAGCTGATTTCTGGGAAAGGGCCTGAACGGCCCTTATAGCTTTCTGCGGCGAGTCTTTGTTTTCCCTCCGGGGGATACTGAGCGCAAGCCACTATGCGGGCATTTTGGTTTGCGCTCAGTATAAGTACATTTTTAGAGCATAGAGATACGTGAGTCTGTATGAAAGCCCCGGATTTGCAACTGACGCGATGAACCCGGTGACGAAAGTGTTTGTGTTGAGGTAGGGTATGAACATGAGACAGCTCAAAGTATCATTATCCTTACTACTTACGAGTTTTGTCCTTTTCGCCATTCTTTTTGAGCTCGGCTGGGGGAGGCAGACGAGTGATATAGGATCGTACTGGCTCTCCTCTATCCTGCTTCTTTCTTCTAAGAATCCATATAGCATTGAGTCGATGCGATTGTTAGGAGGGGAGCTGCTCAATGTGCATAACTACAATCCTACTATGGTTGTGCCGTGGTCTTTAACACTCCTTTCTCCTCTCGGGTTTTTATCTTATGACTACGCTACGGCGCTTATCTTGTTATTGAACCTAATCTCGCTTCTGCTAGGTGTGCGAATACTACTTTACTGCTTTGCCGATAGTCTTCATATCAAGCGATCTGACTCTAGCTGGAGGTGGTTTGTTATATATTCATCGTGGATGACTTTCTGGTACTTTCCCGTTTGGTACACGCTCTGGTTGGGACAGGTGACCTGTTTTCTGTTTTTGGGGATTGCTCTTCTGCTCTGGGGCGAGGTTGGTAATTTTTCGAATGAGCGTAGAATATACCTAGCGCTTCTTCAAGGAGCAGGCCTTCTTCTAACAATTATGAAGGCACATATTCTGAGTGTTTTTTACCTTGTGCTTCTGCTGCAATGGTTGCGAAAGAGAGCGTACGTAAAGGTCGCTGTCGGTGCGTTGTCATTTGTTTTTGCTCTCCTTGCCCCTTGGGTACTTTATTCAGATATTTACTCCTTTTATATATCCATTCCCCGTAGCGCCTTTCTTTCATGGACGACTCCAAATCTTAGCGGGTATTTTGCGCTTGATGGGTTTGCAAAGTTTTTACCCCTACTGGTGGCCGTGGTCGTGACGCTATTTGTAGAATTCTCCCGAAAGAGCATAACAAAGGAGGATGAAGTTTTTGCGCTTATGACAGCTCTTTGCGTTAGCCTGATAGTCTCCCCGTACTGCTGGCCTTACGATTACTTAATACTTTTGCCAGTATGCTGCTACCTAACTGGATACGTGCTCTCAAACGATGGCCTGAGAGGCTGGAGCAAGATAGCTAGAATCTCTGTTTTGCCAGCACTTACCGTTTTGGCGATTGCAATCTCAACTTTTCGTGTGAGTGGGTTTATAATTATTCCCCTAGCATTGATTTTCCTGAGTCTGGCTTTAAGATATCTCAAGCGACCTATTATGCTTAAACAATGCTGAGAATATTATGACGGCGGAACAACTCCTATACTCCTACTTAATAGTATTTGGCCTTTCTTTCTCTGTTGAGGCACTTCTTTCATTTTTAAACCTTCGTCATGTTCAGGAGAATGCTGGTGCTATTCCAGGAGTTTTTGAGCATGTCGTGAGCGAAGAAGAGTATGAGAAGTCTGTAGCGTATACTATTACGAAATCACGATTCGGGATAATTCAGCATTTTATAGGTTCCCTATTCTTATTGGCCTTTGTTCTTTTGGGGTGGTTTGGTGTTGCTGAGAGTTGGGTTTCTGGAATTTCATCTCCTCTGTGGCGCGGCGTTTCTTATATTGTCCTTATTGGTTTGATTTTTTCGCTCATTGGAATCCCGTTTTCTCTTTATAGTACGTTTGTTATTGAAGAGCGCTTTGGGTTTAATAAAATGACTTTCAAGCTCTGGTTGGTTGATTTTGTGAAAGGGATGGTTCTTAGTCTCTTGCTCACCGTCCCTCTGCTTTATGGCTTGTTATGGTTTATGGAGGCTACGGGTACGTACTGGTGGCTCTATGCTTTTTTCTTTATCGCTGGTTTTCAGTTCCTCCTGATGTATCTTTATCCTGTCTTTATCGCGCCGCTGTTTAATAAATTTGAGCCGCTTGAAGACGGCAGCTTAAAGGAGAGGATCTACGCATTGGCAGATAAAGTAGGATTTAATACTGCCGGCATTTTCGTTATGGATGGGAGTAAGCGCTCTGGGCACGGTAATGCCTATTTTACCGGATTTGGTAAGAATAAGAGGATTGTATTCTTTGACACGCTTCTCAGTTCGCTTAAAGAAAATGAAATTGTAGCCGTTCTGGCACATGAGATAGGTCATGAAAAGCTCTGGCACATTAAGAAGATGCTTGTCATTTCTTTGCTGAGCATGCTTCTTGGATTTTGGCTTTTGTCATTGTTAATGAGCTATGAGCCGTTTTATGAAGCATTTGGCTTTCTTGGAAAGAGTAACTATGCCGCCCTTGTCATATTCTCATTTGCTTCGTCGCCTATAACCTATTTTCTCTCGCCTCTCTTCTCTTCTTTTTCACGTAAACATGAGTACGAGGCTGATGCCTTTGCGATCAGTTCCGTTGGAGAAAATGATTCTCTGCCTTCAGCGCTTCTCACGCTTTCAAGGGAAAATCTCTCGAACTTTACTCCTCATCCGTGGTATAGCTTTTTCCACTATTCGCATCCGACGTTAAAAGAGCGGATTGATGCTATGAACAGTATTCCTGTTCCTTGACCTTGTCCTATTCCTTGTCCAATATAGAGATAGATATCAGTTTTTTTGTTATGGAGCAGGGCAAGGACTAGGAGCAGGACAAGGAGTTATCGTTGAAAATTTTAGATCGTGAAGAAATCATAAAAAAGTCTACAGGACTGCGTTCTGAAGGCAAGAAGATTGGTTTTACCTCAGGGGTGTTTGATATCCTACATCCCGGTCATGTTGATTATCTTGAAAAGGCTAAGAGCCATTGTGATGTGCTGGTTATAGGCCTTAATGCTGATAGCTCAGTTAAGAAGCTCGGAAAGGGCGATCTTCGGCCTGTGAACGATGCGGAGGCGCGGGCTGCTGTTCTGGCAGGACTCTCGGCGGTAGATTTTATATTTATTTTTGAAGAGTCAAACAACAATACAAATATTGAGCTCCTTAAGCCTGATGTCTATCTCAAGGCTGGGGACTACACAAAGGATAAGCTCTCTTCAGCACCTATCGTTGAGTCCTATGGTGGCAGAGTTGAGATTATTCCTTTTCTTAAAGGTTATTCTACGACTGATACTATAGGTAAAATTGTAGATCATTACGGCTTACAGATGGCCGCATATGTCGAAAAAGAGGCTCCTGAGCGTAAGCCTGCAGTCTTTTTAGACCGGGATGGGACTATATGTAAGCACGTTGACTATCTTCATGAGCCTGAAAAATTTGAGTTTTTGCCCGACGCGCTTGAGGGAATGAAGATGTTTGCTGATGCCGGTTACCGTGTCGTCATCGTGACAAACCAGCCCGGAATTGGGATGGGGTATTTCACAAAAGAGGATTTCTACCGCGTAAATAAGGAGATGCTCAAAGGATGTGCTGGTGCTGGGGTTATGGTGGATAAGATTTATTTCTCCCCTTACAGCAAGGCGGATGCGACGGCTTGTCGCAAGCCGGGGACCGCGCTCTTAGACCGAGCGGTTGAGGATCTCAATCTTGACCTTCGTGCCAGTGTTGTTATTGGCGATATGACCTCTGATGTACAGCTAGCAAACAATGCTGGATGTCACTCAGTCCTTGTTCTTACTGGTCAGGCAGGTGCTGACAAGCTCTACGACGCAAAGCCGGAGTATACTGCCACAAGTCTTAAAGACGCTGCGGAACAATTTTTATCCGGGAGGTGAGTTGAAGGTTCTCCTCACAGGCGCTACTGGATACCTAGGGCAGTTTCTTGTCAGGGCTCTTCTTGATAAAGAACATCAGGTCGTCACTCTTGGGCGTCGTGCGTTGCCTGATGGTTTGGGTCAGGCGATAGAGCACATTTCTCTCAGTGCAGATAGGTCAGCGATTCCAGGTCAAATAGAACTTACTCGTCCCGATGTTGTTATTCACACCGCGGCAGTGGCGTCAGCCGGTGTCTGTGAGGATGAGCCAGATCTTGCGGACGATTTTAATTTTAAGTTCACAGCAGATCTTTCCAACATCGCATCTGAACTGGGAATACGGATGGTCTACACTTCAACAGACCTTGCATTTGAGGGGATCAGAGACTGTCCTCTAGATGGCATCCCGGCTGATTTTTCGCCTTGTCCTCTGTCGGTGTACGCACGCTCGAAAGTAAGAGGCGAGCAGGCTGTGCTTGGGTACGAGAAGGGGATAGTTGCACGTTTGTCTCTTCTATTTGGTCCCCCCGCTCCATATGATGGTAAAAGTGGTCCAGCCGGGTGGATGATTGAGGCTTTGAAGCAGCGGCGTGAGCTCACGCTCTTTGAGGATGAATGGAGAGCTCCTGTATATGTGGGGGATGCCGCCAATTTTCTCGTTATGCTGGCTCTTGGAGATCCTCAGCGGCGAATATATCATATTTCAGGCCCGGAGAGGCTCTCAAGAGTAGAGATGGGTGAAAAGTTAGCGAATCTTTTGGGGGCAGATCGTAGTCTTATTACTAGGCGATTGCGCCGAGACGTTTCAAGCCGGCCAGTTCGGCCAGCTGACGTCTCTCTCAGTAGTAGCGAGTTCTGTGCTGAGTTTAAGGCGCAGCCTAAAGCCATCGAGGAAGCTCTGGACGGCTTAATCTGCTAGTTATTGCTATTTTTAAGTGATCTTAGGAATCGATTGTAGTAAGTAAACTTATAGTGGCGTAGTATTAACTGGCAAGCGATGTCCGCCGATAGCTAAGAAGATTTTAAACATATACCTTACAGGAGATTGCCGTGGGATTCTGGTCTGGAAACGAAAATCAAAATGATAAAAATACCTCTGCGCTTGATAAGCCCTCTGTTGTTTCCGGAGCTGATACGCCAGCCACTGTAAGTGTTGGCTCAACATCGACCACTGCAATGAAGAATAAGGCCGGGCTTGATAAGTTCGGAAAGGTGAGATCGGCGCTTAGTGAGGGAACAGTTATCCAAGGGAAGTTAAGTTTTGACACTCCTGTTCGCATTGATGGGAAGCTTAGCGGAGAAGTTTATTCTACGAGTGCTCTTATCGTCGGAGAGGGCGGTGAGATTGATGCGGATGTTCAGGCCGAGTCTCTTATCATCTTAGGGCAGGTAAAAGGCACGGTTCAGGTCTCTGGGCGTGTTGAGCTTTTAGAAGGCGGACGGCTTGAGGGTGATGTGAAAACCCCGGTGCTGGTTATTCAAGAGAATACAGTTTTTGAAGGAAACTGCACTATGGGAAAGTCGCCCGAGCGCGTGCAGGTGAAGTCAACGGACATCAAGAAGAAGGCTGAAGACCAGAAGCCTGAAGAGAAGCAAGAAGCGTCTGCTACTAAAGAGCCGGAGAAAGACAAGAAGGCACCAGCCGGCCAGCACGAAGCCCGAGTGCACTAAGAATTACTACAGAGGTTCACTTCCTCTGACGCAATTGAAATATCGCACAAGCAATATCGATGGATCGAATACGTAGTTCGATCTTCACGATGAAAATTTATTATAATTTAATAACGAGTGTGTTTAGCTCTAGCTCTCTGACTTTTCAGTTACGTCGCTGTGCTCTTTAGCGAAAGTAACCTTGGTCTTAATGCGAGCAGCTTTACCACGTAGTGGTCTGAGATAGAAAAGCCTTGCTCGTCTAACTGAGCCTTCGCGTGTAACTTCAATCTTCTCTATGCGAGGGCTGTGAAGAGGGAAGGTTCTCTCAACGCCAATGTTGTAAGAAACTTTGCGAACGGTAAATGTCGCATCAGCACGATTAGACTTTTTACTCTTTTTGATTACAACGCCTTCAAATACCTGAATACGTTCTTTAGAGCCCTCTACGATTCTGGCGTGAACTTTCACGGAGTCTCCTGTTCGGAACTCTGGGATATCAGTTCTAATCTGGCTTTCTTCGACCTTTTTAAGAATTGCGGTAATAGACATCTTTCAATCTTCCTTGTATCGTTGTCTCTGATGTCGCATGTTAAGCTGCACGTAGCTTTTCGTGAGCTTTACTAGCGCTTTTTTCAATCGTATTCTAGTATACGTTACATCGAGCAACGTATATTAGCGTGCACGCGAGATGAAAACAAGTACCCGGCGGAATTCATTACGAAAATATGAAAATTATTAAGAAAAAGAAGAAAAAGACTGTCATTAAGAAGGACAGTAAGAAAGAGAGTGTTTTTAAGCACTTATCGGGCGTCCTCTCTGGTTCTGGCCATGAAGTAAGGCGAGAGCCGCTCAAGCAAGGCCACGGCTGGAGAGTGCTTAGTGGTGCCTGCGAGGCTAACGATCAGAACCTCATATTCGTTGATCGCCGCCTGACTCAGGATGAGCAGATTAATTTTCTTGCGACCAGAATCGTTTCACTTGGGATAGCCCTGAGTGAAGATGAGCTGGCTCCTCTCCCTGAACGACTACAAAACCTGCTCACACAGAAGGCTGCATGATTTTTAATTACCTTCTGGGGCTCTTCTCAAACGATCTTGCGATCGATCTCGGTACAGCGAACACGCTCATTTATGTTAAGGGCAAAGGAATCGTTTGTAATGAACCATCCGTTGTCGCTGTCAAAAAAGGTGACAATGGCTCTAAGCGAAAGGTTGTAGCCGTTGGAGCTGAAGCCAAGAACATGCTGGGACGTACGCCTGAAAGTATTCAGGCCATTCGTCCCATGAAGGACGGTGTAATCGCTGATTTTGAAATTGCTGAGGAGATGCTACGTCATTTTATTCGTAAGGCTCACAATAGAAGCACGCTTGTCAGGCCACGCATAGTTGTTTGTGTTCCACACGGGATAACTGAGGTAGAAAAAAGAGCGGTACAAGAGTCTGCGCAATCTGCTGGAGCTCGAGAGGTTTATCTCATTGAAGAGCCTATGGCTGCGGCTATTGGTGCTGGCCTGCCAATAACAACTGCCTGTGGTAGCATGATCCTTGATATCGGTGGTGGAACGACAGAGATTGCGGTCATTTCTCTTAAAGGAATTGTATATTCGCGTTCTGTACGTGTTGGTGGTGATAAGATGGATGAGGCTATCCAGAACTATGTTCGTCGCCGTTACAACATGCTTATTGGTGAGCGTACTGCGGAGCAGATCAAGCTTACGATTGGTTCAGCTCTTCCGACTGGGCAGCAGCTTACCATTGAAATTAAAGGGCGTGATCTCGTACAGGGAGTTCCAAAATCTGCAACTATCACCGAAGAGGAAGTGCGCGAGGCACTCACTGAGCCTATCAACCAGATTCTTGATGTCGTTCAAATTGCATTAGAAAAGACTCCTCCAGAGCTATCCTCTGATATCTCTGAGCGGGGCATGGTGCTTGCCGGCGGTGGGTCACTTCTTAAAAATCTTGATACGTTTCTCGCAAAGCACACTGGACTGCCAGTTATTGTCTCATCCGATCCACTAGCTACCGTTGTAGCTGGCTCTGGTGAAGTTCTTGACCATATGGATCTCCTTAAAGATGTGATGGTTCGGTAGGTATACTGCCCACCTGCTCCTATTCCTTGTCCTGCTCTTGCCCTATGTTCACAGGTGCCAGATTCGTCATTGCGAGGCGACGAAGCAATCTCATGACCTTATGTAATGTACACGTGTTATCATGTTGGTTGTATCCGGAGATTGCTTCGTCGTTCGGTCTTAGACCTCATCTCCTCGCAATAACTTGCATATTTAGAGAATGAAAGAGAAGTTTTTGGTGCAGGTATAGGTCAAGGTCAAGGAGCAGGAGGGGTGGGGATGTCGGGACTGGTAAAGAGGAAGCTGGCACAGTATATATAAACTATGAGTGTTTACGTAGCGAGAAAGGCGCGAGCAATAACGGTCGCAGCGCTTCTTTTTGGGGTTTCTTTGTTCCTCACAGCATATAGTGCTCGTAATCCAGAGGTTGGTAAGATAGGCAGCGCAGTTATTTCCACTCTCCTTGCGCCACTACAGCACGCTTCCTCGTCAGCATCTTCATACGCCATCTCAATTTTAGATTCCTACATTTATCTCGTGAATGTGAAGCAGACCAATGAGGCCCTTCAGGAGCAGCTAGATTCACTGCGTGCTGACCGAGTGAAGTATGAAGAGCTTGCCTTTGAGAATGCTGAGCTGAAAAATCTTTTGGAGTTTAAAAAAGAGAAAGAGCTTAATGGAGTTGTAGCTCGAGTGATTGGATTTGATTCATCGAACTGGAAGCATACAGTCACAATCAATAAGGGCAAGCTCGATGGAGTCATGGTGGGAGCTCCGGTGGTGAAGGAATATGGCACCGTTGGTCATGTCATCATTTCTGGAAATCATCATGCTCGCGTACTTTTGATTATTGATCATGAAAGTGCAGTTGATGTTTTAGTACAGAGAACGAGGGCACGTGGTCTTCTTGCTGGTCGTGGTACGGATGGGTGCATCCTTGAGTTTGTGATGAAGGATGAAGACGCTCGTGCTGGCGATGTTGTGATCACATCGGGTATAGATGGAATTTACCCCAAGGGGCTTATGGTTGGCACCATAAATCAGGTCAATAATGAAACTCGCACTCTTTTTCAGGAAATATCTTTGACCCCGGCTGTGGACTTTGGTCGTCTTGAAAATGTATTTGTTTTACTGCCGTAGAGGAGATTTGGATTTTTTATGTCGGATGTAAGATGGATACTAGTTGTTGTTTTATACTCACTTATTGCCTTCTTCTTGCAGGGGACACTCCTGCAGATTTTTTTGCCTATTTATCTAATCCCACATTTTAGCCTGCTTCTAGTAGTTTTTCTCGCCTTCTATGAGGTGTCGTCTCGAGGAGCTTTTTTGACCTTTCTCTGCGGATTACTCGTAGATATCGCTGCTGGCGGTGTGATTGGCCCTTCAGCAGCTGCAATGTTAATTGTCTATGGGGTACTCGCAGTTATTTCTGACCGCATCTTCGTTGAATCCGGGCTAGCTTCATTTACCGTGACATTCGCGTCGGTCGTGCTTTATCAGCTAGCTTACTTGGCGCTTGTGACATCTTTGCGGCCATCGCTCTATGATACCTTGTTTGTTGCTCTGGGGCAGGGGTTTGTCACGGGGTTACTAGCACCAAAATTTTTCTATTTCTTTTTAAGAAAGCTCAAGTTCGCTTCCCGAAGAAGAGAGCTAATGTAACGGGTACTGCTCATGTATGCCTATGATAAAAGCCCGGTTAATTTGGCTCCGCGTGTTGTTGTTACGCTGATATTGCTTGTGCTTGCATTCCTTCTCCTTGTAGCAAGGCTCTGGTTTTTGCAAATTATGCGCGGGGATTATTATAAGCAGAGATCCGAAAACAACCGGCTTAAAACGGTCTACATTCCTCCTCCCCGAGGTCATTTTTATGATAGAGAGGGTAAGATTCTGGTTAAAAATAGACCGGCCTTTAACATCGAGTTTGTCAGTGAACAGAGTTCTGATACGGACAAAACTATACGTGAGCTTTCGAGCATTACCGGAGTTGAGGCCGAGGAGCTTACAAAACAGCTTAAAAATCAAAAAAGCAGAAGGAGATTTGAACCGAAGGTTCTTCTTCAAGATGTATCAAGAGATCTTGTAGCGAAAGTTGCTGCGCGTAGTACGCAGCTCCCCGGAGTTATCGTAAATTACTATCCAGCAAGGTGGTATTTGCACGGTGATTTCGCCTCGCATGTTATTGGGTATATCAGACAAATTAGCGATGCTGAGCTTCAGAGTCCGAAGTATGCCGGATATTATCAGCGTGGAGATCTTGTTGGGAAATATGGTCTTGAACGAAAGTGGGAACACTTTCTTCAAGGGAAGCGAGGATACCAAAAGGTTATCGTTAATGTGAGGGGGGTGCGGATAAAAGACCTCCCTGCAAAAGAAGCTGCTATTCCCGGACATAATATAACGCTTAACCTCGATTACGCAGTTCAAAAAGCAGCCGATGATGCTTTAAAGGATCAGGCCGGAGGGGTTGTTGCGATGAACCCCAAAACTGGCCAGATATACGCCATGGCTTCTAGCCCAAGGTTCGATCCGAACATGTTCACTGGTGAGATTTCAAAAGACCAATGGCAAGACCTCATAGCTGGGAGGGGGCGCAAACTCAATAACCGAGCTGCCCAGGGAGCGTATCCACCAGGGTCTGTTTTTAAACTTCTTATGGGAGCTGCAGGATTGTCAGAAGGGGTTATTACACCGCAAACCACAGTCCATTGCCCCGGGTATCTCTCTTTTGCTGGGAGACGTTACCACTGTCATAAGCGCTCAGGGCATGGAAGTGTCAATCTGTACAGTGCCATTGTACAGTCGTGTGATGTTTATTTTTATGTTCTCGGACAACGACTCGGCGTCGATCGTATACATGACTATGCTTCGCGCTTCGGGCTCGGGGCCCCAACCGGTATCGAGCTTGTTCAAGAGAATCCTGGTCTCATTCCATCTACTAAGTGGAAACGTGAGCATTATAAGGGGACCGAGCAGGAGAAGTGGTTTCCAGGAGAGACGCTCTCGGTCTCTATTGGACAGGGGGCGAGCCTCGCTACCCCACTGCAAATGGCTGTTGCTATTAGTGCTCTCGTAAATGGTGGTAAGGTCATGAAGCCTCTTCTTGTGCAGGAACTGTCTGCTGCAATGGGAAGTTATCACGACTCTGATTTTCCGCCCAAAGTGCTTAAAGATACTGAGGTGGCAAGTGAGCATCTTGATAGTGTAAGAAAGGCGGCTGTTGGCGTTGTGAATGATGCAAGAGGGACAGGAAGGCGTTCTAAGCTTCCTGATGAATGGGGAATTACAGTAGCTGGTAAGACTGGTACATCGCAGGTAGTTGCTCTCTCGCGAAAAACAGATGACAAGAAAACAGAGCATCATGCGTGGTTTGTAGGATATGCCCCGGCGGAAGATCCAGAGATAGTGGTGTCAGCTCTCATAGAGCATGGTGGGGGGGGTGGAAAAGTGGCTGCCCCGGTTGTTGGAGAAGTTCTTAAGGCATATTTTGAGAGAAGATTTGTTGAGCCTGAAGAAGGTACCGAAGAGAAACAGGAGCAGCCAGTAGTAGAGATTGAAGGAGAGCCTCAGGTACAGGCTGAAAAGAAGGAGGATCAGGAGTGAGTGTACGGAAAATTGTAGGGGTTACCTTTGATTGGCAGCTCCTCTTTGTGACACTTTTGATTCCATCACTAGGTCTCGGAATTCTCTATAGTGCAGGGTATGATCCTGATCTCAAAATTGATCTTTTTAGCCTGAATTCGATTATCATTAAGAGCCATGTGTTCTTGAAACAGCTCCTGTTTTTCGGTGCAGCCTTTGTGGCGATGTTGATCACCATGCTTATTCCGACAAGGTTCTGGCATCGTTATGCCTATTTGTTTTATTTTGGAGCTCTTCTCCTCTTATCTGCAGTTCTTGTTTACGGAACTATTTCAAACGGTTCCAGACGGTGGCTTTCGCTCGGAGCTTTTAATTTACAGCCTTCTGAGCTTATAAAAGTGTGTGTCATCCTTGTTATGGCCAGATATCTTTCAAAGACACCGCCTCGGCATGGCCTGTATTCTTTGACTGAGCTTATTGTTCCAGCCCTCATTTTTTTATTGCCGATGTTGCTCATCTTTGTGCAGCCAGATCTTGGAACGGCTTTGTCCGTTGGCGCCATCGGTGGGGCGATGGTGCTTTTTATGGGAGTTCGTAAGAAGATCTTGATCGCCTTTGCTCTCTTGGCTGTCGTTGGAGTGGGTGTTGCATGGAATAGCTTTCTCTTGCCATACCAGAAGGACAGGATAAGGGTGCTTTTTGATCCCGAATCTGATCCTCAGGGAAAAGGGTGGCAGATCACACAATCCAAGATTGCAGTAGGCTCTGGAGAGCTTTTTGGAAAAGGATACCTGCAAGGGTCTCAGGCTCAGCTTGAATTTCTCCCGGAACGCACGACAGACTTTATTTTTTGTGTGCTCTCTGAGGAATGGGGGTTTAGTGGTTCTGTTTTTGTGCTTGGGCTATATGCATTTCTTCTCTACCGTATGATGATGATAGTATTACGAAGTAAAGATCTCTTTTCTGCATTGCTTGTTGTAGGGATCAGCGCTTTGATCTTTTTTCACATGTTCGTAAATATCGGAATGGTCATAGGCTATCTGCCTATTGTGGGGCTACCTCTTCCAATGCTGAGTTATGGAGGATCTTCGCTTGTAACTATGCTCTTTGCTCTGGGAGTAGCGCTTGGGACCACTGTCAGAAGAAATCTTTATGTGTCTTAGGGAAGTTATGCAATGGTTGGTTGAGGTGCGGGCATAATAAGGGTGATGATAAGAATGAACATTCGACCACTTTTGTACCTCTTCTTTTTTCAGTGCGGTTTATTCTTTACTGCCAGTGTCGTTGCTGAAGAAAAATCTATTATTCAGAGTTATCAGACGGATGAAGAGAAAGAGGTTGGCGAAGAGCTCTATAAAAGTTTTACCGGCGAAAAAGCACCCAGTGTATCTCTTGTTAAAAAAACGACAGTAAGAGAGTCGAAAAAATTTGAGCAGATATGGGATGGTAATGTTCCTGAGGTGGACCTCAGCATTCAGGGAGCTCATCTTGAATTTCAACATGCTGGGGCCTCTTCTAGCTTTAGTCTCGATGTAGAGTTTCGCGCGGATGCTTTATTTCTTAAGCATAGTCTACCGCGTGATAAAAAGATGAATGGTGGAGTACTCTTTCCGTGGGACAGGGAAGGGGAGCTGCAAGGATACATCCCATCGAGAACGGTTAGTGGCATTACCGTTTTTTTTGCTCCGCAGTCTGAGAGCTTTAAAGAGGTTCATAGACCTGTCATGTTGTGTGTTGCTAAGCCTGTGCGTCAGATAAAGAGTAGGGCCCAGATGTTTTATGAAGGCCATCCTACAGTTCTCAAATCTCTATCTATTGAGGTAGCTGGCTCTACGCGCGCTAAGATGATTAGTGGTCACGGAAATGGTGTACTTAAAAGTGAGTACTTCGTTACTGATGGTGTGGCCCCGCCTTATGTATCCTTTGATGAGGCAGTTGAGAAAGATCCCGAGCTTTCCTTAAACTATCGTCCTAGAGAATCGACTACGGGAAGTTTTGCTATGAAGGGCAGTAAGCCCTATTTGAGCGCCGGAATACTCTCAAGAATGATGTTTCAGAATGCCGCCGGGTACAGAAGAGAGCTTGATTCCTTTACCTTTCTTCACCTCTTGAAGAAGGTCCTTCCCTCAAATTTTCCATTTCGTAAGAAGAACACCCTGTCGTTCTTCCATAACGCGCCGTGTTGGCTTCTCTATGAGTCAAAGGGACAGGTAATCACGTACTCATATCAGCCCTCAAAAGAGTAGTGCCGCGCTTTCTTATGATTTAGAAGTGTGCTAGGGTAAGCTACTTTTTTTACAGGGAGTTATCCAAAGTGGCCAAGATTCTTGATGATATATCCAGAACTTTTAATGAATACTTGCTCCTGTCTGGTCTTACGACAAAAGAGCATATTCCAGCAAATGTTGATCTGTCTGTTCCGATCTCAAGCTTTAGACGTGGCGAAGAGCCTGCCCAAAAGCTGAATATTCCGTTTGTTTCGGCAGCGATGCAGTCTGTTTCCGGCTCAGATCTTGCCACGGCACTCGCCAGACGTGGTGGAGCTGCTTTTATCTTCTGCTCGCAGCCAATAGAAGTTCAGGCAGCAATGGTAAGGCAGGTGAAAGAGCATAAGGCAGGTTTTGTTGAGTCTGACTCGAACCTTCCTCCTACGGCGAGTTTAGAGGATGCGCTTACCCTTAAAAAAGTTACCGGTCACTCAACTATCGCTATCACAGAGAACGGAGAACAGCACTCAAAGCTTCTGGGCATTCTTACTAGTAAAGATTACTGGGAGTTTAAAGACGATCTCAGCAGACCCATTAGTGAATTTTTTACACCTCTCGAAGATCTCGTATTAGCTAAAGAGGGGGTTACCCTTACAGAAGCAACGGAACTCCTCTGGAAGAACAAGAAAGAGTGTCTTCCTATTATTGATGAGCAAGGGAATCTAGCCTCTCTTGTGTTCCGTAAGGACTACTTTGACCATAAATCAAATCCGGATGAGCTTACTGACGACAAGAAACGGCTATTCGTGGGTGCTGCCCTTAACACCTTCGACTATATGGAGCGTGCGGAGGCACTTATTGAAGCTGGCGTAGACAGCCTTTGTTTTGACTCTTCTGATGGATATTCAGTATGGCAAAAGGACGCCATCGCCGAACTGCGTAAGAAGTTTGGTAGTGATATTACGATAGGTGGAGGTAACGTAGTTAACGAAGAGGGATTTCGTTACCTCGTAGAGGAAGGCGGTGCTGACTTCGTTAAAATTGGAATCGGTGGTGGTTCAATCTGTATCACCCGTGAGCAAAAAGGTATAGGTCGGGGCCAAGCTTCAGCTGTTCTCGATGTCGCCGCTGCACGTGATAGGTACTATGAAGAGAAAGGTATCTACATTCCACTCTGTTCTGATGGTGGTTTAAATAACGATACGCACATCATCATGGCGCTTGCTATGGGAGCCGATTTTGTGATGATGGGTAAGTATTTCGCTATGACCGACGAGAGCCCAACTCCAAAGGTCACCTATAAGGGGCAACTCTATAAGCCTTATTGGGGTGAAGGATCGAGCCGGGCAAGAAACTGGCAGCGGTACAAACAAGGCGATGGTCCCGGTATGAAATTTGAAGAAGGGGTTGATGCCTACGTTCCATGTAGTGGTCCTCTTGATAAGAAAGTCAATCTCACGATCTCAAAGATTAAGGCTACTATGTGTAACGTTGGAGTCTTAAATGTGAAAGAACTTCATGAGCAGGCAGTGCTTACGAGGATCTCAGAGATGACGCTTGTTGAAGGCGGAACCTCTAATGTCGAGCAGCTTGACCGTATCTATGCGGAGCGAGATTAGTACACTGTAACTAAATTACTAGCCGAAAGAACGTCATAAGTACAAAGTCATTGCGAGGAGCTGAGAGCGCAAGCTCGAATGACGCGGCAATCTGCGCATATTGCCTAGGCTAGGAGATTGCCGCGTCGTTCAGCCTTTGGCTTCAGCTCCTCGCAATGACAATTAAGGCTAAAACTTGTGTTACGGTGTACTTGCACTAAAGTCCTACCGTAAAATCACCTGGCCTGATGGCAAACAGGCTTGCATATTTATTGCTCGTTTCAGCGTAGTGTTCCCAGGTAGTCACTACCTTCTCAAAAGTTTCCCGTAGACTATCAAATGTGAACTCTCCCCCCTCGTGCAAGTTGAGGTTGAGTAAATTTTTTGCTGTATCGATCCTATTAAGAGCATCCCGACACTCGTCAATAGTCTCGTCAATAGAGATGGTTTGTCCCATCGGAACAGATGTGTCGTCAGCAAAGTTAAATGTAACACTTCCGGCCTCATCTTGAGTAATTGAGATTCCAGATACAGTTGTGTGTTCTTCCACCATTCCTTCGTCATCGGTAGTGAAGTTCACTTCAGATATGACAATGGGCGTGGTTGTGCCCAGAAGGTGTGGTATTCGGGAGAAACGTTTATAGAGGTCACGAAGTCGCTCAGTATTGGCTGTAAACTCTCCGTTATTCTCTGTTTCAGTATTGAAGGAAGAGTTAATAATCTCTTTCATCTGCTCGAGCCTTGATACGAGGTATTCTCGCTGGGCTCTGAATTCTCGAGCGGCGATAAGGCGCTCGATAGAGGTAAGCCAGTTGTTTTTTACTTCGGGAGACTCTGTGTGCCTATCTAGGTAATCTTTAATCTTATGTAGCCTTCCTGCTGTTTCATCGTGAGTAATAGCACTAGAGAGAGCGATTGACTGAGTAGATGCAGTCAACTCAGCAATAAGTTGATACTGACTCAAGCCAAAAACAATACTATCTGTAAGTTCAAAAAAGTCTGAAAAAGCTTCAAGAGGGATTGAAAGAGTATTATTATCGTCATCATAGTAGGCCCCACGGAGATCCTCTTCAATCGTAATTGATTGCAGCCCGCCACGGTAATAAGGGCGTAAGATAGGACTATATGGTTGCAAATGGCGGTTAGGGTGACGCATGGTGTCGTGATATCTTTCAGACTCTACAGATTGAGCGATCAGGTAAAGTGCGTGATCTAAAAATGCCTCTGTTGCATCGTCAGCGTGCTCTCCCTGCAAAATGTCTCTACGCTTTCTCTGCCAACGGGCGTCTTCATCTGACTTTACGGGCAAAGTTATGAAAAGCTGAGGATCCACTTCTTCATCAGTTCCACGAAGATATATATGACCGTTTGGTAAGTTCTCAAAATGGTATGTGGCTTTATCGGAAAAATCTTTATCAGCTACTATGCCGTCGTGTTCCTCACCAGAAATCTTATTGGCTATATAGCGCAAAGCGTTGCCGAAGAGGCCGCCAAGGTCCGGGCTGAGCTGTGGTTCTGGTGACGTTTGTGTCGGATCAAGTTTCATAAAACATCCTGAAATCTTAAAGAGCTTAGGATAATAATGAATTTAGAGAAGTAAGCAACAACTGACAGTGGTAGTAATCTCTTTAGGATTGTGATATCAGGTGTTTATGTGGGCAAATGAGGTGATACTTCAAAAGTGCGAAGAGCTTTCACGCGTAGGATATCGACCAGCGCTTAGAGTCGGTATGTTTGTTGGTCGTGGGTTTGCTGATGTTGGCTCTGAGGTCTTTACGGTACACCCTGGTGGAAAACTTCTCTCGCTCTTTAGTGGCAAGATTACTCCAATTACTGAGCAAGAGGAGGAAAAGCTCTTTCATGTTCCAACAACGGACGAAGCAGTCTTAGAGCTTCTGCGCAAAGGTGTTGTGTACTCAGTAAGTAACGCCACAGATGGCAGAGAGTGGTGGCAAGCTCGAGTTCGTGAAAATACATATGAAGCGCCCACACTTCTTGAATTGTTTCTTGAGCTTCTGCTCTTTGCATATCAGGACAAGCTCTAATGACTTTGTATTCTACCGTTTCAGACAAAGCACTCATACTGGCATCATCTTCTCCAAGACGAAAGGAGCTGCTTGGAAGTCTTGGCGTCACTTTTAAAATTGTTCCCTCAGATCTCAATGAAGAGGAGGTCACTGCTCCTACTCCTGAAGAGCTTGCAAAGAAACTCGCGCTCTTAAAGGCGCAAGTTGTTGCAGAGCAGAATCAAAGCTCTTGGGTACTTGGAGCAGATAGCATTGTAGTGCTATCAGATAATACTGTTCTTAATAAGCCTGCCGATAAAGAACAGGCGCGTCGAATGCTTTCTTCTCTGAGCGCTAGTACACATTCAGTTATTACGGGTATTTCTTTGATATCCGTACAAGATCAAGTACAAGAGGTTCACGCGTCACAAACATCAGTAACAATGCGAAAAATATCTGATGGCGAGATAGAATCCTACGTTTCCACCGATGAACCCTATGATAAGGCGGGCGGTTATGGGTTGCAGGGCTTGGCGTCGGTTTTCGTACATTCAATCCAAGGCTCTCACACCAATGTGATAGGCCTCGATATAAGCCTTGTCGCGACCCTCTTATTACAACACGGAGTGATTCGTAGTGACCGATAGTAGAGAGTCTCTTTTATTGTCGCTTACTGGTATCGAAGAGCGCATTAATGCGGCATGTGCTCGAGCAGGGAGACGTTCTGAAGAGGTTAGTCTTCTCGCAGTCTCAAAAAAGCAACCCTTGGAGAAACTCATACAGTATTTAAACCTAAGAGAAGAAGCCGGGAAGAAAGCGCTCTTTGGCGAGAACTATGTGCAGGAGTGGCTGCAAAAGCGTGAGAGTTTGGTGGGAGATTTTGAAGCTCATCTTATAGGACAGCTCCAGCGTAATAAGGTTAGGAAAGCAGTATCTTGTTTTGATGTTATTCAAACAGTTCATAATAAAGAGCTGACCAGTGAAATTCAAAAAGAAGCAGCACGACTAGGTAAACAACAACGTATTTATTTTCAAGTAAATGTGTCTGAGGACAAGGCAAAGAGCGGGTTTCTTGTAGGTGATTTGCATGGGTTCTTAAAAAACGGAATGCAGGATTTTCCGAATTTAAAAGTAGAAGGCTTGATGACGATCACGAAATTTTATGAAAATTGCGAGGACGTACGACCAGATTTTGTAACAATGAAAGAGCTTCATAGTGAAGTTTTGATGAATTGCCCAGATTGTAGAGAGCTCTCAATGGGAATGAGCGCTGATTATGAGATAGCTATAGAGGAAGGAGCTACGATAGTTCGAGTCGGAACTGCGCTCTTTGGAGAACGAAAGCTTGCTTAGCGAGCTCCCTAATTTATTGTCTGCTTCATTACTCTTCATTACTCTTCATTACTCGTCATTGCGAGGCGGCGTGCCGTTAGGCATTTTGCTGAAAGCAAAATAGCGGAGAGCCTTTGCTCGAGCGACGTGGCAATCCCCGGGGCTCGAATAGAAATTTACAGCCAGGGCATCGAGATTGCCGCGTCATTCGGTCTGCGACCTCAGCTCCTCGCAATGACCATTGCTCTTAAGTTCTCTGTTGATCTCTGATACTGTCAAACTCTACGGGGCCTCCGGCAGAGCCGGAGGTAACTTTTGCGCTCCAATGACGGGCTGGGCTTAGTTCAGAGTACCTGTCATCATTCAAAAACTGCGCCTTCGAGACTCTCGTACTCAAACGGTAGTGCAAGAAAATCTAAATTGCGTATCATTGAGCCCGTGTTGGTGAATAGGCGTCCTCGGCATTTATGTTGTTGGAAAGGATTATGAGTGTGACCATAAAATACACTTTTAATCTGCTCGGTACGCTCCTTAAGATGAAGATCTATATAATCTGAAATTTTCTCACAGTTCTTGTCCACATTCTGCAAAGCCGTAGCTACATTCGGTCCACGAAGAGCGATGAGAGTTTTAAACAAGAGATGGAAAGCAGGACTTTGCTTATCCTTATAAGCAAACCTCTGCCGATAAGCGTCTAGAGCAGGTAGCGTGCGATCAGTAGCATGTATGGTGTCGCCGTGTAAAAAAAGCTTATCCTCTAAAAGCAGATGGTACTTAATTGCACGCAAGTTTTTAAAATCAGAAGTAAGCGAATCGAGTTTCGGCATAAAAAGCGGATGGGCGTCGTGATTCCCCGCTATGAAGACAAAAGTAATCTCCGGATAGGCTGCTAACAGCTCCTTTAACCAAAGATGTGCCCTCTCTACGGTCTCCTCTAAGGAAGATAGGATTGTCCAACGAAAATCAAAGGTGTCACCATTAAGAACACAGAGGTTGCTCTCCCTGAGTAAGGGGTAGACCGTCTCAAAACGCTCAAAAGCGTCCGAGCGACTCGCAAAGAGGTGAGAATCTGAGAGGACTATTCCTTTCGCCATGAAAATACTGCAAAGCTCAACTAGTACTTAAAATCAGGGCCTAAGTAGAACACAAAGAGCATAGAGGCGTAAATCCATGCTCAGGGAGACACGCCCCTCCCATAACATCCTAATATCAGAGCGTTTTCTAAAGTCACATTTCACCTCAAAGTGAGCATAAAACATATGTAGTACGTATATTTTTTTGAGGTTTAAAAATGAGGTGCAAATGGCAAACGATTCAACTTCTTCTCCACTTACAAAAACAATCAACAACATCATCCCCACTCCAAAAGAAGGCGGCGGCCAGAAGAAGGCTCAGAGCAAAAAAGCAGCTACAGCAGACAAAAGAGAATGCGAACTTGCCCTTACAGTCCTGCTCGTAGACCTCGCTTCCTGTGACCAGAATTTTGATATGAACGAATACAACGTCATTCGGCAGGGCCTTATGCGTGTATTTGGGACTTCTCACGACGAGATTTCTTCGCTTGTAAATCAGGCAAGATCCACACTCGCAAACCTGCGTGGAGTTGATAATTTCGCCCGAATACTAAACGAGAATCTGGACGAAGACGGCAAAAAACAAGTCATGGAAGTCATCGATGACGTTATACACTGTGACGGCGTAGAGGACGGATTTGAGACTTATCTCCGAGAGAAATTCAAAAGCATGCTTAACCTAGAGAAGAAAGCAGCGTAGCGCAGCTTTCTCTTAATCTTCCTCTTGTTCCTCTTGCACTTGCACCTTACTCCTACGACATGTCATTGCGAGGAGCTGAGGCGATAGCCGAACGACGGTCTTGCGCTCCTCGCAGTAAATATCCTCCGGCAAAGCCGGAGGCTTTAGTTGTGAGCCCCTCAAAGGGGCTTCAAAAATCAGCACCTAAAGGTGCATTTGTACAAAGTTCGCTCGCTTCATCCATCACTACGCCTTCATCGTCATTGCGAGGAGACGAGAGCCTTTGCTCGAGCGACGTGGCAATCCCCGGGGCTCGAATAGAAATTTACAGCCAGGGCATCGAGATTGCCGCGTCATTCGGTCTGCGACCTCAGCTCCTCGCAATGACCATTGCTCTTAAGTTCTCTGTTGATCTCTGATACTGTCAAACTCTACGGGGCCTCCGGCAGAGCCGGAGGTAACTTTTGCGCTCCAATGACGGCTGCGGCAAGTGCAAGAGGAAGATAATAAGGAAGAGTGCACCTCTAAGAGTATTTCGTATTTTCATAAACATTTAACAAATCTGCTCCCAATCCTACAGATCGACTTCTTCCTGTCGATATCCCATATAACTCGTAAAATACATGGTTGGACTTGCCTCAGGTAACAAATGGATTGTTCTCAATCTACAACAATGAGGTTGTTCTTATGGTTTCTTCAATCGGTGGCTCCAATAAAAGTGGTTCGTTAATACGGTATCTAACCAAAGCCCGTAGCAGTGAAAACAAGGCCAATGAACGTTTAGCATCAGGTAAACGTATTAATTCAGCAAAAGATGATGCAGCAGGACTCGCTATCGCCAATGCTCTTGCTGCCAATGTAGCCAAGCTCGGTACAGCAAGTAGAAATGCTACCGATGGTCAATCTCTGATTCAGATTGCAGAGGGGGCTGTCAGTCAGCTCTCTGATATTAACATACGCCAGCAGGAGCTTGCTGCTCAAGCTGCAAACGGCACTCTTAGCGATGAACAACGACAAGCGCTTGAGCAAGAGCGCTCTGCACTTGAGCAAGAAGCTGATCGAATTATTGCCTCCACTGAATTCAACGGTAAGAAGGTATTCTCTGGGGAATCAACAACTATACAGGCGGGTACTGGATCTGATGCCTCTTCGCAAATATCTATTCCGTCAATTGACCCCAGTACGCTAGTAAACCGTGACAGTATCGGAACGCAAGAGGAGGCACAATCTGCGCTTGATTCACTTAAGTCCCAAGAGCAGAGCATTACCTCTCAACGTGGAACCCTCGGTGCTGTTTCAAGTCGACTCGAAGTTTCGAAGAATCGATCTGAAGACTCCCGAGTAGAAGAAGAATCTGCTCGCTCAAGAATCACAGATGCTGATATCGCTCAGGAAGTAGCCAACGCGGTTTCTTCGAGGATTATCCAGCAGGGAGCAGCTTCTGCTATTCAGACTAATAATCTGAGTGCAGAGAATGTATTGAAGCTCCTCAGATAAATAGAGGCGCTAACCCTCTGTATTTGCTCATCATAACCTATTAGTTCACTAAGGGGCCGGATATCTGTATAATACAGGTATGATATCCCAGATCTTATCAGCAGCTGTAAGCACCGTAAGCGCCACAGTGGAGACCACAGTAGAGGTTGCCGGTGCTGGGATCGACCTTGCTCAGGAGTTTGTCACAGGAGCCGCCCGAGAAGGAGCTGAGATAGTTACCGAGGTAAACGAAGCACTTACTACAGTAACAATTGCTTCTGCAGGTGACGTCGCACTCGATTACTCATCACAAGTAATGTCTGCAGCATTTACTGCCGCAGATCTTCAAAAGGCAGATGGCTCAATTAGCGCGCCATCTGTTCAAGCAGCACCTGCTGTACAACCCACACAGGTTCAGGTAGCAACCCAAGGGTCAACTGCTGCTCCAGCGCCATCGCTCTCAGATGCTTCGCTACCCCCGGCAATCGCGGCTTAATTTCAAATTAACTACACTCTTAAGCTAGCAACAGTCTGTTCATCAGATAATAATGTACGGATGCTACTTAAAATAGCCTTCTCTCTATTCTCATGTTTGTTCAGTATTTGGATTTTTTTTCCAGGTGCTTTTACACCAGATACTGCCGATGCATACGCACAGGTAAAAAGCGGGATCTTTTACGATCCCCACCCTCCCCTCTTTTCTATTATCTGGACTGCTATCGAATATCTACACGATGGCCCCGCCGGGATGCTTATCCTACACCTTGGCTGTTATTGGCTGGGATTATTTCTACTGGGAGAATTCGGATACAGAAAAGCAGGAATTTCTTTTTGGTGGATCATACTTCCTGGTTACTGGCTGCCCCTACTAGCAACGTTTGGCGCTGTCTGGAAAGACGCTTCTCTTCTGGCGTCACTCTCTCTCGCTTTAGGATTTTTAGCGCTCGCCTATCACCTTCGTTCAACTCTCATCCTCTCTGGAGTAACTCTGACTCTCTTTACAGCAGTAGGTGTGAGATACAATGCATTTTTGACTGTGCTTCCACTTTGCGCTCTACAGATTCTTGCCTACTACGATATCCGCCAAAGAACGATCTCCCGTCTTAAGGCGAGCTTGCTTACATTTACTTACTGCGCATCTCTTCTGATCATGAACATCATAGCTATCAAGATCATTGCCCACACACTCTATCCTAGCCAGCGGATATACGGGTATGAGCTTGTAGCAATGAGTGTACGTGCTGAAGAGAATCTCTTGCCGGCTCCCTATGACGATTATACGTTAACAGATCTCAAGTCACTCTATAGCCCCGCAGGTAACGTAAGAACTTTCTGGGCAGACACTTGGCCCCCATACATTCCCAATCCTTCAAGTAAGCCAGCTTGGGACAGAGAAAAAAGTATAAGAACTGCTACACCTTCTCCTCATAAATCAAAAAGGCTCCCCTATGAAGTACGAGACCCAGAATACAATCAAACACTAAAGGGTGCTTGGCTAAGCGCGATACAAAGTTATCCTCTCGTATATCTTTCTCATAAAGCTTCTCTCGTAGCTTACCTGCTAGGAATTGATAAGAGATACGTATGCTATCCCTATCACGATTCAGTTATATGGACCGGTGAATACAACTCTCGTGGCCCTGAAGAAGGTACTCTTCGCTATAGAGCAAACCGTGTCCTAACAAACGTTCTCTTTCTACTTAGAAACTCACTTCTTTTTAGAGGATGGTTCTACCTCTGCCTAGCGTTCATGCAACTGTTGTGGTGCTATTTCTTCCTAAAATCGCTCTCCCAGAAGCTCCTAAAAGCTTCACTGGCATTGCCACTCCTATCACTCTTAAATATAGCGCTGCTGACTCTGATAGCGCCGTCATGTGATTTTCGCTACCTCATCCCTTCGGTATTTGGGTGTATAGTATTTCTACCCTGTGTGTATCCAATTGTTCGCAGACGCACAGATACGAACCTCTATTAATTATGCCACATCTCGAAACTTATGCTGCATTTTTACGAATGTAGTGACATGAGAAAATTAACATCAAAAAAGGAACGCGGAGTACATCTCCTAGAGTGTATACTATCAACCTGCTTAAGCGTCTTGCTAATAAGTATCTCACTACCATCGATACGTGAGATACAGAAAAGAGCGCAGGTAAGATTTGTAGCTGATAAGATTACGGCCCATCTTCAAAGAGCTCACAGTCTCGCTCTCGGAAACCATCTCCAAACGAGTGTCTCAGTAAGACTGTTAGAGGAATCTTTTCGTGAAGTTGAGATCAACTCTGGGAAAAAAGAATTCTTTTTTTATATAAGCGGTGCGACGAGTCCGGGGACACTTACAATTCGAGACAACACTTACATGTGCCGAATTACTCTCTCACTTCGCGGACGTATTCGAAGGGTATGCCAAAACGAGTAACAGGATACTCAAAACTTTTCTTCGACTTCATACAGATCAGGAAGATCGTTTTCTATAAGAATAAGATCCCCTGAAGAGCTCACCTCGCCAAGTTTTTGAAACGCTCCGTCTCTCGTAGAAATACTGAAGATGTTCTCCTCATTCATTCCTCCTTCAAGCAAGCCTTCTCGAAGTGCGGGCTCATTAACAGTCCCAACAAGAATGACAAGATCGCAAATTTCAGCAGCCCGAAGAGCAGCCTTCTTATTCTCCTCATATTGTTTATCACCGAGCTCAATCATACCCGGTGTCATAAGAATTCGCCGTTCGGCAGGAAGCTCAGCAAGAACATCTAAAGCAGCCGCAAATCCGTCCGGATTAGAATTATAGGCGTCTCTTAGGTAACTGACAGATCCTTCCTTTGTCAGCATCAAACGATTATCTACCGGTTGAATATTACGTATCACTGCCAGCACATGCTCTGGATCCGCTCCGAGAGCACACGCCATCGTAAAGACCCCGAGGAGATTTGAAAGCGCTGGCATTCCTAGAAGACGAGTAAAGCCGCTATAGCTACTACCACGCCAAAGGATCTCAAATGAAGTCCCTTCTTGTAAGAACTTCACCTCTGAGGCTGCACAATGGAGATCCCCTGATTCATTCTTAAATCCATAGAGGTAGGTTTGCTCTTTTGGGAATTCAGAAGTCATCCTTCTTGCTCCCTCGTTGTCTCCGTTACAAACAAGAATTCCAGATTGAGGGATAGCTTGCGGCAACTCAGATTTAGCCTTATACACTCTTTCAACCGAACCATAGCGCTCCAGATGGGCCATTCCAACTACGGTGACTATTCCAGCAACAGGTGGAGTAAAGTCACAAAGCCGTTTAATTGAACCAACATTATAGGCTCCCATCTCAATTACGGCGTACTTGTGAGCAGGAGTCATCCGTTCACGAATCTCACGGGTAATACCCATGACGGTATTAATACTCTTTGGCGGACAAAATGTCGGGCCAAGCGTCGCTTGCAGCACTTCACCTAGAGCTGCCTTCACACTCGTCTTCCCGTAACTTCCGGTGATGCCAATGATATAGGGATCGACTTTTGACAGGATCGCTTTTGCCTCGTTGTAGTATTTTAGTTTTGTTCTCTTCTCAAACGGCGAGAGAGAGATGTTTGAAAGGAGAATAAAGATCGGAAGGAGCTGCAGAAATAAGACCGAAGATACAACCGGACACTTAAAACAAAAAATGAAAAGGACAAGAAGTGTTAAAAAAGCGAGAGCACACGCCACCATGAAGATACGGGTTGCTCGAGCTGTCATGTTAAGCTTTATTTTCCCAGCTCTACGAGGATCTTTTTGAGTAAAGACTAAACCGAGCATTCCAACAAGAAACACAAGAAGTCCTACTACAAGAGAACTAGAAAAAAGAGATAAGAGATAGGAAACAAGCACAACTGCTGTTCCTCGTTTATCAAAAGCTCGGTAGGTAACATACCAGCGCAGAAATCGACGAGCGTCATACTCCTCTTGTTGAAAATACCTGAGATAGATGAGTGAGCGCTTATACGCAAACGCTACAAAGGCCGCGAAGCTGCCAAGAAAGAGTAGAAAAGTTCCTGTATTAAATTCTCCGAACACTACGTAACCTCTGGAAATTCATCACCATGACCAAGTATAGATATACGATTAGCAGTATACTAGAGGACTTTGCAAATGTCCTCCAGTATATATACTGTACCTGTATGCTCGTTTATGTCCTTGGCCTTCTGGGTGTAGCAGTATTTGCAGTGAGTGGCGCTCTTGCCGCCGGGCAAAAGCATTTTGATTGGGTCGGCGTGGTTGTTCTCGCTGTTATTACATCACTCGGCGGTGGAACACTAAGAGATGTGTTACTCGATCGTCCCCTTATTTTCTGGATTAAAGACCCTAACTACCTCTGGGTAGCTATTGGCTCAGCCTTTCTTACCATTCTCTACTGTAGCTGCCTGCGTCCTCCTATGAAGGCACTTCTTATCGCAGATGCTCTAGGACTAGCTCTTTTCGCTATTGTTGGAGCACAGATAGCTGAAGCCACCGGAGTGCCGGCACTTGTGGTTGTGGTAATGGGAATTCTTACTGGGGTGGCTGGGGGTGTTCTAAGAGATGTTTTATCCAATGATGTACCACTCTTGTTCAGATCCACGGAAACGATCTACTCCGTTACGGCTCTAGGAGGCATTCTCGCCTATCTTTTATTGCAAGAATTTAGTGTGCAGCGGGCCACTTCTTCCATCATCGGCGTAGTTATCATAGCAGCATTAAGGCTCTGGGCGATCTTCTTCGATATCAAGCTACCGGTTTTTCGCACACCATCTGATACAGAGTAAACTCACACAACATTTTCTCACTTTTCTCGAATAAGATTCTACTATCAAAAATCAAGGAGAAAAGTCTATGGCAGAACATAAGGATCTCGGAGGTGCCTTTCTAGAACTCATCATAAGTACCGTACTTTTACTCAGTGCCCTATTACACTTAAGAAGGCTGCAAATGAACTACGCAAGCTTTAATAGACGTACGTACAGAGAGCTCCAACAGTTCAGATCAGAGAAGGAGAATATGTATCAAAGGCTAGAGAGTGGAGGATGCACAAAAGAGTCAACTTCATACAGTCTTCTTGCGGCACGCTGTACTGACGCTTCAGAAACGTTTACTTTTTTTTCAAGCACACAGTGAGCACCATCGAACACCTCATAGCGTCAGCTCTTTTTCTTTTACTAAGTGCTCACATGCTTAGTGAATCAGCCATACTGACAAAAAGCAGTAAAGAAGGAGAATTGCACTACACTGAACAGAAGGCATTTAGTACCGTAACAAGTTGGGTTGAGGAATTTGTTCGTGCCGCTGATATGCATACTCTCCGCTCAGGATTATCCCTTACCACCCCAGAGGCCTTTTTATTTAAAAGATCAAGTACCCTCTTACCAGCCGAGAACTCAAATACACTTACGCTTCTTCAGATTGATCCAGTCTATGCTTATAAGGTCATAACTCACGACACTCTTAGCGATACGTTTCATGCCTTTGCCTGTCCGCGATATGATGCTGATTTTAGACTTTCCTCAGAAGACGAGCATTTTATCGGAGCTTCAAGTAACTGTCTTTTGGAGCTGCAGGGGAAAAGCTATGTACATTCAGGTAAAAGCGAGTGTCGTGATTTCAAGCTCCGTCCTTCGCCGTCGGATCGCTGTCACAAAGAAGCCCTAGAAGACACGAGACTCCTTTTTCCAATCAAAAATCATCTAACCCTCTACGTCTCAAAAAATGGTGATCTGAGGCTGGTGCAATATAAACTTGGAAACATTGTAGAAAATCAGCCGCTCGTATCACCTATAAAGCGTATCCTTTTCTCTTTAAAAGAGGTTGATGGCATTATTATCGTATCGGTAGATGTTACTTTCCCATCAGGAAGATCTGATTCATATACGACATCAACTTCTATAACCAAAACCTCTCACTATAACCTCCTCTTTCACCCTGCGTAGTTATGAACAATAAAGACTCAGGATACATTCTGGTAAGCATTCTCTTCGTAATTGCCTTTCTGGGGCTACTTTTTTCTAAGATATCCATGCATCACCACTACATGCTCTCCTCACGTTACGAAGAGATTCATACATCTAGAGCGTTAGAAAGAGCGAAACAGGGGCCTGCTAAATCAATAAAACTTTTCCCCTCCGGGCTACGTCAGGTCACGCTAAGTGGCACAAGTGGAAAAATGAAGAGTTCACTCGTTGTTCACCAGTTTGAAAGTACAACAAGTTCGTTTCCGGATTTTAACAAGCTCAGCGTCTATCTTACGATGTGCAATGATATAAAGGAGTTCCATGGTACTCATACTCAAAATGGCGAACGGTTAACACCTTCTGCATTTCAGTCACCACTCTCTTGCAACGATATCGCTCTTAGCACCGATCGTGAACAGATATATTTCTACACAGAGAACCTAGAACTTCCTGCGCTTCAGACTTCAGAGACCGTCATCATTACATCGACAGGATTTATGAGTATTCAAAATCTCATCCTGAAAGGAGACACATCACTCTTTGCTGCAGGAGATATCGTAATTGAAGTTACTCAAGCGCCCGATATTCAAACACTCTGGCTATACTCTGCAAGTGGGATCATTCATCTAAAATCTGTTCCACAAAACATACAGATAAAAGCTTACGCAGCTGAAGGTGTCTATCTCCCAGCAGGTCATAGTCCACCGCAGCCTTTAACACCTAGCCAATATCTGAAAGGTTCACTGCTACTTGGAATGAGGTAGCGCTTCCATGAGCACAGAGCGGAGCTCATGAAGTGCGGTATGCGTATCTCCTGATGAAAGATTATCAAGAAGATCATTATAAAGTGGAACCATCTGAGGAGCATGCTTTTGTGCTCCTTGACGCAGTACGAGAATCTTTTTTTCAGCTTCCGCTTTCACCATCTGCCTCTGCTCATTTGTGAGATCTGCCTCTGTCAGAAGTTTTACAAGTGCATACGCGCGAAATCGATCCATAGCTGGTTGTGATTGAGAGAGTTGATCCTCATGCCCGCCGAACTTAAAGATAAGCTCTTCATCAATAAGACCAATCTGGTATTTTCTAGTTACGCGAATCCACAGGTCATAGTCCTCACACACCGCCATCTGTTCATCAAATACTCCGACATCCTCAAAGACTTCCCGGTGAAGCATTATCGAGGAAGCACTAATACAGCACCTTTCAAGTGAAGGCTTAAAGGCTTCACCGCTTGCCATAGCGTGATAAAGCTTCTTATTGACCCTCTTACCGTGCCTGTGCCACCGTTCCTCGCACTGAGAGAGTTTTAGCTCAGGGTGCTCGGCATGAAATTGAACCTGACGGGCAAGTTTCTTCTCGTGCCAATAGTCATCTGAGTCAAGCAGAGCTATCCATAAACCACTCGCCTTCTCGATACCGGCATTTCTGGCAGCTGCCACTCCTCCACGCTCCTTACGAATAAAGGCATGCCCTGCCCGCTCAACTCTATCTCGTACAGCACTCAGGTCTTGCGTTGAACCATCGTCTATCACAATAAGCTCAAAGTCTCTGTACGACTGCGCAAGCACAGACTCAACAGCCTGGCTAAGCATCTGAGGACGGTTATATACAGGGATAAGTACAGATATCATCTTCTCTGGTTCTTTGATTTATCGATATAAGCACGGTAGTATAGCCTATTGTGATTTTACTTACGACCGCCCTTTACTGTGAGGCAAAACCATTTATTAAGGCTCTAGGGCTTAAAAAAGACCTTACCATGAGGTCTCATGAGCTTTTTCGCTCAGAAGATTGCGCCCTTATCGTAAGCGGAATCGGTAAAACAAATGCCGCCATCGCTACCACCCTCCTCCTGCACCTGTATTCAGACCACGAGCATGGAGTTGTTGGCAACATCGGCATAGCCGGTGCGGCATCTCACGAGAAAGGAGAGTTAAGGCTTATTCACAAGGTACGCGAAGCCGCTACCGGAACCAACTTTTACCCCGAACAGCTTCTTCGTACTGAGACTGCAGAATCCTCTCTTGAAACCTTTGACATGCCAGTCACAGATCCTGCCCTCTTAGACCAGAAGGAGTCTCTGGTAGATATGGAAGCCTCTGGATTTGTTCAAGCGGCTTCTCGGTTTGTTGATAACAGTCGCTTTTTTCTCTTTAAGTGCGTATCAGATAATTTAGAGTGTGGTGTTTTAAGTGCACAGATTATTGAGTCCCTTATAGAGCCTCATACAGATACTATCCTTCGCTACGCACGCTCACTCCATGCTCTCCATCTCGATTCTCAGATTGAAATCTTAACCGGGCAGGAGAAGAAGCTTCTAGACAAAGTTTCAAAACACCTCTCTCTAACCAAAAACGAGGAACACCTCTTAGAGCAGGCTGCTGTCGGACACAAAATACGCACCGGTGACATTACTCGAGGACTCTATCCTGCTCTAAAAGTAGAGCTTGAATCAGTAGAACACGCCAAACAGATTTTTCATGAAACACGATCATCACTCTCAACACCGTAAGTTCTCTCACGTCTATGTTGAGGAAGATGCGCTTGGCTATCCTGATACTGACAGGATCTTAGAAAAGTTTAAGAAAGCCACAGTTATTCCGATACAAAACTACAAAGAGATCTTAAACCGCTCAAAGCAGAATTGGAGAGTTCAAAAAGAATCTCAAAAGCTTATTCTGGCAAAAAGACACGACGAATTTCTCTATCCTGGAAGCGATATTGCTCCTAATTTCTCTCATCCTAATTTCTACTACAACGCCCTCTCTCTTAACTGTGTCTATAACTGTCACTACTGCTATCTTCAGGGAATGTATCCTTCTGCTCACACTGTAGTCTTTGTAAATCACCAAGATTATCTAAACGCGACCGATGCCAGACTCAGAGAACTCGGTTCAATGTATCTCTGTCTCTCATACGACACTGACCTCCTCGCCTTTGAGGGAATAATCCCCAGAGCAAGTGAGTGGATTGAGTTCTGCTCCACTCGCCCAGAACTTATCATTGAAATCCGCACAAAGAGCGTTAATATCCACTCATTTTGTGACAAAGAACCACTACCCAATGTTGTATTTGCCTGGACTCTCTCACCACAAAATTACATTGATTCCTATGAGCAGCTCACCCCGCCCCTTAAGAAAAGACTCGCCGCGATGAAGGAACTTGCTGAGCGTGGGTGGAAAGTAAGGGCATGTATCGATCCCGTACTTGCTGTAAGAGACTGGAGAGAGGAGTACACTGGACTTACACAATCTCTCTTCACAGAGCTCACCCCAGAGATGATTAACGACATCAGCATCGGCACATTTAGAATGCCCGAAAGGTATTTTAGTAAAACACTAAAAATTCGTAAAGATTCAGAACTCTTTCACCTTCCATTCCACAAAGAACACGGAAGAATTTCATACCCCGAAAAGAGAGATAGTGAGATGAAAGAATCCGTCAAAGAAGCCGTATTGGAGCAACACTATCCCGAAGAGAAGGTGTTTGTATTATAATGACAACACAAGGTTTCATTGAAGTTACTGTCTTAGGGCATGGGGAGCACACATGAAACCGCAAGTGAAAGTCTGTACACATGAGGGCGAGTCTTTTATCTTTGAGGGAATTCAAGTCCCCACACATTTACACTCATACGTAGCGAAATATAATAGTAACAGTAATTTTAAGTACCACATTTACTATCTCTCTATGGCGTGGCTACAGGGATGGCGTATTAAGCTAAGTGAAGATGTATCGACCAATATATGTATCGAAAGCTCTACCTCTGAAATTTCGCTTTCTTTAAAGTTACGCCCTTTTCCATCGAGCGACGTGGAAGCATTTGGGCACATTTTTATAAACAATCATTTTAAACCTTTCATTGATACTATTCGCCAGACATCTCCCCTTACTGACATAAGACATATCTTCGATTTTGGTGCCTATGTCGGATTATCATCCCTCTTTTTCTATAGGGAATTTCCGAACATGAAGCTCACCGCATTCGAACCCGATCGTGAAAGTTACGACATCCTAAAGACAAATTTTACTCGAAATGGTCTTGCTGCTTCTGCAGGACAAAATGTAGCAGTATGGCACGAGAGTACCACAGGAGACATCGCTGATGATTTTCGCGATGGAAGGGCATGGTCTCTACAATTTGACCCGAAAAAAAAGGGAGCTCTACAGGCTATAACCCTTCCCCAATCCATAGAGCAATTCGCCTCCAATCAACCGATTGATATTATTAAAATGGACATTGAAGGGGCTGAGTACAAGATTCTTTCTGATTCGAACGTATTGGAGCTTTTACGTCATAAAGTTCGCTATCTTTGCCTTGAGATTCATGATGAGATGGGGCCTAGAACAGAGCTCTTAAATGCTCTTTCTAAAACTTTCAGTATTTCAGAAGTGGGAGAACATACTTTGGGAGTAAACCGTTTTATGGGTAATTTATTACATGCTTGAACATAAAGTTATTAACGCAAGGTCTCTGCCACAGGTAGATTTTGTTGGGAAATGCGTTGAGATTGATTCAGAATCGAACGGTATTCATGTGGTCGGCGTTGTGACCGACGTACAATTTTATGATGCAAGCGTTGAATTTTATTTCAGTCGCAGCTATCAGAAAGGACAAGAGCAAGGACCCGTAATGTTTCACGTTGACGTTGGAGGGTTTCAAGATAATGATCGCCGAGGTACTCAAGGAGTGAGAATACTCAAAGGATATGACACCGTATTAAATATTTGGGAACCTGGAAAGGGAACTGTTTGGTCGATTCTTGACTCATAACTCGCCACATAATTTTTTTACGGGTAAGACCGTAAGGCAATGCTCCACATCATCCTCTTTTGACAACAGAAGTGGTTTGCTAAGTAACCACTCTTTGCTTTGAGGATGGTCATGAAAATGCTTATTGCCTAAATGTTTACAGGCTACATTGGTATCAAGCTGCCAAAAATGCAGTCCTAATCTGTTCGCTATTGCCCATGCCCCTGCAAAATCCCATAAATAGGCTGAAACAATACATCCACGACTAGCACCCAATGCTGTATAAAGAGCATCCAGAGCTGTCGAACCTGTACAACGAAACCTCATTAAAGAATAGTCAGAATGAGTTGCTAGAGATATCAGGTGATAGTCATTTACGAGAAAAAGCTCTGGCTTTCGAATATTCGATTGTCTCTCATGAATGGTATTTTTCTCACCTGTAAAAACGTTTAATTCACATACTTTATCATCACATGTATAAAAAATCTCACCTGTAGCTGGTATGCCGATGAGTCCAAACAACGGATAAAGATCACCATCTTCAATCTTAAAACCACCAATAGACAAGCAGTAGAGAGGAAGAGACCCAATAACATTCTGTGTTCCATCAATTGGATCTAAGATAAGTAAAATTCCGTCTCTTAATAGAATCTCAGATCTTTTGGGTAGCGGCGATTCCTCAGAAAGCACTAAAGCTTCAGGAAAGCACTCAGCACACACCTGAGTTAATCTCTGTTCTATTTCGATATCGAGCTTCGTGACAAACGAGCCATCGCTTTTATTTGAAAATGATAGTTGGTCTCTCTTTGAAGTGGAGATACTACGCAGTAGTTGAACTATGCTCGTAAGAAAGCCATCGATCTTATCCTGAGTAAAATATACGTTATGAGACAATATTAAACCCTCATGATGGTACTCACGTTACTCCACATGGAGGACATACAGAGTTGGCTGCTTTCCAAAAACACTCACCAAAGTTGTATCACGAATGCTCAGTTCCACATCTTTGATAGCATCTTCAAAAAGATCTTTCTGTTCAGTCAAGAGAACCATTCGTCCATTCTGAGATAGCACTCTGCGGAACTCGTCTAACAATACATAATAGTCTAATTGCATAGACCTTCCTATCTCATTCTTGAGATCGGTCTGTACGCCCCATGGCATGTCACAGACAATGCAATTGATAGATGAGTCTTTGAATGGAAGGTTACGAGCATCACCAAGCATAAAAAGAGAAGCTCTCGACCTTGTGGGGCGATTTTCATGTGAGGCCATCAGTGCTTGCGGCGAAATATCAACACCGATACTTTGAATGCCTTCGAAGCTGCTAGACTCGTGAACAATGGTACCTGCCCCACACATAGGATCGATGAGTACATCACCAAATGCCGGCCTTACAAATTTTACCATCATGTGAGCAATCTGTGGCGCAAGGGAACCTTCGAGGTGCACACGCTTATATCCGCGTTTTGACAATGGCGCTTTGGAAAGACGTATTCCGCACCATCCCACGTCATCATCTAAATGTGCACGAAAATGAATATCATGATCCGGAAGCGATTTGTTGTTTGTATCTAAGTACTGAGAGGAGAGTTTTTTTGAGAATGCCTCTCTAAGTGCATCAGCAATCTCCCATCGATTATAATTTCTCTTACCTACAAAACTTGCTGTTATAGAAAATCCTTTCTCGAGATCAATCTTACGATTTAAGGCACAAAGATTCACATATTCATTAATAGGGAAGGAAAGTGCTTGTGAGCGCATAGTATCCAATGAATCTCTTTTATTGCTTAGATCGTAAAAGTTTCCGACCAAAATAAAAACGTCATCAATTGATTTTAAATGCAGGAATTTTTCTATTGGCTCTTGAGATGAAATAAAGAGCGTTCTATGGCTTTGCTTTATGACTTCGATCTCAAGAAATTTAGAGAGATCATCAGCCACATGAGACTCAAGACCGGCATGCGTACGTATACAATACGTAAGAGGCAAATTATCCATCATTGACACATTCTAATTCCCGTTCAGAGAACGCGTATTTCATTGATAGGAGAGACTGAAAAAGCACTCCTGATACCAAAATGCACCCGTAAATGAACGCTAGGCCAAAAGATTTAAGACAGAGAGAATCGGCGTAGAGATATCTAGAGAATTCTTTAAAACAACCAGATGCGATGTTGCTTCGTAGCACCTCAGATCGACCTTGCCAAAACACCCGTCTTACTAAATATCGAGTACTTACTCGTGCTAGGTCAATATTGTGATGCACATGTACATGCGACAAAAACTGCTCCGAGGCTCCAGCCTCCTTTAATTCAGCTATAAACGTTGTGTCATCTCCGGATCGGAGTTCGTTACCACTCCTACCAAGTTCCTCGCGAAAGGACACGTCGTGTGTTCGAATGAATGGAAGCTGAAAGCCCATGCATGCACCCCATGTCTTCATAGGTAAATTCTCCGCGTGAATGCTCAGGTAATGAAACTGCCCAGCACTAATATACCATGGCCATGATACTTTCTGTTGCGGACCAGCCACTTTCACACCTACTATCTCACTTGTCGAAAGAGCATGCCTGATCTCAGCGAGGGTGGATGCAGGTACAAAAGTATCATCATCGATGAATAGTATTCTATCTTTTTCTGCCCGTGAGAGCGCCTCATTTCGAGAGTATGATAGCCCTCTCGTTTTTTGGTTCTGGATCACACTATGGCCCGCTTCTTCCAAAACATGAGTCAAGGTACGTAGTTCAACAGAATCAGGCATATCTAAGATAAAAAGCACTTCATCTATAGGGAGTACCGTGTCACTGATATCGGTCCAAGTATCGCGTAGAATTGATATTCGATTGCTACAAACCGCTACTGTAATGCCAAGATCCATACTTCCTACCTGTCACATCTTAAGTATCATGACAGTACCATCAGCAAGTTCGCTATACAATCAAACTTAAGACAGAAGGTTATACATGATCAGGCGCGGTGAGAAGGCCCTCTGAACGCATATCACTAACCCACCGAGGAGTGAATTCGACTACGATACTACGACGCATGAAGGGCGAAGCAGAACTGCCTGAGCCATGGAGCACCCTGACATCATGCACCGTGACATCCCCCTTATTGGCAGGTAAATAAACACTATCATTCTTGCGTTCAATATCATCAACTTCGTTCAATCGATCGAAATGTGACGCAGGGACCATCTGAAGACAGCCATTTTCGACATTTGAGTCATCCAGAAAAATGCTAAAATTAAATACGCTTAGTGGTGGAACATCGACGGGATCACGGTGCCACGGAACATCAGACCCCCTATCTGGCATCTTGACAATTAAGGCATGCGCCGTAGGGAACACTTCACAACCAAATACTGCGTGCACAATTTCCAATAGTTTCGGATGATTTACGATATCAAGGATGCTCTGATCCTTAGATTTTTCCAGATTATGAATTCTGTACAAGATTGGATCCTCGCCCTCAGGTGTCCAATACCAAAAATCGGGATCTTGGCCGGGAGATTTATGCCAGTTATCAATAAGTTTCTTCGTTGCGGCTGAGACCGGGGCGAGTTCCTGCTCAGAGAATAGAGATTGAAAAGTACAAAAGCCATTTACTCTTAGGTCTAAAATATTTTTTGCATGGCTCAATCCCATCGCTCCCCCTCTATAACTCTTTGATAAAGGTTAATATACTCATTCGCAATCGTAATATAATCCCAAGCTTCAATACTCTTCTGATAGACAACCTCAGGAGATGGCAATTCTTCAAACATTCTAAAAATATTCTCTTCACTCATATCAAATGCAGGCGTTAATACCTTTCCTATACTAGGGACTATTTCGGGAAGGCAGCCATTGTCACTTGCAATAACTGGCGTACCCGAGGCGCCGGCCTCAGAAACTACAGTAGCTCCGGGCTCGCACCAGAGATTTCCCCACGGCCCCTGCACTGTCTGAGACATCACAAGCACGGCTTCAGCTTGTGACAGAAGCTCCAAACGCTTCTCTCCCCCAACTTCTCCAATAAATTCGCATGTATGAGAATATTGAGCCTTGATATCGTTTACATAATCCTGTTCCCAACACGGGCCAGCTATGAGGAGTTTCTTTGAAGCCTTAGAGGCAATCTCAGCAGCTTCTTTTGTGCCTTTCCATGGTGAGACCCTACCAAGGAAAAGCAAATAGTCTGATTTCTGCGTGTTGTAGGTGTAGCGTGAAGGATTCACTGGAATACGGACTACCGGGGCATTGCTCTGTAAAATACTTTTTCGTTGTGCATAGGAGACATAAACCGTATTTGATATATTACGAGGCTTTGATGTGAAATGGTGCGTTGAAAGCCATTTTGAATGGTTTAATCGCTCAGGATGAAAGACTTTTCCATCACTAAAATCGTGGATAATATCTACATCATGAGCATTTAACCACTCTGTTATTTCCTTCTCACTGGCAATATCTATTACGTTTAGTTTACCCTCATAGCTATCACTACCAGGTGCTCCGAGCAAGAAAACGCTATGCCCTAGATGAATTAAAGCATCTATATGGGTAGCTACCATCCATTGAATTCCACCGTATCCCTGTGGCGGGATGGTAATCCATCCCTCTTGTCCATTTATAGATGTTTTAAATGGAATGTTAATTACGGCAATACGCATAAGATATTTCTGCAAAACATAATTCTCTGTCATGCGATAAAGGGCACTCAGAGCTCAGCTTTTTTCATACATGTCTGGAGATAGATATTCAAGAGGACAAAGATCCTGAGCTTGTTCGAGAGACACTAGAGTCTTTGGTCATTCTTCTTTCTCTGGAGCTCATATTATCATAGTGTATAAGAATCAGGTCTGCTTTATTTAATTCAACATGCACACAGATCTTAAATACCCATGGCTTTAACGTGAAAGCAAAACTCATAATTGATGTACAACATGGTCTCGCTAATCGGCTTCGCGCCTATGCGTGTGCGTCAGTAATAGCAAAGTTCAGCAATCGAGATCTCCAACTGGTATGGACCCCCGATCACCACTGCGAATGCCACTTCCATGACTTGTTCACAAATCCAGTTGAACTCGTTTCACATCTACCTGTTGAGCAAGAAGTTGCTTACTACAATTACATGGATGATGACTCACCGAATCAATATAACTCGGTGATCGACGACACAACGGACCTAGATCTTTGCATACGCAGTGGCCATTGGCTCCATAATCGCCATGTGAACTGGGAGAGGGTCGTATGTGAATTAAAACGCTTAAACCCTCTTAAACGTATCGCAGACCTCGTTAACAGCATCGACGTCAGTTCTTCTGTGGGAGTTGCAGTTAGGCTGCAACGAGGGAAAAGTTATAGGCACTTGCCGTGGGAAGCAAACGACAACTGGAGCTTTAATGGACAAGTCGAAATAGATAAGTGGGCAGATCTCACGAGACTTGAAAGCTTTTATAATCGAATGGACTCTATCCTCTCTGAGGACGAAGAAACGCATTTTTTTCTTACTGCCGATCTGCCTGAAACGTACGACGCGATGAGGACCCGCTTTGGAGAAAAAATTCTTTGTACTAAGCAAATCGACTTCAATCGCTCAAAAGCATCAATTCAACATGCCCTTGCTGACATGCTCTTATTGAGCAAAACAAAAATGATACTAGGCAGCCCATATAGTTCATACAGCATATTAGCTGCCAAGTTCTTTGATATTCGATTAGAAGTAGTTGGTGTAGATTTTTAATAGAAACGAATAAGGATAGTTCAACTGAAGTCATGGTTGAGAATTTTAAGCTAAATCTCCGTAATCAGCTCAATCAAGATTATGGACTACACAGGTATGGCTGGAAGTTTGCTCTTAGCGGCTTCTTCAAAATGAATAGTAATCCTGATGGAACCTTGCTTGATTCGTTTATAGAGCGCACATTTGCATGGGAACGAGATAAAACAGTTTACGAAAAAGATTGGATTGGATTCATACATAATGCTCCCAACGCTCCCTCATGGTACGATCCACCATCGCGCAATCAAAATATCATTAAAAGCGTAGAATTTAAGTCAAGCCTGAGACATTGTAGAGGCTTATTCACATTGTCAAAATATCACCGAGATAAGTTATTGACGATGCAAGGCCTCCCAAAAGATTTACTCATAGATCACCTTAAGCAACCTGTTAACCTGAACGTTTCAAGGCAATTTGATTTTTTTCACTTTAAGGATATGCGCGTTAAGAGAATTGTTGAAGTAGGATTCTGGTTACGCAAACGCGCGTCATTTCACAGGCTCAAGAGTGACCTCTTTAAGAAATTTCGACTGTGTAAGTGTGATGATTCTATTCGTAATATAACAAAAGAGTGCATCCGCCACGAATGTGGTGAAGAGACATCCATTTTCTTAGATAGTGATGTACATATATTGAATACGCTTTCAGACGAGGAGTACGACGAACTGATTAGCTCAAGTGTGCTTTTTGCGGACCTTTATGACTCTAGTGCAAATAATCTTGTGGTCGAAGCAATAGCCTACAACACTCCGCTTTTGATAAACAACACTGGAGGAGTATCAGAGTATTTGGGGGCGAAGTATCCATTTTATTTTTCCGACATCTTCGAGGCATCAAAAAAAGTAAATGACTTAGGCTGCGTGCGAGCTGCGCACGAATATCTTAGAGACGAATGTCCTAAAGAACACCTCTCACTCTCTCACTTTATTGATGGCTTTCTAGGATCCGAGATTTATCAACAACTTTAGTTTATCAATCCGAATTACTCACGGCCTTTGGTTGCTTCATAGAGAAGTATCGACAAGGCACAGCTCACATTCAAAGAAGAAACCCAACCACGTTGTGGGATTGTTACGATAGTATCACATAGCTCCTTGTAGGAACTGCTCATTCCTGAAGTCTCATTCCCAGCGATTAGCAATGTCGGCTTACTGGTATCTATATCTTTTGCCTCTATATCGGCTTGCGCACTACTACCTATAATTTGCATTGTAGTATACTTCTCCTTCATGCTTTCGATCCAACGCAGAAGCGTGTTTTTATTTTGAACACGAATAGTATTTTGAGCAAACAAAGATCCCATGCTGCCCCTGACCGCATGAGGATGATAGATGTCCGCAGAATGACCGGTAACGATAATACCATCTACGCCAAAAGCATCACAGGAACGGATTGAAGATCCAAGATTTCCCGGACTATTCGGTCGATCAAAAAGGACAACGAGCATATTTTCGTGATCTTTAATTCTAGAGAAATCATCCGGGGGCATATAGGCTACAGCAATAAGTTCAGAAGTCTCTTCCTTCTCACTTAACTTTTCCATTAAATGTGGTGCGACTATAAAATGATTCTCGGCAGGAGCAGTAGAAAGAACATTCTGTGCCCAATCTGAAAGTTTTCGCTTAGACGAATAATAGAACCCATATATTTGCCATTTGTGGAGTATCAAACTCTCTATTAGTCGAACTCCCTCTACATAGAACTTATTATATGAATGGCGCTTTTTCCGGTTGCTTTTTAATACTTCAAGATGCTGAAAATTATTGTCTTCAACATGAATATGTTTCGTTTTTGGTTTCATAATAGTTTCGAGTAAGCATCTAACATAATTGAATATTTCATCATAGCATAGAACTGATTAGAGATTAAAAAAAATCATGTGTATCATGCTATAAAAATTGAGTATAAGCCAATTCTGTAGGCACTGCTGTAAGTAACATATAACATGGCAAAAGTATTAATAGCTATAGTTAGCACTGGTGATGATAAATGGCTCTTCGCATGCCTCTCCTCCTTGAGCACCTCTATCTTTACAGACTTCGACGTAATGCTCATAGTCAACAATAGTTTAAGCGGATACAGCCTCCCTCCTAGAGAATACGACTACAATTTAATTATTCACGAATCAGAAGAACTGCTAGGATTCGCACAGTGCAATAATATAGCTTTTGAATATGCGCGTTCAAATGATCATTCTTATCTGATGTTACTAAACCCGGACACGATACTCCACCCACATGCCCTGAGTAAGGCCATACCATTTCTAGACGAAAATAAAGATTATGGGATCGTCGGTTGCCATCAGATTGATTATTCTTCTGGAGATTGGACGCAATCAAATGAATGGATGAAAGAGACTATGGAAGAGGCGAGTAGCCTTGGCTCTCAGCCTCATACACAGTCGGGAATGAAAATTATTAACCACTACTACGTGCAAGGGGCGGCTATGATAGTTCGTATGGAGCTCATTCCCAGTATCGGATATCTTGATCCCGTATATGGCACCTTCTACGAAGAAACTGATCTCTGTCGCAGATGTAGTTTGTCGGGAAACAAAATTGCGCTACTACTCGAAAGCAAAGTAAAGCATTATGAAGGTGGGCACTGGAAAAAGAATAAGGTGGCACACTATAAACGTGACAGGCTCTTTCTTCGCAATCAGTTCTTGTTCCTTCTATCAGATCCCCTTAAAAGGTCATTCTTGGTCCAGTTTGCCTTGATTGTCCTTAATCAAACTGAGGCAATTATTAAAAAACAGAAAAATATTATTTTATCAATTTACCATTATCCATCGATACTCTTATCTGTAGTCACTCTTATTCCAACTATATTAAAAATGCGAGTCCGTAATCTTAAGATCTTAAATGCAGCAAAGCTTTGTGAATGGGAACTTGCTATCCACTAATACCTTTCAAACAATTGTCATAGATGATTCGATTCGCTTACTATTTCCCGGGATATCACTACGATCCTCAATTTTATCACCAAAAGCCTGAAACTTTTTCGGAGTGGGAACTCGTAAAAAATGCTCGTCCGTTCTTTAAAGGACATTATCAGCCTCGCGCTCCACTATGGGGCTATGAATGTAGTAGCGATCAGAGAGTTATGGGGCGTAAGCTCAAAGTATCTTATGCATACAACATTCAATCTCTGCTCTTTATAAGTTACTGGTACAAAAACATGGAGCTCTGCCACCGCCCACTAGAGATGGCACTAGAAGCTGCAGGCCCACAAACCAGTCAGCCTTCAATCATGTGGGCAAATCACAACAGGTATCAAGCGTATCCCGAAGATGGTAGCAAAAAGGGAGAAGTTCAGTTTCATCTCGACTACTCCTGGGAATCGTGTAAAGAAATGATCGGTACCTGGACAAGGAAATACTTCTCCCACAAGAATTATTATCGCTTACCAAACGATCAGCTCTTCTTTTCAATCTACTCACCTCAAACATTTGTGAATGTAACAGGTGGTACGCAGACATTGCGTGATTTCATAGAATACTTGCGGAACACACTACATACTCAAAAAATAGGAGAAGTACACATTCATGCTTGTGAAACGAGATTCATTAAGGACCTTTCCCTTCTCAATATCGGTTTTGACAGTTGTTCTGACTATATCTCATTAGGATACAGTGAAAATGCTACGAATAAAGAACCATATTTGAACCTCCCATCCCTGCACGGACAGTTACAAGTACAGATGTCTTTAGGCGAAAGACTTTTAAATATAAAGCAAACATATGATGAGTTCTCAAAAGCATGTCCTATTACGTATTATCCAGTAGTCACAGTAGGCAGAGACTGTAGTCCTAGAGTAGAAAAGCTTACTCTAGAACGTAAGGGTCATTACAGTACGCGCCCTATCATTGAAGAATTCTCACCATCAATCTTTAAAAAACACTGCGAAGTTGCTGTAGAGTATTTAAGAAACATGAACAAAAGTCCCAAAATGCTTTTTTTAAATGCATGGAATGAATGGACAGAAGGAGCTTACCTTGAGCCAGACACCCTTTATGAATACCAATTTCTAGACATTGTCAAAGCACTCAATTGAAATCAAAATGAGCATCATGAAAGTTAGCGTAGCCATAGCCACTCGGAATCGTGCCAAACATTTATCACTCACTCTCGAGTCATTGTTAAAGCAACGTTTTCATAGAAATGATTTCGAGGTCGTTGTCTGCGACCATGTCTCAGAAGATAATACTTCCGAAATCTTAAAAGCATTTGGGGATTGTCTTTCTCTAAAGTCCGTTATGGAACCCTTTGAGGCTTTTGATGTCTCTACTCCTAAGAATAGAGCTATTTCAAACTGCACAGGTGAACTTATTGTTGTAGTTGATTGTGGAGTAATTTGTCCTCCTCACTTCATAGAATCTCATTTTGAATTTCACTTACGCACACCAAATTCATATATGGCCGGTGAAATTCACGGATGGGACGCTGAAGTTATGGACGCTTTCTGGAGTTCAATTAACCCGGCGGACTGCCCGGAACGTAGTCAGATCCCCGATCAGTATACCGATGTAAGAGCAAACCGATACGACTCAATAAAAAGTGTACCCTGGCTTTTCTTTTGGGGATGTAATTTCTCAGTACCTCGGGAGGCACTTCAAAAAGTAAAAGGATTCGACCAATCTTTTACAGGATGGGGCTGGGACGACCTCGAGTTAGGATACAGACTACATACGTCGGGTCTGGATTTTCATATGTCACCTGAAGCATGGTGCTTACATATGCCCCATCCACGAAAGTCTCACGATGCACGAATGAAAGAAGCCACTGTGAATTGGAGAAAGACCTACAACCTTCACAAGAAAGTAGATCTTGAACTCTGGCAAATTTGCCATTATTTCGAATATGGTAAAACGTATGAAAAGCTTTTGAAACTTTTTTCTGAAGATCCAATTGTAATGACTGAGAGTCATTTGCAAGCTCTTGAATCTTACAAGGAGAATATGAATAGCTCACTCTTGTGGGGATTTGCTCAGAACGATTTAACGCGGGAGTTTTCACTTCTAAGCCCTTGGCAGACTGGCCATAGCGAACAGCATGAAAGTACTATTCACAGTTTCGGATTTTGTACGCCATTTCAAGACAATGAGTTTGATACTATAGTTATATCTTCATACTGGGAGCGCTTGCTCTTTCAAGCAAGTGAGCATATGAAGATAGTCGCTTCCTATATGTTCGAGGAAGCCTCGCGCATCGGCAAAAGACTCCTCATATTTCAAAATTCAGAATCAGTCTCATCTACAGATCTTCAATCACTTCTAAGCGATGCTTCGCGAAGAACTACGTGTAAAGTAGTCAAAATTGCTGATTCCTCTAGCTCTAACCTTCTACAAACGTCAACATCACCTATCAATGCCGGATAAACAGTGAAAATAGTGGTACGAACTAGGAAAACTGCACTATAGTAAACTCATGAAAGCAATATTCTCCTTCATAGCCCTATTCTTCCTCACTTCATGCATAACTCCCCCCAGTCCTGAGTCACAGATGCGTGCACTTGAGTCTGAAACTGGCTTAAAGGAGATTACACTCCCTGATGCCAAGGGGGTCTATCTCGGAAAGAGCTACCGCGGATATGACTTTCTCTTCACAACAGAAGTCGGTGATGTCTGGGGGCGGTGGGCTGCGAGAGTTACACTCTCACAGTTACAGGACTTTCTCTCAGAGGGTCGTTACCGCACGTCCGTTACAGGAAGCCAGCTCGACAGGCTCCTCTCCAGAGCGATTGGGCAACCACTCTCAATTATCGTAATCGCAAAACACGATATGGCGGACGCCCCAAGACTTGATATCATAACGCCATTTTCTACAGTGAAATCACCAGACCCACAGCCTGAGATATATTCAATCGGAATGAATACAGGATCCATTTACAGTGAAAGTAAGAGTCTTGCGACAAGGTTAAAAGAGAACGAGCAACTTATGGAACGAATAAGCGAACTCTATTCTCCCTACATTCGAGTCGACAAGGAAGCTATCACCTACATCTACTCCGGCCCTGAGACTGACCTGAGTACCATGATTCGTAACAAAGGCTCATACGGAGCCTATATCAATCACGTTATTGAAATACTTACTGATGTTGGAGAAGAATTAAAGACACAATAAGCTATTCCTTTCTCTCTATAGCTTGAGCAGTATAAGAAACCCAATTGATGACATTATATTAAATTGTGCAGTCAGTGCTATGTGATATAGATTGATTATCATTTGATGAATATATTCACCGTAGATTTTATACTATGAATCACCGTACACTTTATTATCCGCTCTGCCTTGCTCTACTTTTAAGCAGCTGCACAAGCCCCTCTTCTGAAGAGGATCTTTCTTACACGCCACCGCGTGGAGATTTTCAACAGCAAACATCCATAACTTCTGAGGGACAAATAGTATATGTGCCCGCGTACTCACACATATATCATCAAGATGGCAAACCACACCCTCTGACAGTCACACTAAGTATCCGAAACACAAGCCGTATCTCTGAAATTATCATTAATTCTGTAGTCTACTATGATTCAAAAGGAAAAAAACTCAGAAACTACTTGGATAACCCCCTACGATTATCTCCATTGGCCACAACAGCATTTCTTGTCGAACGAAGTGACGTTTCAGGGGGCGTGGGAGCAAGTTTTATCGTTGAATGGAACTCCTCAGATGCGACAACTCCTCCATTAATTGAAACTGTCATGATCGATACAAGTGGACAACAAGGGCTTTCATTTGCTCGAACAGGAAAAAAAATATTTGAGGAAAAAGCTCAATAGCAGTTATATGCACGACCTCCATGTGTGAAGTTTTTATAGAGTCGTTCCCACAGGAGGACTTACACTATCCTCCTGTGGTTTTAGCCAACTAAGCAACTGTAAGGCCATTTTCTCCCCAACCTCGTGCTCATCTCCGCATACGGCATGTGCCCCAGCATCTACGAAGTCAGTGGAGTGAAGTTCGTATCTAGAACGCACCAAGATTCGTGCCTGTGGCGCAACTCTTCGAACATTCTCTAAAATCTGGAGGGCGGTTCTTTGATGAGGAACAGTAATCACAACAATTTTACAGCTATGGACCTTAGCGTGCTCTAAAACCTCAAACTGCTGCGCATCGCCAATCTCACCGTGAAATCCAAGCTGAGAGGCTCGCCTTAGACCCTCACTATTTAAATCGATCACAACAACTTTTCTATCTGTATCGATCAGTGGATTAACAAGCCGCAAGGCGGCTGGACCAAAGCCAATTATAGCAATTTCTGCACGTTGCTCTTCTGATAACAAAGTATCCTCTTTAAAGGGAGTGTCTAAAGAGAAGAAACGCGCTACACGGTCTCCAAAATAAGGAGCAATAGGTACAAAAAAAGCTGTGAGAAAAAATGAGAAGATAGCAACTGAAACGATGAGAGCATAAAGTTCCGCATCAACAACCCCGCTCGCTCTTCCGACACTCCCTAACACGAACGCGAACTCCCCGATCTGAGCAAGAGAAATCCCAGTAGCCGAGGAAATTCGAATACTTTGCCCAAGCAGTAAGAAGACTCCTGCTGTAACAACAAGCTTTAGTAAAACGATTCCTAGAGTAACACTCAGAACCATAAGATAGTTATTATAAATCCAGACCGGATCAGCAACCATTCCCGCAGCGCCGAAAAAGAGGGTTAATAGAACTACCTGTAATGGTGAAATATCAGCTCGAATTTGTGTTGCAAAAGAGGAGCTTCCTAGCATCATTCCCGCAACAAAGGCACCGAGGGCAGGAGAGATTCCCGCAGAATGCGAAGCGAGCGCGGCTCCCAATCCAGCTACAATTGCAAATATTATGGTCAACTCTCTATTGCGACTGAGAGAAAGAGTCCCAAGGGCGAGTACAGCAACACGGGTTAGGATATAAAGTCCTGCTATAAGAGCACCTGCAAAGAGTAGTAGCTCTCCTACGTGCAGAAGGATCTCTTGCGGTCCCCCTTCTCCTCCTAAAATAGTCATAAGCAGAGCAAGAGGAACGATGGCCATGTCTTGCGTAAGTAAAACCCCGAGACAATTTCGTCCGTGAGGCATATCTATCTCACCTCGTTCGAGAAGAATCCGCAACACGACCGCTGTGCTACTCAGCGCCACCATAGCCCCAAAGGCAATCCCTTGCCTTAATTCTAAGCCACACGCTAGCGCACAGCCAAGACCTGCGAGCATTGTGAGAATGACCTGCGCCGCTCCACCCAGTAAAGGAACCATTCCAAGACGCCGGAGTCGTGTTATCGAAAATTCAAGTCCCAAACTAAAAAGAAGAAGCGCTACACCAAGCTCAGAAATCGCTTCAATTGCATGCTGAGAACTGACTAACCGAATGCTCCCAGGACCGCCTAACACCATACCAGCAAAGAGATAACCGACGATCGGACTTTGACCAAGACGTGAGAAAAATGCGCCAACTACGAGAGAGGCTGAAAGAAGAATGACGATATCAGTCAGTATAACCCACAGCTCCATTGTCACTCCTTGATAGCAGCACTCTAGTCATGCGCATTACAAGAACTTGAGCAAGCTAGAGCCTCTCAATGAGAGGCCTAAAAAATATCCTTTCATGCGCAAAAAAAGAGTATGGGATTGATTCAAGTTTCGCAAGGTTCCGAGTCTGCAGAATTTATCTAAGACACTCACTTTAATGGCAGCTCACTAAAGCGGATTGATAGATACTAAGGTTGATTCTTCTACCTCCGTGTTATACGGAGTCGTAATGAGTCCATAAATCTGCACAGACCACTCATCGAGAATCTCTCGAATATGGGCATAGCGCTGGTAATCTTTTACGCTAAATGGACGATACTTTTGTCCCTCACGGTCCTTAAACTGTTCATAAAGGATCGGAAACTGATTCTCTTCGGTAACAAAACCCTCCATTGCTACTGAACCTTCCCCAGCAATCTTAAGGAGCCCGCCGCCAGGAACAAAATATCCAGCCACCGTCCCTACGATATTGATACCTGGGCTTGTTGGTATAACCTGAACCAGAGCAAGCTTAAGAGAGAGCGTTTTTGGCCCCGGTGCTTCTGCCACATTCACTCCGCCCTCTCTAAGAAGGAGTTCGATCTTACTCTTAAAATAATTGGCTAACTGCTCAGCTTCTTGAATTCGCTCAGTACGGATATCATCATCGCCTTCAGTTTCCAGATACATACTCTTGACGATGGCAGTATCTACTGGGGCAACATAGACCTTTTGAAAATCATTCTTAATGAGATCGTATTCAACCGCATCAAATACCCAATAGCCATTAAAGGGAGCTCTTTTTCGATTCTCTGCTACGACTTCAGGCCAAGGGAGAAATCCAGCGCTCTTAAGTGGACGGGCTCGGAAGAGAGAACATCCACTAAGAGAAACAATAAGAAGTAGTATGAAAATACTACGATAATTGATCATACTTCGTTTCCTGTACTCTCTCCGAGGAGCTTTTCAATATGTTTGGTTAATACATCACTCCCCGCTCCCGTAAACGGACCATAACGACCTTTGACCTTTCCATCCTTACCAATAAGAAATTTCTCAAAATTAAACTCTATATCTCCACGCATCTTTCTTACGCCACTGTGTGAGACATACTTGATAACATCCTGAGTCTCGTCTCCTCGCACGTGTCCAAGCTGAAAGAGCGGAAACGTAACTCCAAAATCAAGCTCACACATCTTCTTGATCGTTTCGCCGTCTTTTGGCTCTACGCCAGTAAAATCGTTTGATGGGAACCCGAGAATTACTAACCCTTGATCCTTATACTTCTCATAAAGAGTCTGAAGTTCCTTAAGTTGCGGAGTGGTCCCACACTTAAGGGCAATATTCGTTACAAGAACTACCTTACCGCGGTAACGTTCAAAATTAATTTTATCATGTCGCAAAGAAACCGCACTGAAATCATAAAAGGAATCAACCTTCGTATTTGCGGAGGCGAGCGACGTAACACAAAGTAAGAAGAGAGATGTGAAGAGGATAGTGTTTCGAATCATGGGGTTATTCTAAAAAGTGTCGATGAGGAATACAAGTTCCGATTTGCCGCAATACAATCAGTGCTCTAGCTACTTTCTTATTCTCCTCAGCAGTGCCTTAACCCCACGCACAGCCTTACGGTAGAGAAATCGAAAAGCAAGGAGAGGATCTCCTACGTCTGTAGTCCTTCCTCCTTTCAAAGCTATATCCTCAGAGACTCTCCTGTCTCTTGTAAGTTCCCTAGAGGTTAAACTGTCACCATGGATACCCGAATCGCTTACGCTATCCGCTTCGAAAGTAGCGCTATCTGGTGCAGAGAGTTCAGAGAAAAAGTCTCTTACTTCTGAGCGGGAAGTAGATTGCAACGAATTTTTGAGGCTATCAATAAGTTGCTCGCCTTTTGTTCTTATCTGATCAGACAACGTATCATCAGCACATTGAAGTCCGGGCTCATCCAGAAACTTTAAGAGCTCCTGAAGCGCCAGAGCGGCACGTTCTCTTTCTTCATTTGATTTACCAGTATGCTGTGCATGTGAGGAGAGTATTGAAGTAAAAGCTTTAAGATCTTGCTCCGTAAGCTTAAGCGCCCCTCTGAGCCCTTTCTGCTCTATGCGAATAGATGAAGTACTCCACTCCTTAAGTTTCTCTACCTGCTCGTCTAGTTCAAGGTCTACTTTATTCTTCCAGTGAGTACGTTTCCGAATGTCTCCGATGAGAACAGAGTGCAGTCGCACTTTCTCTGAGGGGCGCTCGGTAAGTTTTGAGAGTCCATCCGTTATAAGTAAAAGGTCACAGTGTTTAAGATCTGGTGTTTGTAAAACCCTATCAGAAGCAGAACTAAGCGCTCGCTGAATATTGGTGGTCCCATCGTTTTTTAGACCTATAATGTTGTTCGTTATTCCTTGAAACTCTGCGGGAGTGCGAGCTGTAACGGCATCTTCCATATCGGTTCGAAATGGGGCGTAGTGAAGAGGAAAGCCCCTCTCTCGTGCGCGCCGGAGAAATGCAAGCGCTGTGCCCTTTGCCACCACACCTCTTCTATCGTAGTTGTCCATTGATGAAGAGGCATCAAGAAGAATCATGGCCTCTTCATAGGTATCTACAGCTTGATAGTTCCCCTTAAGAAAGTTCCCCACTTCTTGTGTTTGAACGTCCTCTGCCTGTGAGGCAGCGGTCTCTAGATACTCCGTTCTCAAGAGACGTCCGCTCATGACCCCCTGAAGAAACAGTAAAGGGGCAACGTCTTCATATGCCCACTGGTGAGGCAAGAGATCTGGAATATCTTGCATTCCACGTGTTTGTGAAACCGTAAGAGAGTCTGTCGGCAGTGTGTAAGGCCGCTCCTCAGTTTGAGAATTAAGTTCGAGAGTGCCTTCTTGCGCCAGTAAAGAATCCTGACTACTTGTTTCTGTCGCTCCAAATGCAAGTGGAGTATGCGAAAGCATATTAAGTCGTGCTTCCATATTTCGAGCTGCGAGTAAAATACAGAGCTGCTCTGCGTTTAATGTTTCAAAGCTTAAATGAAATAGGGAGGCATAGTTTGGAAGAGCCATTTCAAACTGCTGCATCTCAGCAGTTAAAGGAGTATCCATGCTCCGCATCTGTGCTTCCCGCGCGGCGTTCAGAGAGGAGAATCTGGACATGCGTCACTTCCCTAAAGAGAAACAAGAAGGTCGTCATTCTTCTTATCGACCCGGCATTTTGCAAGCGCAAGCTTCTCTTCAACAAGCTCTCTTAGTTCATGCACCGCTTTGTGGGTAGGATGAACATCTTTTAATGCTTTTGAAACAGCCTGAAAAGTTATAGCACCTACTGAAGTTGTGCGGCAAAAGAGAGCGATGCGCTCAAGTACCGTAGGATCTATTGAGCGAGTGCCAAGAATTCTTTCAGATTCAAGAGTTCGTATGTCATCACTAAGAGTCAGAAGGGAGTCTATAAGATCTCTATCTGAGGCTTTTATCCCAGAGAGAACTTCACTGGCAATCTTCATATACCTCTGTGTGTAATTGTCAGGATGGCCAAGGGGAGCCAGAGTATAGCCGAGAGCTTCTAAATCGCTATCAGAAACTTGCGTTCTTCCATTGAGTATCGCTGAAGCTTTTGCAAAACGCATCGCTTTCGCTCTGGTTCTATCTGATATCCTCGCCTCAGCACCATCAGATCCGGAGTCACTCTTAACAGATTCGAGATACTTCGAAACGATCACGTCTTGAAGATAGTAGTGGTGAGCAGGAATGGTTACGCTGAAACTATCTACATTCTCTGCTATGACATCACAAAGAAAATCAAACTCTGGCAGGGTTACTTTTTCAATAGGAGGTTGTTTCTGAATATTACCACCGAGACGGTTATGTGAACGAGCCATATGCACACGATCGAGTGCATTCTCAAGGGGGCTTAGGTATGCAACCGAAATGAATCGATCTATTGCTGCTTCGGTTTGTGCGTTATAGCGAACGACATTTGAGGTAGCGAGAGCGCTTTGGAGACGGGCGACGACCTGCTGCGCGCCTTTTTGGAATTTTCGCTCATGGAGAATAGAATTCAATGAGAGAAGAGCATGATCATTTGCATTAAAGAGCTCATCAAGAAAAGCGAAATCTGCTTCGATCAATGAGCCTGTAACATTATGTTGATAAACTCCCTGCTTAAGCTTTGAGATATCAAGAGGCCCTACCAAGGCCTCTTCAGGGGTCCCTTTCGTGAGCTGAATCTTAAATACATTAGCGCCTTCTATGAGCGAATACACGGTCTCAACATAGAGCGACTTGGCCAAACCTGGTTCACCCAAAAGGAGCTGATGCTCACGGCACGGTAACGTCATGGCAGTCTGGGAAAAGAGCTCTCTTCTTCCAACGACAATGTCACTTTGCTCAAGTAACGTCATACTGCGACGATATCGTGTCGCAATCTCAAGAGGATCAAAGGTTTCTCTCAGAGCTTCAAGGCGCTCCACCTCCTCATGCCCAGAGGGAATATGCGCAAGATGGGTCTCAATATGGAATGAAGCATGAAGTGGATTGCTCTGCATATTTAGTGCTCGGGCAAGATACGGATCTTGATCAAGCAGAGGACCACCTTCTTGTGTAAGGTCAATACCCGGGTCAACTAAAATGGGATCGGTATCTAAATGAGTCAAAGCGCTTCGATAGATAAACACAAAATCTTTGCTACATTATAGCCGTCCAATCAGGCTAATCAAACGTGGTGGAGGTCGTGAGTAGTAGCCTCCGCTCTGGTCTTGGTTCCAGCCATCGATCTCAGCCACTGCCCCAGCCTCAGCCTCAGCCAAATGCGATTTGGTGCAAGTGCAAGAGGAAGAGGAAGAGGAAGAGGAAGAGGAAGAGGAAGAGGTCTGGGCTATTCTAGCATCTATAGCAAGACTAAACCTCTATATATGTACCACCACCTGCCGAGTATGCGGGCTTCTTCGGTGTTCCCAGAGGTAAATTCCCTGCCACGTACCGAGCACAAGGCGGCCGTCATCTATGGGAATCCCTATCGAGGTAGAAGTGAGAATAGCCTTGATGTGAGATGGCATATCATCTGGCCCTTCTAGGGTATGGGTACAGTCAGGGTCATTTTCCGGCACCAGCCGATTGAGCCACATCTCTAGGTCCCTTCTGGCTGTTGGATCGGCATTTTCCTGAATCGTAAGACTGGCTGAGGTGTGACGAACAAAAACAGTACAAAGCCCCTCTTCTACACCTGAATCACGCACAACGGCGTTTACCCTGTCCGTAAACTCATAGAGCCCTTGGCCCTTCGTTTTAATAAGAATATTTCGTATCACAGTGCTCAGTAGTATGCTTTATTTCGCGAAGAGAGTAGAGAGAATCGATTCTTTTTCAATATCATCTTCCTATAGTATAATGAAATAAGGTTCTTATGTTAAAGCAAATAGTTTTTTTTAGAATTATATCCATATTTCTCTTACTCGTGTCACTCCCCGTGCATGCTCAGGAGGAGACCCCGACTCTTTCATCATCCTTACTTAATAATGATACCAAAATTAATTTGACTCTCAACTCCCAGAGTGAGGATACGACGTGCCAGATAAAACTCTACGTAGCCGGTCAAAGAAAGAAACTTAAACGACAAAAGTCTCGCTTCCTTCTTGCAGAATTTTCAAACAAAGGCGGTCCATTTGATATCCAAATTCCTGACATAAAAAAAATTAAGCGCGGGAAAACGAATAGTAGACGTAAGCGAATGTTTTTTCGCTATGCTCTTGAATGTCCAAATACGAGAGCTACTCTTAGTAAATTCACTTCAGTTACTATCAAGAGAACGAAACGTCGCGCAGCAGTAGGAATCCGCAAATGGCTTAAGCAGGTACAAAATGAAAGCATTAATAGCGCTTATACCATCGAGCAAGCGTTTCCATCTCTTGATTTTACCTTCCCAGTAGATATGAAGCATGCTGGTGACGGATCTGGAAGGCTTTTCGTTGTTCAGAAACGTGGAAAAGTAATGGTATTTGAGAATGATCCTACGGTAACGGAAGCCAGTACCTTCCTCGATATAGAAGATCGGGTAAAGGCTACCCACGAAGAGGGGCTTCTGGGCCTCGCCTTCCATCCTGACTTTTCTGAAAACGGATATTTCTATCTCTATTATACTGAAACTGATAGCGGAGACAGTATCGTATCTCGCTTTACAGCCTCAGACCCGAACTCCAACGAGGCAGATCCCGACTCTGAACTAGAACTCATCAGACTTGAGCAACCCTCGCCAGTACACCAAGCAGGTTGTATGCACTTTGGCGCGGATGGGCTTCTCTATATAGCTTTTGGTGATGGTGGTGCGGCAAATGATCCTAATGAATACGGACAGGATTTTTCAAATATCTATGGAACCATCGTACGTATCGATGTTGATGCGACCGATCAGGGCAATTACGGCATTCCAGCATCTAACCCATTTGTTGGAGTATCGGGAGCTGACGAAAGAATATACGCATACGGTTTTCGAAATCCATGGCGCTTTAGTTTTGATTCAGAAACAAACGATCTCT
>JAUIIO010000001.1 GCA_030431715.1 bacterium
GAGGGTTCTCCTTATTAAATGCGAGACACGCGCCAACGTGATCTCTATTAAGCTTTGAGAAAGTCTAACAAATTTAGACTTAGCTCCCAGAAAAAACATTTAATGGGGGAGCCTTCATGATTATCAACACATATTAGCGTATGAACTGACCGCGGGTCAGCTCCCCGCTAAATTTAACCGTTCTACAGCTAAAAATCGCTTAAAAGCATAAAACAGGTTACTATAACGCTGTGGTGGTGACCCCCCGGTAGAAAGGAAGGCTATTATGAAAAGTGCCCTTACTTTTATCGGAGCCAGACTCAAGTTTGCCATTACGGCTGAGTTTGAGCTCATTAACAGGTTGTCGTGTGGGATCCCCGGTGCTGGCCTTGGCCTATCACTTTTCCCCATTTCGGCAATAGGTTGGCTTGTTCTGCTGGCGTTTGGAATCACTCCTTTGGATTATCCAATCTTGGGAGGATTACTTTCGCTTTTGATCGGACCGGCTTTTCTGATGCTGCTTTTTTTTGGCATCGCGATTCTCTTATCTGCGGTTCCACAAAAAGCAGTTATTCCAGTTTGCGCAAAGCAATCGGTCGTGGATTCTCGAACTTACTACGGTTAGTAAATTTTCCGGGAAACACCACCACGACTTTTGTGCTACGCTGTAGAACAAAACAAACTTTTGCACGCGCTTACGCGCGGCAAAATTTTTTACCGTTATAGTAAACAGGGACGATCCCCTTTATCCTTCTTTGACTAAACTCCATATTTTTATAGGCTTTATACATGACTATTTTATCGGAAGTCTCAAAAACACTGCTTGAACCAGAGGAAGCAGACGACAAACAGCACATACTTCTTCATGAAGGCGAAGTTTTTTCTGGTGTTACTTTGCCAAGCGGCGCTAGAGTCCCAGAGGGGAGTGACGCCACTGATTGGGTCGCAGTCGAGGGGCTGCTCTCTCTAAAACTAAACCCTGATACTCCTTTTGTAATAGAAGGATTTGAAAGAATTGCAAGTGATGTTTTCCGCCCAATTGATCCAAACGATATGGCATTGATGAAGATCACATCGGGCGCTATCCTCACAGGCACGCAACTACCAAGTGGTGCAGTTGTCCCCGAAGCTCCTGACAATTGTTCTTGGATAGTGGTAGAAGGGCTACTTAAACTTAAACCTACCCCCTAAATAAGGTACATTCAGCTCTGGTGACAGAGCATTTAGTTAGCTTTTCTGTGTGATGAATTCGTATCTTGGTTCTTAGTGACTTCAGGGCATATAATAAGCGCAATCGTCTGGTGTGATGCCCTATGAATATCATTTTTCACATTATCCCCGAGTCTCAATTGGCGGTCATTGATAGTGCTCAGGAGTATTTTCCAGATGAATTTGAGACTGACGGCTTTATTCACTGTTCAAAAAGATCTCAAATTGAAGGTGTGCTTAAGCGGCATTTCGCAAACCAAGATAATCTCGTTCTTTTAGAAGTAAATAGAGATTTAATTCCTTCAACTGTACGCGATGAAAATTTAAGTGGAGGCGAAGAGCTCTATCCACATATTTATGGAGCTCTCCCAACAAGCACGATCCTTAAAAAACATTACTTAAGACGTAATAGTGATAAGGTTTTTGATTTGTCTAATATTGTGGGCGTAGATCAAGAGGCCTTAGCGTAGATTTATCTTCACTATGAAAGTGCCTTTGTTTCTCATAGTCATCATCCTAGTAAGCACTGCCTCTTTTTATTATGCCGGGAGAGAGGCATACAGAAACTATAATCTGGCTATATATGGTGTAGAGGTTCTAGGTCGTGTTACTGGCAAAACGACTTATAGGAATGATAAATCATACAGAGAGATCGTGTTTGTTGATAAAGCTGGAAATGAACATCGCTTTGAGACAAAAGACGATGATTCCTATAAGACGGATCAGCAAATACCGATACTCTATGACAAAACCACTGGTCGTATTCGGATCAAGTCTTTTTCTAAGATGTATTTGGGAAGTGTGCTACTTACTCTTTTGGGATTATTTCTCTGGCTCCCTATCATCTCTGGAGTATTGATTGGTATAGCGCAAAGCCGAGGTTGGATAAACGTGCATGCGTTGGAGAAGAAACTAAGAGAAAATGCGAAACTGGATAACTAGACGTAGGAGAGTAAAAAATGAATCTTAAAAACCTATCAATTGTATCAATCAGACTTATGGCAATCTATGTGTTTGTGGTTACACTTCCTAGTGTTGTCATGCAAATCCCGGTTTATTATCAGAATCTCTCGCGAGTTGAATTTGGTGAATGGATGATAACAGGTTTTCTTTATCTGGGAGCTTCAGCGCTTCCTGCCTTAGTTGTATGGATGCTCGCGAGGCCGTTGTCTAAGCTTGTAACTGGTGGAGTGGGGGAGGACTCAGCGTTAAATTCTCAGCTTCCTTTGAGCAGTTTGGAGACGCTTTGCTTAAGGCTTATAGGGCTTTATTTACTAGCCAGTAGTCTGCCCGTTTTAGTGGCTTCTTGTTTTGCTAATGTTACTCAATATATCTATAGCGAAGGATTTGAATGTATCATTGCCGTTTCTTTTATATTTTTTGCTCAAAAGATTGTGGGATTTCTCGGTAGAATAGATTCACCTACAGAGAATTAGCACTACGCATGTGTGGGTCTACTCGTCTTCTTGATTCTTGTTTTCCGGAGCTTCGTGGAGTCGTTCGCGTTTTTCGAGAATGATATCGCGAAGACGTGAGGGGTTATACACGCCGTGCATCGTGATCTCTTCGTCTTCTTGGGCGGCGGTTCCAATTGCGAGATCGCCAGTGTTTGCTATTCGACCATAGAGGCTGCGGTGTATTTCTATGCCGCGGATGTGAGCGAGCTCTACAATAACGTCATCTTTTCTAAGTGACATGAGGCCTTCTGTTCCGCGGATAAACTGTTTTGAGATAACATACTTGCCGTCAAAGAGTTTGTGTAACAGAACAAATCCTATAACTATGGCTGGTAACCCACTTAGAGGGAGAGAGAAAGAGAACCAGCCGGTGTCTATCGATTGAATGGTTTCAGGGTGCTGAAACATTACGTAAATACCGGCAAAGAAGAGTGCGAAAAAAAGAATGATTGTTGGCCCGTATGCGAGGGGGCTACGGTAAATGGTAAGGCTATCTTCAGGATCGATCGCTTCAAACGAGTAGTTCCTTGTACTCGAATCTACTTTAAGATAGCTCTCTACGGGAGTTAATTTGGCTGACATGAGACACACCTCCCTTTAAAATTAGCGTTTACATAATACCTCTTTTTGAGAGGGCAAACCAGCAATCTTTACATATCACTCAGTACCCTTTTACCTACTTAGAGTCTGTAACTGTTAGATCTTTCTCATTATTTGAGAATTGTGGGTATGAATATCTGCGAAAAATTAGCAACTCAAACCAATTTCTCAGAAGATTTAGCACAGCTGTATGTACTGAAATGATGAGCTTATTAAATAGGTTGTGTGCTTCTGCCTTCTCTGCCTGTCTTTATTTGGTTCCACCATGTTCTTAGGAGTCAATCTTGGGTGGCATAAATATTGCTGTTTTCTAGTTAGGTTGGGAAAGCAGTTTAAACATTTGTTGAACGGTTTTCCTGAAGTTTTTAGGGAAGTAGTTCAGAATGTTAAATCGTGAATCCAGAGTTTTAATCGGAGCAGATCTGCTCTGTCGTCTTGTCAGCCGTAATGTTTCTAAACTACCAAGTGTTGCAATTACTCGCACGCGAAGAGAGTTACAGGAAGTTTGCGAGCTTCTCTATCGTCAGTACCGAAGACGTGGATATTGTGCTGATAGTGCTCAGGGTATCTATATGCCTGAGCATATTACACGTGATGAGACAGTTACTTTTATAGGTCGGCTTTCTGATCAGACTACATACGGCACCATTAGCTTAATGCAGGACGGGGAGGAGGGGATTCCGGCTGATACAATTTGTAAAGACAAGCTTGATCTTCTAAGAGCCTCTGGGGCTCGAATCGCTGAGGTTGGACTACTAGCAACTGAGCTTCAGTCAACTGTTTCAAAGAAATACTCTTTAAAGTCACTTGATAAGATGCGACCGCTTTTTTCCCTCTACCGTAGGATGTTCCACTATGCGCTCTGTGAGAATATAACAGATCTGATAATCTCTGTTCATCCGCGTCACAAGAATCTCTATTCGTTTCTCGGCTTCCGTCAGCTTGCAGCAGAGATTAACTATTCAGGTGCTTGCGGAGCAAAAGCGGTTACAATGCATTTAGAAGTCGACTATGCGCGAAAGTATTCAAGCCCGGGAATAAAATCACTCTTCTTTACAAATGTTGAAGAGCATAAAGAGCTTCCTCGTGCTGAGTCTCGAGTCTAAGGATATCGTCAGAGAGAGAGAACTGTACCTTACGATTTCCTTGCTACTATAGCACCGTGATATATCGGAAGCTTGTGCTTTTGAATGTCTTTAAAGCCTGCAGCCTGCATCCACGATGTGTATTCCTCCCATGTGTAGAGCATCCCTTGGCCTGTTGCGATGGTTAGAAAGTAAGGAGAGCCGATTGCGGCCACAAGCGGGCCAGTTCTGTCGCTGTCTTGCATCTGATTAAAGATGATAAGTTTACCGCCAGTAGGTAGAGCATCATAGGCTTTCTGGAACAGCTCTATGTTTTTCTCTTTTGACCAGATGGTACAGAAGTGGCAGAGCAAGATAGTATCTACTGAGTCTGGGAATGGGTCTTGAAAACAGTTTCCGGGATGAAAGCTTAGCCTACTTGAGAGTTCTCCTTGCTTTGACATGTTTTCTTCCGAGATCTCTTGAATAGTAGGAAGATCGAATACGACAGCACGGATATTAGAGTACTTCTCGGCAATGGCTATGATATTTGTGCCATCACCTCCTCCAACATCAACAAGGGAAGAAGTGTCTGAGAAATCTACAGATTCAACGAGCCCCTCATTTGCCTGAACAGAGATCTCGTGCATCGCATCTTGGAAGATCTTCTTTACTTCTGGTTCATAGTGGAGCCTTTCATAGATCGTGTCTTCGTCTCCGGGGAACGCTTGGAGACCTACATTTTTGTTAGTCTTAAGTGCTTCATAAAAGTACGGCATTCCGCGGTAATATACCTCTTGTTGCAGATCGATATACTTAAGCACATTTCTATCCGAATTCTTACTGAGTGCATGTTTTGCGAGTCGAGAGTTTTTATAGATATCACCTTTCTTTGTAAGGAGCTTAATGCTTGTCAGCCCGAGTAAGAGGATATGGAGCGGTTGCTCTTCTATCTGAAGTTCATTGCGAATCTCTTCAAAACTCATTTTCCGCTTGTTGTCTAAGAGGGTAAAGAGATCAAATTTAACAGCGGCCCGAAGTGTTTGAAAGAATACATGTCCACCAAAAACGAGGAGAAAACGATCAATGTCTTCTTGTGGGAGGTATTGCTGAGAGATCATTTTTCTTACGCTACTCATCATTGAGTTAAGAATTTTCATAGCTATGCCTTATTGTTTATGTGAATTAATATGTATCGAATATCTACCGGGTGAGATGATGTTGTTAGGATCTAAAGCGTCCTTGATCTTTTGTTGTGCCTGCCAGAATACTTTGTTTTGTTCTGTGAGATAGCGTGACATGGTGTTAGAGTGTGCTCGGTAAGGGACAGCACCTGTAGCATAGGAGGCTTGAAAGAGCTCATCAAAAGCTCGCCATGCCTTCTCTTTCTCCGTTGATTGATCAAATACAAACATTACAAGAAACAGAAGCGCAGAGCTTGACACGGCAGTGGAGCTAACGATCGGCGTTAGCTGTTGGTTCGCGCATATGTTTAAAGTTTCTTTCCATATTCTCATAAAGTCAGAAGAGGTATAAGGAATAACAGCGGGATACCAGAGAACACCGCAACCATCACGAGCGGGGTTGCGTATCGGCGATAGCGATTGCGTGTGAAGGGTAGAATAGACAACTTCTAACGCTTTCTCACACGGAATTCCTCTTGTATAGCTGAAGATAATATCGGCTGATTTAAGAAGCTCCTTGGTTTTAGGTGCAATACTTTGCGGGATATACCGACCAATTTTGCTAAGGAAATGAAATTTTGACTCAGAGATGAAACGTAGATTCTCGCCGTAAGGCGAGAGCTGTTTTTTGATATGTTTCTGCTTTGCCTTGAGTACTTCTTTTTCGCCGTAAAGAGCCCCCCAGAGTTTCCACGTAGTCTCTTCGGAGATGTCGCTGTTGCCTTTTTCCCCGTCTATCACTGGAGAGAGGTAGTGGTTATTGCTGATTTTAAGAGAGAAAGACTCTGGATCGAGTCTTTCACGTGTTTCCCTTGATTGATCGATAAGTCGCTTCAGGTTTTCCTCACTGTTTCCAGAGGGGTCTATTGAAAAAACAAGCACTGAGTCTGAGCTTCTTGCCAGCTGAAGAGTCGCTTCTATAACTACTCCGTAGCTACTCTGTATGAATAAACTATCTAAGTCTGGCCCGATACCGTACTGATAACACTTTGCAACCTTTCCATCACCAAAACCTGAGAGTACAGACTGGTATATCTCACCAGTGCCGAGCACGGATTTCAGAGCGGTGATAGATCGGGCATGACTAAATGTTGGAGTGAGTCCAAAGCCACGCTCAAGTGCGTTGGCGAGAACGCTACAGTGAGGACTCGAGCCTGTGATTGGAGTAACAAACTTTGCGTTTCGCTCACGTAAGAAGTGAGATAGCTGTTCCTGAGTGACTCCCGGTTCAACTGTGACGAGACCAAGTGTTTCATCGTACTCAATTATAGAATTAAGGGCAGAGAGATCCACTATGACGCATCCTTCTTTTGGAGGAAGCATTGTACCGTATCCCCAGTTATTCCCAGTGCTAATAGGATAGATTGGAATAGAGTGTTCTAAGGCAATTTGTACGATTGATTGAACCTGACCAGAGTTTTCTACAAGGAGAGCTGCAGCAATTTCTTGGTGGATGCCAGATGTGCTTTGCTGATATGTATTTAGCTGAGTGTTTGTTAGAACACGTGCATGACCTAGAAGAGTGGCCCACTTACTTATAGCTAGCGAGAGTTTACAAGATGATGAGGGAGGGAGCTTGCTCATGGTGCGTCTCCAGATGAGAATACATCGTCAATCGCTCTTCTTGCCGCTCGTATTTGGCGTTTATCACTGTAGCCAAGTCGAAACATCATAACAGGAATGGCGTCACTACCAAGAATCTGCTTATAGAGCCGTGTAATCTCTCTCATTGACTCTTTGTGAGCAGTTGTAAAGCCTTCTCCTTTGTTCGTTGCATACATCATGCACATCATAGCTGAGCTCGTCATAGGCTGAAGGCTTAGGCCGTGTGCACAAGCGGTAATCCAAAAGCGCTGCATGAAGCGACCGGCTTCAAAGATAGAGTCTGAGCTAATTTCATCAACCGTTATTATACAGTGTGCGCCAGAATGTTTCATCCATTGATATGACTTATCAGCGGTCATGCGGCTGAGTCCTAGCTTATTGAGGAATGAAACAAGAGGCCAATTTTTAAGAGCCGACATCATGAGCTTCTCTGGAGGTAAAAGATCAAGAGAGCTTACGGGAAGGCCTTCCTTAGAAGCATCTGTGAAATCGAGCCACCGAAAGAGATCGGCATGAAGGTTTTTATGTTCCCAAAGTATTTTGTCAGCCTTTTTAACGAGCTGACCTGATAGTGGCAGGAGAGACGAGGAATCAAAGAGGTGAACGTGGCTAAGGTGTGCTCCCTGAAAGCTCTCAAGAAGCTTTGATGTAAGCGATTCTGAGAGTGCGCGTTTCTCGTAATACGTGCGTGTTGTTCGTCTCTCTGGAATAAAATTAAGAAGAGGATCAGTTTTAATCGCGGCATCTTGAAAAGTTAATCTTGCTACAAGAAGGTCCTTAAACGTTGCAAGTTCAGAGAGAGTTGTTACCACTTCGGTCTTGATTGTTTTGCCAAGGGCACTCGCAGCAATTGCTATATTTTCAATTGCAGCAGCATAAGCAATTAAAAGTGGTTCTCCGTTCTGAGCATAATGAAACTCAGAGCGTTTCCCGTCTTGCCATAATTCTAAGACATTGTCTTTCCAGAGAAACTTCCAGTGCTGGGCGTTATCTCCTGAAGGGGCGAGTGTCCCATAATAACAGAGCTGTTTTACAGCCTCTGGACTAAGCTCGGTGAATGAGTCTAGGTGAGGAGTGAGATCTTTTTGTCTTATTGATTGTTGTTTGCTACCAAACTTTCGTTTGATGATATTAAATTTTAGACGTTGTAAGGGTCCAGCATTTCCCATACGGAGTTTCTTACGGTATGTACGAAACCGAAGTGCATCGAAGCGGCGAACCGTTGGTATGGCTGCAATGCCTTTCTTCCCGAGCACTATTTTTACGGCCTCCATGGCGGTTATGCCACCACAGAGTTGGCAGACAAGCCCGAGCGAGGGGCCACGTCCTGCTTCTAGGTCAACATGCTCTTGATGCATGTCTGCTACCCAGTTGGTCCAAGGAGTTAAGCCACTGGCGTAGAGTACTGCTTGCTCCGTTTCATTCTGAGCGAGATCAAATCTGAAAAAATTCTCTGCACTCATGGCAGGAGCTGGAGCAAATACAAGAAGTGAGCAACCAAAGCCAATTGGGCCAGCGCTTATGCAGTAAATCCCACGTTTATATGCTTCGCGGTACAGAAGCCTCTTTGCTTCAAGTGCGAAGAAATCAAGAGCATCTACAACGACGTCTACATCTTTGAAAAATGCATCTATGCACTCTTTATTAATACCTTCTGGAAAACCTACGATATCTAAATGAGGATTAATCTCAAGGGCATCTTCTGTGCAAACCTCTAGCTTGCTCTTACCGATTGTTTGCATTCTCGCGCCCTGTTGCCTGTTGAAGTTTTCAAGTTCAAAGGTGTCGAAATCTGCGAGGTGAAAGCTCCCAAATCCAGTACGAGCGAGTGTGGTGAGCTGTACGCCGCCAACGCCTCCCATGCCAGCTATCGCGACTCGTGATATTGAGAGTGTCTTAAGCTCTCCTGGAGTCAGAAGGCCTATGTTTCTATTGAAGGCAGTCCTAAAGAATTCTGATTTGCTCTGTGTGATCATATTTAGGAAAGTTCGCTAGAATCTAAAAATATAAACTTGTGATCAGATAAATTTGGTCGTTGGTATTGTAAAACCCTAGTGGAGAGATGCTCTCGCCGCTGACAAAATCGCCTCCTAATTCAAAGGTAAGATTGTCCCAGTAGTTTATTCCGAAGTAAGGATTGTAGTACTGCTGCTCTAGAGGGAAGCCGTAGAGCATCTTTATGCCTAAGCGGAGCTTGTTGTACCACAGCTCTTTATAGATATCAGAGTAGATTCCATGCTGAAGCTCTTCAGTATAGAGAAGTGAATCATTATAGTCCCTGACGTATGTCTGAGAATATTGAATATTAAGGTAGAGATCGTTTGAGCTTAGCCAGTCAAAACCAGTTGTCCACTGAAATGTGTCACTGTCATATCTTTCTAAACCGTTGGTGACAAAGTTCTCATTCTTTTTGTAGGCAACATCGCCTCGGATACCGATACTTTCGTATACAGTCTCATATTCAAAGCCAAATACTTCTTGGCGAGGGTGTACCATTTCTAATGTTTGTCCCTGTTGATGAGCAAGGGCTATGAGAGAGCCTCGGTCAAGATTCTTTGGAATACGTGGAGCCTCAGTAGGGAGAGGATTCCCAGCGAAAGCAGGAAGGTCGTTGTAGGTAGAAAGATAGCTAAATCCTATATCAAATGTGTCAAAGGTAAGTAAGTACCGTGCTCCGAACTCATCGCCGTCAGGGTCATCAACGAGAAAGGAATCCTGATAGTCGTTACTTCCAAAGAGGGCCCACTCACTCCCGGAGAGATCGAGTCGACTATTTCTAAATACTGGCATGTACAAGAGTTGGAGCCGCTGGCTCTCGTCCATAAGCTCAACATTGGCCATAGGTATAGGTATTTTTCTCTCAGAGCGATTTCGAACAAATCCATCCCGGAGATCTTCAGGGTTTACAATATCAAGCGGGCTTACTTCATCAGACTTTCCCCATGAGACGATCTGATTCCCTAAGCGAATATTGTACCAGTCCGAGTTGTGATTTATATAAGCATCAAAAAGACGTATCTCTGAATCATCCTCAGAATCTTGTTCAAACTCAGAAAAGATATTTGCCTCTGCGGAGACAACGGCTTTAAAAGGGGCATCGGGGTCGTACTCAATCTCGGGACGTACTTCGAGGTGATTTGTTAAAGTTTGCTCAGAATTCGAATCTTTCTTTGTATCTTGGCCGAGCTTGTTCCAACCGAATACTCGTAGTGAAAGATCTTCAAATACTGATTTTTCTGGAGTTTCTCTGTCGGTTTTCGCCATCTGTAGGTCCGAGAATTCTCTTTTCGGAGCACCGCTTTCAGTGATTGTGACCGTAAGCCAGTAGCCTTCTTTCAAGATGAAGTATGGAGGCACCTTATCTGTCTTAAAATCAACGACCACTCTGAGAAATCCAGGATGAACGCCACAACGAATACTCCGCATGACATCACTGTCATGAAAGGTGAATTGTTTGTTTCGAGTGGTACGAGAGTTACGAGTGTCGATGACGAGTCTTGAAGGATGGTGGGCTTTAAATACCTTATATCCTGTGCTTTCAGTGGCCTTAATCTTGAGGATGATAGCGGATTTCCCACTTGATGTAGATCGATCAGCAACGACACGGATTTTATTGTTGCGAAATGAGAACGGGAGATGCTCAGCAAGAAGAGAATGAAGTGGTGCCAGAACACAAAGGATCTGAAAGATACATACGAACCAACATTCTCGTTTTGCGCGAGCAATCATTATCTTCTTTCCATATGTGATTTCGTAAATACTTCATCTGAAATCCCTTTGTTATACGCAATGCTTTGTATAACATTCGTTGTTGTATGTTCGCGTTCTGCATCGTGCATTCTTACCTCCATGGCCGTCCAGATACCATCGATTTTTTTAATGTTTTGCACGGTTAGCTTTTTAAAGAGCTCTCCTTTGCTGTTATACATGTCAGCTCGAAGTACTAGAAAACTTTCTTTATCCACCCACATTTCAGATTTTGAGTACTGAGAGCTGCTTTTCTCTTTTGGGGTTCTAACGAGCTTCCACACGGGTCTATTGATAATTGTATCTGTTCCTAGGAGTTTGTATGTATCGAGTTCTACCTTTCTTCTTTCAAGGTCTTCGTAGCTAAAGTCAGAGTTCACAAATGATCTATCTTTCTGATCACTCGCAATTCTGCGTACTCTTCTTAGTGCAGGTAAGTACAAAAATTGAGTATCTCTGTCTTCAAACTGTTCCCATGTTAGAAACGAAGTATCTTTAATTGATTTAGGGCTTGTAAAAACAATCAGCCTTTTCGTGAGTTCACCGTAATCTTTAGCTGACACCTCCATGCGACGCTCACGCGGGGAGCCACCGTCTGGAGTGAGAGTCATCGTGACTTCGCTCACAGAATCAGTGCCATCATTACGATCAAAAACACGCTGGGCAATCTCTTGGGCACTCGGCTCAGCAAGACAGCATACAGGTCCTAGAACTGTTTGAAGGCAGATGAATGTGAGTAAGAATAATGAAGTGGCGGTAAGTTTCATGAGAGATGTTCCTAGTAGAGTTTTGCGCTGTATAGTAGATGAATGTGATTTAGACCGCGATTCGAGGAGGCCACCGCACGCAAACGAGGTTTTACTACGCATGGCGTCCTCGTCTGTATTGCTAGTATGGCGCGCTTCATTGTTGGCTGTCCTGTGTTTGACGGTGACCCCAGCGCTGTAAAATAGCCGGGAGAACGGCGATGTCCGCGTAGAGGGCAGAAATCATCGTCACTGAACAGAGCAGTCCAAAGTAGATGATTGGAACAAAAGAACCAACAAAGAGAATGCCAAATCCAAGTGACAAAATAATTGAAGAAATAATGATCGCTGATCCTTTACGGGTAAGCGTACTTAGAAGCGCATTAGAAACTGTATCACCTGTTTTCCGCCTATCTCGATAATGAAAAATGAAATGAAGGGTGTCGTCACAGGCTATCCCTAAGGAGATCGATGCGACCATAATCGTGCCTGTATCTAGTGGGATCTGGAAAATACCCATGAGCCCAAAGGTAAGAAGAACAGGTATGATATTAGGAATCAGGCTAAAAAGCCCCCAAGAAAGAGATTCAAACGCGATCGCAAGCAGCACTCCGACAAGAAGAAGGGCGATAGCAAAGCTCTTCATCTGGCCATCTACGAGCGCGGTAGCAGTATTGACGTTGTTTAACGCATCTCCGGTGACTTGCACCGTGACCTCGTGTGGAGGTTGATGTTGCTCAATCCAGTTCTGTACCTGACTCAAAATATCCTTCTGTTTTCGAATACTATGCGGCGATATGCGAATAACAATCCTTGTATGATTGAAATCAGCATTCACAAAATCATCTAAATCTTTACCATCATAGAGGAGAAGATATTGTTCAATAAGGTCTCTTCTCTGAGGTAAGAGGTAGTGTTCATCGCTTTCATTGTAGAATGACTTGTTCATGTCCTTCAAGAAATCAACGAGAGAGTGAGCCGTGCTGACATTCTCAATGTTTTCGATAAACGCTTGCAGTTTTTCTATGTAATTAAGATTTTCTACCGACTTGAACTCATCAATGCTCTTAGATCGAAGTGAGATATTAAAGCTATTTGTTCCGCCTAACTTCGGTTCGGTATAATGAATAGCCTTACGTAATGGATGAGTAGGTTTAAGATAGCTCGTGAGGTCTGTTTCTACCGGGACTTGGAAAAGTTGATAGGTTGCAATAGCGAGTAAGATTCCAGCAGAGAGCAGGGTTATTCCAGTGTACCTTTTAAGTGACTGAGCCCATGCTGAGAGTGCTCTGGTGAGAGATGAGCCCGAAGCTTTTGAAGGAACAGTAAAGATTTTTTCTGATGAGCAGATGAGTAGAAGTTGTGGCGCTAAAAAGAATGTAAAGTAAAATTCAAAGAGCATTGCGAGGGCAGAGATGTAAGCAAAGTCCTTCATAGAATCTAGGCCGCAGCTCATAAGTGATAAGAAACCGAGACCTGTAGTAACCGAGGTAAAAAGGCACGGAGTAATTATTTGCTCTTGTACACTTACTAATGCGGCGTACTTATCGTTTTTGTGAGCTGAAAGCTGCTCTGGGTTGAGGTGAGACATAAGATGAACAATGTCAGCAAGTGCCATAGACAGACAGAGCGGGAGCACAGCTCCTGTTAAATTGTTAATCGTTACCCCTGTTAAGGAGAAGGCTCCCAGTGTTGCGATGGTTGATCCAAGCATGCATGCTGCAGCGATAAGCACCAGTCTCTTGTTGCGGAATATGAGGAATATGCAGAGCACCATGATCGTAAAACAGAGAGGAAAAAGCAGCTGCAAATCACTCATCATCATGTCACTTAAGGCGACATCCGTCGCAGTCCATCCGAGTACATGATAGGTTATATCCTCAGTTTTTTGTGAAGCTAGGATGGAGTGAATCTTATCCATAACTTCTTTTCTGCGGTGCTTCTCACGAGTCTCTTCGTCAACAAAGCCAATGATGCCTGCAGTGGTGCCGTCAGCAGAGATGAGGGCAGGGACGTAGAATTTTTCCCTGAGAGCTGACAGTCTCAACTTGTCTAGCTGTTGCTTCGTGTATGGAGGATCTTCGCTTAAAAATTTACGGACTGTAAAATCAGACTCGCTTCCTACGATATAGTCTACTGTTGCAAGACTGCGAACCTCTTGAACACCGGGGACATTTTCAATCTGCTCAGAGAGACTGATCAAGAGCCTTAGATTCTTGTCTGTAAAAACATTCTTAGTCTGAACACCAACAAGAAAGAATTCATTATTCTTAAACTCGGCTTTGAGTTGGTCGTAATACTTCTTATCCGCATCATTTAGTAGAAAATTGTCAGTGGTATTAAGTATCTTAACGCCGGGCAGGATGAAGAGACACACGATAAAGAGCATGCAATTCAAGAGGAGTACTTGAATTGGGTGATAGGTCGTATAGTGAATAATCTGGTTGAGTATTTTCATATGGTAAGCGCGCCCATAATGTATGATTCAGCCTGTGGAGCTATTGTATGCATGAAAATGACGATCTGCCTGTTCTTCTCGGGCGGGAGGCTCAGTCGTGGGTGTATTCTTACCTCTGTACAGAGACTTTCTCAAAAGGTGAGATTTATGAGTCACCCGTGGCAGGTTTATTCAGGAAAAGCCTTACGTCACGATTCATTTCATTAGTTCAGTAAGTTAGGTCTATAGCTCGGGAACCAAGTTCTCGGTAAACATCTCTAGAATGACCATCGGTAACATGGCTTGGCTCTTGTTCAAACATTCCTAGGTCGCAACAACCGTGTTTTGAAGTAGGGATGTGAAAGAAGCAAGAAGTTACTTATTCCAACCTGAAGCACGTACCATGAAGCGGCCTAAAGCAGACAGCCCCCACAGTGTTCGTATCCGTGTCTCGTCAAAAGAAGTTGCGATTAAATGTGCGCAGCGTCTACGTGATGATCATATGGAAGAAGCAGTTCTCCTCTATGAGGTCATAAGTGGTGAGAAGAATTCGGGCATAGGGGGAAGTGCAAGTGTGAGTTCGCTTACGTCTCAGAGCTTTTCTTCATATTATTGTACACAAGAGCTTTCTGTATAGTGTAAAGACACGCTCAGGAAAGGAATAGGTAATAGGCTAACCCATTTCGTCGATCTTTGACGCGATCTCTTTTGCTTCTGCGCTCTGGGTAATAGGCCCACTTTCAAGAAGTGGCTCAGCAGCAGTTTGCTCTGCTTCCATAAGCTCGACGATGCGTTCGAGTGAATGCGCGATAGTGGTTTTTTCATCCTCGGGAAGCCACTGAAACGCTTGATAGAGCTTGTCTTGGAGTGGGGAAGGCGTGTTTTCGAGAAGTTCTACGCCCTTATCGGAGATAGTAACATCTATATTTCGCCTATCTTTTTTACTCCGGGTGCGTAGTACGAGTCTTTTATCCTCAAGTCGGTCCAGTATTCCAACTATAGTACTGGGGCTTAAGTACATAACCTCACTTAACGCTTTGGAGGTCATACTCCCATGATCATTAAGGGTCATGAGGCATACGAGCTGAGGGCTTGTGATCTTGTATTTAGCGGCTAGGGTTTTTGAGTGTAGTTCTGTATGACGAATAATCTGGCGCAGCGCCTTTAAAATTCGCAGATCGTAGCGTGGAACAGGGACCTGCGGCGTATTTGATGGATCCGCTGAAGCGTCTGAAACAGATAAATCTTTACTTGAACCACTCGTCATAAGAAATTTCCTGCATATAATTATCTGAAATTACTGTAATTATAGCAATATGTTAAGATCTTTGCCACTTTCGCCGATTTCATTTATATAAAAATAATTGCTACACGAATCATTTGACATGGAATAATAATCATAGGAATAGATAACTATTCAGATAAAAAGGATTTAAAAGAAAAGGTTCCGTACTTTATGATTTACATTCTGACACCGCTTTTGGCCTTCTGCAGTGTTATATATGAGCTCCTTCTGGGGCAGACGCTATCAGCTTTCCTTGGAAACACCGTCTTGAGGTACAGCGTAACTATTGGACTCTACATGTTGTCCATGGGCATAGGTGCGTTCTTTGTGCGTGGTGTCGTATCAAAGAATCCTGTTATCTCACTTCAGGTAGTTGAAATACTTCTCTCCATTATAGGTGGAGCTTCGCTCATCTTTCTTTTCTTTCTTGATTGGTTGGGCAGTCCATTACTCCTTTTCTCACTGGTCGCGCATTCACTTATTATCATTATTGGAATTCTTACCGGGGCAGAGATTCCGCTCCTTATGATTATTCAGAGCAGGGCGAAAAAAAATTCAGAGAGTAAGGTGCTGGGAGTCGATTACATAGGCGCCTTTATCGGCACCATTGCATTTGCATTTTACTTTTACCCACATGCGGGACTTCTTGAGACTTCACTTTTTGTGGCTCTTGTGAATGCGTTTATTGGACTTGTGCTTATTGGACAAGAGCACAATGTCACTCCTGAGTCTCACCGTTATTTTAACCCATTACTCGTTGGTCAAGGGGCTGTGCTCCTTTTACTTGGATATGCACTTTTTGAAAGCTCGAGCCTCAATGAATTTTTATTGCAACTCTATCTGAGAGTTTAGGAGATAATATGGAAGAAGCACTTGGAAAACACTACATTATTGAATTTCATCACTGTGATGTTGATCAGATCAGTAACGTGCCTGAGGTTGAAGAGGTGTTGCTAAACGCCGTTGATAAAGCAGGTGCTACGTACGTATCACATGACACTCATCAATTTGATCCTGTTGGAGTGAGCGCTGTGGTGATGATTGCAGAATCACACTTCACCATTCATACGTGGCCGGAGAAGGAATACGCCGCCATGGATATCTTTACTTGCGGCGTAATGGAAGCGCAAAACGCCATAGATTATATCAAGGAAAAGTTTCAAGCAGATCATTGTAAGGTGACACTTTTAGAAAGGGGGACATGACTACAGCAAACATATCGGGAATGCTAAAAGAATATCGATCGGAATTTCTTGCACAGTTTGATGGCTCAAAGTGGCCACTGTATTTCTCTACATTTTTACTTGCGGCTTGCAGTATTCTTTACGAGTTGCTCATTGCTCATGCACTGTCTCTTCTGGCAGCGAATACCGTTGTTTGGTATAGCGTTACTGTTGGGCTTTTTCTTCTTGGAATGGGGCTCGGATCGTTTGTTTCGGATTACCTTGGTAAGAAGAACGGCCCGAAGAACTCACTGGTTACTGTAGAGCTACTTCTCTCACTTCTGGGAATACTTGCAGTTCCGATTGTACACTTTGGACACACCATATACCTCTACGCGTATGTGTGGAACTATGGGGGGCTAGGTATTGTAGCCTTTTACGGTTCAGCATTTCTTACTACGCTGATCATTGGTTTTCTTACTGGTATCGAGCTTCCTTTACTTATGCGTATTCATGATGAGGAAGATGCTGCTGTAGAAGAAGTCAATGAAAATGATGGCATCCGTGCCTCTGCTTCTACGCTTTTAGGTATCGATTACCTCGGATCGCTAATTGGAGCGCTGGCATTTCCAATGGTGCTCCTTCCGCATTTTGAACTTCTGACTATAGGGTTTACGGTTTGTTTTATTAACATTGCTGTTGCTACGTTCTTTCTGGCGAGCGCTTTTCGACCACGTTTTTTGCACGTGTGTAAAGGTGCTGTTACCGCAGCCCTTGTTTTACTCTCAGTGACCGCCATCATTGGTCGTAAAGATATAGAGCAGTACTTTCTTAAGCGCTTCTACTATTACTACACTGATATGACCGATTCGTTCTCTGCGCTCTTTAAGGTAAGAGACGATCTGCCGGATATTTTTAGGGCAAGCTCTCCGTATCAAAAGATTGATATTGTCACGGAAGTAATGCCGCAGATGACGGATGTCTTGCTTCCGGCGTATTCCTCAAAGTTTGATGCGCGAACGAGTTTTTCCCCTGGTCACTATCTGCTTCTAAATGGAGATTATCAGTTGCACACGAATTATGAGGAGATTTATCACGAATTTTTCGCCCATGTGCCTATTATAGCATCAGGCCATGTGCCCAAAGAAGTGCTCGTAATGGGCGGAGGAGATGGTTTCCTTGTTCGTGAGCTCCTTAAGTATGATGAGATTGAGCACATCACTCATATTGATCTCGACCCTACACTTATCGACACCTCCAATAGTCATAAGGTGCTTCTCGATCTTAACGAAGGCGCGTTTTTAGATGACCGTGTTGATACGACCTTCACCGATGGGTACCAGTACGTGAGAAACACAGATAAGAAGTTTGATGCTGTCTATATCGATTTCCCAGCTCCAGCTGACTACAACCTCGCCAAGCTCTATAGCCGGGAGTTTTTTACCTTTGTAAAACGAAGAATTAAAGACGACGGCTTTGGAGTTTTTGACGCGACAGGGATTGGATTTCTCTTTGAACCAAATGAGCAGGGGAATCAACGGGTGGATATGTCTTATAATGATTGGCCGCAGTACTATCATACGTTAAAAGCTGCCGGAGTTGAGCAGATTGTTCCATATATAACTACGCTTGATTTTGAAAATCTGAGAGCAAAAGAGGCTATTCGAAAGATTGCTCTCAGACAGCTTGTGCCAGAGTTAACAAGTGATCTCATTCAGGAAGCCGAGACAAACGCTGAGAAGCGAGCCGTGCTAAATGCTCTTGCGCGAACAGCCGTCGACAGCATCATTAAAGAGCACGTTATGAGTCTTCAACAGGGATTTATCATCTTAGCCCATGAGGATAAGGAATTTTCGAAGGAATACATTGATTTCGGTACTGATCTTCACGTGCTCGATGAGGGTGGATTCAAACGAGCTTTTCAACCGAAATACCCGCGAACAGAAGAGATAAAGGAAGAGGCCGTAAATAGTATTATGCGACCAACTTTTCCTACGACTCCGCTTTTTGAGCCTAGGGTTCCGCTCTAGAGCACAGAGCCACTTCGCTCCACAGAGTATGATTCGTAATTTAGTTTACAGTGTACGAGTCACTTTTCTAGCGCCAACCACTTTACGTATTTTTTTCGCAAGTGTTTCTCAAAAGGGTGATTAACTTTATCCTCTGAGATGAGTTCATCTATGAGATCGAGAAGTTCCTGACGTCTGCTAAGGGGAAGGTGTGTTCTCAGGTATGTTCCGAACTCTTCGAGATCGATATCATCATCACCTTCAACTATCTCTTTGGCCTCGTTTAGGAGTTTCTCCGATTCATCGTAGGTAAGATCAAATCGCTCCTGTATCTTTTGCTTGATGAAGAAACTCTCGCGCGGAGCGAAGTCATTATCAATGGCAGCAACGTTAGCCAGTAAAATGGTGTAGGCGAGATCTATCTTGTGTTCGTCAAGTTGTAAGAGGTGCTCAAATGTCCCAACCACCCCGAGGCGGGCAGCGAGCCTACTGTTTTCCTTAAGAGACTGGTAAATCTTTTCAAGGTAATCGTTCAGGTTCATTCTTACACACTTACCATAATGCCTTCTTCGCTGAGCATCGCTGGTATCCCGTTTCGTATCGGGTAGATGATTTTTCCGTCTTCACGGAGAAGCCCGGCCTCAAGCTTTTCGGTTACTTTATCTCCAGCTCTGTTGGTGAGCATGCTACTTGAGATACGCTCATTGATATTTTGAAGGTCCTTGTCTGATGCGAGCTTCACAGGTTGCTTTGTTTCCGGACAGACGAGTATGTCCAGTAACTCTTTATCGATATTCATAGTGTTTATCCATCACGTTGTCTTACCCGATGAGTATACCGTAAGGGAAAGAACTTATCTATCTCTTTGCTCATATGCACATTCAAGCTAGACTCACTGGGCGATGGTTTATCTCTACCTCCTAATAGCCAGCCTCTCGTGGGCGAGCCTTGATCTCGTGCGAAAGGTGTCTCTTGCAAAGGCCTCTTACTCGGGCATCATCATTTTAATGGCCATTGGGCAGGTTCTTACATTTCTTGTGTGGTTTTTTGTATCTTCGTTGTCCTTTGCGGTATCTCCTGATTACTTCCTCTGGGGAGGGTTGTCGATTCTTATGAACCTTATAGTACCGCTTATCTTTCTTAAGGGGCTAAAAAGTGGATACTACAGCCAAACACTTCCATTTATTGCCTTTGTGCCAGTCGTTACTCTTCTCATTGCGAAAATGATAGGAGAGCAAGCAACTCTTCTTCAGTCTGCTGGTGTACTCTTTGTTTTTATAGGAGGTCTCTGTTTGAGTCATGGGAAGAGGGGGAGTTCCAGGAATTTTTTTATGAGAAGGGTAGAAGCACTCACCATGAACAGGGGGGCGCTCTATATGCTCTGTGCTGCGATTATATGGGGAGCACTTGTAGTCGTTGACAAGATTGTACTTCAATCAACCGCTGCTCAGGTACATGGTCTCTGCATTTCGACGTCAATTTGTGTTTGTTATGTATTGATACACTGGTGGCGAAATGAGGCGCCCTTACTGGTTGAGTTTCGGGAGCTGCCGATTTCAGCTTATACCATTCCTTTCCTTGCAGGGGCAGCGCTTACCTTCACCTTTTTAACGATCCAGAGCTTTGAAGTCGCTTTTTTTGAAGCGATAAACCGTACTACGACTGTTATTATGAGTATTGTTGCTGGTGCGCTTTTCTTTAAGGAGGAAGTACGGCTTCAACAGGTGCTCTCAGTAATGATTATGTGTGTGGGAGTCGCAGTAATACTCATCTAGCGGTAGCGATACCCCATGCCCATCGGCATTCGAGTTTCAAGGCCGAGTGAGCCACGTGTTACTCGAATCGCAGGTGGGGCCTGCCTGCGTTTCCCTTCGTTAATATCAATAAGGCGCAGGGTTTGTTCTATGAGTTTAGGGGAATACTCTTTCAGCAGTTCCTCTTGTGATACATCCGTTTCAATAATCCGATCAACGAGTGGCGCAAGTTCTGAATACGGAGCTGGAAGATTTGCTTCGTCTGTTTGCCCGTCTTCAAGCTCTGCTGTGGGTGCGCGCTCAATGACTGAAGCAGGAATGAGTTCAGCGCCTGCATTTTTATTTATCCAGCGCGCGAGATCGTATACGAGCGACTTATTGAGATCTCCAATAGGAGCAAGAGCGCCACACATGTCTCCGTAGAGCGTGCAGTACCCGAGAGCAAGCTCAGTTTTATTTCCGGTGGTAAGAAGGAGCGTGCCCGGGTTCTCGTTTGTGAACTCCATAAGGAGGGCTCCGCGGATGCGGGCCTGCTTATTTTGAAGCGTCATTTGGTGAGGTGTTTTCCCATCGTAGTGTGAAGCAAACGTCTCTTTCCACGCTAGGAATTCACTGTGTATTGATCGTTCGCTAATCTGAATGCCAAGATTTTGCGCGATGAGAAACGCATCAGATTTTGTTTCCTCTGATGTTATGTGAGAGGGCATGGTGATGGCAGTAACGTGTTCACTTCCAAGCGCGGCCACCGCCAGCGCAGCAACAACAGCTGAGTCAATTCCGCCACTAAGTCCCAGAACAGCATTCCTATGATTTGCTCTTGAGAAGAATTCCTTAATAGCGAGAACCAAGGCGTTATAAATATCTGCGCAACTCTCAGGCTCGGTAAAAGGAACTGTTTTCAGTGTAGTGCCGATTACGAGCACTTCTTCTTTAAAAGCGGAGGCGAGAGCGATGCTATTTCCGTCTCTATCAAGAGCAAAGCTTCGTCCATCAAATACGACTTCACCGTCGTAGCCATCGTAAGAGCCAACAAGGTTTGTAAAGTAGATAGGTTGCTTGAGCTCTCTTGCCTGCTTCTGTACCTGAGCGTATCGCTTCTCCCATTTTCCTGTAGAGAAAGGCGCAGCATTGAGTGCAACGATCAGATCGGTGTTCTTTGATTTGAGATAGCTAAGAGGTGATTGTGGATAGTGTTCGCCGACTAAGTCTTCACAGATAAGGATGCCAATTTTTTGATCGCGATACTCCACCACCGCCGGGCGCTCGCCTGCGGCGTAGTACCGGCTCTCGTTAAAGACCTGATAATCAGGAAGTAGCATCTTGTGTCCTGTTGCGAGCACCTTCCCGTCTGCTAAAAAGGATGCGGCGTTGTATACGAGGGGCTTTTGGAGCGAGTTATCAGACGGGAAAAGTTCATCTGAAGAAAAATCGAGGTGACCTACTACGACCCCACAATCAGGAGCCACCGTAGCAAGCTCCTTAAGAAGCTTCTTGCCACGTTCAACGTATGCCTTGCTATGAGCAAGATCGAGATGCATGTATCCGTGAAGGGCGAGTTCAGGAAGGACTATGATGTCAGCACCACTGGCCTTTGCCTCTTTTATCGCCTCGGTTATGCGGCTGAGATTCTGCTTGAGCTGGCCCGGATATGACTGAATCTGTGCGAGTGCGATATTAAGCATCTTGGGGTAGTTCTCTGTTTCCTCAAAAGTGGGGCATTTTCTGTGGTAGCTATTATGTCGTTATCCGGGGCTAAATGGTAGGGGAGCAGTTAGATTTCTTGTACTTCCAGTAAAATGTTGTAGAGTAGGTAGGAGTTTTATAATTGTGTGATTTTAGCAGCACGGAGTAATCTACCATGGAATCATATCCTCTCCTTACCGGCATATTGTGTTACCTCATCGGTCTTATTGTAGGGGTTTACTCTACGAAGGGCACTGTGGCGAAAAAAGTTGCTGCCGCGCTGCAGGAGGGATTGGATAAGGGCCGTGCTGAGGCAGAAGAGGAGAAAGCTGAGACTGGTAAGGTCTTAACTTCAAAGCTCAGGAAGCTGCAGGAAACCCTTGTTGAGACCCTTGATGCTTACGAAGATACGGTAAAGACAGTTGATGAGAAGTTATCTCCGCAAGCAGGAAATCAGTTGTCGCTGGAATATAAGCCAGCTACTCGTTCATTGCCACAACCTGAAGAGCGTTCTGTAGCCTCTTCTGAGGCCATCTCTTCATCCGTTGCGTCTTCACAAAAGCAGGCTGAGACCTCAGAGCCTGAGATGAAGTCAGAGACTGATACGGGAAGAGGCACTGGTGTCCTTGGCGCCCGCGAGACCGGCTCGTTTACTTCTTCAACATCTGGAGAGAGGCTTCGAAAAACTATCTTTAGTCGATCCGGTGAGCGTTCAGATGAGAGTGATGATAAGAAGGAGAGTGCGTTAAGGCCAGAGAGTCATAGCTCTTCAAGCGATGAAGATTCTGACGATGTATCTGGAGATCGGCAGGGCAAGAGCGAAGGTGATTCTAAGGCTAACGGTATCGCAACTTCCCCGCAAGTACACTAAGCTTCTACCGCTTACTCACATAAACTCTATCTATCTTACTCGAGTAGCTTCCTCTTCGCTTGTGAAGTCATAGCCTCGTATCACTTTTGAATGAATGTGCGGCAAGTGTTTTGATGGTGACTGCCAGCAAACGATAGCTACGTTTTCTTCTGCTCGTGTGATGGCGATGTAGAGGAGGTTTCTTCCATAGTCTGAATCCGGATAGGCTGACCTTGTTGGGTTCCAGAGGAGAACGTTTGTAAACTCAAGGCCTTTTACTTGGTCTGCTCCTGCAACAATAATTCCCTCGTCAAACGTAAAGTTATCTGCGCTCCCAACCCTGATGGCAGAGCCAAACGTTGGCTCAAGCAGAGAATGGGCGTCGCGTGCGGCCGCAGTGTTTTCACATATGACAGCTGTTAGGGCTGAAGGATATTTTTGTGCTGCCGTTTTTAACCAGTCAATGCATCGTAGGATTCCCTGTTGTTCGTCAGGACACTGGAAGTAGATTGGTGTTCGACCTTTTCGCCCTTCGGTTACCTCGCTCTTGCCCTTTACATAATCAGCAAGTCTCATGATCGGCAGCGTAGAACGGTGACTTATGGTAAGCGAAATGTGCCTTGCGATATCATCTTTAAATGCCCAGCGTGAGCGAAGTTTTTCCCAGCCGGGGAAGGTATTGTGAGAGAAGATCTGCTGAGAAGTGTCGCCAACAAGTGTTAGGTGGGCAGTGTTACTCACCGATTCGATAATGCTCGCAAGCTGCACAGGGGAGAAGTCTTGCACTTCATCAACTACAATATGGTCAAGGCCACTCGTTGTCTCTTGCACTTTTCCCTCGGCAGTGACTCGCGGCAGGTGGCCAGATTTAATCTGATGCATCCGCAAGAGAAGTGCTTCATCGCTTAGATCGATCTGCTGATGTTGGGCGTTTTGTTGCTCTCTCTCTAGAGCCATATCAAGCATCTCTTCGTCTAATAACTCGTTTGTGTCTTGAGAAAGAATAGATTTTTTCTCGCTAAGAAGCTTAAGAGTGAGCTCGTGGTATGCGGGCAGGGGGTCTTCGCGACGGGTTAGGTCTTGTACGAGATCTTCAAAGGCCGTGAGAAATGCGAGTGAGTTCTTAAGTCGTACAATACTATATGCCGGGGGACGCTCATTTCTATGAATAGCTCCGTTAAGGCAGAGATCTGGATGAAGATACTGCACAAGCTTTGAAGTCCACTCCCGGTAGCTCATAAGGTTTACGCCATCAATATTGAGAGCGGGGAGGAGTGAGGAGATATATCTCTTGAGCACATCGCTTAGTACCAGTACCAGACATTCCTCGGGGCGACACTCTGAATTATCTTCGTGAAGTAGCCACGCGAGGCGGTGGAGCGCCACAGTGGTCTTTCCCGATCCGGCAATACCTTGAAGGAGTATAGCTGTCTCAGCGTTTTCGGTGATGAGTTGAAACTGCTCAGGGGTAATAAGAGAGAGAATGTCTTTTAAATGTCCGCCTGCGGTGGTGTGCCCGCCGGAGGATTTTACCCATTCACCGTTTATGAGCTTGAAGGTACCGTCGCTTGTGGTGAGTGATACCAACTCTCCATTTTTAATTTCCACTGCGTGTCTGAGCGTGATCACTCCCTCCCGGTCGTGCCCCTGAATTTCCTCGGCAAATTCATCACCCTCTTTGTACTCGTAGTAGAGTTTTGAGATTGGTGCTTTTCGCCAATCTACGATGCGACAATCAGGATTAGCGGCAAATCCGAGACGATATTCTCTCTGCGCCAGTTTCCCACGGACTTCTTCCTCAACGACAAATCTCGCAAAGTAGGGCTTCTTTAGTAGCTTGAGGAGCGTTTTTGCTCCGCGGTCGTGATTATCTCGCAGGGCATGTGAGACGGCCTCATCGCTTGCAAGCATGGCCTTGTCTTCGTCGCGGCTCGCGGCCACAATAGAAGACGTGAGCTCGCGCGAGCGATCGTGCTCCACTTGTAGACGCTGGTCAATTCGCTTGAGCTGTTCGGTAAGCGATTCCATTACCTTACTTAGTACGGCACACTCCTCTTTTATGAGACGCTGTTCGTTTTCTGTTAGGGGTTGGGTCATCTCAATATATTATCGTATTTCTCACTACGGCGGTCTCTGTTCTTGAAAGCACCACAATATAAGGCCCGTGCCGTGCGGAAAGCAATAGTCAAACAGTGTTATTCCTTAGATTTTAGAGCGTGTGCCTGAGTACTATGAAGCGTTTCGTAATGAGACAACAGCATAGCTAAAACGCCGGGCCAAAATGCCGCGGCGATTCAAGCGAAGAGAGCGAGCTTTGTGGCAATCATTATCAACGTTTGAGTATTGCAACACAGAGTCATAATTTATAGTGTCACCATTGTAGATTGACACCAAACAAAAGTAGTTATGGCATCCAATACACCATCTTCACACGAGAAAGCGCAGAGTCTTATATCAAGCCTCAGGTCAAAACTTGAGAGTCAGATCTTGCGTACTGATATTCAACTTGGCGATGCTGTTGTGTTTATCGCCCCTGAACATACTCGAGAGTTCTTTCAGCTCGTCAAACTCGATTCTGAGTTAGGCTTTAATCTCTTACTAGATATCACTGCAGTTGATTGGATGGATGAGCGAGAGTGCAGGTTTGAGCTTGTGTATCATCTTCTAAGTCTTAAAAATTCCCACCGCTTAAGGGTAAAGATGGACATCCCTGAAAGCAAACTTGAAGTGCCAACAGTTTCAGATCTCTGGAGCGGGGCTAATTATATGGAAAGAGAGGTTTGGGACATGTACGGTATTTCGTTTACCGATCACCCTGACTTACGCAGAATACTTATGTACGAAGAGTTTGAGGGGTATCCGCTCAGAAAAGATTATCCAGTTCAGGGCAAGCAGCCTCGTGTGAAGTTGCGTCACCCTGAAGTTGAGAACACCGCCCGACGAATGCACCGACCTACACTTGCAGCAAGTGATGGGCTTGTGAGTATTGGCGGACGCGCTAATGGCAAAGATACGGCTACAGGTTAAGCAGGGGTAAGAAGAAATTGGCAGGTGAATTACTTAATGTAGATTACGGTATCGGTGGTATCACAACCCACATGAAGCCGGGTATGGAAGGAGACGATCTTCATTCTGAAACGATGATCGTAAACTTTGGCCCTGCGCATCCCGCAACACACGGTACGGTACGAATCGTGGCTGAGCTTAGCGGGGAGAAGATCGTTGATGTAGATGTCGATCTTGGATACTTGCATCGTGGTTTTGAGAAGATGTGTGAGACGGTAGACTATAATCAGGTCATGCCGTACGCCGATCGCCTAAACTATGTTTCGCCAATCATTAATAACGTCGGCTGGTGTCTTACCATTGAAAAGCTTCTTGAGATTGAGGTGCCAAAACGCGCGCAGTACATACGCGTAATCATGTCTGAACTCTCAAGGATCTCTGATCACCTTACGTGTCTCGGAGCTTCCGCTATGGAGCTTGGTGCATTCACGGTCATGCTTTACATGATGCAGGCACGTGAGCTTCTTTGGGAGCTTATTGAGTACGTGACTGGTGCAAGGCTTACTATCTCTTACGGGCGTGTTGGTGGGCTCAAAGACGATCTCCCTGCAGACTTTGGCGATCGTATGCTTAAAGCATTTGAAGGGGTACTTCATCAACTCGATAACAGCGACCGACTCCTTTCAAAAAATAGAATATTTATAGAGCGCATGTGTGACATCGCCATCCTGACCGGGGAAGAGGCGATTGATTTTAGCCTTACCGGCCCACTCTTGCGCGCAAGTGGCGTGGGCTATGATGTGCGCAAGGCGTTCCCGTACTCTTCGTATGAGGATTTTGACTTTGAGGTTCCTGTAGGGAAGAAGGGCGATAACTTTGATCGTTTTGAGGTTCGCTTTAAGGAGATCTATGAGTCTATAAAGATATGTCGACAGGCTATTAAAAACCTTCCGGGAGGACCGATTAAGGTTGACGATCCTCACATCACGCTCGTGTCCAAAGATCAGGTATATAATTCTATTGATGGGATGATTAACCACTTTGAGCTTGTCATGTACGGCGTTAAGCCTCCTAAGGGGGATGTGTATATGCAAGTTGAGGGTGGAAACGGTGAGCTAGGGTTTTATGTTGTGTCAGATGGCACAGGAAAGCCTTACAAATGTCATGTGAGAGCTCCGTCGTTTATCCATATGGGGGCTGTTAGAAAAATGCTTATTGGAGCCAACATCGCTGATATCGTGCCAACCTTTGGAATGGTCAACATGATCGGTGGGGAGTGTGACAGGTAATGGGATTTAGTATTTCTGAAAAAGCAAGGCAGAGACTTGAAGAGCTAAAAAAGCGCTATCCTAAGCCGCAGTCAGCGGTCATGAGCGCGCTCTATATCGTGCAAGAAGAGCACGGACACATTAGTGATGAGGCTATTGATTGGATCTCAGGTGAAGTGGGGCTTAAGCCCGTGCATGTTCTTGAGCTTGCTACGTTTTACACCATGTACCGCAGGAAACCACTCGGAAAGTATCACGTGCAGGTTTGCCGCACGTTGTCCTGTGCGCTTTGTGGCGCCAAAAAACTCATGGAGAAGATGCAAGAACGTTACGGAATTGCACCAGGCCAAGTATCTGAAGACGGTATGTTTAGCTACGAGTATGTTGAATGTCTTGGGTCGTGTGGCACGGCACCTATGTGTGAGATAAACGACACATACTTTGAAAACCTGACACCGGAAAAATTTGAAGAGCTTCTGGTTCGTATTGAGAAAGAACAACCAGATCTGTCTCTCTCTACCATCGAAGGCAAGCTCGGTGAAGGATTAAGTGGCTGTCCCAAGTCAGAGGTAATGTAAGATGGCAAAGCATAAGCAGATTCTTCTTAAAAATATACGTGAAGAGGGCCAACACCTTCTGGAGAAAGCTGAGAGTCGAGGAGCCTATAAGGTTATTCGCAAAGCTTTAGAGATGGATCCGCTCAAGATTATAGATGAAGTGAAAAACTCTGGTCTACGTGGACGAGGAGGAGCAGGCTTTCCTACTGGACTTAAGTGGAGTTTTGTTCCGCGTGATACTGGGAAACCGGTATACCTCATTAACAATGCTGACGAGAGTGAGCCGGGCACGTTTAAAGACCGGTTGCTGCTTGAAAACGATCCACACCTTGTTATTGAAGGGATGCTCTGTGCTGCGTGGGCGCTTCAGAGTGAGTGGTCGTGTATCTATATCCGCGGAGAGTATGCCTATCCGTATACCCGTGTGCAGGCGGCCATCGATGAGTGTTACGAAAAGGGGTATCTTGGCGAAAATATCTTTGGAACAAATTTCACTCACCATATGGTTGTGCACCGCGGAGCTGGTGCGTACATCTGCGGGGAAGAGACGGCACTTCTAAACTCACTTGAAGGGAAGAAAGGGCAGCCGCGATTAAAACCTCCGTTTCCTGCTGTTGCCGGGTACTATGCGTGCCCAACCGTTATAAATAACGTTGAGAGCTTATCTAATATTCCTTTCATTATTGAAAACGGCGGTGAGGCTTACAAGAGTATCGGTGTTGAGAACTCAGCCGGGACGAAACTTGTCAGCGCTTCCGGTCATATCAATAAGCCAGGCATATATGAAATTGAGATGGGCTATCCTTTAATGGATTTCATTGAGGATGAGTGTGGTGGAGTTCGTGATGGGCACAATCTTCTGGCGGTAATACCAGGAGGTTCTTCTGTTCCTGTTATGCGAGCCGAGGAATGTAAGGGGGTAAACCTCGATTACGACTCTATGAAAAACGCAGGCTCGAGTCTTGGCTGTGCCGGGTTTATGGTGATGGACGATTCTACAGATGTCGTTGAGGCCGTGCTTAATCTATCGCACTTTTACTCTCATGAATCGTGTGGCCAGTGTACGCCGTGCCGTGAGGGAGGGCATTGGATAGAGAAGATATTTAGACGTATCGCTGAAGGCAATGGTATGCCTGGTGATTTAAAACTCATTGAAAGCCTTTGTAACCAGATCGGTGGGCACACTATCTGTGCGTTTGGAGATACAATGGTTCTTCCGTACCGAAGTTTTATTCAGAAATTTGAAAAGGAATTTAAAGAACGCATTTCAAATGTACTGAAAGGGGTTGAGCACGAGCGCGTTCCGATGGATTTCCAATCTGAACTTGTAAGCATAGGGAGTGCGCACTAATGGCAGAAGAGCTCGTAACACTTACTATTGATGAACAAGAGGTTCAGGTACCAAAAGGTACAAACCTAATAGAAGCAGCTAAGCAGCTAGGTACTGAGGTCCCATATTATTGTTACCACCCGCATCTGTCTGTCCCTGGAAACTGTCGAATGTGTCAACTTGAGGTTGAAGGGGCACCAAAGCTTATGGTCGGCTGCCACACGCAGGCACAAGATGGTATGAAAGTTCGCACCCAGCGTACTAGCCAAGCGGTGAAAGATGCTCAGGCTTCTACCCTTGAGATGATTCTTATTAACCATCCACTTGACTGTACCGTATGTGATCAGGCCGGTCATTGTAAGCTGCAAGATTATCACTACGAGTATAATGCAAAGCCCAGCCGCTTTCTTGAGCAGAAAGAACATAAGCCAAAGGCAGTCCCGCTCGGAGAGACTGTTATGCTTGATGCGGAACGGTGTATTGCTTGTACGCGGTGTGTCAGATTCTGTGATGAGGTTACAGAGACTGGTGAGATTGGACTTGTTAATAGGGGTGACCGGGTAACGATTGCCGTAAAGGAAGGACATGAGCTCAGTAATGCTCTTTCTGGTACTGTTGTGGATCTCTGTCCGGTTGGGGCGCTTACGCACAAGAAGTGGCGATTTAATACCCGTATCTGGTACACCAAATCAACTGATGCCATTTGTCCGGGATGCTCTACGGGATGTAACGTTAAAGTATATGAACGAGATGGTCAGGTTGTTCAGGTTAAGGCCCGCTTAAACGAAGATGTGAACAAAGAGTGGCTCTGTGATGAGGGACGATACGGTTTCGGACGATTCTTGCCTGAGCTAAGAATTACTGAGGCGCTCACGTGCGAAAGTGGACAGCCAGTTCCTTGTGATTATACTGAGGCGCTTAAAGGCCTTTCTTCCCTCTCTTCTCCTAAAACACTTGTGCTTCTCTCACCTCAGCTGTTTGTTGAAGAATACGCTCTTCTTACCGCTCTTAAAGAGAAGGCTCTTGCTAATGCCTCATTTGTTGTTGCGTACCGTGAGAGGGAACTCTCTGATGTTGAAAAGATACTGGTAAGCCCGGACTATGCTGCGAACTATAAGGGAGCCCTTTTTGCTGGTCTTCCCGAAGCGGCTGATGAGAAAGCTTTAGAGGATAAGTATACCAGAGCCCTCGGGCAGCTTAAGGTTGGCGCATTCGATCAGGTGCTCCTTCTCGGTGATCACGCTCTTGCGCCGGTCGATATCGACGATAAAGAGATTCAAGAGGCGCTTGGAAAAGCGCATACTGTTGGAGCGCTCTCTCATCTTGGTTCTGCTCTCCTTTCGTCTGTTGATGTCGTTCTCCCTGCGCAGACCATACTTGAACAGTCGGGGCTCCTTATCAATCGTGGGGACCGCTTGCAGTACAGCTCAGCATCGGTACCGGCGGTAAAAGGTGCTCTCCCTATCTGGAGAATCATTGGAGATATCTCAAAGCAGCTCGGTTCTGAGATCGTAAGTGCGAGGAGTGATCGTGATCTAACATTGTCGTATCTCGGTGCTGAAAAGCGTCTAGAAGGATTAACGATAGCTCAAGTGAAAAAGGGGGGAGTTTGTATCAAGACATATTCTCCTCAGTCGGCTGGTGCTGATGTAAAAGATCCGTCTGATGAGGTAAGGGCGTAGGGGAATTTATGCAAATAGCTATACTTGTTGCGAAAGCGTTTATTATCCAACAGGTCATTTTAGGCCTAGCATCATTTTGTACGTGGGTTGAGCGTAAAGGCTCTGCTCTCATTCAGGATAGGATCGGCGCAAACCGGGCTGGGGTCTATTGGAATCCGAAAAATCCTCTGCTTAAAATCTTTACTCCTATTGTAAAAGTATTTGGTGTTCTAGGTGTTGTGAACACTCTCCTTAATGATGCGATAAAGGCGCTTCTTAAGGAGGATTTCGTACCGGAAGGGACTTCAACTTTTATGCACGCGCTCGGCCCGTTTATGGCGGTGCTGCCGGTATTCCTTGCGTACTGCGTTATCCCGATGGCTCCAGACTTTGAGGTAGCTGGATACACTATTCGTATGCAGATTGCTTCCCTTAATACTGGAGTGCTCTTTATTCTTGCGATGGGCTCCATAGCTGTATACGGGGTCGTTCTAGCTGGGTGGACAGGGAATAATAAGTTTTCGCTCCTTGGTGCTCTCCGCGCATCGGCTCAGATGATTAGTTATGAACTCGCAATGGGTATTGCATTTGCCACGCTCATCTTAAGTTACGGTACACTTGATCTGTACGAAATTATTGAAGTTCAAAAGTCGGGGTGGGGAATTAATCCTCTCTATTATCCCACTGGAATATTAAGTTTCATAATCCTCTTTATCGTCGGTATGGCTGAGACAAAGCGTGGGCCATTTGATATGCCAGAGAGTGAGTCTGAGCTCGTTGCCGGATACTTTACTGAGTACTCTGGTATGAAATTCTTACTCTTCTGGTTGGGCGAGTTTGCTGAGATCGCACTCTTTGCCATTATTTTAACCATTTTCTTCTTTGGCGGCTGGCATATCCCCTTTGTTGAGCTGCCGGAAGGAGTATGGTGGGCCGCTCTTGTGGGACACGGGGTATTAATGACTAAGGTTGTCTTCTTCTGTGTCTTACAGATAGTTATTCGTTGGACCTTGCCCCGGTTTCGATATGATCACCTTATGAATCTTGGATGGAAAGGCTTACTGCCGCTTAGCCTTTTTAACCTTATGATCACAGCGGCAATCGTGTTGTGGGGGATGAACTTGTCGTAATGGAAACAATCGTCTTTTATCTCTTAGCTGCAAGTATCGTTTTCACCGGGGTGGCTGTTGTTGCTATGCGTAACCCTATACATAGCGCCCTTGCGTTAGTATGTAATCTCATAGGTGTTGCCGCTATCTTTGCTTCACTTCAGGCGCATTTTCTGGCTACGGTACAGGTGATCGTTTATGCCGGCGCTATCATGGTTCTGGTAATATTTGTAATCATGCTTTTAAATATTAAAGAGGAGAAACCTGCCCGTGAGCGTTTTCTTCTTCTCGGTGGGGTTGTGCTTGCCGGGTTCGCTTTTTTTGTGGCGCTCTCGTTTGTGTTTCTTCATCAGTTTCAAGTTACACCTGAACTCACTGATGAAATTACAGGAAGCGTCGCGAATATCGGGAGGGTCCTTTTTACCAAATACGTATTCCCGTTTGAGGCAGCCTCGTTACTTATTATGGCAGCCATTGTTGGCTCTATTATGATTGCGAAAACGAAGAGAAGGGAGGTGTCATAGGTGGTATCGGTTAATCACTATCTTATTCTTTCCCTTCTCATGTTTAGTATTGGTGTGACAGGGTTCGTTATCCGGAAGAACGCCATTGTTGTGTTTATGTGTGTTGAGCTCATGTTAAATGCGGTCAATATCGCATTCGTTGCTTTTGCGCGTATGCATGGCAACTTGGACGGTGAGATCGCGGTGTTTATGGTGATGGTTGTGGCGGCGGCCGAGGCGGCAGTTGGTCTGGCTATTATTATTGCACTTTTTCGTAATGCGAAGAGCGTTGATACAGATGACGCTGCGGAATTGAGGCTCTAAGGAGGTTTTAAGATGGAACATTCAACAGTAGTAGAGTCGGCTCAACATCTGACGCATCATGTCACGACGCAGGGAGCTGCGCTCGGTATTATTGCGCTTCTGCCACTTGTGGGCTCGTTTCTTGCTTTTGTGATCGGGAAGAAGAACCGTGATAGCGCCGGTTGGATTGCTACTCTGGCGGCAGCATTGTCTTTTGGGTGTGTTCTTAACTATTTCTTTGCGCTTCCTGAAGGGGGAGCATTTGAGCATCGGGTTTTTGAGTGGTTCTCTGCTGGAAATATTAGCGTTGATTTTCTCTTTCGTTTCGATCAACTCACTGCTGTGATGTGTCTGGTCGTGACAGGCATCGGCTCACTCATACATCTCTATTCGATCGGATATATGGCTGAGGATGAATCCAGACACCGATTTTTTTGTTACCTGAACCTCTTTCTTTTTTCTATGCTCTTGCTTGTTCTTGGTGGCAATCTCTTGGTGCTCTTTGTTGGCTGGGAAGGAGTTGGGCTATGCTCATATCTGCTTATCGGATTTTGGTTTAAAAACCTGAGCTTTGCAGCTGCTGGGAAAAAGGCATTTATTGTAAATAGAATAGGAGATGCCGGGTTTCTGCTGGCTATATTCCTGATACTCCTAAATTTTGGAACAATTGATTTTGTAGAACTTGGACAGCGAATAGGTGGAGCGAGCACGGAGCTTTATACACTTATTGCGCTCTGCCTTTTTGTTGGTGCTACTGGAAAGTCTGCTCAGATTCCACTTTTTGTCTGGTTACCGGACGCCATGGCGGGTCCTACTCCAGTCTCAGCACTGATTCATGCGGCGACGATGGTAACAGCCGGGGTGTATCTGCTGGCGCGCATGCACTATCTCTTTGTTCTGGCACCGCTTGCGATGGTGGTGGTGTGCACCGTAGCTCTACTTACCTCGCTTGTAGCAGCGCTTATTGCTCTGGTTCAAAATGATATTAAAAAGGTACTCGCGTATTCTACGGTAAGTCAGCTCGGATTTATGTTTTTGGCTGCCGGAGCGGGTGCGTATTGGGTCGCAGTCTTTCATCTTGTAACGCATGCATTTTTTAAGGCATGCCTGTTTCTTGGCTCTGGCTCCGTTATACACGCCTGTCACCATGAACAGGATATGCGCGAAATGGGTGGGCTTGGAAAGATTATGCCATGGACTGCGGCTACGTACTGGATATCAACTCTTGCGATAGCTGGTATTGCTCCATTTGCCGGGTACTATTCAAAGCATCATATCATTACGGCTCTTCAAACTTCTGGTGAGTCAAACTCCTTGATGCTTGCGTACGGTGAGTGTTTTGCAACAGTTGCAACAGTAGTTGCTGTTCTTACTGCATTTTACATGACGCGCTCTGCTTGTATGACGTTTCTCGGTAGTTACCGTGGGCACTCTCATCCGCACGAGTCACCAAAGACGATGGTTCTTCCACTCGTTGTACTTGCTTTTCTTGCCTTTGTCGGCGGTTACTTACTTGAGCACCAGCTTTCGCTGGCTGGTTATTTGCATTCCGTACTCCCAGTGCACGCACATGGGGAGTCTGAAGGTTTCCTCGCATCTCTGCTGCACTCTTGGCCTGGTTTCCTTGGTGTCGGTCTAGCTCTTCTTTTGTATACAAAGCTTACGGTGGTCCCTGCGAAGCTCTATGGGTTGGTGCCGCCAGTTAGTAAGCTCTTAGCAGATAAATTTTATTTTGATGAGATCTATGACTTTTTGATCGTGAAACCTCTTTACCTGTTCTCATTTGGACTCTGGAAGGGAGCAGATCAGGCAGTTATTGACGGAAGTGTTAATGGGACAGCTGCTGTTGTTGATATGACAGGTGAGGTTGTTCGAGTAACAGAGACAGGGCAGCTTCGTCACTATGGATTATTTATGTTTGCTGCCGGGGTCTTTATAACAATTTTTTATCTGATTCTCTAAAGGAAGTTGTACCGTATGGAAGGCTTACCGCTCTTAAGTACTATTATCTTTTTACCGCTGCTCGGTGCAGTGATGCTTTATCTTTTGCCGGTTTGTAAACCTGCCTCTGATTCTGATGGCGAGGTGAGCCGCTACACAGCGCTTATCTTTAGCCTTATGACTTTTGTCTTAAGTGTTATCTTACTCGTTGCTTTCGTGCCTGAGCAGACTGATATGCAGTTTAGAGAGAGCGCTTCGTGGATTCCATCATTTGGAATACATTATCAGCTTGGAGTTGATGGCATTAGTATTTTGCTAGTGCTCCTTACAACCTTCCTTATGCCGATTATTATTCTTGCTTCTCGTTCTGTAAAAGACGGTGTTCGAGCCTATCTCTTTCATATGCTTGCCCTAGAAACAGCGATGTTAGGGACACTTTTGGCAACAGACGTATTCCTCTTCTATATCTTCTGGGAGCTTATGCTTGCGCCGATGTACTTTATTATCGGTATCTGGGGTGGAAAGCGCAGAATATATGCCACGCTTAAGTTTGTACTCTATACGGTGTTCGGTAGTCTTTTGATGCTGGTCGCTATCTTTTATTCAGTAAATGCCTATGCAGCATTACACGGCGAGTACACATTTGACCTTGCGAAGCTTCAGGAGGGCTTAGTACTTAGCCGCAATGTTCAGATCTGGCTCTTTGCAGCGTTTGCGCTTGCGTTTGGTATTAAAGTGCCACTTTTTCCATTTCATACTTGGTTGCCAGACGCGCACGTTGAGGCTCCTACAGGTGGATCTGTGGTGCTTGCTGGAGTGCTCTTAAAGATGGGACTTTACGGGTTTATCCGTTTTGCCTATCCGCTCTTTCCGCTTGGGGCGCAGGTCTTTGGGCCATATCTTGCTCTGCTTGCAGTTATTGGAATTGTTTATGGAGCTCTTGTCGCATGGGCGCAGAGTGATATTAAAAAGCTTGTGGCGTACTCTTCGGTTTCTCACCTCGGATACTGTGTCCTTGGCTTTGTGGCGTTTAATGTTGCTTCAACGACTGGTTCTCTCTATCAAATGCTTAATCACGGAATTTCAACGGGAGCTCTCTTTTTACTCGTTGGCGTTCTTTATGACAGAAAGCATACACGACTCATAGCCGATTATGGTGGGCTTGCCGCGAAGGTCCCAGTATTTGCGTTCCTCTTCCTTGTCTTTACCCTGAGCTCAATTGCGCTTCCTCTTACAAATGGGTTTATCGGGGAATTTTTGATTCTTTCTGGAAGTTTTCAGACCTTTCCCATTTTGACAGCTGTTGCAGTAATAGGGGTCATTCTTGGAGCAATCTATATGCTTGGTCTCTACATGAAGACCATGTACGGAGAGCTTGATGAGAGTAAGAATGGGGATCTGACAGATGTAAATTCTAGAGAGCTCCTTGTCTTTACTCCTCTTTTTGCCCTTGTCTTTGTAATGGGAATAATGCCCGGACCATTTCTTCGAGTTATGACCCCAACCGTTGAGAGCTACGTTCAAAACGTGCAGGCGAAGATGGTAACAGTTGCTCAGGAAGAGCTTGATTATGATTTTAATCCTGCAGAATTTTCTCCAGATACTGTTTTAAGTAAGAGGCGTGGGGAGGCTTCTCCATTAGCGCAGGTTCGTTTTGAGGGAGGATTGCAGTAATGGCGAATGTTTCAATGGTTGATGTCCTCTTTGCTTTACCAATACTTGTTCCTTCACTCGGAGCACTTCTTGTGCTCTTACTCGATGTATTTTTAGAAGAGAACTGGCCGCGTGGTATATTTACAGGTGTTGTGCTTGTTGGAACACTTGGCGCTATCAAGTATGTCAGTGATGCCTCCGGTGTGGAGACGACACTCTTTAGTGGAGTGCTCTATCATGATCCTTTCTCTGTGTATTTCTTTTTGATTATCACTGTTACAGCGGCGCTTACTCTCCTAATGAGTGAGGGAAGGCTTCGTCAGGAGGGAATTGAGAATCCCGGGGAGTTCTATGCTCTATACCTTATGGCAACTGCTGGAGCGATGATCTTTGTGGCTGCCGCTGAGCTTATCACACTCTTTTTAGGGCTTGAGATTATGTCTATGGCTCTTTACTGCCTGTGTGGTTCAGCTGTGCGACTTTCGCGTTCCTCAGAATCAGCACTCAAGTATTTTTTCCTTGGGTCCTTTTCGTCCGCGTTTCTCCTCTTTGGTATAGCGCTTCTTTATGGCCTTACGGGGAGTACTCAGCTAGAAGTTATCTCTGAAAATCTTGTTGGTTCGAACTCGTTTGTCGTAGCCATAGCTATGGGATTTCTCCTCTTTGGCTTTATCTTTAAAATTGGTGCTGTGCCATTTCATTTCTGGGCTCCAGATGTGTATCAGGGAGCCCCAACACCAGTTACGGCCTTTATGGCTTGTACCATCAAGGCTTCAGCGTTGGGTGCAGCGTTGCGCGTGCTATGGATGCTGTTTGTAGAGAATTATGAGTACTATCAGATCTGGTCTGATGCTGTCTGGATGATTGCTATTCTCACGATGATTATTGGAAATGTTGTTGCTCTTAGACAACGAAGTCTTAAGAGGATGCTTGCATATTCAAGTGTTGGACACGCAGGTTATATGCTTGTGGCATTTCTCGCGCCGATGGAGTGGGGAGGCGGAGCCGCTCTTCTCTATTACATTGCCGGGTACGGCGTGATGACTATTGGAGCGTTTGGTGTTGTGTTGGCGGTAACCGCTGCAGGAGCGCAGGAGAGAGATGGTGATGACATCACTACCTTTAATGGCCTTGGCAACAGTAGCCCTGTGCTTGCTGCTCTTATGACTCTCTTCTTACTCTCTTTAGCAGGTCTTCCTCCCGGGATGGCAGGGTTTGTCGGGAAATTCTATGTCTTTAGTGCTGCTGTTAGTGGTGGCTATACCGGGCTGGTTATCGTTGGTGTCCTGTGTTCAGCAGTGTCCTGCTACTACTATCTCCGGGTAGTAGTTGCTATGTACTTTATTCCGGCAGAAGCAGGTGCGGGGGATGCCTCTGTTGCTCCTACTGTCGGTTTGTCTATGGGAAGCGCTCTGGGGCTTTGTGCTGGGGCTGTGCTTTTACTGGGACTTTTCCCGTCTTTTGTATATGATAGTGCAAAGCTTATAGTCTCAGGTCTTTACTGAGTAAAACTCTGCTAAACTCATGCACTATAACAACTACCTCGTTAACGAGAAGGCGTATGCACTGGCCACAATTAAGGATAAGCTCCAAGAGCTAAAGGCTGCCGGACGTCCTATTATCGATATGACGTTGGGCGACCCGCTAGATGATACCTGTCCTGCCGCACGTAGTGGGATTATCTCGTATGTGAAGGAACATACCTTTTCTTCGTATCCTAGAACACAAGGAAGTGATTCCTATCTGAGCGCTGTTTCCTCTCGGCTTAAGGTTGACTACGGAAAAGACTTTTTACCGCTAAAACATATTCTTTCGTGTCTCGGGACGAAGGAAGCAATCTGTATGTTACCGCTTGTTTATGACTGGAGTCAGGGCGGAGAGATCTTCTTTTCGGCACTGTCGTACCCGGTTTACAAGAGCTCAGCACAGCTGCTTGGCGTACCATTTCAGGAGCTGGCCGTGTCAGCAGATACAAACTTTTTCCCAGATCTGAGCGCCATCTCTGAGGAGCAATGGAAATCATGTGCGATCTTCTGGTTAAATTCCCCACATAATCCTACCGGCTCTATCGCCAGTAGAGAGTATTGTTTAGAGCTCCTTGAGCTAGCTAAGAAACATGATTTTTTAATTGCCTCTGATGAAGCCTATAATGAGCTCTATTACGGCGAGCAGCCTTTCTCGTTTCTTGAAACTGATGATGAACACTGGCTTGTGTTTCGAACACTTTCTAAGAGAAACAATATGACAGGCTACCGGGCTGGCGCCATGATCACGCTCAATGAGGAGTTGTGTGCTATGCTCCTTAAATTACGAATGCCTTTAGGGACAGGGATTCCTGAGCCTATCGCAGCTGCAGGTGAAGCGGCATGGCTTGATGAATCACATCTTAATGAGAACCGGGAAAATGCACGTAAAAAACGTGACGTTCTTCTGGAAGCTTTGAAAAGTTCAGGATTTGAAATTCATGATAGTTCTGCCGGATTCTATTTCTGGATATCACACCCTGAGCTTTCTTCATCAGAGCAGCTTTGGGATCATTTCGTTACGCAAGACTTGGTACTTACTCCGGGAACGGCCTTTGGTCCGGCCGGGGAAGGGTATATTCGTATGACGTTTGCCTGTACGCTTAGCCAGTGTGATGAAGCTGCAGGGCGTATTAAGAAGTTAAAACTCTAATTGTTATGAATACTCCAAATAGAGAATCACTTAAAGAGTTGCTACTGCAGATTCTCTCGATCTCATCGCCAACATACCATGAACAACAGATGAACAGTTTTCTTACCTCATGGCTTACTGAGCGAGTAGGGGAAGTAAATCTTCTGAAATGTGACGATTCATTTATAGTGCAGTTACCAGAGGATCCGAATAGGGCCAATAAGCCACATATCTGTCTTGTTGGTCATACCGATACCGTTCCAGAGTACTTTGATCCGTATGAGAAGGAAGGAAGACTTTACGGCTCTGGTGCTTCTGATATGAAAGGAGCATTGCCAGTGTTCCTTAAGGTTTTTGAGGAGTACTCGCAAAATCCTAACGCATGTCCTTATGAGCTCTCTTTAATTTTTTACGCCTGTGAAGAGGGCACGCCACTGCATGAAAACGGCATGAAGCATCTTCGTGATGGGCAAAAAGAATTCTTGAGTTCAGTAGATCTAGCGATCATAGGAGAACCTACGGATAGAACCATTCAGATCGGTTGTGTTGGATCAATACATGCTACGGTGCGTATACCCGGTCGAGAGGCTCACTCAGCGAGACCGTGGAACGGAGAAAACGCATTATACAACGCTTTGCCGTTTGTCACTTATTTCAGTAATCTTCAGCGTGTTCCGTGTGAGGTGGGTGGAGTTACTTTTTATGACGTGCTTTCTATTACTGAAAATTGTGGAGTAACGCCGGGGAAAACCACTATACCGGGCGAGTGGCAGTGTAATGTCAATTATAGATTTTCTCCGGATAAAACGTTAGACGAAGCTCTTTCTCTACTTGATACCCACCTTCTGGCCGCTGGGGCAGAAAAAACATGGTATGAAATATCGAGCGCGGTGTATGCCGGTAAGATAGTTGAAGGAGAGCTCCTTACAAAAGTAATTGATGATCTGGGTCTTCCTCTTCAGGCTAAGCAAGCATGGACGGATGTGGCCCAGTTTGGAGAAGAGGGAATTGCAGCTTTTAACTATGGGCCTGGTCTCACATCACAAGCGCATAAAAAAGACGAGTTCCTTGAACTTAATGACCTCTATGACTATTATGAGCGACTAAATGCGTTACTCTTTAGAGGATAGTGATGACTGGCATAGCAAGTAAAGAAGATTTCAAGAGTTTTGTTGAGAAGGTAAAGTCTGATGTTACCTATGTTGATCCGGTAGCATTTGCTGTAGGTGTACGCAGGACTCGTGGTGATAAAACACTTGATGTCCTGTACCCGGTCGTTAATTTTCGTGAAAACTCTGGAGCTGCGGCAGTCCTTTTTTCTGCAAGTGGCATGAAAGAGTGTGTGAATGGCTCTGCTATACTATCAAAGGAAGAGCTTCAGTCTGTTTCCGAGTATTTTGCCCCATATCACGAGGAACGAGAGGAGCATCCAAATGTTTCTGCTCTTTTTCAGCTTTTACAGGTAGAGCAAGATTCTAATACTTATGCGAAAACAGATTTTGTAATCTCTTTCTTATGGGATGAGATGTCGGCTGTTGAATCAACTGAAGAGGCATACTTAAAACTTCAACTCATATCGCAAAGAAAGGTAATCCCACACACTGTGAGTCTTGATGGAATATTTGCAAAGCTTCCAAATATTGCTTGGACAAATTATGGCCCGATGTTACCTGAGGATGTGGATCGGGAGAGAGTGCGCCTCTTTGGTAAAAGTGTACCACTTACGGTAAGTCACGTTGATAAATTCCCATATCTTTTGAATTACCACATTCCATCAGGTGTTCGTGTCGCAGCAGGTCACAAGGTTCGATTAGGAGCGCATCTCGCTGAAGGTACTACGGTGATGCAGGCGGGATTTGTGAACTTTAATGCCGGAACTCTTGGCAACGCAATGATTGAAGGACGCGTTTCTGCTGGTGTTGTTGTTGGGAAAGATTCTGATATCGGAGGCGGAGCCTCAATTATGGGCACGCTTTCTGGAGGAAACGATAAAGTACTTGCCGTTGGTGAAAGGTGCTTGCTCTCAGCTAATGCCGGTACTGGAATCTCCTTGGGGGATGGATCAACTATTGCTGCAGGTCTCTATGTGACAGCCGGGACGAAGGTGAGCTTGTATGATCTTGAGAATCGACCAGTGAGCCTGACAGGTGATCCCGTAGAAGAGGGCGAAAATATCGTTAAAGCTTTAGAACTCTCTGAGAAGCCCGATCTGCTCTTTTATCATGATTCTGTAAGCGGAAAAGTAATCTGTAAACCGAACAAGAAGAGTATTACACTTAATGAAGCTCTTCATGCGCATAATTAGTTAATTTAAGAAGTATTAACCGCAGAAGCCGCAGAAGAGATAGCACCAGTTACTGATTCCCGAGAACTCCAACAATTTTCGTGGTGAGTCGTGTGGCTTTTCGTTTTTGCTTTCGTAGTTTTTTTCTTATTGCTTTGGTATCGCTTGATTTATAGTACATCTTGTTATTGAGTCGTACGATCCGTACCGTAACTCGACGGGTTTGTTTCATCTGTCGGCGCGTACTTCTGCTAAATTCACTAAAGCTCTCTCTGAGGGCTGTTTTTATCGCTTCCTGAAAGTCTCTTAAGGAGTCAATGACATTTTGATTCTCTTCTCCCTCGAATCGAATTGCTATTTGTCTTATAACTTCATTGAGTCGCTCCATAAAATCTGAAACTTCTTTTGGAGTTGTCGGTGGTGGAGGGGCTGGTACCGGGGTTGGCGTTGGAGTAGCTGTTGGTATCGGTGTTGGCGTAGGAGTTGGTGTGGCCGTTGGAGTAGGGCTTGGTTCTGGAGTTGGCGTTGGTGTGGGCGTAGCTGTTGGTTCTGGCGTAGGTGTGGGTGTTGGCGTAGCCGTTGGAGATGCAGAAGGTGTTGGAGTAGCTGTAGCGGCTACATCATCCATAGCAGCTTCAAGATCGATCTGCTTAAAGCTCAGAGAAGTATTTGTTACATTATCGTCTTCATCGTCTCCGTCTATCACGGTTGTGCCGTTGTCTGTAAAGAACTGAAGTATTCGAGATTGATTAGCAAGATCGTCACGCCCTCTATCTACGAGTGCTTGGTGCACCATCACAGCGGCCCCAGCCACAACAGGAGCTGCCATTGATGTACCTCCAAGCGTACCATAGCTATTTCCAGGATATGCGGCAGTGAGTAAAGCTCCGGGTGCAAAAATACTGGTACTGGAGTGTCTCTGGCTAAAGCTCGTGATTCTGCTGGCATCTGTAGTCGTATCCGTTGCTCCGTCTCCCCAGCTTACTCCACCAACATTTGCATCCCAAGTCGCTCCCACGGAAACGACGCTGCTACTAATAGCTGGATAGCCCATCCCCTGTTGGCTTGAATAAGAAAAGAATGAGTTCCCTGATGAGATAGCGATAAAGACCCCCTCTGAGGTTAGAGTGGTAAATTCATCTTCTAATTGATTTGAGGGCAAGCTTGTATAGTTTCCTGAGCCCATTGAGAGATTTATAGAAACAATATTGTAAGTCTCTCTATTGGCAATGACCCACTGAAAAGCTGACTCAATATCATTGAAATTCCCTTGTCCTGAAGAATTTGCAACCTTTAAAGCAATTATATTGGCATCTGGCACAATCCCCTTGTAGGTACTATTATTCCCAGCTGCAATTCCGGCAACGTGTGTTCCGTGACCATTATCGTCCATCGGATCGCCGTCATCATTTACAAAGTCATACCCGGCGACAACTCGGTATCCTTGACCAAATCCACCTCCGAGAGCAGGGTGTGTATAGTCAACGCCAGAATCTATGATAGCGATAGAGTAACCGCTTCCAGTGTATCCATATTTTGTGCGAGCAGCTTCCGCGTTTATTATGTTATTGGTCTGGATAAGCTGGATACTGGCGAAATCGGGATCGGCCATATACTCCGGGGTGAGTACTCCAGTAATAGGAATGTTCGTCGGCACGGAAGGCTCTTCTGCTAGGAGAGAGAGACCCGGCATACAGAATAGGCATAACAAGATGAGAATGGAAGACCGTATACTTTGCACAAAAGAAGGTATCGTCTCCGTATCTACGAATAATGAGCATCTGGCGCTCTAATTCTAAGCTTGTCTGAGAAGATGTGAGCTTTTACAGGTATGTTTCTACGAAAAATTCCTATTTTAGTAATTAACAGGATTTATCTGACGCATATTCCATCTTAATGAAGATAAGTAGGGTGAGAGAGGTGTCATGTCCTTTGGACAGAGCAACGTAGAGGTCGCAGACTACATACGCTCTGGCAGTCGTTTTTACAATAGAAGTACGTAAAGACAAGTTAAGGACTAGTATGCGATTTTTTATATTTCAATCAATGCACAGCCGCACGACGTTGTTATCTGCACTGTGCTTCCATGCATCAGAGCCGTACGAAGCCGTTCGTATAGGATTCATCTATCATAAACAAAATACAGAGGCCTTTGCTCTCAGCAAGACATGCCGAACTCATCAGGGAGTAGAAAAATGATTCTAAAGAAAAGCATTTCTCTACACATTCTAGCTGTTACTTTTCTGATGTTACATGCCACGTCGCTCTTAGCTGAGTATTCTCTAGAATACGTTCGAAGGATTGGAGACGATCGAATCATCCTCGTTAAAAACCTCAAGAACGCAAATGCCATTAATAAAAAAGCTACAAAAGATGCAGAAGAAATAGCCCGTGAGTTTCTTTCTGAACTCTTCTCACAGGAGGGAGGATTTCAAGGACTTAACAGCTATGAGGAGGATCTAGAGCTTACCGGGGTTCAAACTGATCAATTTGGGCTCAAACACGTGCGGTACCGCCAGCTCTATAAAGGAGAGGTTCCAGTGTACGCTACGGAACTTGTTGTACGTTTACGACGTGATCTGAGTGTAAATACCGTTAGCCTCTTTACTATACCGAAGCTTGCTCCTTTAGATACTTCAGTGCTTTCGTTGCAAGATGTAGAGCGTATTGCAAAGGAGCATTTTCGAAACAATGACCTGTATCGGAATGCGGTGAAGAGACAGCAAATTAAAAGAAACTGTAAAAAGAAATACCCTGAAATTCATGTTATTCGAAGATCTCGGTGTTTTCGCATTCGCCTGAGGAGAAGGAAGAAAATCTATAAGCCTGTTGAACTCAAGGACAGTGAGCTCTTTCTGTATAGCGAAAATTTTCTTGCTCAAAAAGAAGAAGACGATCAGAGATTTGTCTGGGACGTTCAATTAGCTAATGCAAGGGGTCTTCAGCATGAAAGGTATCTGATTGATGCAGGAAACGGAGAGATCGTCAGGAAAGATGATGGAATTCGTGGTTTAAATAGAAAGATCTACGATGCCTCACGCACAAATACTACGCTCGATCTCGATTATCCTCAGTACTACGGTGGACCTACTCCTTACTACCACGGACGTTCTGAAAATATTCACACTCCACGTGGACCACTTCCTATGCAGGGGCCTATGTCAGGATCTACTGATGTAGATGACTACTATAATGCTCTGGGGGATCTTCATACCTACTACCAGAACGTGCTTCTAAGAGACGGGGCAAATAATCTTGGTGGTCTCGTAACAGGGTCTGCTCTCGTTGCGAATGGGGATACCGCGATATATACGCATATCGATAATAACATCGGATTTGGTCAGGAATGCCAGAATAAACACTCCTTTTCAGGAGCGAACTTTATAGCTTTTTGTAGTGAAGCAGATGCTGACGATCATGATTCACTTGGTCATGAGTATGCTCATTTTCTGGCAAGGAATATGGGAACCTCACCGGGATACCCTGTAGCCCGAGAGCTCTCAGGGACAGGAGAGTCAGGAGCAATCCTTGAAGCCATCGCTGATTTTTACGGTGAGGCATTTGAGCGATATGAAAGTGGCTCAAATGATTGGATTATCTCGTCTACAGCAGGAAATGGATTTGAAAGACATCTCTCAGATCCTACAGCATCGACAGGTCAGGCTGCGAACGATGATATCGGCGCGTATCCAGAGCATTACAGCGATCAAGATTTCTACTGTGGGAAGCAAGGAGATCCAACGGGAATCTATGCAAATTCATTGGTGATGAGTAAGGCTTTTCATCTCATGGTTGAGGGCACTGGAGACTCGACTTACAACGGATGTCACGTAGAAGGTATCGGGTTTCAAAAGGTCGAATTTCTCATTAATTACGCTCTTAATGTTGAATTCGCAACTATCACGACATTTAACAGTAGCTATGGATTTATCAATAATGCATGTGCTGCTCTCGTGGATTTCGGATTTTTAGGCTTTACTCAGGCCGACTGTGATAAAGTCCGTATCGCCATGCAAGCGGTACAGATAGATCAGCCAGGTATTTGTGCCATAAAAGACTGCACGACCGAGATGGAGCAACAGGGCCTTTGTTCAACCGAAGTACTGCCGGCTACCTGTGCCGAGGATCAGGGAGTTGAAATACTTCCTGGCGATTATGACCGTGATGAGGATGTTGACTATGATGATTATCTTCTCTGGGCAGATACGGAAGGAAATTCTGTAACACCGGGTGCAGCAGCTGATGGTGATAGTAGTGGAACGATCGATGAGGCTGACTACATCATATGGCGTTCAAATGTAGGAGCCGGAGTCACAGGAGGCTATTCAGGTGATTACAATCGCGACGGTCGGGTAGATGCTGCAGATTACGGTCTCTGGAAAGAGATGTTCGGAAGTAATCCTGAGGCAGGTTATGGTGCCGATGGAAACGGTGACGGCAAGGTGAACCTCGCTGATTATACGGTATGGCGTAATAATCTTGGAGCAGGTGTTCCTCAGCTACCGCCGGGTGATTACGATGAAGATGGTGATGTCGATGCAGATGACTATGCTCGTTGGAAGTCGTGTTTTGGCTCTGAACCGGTAGGTGACTGTAAAGCTGCAGATGGAAACAAGGATGGCTCTGTAAATCTTGCCGACTACACCATCTGGCGAAATAATCTGGGAGCCGGGACATGAGATCGTTCTGGAACGCTTCGCTCCGCATACTTTCTTTTCTTGTACTGCTGAGTCATGCCACAAACGTATGTGCTGAACAGTCACTTGAATTCGTACGACGAGTCGGTAGTGATCGAATAATTCTTGTTGAAAATCTCGAAAAATCGGATTTAGCGTTAGAAGCACAACAAAAAAGCAATGGATCAGCAGAAGAGATCGCCAAAGCGTTTCTCACAGAACTCTTTTCAAGAGATGGTGGTTTTCAAGGACTAAGTGACGTTGAGAATGATCTTGAGCTGCAGGGTGTTCAAACGGATCAATTTGGCCTTAAGCACATACGTTACCGTCAACTCTATAAAGGAGAAGTCCCCGTTTATGGAACTGAGCTCGTAGTTCGCCTGCGACTCGATAAGAGCGTTAATACCGTGAGTGTTTTTACCATACCAAAACTGTCTCCTTTAACGACATCAGCACTTTCACTGCAAGAGGCTGAGCGCATTGCAAAGAGCCATTTCCGGAAAAACGAACTCTATCGAAATGGAGTGAAGAGAAGGCAGATAAAGAACAATTGCAAGAAACGATCTCCTGACATTCATGTTATTAGGAGATCTCGATGCTTTCGTATTCGCCTTCGGAGGAGAAAAAAGATATTTAAGCCGGTACAGCTTAAAGAGAGTGAGCTCTATGTGTATAGTGAGAGATTTCTCAATCAGAAAGCAGAGAATGATCAGAGGTTTGTCTGGGAGATTGCGCTCGGCAACGCAAAAGGTTTTCAGCAGGAGAGGTATCTTATCGATGCAGCTACTGGTGAGGTTGTCCTTGTTGATAGAGGAATTCGAGGGTTAAATAGACTTGTATACGATGCCTCAAGAACCAATACGGCACTCGATCTTGATGTGCCACAGAATTATGGCAGCCCAACACCATACTTTCATGGGCGTTCTGAATCAGTCCATACCCCTAGAGGCCCGCTTCCTATTCAGGGGCCAATGTCGGGTTCAACAGATGTAGATGATTACTATGGGGCTTTAGGTGAACTGAACCGCTATTACAGTCAGGTGCTTTCAAGAAATGGAGCAAACAACCTTGGTGGTCTTGTAACTGGCTCAGCCTTTGTTGAGAATGGTGATACGGCAATATACACCCATATCGATAATAATATTGCACTCGGTCAAGAGTGTCAGAATAAACACTCTTTTTCAGGGGCGAACTATATAGCTTTTTGTAGTGAGGCTAGCGCGTCACAGCATGATTCTCTCGGTCATGAATATGCACATTTTCTAGCACGAAATATGGGAACCTCACCGGGATATCCTGTCGCTCGAGAGCTCTCAGAAACAGGAGAATCAGGAGCAATCCTAGAAGCTATCGCTGATTTTTATGGTGAGGCATTTGAGCGTTTTCAAAGCGATGACGGTACCAACGATTGGGTTATATCATCCACGGCAGGAAATGGATTTGAGAGGCATTTATCTGACCCGTCCTCTTCGATTGGAAGTGCTGCGAATGATACTATCGATGTCTATCCAGAGCATTACGGTGATAGAAATTTTTACTGCGGTCAGGCAGGAGATAGAACAGGCGTGCACGCAAACTCACTTGTGATGAGTAAGGCCTTCCATCTCATGTCTGAAGGAACAGGAGAATCTACGTATAATGGTTGCAGTGTTGAAGGTATTGGATTTCAGAAGGTAGAGTTTCTTATTTACTATGCTTTAGTTACTGAGTTTCATCCCTATACTTCACTTAATGAGAGTTACACATTGATTAGCAAGTCGTGTGATAATCTGAAAGGTCTGGGATATCTTGGTTTTACACAGGCGGACTGTGAGAAAGTACTCGTCGCTATGCAAGCTGTCCAAATCGATCAGCCCGGATACTGTGCGACTCTAGATGACTCAAGAAGGGCAACCTGTGCTCATATTGAAGAACCTGTAGTTGTTCCCGGTGATTACGATAGAGATTTAGATGTTGATTATGATGACTATGTTACATGGACTCAGGCTGATGGATCGAACGTAGCGCCCGGAAGCGGAGCAGATGGGAATGGTGATGGTAAAGTAGATGACGCAGACCATCTCATCTGGAAGCTTAATGTGGGAAGAGGAATAGAGACTCTCTACTCAGGAGATTATAACCGTGATGGTATGGTAGACGATGCAGACTATAAGCTCTGGCGAAGCATGTACGGAGCAACTCCTGCTGAGGCCGGGTTAGGGGCTGATGGCAATAAGGATGGACGAATTGATGCTGCTGACTACTCTGTCTGGCGAGATAACCTCGGAGCCGGAGTCCCTGAGACTCTTACAGGAGATTACGACCAAGATGGTGATGTTGACGAAGACGATTACGCTAAATGGAGGAGTTGCTACGGAGCCGTTGCAGCGGGAAGTTGTAAGTATGCCGATGGTAATGGCGATGGGCGAATTGATGCCGCTGACTACTCTGTTTGGAGAGATAATCTCGGATCTACTCTGAACTCTTAATCCCCGGAATCATCCAAATTTTCTTCAGGTATCACCAGCCGTACCGGACGTTCATTTTGAAGCTTGAATTGTGGTGTTGAAAGGAGGCCTTGATTGCAATCAATCATTCCTTTGACATTGTTACATCCTGTACCACCGATAAAACCCCACGGCTCATCATCTTCGCTCCATTGATCTTCCCACTCAAGATCTAAAGCGGGATAGGATGGAATCTGACTGAGTCGCTCTGGTGGAGGCATCCCAACATCAGCATCGTAAAAGATCATATCGACAAACCCCACAATATAATAATTGAGAGATCTACTTATAAGTGGATCTGTTGGAGTGAGTAGTCCAGTATCTGATGCAATCCCTGAGCAGTACCTATCAACTCCTTCCAGTGTCGAGATTATTGGTACTGCAACTTTCCAGACTTTACTATTTTGATAAAAGTCTACAAGATCCCAAGTTAAACGATTATCGCCAGCATTAAGAGTTGGAGGAGAAGAGGTTATCGGGCATGGGAGAATATCTGGGGTATAGAGATCTCTTGAAAGTTGGTTGTCCGGAATATTGCGCTTCTCGAAACATTCTGTGTTGTAGTAAAATCTCTGTGAGTTGCACAGCCCATAACGCTCTGAGGGAGCTCCGGATCCTGAGCACGCGGCCAAGTTTGCCAGAGTCTCGTGTTCGACAGATTGAAAATGGTTCTCATCCTTAGGCAAAAAGATATTAAAAATAGAACGATCGAATTCAGTACTAAATGCAGGATGCTTGATGTCATCAGCTTTAGACGAATCGACTGGAAGTTGGTTTATAATCTGCTGCCATACGGTTATTTGCGTATCAAATTCAGTTAATCCTTCCGGGCGGAGTTGAAAAGGGTCTCCAATCTTTGCTGTCCGACACCCTTCTGCTATTGCCTGACGAATCTCACTTTCTGGCAGGTTTCCAGTAGTGTCATCGAAACTTGCTACAGAGAGTCCAGTCACACCATAATGATCACTAACCGATATTCCTGGCAAAGAAAGAGTGTTAAAATCACAGGTGCCCCTGTAATACGATTCGCCGCCTATGTCACCCGGATTGGTTTCGGTTTCACGGTAAGCGTGATAGTGACTCAGTGCCTTATTAACCATAAATACCGGCTCATATGGCAGTTTGTCCTCGGATGGGAAAGGCACGTAGAGAGTTCCTGGGAGCACGTCGCAGTCCGTTCCTTCGGTACAGTAGCGCTTTGACTCAGTAAAGTATCTCTCAATCTTACACGCCCTATCTTTAAATAGCTCTCCTGAGTCTGATACGAGGTTACATATCGGTATAGCAAACGGGGCGATACACTGCTCTTCCGCAACATCTCCCGCCAGAGCATAGGTTCTAACCTTTATTGGAGTCTTTGAGATTTTAAATAGATTAAAAAACGAATTCTGGTAGTTATAAGTTATGCTTACATAAATAGCATTTGCTACAAGGAATGGGGGAGTTTCAGAGTGAACACTTTTCCACGACTCGCCATTATCTAGCTGGCGATCGAGGTCTTCAAAGATGAAGTTGTGGTGTTTAGATTCCTGATGAATAAAGACATCATCTAACTCCTCTGTGTAAGGAGTGCTCGTATTCCACCATCTTCCACGCCGAATAATGACTTCTGCATCGTCATTTTTCCAGTAGAGTTCATCCGGGTTATTGAAGGTTAAATTTGTAGCGGCGAGGCCATCAGAAAAATTCTCCTTAACCACATTGAGTGCAATTTCAAGAGAATCATCATAACAGGCACGGGTGGAACAAAGGGTGGATGCAGCTAACTGAGCAGCAGTATCTACGGTATTCTGAAGATTGCTCTTTAGTGATCGTGAGCTGCTGACATTAAGAGAAAAGGAAAGTGAACCAACAATAATAACAAGGAAAAGAGCCACAAAATAGGCCACGGCTCCCTGTTCGGATACTCTCTTACTCTTCATGGATTCATCCCTCGTATTTGCAAAGTATAGAAGAAATTAGGGATAGGTGAAAGTGTCTGAACATGCGCTCTGAGCATCGGGTTCATATGGCAGCCGAACAGTGGAACGGACCTCAAAAAGATCGTTATCTATCCCGAAGAGCTTATTACACATATAGCAGGTAACTCCGATTGATGCCTTGAGGGTTAGAGCCTCTACAGCGTACGTGGGGAGATCATTGCCTGAGTATGAAAAAGGCGAGGATTTCATTTCAAAATGTCTCAGTCTCTTATCGAGGTTGTTCTGTCTGAGTTGTGATTGAAAGTATTCAAGCTCTGAGGTAGCGCAAGGATCAATATTCGAAGAGCGAGTAGAGGGCATCTCAAGATTTTCTATATGAAGAGAGGAAGCAAATCGTGCAGTCGATCGGAGAGCTTCGGTAAGTTGAGACTTTTCGGTGAGTATAACACCTACCTGGGTAACGGCCATTAGGAGAAAGAGCAAGATCGGTACTATGATGGAAAACTCAAGAAGCGCTCCCCCTGAGCTTGATGTGAGGCGCTGCTTTAACATGTAAAGTCATCTCCCTCGTTTATATCATCGAGTAAAGCATCGACCTTATTTTGATCTTCGGGTAGATATTCTGGATCCTGCTCTCTTAGAAACACAACAGATCCACAAGGAGCAGTTTTAAAGAGTCCTGTGAAAAGTGATCCTATGCCAGTCTGCTTTACGCTCACCCTGATGGCTTCTTGAACAAAGTTTTTTCCGGGGTGTTTGTTATTATTGTGAGGCATTGAATACTGAACAGTTCGCACGTTTACGAGAAAGGTATCGGCATCGTGCCCGGAAGAACGCAGATACTCTTCAACGCTTGCTCTGGTAATCTTATAGATCTCACGTTTTTTTTGAAGTGAGGCGGTTGAATGGGGATAATTTGCCGCAACGTGGGCTCCGGCCCGAGCAGCGCCTAGAACATCGCCGAGGTTAATAAGAGTGTTCCCAAAGTTTATGAGTCCGCCGAGAACGAGTATGAGAAGTGGCATGACAAGTGCTGTCTCTACGAACACGCCACCGTGCTCATGATCAGCTTCATGATGGTACAACATATTACAACATCCTTTGGGGGGCTAAATTGCGAGTAAAGGACCCCCACTAATACCATTGCAAAAAGCGAGCCAAAGGCGGTATCTTGCCTCTAAACTCATTGTTACTGCTTAGGAATAAGAAATTTTCGTAGAAGGAGCCTTCATTGACTACTAAAACGCTTCCTACCTGGAATCTCAAAGATCTGTACTCTTCACCTGAAGATCAGAACTTGGCCTCAACGCTCCATGGCGCTGGTAAGGCTGCCGCCAAATTTGAGAAAAAATACCGCGGAAAGCTTGCGCAGAAAGCGAAGTCTCCCGGAAGCTTCGCTTCTCTTCTGGAGGAGTATTCTGATATTTATGAGACAGCTGCCAGTCCGGTGATCTATGCTAGTTTGAGGTTTGCAGAAACAAGTAGCGATCCTGCCAGAGGTGCTCTTTTGCAACAGATGCGTGCTGAGCACACAGCTATTGTACGCCACCTTCTCTTCTTTGATCTCGAGATTCTTAAGATACCAGCAGGAGCGATTAAAAAGCTTGTTGATGCTGCACCTATGAAGCCGTTTAAAAACTATATGAAGCAGGTGTTGTCTGGTAAGAAACACCGCCTGAGTGAGCCAGAAGAGCGCCTCTTAGCAGATAAAGCACTTACCGGTAGAAGCGCGTTCTCAAGACTATTTGATGAAGAGATGGGCGCTGCGGAGTATATCGTAAAGCAGGGAAAGGGGCACAAGAAGCTTTCGCAAACAGAGGTTCTTAATCTGCTCCACCACAGCAAAAGACCGGTGCGGAGAGAGGCTGCACGTTCGCTCAGTGAAGGACTTAAGTCGAATTCAAGGAGAACCGCGTATATCTATAATACACTGATTGAGGATAAGGCAGTTAATGATCGATATCGTCGGTACAGCGCCTCAGAAGATGCTCGTCATATGGATAACCAGATCTCTCGGGAGATGGTTGATGCTCTTTGTGAAGCTGTGCAGGAAAGTTACTCACTTGTGCAAAACTATTATCGCTTTAAAAAGAAGGTTCTTGGAGTCCCGTCGCTCTACGATTACGATCGGTATGCTCCTGTAGCCTCTTCAGAGAAGAAGATCTCTTACGTGAAAGCGAGAGAGCTTATTTTAGAATCTTTCGCCAGCTTTAGTGAGGATTTCGCCGGTGTTGCGGAGCTCTTTTTTAAGAACAACTGGATAGATGCTCGAGAGAGAAAGGGAAAGCGTGGTGGGGCTTTTTGCCAGATGGGCACACCTTCAATGCACCCTTATGTTTTTATTAATTACTCTGGGTCCATGCGAGATGTTTTTACCCTCGCTCATGAGCTTGGGCATGGGATTCATGGGTATCTGATGCAGGGGCAAAATTATCTGAATTACGATGTGCCACTTACGGTGTGTGAGACAGCGAGCGTGTTCTCTGAGATGTTGCTCTTTGATCATTTAAAGACTCATGAAAGTTCACCTAAAGAACTCTTTGCATTATCAATGCATAAGATCGAGTCTATCTTTGCAACTGTGTACAGACAGATTTCAATGTTTCTCTTTGAGAGAGATGTTCACGCGGCCCGTGAGCACGGGGAGCTTCTTCCAGAAGAATACGGCCAACTCTGGATGGCTAGGCAGAAGGAGATGTTTAAGAATTCTGTTACACTCGAAGATGGGTATCAGTGGTGGTGGAGTTATATACCTCATTTCATTCATACGCCTTTTTATGTGTATGCGTATGCTTTTGGTGAACTCCTCACACTCTCTCTTTTTAAACAGTACGAGGAAAAGCCTGAAGGCTTTCCTCAGAAATTTATGGAACTCCTTGCGAGTGGGGGATCAAAGTCTCCAGCAGACCTTGTAAGGCCATTTCGTGTGAATATGAAGTCAGCTGAGTTCTGGCGTGGCGGCGTGTCTGTGATTGAAGATATGATGAAAGACACGAAGAAGCTTTACGGGTCTCTCTAAACGTTTTCTCTTAATAAAGTGCGTTTCCGGTAGATACTGAAGGCGAATAGGCCAGCAATAAAGGGCAATAAATAGTATAGGTAGGATGTTGTAGTCTTCTCCTTCACCTCAGGCGTGGTCTGTGCAGGGCCGGTGATACTCTTTTGTATGCGCTCCCATCTTGGAAGAGCGTTCTGCTTGTCTGAAGCCTTAAAAAGAAAGGTAAAGAGCACCTGATGTTGAGCGTATGGTATTACGAGCAGTCTTGATTCAATCTTTTCATCACCGGCACTGAAGCTGGCAGAGGCTGTTACGACGCTGAGCCCGCTCATGAGGGTTACTCGCTCGAGATCCCCCACGGATGCGTCCTGGAGTCCCACGGCTCGGTAATCGTTTAAAAGTGCCGATTGTACCGTATTGAGGTCCTCTGGGAGTGTCGACGCGATAACGATAGCGTTCAGTGTGGGATATCCATTACGGTCTCTTAGCGCTAATAAGACCGATCGATTGGGGCGAGGAGCCTCAATAAAATTGGAATCGACCTCGAGTGAAAATTGCTTTTCAAGCAGAGAAAATTGTATCTGTTCTGCGCTGGCTGATAGGGGATTGGCGAAAAGTAATGCCAAGATGAGTTTGCGTAATGTGCTGTAATTAATCATAAAAAATGGGTTGGTGTGAAGTTTGGCTCTCTAGGACGCAAACACTTCTAGCTACCTTCATAACAAGATCCTAACGAATGCGCCATGGTCTTGATGGATCGTTTTGCCCATTTGGGCCTTATTTTATGGGCTTAAATGAGTGATGGCACGAGAAAAAGTTTATTTCTAAAGTCGAATTTCTGTTGCATTTTAAAGAGAAATACACCTATAAAGGTAAAGTAGAGAGCGTTTTGAGCCCCATTTTTCGGGCTCTTTCGCGTCTCGGCTGACATTCCGTATACATTTGAACCGTATACATTTGAAAGGATATTTACCTATGGCACGTAAAGCTGCAAAGAAAAAGGCGCCTGCTAAGAAGAAGGCTGCTAAGAAAAAAACAACTGCTCGTAAAACAGCGACGAAGAAGAAAACTACAACGAAGAAGAAGACTGCTACTAAGAAAAAAGCTTCTGCTAAGAAAAAGGCCCCTGCAAAAAAGGCTCCAGCGAAAAAAGCTGCTAAGCCTAAGGCTAAGAAGGTTGAAGCTCCTGCAAAGAAGGCGAGTAAGGCAACAAAGCCAAAGAACTCTAGCACTCTTAGCTATACGCAATCTGAGTTTCTTGAAAACCTTCGTCAGTTCTGTGGTCTTGAGAAGAAGTCTCAAGCGAAAGAGATGTGGGAAGATGTATCAAGATTCCTTACTGATTCACTTAAAAAGGGCTACAGAGTTCCACTCGTAGGTCTTGGTAAGATGTATGTAAGAAAGTCAAAGGCACGTATGGGTCGTAACCCGGCTACAGGTGAGATTATCCATATCTCTGCTAAAAAGCGTGTAAGATTTACTCCTGCGAAGGCTCTTAAAGACGCAGTTCTTTAGTTCAAAGCCTTAAGTCCTGTGTATAGCAGGAAATCCAAGTAGGATTTAAGACCCTGCTTTTTGTTTGAGACGCCATAGAGATCGGTGACTCATTACGGAAAGCAGGGTTTTTTTATCTATAAATTCTCGCTGGCTTAGCGGCAGAATTTAGATTGAGCGCTCTGTTTATGAGCGAAGGGGTACGACCTCCATAAGCAGGCTGGTACTCACGATATCTTGTCGGAGCGTAGGTATCATAATAAGCATAACGTTCCGTGCTTCCTGGGCGAGTAAGGCCTCTCGGTCTTGAGCGATAAGGATTCGAGGTGAGCGTTTTAGGAGGAGTCTCAGGTTTCTCGGCGACCTCTATGGTTTCAAGGAGCTCTCTTTCAAGGTTGATACTATAGCGCGGCGTTTGTTGTTGCGTGACTAGTGGGGTCTGATTCGTGGGGGCTTCGCGAAGGGCTGCTGATTCCTCAGATGAGTTGCAAGCCGTTAGTGATAACGCAAGGATCATTATTGAAAGGCAAAGAGTGTATTTGTAGTGAGGTTTAAGAGTCGCCATAAGTACCAATTCCTGTTTAAGTCAGGAGTATTATAGCAAAATCTGTAGTCTTAAAAAAATAAAAGTAGGGTCAGTTATTTTTGAGATTTTCTACCATAAATTCGGCTATATCCTTAACCTCTAGCTCGCCTTCGCGGCCAGTGAGTTTTACGCCGTCTTCTAGCATTTGCATGCAAAAAGGGCAGGCGGTTGCGACCTTATTTGCCCCGGTGGCAGCGGCCTGATCAACCCGAACGCTATTTACACGCTCACCGATTTTAAGGTCCATCCAAAAGTGGCCTCCACCCGCTCCGCAGCAGAGACCTTTTTCCTTACTCTTGTCCATCTCAATGATATTGAGGCTTGAGTTTTTACGAAGGGTCTCCCGTGGGGCATCATATTCATCATTGTATCTGCCAAGATAACAGGGGTCGTGGAAGGTGACTGATTCCTGCTTCCCAGGCTTAAGCTCTATTTTATTCTCACGAGTAAGCCTTTTTAGGAGTTGAGAGTGATGGATGATTTCAGGTGATTGGCCCTCTCCGAGATTCCCAAATTCCGGATACTCATTCTTTATAGTGTTAAAACAGTGAGGGCAGTTTGCTACCAGTGTTTTAAACTTAACAGAGCAGAGCGTTTGGATGTTGGACTTGGCAAGGGTCTGAAAGAGGTTCTCTTCTCCGAGTCGTCTGGCAGGGTCGCCAGTACACCCCTCTGCCGTGCCGAGGATGCCAAACGAGAGGCCTGCTTCTTTCATAAGGGTAACAAGCGCTCTTGCTATTTTTTGTTTGCGAGGGTCATAGGAAGAAACACATCCTACCCAGTAAAGATAGTCAGTTTCGTCTCCTGGCTTAAGGATACGAACATCAAGGTCTTCAAGCCATTTAACCCTATCTTCGGGAGCTCCGTAAGGGTTCGTGCGCGTTTCAAGCGCTTTGAGTGTTGCCCCAGCCTCAGAGGGGACGTCTCCCTGCATGAGTACCATGTTCTGTCGATTTTCTACGATCATATCTACATGATTGATTCCAACCGGACATGCCTCCACACATGCCATGCAGGTCGTGCACGACCAGAACACGTTCTTATCAAGCACTTTTCCTGAGATAAAATCATCGGGGTCTTCACCGAGCGATAAGACTGAGTTTTGGACCTGTTCGTTATTGGCTCGAAAGGAGCCTGTGCCGCGATAGCTGCTTGAATCTTCGCCTTCAGCTGGTAGTACGCCACAACTCTTCTCTAGGTAACGTTTGGTCAGGATGCTATCAAGTTTCTGTAGAGGGGCAGGGGTAAGCGTATCTTCTCTTAGCTTTCCATCAGCATGTAGTGAGAGAGCGTGGTTTCTTGTATCGAGAACCATCCATTTGGGCGAGAGGGGTTTGCCTGTTGTATATGCCGGACAAGCATCCTGGCACCTTCCACAGCTTGTGCAGGCTTCAAGATCAAGAAGTTGTTTCCAGCTGTAGTCCTTAATAGTTCCGAGTCCGATTGAGAACTCCTCTCCCTTCTCAATGAGTGCTTCGAGATCTCCGGGGGACTTGATCCTTCCTTTCGGTCGCTTTCGTGGTTGGAAGTAGAGATTTGCGGCGCTAGCAACCACATGAAAGAGCTTGGTGTAGGGCAGCAGAGCAATGAATACAAACACCGTGATTGTGTGGAGCCACCAGATGGAGAAGTGGAGGAGTCGAGTGCTAAAGTCACTAAGCCCCCAGATGAGAGACGCGACTAGGTTTCCAACAGGGGAATAGGCAGCCCACGGATCTTGAGTGGCATGTATTCGTAACCCCTCAAGGAGAAACCCCTGTACGCAGAGAAGTACAAGCATCCCGAGCAGGTACGCATCTGCGGGTTGGTTGTGTACGAGATCGGCTTGATCTATGTAGCGGCGTTTAGCCGCCAGAACACAACCGATGATGACACCAAGCCCGAAGACATCGCTGAGCAACGTAACAGCGAGGTAAAAATCGCCCCGGTATATGCGTATTCCGAGATCATGGTCTATCAAAACCATCGTAGTGGTAAAGAGAAGGACGAAAAAGCCGAAGTATATGAGCGTGTGAGCAATGCCAATATCTCGACGTCGTATCACGCCTCGTTGAAAGAGCCCCATAGTCAGGAGCTTGAAAAAACCCTTAAGGCCATTGCCGGTATTCTCCGGGCTATCTGCGCCACCAGTAACCAGTAAGGCATGTCGATAGAGGCCTGTGGCCATAACGAGCATTGAGAGGGCAAAGAGCCCATACATCAAAACCACGTTAGCGAAAGAATCGATGTTCCAGAGGATTTCACGAGTAGCAATTTGTTCCATAGTGTTAGCGAGTTTTACATAAAACGTCTCTTAAGGGGACAGGAAAAAGGTGTGGGGAGGATACCCCGGAAGGGGGAAGGATCTGATGTAAAATACCGCTCAATAGAGAATTGACAAACTTTGAAATGGTGTTCAAAATAGAAAACATAATGATTCAAGATAATTATTTATCTTACTACCTACCAGTAAATTTCAGCATACGTTTCAGCAGCGTCCATTTTTTCAGGGCTCAATTTTTGTCTGGGGTATCAGCGTGTGTCTGTTTCTTTGATTACAAAGGCTAACGCTCTAAATGGATCCTGAGTATTCCGGCTATTTTGCCATGGTCACTGTTACAATTATCTGTCTTGTTTCTTATGCCTTCTTTGTCATGCTCGGGGTGGCTGTTCTACGAAGTAGTCGCTCACGTCTCCGTGAGATGGATCTCAATAAGGATTTTGGGGCACATCGGGCTCGGAAAATACTTAAGGCTTCTGATAAGTTCTTGCTCATCGTGCAGACCGGGAATCTTCTGTCCGGTCTTGGACTTGGAATATCGGTTTTTCGCATCTCAGAAATGAGTAGGGAGTACTTCTGGGAGAGTGTTCTTGGAGGTGTGCCGGGAAGTAGCTATGAGCACTTTGCCTTTATTTTTATTCTCGTACTTACAACGGTACTTGCACTCACACTGGCGCAGGTGGCTAAGGCTATTGCATACAGCCGTCCCGAGAATGTCCTAAGCTTACTTGCCTACCCGCTAGCACTCATAGGTATCGCCTTTACTCCTGTAATCTATCTTCTAGAAGACTTTATAGGCTCTGTTATCGGGTTTTGTGGGTACCGTAAGCCTGCTGAGCGAGAGATTGTTCTCTCGTCAGAGGATCTGACCGAACTTGTAGAGCATAGTACGAGAGCTGGAGAGATCGAGGAAGCAGAGCGTGAACTCATACAAGGGGTGGTGAGTTTTGGTGACAAGATGGTCTCTGAAATTATGACGCCTCGCACAGATGTGGTGTCTGTTCAGGCTTCAGATAGTGTTGATTCGGTAACCCGTGTTTTTGAAGAGGCGGGATTCTCTCGCCTTTTAGTGATTGGCGAAGAATTAGATGATGTAAAGGGAGTGGTACTTGCCAAGGATCTCCTTCCTTATGTTGGTAAAGAAGTTGATATAGCCTCTATAGAAAGTCTTTTGCGCAAACCACTTTTTGTCGAAGGGGCGCTTGCTGTAGGAAAGCTCCTACATATGCTCAGGCGTAAAGCGGCTCATCTGGCTGTTGTGTTAGATGAGCACGGAGGTGTTGATGGCCTTGTTACGATGGAGGACCTTATTGAAGAGATCGTTGGTGAGATCTTTGATGAGCATGACTCTCCTGATGATGAGCGTGAAGTTGAGCGTACGGTTAACGGAGAGTGGCTTGTTGATGGAGGTACTGATCTGAACGACCTCAGATATGAACATGGAATCCATTTTCCAGATGGTGAATATGATACTATTGCCGGTTTCGTAATACATAATCTCGGGCATATCCCAGAAGAGGGGGAACACTTTCTCTGGGATGGTTACACCGTTTCCGTTCAGGAAGTTGACCAGAATAGAATAACTCTTCTTAAAATATCCTCCGGGGACGTACTCTAGCAAACTTTGTAACAATCACCCCTTGGCCGCCTTCGCGGTATGTATGCCGGGTGTTATGAGCTTGAATAATCACACAGAAGCCCACGGAGAAGTAATGATAGCTCGCTCCGCGTTCTCCGTGGGCTCCTGTGTTTAATCCTCTATTCTTTCATAAAAAATCAAGCATTTATCCAGATAGATGAACGCTTACAATTCTTAGAATCCGTGGAGATGTTCCTGTCATCTTAAGTATGTCTTCCCAGATAGCTTTATATTTTTACAGTGAGAGAGCAATGGAGCAAAGCGGAGCTGATACCGGCGATAAAGATTTATCCAGTCAGGATGAAGGAGCAGAGGAGCGTCTTAAGAAAAAATTAGACCAGCTCACCCCTGAAGTTGAAACTTCCGAGCAGGGAGCTGCTGACGAAGTGGCTCGTGAAGAGGCAAAATCTGAAGGCGCTCGAGGTGAGGTGAGTGCAGCGACCCTAGCGAGAATGATGGGATTAGCTACTGCCACTGAAGTGAATTTACTTGAGGGAAAAATTGATCTTCTAAGCACACGTGTAAATGGAGTAGCCGTCCGGATGGACAAAATACTCAATGCGATATCAAAACTTCCAAATGCTAGCGACATTGACCGTGTAGACATCAATATTGGATCACTAAAAACAATGATTCGTGAAACGGTAGATAAGCTTGCGTCATTATCAGATATCGAGACCGGTAAAGATAAGAGTCTCGAAAATGTAACTATCATGACATCAGATATTTCTGATGCATCAGAGACCGAGAACGACGAATAGTCGACTCCGTACGATCACAACAACTACTACTTGAGAGAGAGGGACTATGACACAGAAGAAAAAGCTTAGCGATAAAATTGAAACCCGTAAAGTTAAACCATCAGCGCGGCGGAAAAGCTATGCAATGGACCTTCGAGTACATAGCCCTGCATCTCTTGGATATCTCGGTATTGATGGGATCGATACCGCACCGGCCATGGTGCGACTGGCCAAGGTTAAAGGGCTCGATATGATTGCAGTTACTGATTACTACAGTGGGGAGTTTGTCGACCGAGTGAGTGAGGCCGCTAAAGAGATGGCACTCACGGTTATTCCGGGAACGGTTATACGTTGTCGCATCGATGATTGTGATGATGTTATGCTCATTTGCCTTTTCCCTGAAGGAAAGGGGAAATATGACATCGAAGATTTTCTTCTTGAACTTGGCCTAGAGCATGAAGATTTTGGAAACAAAGACTATCTTGTTGAACAGTCGCTTGAGGATATCCTGAGTGAAGTCGAGGAGAAGGACGGTATCGCTATTCCAAGCCGTATGGATAAAACTCCAAATCGCATGAAAGTTCTTCCGAAGCTTGTAGAAGAATATGGTTTCCGAGTTTTTGACTTAGCGTACTCTGATACTAAAGAGTACTTCAAAACGCAGTGGCCAAAACAGAAATTTGAACTCTATAGTTTCTCAAATGCTAATGCACTTGCTCAGGTAGGAAGCAGACAGGCCAGAGTAAAAATGCAAATGCCTGGCTTTGATGGGCTCAAAAGCCTTGCTGCCAGAGAATCTCTACGAAGTTAGACGGCTCGATAATTCAGTAACTTTTCTTGATTGAGTCGACCAGCTCTCTGCGAAATAGCTTACAATGAAATCCGCGCCAGCTTGAAGCAGTCCCTGTGATACCCGTTGCTGCATAGCCTGTGGGGAGAGTCTCATCTGTTTCGCCGTCTCTTCAAGCAATAGATGTTCGCCACTGGTTATTACAGCTACGATCGGGTTCGTGGTCATCTTTCGGGCACGATAGATAATATCCTGATATCCGAATGCGGGCTTTACAACGACCATATCCCCATACTCATAAAGGTCCTCTGATATTTCGCGTAAAGCTTCTTTCGTGTTATTACAGGGGACTTGGTAGCTTCGCTTATCCTTAAGCTCTCCGAGGTGAAAGGCCTCACTCTGAAAGGGGCCAAAGAAGGAGGACGCAAATTTCACAGACTGATTTGTAATAGCGACTTCATAGTGTCCTGTAGCATCAAGGGCTTGCCTGAGATGTTTGACAATTCCCGGAGTCATCCCACTTGGCATTAAGACATCAACTCCACTTCGAGCCAGAAGTAAGCTTTGTTTTGTAAGGACATGCAGTGTGCGTTCCGTGTCGATTTTTCCGTCAAGAATAAGCCCACAATGCCCCTCAGGAGTATACTGACACACACAAACATCGGCGAATATGGTGAGCTCTGGGACGTGCTCCTTTAGGAGTTGGGTTGCTCGAGGTATAAGTCCTTCTACTTCAAGTGAAGTTGACCCATCACTTTTTCGGTGACGTGGAATACCAAACAGTAGGAGCGCACGTATGCCACACGCAGTGACCTCACGGGCGAATTCAGTTACTTTGTCGATTGAAACACTCTTTGCTTGTGGGATGGCGTTTGAAGGAGCAAGTATGCCCTTTCCTTCGACAAGAAAGACGGGTTGAATAAAATGAGCCGGGGAAAGTTTTGTGAAAGCGCTGGATCGGTTTGGAGAGATACGGTTTGAAGGGGCGCTTGAAGAGACAGAGGTGGCCTGCCTCGATAACAGAGACCTGATAATCGTGCGTACTTCTCTGGATGAGTCCGGGGCAAGCATGGCTCTTCAAAATCCTTTTTCTACCGCGTACAGTATAGCGTAAATCTGATGTGACTCAAATAATCTGTGAATGATCAAGTTACGGTGAGGTGGTGCAGGCTGAACACTTACAGTGCCTTAGCTGCATTCTACGATGGGCCGTGAACGCTTACGGTGCAGGTTTAGGTATAGGTTAAGGTTCAGGTATATCAGGGATTTAGAGGTAGAGGTCGATGTAGAGCATTCCCTGATCGGAGTGTTCATGGAATCTAAATGTGCGACCTACCTCAAAGCGTAAGGCCGACTCTGAGGAGAGCGAGAGTCGGGGGGAGGCGGTGAGTGAGTAGTGGGTGTTCTCTTCGCCGATAAACATTCGCCCCCCACGTGCTTCAAGTTGGAAGGCCGCATCATTGCTCAAGTGATAGATGAGCCCGGCGGTAGCGCCGTTGCCGATACTTGAGTTATGATCATAACTTCCATGAAGTTCGACATTAAGATCTGCTAAAAGGTAGAAGAAGCTGTGATCATTTCCAAGTTCAAATGCTTTACCAAAACCAAGGTCAAGGTGGGGCAGGAGCGAATCACTATCGCTTTTGGATCTCATTCGATCTGCACTCACGTCAAGAGCCCAAGAGAGAGGAGAAGAGAATGGTGTGTTTGTATTTAATGAGATGACATCGATAAAAGTAAATTTCTGAAATTCGATATCTCCTTCTTCACGATAAGATGCGCCTAGACCAAAAAATTCAATCTGAGATCCTGGTGTGTAGCCTCTTTTCGGATCTAAGAGGCTGTGATACGCCGGGCGCAGCTCGAGTTCTCCGCGCCAGTTATTTGAGACTTTGCCAGCCCCAACCGAGAGTCTCATTGTGCCGTGACCGTTTTCCGGGGAGATAGGAGAAGGGACCTCTACAGATGGAGAGATGGTGTCCACCTTGCTACGCTCGGAAAGTATCTCGAACATTCTTTTGTCCAGAATTTTTGTCTCATCACTACGATATCTCTCCTTATAGCTCAGGTAATCATATGCAAGATCGAGAGCAGCAGCGCGAGTAGCTGTTGAGGAGCCTGACAGGAGCTCCGGAAGTGGGGTATTTATCTGATCGATAAGCAGTTGTGCTAGTGATCTGGCATCGTTAGTTGCTTCGGCAGTTTTTGCTTTTAAAACCGTGGCCTTTGAGGGGCGAAATACGGGGGAGAGATCCTGTAGGTTGCCTAGGGCCTTCACGGTATCAATAGGGATTACCCACATCGAGGCTGAGGAGAGCAGGTTTAGCTCGGGCCGCGCTGCGTCAAGAAGTGCTAGGAGGTGGTATGAGCAGTTTTCATCAAAGTAGTAGTAGTCTGAAGAGACACTTCGAAGCTCCCAGAGGTGTCTCACCAATCGATCTACTTCGTCTTGGGTAAAGTCTAGTTTGTATTCCCAGATATCCCGGCTTTCAATATCACTATAGCGAGTAACGAGCTTGTAGTAGGGAGCTATGTTGTAAAAGCCCTGATACCCACCTGTGACTCCGAGAAAGGCGTACGTCAGAGCATCTTCCCCTGATGTTGCTGCGGAGTAGTTCACAGCATAGGAGAGCAGGGGAGCTTCTTCAGCCGTCTTACTTTGATCAAGCCGCAGGAGTGTGTGGCCAAAAGCAGAGGCCGGGTTGTTAATAAAGGAGGTTGGGAATACAAGAGTGACACTTGCCGCGTCTATCCCTGTTTGCCACTCTTTAAATTCTAAACAATCGATTTCTAAAAGTTTCGCTGGGTCAAACGTGAGCTTTGACTTCAACCAATGATAACGAGCGACAAATTGACATTGTGGGTGAAGGGTCCCTTCTTTTTTGGGGTGGAAAAAAGCCTTGATGGTCTGTTCCAGCTCTGCTGATGCATCGTATTTGCCGTTTTCAGAGAGGAAAAAGATATCATCATCGATAGTGCTCTTCACATCTGATATTGGACGATATGGCACATAGTGCATGAGGCTCTGCCACTCGCGAGAGCTGGCAAGAACCATCTCTCTAGCTTGGTTCTGCAGTTGTTCCAAGTAGTCGACGGCATTCGTTTCCTCGGCTTGAAGAATAGGTGTCGTCAGGAGGAGTAATGCTAATGTGAGATAATATGGCCGCATCTGCGGGAAGAGGAAAGGGGTACAACGTGAACATTGTGACACAGGAGCTCGCGGAGAGAACGGAGGAGGAAACTCTAACCCTCCGCGTTCTCTCCGCGAGCTCCTGTGTTTTAAACTTTCAGAAAATAGAGCCTAAACGTTCTGGCTGTATCCGCTGAGAGCTGCGTCTGATTTTACAACTTCGTGTAAAGAAGCAAGTACTTTATCAGTAGTTGTGTTTTCAGAAGCAAAGATAGTGTTGAAGTTTTCTTTAAGCGTAGCTTTAAAGTGAGCTTGGTCGCTGCTAGAAACGTTCATGAGGTGAGCAAGTGTGTTCAGTGATTCGCCCTCACCGCGAGACATGTCGCGAGCAAGTTTAGTAGTGTTTCCACCAACGAAAGCAGCTGTTTTCCAGCTAGAACGAACTACACCGTTTTGTGTACAACCAGAAGTACCAGAGGTAATAGCAAATGTCTGGTTACCAGAAGTACCGTTGGTTGTTACCGCAAGCACTTGTGGCGCAATACCGCGTTGACCATCAAAGAGCTTAGAACCCCAACCACAGTTTCCCACGTTTTGAGCGAGAGCTGAGGCAGGTGTGAGCGAAAGTACAGCTACGATAGTAGTTACCGCAACGGTAAGTGAGATATTATTTTTCATATAATTAACTCCATTATTGAAATGTTGACGTGATGTTGCTGTGGGTATCACAGCGAACTTTTACAGCCATTTCAAGTATTTACTCTAACAGACCTATCAGTCTCAAAAGTGCTGTGTCAAGAAGAATCAAGTGTCTCACTCAATTTAAGAGAGCTGATACTTGTGAGGAAATGTGAATAACTTGCCAGTTGAAATTTACATCACTGAACGATAACAAGCAGTTGCAACTCCTCTTTACGCATGAGAGGTTCTCCACTAGAATACTATTTCAAAAATCACCCTCAACCGGAAAATTGCATTGTCGTTTGCGCACCTTCATCTCCATACCCAGTACAGTTTACTGGATGGTCTTAACCGTATACCGGATGTGCTTGAGTTAGCAGCGCAGCACGGGCAACCAGCGATAGCCATAACTGACCATGGAAATATGCATGGGGCTGTTCAGTTCTATGATGCTGCAATGAAGACCGGCATTAAGCCGATTATTGGTTGCGAGCTCTATGTGACCCCCGGCTCGCGATTTGATAAACGCACACGTGCCATGGGAGGTGCCGGAACGCACCATCTGACGGTGTTGGCACGTGATATGGAAGGGTATCATAACCTATGCCGCCTCGTGACACTTGCCTACAAGGAAGGGTTTTATTTCAAACCGCGCGTAGACCACGAGCTTCTCACTCAGTATTCCAAAGGTCTTGTTGCGCTCAGTGGATGTCTGGCCAGTGAAATGGGGGGGCTTGCTGAGCGTGAGCAGATTGAAGAAGCTACAGAACTTGCCAAATTTTATGATTCAATATTTCCGGATCGTTACTATCTGGAAGTTCAGCCCCACCAGATCACAGAACAGCGACGACTAAATAATCTTTGTGCAGAAGTAGCAAAGCAGGTTGGAATTCCGCTAGTTGCCACTACAGATTGTCACTACTCCTCTGCTGACGATCACTATGCACAAGAAGTCTTAATGTGCGTATCGACAGGGAAGCTGATAACTGATCCTGATCGCATACAACATAAAGGTGTTGATTTACATCTGAAAACGCGCACTGAGATGGTCGATGAGTTTCGAGGTTGGAAGGGAACTGAGGAGGCCCTTGATAACACTCTGCGGATTGCTGAGCAGTGTAATATCGAATTTGATTTCTCTACTTATTACATGCCGAAGTTTGATGAAAATGAGAAGCGTGAACTCATTGACGTCATGAGTGAGCAAGCATGGTCGGGACTTGAAGAGCGAATAGAGGAACGTAAGCAGAGAGGAGAGCCTTGGTCAGACGAGCTCCGTGTAGCTTACGACGAGAGACTTAATGAAGAGATTGACCTGATCGATAAGATGGGCTTTGCCGGCTACTTCCTTGTCGTGTCTGACTTTATCGTCTGGGCCAAGCAGCAGAATATTCCTGTAGGGCCAGGTAGAGGAAGTGCTGCTGGATCGCTGGTAGCATTTGTACTGCGCATTACCGATCTCGATCCTATTGAACATAAGCTTCTTTTTGAGAGATTTCTTAATCCGGAAAGGGTCTCCCTGCCTGATATCGATGTGGATTTTTGTATCTATGGCCGTGATCAGGTCATTAAGTATGTCGTTGAGAAGTACGGTGCCGATAAGGTGGCGCAGATTGCTACATTTGGAACCCTGAAGGCGAAAGCTGCAATTAAAGACGTCGGGCGAGCGCTTGGTCTCAGTTATGCCGAGACAGATAGGGTGGCTCAGCTTGTTCCTGCACCAAGACAGGGCTTTGATTACCCGATAGCTGAAGCTCTCAAAATGGAGCCCAAGTTGAAGTCATATGCTGATGGAGAGGGGCAGGAACTCATTACGCTTGCGATGAAGATTGAAGGGCTTAACCGGCATACCTCAACACATGCCGCCGGTGTTGTTATTGGTGATAGGCCGCTGACGGATCTCTTGCCACTTATGGTTGATAAGGACGGTAATGACGTCACGCAATATTCGATGAAGTATGTCGAAAAGATCGGCCTAGTAAAATTTGACTTCCTCGGTCTAAAGACATTGACCGTTATCCATGAAGCCCTTCGTTTGATCAAGGAGAGTCAGGATGTTGATATTCATCTTGAAAAACTCTCCCTTGATGATCCAGAAACGTATGAGCTTTTGTGTGCCGGAAATACCACAGGAGTATTTCAACTTGAGTCTTCAGGTATTACCGAGATGACCATGAGGCTTAAGCCAAACTCATTTGATGATCTTGTGGCGATACTTGCACTCTACCGTCCAGGCCCACTCGATGCGGGTATGGTGGATCACTATATCGAGCGTAAGCACGGAAGGCAGCAGGTAGAATACCTGCACACTCTTATGCAAGATATATTAGCTGACACCTACGGGATCATCCTTTATCAGGAACAGATCATGCAGCTGGCAAGAACTCTTGCCGGATACTCGCTTGCAGAAGCGGATCTTCTCCGCCGTGCGATGGGGAAAAAGATCCCTGAAGAGATGGCCAAGCAGCGAGATCGATTTCTTACCGGGGCGAAAGAAAAGGAAATTGAAAAAAAAGCAGCGGAAGAGATCTTCTCACAGATGGAAACTTTTGCACGGTACGGCTTTAACCGGAGTCACTCAGCAGCCTATGCACTTATCTCATTTCAGACGGCATACCTCAAAGCGCATTATCCGGTTGAATTTATGGCAGCTCTTATGTCGAATGAGATGGGAGATAGCGATAAGACTCTTAAGAATTTAAATGAGTGTCGTAACAATTCACTGGCTGTGCTGCCACCTGATGTGAATGAGAGTCAATCTGGTTTTTCGGTAAACGGGGCTCAGATCCGGTATGGACTTTCAGCTGTGAAAGGTATCGGAGAAAAGGCAGTGATTGCTATTATTGAAGCTCGTGAAGAAGATGGTCCTTTTGTGGATCTTGAAGACTTTGCGATACGTGTTGATCTTAAAGCTGTAAACAAGCGAGTCGTTGAAAGTCTTATTAAGTGTGGTGCCTTTGATTTTTCGGGCGATAGTCGACGGGGGATGTTGGAGCGCTATGAAGAAGTTCTGAGAGCTGCTGTCAATATTCAGAAGGAACGAGACTCAAATCAAATTACTCTTTTTAGTGCCGGTGGAGGAGAAGGGGCAAATGATGCTCCAAGTATTCCTAAAAGAAACAACGATGTTCCTGAATGGACTATCAATAAGAAGCTTGCTTTTGAGCGCGAGGCGTTAGGTTTTTATATAACCGGACATCCACTATCGAAGTATCAGCAAGTGATTAAAAGCCTCGGGGCGATATCAACGCTTGAAGCTCGAAAGATGCCTGATAAATCTCAGGTAAAGATAGGGGGAGTCATTACCGCGTTGAAACTGAAGAACACCAAGCGAGGTGATCGGTATGCATCTTTTATATTTGAAGATAGCCATTCCACACTTGAAGCGTTAGCGTGGCCAGATGTCTACCGCAAAATAGCTGGACTTATGGTAGCCGACGATCCTGTTATTGCTCAGGGACGATTAGATGTGCGGGAAGAGAGAGCAAGTTTTATCGTGGAAAACCTTGAATCGCTCCTTGATTTTAGGGATAAAAATGCCAAACAGGGCATTATTACGTTGACCGAAGAGGATCCACTAGAGCAACATATGGACAAGCTCATAGAGACCTTTGATCGCAATAGTGGTGATTGTCCTATCAAGCTTCGTCTGGTTCTTCAGGGAGAACAGATCTCGATGGATCTCAGAGATGCGGAGAAGCGACCGATCTGTGTCAATATTTCTGAAGAGTTGTGTGATGAAGTTGAGCAACTATTTGGAAAACCAGTACTGTCATTTCATTAAGAGACTGCTCTATGTCAATCAAAGCAGAACGCGATAGCGTTCTCCCTCCGCTCTGGATAATAACTCTTCTGGTCGTGGCGCTTTTAGGCTGGCTTGCCTATGAACTCAAAGAGCTCATGATGCTTGTTATTATCGGCTATATCGTTGCCTATGTCATTGATCCCGTTCTTGATGCTTTTGAAAAAAGAAAGCTTTCGCGTTCGCTTGGAGTATTCTCAATACTCATCGCTCTGACACTCCTTGTCGTTGTTCTGGCGCTCACTGCCGTGCCAACTATTGTCAGGGAATTTAATGCTCTGAGTGAGAACCTTCCTTCTTATATCGATATGGTAGGTGAGCGTTTAGAGCCGCTCAAAGAACAGGTTAATACCGCTATCCCTGGAGGGTTTAAGCTTGATTTTGATGTGAAGAGCCTTCTTAAGCTTGGTGAGAAGATAGACAAGCAGTACCTGAAGGCTTTTGTTAATGGAATTTTTGGGGCTTTGCTACAGGGGTATTCAATAACGTTAACAATAGTGAACCTCTTTCTTTTGCCATTTATTATCTATTATATCGCTGTTGATATCGACCGAATTCACGCCAATATTTTAAAGCTCTTTCCGGTACTTCAGCGTCAAAAAGTTAAGAAAATGGCATCTGAAATTGATGTGTATGTCTCGGCATATGTGAGAGGACAGTTAACCGTAGGTGCGATTCTCTTTGTTCTTTTTGCTGCTGGACTGGGTGTGCTGGGAGTAGAGCTCTGGTTTCTCCTAGCCTTTGTTTCAGGATTTGGAAACTTAATTCCTTACGTTGGCTCGCTTATAGGGATTGTGCTCTCTTCATTGATGGCATTTGTAACGTTTGGAGATTTTATTCATGTTGTTGGTGTTTGGATACTCTTTGGCCTTATCCAATTCCTAGAGGGGACCTTCATTACGCCGAATATTGTAGGTAACAAGGTCGGCCTCTCGCCGCTTGTGGTCATACTGGCACTCGTTGCTGGAGGAAGCCTTTTTGGTCTCATAGGTATTCTTTTAGCGATCCCTGGTGTCGCTACGTTCCGCGTGCTCGCTAGGTATTTTCATCTCTGGTTTTCAGAGAAGGCTCTTGGGAGTGCATAGCGTATGTTTCCTGATTCTAGAGATGTTATCGGTCTCATTCAGCTTGCCCTTCGTGAGGATCTCGTTGATGGAGATATCACCACTTCACTAACGGTAGCAGAGGGCTTGAATGCTACCGCTACTCTTTTAACACGTGAAGAGCTTTGTGTTTGTGGACTTCCAATTATTGCTCTGATTGCAAAAGAACACGGATGTGCTCTCGAAGTAGAAATGAAAGCGAAAGATGGCGAAATAGTAGGGCCAGATACCGTAATCGCACTTCTAAGTGGGAAGTTGCACATACTTCTTGAGCTTGAAAGAACGATTTTAAATTTTGTGCAGCATCTAAGTGGTGTCGCTACTACTACTCATAAAACGATACAGAAACGTACAACATTAAAGCTGCTTGATACCCGTAAAACGACTCCCGGATTCCGTGAGCTTGAGAAGTATGCTGTTAGAATTGGTGGCGCAAATAATCACCGTAAGCATCTCGGTGATATGATACTCATAAAGAACAATCATATAGATGCTCACGGCGGAGATATCCGAGCCACTCTATCTCACATCAGAGAAAGTAAACCAGAAGGTATGCGCTGGGAGGTTGAGGTAAGAGATCTCACAGAGCTCGCTGTTGCTCTAGAATTTCGCCCAGATATGATCATGCTTGATAATATGGACGACCAACGGGTCAAAGAAGCCATGAAGCTCATTCGTGATGCAGATACTGGCGCATTTATTGAGGTGTCAGGGAATGTCACCCCTGAGCGCTTTTCATCACTCGAAGAGATCGGAGTTGATGGAGTATCAATGGGGGCTCTAACGTACGGCGCACGTTCCGTTGATATCTCACTTCGAATTCAGAAAGACACAGTCCGAGGAGCTTAGATGGAGAGGCTCAGTAATTGGGAACAAGAGCTCTCTGCGGCTTGTTCAACGTGTCATTTCGTATGTTACTCAGAAGTATCTTCCACGATGGATGTTGCAAGAGAGTACGCCACACTTCATCACGAGCATACGCCATGCTTAGTACTTGCTGAACGCCAGATGTCAGGCAGGGGCAGGCTCGGGAGGAAGTGGGATGCCACCGTAAGTGGATTTGCTGGAACTTTTGTCTTTTTTAGTAAATGCGAGATGAGTGCTTTGCAGGGATACTCACTTGTTGTCGGTTGTGCTGTAGCAAGAGCATTGGAAAAATTTCATGTTCCCACGCATCTTAAGTGGCCAAACGATATCCTGCTTGCAAATGGTCGAAAGGCAGGGGGAATACTCATAGAGATTCTCAAGATAGAGGGGAAGGTGTGCGTCCTCACAGGAATTGGTTTAAATATTATATCCCCATCTTCGAATTTTTCAGAGAGTGGGGCGCTCTTTGGTGACAGTCACGAGAAGGTTCCTACCGTATGTGAATTGACCGTTCCAATTGTACAAGAACTCCTTCTCTCTTGGAATGTGTTTGAAAGGGAAGGCTTTAGAGGCTTTCGAGACGAGTGGCTATCAAGGGCCGCAGGGATTGGTAAGGAGCTCCTTATAGAGAGCGGCAAGCGAAGAATTCGTGGTCTCTTTACCGGAGTTGATGAAAATGGCAATCTGACGCTCGAGAGAGACGGGAAGCTTGAGGTTTTCCCTGGTGCTCAGATCGTAAAGGGCGATCAGCAATAAGGAGAAATGTGCTGTGTTGATGACCATTGATGTTGGGAATACGAATGTGGTTGTAGGATGTTTTGAAGGCGAAGAACTTAAAGTTGTCCTGCGCCTGAAAACAGATAGCGAACAGACAATTGATGAGTATGAGGCTCTGCTCTTTTCACTTATCGCCCGAAAGTTTGGTGAGGTCCCGGAATATCAACAGGCAATTATTTCAAGCGTTGTCCCCCCGCTCACACCACTTTTTACGCGTCTTATTCAGCGTACTCTTGGAATTACTCCGCTTATAGTTGGCCCGGGTATTAAAACAGGTGTCTCAATTAAAACAAACGATCCTTCAGCAGTTGGTTCTGACCGTATCGTAAACTCGGTAGCTGCAAAAATATTATACGGATCTCCTGCGCTGGTAATAGATTTTGGAACGGCAACTTCATTTGATGTTGTCGATAAAGAGGGAGATTACATAGGCGGAATCATTGCACCTGGTGTTGTGGTAGCCTTAAATGCACTGGTTGAACACACTGCAAAACTCCCACGTATTGAGCTTGGATGGCCTGAGAATGTTATTGGTCGTAATACCGTTAGTGCCATGCAGAGTGGTGCCGTAGTGGGATATCTCTGTATGGTAGAGGGGCTCATCGAAAAGATTAAGAAGGAGACCCCCGGTATTAAGCATATTATTGCTACAGGAGGGGTTGGGAGGCTTTTTAGTAAACATTCTGAGCAGATCTTGCACTATGAGCCCGAATTCACACTTCAGGGCTTACGTATTCTTGCCGAAATGAATCCGTAGGGGGTTCTATTCCAATGACTGTGCAAGGAAAAAATCTTAAAGACCTAGCAGATAAACTTTTTGAAGATGGCGCTATCGATGAAGAGGAGCGCAAGGCAGCGTATCTTGGCGATGAAGCAGAGCTCGCTGAAAAGATTAAGAAAGAGTCAGCAGAAGAAGGGGATATCAGAACGCTTATCCGTGATATGACACTCCCTCAAAAAATGAAAGCTGCGATGTTCGGCAATGCAACGTGCCGAATGCTGCTTATTATGGATAAGAACCGACTGATACAAGAGGCGGTGCTCAAGAACCCTCAGATGCAGGAACGAGAAGTCGTGGAGTTCGCCAAGAATAAGAATATGCCCGAACTCGTCCTTCGAAAGATATCGGATGCAAAGGACTGGATGAAGGGATATCCTATTAAGCTGAATCTGGTGATGAATCCAAAGACTCCGGTTGACGTAGGTCTGAAGTGGCTCAAATTCCTTAGAAATAACGATCTGAAACAGGTGTCAAACTCCAAGAACGTTCCTCAGGTCATAGCGACTATGGCGAAGAAGATAGTAGCTGACAAGCAGAAACGCTAGCCTAGTGTTCTGTTATTCTTGTGAGGCGGTGAGAGGAACGTAGTCTTCCGGCAACTTGTTGTTTTTATAAAGTCGATCTCGTTTGAACATGTACGCGACCTGAACGAAAAGGCCGAATCCCATGGCCGCATAGAGAATGTTTTTCTCAATATGTGCTCCGCACCCTTCCGCAAAGAGGAAACCACCGATAAGGAATACGATGCTTAGAGCAAAAATCTTTAAGTTCGGATGGCTTTCTATGAATTTGCTGACAGCACTTACCACGGTGAGCAGAACCACGATCGATATGACCACTGCTGCAATCATAATCTCAAGAGATTTTACTGTACCAACGGCACTTAAAACACTATCGAGAGAGAAGATGAGGTTTACGCCCAAGATTTGTAACAAAACATGCCACCACGAACTATAGTTTTTTTGCTTGGCTACGTGGTGATGGAAACCTAGATCGTTGTAGTGCTTGATAGCTATCCACATCAGTATAAGTCCACCAAAGAACTTTATGAGATCTCCGATAGTAACCTCCAAGCCGAGCATATTTGCGAGTATCTCGATAGGTTTTTCGAGTTCACTGAGGTAAGAGAGCAAACAGAGAAGTATGACCCTCACAACTGCCCCCTGAATGAGCCCAATTCGCTCTATGCGCTTTTGAATAGCTGGATTAAGGCTTTTGCACTGAAGTATGACCACAAGAGCGTTATCGACTACGAGTACGAGTTCCACGAGTGTTAAGAGGAGAAGCCCAACTATGCCTTCTACGGTTAAAAAAGCTTCCATCTCAGTACATCGCTCCTTGATTCAGTCTTAAAATTGGTGTTACATTTGCTCTATGCATATAACTAATGTTTTTACCCTGAATCTCCTGCTCCTGGTACTCCTTATATACGGATCATGCTGAAGAAGCGGGTAATTTATGTATGTGTGTAAAAAAACCCTGCTTTGAGCAGGGTTTTTTTTTGCTTTTAAAATGAAATACGTACTCTTGAGAGGCGCAATATGAGTGATGATAGCCGCGTAAGAATATTTGATACAACATTAAGAGATGGGCAGCAGTGCCCGGGTGCCGGGATGTCTTTTGAGAAGAACCTAGAGTATGCCCATCTTGCGGCAGATGTTGGAGTCGATATTCTGGAAGCCGGATTCCCATCAGCAAGTAAAGTCGATTTTGATATTGTTCATACCATAGCAACTGAACTGCCAGCTCGTGAGCATTCACCGGTAATTGCTGGGCTCTGCCAGCTACGAAGAGCTCAGGTAGAGAAAACAATTGAAGCGCTAGCTCCAGCTGTTGCTCGAAGGAAAGCCAAGCTTCATGTGTACTTGCCAGTCGATCCAGGTCTTATGTCGGCTTCCTTGGGAGATGAGGCGGAAGACAAGTCCGGGTTTGTTAAAAAAGTATTTGAATATTGCAAGCTGGCTGTTGATGCTGGCCTTGCTGTTGAGTTTAGCCCTGAAGGATACTCTCGTCAGGGGGAGAATTTTGATTTTGTTACTGATTTAATACGTGCAGCCGTTGAAGCTGGTGCCGATACCATAAATTGCCCCGATACCATTGGCGGAGGATATCGGCTGCAAGGTGAAGAGTACTTTGTGCATAAGATGACGCAGCATGCGAAACTCATTGCTGCTGAATTTCCAGATAAAGATATAATTTGGTCCACACATTGTCATAATGATTTTGGGCTCGCTGTTGAGAACTCAATTACGGCAGTTGTTGAGGGGCCTGCTAGACAGATTGAGGGCTGCTTTAACGGGATTGGGGAGCGAGCAGGGAATGCCTCCCTTGAACAGTGTATTCTTATTATCAAGCATTTTGGTGAGAAACTTTCACCGCCACTCCATACAACTATTCGCACGGAACATATTCAAGCTGTCTCAGACTTTGTTCATCGTCATATGTTGCCTCGTCAACCGCACTCTCCAATTAGTGGTGATAATGCCGCGCGGCACTCCTCAGGGGGACATACCAATGCGGTACTCTCAGATCCCCTTGCGTATCAGCCATTTGATCCTAAGGAAACAGGAAAGGAGATATCGCTGGCATTTGGACCACTCAGTGGAGGAAATCACGCTCGCTCGATTATTGAAGCGGCAGGTTACCTGTGTAAGGATGACGAAAAAGCAAAGATTGCTCAGTATATTAAAGATACTTATCCCTTGCGTCGTAAGGGGATAACGGATGAAGAGCTCATCAAGGCTTACCTTAAGTATCGGAGTCCGATCTGTGTAGATGAGATCGACTATGAGCGGAATCAGAATGTTTCGCGAATTGTTCTTGAGGGGGAGTTCTTCGGTCAGACAGGCACCATTAATCATAGCTATGAGGGGAAGGACTCCGCTCTTACCACTTTAAAGGCCGCTATCGATGGTCATTATCCTGGATTGGTGGTGGAGCACTACTCATGTGAATCTGTGGGCTCAGGGGTAAATGCTACGAGCCGCTCTCGGATTGTTATTTCTCGAGCCGACGGAGTACTTTTTGAAGGAGTTGACTCCGATCATGACATTAGTCGGTCCGCTATGCATGCTCTCGTCAAAGCGGTGAACAAAGCGTATATTGATCAACACTACAAATTAAAGAAGAAGTTAGAAACAGCTACAGAGACACTATGAGTAAGAATATAATTGATAAGATTTGGGAAGCTCATGAGGTTGTTCCTGAGGGAGAGCACCCAGCGGTCTTTGCTATCGACTTTATGTTGATTCATGAGGTGACCTCAGCTCAGGCATTTGATGTATTACGGGAGCGGGGACTTGAGCCCTTTGATAGAGATCGGTTGCTTGCGACTCTTGATCATAGCATCCCTACAAGAACAAACCGCCTTCAGATTTATGATGATGCGGCGAGAACTCAGGTTGAGACACTTCGCAAGAACTGTGAGCAATTTGATATCCCGCTCTATGACTTTGATAAAGGGCAGGGGATAGTACATATCATCGGACCTGAGTACGGGATAACGCAGCCAGGCATGACGCTTGTGTGTGGCGATTCACATACTTCAACTCATGGAGCATTTGGAGTCCTTGCCTTTGGTGTAGGAACTTCGGAAGTATCCCATGTTCTGACTACAGGATGCATCTTGCAGAGGAAACCTCGCACGATGAAGGTTGATTTTGTGGGAGAGTTTCAGAAAGGGGTCTACGCTAAGGATGCTATACTTAAGCTCATATCGGTAATAGGTGTTGGTGGAGCTAATGGTCACGTTATTGAGTATACAGGCCCAGCTATCGGTAAGATGCGGATGGATGAACGTATGACTATTTGTAATATGTCTATAGAGTGTGGCGCTCGCGCCGGACTCGTTTCACCTGATGAGGAGACCTTTCGTTATATGAAAGGGAAGCGTTTTGCGCCAACTTCTGAAAGATGGGATGAGGCAGTAGAATACTGGACGTCTTTTGCGTCGGATCCGGATGCATCTTACGACCGTGAAATTACCATAGACCTTTCAGTACTCAAGCCGATGGTGACATGGGGGACAAATCCCGGGCAAGGCATTGAGATAGATGAGTTGCTTCCAAAGATCTCTATGCTGAAACCCGAGCTTCAGGATTCGGCTCGTAAAGCCTATGACTATGTTGAGTTGGAGGAAGGCTCGCCCATTCTAGGAACACCCATCGATTGGGCATTCCTTGGATCTTGTACCAATGCCCGTATTGAAGATCTCAGAATGGCTGCGGAAATAGTGCGCGGAAAAAAGATCTCTGAAGGTGTAACATTCTACGTTGTTCCGGGTTCTGAAGCTGTGAGAGCTCAGGCTATCGCTGAAGGCTTGGATGTGGTGTTTGAAGAAGCGGGGGCTTCTTTTCGAATGCCTGGATGTTCGCTTTGTCTTGGTATGAACGATGATCGTGTGCCGCCCGGAAAGCGGTGTATCAGTACTTCAAATAGAAATTTTGTCGGGCGTCAGGGGACTGGGAGTAGAACGCACCTTGCTTCACCGGCAACTGTAGCTATGAGTGCGCTTATGGGAAAAATAACCTCACAGGAGGTGGGAGAGTAATCATGGAAAAATTTACATCAATTACTTCTCGAGTTTTGCCTCTTCCAATCGCTGACGTAGATACGGATATGATAATTCCTGCGAATTTTCTTACCAGTGTGAGCAAGGCCGGATATGGGGAGAACGTATTCCGTCGTTTACGTGATCAGGATAGTAACTTCCCTTTTAACCTTCCTCAATATGAAGGTGCAGAGATTTTAGTTGCTGATGACAACTTCGGTTGTGGTTCGTCAAGAGAGCATGCCGTTTGGGCGCTTATGGGATGGGGGATACGAGTTGTAATCGCTAAGTCGTTTGCCGATATTTTTACCTCTAATAGTCTTAAAAATGGACTCGTATTAGCAACATTACCTGATGAGAAAGTTGATGGATTGCTTCGTTCGGCATCAAGAGATGAAGTTCGTATTACGGTAGATCTCCCTACGCAAGAAGTTCGTCTTCCCGGAGATGAAGTCTGCTCATTTGAATTCGATCCATTTCGCAAACACTGCATCGTAAATGGTCTGGATGATATTGATTACATCATGAGTCACCGTGATGCTATTGCTGAATTTCGAAAGGCGCAGGATCGACACAGGTATTTCCGTTCGGGAACATCAAATCATTAGAGCTTAACGGGTGAGTAACGGAGAAGAGAAATGAAAAAAATTGCAGTACTCCCTGGTGATGGAATTGGACCAGAGGTTATGGAACAGGCATGTCGGGTTCTTAAAGCATGTGAAAATCTTGGGGAGGATGTCCCAGAGTTTGAACTCGAATATGGACTTATTGGGGGCGCTGCATATGAGCAGCATGAAGCTCATTTTCCTGTTGAGACGCATAAGATATGTGAAAGAAGCGATGCGATTCTCTTTGGTTCTGTAGGTGGCCCGGTAGCCGAGGCAGATAAGCCTAAGTGGCATAAGTGCGAGGCAAATTCGCTCCTCTCTCTCAGAAAGGCATTTTCTTTTAATGCGAATCTCCGCCCTGTACAGGTTTACCCAGAGCTCAATCACATTTCTCCTCTTAAAGCGGAACTGATCGAAAAAGGTATCGATATGCTCATAGTAAGAGAGCTGACAGGAGGTATCTATTTTGGAGAACATCGTCGTTTCGAAAAAGAAGGAAAGAGATTTGGTTCAGATATCTGCGAGTATGATGAGGATACAGTTCGTGCAATTGCACATGTTGCTTTCCAAGCTGCTGAAAAGCGAGATCGGCGTGTCACGTCTGCAGATAAAGCGAATGTTCTGGATAGTTCAAGGCTCTGGCGTGAGATTGTCTCAGAAGTGAGCGCTGAATATCCTGCTGTTACTCTTGAGCATATGCTCGTAGACAACTGTGCTATGCAGATCATTAGAAATCCGTCGCAGTTTGATGTCCTTGTTACCACCAATATGTTTGGCGATATTTTATCTGATGCTGCAGCAGTATTGCCTGGATCACTTGGCCTTATGGCCTCAGCGAGCTTAAATGCGTCTGGATTTGGAATGTATGAACCTTCGGGGGGGTCAGCTCCAGATATTGCCGGACAGGGAATCGCTAACCCAATAGCTCAAATTTTGTCAGTGGCACTTATGTTAAAGCATTCTTTTGGACTTATGGATGCATCAGATAAGATATCGGCTGCTGTAACTCGCACACTGCAGAGCGGATTTCGCACTGGCGATATCTCTCAGCCTGATGATAAAGTGCTGGGGACCGCAGAAATGACGGACCAGATCTTAAAGGAATTAAGCGAGGGATAACTTTCGGATATTTAAATGGCGAAAAGAGACTTACCTGAAACAAAATCAATCTGGATAAACGGAAAGCTTGTTCCTTGGAAGGAAGCTACGGTACATGTCCTTGCGCATGCCCTTCATTATGGTTCTGGCGTCTTTGAAGGAATAAGAGCTTATAAAACTGAAAAAGGGCCAGCTGTCTTTCGTTTAGCTGAGCACATCGATCGGCTGCTTTATTCTGCAGGAACTCTGGACATGGAGCTCGACTTTAGTAGGGATGAGCTTATTCAGGCCACCCTTGATACCATTGCGGATAATAAGCTTGAGTCTTGTTATATTCGACCACTTATCTTTTATGGGTATGGGATCATGGGGCTCAATCCGACAGGCGCTCCAGTCGAGACCCTGATAGCTTGCTGGCCTTGGGGAGCGTATCTTCCATTTGATATGATTGATCTCAAAATCAGCAAATATATCCGTATCCATCCTGAATCGCTCGTTTCAGATGCAAAAGTCACTGGACACTATGTTAATAGCATTCTGTCTGTGCTTGATCTGAAAGGCTCAAAATATCACGAAGCGCTCCTTCTCGACTATAACGGAGACATCGCCGAAGGCCCCGGAGAGAACTTCTTTATTGTTAAAGACGGCAAACTCTATACTCCCCCCAAAGGCACCATATTGGTTGGCATTACCCGTGATACGATCATGAAGCTCGCGGCCGATATGAAGATTGAAGTCATTGAGAAGAAGCTTCGTCCCGCTGATGCCTTTGCCGCAGATGAGTGCTTTTATACAGGTACTGCTGCTGAGGTCACTCCAATACGCTCAATTGATGACCATGTCATAGGAAAAGGGGAGTGTGGCCCAATCACCACCCGTATTCAAGATCGCTACAAAGACGTGGTAGAAGGCCGAGATCCTATCTTTGAACACATGCTCACCTACGTATAAGGCTCATTCCAGCAGCTCGTCTAGAAATGCTACATCAAAGGAGCGTTGGCTCAGTTTCCTTTGCGCTCTTTGCGTCCTTTGCGGTTAGTTCCTTTTCTAAGGGACTCTCTTGCTTGAAGCATCTGGTAGTAAGATTAGCATTTCCCCCTCAAGTATTATAGAATGCTCAATCAGTAAAACACTGGGAGCACGTGAAACAATGATAGTGGCAAAATTTGGGGGAAGTTCTCTTCAGGATGCTGAACGAATCAAGCATGTTTGTGGGATCATTAAAGATCTTCTGGTTGAAAAGCCAGTAATCGTTTTTTCAGCTCTTGGCAAGTCAACAGATATGCTCCTTGACCTTGCGTCCTCTGCGCTTAAAGGGGAATTCGATCTGAGTGAATTCATCTCTTATCATCGTGAGGTAGCTCGTCAGCTAGGGGTTGATGTTGAGGATGAAATTACACCGCTCTTTGAAGACCTTGAAAAATTGCTCGGTGGAGTCTCACTCCTGCGTGAGTTCTCACCTCGTACGAAAGATTATGTTCAGAGTTTTGGGGAAAGGCTCTCCGTTCGTATTATCACCCCCTATCTTGTGCAGCAGGGAATAGATGCAAGACGTTTTGATGGCTGGGAAGCAGGTATCGTTACGAATTCACTTTTTAATGAGGCTGAGGTGCTTGATGAGTCTTATGCGGGTATACGCGATGCACTTGAGCCCGTTCTTGGTAATAAGGTTACGCCAGTAGTTACCGGATTTATCTCTAAGGATCGTGAAGGTCATATCACAACGCTTGGGAGAGGAGGCAGTGATCTTACAGCTTCGCTTATAGGTGCGGCACTTCATGTCAAGGAGATACAGGTGTGGAAAGATGTTGATGGTATACTCACTACCGATCCTCGGCTGGTTTCTTCAGCTCGCCACGTTCCAATAGTATCTTTTGAGGAAGCTTCAGAGCTTGCTTATTTTGGCGCCAAAGTACTCCATCCGCTCTCTATTCGGCCTGCAATGAAAACGAATATTCCGGTACGAATTAAAAATTCTTACAACCGTGACCATGCAGGCAGTCTCATTTTGGCTGAAATTTCAGACCAAGATAAAAAGAAAGTTAAAGCAATTACCGTTAAAGAGAATGTCACTTTAGTAGATATCGTTTCGATGCGCATGCTTGGGCAATACGGATTTCTTGCAAAGGTCTTTGAAATCTTTGAGCGTCATCAGACCTCAGTTGATATGGTGGCGACAAGTGAAGTGAGTGTCTCCCTTACCGTTGACCATAATCGTCGTAGTGAGGAAGGAATAGCTATGGTGATAGATGAGCTCGTGAAGTTTTCTCGGGTATCTGTTGAGGCCAATAAAGCCATTGTCAGTGTTATTTGTGATATTAATGATTCCACTGAGATTTTAGCAGGTGCATTCTCAACTCTCAGTAAGAACGGCATACCCGTTGAAATGATTTCGCAGGGAGCTTCAAAGGTTAATATTGGAATAGTAGTTTCTGCTGAGAATGCGCACCGAGCTCTTACGCTTCTTCATGAACTTTTCTTTCCGGTGGAGTTAGCGGCATGAATATTCTTCTGCTTGGATATGGCCAAATGGGAACACTCCTTGAGACTCTTGGCAAGCGCCGAGGCCACGAGATCCGTTCTGTCGATCCGAGTTCAGAACATGCTACCAGCCAACAACTTACAGAAGATCTTTTGAAGTGGGCTGATTGTGCTATTGACTTCAGTACACCAGAAGCTGCGTTTGGAAATATTCAGGCTGTAGCTGAATGTAAGCAAGGATGTAATCTGGTGATGGGCTCTACCGGTTGGTATGAGAGAGAGTCTGAGGTTCGAGAGCTTGTTGAGAGGAACTCGGTAGGCTTTATGTATGCATCGAATTTTTCACTTGGTGTGAATCTTTACTTTCAGATGATACGTAAGGCGGCACGAATTATGAATGCATTTGAAAGTTATGATGTTGCCGGAGTTGAGTTCCACCATAACAAGAAGATGGATAGCCCCTCAGGAACTGCTCATTCCATAAGTACTATTCTTCTTGATGAGATTGACCGAAAGAAAGTAGCACACTTTGATGCCTTTCACCGTCGTCCCGAATCTGATGAGCTTCATTTCGCAAGCGTACGTAATGGTTCTTATCCGGGAACGCACGAAGTTATCTTTGATTCTGATGCTGATACTATTGTGCTTAAGCATGTTGCTCGTAATCGAGAAGGGTTTGCTCTGGGAGCTCTTCTGGCAGCTGAGTGGCTTGCCGGACGTACTGGCTTTTATACAATGGATGACTTTATGAATGAAGTTCTTAAAGGGATACAGGAGTAGACGATGATGATATCTCCATTTAAGGAAGGAACGTATACGGCACTTATTACTCCGTTTCATGATGGTGCGATCGATCTTGATGGCTTAAAAAAGAATATTGAGTTTCAAATTGAAAGTGGAATAACTGGAATTTTACCGCTCGGTACAACCGGAGAGACGCCAACGTTGCTCTCTTCAGAAAAAGAGAAGGTCTTAAAAGCAAGTCTTGAAGTGGCGGCTGGAAAAGTTCCGGTTATGGTTGGCACAGGACATTATAGCACGACAGAGACCTGTCATCAGACAAAAATGGCTGAAGAGCTCGGTGCTGATGGGGCGTTGATAGTAACGCCTTACTACAACAAGCCTACGCAGTCTGGCATTCTTAAGCATTTTGAAGCAGTAACGCAGTGCACACAAATTCCAATTATCGTTTATAATATTCAGGGAAGAACGGGAGTAAACATTGAAACTTCCACTCTCTGTGCGCTTGCCGAGTTTCCGCAGATTGTTGGTGTGAAAGAAGCTTCTGGAAATATTTCACAAATTGGTGATGTCGTTGATCGTATTCGTCAGAAGCGACCAGATTTTCAGGTCTACTCTGGTGATGATGCCCTGACTCTTCCAGCGATGGCTTTAGGAGCGAGTGGAGTCATTTCCGTAGCCTCAAATCTCTACCCTACAGAGATTGGAGAGCTTGTGAGAGCTGCCCTGAGAGGGGACTTTGAGCAGGCAAGACAGCTTCACTACAAATATTTGTCTCTCTTTAAAGCTCTTTTTCTTGAGTCAAATCCTGCTCCTGTAAAGTACGCCATGAAGAGTCTGGGGATGGCTGCTGGGGAATGTCGCCTTCCGCTTTGTTCTGAACTCTCAGAGTCTACACAACGCGCGCTTAAGGCTGCTATCGCTCAATTAGCCTGATGTTGCCTTTCGAGGCGAGAGTTATATAATGAAATCCCATGAAGCATTCTTTACATTTTTCAAAAATGCATGGGGCAGGCAATGATTACATCTATATCGATTGCCTTGAGCAAGAAATTCCTGTTTCTGCCGCAGAATTAAGTAAGAAGCTTTCAGACAGACATTTCGGTGTAGGCAGTGATGGACTGGTGCTCATCCTTCCTTCAGAAAAGGCAGACTTCCGTATGCTAATGTACAATGCAGACGGATCGCTTGGTGCAATGTGCGGAAATGCTCTGCGTTGTATCGGGAAATTTGTTTATGATCGCGGGCGCACCAGCTCCACGGAGCTCTCTATTGAGACTTCGAGTGGTCTGAGATTTATTGAGCTTACCGCTCAGAACGGGGTCGTGCAATCAATTCGAGTAGATATGGGGGAGCCGATCTTTGAACCCTCTCAGGTGCCGGTTACTCTCACGTACGATCAGGTAGTACAGGTGCCCGTGGAGTTTGCGGGTGAAAGCCTGCAGTTGACTGCTCTGTCGATGGGGAATCCACATGCTGTATTTTTTGTGCCAGAAATAACGGATCGGCATATCTTCTCTCTCGGACCTGTAATAGAGAAGCACGAGTTTTTTCCGGATCGTACGAATGTAGAATTCGTAAAGATTTTGAATAAGAACAGAGCACAGATGCGTGTATGGGAGCGTGGCTCAGGTGAGACGATGGCCTGTGGATCAGGAGCCTGTGCTGTAGCTGTTGCTGGAAGCATAGCAGGTCTTCTTGAGTCTGAATCTCACATCGAGCTTCCGGGGGGAACGCTCCACATTGAATGGAACGACGATAATCACGTCTATATGAGTGGTGAAGCAGCGTTTACTTTTGAGGGGAAAGTAGATCTTCAGAACTTCTTTTAGCGCTCTTTGTCTTGGTCGCGTTACAACGCATATTTATCGATAAATTTTTCAATCTCATATCCACTGGTGTTGATAAATATACCAGCTGAGGCTTCTGTTAGGGATTTGAGTTTTTCGAGTTCTACCTTATCGCCGGGAAGGGCCAGGACGATAAGCTTAATGTTTGATTTCTCAGAGCGAGTTTTGACAAGGTGCTTGACGGACTCGTAGCTCATGCGTGAATTGGTATCTCCACCATCTGATATGACTAATACGATTTTTCGCGCATCAGGGTTTAGAGGGGTTTTGAAATTTTCACTAAGAAACTGATCGTATGCGAGGCGTAGCGCGTCATACAGGGAGCTTCCTCCCAGTGGGTAAAGTTCATCTGTGACTTTGGTGAGCTTTTGAGCATCTGTTGTGAAGTCAAAATCGAGTTCGGGCTCAGTGGTGATAGTAATGAGTGAAGTCTCTTCTCTCTCGTTTCTTTTGGCAAAGAGATATCGTAGTGCTCGTTGGGCTGAAGAGAGATGTACCGGATCGATACTTCCAGACCTATCTACAACTACAGCAAGGCTTGATTGACGGTGAAACTTTTTCCAGTCTTCGTCAAGTGTCTGGAGTTGGGATGGGGAGAGTGAGGGGGCATCTTTTGTCTGATCCTCTGAGGAGAGCTCTTGAAATCCAAGTCCTTGAGCTTTCTTAAGAGAGGCTTGTGATTTGAACCATTCCACAAGCTTTGTTGCCGCGTATTTCCGCGCCGGAGTTACCCAATCTCCTGTGGAATGACATATTTGATATGTCATTTGAAGGTTTCCTTGCGGAGGCGAAAGACGAGTGAGTTTGTTCTTCTGGGCAAAGGTATTGAAGTCTGACTCTGCTACAGCAGATATTGCGAGAGCATTCTGAGTGAGAACTTGGCTGGCAAGTAGCTCCTCTGCATTGGGAGCGTAGAGCTCAATAAGCGACTCTGCTTGTTTATATCCTTCACCGGTCAACGCCTCGGGGCCGTTAATGGCAAGTAGCATTTGAGCCGTTGAAAAGATCCCGGAAGATTCGACTCCAGGAACAAGATGAGAAAGTTTGATACCGAAGGCTGGAGCAGATTGTGCGAGTGGAAAGAGTTTTCCCGCTGCAGGAGAATTCTCAAGGAGCTCTTTTTGAGCTACAAGAGTTATCGAATCACGGAAGAGTGATGTACACTGTTCATGTCGAGCGCCAAGATTTTCAAGATGATTATTTGCCCAGTTCACATAAACTTCAGATGAAGTTAGCCATAAATCTGCTTTAATCTTTCCTTCAGCAACAGACTTCATTCCTTGAAGAGGTTCAGCCGTGAAGAGGGAAAGTAAGATCTTTTGACCATCAGGAAGAGCTGGGCCAGACTGCTGAAAAGAAGTCGTTAGTGGTTTGACGTAGTCCTGAAGCGAAGAGTCGTACAGCATGGAGAACTCCAATGCCGGCTTACTTTCACCAGGTTTCTTCTGAACTTTTTCCTCACAGCCAGTACATATAAGGGTGAGAATGGGTAAGAGTATAAATATGAATTTCATGTGTTTTTGTTTTTCTTAATGAGTGATCGGATATCTCTTATGAGTTCAGGAAGAACTGAGACGGCAGCGCGCTGGCGTTTCCACTTTGTCGCTGGTACGGCAGGAAAGCCCATGTAGTCTCCTTTGTCGAGGATTGAGCCTGTCACACCTGATTTCCCTCCGAAGCGCGAGCCATCCACAATCTGCACATGGTCGGCAACACCGCTGCTTCCTCCAATGGTAACTTGATTTCCTATCTTGGTACTTCCTCCAACACCGGTGAGAGCGCAGAGGATGGAATACATGCCGATAGCTGCGTTGTGGCCTATTTGTACGAGGTTATCAATTTTTGTACTTAGGCCTATTGATGTGGTTCCAAGCGTTGCTCGGTCAATACATGCATTTGCTCCAACATCAACACGATCTTGAAGGTGAACGATTCCAACCTGTGGAACCCTTTCGAGGCCAAGCTCAGGATCTGGAAAATATCCGAAACCATCAGCACCAATTATGGCACCATTTTGTATTACAGAGCCTGCCCCGATTCGACATCTTTCTCGTACCACTGCGTGTGAGTGTATCGTTGTATTTTTTCCGATTGAGCACTCGGGATAGAGCACAACGTGAGGATGAAGAATTACTCCACTCTCAACAACGGCTCCTTTCTCTACCACGCAAAATGGTCCCACTGAAGCGTCTTGCGCTATCCGGGCTTCGGGATGAACAGATGCGAGTTCACTAATTCCCTGAGGTCGTGAGTGGGGGGGGAAGAAGAGTGGAAGCGTCCGTGATACCGCTTTAAGAGGATGTTCAACAAGAATGAGCGGATAGGAGAGCTCCTCAGATATATTCTGCTCGATCTCAACTGGAACTATGAGTGCGGCCAACCGGGTGGTCTTAAGCCCCTCTGGTAGTCGGCTAAGCGAGTTTGATGTAAGAAATGCAATGTGATCTTCTAACGGCTCATCTAGTGAGCAGAAGCCCTTAACCTTCTCCGGAGCGGTACCCTGAAGCGTTCCTCCCAGACTTTCAAGTATTGTTTTAAATGCTACCGGTTCTGAAGCCATAGGTTTGAATTCTCTATACGTTTTTAGTGGTGGAACATCCGTCTTGCACCGCTTAGAACACTAGCATGTGCTCCTAGTTCTCGGCAATGAGAGTGTGCAGGAGGAGGTGCAGGGTGAGGATTAATGTTTGCGTTCACTGTACAGCCGCATTCGCGGAAAAAATTCAGGCTTACTGAAAAAACTGGAAATAACACAGGAGATAGCGGAGTAAAGGGAGATGAAGACTTCTTCTTCCTCCGTGTTCTCCGCGAGCTCCTATGTATATTTATTTCAAAAGGATCTTGAACTTCAAGTATTTATCCAATGAGGTGAACGTTTACGGATTAGGATGAAGATGGAAGTAAAACGGCGCTTATACAAGAATTGTATAAGCGCCCCAGTCGTATAGCGAAATCATTACACAGCTCTCAGTGAAGCAATCGGGAAGCTAAAGAAATATGGGGAGGGAATAGTTGCTTCATTGTTGTGTTAATCTCGCTATAATATAAGGATCGGTCGGATAGCGAGATCTGTCAATAAAACACCGTTTGATATATTAAAAATCCCAATTTTACCTGCGTAAAACAATTAGAATTAGGTAAATGTGGCAGTGTTTCGGGGGTGAGAATCAGGGCAGATTCAGTGCTTCTCGTGTTTCTTCGTAGCCGGGCTGGGGGAGGTGCCAAGTCCACTCAGAAGAGTTTTTTCTGACCTTTGATATTTCTGTATGAAGAACTTCAAGGTTGAGATTGCGTTCCTTCCCGGTACCTGGTTTTACCTCAGAGAAGTAGTTTCTAATGCGGACTTCACCGGGGTAGTTCCGGCCAAGGTGAAGGGAGGTGATCCACTTGCATGCCGCCTCCCAGTTTCTGATCTCTTCGCGCTTACTAATCTCCTCACTTTTTAAGTGAATCATGCCAAATGCTGCTCCCAGCGCGATATCTGGTCCAAACCCAAGCTGTTGGAGTAAGGCGGCAGCGATCTGATAGCGCTCGCAGCCAAAGATCTCAACTTCGAGTTCCCGGTCGGCTCCCTTCTTTTGACGTCTTGCATTGATGTATTTCTTAAATTTATCGGCGTCATTTGCCATTAGAATTGCAAGGGTTGCATGGGGTATATATCCCATAAGCGCCCCCCCTTCGATGCCTACTTGGTGAATTTTTGCTCCGAATCTATAGCCTATTTCAACACCAGTTATCATCTCCTGAAAGAGAGATTTCCATCCAACCGGGGTCTTCTTCTTTGCAAGTACTTTTCGTGAAACAAAATTGATAGCAAGTACTACAGCAGATAAACGTACTCCAAGTCCAAAGAGAGCTTGTTCCATTGCGCGTGATTTAGATTCGCAGTTTTCGAGCGATACATTCGCTGCGCTTATGAGACATTTTGGATTGAGTCTAGAAAAACCAACAACCTTAAAATATTCCTGAACGTCCGCCTCTCCTGACCAGCCGCCACGAAAGAGTCTTGAAACATGTGTCGGGATGTCTATCGTCTTTCGGACAATACTGTATGCCTCGTACCAGCTCGGATCTTTGTCGGCGATGGTATCAATGTAGTCTAATAGATTCATTGCTCGTCAATTTCTGTGTGTGTTCAATCCCCTTTGCGGGTACGAATCAGCACAAATTGAATCGGCAGTTTGGAGAGATAACTTTATGTAGGAAAACCAGAAGGTTAGTAGAAAATCACTTTTACTGGGCTTCTCAGGAGTTCTTCCCAGTATATCTGACAATCAAAATACTTAATGAATAGAGTAAGATAAGAGGGCCAGCCATAAGAAACTGAGTGAGGATGTCAGGTGGGGTAAGAATTGCGGAGAGAATAAAAATGGTTACTACGGCGTACCTGAAGCCTGAGATCAAGAGAGCACTAGAGATAAGCCCAAGACGACCGAGGAGAAAGGCAAGTACAGGAGTTTCAAAAACAACACCAAAGCCTAGAAGCGCTTTTATGAGAAGGCTCATATATTCACTGATCTTAATTGTTGGTGTTACGTGTCCGAGGGCGAGATATTGGTCTTTAAAAAAATCAAATGCAAATGGAAGAACAAGCTTGTAGCAGAACCATACTCCCGTGAGAAAGAGCGCACTGGTTGTGAATACAAAAGGCATCGCATATTTTTTTTCATGATCAAGAAGTCCGGGCGCGATAAATAACCAAGCCTGATGAAAGATTACAGGGATAGAGATAATAGTCCCACAGAGAGCTGAGAGCTTCAGTCTGAGAATAAATGCCTCAGCCGGGCCAGTACCTATAAGAATATCATCGGCAAATGCGGCAAAAAACGGCGCAGAAATAACATCAAAAAGCTCTACAGAATAAACAAAGGCGGCTATTGCAAAAACGCTAATCGAGGCAACAATAATACCGAGGCGTAGCCTGAGCTCTGATAGGTGGTCAAGAAAGTGCATCTCTTCACCTTCTTCGTCCTCATGTTCCAGCTGATCTTCAGTTACCATCTTGTTCTCAAACCTTCTCGTTTTTATCCTGCTCCTGCTCCTGCTCCTGCTCCTGCTCCTGCTCCAAAATCGCCTGCTGTTCACAGGTCAGGTACTCTTCACCGCCGAGCTCCTTTGCGACTGCTCTTAATTCTTTTTTTGTATTTTCTAACGACTGCTTTATCTCTTCAGCAGGAGGATAGATTGAATTGTAAAAGTCTCTTCGGATAGAATCGGTCTGATTCCTGAGCATGCCAAGAAAGTTTCCTACTTTTTGCGCGGCGCTAGGAAGTTTTTCTGGTCCCAACACCAAAAGTACGACTACAAGAATAATAAGAATTTCAGGAATGCTGACACCAAACATGGTTAAAACCTCTTACGTTAAAGACGGTGCTCCAAACAGAAGACCTGTAGAGTATATCGTTTAATGCTCGAAATGTCTTTAGGAAGCTCTTAATTCAACCAAGTGCTGATAGGCGCAGGGGCCAGGGAGCAACTGAGCAAAGAACATTCGAAAGGAGCAAAAAAGGCTAAAGAGCGAGGTCTCGCTTATCCATTCTGGGACGACAAACTCAGCAGGTGAGATTGAGGAGGAAATGGACAGAAGCTTAAGCTCCGGTACAGACTCAATGAGCTCAAAAACCCGTTTGCGTGTAAAAAATTGAAAATGTGTTTTATCGAGGATACCCCGGTTTGTGTAGTGAAACATGCCAAAGAGAAGTTGTAGCCGAATAGACCAGTGAGCGATATTCGGAAGGGAAATAAGTACTCGTCCTTCAGAGGAAACATGCTCACTGACTACTTTAAGGTATGAGAAGGGATCGGTCATGTGTTCTAAAACATCAAGTAAGAGTATGAGATCAAACTTCTCCCCACGGAAGGCTGAAATGTCAGCCTCAACTCTCTTATACAGAGGCGCAACATGCTCCCTCGCGTCTTGGTCTATTTCAACGGCGTAAAGCGACTCAATGCCATGTTCTTTAAGCATGTTTGCTGAGATTCCGCTTCCAGGTCCGATATCTAATACACGTGTTTCAGGTGGTAAACCGGCAAAGAGGGAGTTGGCCCAGCTATGACTGGAGCCGCGGCGAGTTTTGGCGAGATATCTCTCCTGTGGAGCTTTTTGCATAAAGGCATGTTATAGCTTAACCTGACTCGATGTTAAAGAGGGGCTCCCGGGCACAAGCTCATCCGGAGCCTTTCGAGATTCTCTTAGGACAGAAAGCTTGTGTATAACCAGCAACTTCATTTTCATTTTACCGGAATAGGGGGCTCCGGAATGTCGGGCATCGCTGAGTTGCTGCTCGGAATGGGCTTTCAGGTTTCAGGCTCAGATATTTCATATGGTCAAACATGTCAGCGCCTTGAAAAGCTCGGAGCGCGAATCGCTGAAGGGCATAGCGCTGAGAATGTGCCGGAGGAAGCCACACTCCTTGTTTACTCCTCAGCAGTTCAAGATCAGAATCCTGAACTTGTTGAAGCGAAGCGGCGTGGTCTCCTTGTCGTAAAGCGAGCGGAGGTGCTCGCTGAACTTATTCGGTTGCGGTACGGAATAGTTGTCGCCGGCTCGCACGGCAAGACAAGTACGACAAGTATGGTCGGCGCCATTTTTGAAGAGGCGGCTCTCGATCCCACAATATTCTTGGGAGGGCAACTCATTCAAACGGGAACCGGTTGTAAGCTTGGCGATGGTGAATACATAATCGCTGAATCAGATGAGAGCGATAGGAGCTTCCTTCTTTTTAAGCCTACGGTTGCGATTGTAACCAGCATCGATGAAGAGCATATGACGGCTTATGATTCTTTTGAGGATCTCAAGAAGTCATTTCTCGATTTCGTTGAGAATGTTCCCTTTTATGGTCTTGCCGTTCTTTGTGCCGATCATCCAGAAGTTCGCAAACTTGCGCAGAAGTGTACGAGGCGTACTGTGCTTTACGGGTTTGGAGACGATGCCGAGGTTCGTGCTGATGATATTGTAGAACAGGGGCTGACAAGCACTTTTACTGTCATATCTTCGCAGCGCCCGTCATTTCGCGTTACCCTAGCGAAGCCTGGACGACACATGATTGAGAATGCGCTTGCTGCTATTTCTGTTGCGCTTGAGTTTGGAATCGATACTTCGGTTATCCAAGCCGCTCTTTCGCGTTATGCTGGTGTAAAGAGAAGGCTTGAAGAGCTCTTTTCTTCGGATCGTCTTGTTGTGCTTTCTGATTACGGTCATCACCCTGTTGAGATTAAGGCAACGCTCTCAGCGGTACGGAAAGCTTATGAGGGTAGACGGATCAGAGTACTCTTTGAGCCGCACCGTTACACTCGTACAAGAGATTGTTACCGTGAATTTTGTGAAGCGTTTTCTGATTGTGATGAACTTTTTGTGACCGATGTTTATGCAGCAAGTGAAACACCTCTCGAGGGAATTAGCGGGCAGAATCTAGCCCGAGACATCGCTCACCCGGCGAGCACCTATCTCTCCTCTTATGATGAAGCCCGAGTACAACTTTTTGAAAATGCTACCGAAGGAGATGTGCTCTTGTGTCTTGGGGCTGGTGCTATCGGAGGATTTGCGGAGCAAGCGGCTAAGTCCCTGTCTGATACTATCAGCAAAGGGCACGTTGCCGATTCGCAGGCAGGTTTACGAGCTGCCGGGATGGCGTAATGCGTGAAGCCAAAGCGACTACCTCAGAACTGTTCGCCGCACTTGAAGCCGAAGGCGTGAGTGCACGCCAGAACGTTTCAGGTGCCAGATATAATACCTTTTCTATCGGAGGAGCGTTGCAGTGTCTGGTAGAGCCCGAAAGTACCTCTCTCCTTCAAAAGACCATGGCGCTCTTTGAACTTGTGGAGGTGTCTCCAATAGTTCTTGGGTTTGGGAGTAACAGTATCTTTTCTGATGCAGGTGTTAGGACTCCAGTGATAAGGCTAGGGCAGGGGTTTCGGCATACTGAGTATACTAAAGGTACTCTTTGCAGAGTTGGAGCCGCTACTTCACTTATGACCTTATCTCGAAAGGCATCTGAAATGGGCCTTTCGGGTCTTGAGTTTGCAGGTGGTATCCCGGGTTCTGTTGGAGGGGCTATTCGCATGAATGCCGGAGCTCATGGGAGTGAAATATGCGAAGTTTTAAAAAGTGTTACTTTCGTAACTCGTAAGGGAGAGCTTGTTACTGCACGTAGAGATGATCTTTCCTTCTCGTATCGACAAGCGAGTATTCCCACGGATGCCATTATAGTTGAGGCTGAATTAGAATTTACAGCAAGTGATCGTGAGAGCACCCAAGCGGCCAGACAGAAGCATTTACAGTACCGAAAAGATACTCAACCGCTTACTCTCCCATCCGCTGGTTCAACATTTCGAAATCCAACAGGAGAAGATGGCGTAATTCTTCCAGCCGGTAAGGTGCTTGAGGAGCTTGGTCTTAAGGGCGAACGTCGGGGAGGAGCTATGGTATCGCAGCTGCATGCAAATTGGATCGTGAACCCTGAACGTGAAGCTACCGCGAGCGATGTCCGTGAGCTTATTGAGTTTTGTCAGCAGGTTGTTCGTGAACAGAAAGGGCTCGAACTTCGTCCTGAGGTTGTCATTTTCGAAGATCAGGCTTAGGAACTCATGGTCTGAGCCCACAAGTGAGAGCCGTTGTCTTACATTTTAGGATCTCAACTTTATACATAGCAAAAGCTGTTCTATTCATGCTACGCTAAGAAGCGTTTACTGCGGTTTTATTCGATTTGCCTGATGAAGTACGCCCTCTTATTTATTTCACTTACTGCTATTATTGCTGGATCTGGCTACTACGTCTCTCCTGAAACATTTTCTCGTACCGGTGAGTTTCTCGGAGAGGTGAGTGATTCGCTGCTGTATAGTCGTGAGTTGCATGTTGCCGGTAATACCACTTTATCTCGAGATAGAATTATAAGTCGTCTCCCGGGAGAGCTCTCAAATATCGGATGGCTAACTACTCCTCAGGATGTGGAGCAATCGATTAAACTTGACCCCATGGTTCGCGACGTTGAAGTTGCGAGATGTGGCTTTTTCTCTTTTCGTTGCTTTCATATCTCTGTTGTAGAGAGGCAACCAGCTTTTGTAACTCAGCTTGGACAAAAACCTTGGTTGGTTTCTAAGGATGGAGGTTTCTTAAGCCCTGCGCCTGAAGTTGCTGATGATAGCTATCCGGTCGTTGATGGAGTGCTTACAACGAGCATGTCACCTGAGCTCATGAAATCTCGACTTGCATTTGTTGCCAGAGCGATAGCGCTACTTGAAGATGTTCTTGGCGCTCGCGCCCGGCACGTTACTATGAATAACGGTGCTGAGCTTAGCGTATCTTTTCGTGAGCTCCCTTTCCCTGTTGTGTTTAACGGCAGCAAGTCACAATTTGATCGACTTGAGATAGAGGCTAAGAGGCTTAAGGAGATCCTTACGCAGCCGGGACTCAAGCTTCATCAGATCGAAGAGGTGGACCTTGCCTTTAAGCGCTTAGGAATTGTGAGGCTAAAGGAAGAAGATATGAAGGAAAACAAGTAGAGTGGTCAGAAGACTGTTAGATTGTCTCTTGCTAAGGTTATGATATTTCGTTTATTTTTAAACTATGAGCTCTAAATCAAACATCATTGCAGGTCTTGACGTTGGAACGTCTGTCACCTCTGTCGTAGCAGCTGAGGTCCGTCCCGAGGGAGACCTTGTTATTCTCGGTGTTGGAACAAGTCCTTCACAGGGGCTACGAAAGGGAGTTGTGATTAACATTGACGCTACCGTGGACTCCATTCATAGGGCTGTTGAGCAAGCCGAGAAGATGGCGGGCAGCGAGATTGGTAGTGTCTTTGCGTCACTGAGTGGAAGTCACATCAAGGGATTTAATAGTAACGGGATAGTGGCGATCAAAGCCAGAGAAGTGAGCGTCCTTGATGTTGATCGTGTCATTGAAGCGGCTCGAGCCGTAGCGATTCCCCTTGACCGTGAGGTGCTCCATGTATTGCCGCAGGACTTTATTATTGATGGGCAAGATGGCATTAAGGAGCCGCTCGGAATCTCTGGCGTGCGACTTGAGGCCCGTGTTCACATCGTTACTGGTGCCGTAGCGAGCGCTCAGAATATTGTAAAGTGTGCGAACAAGTGTGGTCTCGCTGTTCGCGATATTGTTTACAGCGGTATTGCTTCTGGGACGGCTGCGCTTACCCCCGAAGAGCAGGAACTTGGAATTTGTGTGGTTGATATTGGAGGAGGGACTACAGATCTCGCCGTTTATCACGGAGGTGCGGTAAAACATACTTCAGTCATTCCTATCGGTGGGGCACATATTACCAACGATATCGCCTCGGGCTTAAGAACTCCTATATCTGCGGCAGAGTCTATGAAGTGTGAGTATGGTTCTGCGACCACTCACCTTTCTTTTGGTCATGAGACTCTTGAAGTGCCATCAACGGGTGGACATCCTCCGCGAATTCTTTCAAGGAGTGTTCTGGCTGAGATCATTGAGCCGAGAATTCACGAGATATTTTCCATTGTGCAAAAAGAGCTTGTCCGTAGTGGATGTAAGGATCTTCTTACAAGTGGTCTGGTCATAACCGGAGGAACCTCTTCGCTCTCTGGTATCGCCCAGGCTGCTCAGGAAGCACTTGGTATGCCTGTTCGCTGTGGAAAATCACTCATGGGATCTCATGCCGGCATGAGTGGTCTCAGCGAGCTTATCTCTTCACCTGCGCTTTCGGCTGCGGCTGGGCTAGTAAGACATGCAGCCAATTCCAGAAACTCCCTTCATATCGATGTCGGGCAATCTAAGATTGCGCGCCGCATCAAGAATGTGGCTAGGTGGATAGGGGAGCATTTTTAGTAGTTTTCCACAGCGGCTGTTGATAACCTGTGTTGGCTTTTACGTACTCATTTCTATTTTAAACGACGGTTTTATTTTGGCCGTTTTTTCTTTACTTTTACCCGCTTCTGGTTTAACTCTACAGTTGCAACTACTAACTTTAAGAGGCCTAAAGTTAAGTGGTCGCCGTTCACTGAGTTAGCCCTTCATGGTGCTTCTCTTTGGATGTTACTGGTGCTCCTAAACATACATTTTACCTGAATAATTCATTCGGGGAGCTGGAAAAGTTTAGGGTGAAGGAATATAGTAGGTTCCCAACACTTTTTTCTATCTGTTTTGTGTTTACATGAGGAGACGCGCGAGCAGTGTGGTTCTTTTTAGGTAAACCTTGTTAAATACGGTATCAAACCGGCAGTTGATTTAGAACTGCTGTGATTTAGAACTGCTGTGATTTTAGAAAAACGATTTTAAATCTTAATTGAAACGAAAACCTAACTTAAAAGGAAAGCTATGAGTGCAGAAGATAAGAGCGGCGAAAATGTAAAGAATTTGCTCCGGGACACCAAGGCGAATATTAAAGTCTTTGGTATTGGAGGTGCCGGAGTTAATGCCGTAAATAATATGATTACCAGTGGCCTTGAGGGAGTAGAATTCTTTGCGGCGAACACTGATGCACAGGCACTTCTTTCAAGTAAGGCTGAAAAGAAAATTCAACTGGGACAAGAGGTCACTCGCGGACTCGGTGCTGGTGCCGATCCTGACGTTGGATACGCGGCTGCTCAAGAGAGTTCAGAGTTTATCCGTAGTTCGCTTGAAGGTGCCGACATGGTCTTCGTTACAGCTGGACTTGGCGGTGGTACAGGAACTCTTGGATCGTCTGTTGTTGCTGAAGTGGCAAGAGATCTTGGCTGTTTAACTGTTGGTGTTGTTACAAAGCCTTTCCTCTTCGAAGGAAAGCGTCGTATGCGCAATGCTGAACGTGGTATTGAGCAACTTAAAAAGCAAGTTGATACCCTTATCACCATTCCTAACCAGCGCCTTCTCTCAATAGCCGGTAGGAACACATCACTTCTCGACACGTTCCGAAGAGCTGATGATATTCTCTTCCAAGCTGTAAAAGGGATAAGTGATCTTATCTTTTATGAAGGTCTTGTTAACGTCGACTTTGCTGACGTACGCGCGGTTATGTCTGAAATGGGCATGGCCATGATGGGTACTGGGGAGTCTTCTGGTGATAACCGTGCTCTGGAAGCTGCTGAGAAAGCTGTTTCAAGTCCTCTTCTTGAAGACATCTCTATTCACGGTGCTCGTGGTGTACTTATTAACGTTACGGCATCCCCTGATGTTACACTTACTGAGGTTAATGAGGCTGCTGAGCTTATCCATGCTGAAGCTCATGATGATGCGAACATCATCTGGGGTATGGTTATCGATCCAGATGCTGAGGACAAAGTACGTGTTACTGTTATCGCAACTGGTTTTGGTGATGTCAGTGAAGACGTTACCACTGTGTCAATGACTTCTGTTGCTGGAGCTTCAAGCTCGAAGCCAGGTCTGAGTGCACCGGGAGCAGGTGCTTCTCCAGCTCAAGTATCAGGAAGTGCTGCGGACGCGTCAGGTGAAGTTGTGAAACTCAAGAAGCTCTCTGTTCTTTCAAGCACTGAAGACGATGAGAAATATGAGATTCCAACGTTCTTAAGAAAACAGGCTGACTAACTCAGTCTATTGTAAGCTTCGCTTACATTATAGCGTGCTCGGATCTCACTCAGAGTTAAATGATGGAGTTCCGGGTACGCTTCACGCACCTGTCGGGCTTGAAAGTGCCGATAGTATCTCAAGAAAGTGCGAGTCCTCTTTACTTCATAAAATTTCAATATCGGACGTAGTACACACAGGTACAAGCAGAGTAGTCCGGTACAGAGCGTTATTGCTATCATGGTTACTTGATCGGCCTTATCCTCTTAAATCTAGATAGGTATTTTTTGCCGGACTGTTTCTGTACATTAGCAGGCGATCCTGCGACTATATCTGTACGGTTTTAAGTTTATAAGGGAATAGAGAGTGGAAACATCAGCATATAAAGAGTATCAGGAATTTCTATCTAAGAATCTTGCGCTGGATATTACCCGTGGTCAGCCAGCTGCGGCACAATTTGACCTCTCTGATGGTATTCTCGATGTCATAACGGACAGCTCACAGGTTAAAGATAGTACTACCGGCACTGATCTTAGAAACTATGGTGGTGGGGTTGCTGGACTGAAGGAGGCCCGTGAGCTCTTTGCGCCTGTTCTGGACGTATCTCCAGATCTTATGATCGTCGGAGAAAACTCAAGTCTCGCTCTTATGGGGCGTGTTATGATGTGGGCCCTTCTTAAGGGCGTCTCTTCTGAGAGCGTAGCATGGCAGCAAGGAGACAGTCCTGTTAAATTTATCTGTCCTGTTCCCGGATATGATCGACACTTTACAATGCTTGAGACCCTCGGCGTTGAGATGATTCCTGTTGATGTCAATGAGGCGGGGCTTGATGTCGCCGCAGTACGTGAGCTTGTAGAGAAAGATAGTGCGATTAAGGGAATGTGGCTTGTTCCAAAATACAGTAATCCCACGGGGATTACACTTGCTGATAGTGTTGTGCAAGAATTGGCCAACCTTAAGCCAGCAGCCTCAGACTTTAGAATCTTTGCTGATAATGCATACGCGATTCATGATTTATACGAAAGCGATAAAGATACGCTTCTCAGTATGTACAAAACTTTTGAGGCTGCCGGCGCAGAGGATATGCTTTACCTTTTTGGTTCGACCTCAAAAGTTACCTATGCCGGATCTGGTCTGGGATTTATGGCTGCAAGCCCCCAAAATCGTGATCACCTTCTAAAGCTTTTTGGAACACAGACCATAGGGCCAAATAAGATTGAGCAGTTACGACACGTGCTCTTCTTTGAGGGTATAGACGGTGGGCTTGAGGCGCACATGAAAAAGCATGCTGACATCATTCGACCTAAGTTTGAAGCTGTGCTTGAAGTTCTAGAAAAAGAGCTTGGAGGGACAGATCTCGCCACTTGGACAAAGCCCAGAGGTGGATATTTTATAAGTTTTGATACGAAGCCGGGACTAGCGACGCGTACCGTAGAGTTGGCCGGGGCTGCTGGAGTAAAACTCACACCTGCTGGAGCAACGTACCCGTACCGAAAAGACCCAAAAGATGCCAATATACGGATTGCGCCAACAAAACCTGATATTGAAGAGATTCGGGTTGCTACCACAATACTTTGCTGCGCTCTGAAAGTGGCAGCATCAGAATAATAATGAAGATAGTTTTCTATCCCCAGAGCCTATTACCCGTGCACGCAAAGTCGCTGGAAGAGCGACCAATGGGGGGCACAGAGACTGGTCTTATTCGGTTAGCAGAGGCGCTCGACAAGAGAGGGCACAGTGTTGTTGTCTTTACCAGCGAAAAGAATCCTCCAGAATCAAAGCCAGCGTACTATCACCTGTCTAAGGCGCAAGGATTAAAAGCAGTAGATGTGTTCATTTCGATACGAGAGTGGATTCCTCTTGTTTATCCTCTTCCGGCACGTAAGAAGTTTTTTTGGACTGGAGACTCCTACGATCAGGTACATAATTTTGGTCTGGGTGATAAGCGGCTGGCAAGAGTTATAGATGGAGTACTTACGGTAAGTGATTGGCACGCTGATTCGCTTAGTGAAATGTCCGGTCTACCGAGAGAGAAGTGTTTTACAATTCGAAACGGGATTCATCTTGAGAGCTTTCAGGGAGAACAGGAGCGTAGCCCATACAGATTGATATATGCCGCTACTCCTTTTCGTGGATTAGATCACCTTGTTAAGATGTTTCCACGTATTAGAGAGCAGATCCCTGAAGCAACGCTTGAGGTCTTTAGCGGGTTTGAAGTGTACCGGGGGGCAAAAGAGTATGCGCCAGAGATTCAGGCGAGGTATAAGCCGCTCCTTGATGCTGTTACGCAAATGCCGGGAGCAACTCTTCACGGTAATGTTACTCAGAAAGAGCTGGCAAAAGAACTTCAGAAGTCTTCAATCCTTGCTTATCCAAACACTTTTCAAGAGACGAGTTGTATCCTTGCAATGGAAGCTATTGCAGCTGGAGCAATTCCGGTAACAACCGCTCTGGCAGCGCTTCCGGAGACAGTAGGGGACTGTGGGCTGCTAATAGATGGCATCCCCGGAAAAGACGATTACTATGATCGGTTTATCGACGCTACTGTTTCACTCCTTAAAGACTCCAAACGCCAGCAAGAACTGCGTGCCAGAGGCAAAGCCAGAGCAGCCGCTGAGTTTTCTTGGGATACTGTAGCTGAACGTTTTGAAAAGTATCTTGAAGAGAAGCTTGCTTAATTCTCGTTGACAAAGAGCTACGCTCTTTAGAATCTTCCTCTTCCTCTTCCTCTTCCTCTTCCTCTTCCTCTTCCTCTTCCTCTTCCTCTTCCTCTTAATCTTGCACTTGCACTGGCTCTTCCTCCTGCACCTGCTCTGACCCAGTGTAAGAGTTAGCTCCTCGCAATGACGGTTAGTCGGGGAGTACTTGGTGCAGGAGCAGGAGCAGGAGCAGGAGCAGGAGGAAGAGGAGGATGAAGATTAAGAGGAGGATTAAGAGGAGGTGCAAGTGCAAGATTAAGAGGAAGAGGAAGAGGAAGAGGAAGATTAAGAGCAAGGGGGAGCTTTTTTGGGGGAGGGGGGCTTCTTAAGCGGCTGAAAATAGGTGATATACTAAGTTTTTTCTGAAGGAATGTTTTTAAACCGCCGATTTTACTCGGTGAGATGGAAAAGAATGAGAAACCTACGGTATCACTGTGCATGATTGCACGGGATGAGGAGCGCTTCTTAGAGGAAGCGCTTTTAAGCGTTGCTGCGCTTGTAGATGAGATTATTCTTGTTGATACTGGCTCAGTTGACCGCACAAAAGAGATAGCTCAAAAGTTTGATGCTGCGATTTATGACTTTGAGTGGTGTGATGACTTTTCGCTTCCTCGTAACCTTTCGATTCAAAAGGCATCATCTGACTGGATATTGGTGCTCGATGCTGATGAGCGGATCGATGAGTCAGACCATGAAAAGTTTCGCTCCCTTCTGAAAGATACCAGTAAGGCGTATCTGATGACTCAGCGTCACTATAGTAACGATCACCGCCTAAGTAATTACATGCCCTGCCAAGGGGAGTTTCCTCACTGGGAAAAGGGGCATATGGGCTTCTTTGAGAGTAGTCTCTGTCGATTATTCCCGCGTCGTCCCGATATCGAGTATCGCGGCAGGATTCATGAGCTCACGGAGCACAGCATCAATGAATGTAGAGATGTGAGTCTTATCCACAGTGGAATCCGTCTGCACCATTTCGGGCATATTGACAGCGTAAAGAAGAAAAAAAAGAAATCCCAACTCTACACAAAGCTTGGTGAACAGAAATCAGAAGAGCAACCAACTACTTGGAAAGGGTTTCATGAGCTTGGAGTAGAGCATAACTGCAATGGACGATTAGAAGAGAGCGCAGCTGCCTTTAAACGGGCGGTAGAGCTTAATGATACCTATCTCGATACTTGGGTAAACTACGGGTATGTATTAATGGAGCTTAAGCGATATGAGGAGGCGTTTAGCTCACTGTCCAAAGCTCTTGAAATAGATCAGAAGAGTGCTGAGGCCCACTGTAACATGGGGGTTCTCTATATGAGGCGTGAAAGCTACATTATGGCCATCTCGCATTTTAAGAGGGCAATCACTCTTAAGCCCGACTACCTGAATGCCTATTCTAACCTCGGACAGTGCTTGATGAAGACAGGGGATGTGCCTTCAGCGACACGTGTGTTCCAACAGGCATATGAGCTCTCGCCGCAGAATATTCAGCTCTTAACTCGATTTGGCTTTTCTCTTGTTGAATGTGGCATTATTGAAGAGGCAATTATCGTTCTCAATGAAGCAATTAAGATAAATGAGCAGGATGAACGGGTATGGTACTGTCTTTCAGAGGCCTATACCCGAGCCCAGATGAACGAAGAGGCGGTACTCGCCCGTAAGAAATTTGAAGCGCTAGCCCAGCAGCACAAGTAGTGTCCTTGATGTAAGCTTCTCTCTCTTAAACTTAAACTCGAACATTGTGCAAGATCTCTTTATCGCCTACTATGTTCGCGGCTATTTTTAATAGGGCTATGAGTAAATGGCAGATACTTATCTAAACGCAGAAAATTTTACCTCAACCAATTTTTTGAGGACCGAGATCACAACAGACGCGTTCGTAGGCGAGAGTCTTTCAGGGATTCCTCCTCAGACGCTCGCTGGGGAATCAACATACACAGGCACATGCTCTACGAGTTCATACCGACCTGCTATCAGAAACCTTATCTCTGGCGCGCCGGGGAAACGGGCTCTTTTTGCCGCCAGCGTGACCTCACAGCCGCACTATGAACTTGATAGCGATCAGATAGATTGGGAGGCGTTACATGCCAGTGAAGCTCGCGCACTTCCGTTAGCCAGTGAGAGTGATGTTGTTGCTACCTGTGGCACTTTCCAGAAAGACTACTTGAAGTGGTTACGTGAGCAGGGGCTTGGTCCCGGAAGTGTCATTGAGTTCGATCAGGTAGGTACTCGTCTTCCAGTCGCGTCCCTTTTGCAGCAACAGCCGCATATTGTTCGTGAGACGACAGGGAGTGATGTGAGTGAATTTACACTGGCTCCATACTACTCTGGAAAGAGCGAAGCGCAGGCCTCTAGAGCTCTTGGCATGGAGCTCTTTGGGTGTGATGAGCATCTCGCTGAAAAATATTTTAACAAGAGATCCTTTAAGGCTGAGTGTGAAAAGCTTGGCATCCCAGTAGTAGAAGGGCTCACCTGTGAGCTTGAAAACGCTACCAATGCTCAAAAATTAGAAGCTGTTGTTGTCCGACTCCTAAAAAGCTACCCAAAACTTATGCTTAGAGGCTCGGAAGGGGCAAACGGATCTTCACTCGCAATGGTAGAAGAGGCGAGCATCAAAGAGAGTCTTCAATCAATCTGCCGTAGCGGTGCATTAGAGGTGCTCGTTGAGCCATTCCTGTCAGTTATCGCGTCCCCGAACGATCAGTGGATCATCGCTGGCGATGGCAATATTTATCATATAGGAACTTCTGTTCAGCTCTTTTCTAACCTTAAACACCGCGGAAACGAGAGCAGTACCTTTTTGCAGAGAGACACACGCCACTATATTCAGCAAACTTCATCACTCATTGTTGAGAAGATGAGAGATGATGGGTTTCGCGGAATAGTGGGGCTTGATTACGTAGTTACTCATGATAATAGAGTTTATCCCATTGAGAATAATCCGCGTTTAAATGGCTCAACGTTTGTATACGGAATTCTTGACAGGCTTCAAGAGTCTTTTGGTGAGAAGCTACGGTCAGAAACGTTTACATGGAAATTTTATCGTGCGGTTTCTCCTGCTCAGACTTTTAGTGAACTGTCTGCCGAGATGGGAGATCTCTTCTTTGATGGAAGCTCGCCTAATGGTGTTTTCCCTTTTGACTGCGAACTCCTTCCAGTGCTAGGCAAATGGACACCAATTCTTTTTGGAGAAGATAGATATCATATCGAGCGAATGGAGCAGGAGCTTCACAGGCGCGGTGCCGTTCCGCTGCTCTGACTGAGCAGTTTTTCGATTTTTTCATAATCCTTTGAGGTGTTAAGGGCTCTAACGTAGAGTGGATGCTCACGATCAGCCTTGCGAGGAGCATCCCATCCGTGTGTTGTTTTAATAAACTCCTCTGCAAAGTCTTCTCCGTATTCAAGGCATCCCTGCAAGATGACATCAAGATAGGACTGTAGGATCGGTGAGTGTTCATCTGGTGTAACCGTTACTCGCACCGCATAGGCCCAAATTCTACTATCTGCGGGAAGAGACATGCCGTTCTGTAAGGCACAATCCTTCGTGTTGATCTGTACTCTGTCATACTGTGCTTCTCGTGCATCGAGTTTTAAAAAATCTTCTTGGGCCACTGGAAGCAGTACGCCATTACATCGACTAAGAGTTTCAGGTTCGATGGCGACCACAGCATATCCGGAGAGAGAATAGGAATTCCAAAATCTCCTATACCCAGATACGAAAGCTGGAAGAGCACCGTTCTGTGGAGTGACTATCTCTGGACGGGCATTTGAATTTATAAGACTGCCGTAGCCGAAGAGAAACTCATTCGCCATGGAGATAGCCTCTTACTCGTCTGTGTCTTCATCATCTTTTGAGAGTGAGCTCCGTATCGCGCTTCTTAGGAGAAAGCTTCTCTTCGCTTCATCGGTGACTTCGACAAGATTGTCATAGATCTGCGAATCTACAAGGAGAGCTCCAAGAGTTCCTCCGCCAGCGGCAAGTGCGCTCGTCGCTTTTTCTAGATTTTGTGCGGCTTTTACAAGCTGATGCATGATCTCATCCATACCCTCGGGACTTTTCTGATAGATAAGGTCATGGAGAAGGCCATTGCCATTCTTAATATCACGTGAGAGTTCTCCGATGACTTTTGATGTTTCTGCCAGCTCCTTTGACGCGGTCGCGACATTACGTACGGTATCGCCAGCTTCTTCTTCGTACACAAGTGCATGAATAAGGCCTTTGCCTTCCTCTATTTCTTTAGAAACATTTCCAAGGCTCTTTGACGCTCCGGCAAGTCCGCGGATAATTTCCTTTCCTTCTTTTTCGTCGTATACCAATCTGCCCACAAATCCTTCGCCTTTTTCAATCTGTGCTGTGATACTGGCAAGGCTTTTAAATGATTGAGACATGTTCTTAATGGTATCTTTTTCCAGCTCGGTGAGGATCTTGCTCGCTTTCTGAGAGATGTTAGCAGCCTCTTCGGCTACGATGCCCGCCTTGTCGAGTACTCTTGCGATATCGCCTGTCACGTAGCTTTGCAATTCTGCTCCGGGGGAGAGCTTTGCTCCACTTACCCCGGGGGAGATACTTATAAAACGATCGCCTAAAAGCCCCTGTGTATCGATGCTCACCTTTGAATCGCTTTTGACGCGACTTAGGAAGTCTTCATTTATAAGGAGAGTGACATGAACGTTGTTGTCTTTTAGATTGTCGGAAAATTCTATTTTATCAACACGACCAATCGTAATTCCTCCGAGGCGAACTGGTGCCTCCTCAGCTAATCCCTGTACATCTTCAAAAGAGGTGTGAAGGTTGACGAGATCGGCAAAGAGCTGTCTCTCTTTTCCAAGGGTAAAGAGAACAACAATGATAAGAGCTGTGGCAAATAAAATGAATACGCCTGCTTGAAGCTCATTTGATTTTTTCATAACGCTATTATTCTCCCGTGTTCCAGTTTCCTTCTATGAAATGTTGAACACGCTCGTTGTGCTGTATCAGCTCCTCTACCGGGCCGTCAGCAGAAACATGTCCATTATGGAGCAATATCCATCTTTTTGAAATGCGCTTTGCACTCTCAATATCATGTGTTACCGAGATCGTCGTGATTCCAAGCTCTTCATTGAGACGTATGATGACATTATCAATCCTTCGGATAGAGGTTGGATCGAGGCCAGTCGTTGGCTCATCAAGGAGTATTATCTCGGGCTTGCTCGCCAGAGCCCTTGCTAGGCCGATTCGCTTTTTCTGACCACCGGAGAGTTCTGAAGGAGATTTTTCCGCCACCTCTGGAAGCCCCACAAGCTCAAGAGTTTCAAAGACTCGATTCTTGACGTTTAATGGGTCGCGTTCTCCGGCTTCGTAGAGTGGGTAAGCTATGTTCTCAAACACGCTAAGAGAATCAAAAAGGGCACCTCCTTGGAATAGCATCCCGGCCTCCTGACGGACTTTGGTGAGCTCTCCTTCCTCGAGTTGAGAGATATCTTGGTCAAACACGTGAACAGAGCCTGCGGTAGGAGAGAGAAGACCGATAATCATTTTGAGTAGTACCGTTTTTCCGGTTCCACTCGGGCCAAGGAAGGTAAGAGATTCTCCTCTCCCGATATCAAGAGAGATGTCTCTGTGGACGACATTTGGCCCAAAGCGCATCTCAATATTTTTAAACTGTACAATCGGTTTATTCATGAGCCTATAAGAATAAGGATTTTCGTAACCAGAAAGTCAGAAACGATAACGTAAATACTGGCTGATACTACTGAGCGTGTGGTTACTTCTCCGACACCAGCAGTCCCTCCTGAAGCGCTAAGACCGTGATAGCAGGATATAAGTACAATGAGTAAGCCAAAGATGCAGCTCTTTATAAGTCCATCAATAACGTCGCTAATGACGACCATGTGTGTCATTGAGTTAAAATACAAATGAGACGAGATATCGAGTTCAAATATGGCGATAAGCGCACCACCATAAACACCGATCACATTGGTAAAGATAGTAAGGCAGGGAAGTGCAATGATAGCGGCAAGCAGTCGGGGGGTGACGAGCTTTGATATTGGGCTGGCTCCTAGGGCTCTTATCGCATCAATCTGCTCAGTGACTTTCATGGATCCAATCTCTGCCGCGATACCAGATCCGACCCTGCCAGCTACCATAAGCGCTGTTAGTACCGGACCGAGCTCTCTCGCTAAAGAGATCCCCACAATGTTTCCGACATAGTTCTTTGCGCCAAATCTTGCGAGTCCGTAGGCTGTCTGAAGGGCGAGTACCATTCCGGTGAAGAGTCCGGTGAGTACGATGATCGGCAGGGACATGGTGCCAATCTTTATGAGCTGGTGAACAAACTCCTTTGTTTGTAATCCGTTGCGACTGATATCGCGTACGACAGTGCTGAGAAGGAGGCCGTAGCCGCCTATGTCTTTGAGTTGTGACTTTATCTGGTCAATGATCATAGTAGCTATGTTGAGAGGCCTTTTCTATCGATAAATTCTATGAAAGAAAGGAGATCGGCTTGGCTGAGATAGATATACTCAGGGGGGACTCCATGAGTCTTTGGGCTTTTGGTCCAGGTTACAATATCGATAAGGCACGTACCTTCTTCCGTCATATAATGTGCGAAATAAAATTTTTCACCGGAATAATTTCCTGTAACACGGCTGAGAGCGATCTGTTGACCATCTATTTGTTCCTGCTCTGAGCCAAGGAGTCTTATGTCTTTTAGCCCCACAAAAAGTTGCCTTGCCAGCGAACGAGAATGCTTATCAAGGTTCACCTTTACATCACACTTTTTCATAGCCGTGAGAAAGAGTGGGGAATGATACGATTCCTGATGGCGATACACGCGAGCATCGTCTTCACCAACCGCAAAGAGTTCCCAGTCCGGATTCACGGAGTCGAGATCCAGTGAAGAGCTCGTTTGAGAGGAGAAGAAAGAGCATGAGCTGAGTGCGCATATCAATGCTAGGCAGAGAAAAAAACGAGTGCACTTTTTGAGGTTTCTTATTATCATAATGTGGCGATACAAATCCCGGAGTCTAATGCTACGTCTGCACAGTGTACAAAAGATTTATCCCCCTGAACAGCCTGCGCTCAAGAGTATAGATTTGCGCGTAGATGAAGGGAGTTTCCTCTTTATCGCAGGCGCAAGTGGCGCTGGCAAGAGTACGCTCTTGAAGCTGCTTTTTGGCGCTGAAAAGGCTACAAAAGGACAGGTTATCGTGGCGGGGCGGAACCTTCAGGCTATAAATAGGGAGGCCGTGGCATATTTGCGCCGTGAAGTTGGTGTTATTTTTCAAGATTATAAGCTTCTGCCAAGGCGTACCGTTATTGACAATATCACCTATGGGCTGGAAGTTCAGGGCGTGCCGCGTTCGGATCGTTATAGACTTGCGAGAAGACTTCTTAAGACAATTCGTCTAGAGGATAGGGAACATTCTCTCCCAAAGACTCTTTCTGGAGGCGAACAGCAGCGCGTGGCTGTCGCTCGCGCTCTGATTCATCGACCAAGACTTATATTGGCAGATGAGCCAACTGGAAACCTAGATCCGGATATGGCAAGGACCGTTTTTGATCTTTTGCTTGAAGCAAACGCTGCAGGCGTTACGGTGGTAGTTGCAACACACGATCTCTCAATTATTGAAGATATAAATTTGCGTACGGTTGTCTTGGATCGGGGAAAGATTATCGGGGACTTCGAGAGACCGCGGGGGTTAGATTGAGATGGAAGCTCGCTCTACAAATCTACAAACGAAAGCTCCTCATTATGGGCTTGAAGATATCTGGCAAGACGTTGACCGGCTTCCGGGACTTTCTGCTGGTGGTGTATTGGTGCAGCATCTTAAGACGGCAGTCTCCTCGATTATTGCTTCTCCGCTCACCTTTGTGGTGACTACTTTAACGGTAAGTCTTACGCTCTTTCTCCTTTCAGCCCTCATTCTTTTGCGTTCTAATGTTGAACATTTTTTTGGGGCGCCGGGTAAAAATATTCCTATGAGAATTTATATTACCGACGGCATAGCGAAAGAGGACATTCAGAAGTTCCACAAGGAGCTAGAGGCGCTGGCTGGTATTTCGTCGGTGTTGATGACAAGTAAAGAAGAAGCATTGCGTGAATTTGAGGAACAGCTTGGTGAGCAAAAAGCCGTCCTTGAAGGCCTAAAAGAGAGGAATCCTTTGCCAATGTCATTCACCTTGATTGTTCGTTCCGGTCAGGACGCAACTCAAGTTTATGAGGACATCTTTGCGAAATACTCAGGGCATGAGGCGGTAGATTATATCGAGTATCGGCAGGGGCTCATACTCAAATTAAGGAGAGTGCTACTAGTGGTGCAACGATTTGGCGCATTGGCAATCGGCTTAATGATACTCCTTGCCGCAGGCATTATTACAGGAGCCATCCGTCTTGCTGTTTATGCCAGACGGGCTGAAATTGCTATTATGCAACTTGTTGGGGCCACGGAGTCATATGTGCGGATGCCTTTTTTAATAGAGGGATTTTTTCAAGGCTTGATCGGTTCCAGTGTCGCGCTTCTGTGCTTATACGGTCTCTTTTCCTCAGCCACAGGCTTTCTCGCACGCACGCAGGTATTAGATTTTTTGTATGTTGAACCCGTCTTTCTCGGATTTTCTGGAATTGCTGTGGTACTTGTTCTTGGTGTCCTTACAGGGTTACTCGGAAGTTTTTTCGCTGTCAGGCATTTTGAAGAGCAGTTATGAGAAATATTCTGCTCGTTTCCTTATGTTTTGGATTGTTTTTTTCATCTTTCGCGTTTGCAGAGGCTGACCCCGCAGAGGATGATACGAGTTCTGACGCGAAGCTTGAACAGATTAGGCAACAGGTAGCGCTCCACTCAAAACAACTTGAGACATTTGAGACTCAGATTCGCAACAGCAAGAAGAGTATAGAGCGCTCCGACCAAGCTCTTAAAGAAACTGATAATCGGCTTAAAAAGAGCGAGGAAGATTTAACACAGCTTAGTCAGAAGAAAGAGGACATAAGTGCTGAGCTTAAGGAGCTAGAGCTTGAATTTGGAAGTGAACAAGAGGGAGCGCTCAAGCGCATTCGAGCGCTTTACATGTCTCGGGAAGGAGAGGCAAGCGATGGGCTTGTAATGGAGGCGCTTGGTGGGAATTTCTTGAGAACATCCTACTATTTCTCAAAGATTCGGAAGTCCGACCGGATGCTTTTAAAACGAATTTCTTCTGCGATTCGACGCCGGGAAGAGATTGAACAGGAAGTTGCCACCATATATACAAAACAAAAAGCGCTTCATCAGCAACTTCAAGCTCTCAGATCGGAAAGGGAGAAGCAGGTACAGGAGAGACGATCACGTTACCGTATACTGCTAGAGCAGCAGGGAAAGGCAGAGAAAGCGATGCTCGCTCTGGAGGCTCAGGCGCTCAGGCTCCAAACGGTACTGACCTCGCTGACGGGAGAGAAGAGTACGTTTCTCGTCTCGGATACTACGGCGAAGACAGACAAGAGCTATACCGTCCCTCAAGCTGTTAAGCGTTTTGAGGGTAATGGGCTCAAGAAGGAGGCAACCAAACTCCCGGTTACCGGTGTTGTGTTAAAAGACTATGGAAAGAGAAAACACGACAAGTTTTCTGATATGGTTTTCCAGAAAGGTGTTGAGTTTGAGGTTTCTAACCAATCATCGGTTAGGGCGATAGCTCCCGGTAAGGTCATGTATGTAGGAAAGATGCCGGTTTTTGGGAACATTGTTATTCTTGATCACGGCGCCCGGGTTTATAGCTTGTACGGGAGGATTATCCCCGGAGAATCTCTTAAGGTCTCAAGCCTTGTTGATGGAGGCGATCTGGTGGGAGAGGCTTCGAATGAGCCTGTTTACTTTGAAATACGTGAAAGTGGTAAGCCGGTGGACCCCCAGAAATACTTTCAGGTGCAGTTTCGGGTAGGTAATAAAGTTGAAGGGTAAGTATGTTTTTGCGGTAAACTTCTTGCTCCCTTTCGCTTTTCCTTGCTATCCTATTGTTATAGCTAACTTTTGTGTATTTGCGGATTCTCAGGAACTTTTATCTGGCTTCCAGTACCTTTAGCTTCTTAATGTTGTGAGCTTATAGAGCCGTTATACTCCCTATGTCTAAAAACGTGAAGAATATCCTAAGCAGTCGCGAACGCATCTTAATTTCTCTTATCTTTATTCTCGCTGGCATCCTCTTTATTGGGGGGCTCAGCCTTCCCGGTGTTCTTGCGCGAGAGGACTCACCTGATCAGGCTCTCTTTGATGAGCTAAAAACGTTTACTGATGTGTTAGCAATTGTGCAGCGTGACTATGTGCGAGAGGCGGAAGGTGAAGAGCTTATCGGTGGTGCCATCAAAGGAATGCTTAGCACTCTTGACCCGCATAGTGGCTATCTCGAACCCGACTTCTATAACGATCTTCAGGTACAGACACGCGGTGAGTTTGGAGGGCTCGGTATTGAGATCACTATTAAGGATGGTTTACTTGTCGTAGTTTCTCCGATGGAGGGCTCGCCTGCAGAGCTAGCGGGCATTCGAGCTGGGGATGCCATTGTCAAGATTGAAGGTAAGTTCACAAAAGAATTTTCGCTCGTCGATGCCGTAAAGAGACTCCGTGGCCCACGTGGCACTCCTATCGAGATATCGATACACCGCAAAGGCGCGCCTGATCTTATAGACGTTACTATCGTTCGAGATACCATTACGGTGAAGAGCGTTCGGAGTAGAGATTTAGGAGATGGATTCGGATACGTGCGAATCAATCAGTTTATGGAGACCACCGCAGACGATCTGCAGAAGGCGCTCAGAAAGCTTAGCCTGCAGGGACCTGATAAAAAGCTACGCGGGCTTATCCTTGATCTTAGAAATAATCCAGGAGGGTTATTAACACAGGCTATTCGGGTTAGCGACTTTTTCCTTGATAGTGGAGTGATCGTTTACACGGACGGTCGTGTTGAAAAGCAGAAGCAAAAGTTCTTTGCACATCAGGAAGGCACGGAGGAGGATTACCCGGTAATCGTTCTTATTAATGGGGGATCTGCCTCAGCTTCAGAGATTGTCTCGGGAGCTCTAAAGGATCACGGTAGGGGACTGATACTCGGTACGCAATCTTTTGGAAAAGGATCGGTGCAGACCATTACCCCGCTTTCAAATGGCGGAGCTCTTACTTTGACTACGGCGCTTTACTACACAAAGAGCGGCCGTTCTATTCAGGTCACTGGTGTAAAGCCTGATATTATTGTTGAGCCATCAGAGAGTGCTCTGGATGAGCTTGAAGAGACTGAGCAGATGCAAGAAAAGCGCAAGCCTATCCGTATCCGTGAAGGAGATCTCCCGGGAGCTATTAAAAACCCTTCAGGTGCTAGCAGGGCGCCTATGCAAAAACTTAATAAGACACCAACCGTTGGTCCTGATCTTGATAGGCTCAGACCTGAAGATATGCCGCTTAAGGACCTGCTTGCGAGTGATGCGCAGCTCTCACGAGCTTATGAGCTCCTTAAAACATTTTCAATCTTTAAGCCTGGCACTGATACTCGTGAGATGATCTCTTCAGTTAAGGATAAAGAAGCAACTTCTGCTGAAAAATAGCGTCCATTTCATTTTTTCGACCTTTAAGTCACCATTTACCCACCGAGCGCCATAATACTGATTGGTAGCCAGAGAGTAGATCCTTTTCTCTCATACAGTAGCCGGTTTGTGTTTGTTTCAACAAAGACAGGGCGTCAGTCTTAAACCCTTTCTTTCATTACAGGTTTTATACAATACGAAGGTGTTGGTTCAGGCATATTGAGCCTCGCCGTGAGGTAGCAACAGCATATACAGGGGGAATTAACAGATGACCAAGGGCAAAAACAAAGGACAAATACTCTGCTCACAATTTGATCCGAAAGCATTAACAACGATAGGCACGCATCAGAGCGCACGTCACCTTATTCCGGCAAACCTTAAGGTGCAGAGCAGGGAAGGGGAAAGAAACCTGATGGCGCTCTCTCAAACAAATCAGGTACTTATGCCGGAAACCTCATATGGCCCTCGTTTACGCGGAAGTCGGATGGTGAATGAAAGCCTCGTTAAGAGGTCATAGCGATTCTCATTGCAGTACGAGAAGCATAAAAAACTCTGCTCAGCTTGTTGCAATTCTTAGACTAATCCGGTAACTTACGTCGTTCAGCCACTTGTAAAGCGAGCGTTTAATTCCTTATGCCAGCTGGTTTAGGTATGACCGCCAGAGCTAAATGAAGGCACGTAGCTCAGTTGGTTAGAGCGCTTGCTTGACAGGCAAGAGGTCGGCAGTTCGAATCTGCCCGTGCCTATTATGTGTATTGACCGGATACGGTATTGAATTAGAGAAGAGGGCTTAGCATGCCAAAGATGAAAACAAACAGATCGGCTTACAAAAAGTTTCGTGTGAATGCGAAAGGTAAGTTCCGACACAGCAGATCGAATAGAAGTCACAACACTGCTAAGCGCGCACCTAAGCGTATGAGGCAGCTTCGTGGATTAGAAGAGCTTACTTTTACTCATGTTAGAGCTGTAAAACGCATGCTCCCATATGCATGTAAATAAATTTTAAAGACCAATTCAGAGGATTTTTAGTCATGAGAGTAAAAAGAGGATTCGCCAGTCGTAGAAGACATAAGCGAGTATTTAAGCAAGCAAAGGGCTTCAAGGGCAGAAGGAAGAACGTTTTTACGTTTGCCAAGACTGCTGTTGAAAGAAGCATGGCGTATGCTTACCGTGATAGAAAGGTAAGAAAGCGTGATTTTAGAAGACTCTGGATTACACGTATTAACGCTGCAGCGAGAATTTCAGGTCTAAGCTACAGTGCTCTTATGTTTGGCCTCAAGAAGGCAAATATTGAGCTTGATAGAAAGGTCTTGGCTGATATCGCAGTACGCGATCCGGAAGGCTTTGCCCAGATCGCGGAACAAGCGAAGTCTGCTTAAGCAGACTCACTAGGGAGCTTCTTTACAAAGGATGCTAAGAACGCAAGAGGACCTAACTTTTGCGCTCTTAGCGTCCTTTTTGGTTAAAAAGACTCCTCCCTCTACTTCCCCTTTACCCGTTTCCTCCCGATGCTATACTTTGTTCGTGGCTGCGTCTTTTAAAGAATCTGAATTTAACCTCACCCCTGTTGTGTGTAGACTGGGTACAGCAGCTATTCCTCAACTTACTCAAATCGAACAGGCTCACCAGCCAGTACCTTGGTCAGAAAAGCTTTTTTTAGATGAATTTGCTCAGAGTAATTCACTAACCTACGGCGCCCGTATGGCCGGCGAGTTGTGTGGTTATGTCGTGTTTCGAATCTTTCAAGATGAAGCGCATATTTTAAATTTATGTGTGGTGCCTGAAGTAAGAAGGTGCGGTATTGGAACGGTTCTTATCGAAGAGACTTGCCGGGCGCTTCACCGTGTAGCTGTGAAGTGGTGTAGTCTTGAAGTTCGTGTTTCAAACCTGCGAGCTCAGAAACTTTATGAGAAGTGTGGGTTTCACGAGGTTGGACGCAGGAGAGGGTATTATCAGGAGAATAATGAAGATGCATTAATCCTGAAAGTTAGTGTTCAAGATCTCATTGATGAAAGGGGAATAGAGTATGTATAAATCAGTTGTTCGACCACTTCTCTTCTCTCTCGATGCAGAGACTGCTCATAAAGTTGTATTACAGACTGGACATGTCGCGCAGGCTCTCGGGCTTAGTGGGATGCTCCGTCAATTCAGCGTCTTTGAAGATGCAAAACTTGAAACAGAGCTTTTCGGGCTGAAGTTTAAAAATCCAATAGGGCTTGCTGCTGGACTCGATAAAAACTTTGAAGCGCTCTCAATCTGGCAGGCTCTCGGATTTGGTTTTATTGAAGCAGGTGGAGTTACGGTACATCCTCAGAAAGGAAATCCGCGTCCGAGAATATTTAGACTCCCTCAGGATCAGGCGATCATAAACCGAATGGGATTCCCCTCTGAAGGGCTTGAGGTTGTCGTTCCGAGGGCTACGAGATATCACTCCTCATATCGCAAGCCGGGAGATCTCTTAGCAATCAATGTGGCAAAAACCACTAAGGTTTCAATGGATGAGGCGCCATCAGATTTTGCTCAGACGTTTGAAGCATTACATGAGGTTGGTGACCTGTTCATTGTTGATGTTTCCTGTCCCAACACAGGAGAAATCGCGAAATTGCAGGAAAAGAACAAACTCAAAGAGATACTTCTGGCTATAAAGGAGAAGAACAGGGAGCGTAAACCTCTTCTCGTCAAGTTGGGCCCTGATCTGAGTCCTACTGAACTTGGTACGCTTATAGAGGTTTGCTTTGAGTGTGAGCTTGATGGTATAGTAGCTACCAACACAACGTCTAAACGCGAGGGGTTGTCTTCCCCTGAGCGACTGCAATCACAACAAGGTGGATTGAGCGGGAAACCACTCTTTCAACGTGCGAGATCTGTTGTCGCACAGATCTACGCAGAGACTGGCGGACGTATTCCTATAGTTGCCGTTGGTGGTATTTCAAATTGTAACGATGTTGTAGACATGATGCTTGCCGGTGCTTCGCTTGTTCAGATCTATACAGCTCTTATCTATGAAGGGCCGTTGCTCGTTCAACAATTGAAAAAAGATCTTACTCAGTTTCTCAATACAAATAACTTAAAATCAGTAAATGATCTGGTCGGAAATATGGCATTAAAAGAAGCTCTTCGCGTTTGAGTTTAGACGTTTTTTAGAGTATAATACTAGCTCAAACGTAATCGCACATAGGAGAGGATGCCTTGGAAAATACTAGCTCAGACTCAAAGAAATCAGGGAAAGCTTACAAGTTTAAAGCCGGTGACAAGGTTGTTTACCCAGGGCATGGTGTTGGCGAAATTGTAGAGCTTCTCGAGAAAAAGATCGCAGGGACAGCCCAGCATTTTTTCCAAATTAGCATTCTCGATACTGGTATGAAGATTATGGTACCGGTAGCTCAAGCAGAAAGCGTTGGTCTTCGCCGTGTAGTTGATAAAAAGACGGTTGAAGAAGTATTTGCTATTCTTAAAGACCGTTCTCTTAAGATTGATTCTCAAACGTGGAATAGAAGATTCCGTGAATACTCTCAGAAGATAAAAACTGGATCAGTGTTTGAGATCGCTGAGGTCATAAGAGATCTTTCCGTTCTAAGTGTTGATAAAGAGCTTTCCTTTGGTGAGAAGAAAATGCTCGATACGGCTCAAAACCTTTTAGCTTCTGAAATTGCGGTTGCTCGCTCTCGCTCACACGATAAAGTTATGGGTGAACTGCGCGAGATGTTTTCAGCTGCTGCCTGAGCTCTCTCGACAGTATAACTCCACAGATAAGACCACAGTCATCTGTTTACCTTCATCTGTCTACCTTTAGATCGGAGTCGCCTGTATGGAATCCTTTGATGTGATTATTCCTGCTGGTGGATCCAGTACTCGAATGGGGGGCGATCGCTCAAAGTTGCTTTTGCCTCTTGTAGGCGAAACCACCGTGCTTGAAAAAACGCTCTCGACGTTTTTAGAGTTTCACGACCTTTCCTCTGTTGTCATACCTGTTCCGAAGAGTCAGCACGACTCGTTTGCTGCTGTGCTGGACAGGATGCCTGAAGGTTCTCGCAACGTTCATCTTATTTCTGGAGGTTCCACGCGTCAGCAATCTGTTTGGAACGCACTCCAGTATATCGGGAAAGAGCTCAAGGTTAAGTCAGACCAGAAGATTCTCGTCCACGATGCAGCACGTTGTTTCGTTTCACATGACCTTATTCAAAGGGTACTGGACGCACTTGCTGATTGTGCTGCCGTATCGCCGGGCATTCGGTGTACAAATAGCATCAAGGAGGTGGATGAGAGTGAAACAGTCTGCCGTTCCCTTGACAGAAGTCGCCTTCGACAGGTTCAGACACCGCAAGGTTTTCGATTTAGCCATCTTTTTAAGGCTCATGAGGCAGCTCTGCAGAGTGGCGGCGCGGAAGCTACGGATGACGCATCGCTTGTTGAGCAGAATGAACGTGTACGTATGATTGAGGGAGAAGAGATGAATATTAAGATCACGACTCCTTTTGATTATAAGCTCGCGACCTATCTCCTGACGAGTTTTAGGTAAGATTGGAAGACTTTTAGAATAGAATTGTTCTATGCCAGAGTTTCATAACGCACCTGATGAGGATTTCGATAGAGAAGGAGCGCCGTCGTACGCCGAAGGTGAGGACTTTGTCGGGGAAGAGATCAGCGCTGAGCATTGTGTGCGAATTTTAGGAGAGCTCACTGAGAAGGAGCTTGCCGAGTGTTCGCTTGTTTTCCAATATGTCTCTCCAGAACAAGAATCTATTGTTCTTTTCTGTCAAAATAACATCTCTGAAGAGCTCTTCTTTCTCGTTATGTCTGGGGAAGATGAAGTTCGACGTTTAAATTTACCCGGAACTTTGCAAGAGCTCTCTGGCGAAGCTCGTAAGATTTACCGGATGCTTCCCTACGACTACCAAGATCAGATCAGTGATCGCTATACGTACCTGAAGCAGACAGGGCAGGCTGCGTCCACTGCAGAGAAGAGAGCGCGAGGAAGGGGAGGAAAAAAAGCGGATGGGGGCAGGCCTGGTGGTATGCACAGACGTCACAAGCATAAAGTTATGATTGAGCGACCAGAATCAGAGTGAGAGTTCGAGCCCGTCGTAGGCGAGTTCTATCGTTTCCGGTAATTCAGCATTGGTAGCGGAATAATCTAGCGAATGGGTCATGTGAATAAGGTAGGTTTGCTCTGCGCCAAGTTCTAGGGCCGCTTCTATTGATTCAGGGATGGTAAAGTGAGTTTTATGTGGTTCGTAGCGCAGGCCATCAAGTATCAGGTACCTAGCTCCTTTCATAACTGATTTAGAGGCCTCAGGTATGGAATTACAATCTGTGGCATAGACAAAATTCCCGATACGAAAGCCGGTGACTGGCATTTTTCCATGAAAGAGCTCAAAGGGGAGAACCTCCGTGCCGTGCACGTGAAATGGCTTAAGAGGGGAGATCTCTATGAGCTCTAATTGGGCTAGCATGCCCCCCTCGTATCCGTTTTTACGGGAGAAGATATAGGGAAATGTTTTCTCTATTGTTTGAAGAGTTTCGCGAGTTCCGTAACACGGAATGGGGGCTTTGGTTCGGAAATTAAAAACTCGTAAGTCATCAGTTCCGAGTATGTGATCAGCATGGCCATGGGTGTAGAGTACCGCACCTACCTGTTTAATGTTCCATTTAAGTGACTGTTGTCTGAGATCTGTTGTGGCATCAATAAGAATAGAGTTCTGGTTATCGAGTTCGATATAAGCAGAAGTCCGGTCACGGTAGTTTTTAATATCACCGGAGGTGCAGACATTGCATGTGCAGCCAGGCAGTGGCACACCTGTTGAGGTTCCACAGCCTAGGATTTTTACTTTCATTCTCTACCAGATTCGGACAAAATCTTGACTTCTGTTGTGAAATCAGGATGATACTAAGGTAAGCATGTCATACGCAAGAGCGCAACTGATACAACGTAATCGGGTGCTGTTCCAGGGTGTAACTCTGCGGTATGGTGTGCCGCAGTCTGGTGATCTGTGTTTGCGCTTTTAGGGAGGCGATTATGGCTGATGAAAAGGCAGAGCAAGAAGAGTCTTCAGGTTTTGTTGTCCGCGATAAGCGTCGCTTTAACGAGGAAGGCGAGAAGCGTAACGAGGCGGAGGCTGAGCCGAAGCAAGACTTTGTCATGAAGGAGTCCTCGGAACCGGAAAGTACTGATGAGCGGCCCGGTCCGGATTTCAGTGCTTTTGTACTTTCGCTGGCTACGCAGGCCCTTGTTCAACTTGGAGAAATGCCTGCTCCTGAAGGTGTACAGATTCCTGTAAACGTTGCTGTTGCAAAACAAACCATTGATATTCTCTCTATGCTTGCGGAGAAGACTCGTGGAAATCTCTCTGAAACTGAAGAAAAGCTCATGCAGGAGATCCTTCATAATTTGCGTATGAGCTATGTAAAGAAAAAAGATGCCTGATAGAGACAATTCAATATTATGAAACAATTCATTTTCTCCTTCTTTTCCGTACTGGTTCTATTTCTCTTAACTGCTACGCAGGTAAGTGCTAAGCCTTTTTTTAATGAAGGGTTGCCACCGTACGCCGACGATCTATCAGACGGCCCCACAAATTTTGCCAAGCTGGCTAAGAAGGTCAGACATGCGGTTGTCAATGTCTCCTCTGAGAATGGCCACGATGAGGAAGAGGAAGAAGAGGACGATGAATCCTCTCAGAATCCGTTTTTTAAAAGAGACCCGTTTGTTCCACGCAAATCTCTAGGGTCGGGTTTTATTGTAAGTAAAGATGGATACATTATTACCAATAATCACGTTGTTCAGGACGGTGGGAGTGTGGTTGTTCGTATCCCAGATGATAAGAGTGAATATGAAGCTGAGCTGATAGGACGTGATCCGAAAACAGACATAGCCCTTATTAAACTCACCGAGCAGGTTGAAGGGCTTGAGTATTTAAACCTTGGAGATTCTGATGCGCTCGAAGTCGGTGAGTGGGTTTTGGCAATTGGGAATCAGTTCCAGCTCGGACAAACAGTAACGGCTGGAATTGTTTCAGCGAAATCTCGGAGAGTGCCATCGCGTTCTAGTGGCCCTTATGATCAGTTTATTCAAACAGACGCTTCTATAAATCCGGGAAGCTCCGGTGGCCCTCTTCTCAATGCAAAGGGACAGGTCGTAGGGATTAACACCGCTATTTACAGCCCAGGGAGAGAGCGTTTAGGAGGAACCGGGTTTAATATTGGTATTGGATTTTCGATACCGATTAACATGGCTAAAGAGATTCTCATACAACTTAAGCGCAGTGGTAGAGTCGTTCGTGGTCTCCTTGGAGTTATTATTCAGAGCGTTACCCCTGAAGTACAGGAAGCTATGGAATTGCCTTCCGTGTCAGGAGCCCTTGTTGCAGATGTGCTTGAGGATACACCAGCAAGAGAAGCTGGATTTAAAGTCGAAGATGTTATTGTAGAGTTTGATGGTCAAGAGGTACGTGAACATAACGACCTGCCACTTATGGTAGCTCGCACACCAGTTGGTACAGTGGTTAATGTAGTCGTATTACGTAACGGTGTGAGAACAACTCTCAAGCCTAAAATCGGTGAGCTTACTGAAAAGAAACCAGTAGAAGAGAAGAAGTCTGAAGAGCCTGATAGGCTTGGGTTGGTTGTCCTTGAAGTTACCGATCAATTTTCTGAAATGCTTGATCAACCGAAGAAGATGGGCGTCATTGTTTCAAAGATCACTCCGGGATCCGCAGCTGAAAAAGCCGGGTTTATCCGAGGCGATGTTATTGAGAAGATTGCCCGGCGGGATGTGGTCAACATGGGTACCTATGATGAGATTGTTAAAGCCTTACCGAAAGATCGTTCTGTACTGGTACTTGTCAGGCGGAAAGAAGGTACGAGGTTTTTGACAATCAAAGTGAAATAATTGCCGCTTTTTTGACGGATCGTTGTTTGATTTTCATGCATCTCTATAGAGAAGCTGCTCAGCAGAGATCTGCGTAGTTGTCCTAACATGCCTTAATTACAGCTATTATCGTAAAAAATCCATATTTTTGAATCGCTTTGCCAGCCATTTGATCAGAGTTGGCAAGGTTTTCGCACATACCTATCCAAGAGAGTCATTACCAAGTCTCGTCTTAGCCAGTGCTTGCTTACGGAACGATTTACCGGAGCAGGCGAAAAGCTACGGAATGAGGCTTTATGGGATTTTTATAAGGATGTGGTTATGTCAGTTGAAGGAAAAAGCGACGAGCAGCTTATTGAGGAATTTAAGAAGGGGAGCCAGCGAAGCTACGAGGAGCTGGTAAGTAGATACAGCGAGAAAGCCTATAGTCTCGCTTCCCGTATGGTGCGCAATCAGGAAGATGCCGAAGAGGTGCTTCAAGACGTGTTTGTCACTGTATATCGTAAGATCTCTGGCTTTGAAGGCAAGTCCTCATTTTCAAGTTGGCTTTACCGCGTAACGGTAAACTCTTGTCTTATGAAGATCCGAAAAAGAAAACAGAACAAAAGCATCGGGCTTGATGACGCTATGCCTGATGAGGAGCATTCTCTTCTTATGAGTAACAGTGAGGAAACAGACACTGACAAGATTACACTCCGCAAACAGGTTTCTACAGCGCTTGAGCATGCCATTCATAAACTTCCTGATGATTACAGGCCGGTGTTTATCTTAAGAGACATCGATGGTCTTACCAGTAGAGAGGTAGGCAAAATACTCCAGCTCTCCGTACCTGCCGTAAAAAGCCGACTACACCGGGCAAGGCTTATGCTTCGCCGTAAGCTTGTACACTTTTATGAAGAGTACAATACCGGCGAGTCAAAGGCTCAAGCTTCAGCAGGCAATCTCTAAAGAACTCGGTTTGTTCGTTAAGGGGATGAACCGCAAAGGACGTAGAAAGCGCAGAAACTTTCTATCGTCATTGCGAGGAGCGCAAAGCCGGAGGCTGAGTGACGAAGCAATCTCACGGCTGAAGCACTTAATGCCGGGGCGAGGGGATTGCCGCCATCCTTCGCTAAAGCTTCGGACGACAGGCTGTCGTTCGGCTAACGCCTCAGTTCCTCGCAATGACAGTGATGGTAGAGTTGCCTCCCGGTGAGGGGCTTGCAGTTGGCATCAATGTCATCCAGTATAGTGAGCCACTATGTGGCGTTCCTCTGATCCTTATGTAGCATTCTTACTTTTTCTCTTTGTGTACATTACTCACGCATCGAGCTTTGTCATTCAGTCAACTGATTCTATGTGGACACTCCCCACGGCCGTTAGTCTGGTGCGTGAAGGAAACTTTGATCTCAATGAGTACCGTAAGCTCATCAAAGAGAGGAAGAAGTACGGCATTCGCATACGCCCAAAGAGAAAAATCTATTATAATTTTTTCCCGTATGGAACATCGCTTCTTGTTGTTCCCGCTGTTGCTGTTTACGAAATGTATCCAGAGGGATTTTCATATCTTGTTCCCGGAGCCCGTAAGAAGCTTGCAAAGCGTGAGGATGTAGAGAAACCGCACTCAGCTATGGATATCCGCCTCGAGCTGGAGCGTGCCCTTGCGTCACTGCTTGTGGCACTTTGTGCTGTTCTCTGGTACTCGATTTCAAGGAGGTACCTCTCCTCAGGACTCTCTTTCATGGTGGTTCTCGCTTTCTGCTTTGGAACACCTGCATGGTCAACCGCAAGTCGGGGGCTCTGGCAGCACGGACCGGTGATGCTACTCTATAGCATCACACTCTGGCTTCTACTTAAGAAAAAAGATCGCAGTTCGTTTGCTGCTTTTCCTCTAGCCTTTGGCTATATTGTTCGTCCGACTACAAGTGTTGTGTGGTTTTTTACCCTAGTGTATTCCGTACTGCGTTCGCGGTGGAATATACTCAAGTACGTTGGCCTCTCTGCTATTCCATTTGCCGCTTTTTTTCTTATCAACCGTAGGCTCTACGGAAGGTATCTGCCTCCTTACTACCGTCCGGGACGCCTTGGATACCATGATGGATTTTTTGAAGCTCTTGCTGCTAATCTCTTTAGTCCGAGCAGGGGACTCCTCTTTCAAAGCCCGTTCTTACTCTTTGCTCTGACTGCTCTGATTGTTTTTTTACGCCCCTCAAATGATCGCAAAATCGTCGGATATTGCGTGTTATGCACTGGAGCTCATGTGGTCCTTACTTCTCTCTTTCCAAACTGGTGGCACGGCCATAGTTTTGGTTCTCGTTATATGGCTGATATCTTGCCGTTTTTCTTATTGCTTATCGTCATTGGTTTCTCTCATTTTCGATCGCTCCTTGTGCAGGCGACCTTTGTTGTGCTTGTTTTCCTATCAATCCCTATTCACTACGCCGGAGTACGTAGCTATCGCCCCTATCTCTGGAACAAGCATCCCGTAAATATAGATGAGCGACCCTCCCGCGTATGGTCCCTCTCAGATCCACAGTTTCTCAGGTAGGGCTTTAACCGCAAAGGACGCTAAGAGACGCAAAGCTCTCGTATTAGACTCTTTGCGCGTCTTTGCGTTCTTTGCGGTTAGAACTGCCAGTATTTGACGTTCGCACATCAGATCGAGGCCGCAGGGACCCCGTATTTAAGTGAAGCCGATCGAGGTCTTGCTATAAATATTCGAAATTATTAAATTACCTGATATGAAAATTCGTTTCCTCATAGCCTTTCTTATAATTGCTACTCTTATCGGTTGCTTGAGTGCTCCCTCGATTCCTACCCCGGAGCCGTATGGTCAACGCTACATCAAGCGCGGAGCTGAGCTTGTAAAGGGACTTGCTGCCTGTGGTTATTGTCACGGTGATAGCGCTCAGCCCGATTCGCCGCTCAGTGGGGGAAGAAGCTTTGAGGATAAGTACGGAGAAGTGCTTGCCGCTAATATTACCCCATCACAGACAGGAGTTGGTGATTGGACGGCTGAAGAGCTCTCTCGTGCTATCCGTTTTTCTATTGGACGGGATGAAGAGCCGTTATCGATCGAGGCTCACGAAGGATATCGTTGGATGTCCGATCAAGATGTCTATTCCATTATAGCGTACTTACGTACGGTTAAGCCTGTTGATCATGAAGTAGAGAGGAGAAGTCTCTCTATTGTGGACCGATACACGGTGGGCTTACTTGAGTCGCATCTTACGGTAGCTGGATATGTTCCGTCACTTGATAGCCGAAATGTTCGGGAGTATGGAAAATATCTTGTAAATAATCTGGCACGCTGTGCAACATGCCATAACTCTCCGGAGTCCCTTCTTGAAGAAGAGCAGTTTCTCGATGGTGGAAAAGAGATAAAGTTATCTTCGGGTGAGAACCGTGTCGCGCCTAATATTACTGGTTCTAAAACATTTGGAATCGGTTCTTGGACACAGTCAGAAATCGTTTCCTATTTAAAGACGGGGCAGGCTCCCGGCAATAAGATCTCTGATCAACGATTCTGTCCTACTCATTTTTACAAGAACGCCTTCGGCCAAGATCTCTTTGCAATTGCCAAATATTTAAAATCTGTAGAGTCGGCTGATGCTGCAGCTGATGCTGATGAGTAATAATGCTAGTCCTTGGTATAGAATCAAGCTGTGATGAAACGGCTTTAGCGCTTCTTCAGGCAGATGGATCTTCGCATTCACTTCTTGCTGAAGAGATCAGCTCACAGGTTGATCTCCATCGTCTCTACGGCGGAGTTGTTCCGGAGCTTGCCGCGAGGCAGCACTTACAAGCTCTTCCACTTCTCTATGATCGCATTCTGAAGCAAGCGAGTGTTACGTTATCTGAGATCGATCTCATCGGCGTTACAACAGGCCCCGGCTTAAAAGGCTGTCTTCTTATGGGGATGAACTTTGCACGTGGCCTTTCTTTTGGTGCGGCAAAGCCAATTGTTCCGGTAAATCATATTGAGGGACATGTTCTTGCACCTGTTCTCGACAATCCAGATCTGACGTACCCATTTCTCTCTCTTGTTGTTTCAGGAGGGCATACCGAAATTCAAGTGGTTCGTGCTCCCGGAGACTACACGCTCATTGCTCGCACGACCGATGATGCCGCTGGAGAGGCTTTTGATAAATCAGCTCATCTTCTCGGTTTTGATTATCCCGGAGGAGCAATGTTGGCTGCTCTTGCTGATAGCGCTCCTAGGCAGAGAGATTTTTCTCTTCCTAAAGTTATGAGGGAGGCTCCCGGGTTTAGTTTTTCTGGCTTAAAAACAGCGATATCGCTTCTTGTAAATGAGCATAAAGAAGAGATGGAACAAGATGAAGCTCTTCGTGCGGATCTCGCAGCTGCTATACAAGACTCTATTATTGACGCTCTTCTCTATAAGCTTAAAGAAGCTATAAAGCACACAGGAATAAGGACAGTAACGGTCACAGGAGGGGTGTCTGCCAATAAGTGTTTGAGAGATAAGGTAGCCGGTGTAGCTGAGCACGTTTTTTTTCCAGAGATGGTTCACTGTATGGATAATGCAGCTATGATAGCGTATGTGGCTTATGTGCACCGAGAGCGGCAGCTCTCGCAGGGAGCATTTTTAGATGTTCATCCAAGGTGGCCGATTGAAACAGGGAGTGACGCGGGCATATGACAGGTGATGAACGTAAAAAGATAAAAGAGAGTCTGCGTACTCTTGGACATCGTCCCACAAAGGAACGTGGACAGAATTTTCTTATAGATCCTTCTTGTATTGATTCAATAGTTCAGTTTGGTAAACCAGCGCCTGGTGAACGTATTGTTGAGATAGGGCCAGGTCTAGGAGCTCTTACAGGTGAGCTTCAAGCGCGGGGTCCACTTACGGTAATAGAGATAGAAGAAAAGTTTTGCCGAGATCTCAAGCAACGTTTTCCAAGCTTAGAAATTATCCAGAGTGATGTTCGTGAAGTAGACTTTAGCGAACTGGGAACGAATCTTGTGGTATTTGGGAATCTCCCATACTCCTTCTCTACTGACATTATCTTTCACCTCGTTGATCATCACCAAGCTATCTCTCGCGCGATACTTCTTTTACAAAAAGAGTTTGCCGATCGTCTTGCTGCGTCCCCGGGGGGAAGGACTTACGGAACACTTACTATTTCGGCACAACTCTTTGCAGACATTCGCTCTGGTCCGGTATTTCCCGGAACAAGCTTTGAGCCTCATGCAAAGGTGGATTCTCGGGTCGTACAGCTCAAGTTTTTACCTGAACCGAGGTACCAAGTAGACAATATGTTCTGGTTTAAGCGTGTAGTGAAGGCAGCGTTTTTTAAGAGGCGGCGTAAGCTGCTTAATAGCTTGCAAGCCTCAGAAGGCTTTTCAGACATGGATATCGCTCAGGCGCTCTCACAGGCTGGATTATCGCCTGATTGTCGGGCTGAGACGGTAGATATTGAAGCATATGCCAATTTAAGTAATATTATAGCAGCGCATTACGCCCCAGAATGAAGAGAAGAGGTACCCCGGTGAGCCAAGAATCCACCAAAAAAGTTGATCAAGATACGCCAATTGATGTTGCCGCTCTTATGGCAGAGATACGTGAGCAGGTAAGAGAAGATATTGAGAAAAATGGTTCGCAGGTCGTTCATTACCAACCACACAGTGCTGACAGTGATGGTGGCGGAGAGTACCGGGCAGGTCATATCTTACATTCCGAAGAGCTTCGCTATCTTAATAGAAGCTATGGCTATAGCCATTTTGACCCGTCATCAATTCAGTCTCACCGTTTTGGTGTCATTGGAAAACTTGTCGTTAAGCTTAAGAGAAAGTTTTTTAATTGGCTTTGGCAAAATCTCATGCTTGATTATGCACAGAAAGAGCGTGATTTTCAGTCAAACCTCGTCAGGCTCTTAAATGAAACAGCTCGTTATGTAGACGTTCGTGACAGTTCGATTTTCTGGGAGCTTGTTAGAAAGGTCGATATTGAAGTTGATAACTTCGCAACGCACGTCGCAAAGCTCCAAGATGAGCAGATGGGCACGATTCGAACGTATGAAAAGGGGATGTCTGGTCAAATAGCAGGCGTAAAGACCACCCAAGGCGAGCTTCGAGCACATCTTGCAGCTCACGATGCTCAACTTCAGACGGCCGACTCTGTTCTTCGTGGGCTAGAGAGCATCGTTGCTCGTCTTAAAAACTCTGAACACTCTTCAGCAGTAAAAGCCGGAGATGAAAATACTTCCGGACGCACATCATCGTCACCTTCAACACCGGATTACTCCTATCTCCTGCTTGAAAATAGATTTCGAGGGAGTGAAGAGCAGATTGCTGAGCGGCTTTCGATTTATAAAGATTATTTTCAGGGGTGTGAGAAGTCTGTTCTTGAGATTGGACCGGGCAGGGGAGAACTCCTTACGATCTTTAAAGAAGCAGGGATACCTTCATATGGTGTGGATATTGATGAAGCTATGGTAGAAGCCGCTACGGAGAAGGGGTTGGATTCACGTATCGGAAATGCTCTTGAACACCTCCCCGGAGTTGTTGATGGTAGTTTGGGCGGTGTTATTGCCGTTCAAGTGGTTGAGCACCTAACGGCAGGTCAGCTTCGTCAACTCTTTGAGCTTTGTTCGCGTAAAGTAACGCCTGGTGGAAGAATTATCTTTGAGACCATTAATCCAAAGTCGCTCGTTGCACTCTCTTCAAACTATTTCAGAGACCCTACCCATGTGTGGCCACAACATCCAGATACGCTTGAATATGCAATGAGTCTGGCTGGTATTAAAAATATCGAGGTGAGATATCTCTCCCCAATTTCAGAGGAAGCGATGTTACGGCCGCTCCCAGTTGAGGAACACCTCACTCCGCAGTGGGCGTTCACGATCAAACGCTTTAATGACAATATTGATCAGCTCAACAACCTTCTCTACGGATATCAAGATTTCTGCATTATCGGAGAGGCGTGAGCGTATGGCGAATATTCTGGTACTTGGAGTAAAGGTACCGTTTACCGGTGGTGGTCAAGAGGTGCTTGTTGGTACCTTACAGAAGCAGCTCAAAGAGCGTGGTCACAATGTTGATGTTGTAGAGCTTCCGCTGACGGTATTTCCCAAAGAGAGCTTCCTGAATCAGTGTGCTATGTGGCGAAGTCTGGATCTCTCAGCTTTTGGTGGGCAGGATGTTGACCTTGTCATAGCTACGAAGTTTCCGAGTTACTTTGCAAAGCATCACAAAAAGAGTCTATGGCTTGTGCATCAGCACCGTACTATATACGACCTTTTTGGAAGTCGTTTCTCTGATTTTAGTGACGATCCACGTGATGAAGCTTTGCGCCAGATGCTTGTAGAGGGGGATGAGAAGGTTATTAGAGAGTGTCAGTATATCTCCGGTATCTCTAAAAATGTGATAACGAGACTGGAGAATTACCTCGGAATTCAAGGGGAAGTCCTCTATCCGCCGCTCCCGCAAGGAGATAGGTATAAGCGAGGAAATTTTGAAGACTATATTCTCTCTGTAGGGAGACTCTGCACAATTAAGCGCGTCGATATGATGATTAAGGGAATGCCCGTTGTTCATAAGCACGTGAAGCTTAAGATCGTGGGCCGTCCTGATGAGCCCAAAATAATGGAGTATCTTCAAAATGAAATTAAGAGGCACCATCTTGAAGATCAGGTCGAGTTTTTGGGACGAGTTGAAGATGATGATCTGATCGATCTCTATGCCAATGCGCTAGCAGTCTACTATGCGCCACATGATGAGGATTACGGGTATGTGACCCTAGAGGCTTTTGCATCAGGCAAGCCAATTATTACCGCAACCGATTCTGGCGGAGTGCTTGAGTTTGCAAAGCACGAAGTGAACTCACTTGTTGTTGAGCCTGAGAGTCATGCGCTGGGACATGCGGTAAATCGGCTTGTAAAAGAGAGAGAGCTTGCTGAGAAGCTTGGCGCCGATGGGAGAGCATTTATCGAATCTTCTGGGTTACATAATGCTGGATGGGATAAAGTCCTTGATGGTTTACTCTCTCCTCTCAGTGAAAAGGATGATACGAGATTACGTGGAAATGGATCTTAACCGTCAATATAGCGGTACTTGCATATGAAGCCACTCCGAATAGCTTGGTTCTCCCCACTACCTGATGAGCGAAGTTCAATCACTTCTTCTTACGTGAGTGCGTTACTCCTTCCGGAAATTGAAAAAGAGTGTGAGATAACGCTTTTTACCAATACCTTTTTAAAACATCCAAAGCTTCCGACCTACCATTACCTCAAAGCTTTTAGAGTTCATAAAGATACTCCTTTTGATCTCTTCTTCTACCAGTTAGAGGATAAGCCTTCTCATGATTTTATCCGTTTTCATCTGGGTCTTATGCCTGGTGTTGTCTGGTTTCATGACGCTCTTCTATCTACCGCAGGGCCAATACCGATACTTAATAGCCCATGGTCTGATATTGTCGAGAAGTATCATACGCCATCTTGCGACTGGCCTTCTCGAAAGAAGGTGCACACCTACCGGGGACCACTCGCGTACCGTGAACTGGGGCTTGCAGCAGTTCCTGTATTTTCAAGCGAAGTCGCACACGGTGAGTACCGTAGAAATATCAAAGAGAAGATCGCGTCGGCATCAGATACGGCGAGTTACTTTGTTCCTGTTCCTCTTAAAGATGAACTCTTTGAGGATCTTCCGGAACAAAAAAGTGATTCGAGCACACTCAGCTTGGCAATCGCAGGTGCTCCATTTGTTGAAAATAGAATTGAGAAAACACTTCGAGCCATGGAGCAGGCCAGAGGCAAAGTAGCGCGAAGCGTTAAGCTCAAGTGGCTTGTTCCAGAGAAAGCCAGACAGGAGGCCGCGAAGCTTGTAGAAAAGTACTCTGAACTCGATATTGAGTGTCTTTACGGTGAGAGTCCTTCACAGTGGGAAGAGATTATACGCACCTGCGATGTTGCTCTTCATCTTTCATTTACCGTATTTGGACACCGTGAGCCATTTCCGGGGATAAGTCTTGCTCTTGGTCGCGAGGTTGTCGTCACTGATTTTGGAGTGCATGATTATTTACCGGAAAACCTTGTCATGAAGGTGCGTCCGGGCGAAAGCGAAGTTGGTGAGCTGGCACTTCTTATTCAAAAACTCTCTGAACGCTCCCTCTCTCTGAATGAAAATAACAGGGCCTTTGCTTTTGAGCGGTATCAGAAGAAGGTTGTTGTACATAATCTCCTCAGTGTTTTTGAGCGTTCTTCTCAGCAGGTGCTCCCAGCGCACTATGATAGGTGGGGCAAGCTCTTATCTACAGCAAAGCAGAACCTGCTTACTGAATCACAGAGTCTAGTTCAATCAGCATATTTTGAGCACGCGCTTTCGCCTATTTTTGATGAGCTCGGGTGGTTAGAGAGATGAAAAGATATGCTTTTATTGTTCCTCGTTTTGGCGAGGGAATTATGGGTGGAGCTGAAACGCTCGTTGGAGAGTTGGCACTCGAACTCCAGAAGCGTGGCGACCAAGTTGAGATTTGGACCACCTGCGCGAGAGATAATCGCACTTGGGAAAACTTTTATGAAGCTGGAACCACGACGGAGCTTGAGTTAACAGTAACTCGTTTTCCAGTTGATGAGCGTGATCTGGATCGGTGGATCCCTCTCCAAATTCGGATCTCAGAAGGACTCTCGCTTACAACTGAAGAGCAACTTGAATGGATGACCGAGAGCATACACTCAAAAGCACTCTATGAGCATATCGCGCGTTGTGGCCCGGGTATGGATGCCATGTTTTTCGCCCCGTATCTCTTTGGTACGACCTTCTTTGGCTCTCTCATCTGTCCGGAGCGTTCCGTTCTTATTCCGTGTCTGCATGATGAAGCCTATGCGTATCTAGAGATTATGCAGGCTCTTTTTAAGCGTGTTCGGGGAGCGCTCTTTAATGCGCTGCCAGAGTATCATCTTGCTCAGAAGCTTTATGGCGGTGTTCGTGGCGGTGAGTGTGGAAAGGGGTTTATGCCGCCAGTTGAGGAAGATCTTTCGCCTTATTTTGAAAAAGACGCCTCTTATTTCGTGTACGTAGGACGCAAAGAAACAGGGAAGAACGCACATCTACTTATCGATTACTTCCGCGCGGCTAAGGAAAGAGGGGATCTCTCGCCAGACGTAAAGCTTGTTCTCGTAGGAGGCGGAGATATGTCTGATCTCCATCGTCCTGATGCTCTTTTGTCAGGAGATATCATTGATCCCGGCTATGTGTCTGAACAGGAGAAGCGAAGCATTCTTAAATATGCAACAGCTCTCGTGCAGCCTTCAGTAAATGAGTCTTTCTCGATAGTGCTCTTTGAGGCTTGGCAGGTTGGTACCCCAGTTCTTGTTCACGGGGCTTGTCAGGTAACAAGACATCATGTCGTTGAGTCAGGTGGAGGTCTCTATTTCTCTGATAGTACTGAATTTGGAGCAGTTGCTAAGCGACTTGTTTCAGATGCGCCGCTAACCGATGCGCTTGCAGCCTCTGGTCGGGCGTATGTCGATACGCGCTACGATTGGAGTGCGGTTCTTGCTCGCTTTGATGCTGTGATGGAGGCACTCTTTGACGGCGAACTTCAAGAGAGCCCGTCCGTATGAGTGAATCTCCTGAGAAGAAAATAGATACACTCGTTGAAGATCTCAATCATCATCTTTACCTGTATTACATTCTTTCAAAGCCAGAAATTAGTGACGCTGAATATGATCGCAGGTACAAAGAGCTTGAAAAGCTAGAAACCGAATATCCAGAATTTAAGCGGTCCGATTCGCCAACTACGAGAGTTGGAGCGCCCCCACTTGATGCATTTGAGTCTCAGGAACACCGTATTCCGATGCTCTCGCTTGATAATGCTATGAATGCGGAAGAACTGGAGGCTTTTTACGATCGTGTTGAGCGGTTTCTTGAGAAAGAGGCTGATTACAAGGAAGCATTTACCTTTTGCTCAGAATACAAGTTTGATGGGGTTGCCGTATCGCTTCATTATGAGAACGGTGAATTTGTGAGAGCGCTTACTCGTGGTGATGGAATGCGAGGTGAGGTTATTACGGAAAATATCAAAACCCTTCGCTCTGTTCCGCTTCGTCTTAAGGAAATTGCACCTCCTTTTTTAGAGGTGAGGGGAGAAGTGCTCTTTCGTAAAGATGACTTTGAGGAATTTAACCGCAAGAGAGCAGAGCAGGGAGAAGAGGCTTTTGCGAATCCAAGAAATGCAGCCTCTGGAAGCCTCAGGCAATTAGATTCATCCATTACCGCAAAGCGTCCGCTTTACTTTTATGGTTACGGTATTGGAGCACATGAAGGAGCAGATCTTCCGGGAACGCATTATGAGCTCATGCAGCTTATATCGAAAGCAGGGTTTCTTGTTTCACCACTTCTTGAGAAAACGCATGACAAGAAAGAGCTCGTAAAGGTTTATCAAAAATCAGAGCAACGACGTGAATCACTACCATTTGAAGTTGACGGGGTTGTTATTAAACTTAACGATCTCCGTTTAAGTGATGTGCTTGGACTTAAACAGCGATCACCTCGCTACGCGATAGCAGCCAAATTTGCAGCCGCTGAGGAGAATACGCGTCTCCTTGATATTAAAATTCAGGTTGGAAGAACTGGCGCGCTTACTCCAGTTGCAGTTCTGGAGCCTGTGCAGGTCGGTGGGGTAACTGTATCTCGCGCTACGCTTCACAATGAGGATGAAATTACTCGTAAAGATATTCGGATCGGAGACACCGTTGTTGTTCGTCGTCAGGGAGACGTTATTCCCGCAGTGGTAGCGCCGGTCAGTTCGTTACGTGACGGGACGGAGAAAGTATATATTTTTCCAGATACATGTCCTGAGTGTGGTTCCAAAGTCGTTCGTCCGGAAGGAGAGGCGGTAGCGAGATGCCCGAACCTTAAGTGTCCGGCTAAGATGTTACAACGCATTATTCACTTTGCTTCTCGAAATGCACTCGACATTGAAGGGCTCGGCACAAAGGTTATTCAGACCCTAGTAGAGAAAGATATCATTTGTAGCTTTGCTGATCTCTATCGCATGAAACCAGAACAGATCTCTGGCCTTGAAGGATTTGGTGAACTTTCAGCAAAGAATCTAACCGAGGCTATTACAGCTTCTAAGGAGACGAGTCTTGCGAGATTTATTTTTGCACTTGGAATACGTCACGTTGGAGAACGCACTGCAAAAATTTTGGCACAACATGCAGGGAACATCGAGACATTTAGAACGCTCTCTGAAGACGAACTCCTATCACTTCGTGAGATAGGCCCGGAGATAGCAAGTGCAATCACTTCGTATCTTGGTGATGAAGAAGAGAGCGAGTTGCTTACCGATCTTCTCTCATTTGGATTTACTTTTGAGTCGGAAACATCGGCAGGGGAAGGAGAGAAAGTTCTAGATGGCCTTACCTTTGTTATTACCGGAACTCTTCCTGATTTAAGCCGAAACGAAGCCAAAGACCTCGTAGAATCCGCAGGCGGCAGAGTGAGCTCCAGCGTGAGTAAGAAAACCGATTACCTCCTCGCCGGTGAAAATGCAGGTTCAAAGCTAGAGAAAGCACAAAGTGCAGGAGTTAAGATTATTGATCAAGGGGAGTTTTACGAATTGTTGGGGCTATAAGAAGTGCTATAAAGTAATTCCTTCAATTTTTAAACCGCAAAGGAGCGCAAAGAGTTTGGTCTAGGAGTCCTTGCGTCCTTTGGGTTTATCCCCAAATAGAAGGAAACATGCTATTTGTTAAATGTCTTTGAATTTCACTTGCTTAGCGCAGATGTCGGTCATCTGCACCTAATGGTACATGACTCTCATCTATAGAATTACGAATACTTCGCAGCTCAGTTTCTATATTTTGACAGTGAATTTGACGACAGATGACATATGCATATGTTAGCGACAACTTCTAAAGAGGGATTCTTTATCAGATTCTTCTTTTTAGCCTTGTTTTTTCTTAGTTCTACAACTGTTTTTGCTATGCCGACGATTTATTGGGTCGATGCGGGGAAGAGTGCTATTTATAGTCATCAAGATGGAGAGACTACGACAATAGTAGATAAGCTCAGTAGCCCTCGCGCGATTGCTGTGGCAAGAAATAAGCTTTTTTACTCGGAAGACAATCTACGACTCATTACATTATTCGATTTAGATAGTAATACGAAGCTTAGCTTGTCTTACACATACGATACTGCAGCGTTCCCAAGTGATATTACCTTTAACCCACAAACCTCAACACTTTATTGGTCTCAATTTCGAAGTCTCTATTCGCTTAGCTCTCCGTATACCAATGCTCGTGAATTAGTATACGAGAGCAATCGTTCGTTTTCTAAAGTTGCTTACAACTCTGAGAGCGATAGGCTTTTTGCTTCTATGAGGAAGGCATATATCTCAGAAGAAGGTTTTGAATTGATCGAGTCTAACTTTGAGAACCTTTTGACGACTTCTGCTCATGATATCGCACTTGATGAGTACTCAAGTCTGCTTTACTGGGTAACAAATCAAGGCCAATCGTGTATTATGCGGTCGCAGCTCGACGGGAGTGATATTGAAGAATTTGACTGTGAAGGGCACGAGTTTTTATCTGAGATCGTCGTAGACCAAGATACCGGTGATGTGTACTGGCTTGATATCTCAAAGGGGACTATTTCCAGAGCTAACAACGACGGCACAGGTCGTTCACAGATTATCTCTGGAATTCTATATGGTCGAGGTCTAGCTCTTAGTGATGGCTGTCCGTTGGATTATAATAAAAGTGAGCCCGGTCTATGTGGATGTGGAGTATCCGATAGTGATTATGATTCAGATTCTACACCGGACTGCTATGATGAATGTCCTTTGGATTCGGCGAAAGTGTTATCTGGAGTTTGTGGATGTGGAATTGCTGATAGCGATCAAGACGGTGATGGTACTCTAGACTGTAACGATGCATGTCCAAACGATGTGAGTAAGGTTATACCAGCAGTTTGTGGCTGCGGCTCATCTGAATTAGATTCTGATGAGGACGCCACGCCCGACTGTATCGATGAGTGCCCCTTCGATTCTAGTAAGCTCACACAAGGAGTGTGTGGCTGCGGCTCATCTGAATTAGATTCTGATGAGGACGCCACGCCCGACTGTATCGATGAGTGCCCCTTCGATTCTAGTAAGGTCACACAAGGAGTGTGTGGATGTGATCGTTATGAGGTTGAGGGGGGATGTTCTGATTTTCCTGAAATTACTAATAATCATTTAATATCTACCCCCCCTACGATCAGCACACAAGGAAGCAAGGTAAAGATTTTGTTTCAGGACTTTTACAAAAGTAAAAGGAAGGAAAAAGTCGTTTATAACGTAACACTTCGAAAATTAAAGAAAGATGGTAGGTGGAGGACAATTACTTTTAGGAGCCGAAAGAAAAAAGCTCTGAGGAAAAAGATGAAGAAAGGGACCTATTCACTCTCCTATAGGGCTACCCTTAAAAGAAGAGGTAGAATTATAGCGGTAACAGGAGATAGTCCGGTTAGTACATTTACGATTAAAAGGTAAGGTCATGTTTTCGTGTAATGAGTATTTAATTTCAAGTCACTATTCTACAGCAGCTCTACTCTATGGCGCGGCGACAGATTCATATATGCAGCAAAACTACACTTCAGTCTTCGCTCTTTCTAGCACGTCTTATGCACAAATGAGCTTACGTTCTGATCGAAGAGGTTTTAGAGTAGCTGATAGTCGACTCACTCATGCAATCAATAGTATCATTGAAAAGAAGAGTCGTGTGTAGTTAAGTAGATATGTTATCGCCACGATTTATACCACCTACAAATGGTACGTAAACATTGTGAGATGTGTTGGATTTGAATTCGGGTCCGCCAGTAGCTCCTGTCACTATTCCGCCAAAGGAATTTGATAGTGAATTTCTAAGAACATATCCTTCATCTATGTCTGCAAGATATATGCATGTAGTTCTTCCACTATGTGAATCATCGTGCATATCTATTGTGTTGTCTTTAAGTATATAACCAGCTCGGCTCTTCGATATGATTATCCCAGCCCTACCTATACACTCATTGTTTACAATGTCTGAGGCTTCAAGCATCGTTGAAATAGTGCAGTTCGCGACTACGCTGCTTCCGCCGCTGATATAGAGTCCAGTAGCATAGAAGTCTTGAACTGTAATGTCTTTAACCTGAATGCCTTGCGAAGTGTCATTGTATGGCGATGTATAAACTCCGCTATGAAAGTTGCTTATGGTTCCATTCGAGATCGATATATAACTGAATGCATCAGTGGCGATGCCAGCTGCTCGGTTCATATCGCCATACGTATTGGTGATAGAGTTTTCCTGGAAGTCAATCGTGACATTTGGTGCTAGTATTCGTATGGCTGCGCCAGTTGCTAATGACACGTTAAGGTCCTGATTTAAGACATAGCTTCCACTTTCTGTGATATCAAATGGCAAGCTTGAGATTACAGTGGTGCTAGCTGAAGATTTTCGCGGAAGTAAAAATGTAAATGACGTTAGAAGACAAGCTTGGAGAAAGCTCCTTCTGGAAATATTTAATGTATTCATAGGTGGGGCGCCTTGAAAGTTGTTCTGTAGTAATATCGGACATCTCTGAAATGAACTTAATAAATACTTAAGTCTGGTGATCCTAGGTACTTGAACTGCTAAATTTCATCCACTTTTATATTATTTTAACGCCGCCATGTCCATTGTCACTTAGAATGTGATACTGAACCCAAAACACATTTGGAGCAGGACAAGGTTCCTGTTTCTATGGTTGCAATATCCGGTTGTGGTCATCATCACTTTGCGAGATTATGTGCCCCTAATCTCAAGGACTCTCAAATGAAAAAACGTATTATTCTTTTCGCTCTCTGCTTGCTCCCCACTATCGCCGTTGCCGAGGTAACTGACCCCGTACTTGTCATGCCGGAAGGGCAGGTGCTCTTAAGCATCTCGGCAACCGAACGAGAAGAAGTCGCTCAAGACCTTCTTGTTGCTACCGTTATGTATCAAACCAGCGGTAAGGATGTCCGGGAGGTACAGAATGAGGTTAACGAAGCGATGGAGAAAGCTGTTAAACTTGTGAAGAAAGAAAGCGAAATCAAATCACATACCGGTACTTACCAAGTGTATGAATTCACCGAGCCACGAACGAAGGATAAAAAGTGGCGTGCTAGTCAGACTCTTGTTTTTAAGTCTACAAACGCAGACCGTGTCCTCAAGATCACAGGAGAACTCCAAGCGCTTAAATTTGGAATTTCTTCACTCTCCTATATGGTTTCTCCAGAAGTCGCCGTAAAGACAAAAGACCACCTAATGGAAGGGGCACTCAAGCAGCTTCAGCAGCGAGCTCTTCGAGCTGCTAAGGCGCTTGGCAAGAAAAGCGCTGCTTTGCGTGATGTGCAAGTCGAAAGCGATCGTGGTGGGGCGTCACCAGCTCCTTATATGGCTCACCAACGTAGCGCTGTCGCAGCTGAGATGGATATGAGTACCCCGGTAGCTACCGCTGGAGAAACTACCATATCTCTCACGGTCACAGCTCGGGCCATACTCACGCCTTAAGGAGAGTTCGTATTTTAATCGGTTGAGTTTTACGTTAAACTCCCCCCATGACAAAAGAAGTAAGAACAAGATTTGCACCAAGCCCCACAGGTATGCTCCATATCGGTGGATTCCGTACTGCTCTCTACGCGTGGCTCCTAGCACGCCATCATGGTGGTACCTTCATCCTCCGTATCGAAGACACGGACAGAGAGCGTACCGTGGAAGGAGCTATTCGATATATCGCCGAGGGGTTTAAGTGGTTTGGGATTGAAATTGATGAAGGTCCCTCAGAGGAAGAGCTTAAAGAAGTTGAAAGCGATGTGGCGGATCTGCCTGCCCCTGGCGGAGAGTATGGCCCGTATGTCCAAAGTCTTCGTACTGAGAAGTATCAGGAAATAGCCGATAGGCTTATTGATGAAGGGCACGCCTTTCGTTGTGATTGTACTCCAGAGATGCTTGATAAAGAACGCGCTGAGCAGAGAGCGCGAAAGGAAGTTCCGGGTTATAGCGGATACTGTCGTACGAGAAATGTTTCAAAAGACACCAAGCACGTCGTGCGCTTTAAGATGCCTTACAAACCTGAGCTTGAGATGATTGACGGCATCAGGGGAAGAATTAGCTGGGATAATGTGCCGCTTAAAGATCCTATCATCGTAAAGAGTGATGGTTTCCCGACATATCACCTTGCAGCTATGGTGGATGACCATGAAATGAAGATTTCTCATGTGCTCCGAGGTGAAGAATGGATACCTTCAACGCCTCTTCATCTGCTTCTCTATAAAGCGCTTGGATGGGAGCCTCCTATTTTTTGTCACCTTCCTGTTGTTCTTGGATCCGACGGGAAGAAGCTTTCTAAGAGGCACGGTTCTACCAGCTGGAGTAGCTTTCGTGACGAAGGATATCTGCCAGAAGCGCTTCTAAACTTTGTTACTCTCATCGGTTGGTCACCGGGAGAAGGGGACGAGCAGGAGATATTTTCTAGAGAGGAACTCATACAAAAATTCTCACTCGATCACGTAAATCCTTCGAGCGGAGTTTTTGAGTACAATAAGCTTAACTGGATGAATGGAGTCTACATCAGAGCGCTCTCTGATGAGAAGTTTAAGGAGCTCGCACTCCCGTTCTTTCTCAAGCAGGATATTGATATCCCTGAAGCGAGGTGGAATGCGATTGCTCCGCATGTAAAGGAGAGAGTGAAGCTTCTCTCTGAAGTGCCAGCTATGGTTGAATTCTTACAGGAAGGTAAGCTTGAGCGGGCGATGGATCAGATGATCTCGAAGAAGGTACCAGTTGATCTGGCTAAAACTATTCTTGATGGTGCTATCGCTAAAATAGAGGGGCTCCCTGATTTTACTGCTCTTAAATTAGAGGAGAGTTTGACAGCGCTTGTTGAGGAACTTGAGCTAAAGATGGGCCCAGTCTTTATTACTCTTAGAATCGCAGTCACCGGGAAAAAGGCTACTCCACCTCTCTTTGAATCAATGGAAGCGCTCGGTCGTGATGAGGTTCTGGGGCGCATGAGAGAAACTCTTCAGATACTGGAACACGATTCTTAGAGGAAGTGCCGGAGTATTCCCTCGTAAGATCTTGATATTAAACTTGTTTTTACAGGAAACTTTCTTTCTCAGAGAGTTGACTTCTCTCTAACCTGCTGATAACTTTAGCGTAATTAAGAACCATGTGACGGCCTTACCTTGGTAGGGCGTTGTAGATGTAAGGTTTACGTAAAGATTCGCACGTAGTTTTTTTTGACAATCAGAAGGGGAGTCTCGCTGGTTGTGAAAAAAAACTTCAGTGCATATATCGTTTGCTATTAGCCCACTGACGCAACTTCCTTGCCTTCATTTTGTAGCCGGCACTTTTTATTACACACGGAGAAAACATAAAGATGGCCTTAGAAGGAAACGAAAAACAGGCGATTATTGATAAGTATAAGAGAAGCGAAGGGGACACTGGTTCTCCTGAAGTTCAAATTGCGCTCTTAACGAAGAGACTTGAAGTTCTCAAAACTCATTTTAGCAGCCATAAGCAGGATAAGCACTCTAACCGTGGCTTACTTGGCGTTGTATCTAAGCGTAAGCGACTACTTCAGTACCTTAAGAACGAAGACGTGAATCGCTATCGCGCTATTCTCTCAGACCTTGGGCTACGTAAGTAGTTTCTGTCCTGGTATCTCTAGGAAAATCTATCTGCTGGAGAATAGTAATCTCCAGCAAGAGTTTTTGCTGACATACCTGCGGTTCTGTCGTTATACTGCGTGAGAGCATACGAACTTGATAATGCATAACTCGCAAGCAAAATTCGAAACATATATACACATTATAAATAATCTATTGGAGAAACATTATGTCTCTAGGTAAAAGAACCACCGTTGAAAAGGATTTTCACGGACAAAAAATTTCATTTGAATCAGGACTCGTGGCCAAGCAAGCGGCCGGGTCGGTTATCGTTCGAAGCGGTGACTCTGTTGTGCTTGTAACGTGTGCGCTCGGTGAAGACCGTGGTGTAGACTTCCTCCCGCTTACTATCGACTACGTTGAGAAAACATACGCCGCAGGAAAAATCCCCGGTGGGTTTTTTAAGAGAGAAGGAAAGCTTACAGAGCGTGAAACCCTCATCTCACGTTTTATCGATAGACCATGTCGTCCACTTTTTAAGAAAGGGTTCTCACATGAAGTACAGATCGTAGCAACCGTCCTCTCGGCGGATCCTGATGTTGACACTGACGTGCTTTCGCTTTGCGGAGCTTCTGCAGCGATTAGTATTTCAGAAATACCTTTTGATGGGCCTATCGCTGGCGTTCGTGTCGCTCGGAAAGACGGTGAGCTTCTCATTAATCCATCTCATCAGATATTTGATGACTGTGACCTGAACTTCATTGTTGCAGGCACAAAGGACGCCATTGTTATGGTAGAAGGTGGTGCTCAGGAGGTTTCTGAAGAAGGCGTTCTTGAAGCACTTTTCTTTGCCCACAAAGAACTTCAGAAGATCATTGAAATGCAAGATGAGCTTGTTTCCAAGCTCGGAAAAGAAAAGATGGAATTTATTCCACACGAAGTTGATAGCAGCTTGCAGGATAAAATCACTGCTTTTGCTAAAGACGATCTCCTTAAGGCAATTCAGATCAAAGATAAGCACGAGAGATATGATGGAATTAAGGCTGTAAAAGAGAAAGTCGTAGCCGAATTTGTTCCTGCGGAAGAGACAGAGGATTCTGCTGCGATTGCTGCCGATGTTTCAACTATCTTTAGCTCGCTTCACTCAGACACTGTGCGCGGCATGATGTTTGATACCGGAAAGCGGATTGATGGTCGTGACAATGTAACCGTACGTCCAATAGAAATTGAAGTTGGCTTCCTTCCCCGAACGCACGGTTCAGCTCTGTTTACGAGAGGAGAGACTCAGGCGATCGTTACAGCAACGCTTGGAGTTGAAGAAGATGCTCAGCGTATTGATAACCTGTTCGGCGCTGATAAAAAGCGATTTCTCCTTCACTATAACTTCCCACCGTACAGCGTTGGAGAAGCTCGCCCAATGCGTGGTCCGGGTCGACGTGAGATCGGTCACGGAGCGCTTGCTGAGAGAGCGCTTCTTTCTGTTATTCCGGAAGATTCACCTTACGTTATCCGTATCGTTTCTGAGATTACGGAGAGTAACGGTTCGAGTTCGATGGCATCAGTTTGTGGTGGAAGCCTTGCACTTATGGATGCAGGTGTTCCAATCAGTGGACCGGTTGCCGGTGTGGCGATGGGGCTTCTTAAGGATGGTGAGAAAACCGCTATCCTGACTGACATCCTCGGTGATGAAGACCATCTTGGTGACATGGACTTTAAAGTTTGTGGTACTGAGCACGGGATCACAGCGCTACAGATGGACATCAAGATTAAGGGCCTTAGTCAGGAGATTATGACTACAGCTCTTTCTCAGGCTCGTGATGGACGTCTCCATATCCTGAGTAAGATGGCAGAAGTTATTGATACTGAGCGTACTGAAGTAAGTAAGTTCGCTCCACGTATTGAGACCTTTAAGATCAGCACTGACAAGATCCGAGACCTTATCGGTTCTGGCGGAAAAGTTATCAAGGGAATTCAGGAAACTTGGGACGTCAAAATCTCTATTGAAGATAATGGAGAGGTCATGGTTTCAGGTACGGATCACGATAAACTTAAGGCCGCAGTTGAGACTTGTAAGAGCCTCACTGAAAAGCCTGAAGTTGGTAAGATCTACGAAGGAATCGTTAAGCGTATCGCTGATTTTGGTGCCTTTGTTGAGATTCTTCCCGGTACTGACGGTCTCGTTCATATCTCACAGATGGCTGATGAGAGAGTTGAGCGTGTAACTGATATGGTCAGTGAAGGCGATCAGGTAACAGTTAAGGTGCTTGAAATCGACCGTATGGGAAAGATTCGTCTTTCTATGAAAGAGGCTACTGAGGAGCTTGCTGCCTCGGCATAACTCGTCGGGACATTGTCTTGAATCAAAACGCAGAGCGCATAGGGTATGTAGAGAGTGGAAGAATTTGCTCTCTCTATTTTTTACTCTTTGTACTCTGCGTTTTTTATTGTTCTGAGTTTCCACTCCAGTCAAGCGTCGCTCATGCTGCACCGTGGAAGAAAGAAAACGCGGATTATAATGTCAACATGAACCCTGATGGGGCAGACCCATCGGCCTATTACGGGAAGTGGCCGGGCCACACGTATTTCCCGTCCCCGAAAGATTGGAGAGAGAAGGCATTTTATCATCTTATCACTGATCGTTTTCGTGACGGCGATCCCAGAAATAATGAGGGAAAGTTTGGTGGATATAATGTTTATGAGATGGGCTCAAGGCAGGGGGGGGACTTTAAGGGTATTGCCGACAAGCTCGACTATATAAAGTCCCTTGGCTTTGATGCTATCTGGATCTCTCCAATCTTTCAAAATAACACAAATGAATATCACGGATATGGCCAGATAGACTTTACGCTCCTTGATGACAGGTTCGGGACTCTCAAAGACTTCCGGCATCTTGTTACTGAAGCCCATAAGCGCCAGATGTATGTCATCGTTGATATCGTTGTGAATCACATGGGCGACTTGCTCTATGCAAAAGATTCAAAAGAGAGCTTTACGCCGTTCCGGTTTCATACCGGGGAGTATGATCTTTACTACCGTGAGCCAGCGCTGACCTACAGCGATTTTCACATTGAAAATTACTTTGATCCGGAAGGCCAGTACCCGGCAGTCTACAATCAAAAGGGGAAACTCGTAACCGATACTGGAAAAGGCTCATATTGGAAGAGTGATTTTCACCACAACGGTGGGCTTACTGATTATCACGATCCGTGGAGCAGGCATCTTGGAAAGATCTATGATAAATACGATGATCTTCGTACAACCCACGTGCGAGTCCAGAAAAAAATAGCTGCGATGACAAAGGCGCTAATCAGTTCCACGGATATTGACGGCATCAGAATGGATACACCGATGCAGGTTCCCATCTCATTTTTTGAATACTGGTTACCTGATGTCAGAACTCATGCTGAAAAGCTTGGGAAGAAGAATTTTCTCTTTTTTGCAGAGCTTTATTGCTCCACAGAGTTTGCGGCAACTCTTTTAGGCCGAGGAAGGGATAATACGCAGTATGCGAAAGATGAGTATCTTCGTGACAACGCCCTCTTTGATGGAGGAATCGATTATCTTACCTATAAAAACGTTTATGAGGCACTTCTCTTACATAACCTCTCTCATCCGCTTGATCGTATGCTTGATACCTATAGTAATGAGTTTGATAAGTATGATTTCTTACACGAAGAATCCGGAAAGATACGTTACCGTAACTTTCACTTCTTTGATGGCCATGATCAACGACGTATCGCGATGTTCCCAAATGGGATAGAGAAATTAAAGCTTGCTACCGCACTTATGGCTGCTTGGCCGGGCGTTCCTATGTTCTACTACGGCGACGAACAAGGGCTTAGCTCATATGGCGCAGGTCTTGAGGGGCACACTCGGGAACCAATGATGCATAGTATCGCTTGGCGTAACCATCCAGCTGCTCATATGCCGAACATTGCTACGAAAGATAATTTTGATATGGCTTCTGATCTGTATCTCTACGTTCAGCGAGCCATGAATGTACGAAAAGCCTATCCGGTCCTTCAAAAGGGGGATAAGTTAAGGGGCCTCTATGAGAAAAAACTTAGAGATGGTTATGTGCTTTCATTTGAGAGAATGAGTGAAGCATCACAGAAGAGAGCTCTTGTCGTGCTCAATACTTCTGGAGAAGCACATACTTTTAAGTTAGAGCTCGCTAGTGATGGAAACTGGCAAGACGCGTTGTCTGGTAAACTCTTTTCTAAGGAAGTTGATTCTGATTATGTAACGCTTTCGCTGGATGCCTACTCAGCCCTTATCCTTGTGCCTGAGAGTGAGTATATACCTGTTGTTTCTTTTGTTACCGACATAGTGCCCGAGCATGATGAGATACTTCTTGATACAGGAAGACATACCGATATTCGGATTACGTTTGATAAGCCAGTAGATGAGCTGAGCTTACGAAATAAGATACTTCTTAACGGTCGAATCTTGTCGGTCGGAAGTATGAAAATCCTTGAAGGAGGAAGTCTGCTAGAAATTCCACGTCCGAAAGCAAAGGGACTTTATGTCCTGAATATTTTGGCAGGTGTAGCGGATCGTGATGGAAATGTGTTGCCCGTATCCTTTTCATCGAGATTTTTTGTTCTTTCCGCTAAGGAAAGACTACTTCATGAAAGCGATTTTTATGCAGATGCTCTGATGATTGATGAAGGTCGACCAATTGCCTTTTCTCTTCCTCTTAAAGCAAGGCATCATGCGTATGGAAGCAGTTATTTCAGAATGCTTGAGAATGGTCAGTGGGGGGAGTGGCAAAAATATGCCGCCGATTCGCTTCTACGACCAAAGGGAGCAGGTTGGAAGGATTATCGTTTCCAATACTGGATAGATGGTAGTACCGCCTATTTTGCTGGCGATGGTATTGATGCTTACGGATATGATGGTTTTGGGGTAGATTGGAAAAAGAGTCCATCGCTACGTAACCAAGTTCAACAAACGCCCGAATCATGAAGTCTTTTCTTTCAAAACTTTTCTTTGTTCTCATCTTTCTCTTTTGCTCTATTCATCTGTACGTAGTTTTAGAGCCTCTTCTTGAGCCTGAAATGATTACTGGCTGGGATTTCCTTCCTCAGTACTATCTGGTGCATAACATGCAAACACTGCTCCAAGGCGGGGGTATAACCGGATACGACTTGAATTGGTTTGCTGGGTATCCAGCTTTTTCATACTACGGTCCTCTCTCATATATGGCAGTTACTGGAGTTGCCGAGCTGCTCCCTGATAGTGGAGATTCAGTTCAAAAGGGAGTTTATGCCTTTAACCTTGTTGTCTTTGCCCTCCCATTTTGTTCACTTTGTCTTGCACTTCTTCAGGCGAGATTCGTGTTTGGCCGGGGATATGGATCAGCAACGGCATTTCTTTCGCTTATTGTGCTCCTATTTGCAGGAATGAGTCATGTTGCGCCGGTTAGTATTTATACGACGCTATTACATGGTCATTTTGCATCTTTTTTTGCTTTTGTACTGCTTCAAGCGCTTTCTATAGCGTTTTCTCTTCAGTATAAGCACCACGGATACTTTTCAAGATTGCTCTCAATCTTACTGACATCAGCTATTATTCTTACCCATATTCTAACGGCCCTATTTGTGGCGATCTGGTTGTTTGGAATAGTTCTCTTTGGTCGCAGTCGGGGACGTAAAGAGGCTCTTATCACGGGTGGCGTTGCAATGTTCGTCACTGCGTTTTGGTGGTTCCCACTCTTACAGACTCTCTGGCTTACCTCAGGTAAGGCCATAACAACTCCTTTACACGATCCGGTACTTTCCTTTTTGCCACAGTTTTTTACCCTCAAAGATTGTTTCCAGTATTTTTCCCTAGAAAGTCTGATTGGTATTCCATTCGCCGGCATTCTCTTTGCCATATCTCTTGTTGTTGGGCTTGTTTCTCTTCTTCGAAAGCAGGAATATCTGTTTCCACTGTCATTTTTGGGGCTCTTACTTTTGCTTCCACGCGGAATATTGACGGTAGCATTTTCTATTCCCGTTCACAGCTACCGCTTTATTTTTCCACTCTTTGCTTTTGCTTTACCAATTGCTGGTGTGGGGCTTGTTGTAATGACTAATACGCTTTTTCAGCTACACAGAGGAACACTTGTTATTCGTACAGGTTTGTACTTTTTACTTTTTCTCATAGCCTTTCAAATATCAGTTTCTCTATTTGGAGTTCGCACTCAAGAGATGACCGCTATGAGGAGACTCTATCTGAAAGCGTCTGCAGCATGTGGCGGAGTAGAGGGAGTAGCGCCGCTTGAGAAATTCTCAGATACACGAAGGTATAGTGACTTTAAAGAGATGGTTGATTACATCTCGTACTACCGCCCCACAGGTAGAGTGGCCGTTGAGATAAATCCTCACGAAACATCTCATCTGGGTACTCCTCATGCCTTTACAACCATACTTCCGATGATGCATCAGATACCGGTTGTGCCCGGACTCCTTGCAGAATCTTCACTTTCTGCCTCCTTTCTTATTCCTACTATCTCTTATGGGAGTTCGAGCCTGCTCTGGGGCAGGAGTTCCCTCTACGATCGTGCCGCCGGCCTGAATCCATTTGCGAACTCTCAGTTTGAAGTTCAAGATATGATGAAGAGATTATCTGTTTATGGAATCCAGTACGTTGTAACAACAAGTCCGCAGTACAAAAATGCACTTTCTCGCCTTAGCGCTGAAAATTCTCAATTAGAGAAAGCTCCGACTGCTATTACCACAAAACTTCGATTTGAGGCTGGACCATATGCTCTGTTTGAATTAAGTCAGTTCGCAAAACATGCCTATCACTCTACGTATCGCCCTTTTCTCTATGTTGAGCGAGGTGGGCCAGATTTTCGAACCTTTGCAGAGGAGTGGTTTAAAGAGGAGACGCTCTTTTCGTATCCAGTACTTTATACTCCCGAGAGATTCAGCGATTTGCCAAAAGGAATTCAGGATCAGATCGGAGGTTTTATTTTTAGTTACCAAGAAAATTGGATCTCGGTAACCGATGCGGAGTATGAAGAATTTCAAAAAATAGGCAAACCAGTTATTCTTTTAAATAGAAAAGACAGGAGGGCGGCCGAAGCGGAAGATACTCCAGATCTCCATTTTATTTCCTATTTCGACAAGAATACTACTGAGGATACAAACGGAGGTCTTATTGAGCTTCGTGGGATACTTAGGTCGTATAGTGATGGGGAGCCAGTGTGGCAGGTGACACATGAGGATGAGGCCTTACGACAACCGGGAGTGGGAACACTGATTACCGATTCCTATCATCCGTCGTGGCAAACGTACCGGTATAGAAGAGAGATGATGCTGGCGACGCCCTCATTTATCTACCTTCCGCCAGAGCAGCCTCAGGGGTAGCAGCATTTTTTTCCTGTAAAATCTAATGGACAATCCGGGGGCGTTGCATTTGGGTTCTCAATGCAGGGCGCCATGTTTTTCATGCTACCGACGGACTCCTCGGCTCGGTGCTTTCCAGCGTTATAGAGTACGGTGCTAATAGCCAGAAATATCAGGACGGTGAGGCCAATTGCCAGAGAGTATTCGGTAAGGAGTGCGCCTGTTTCTTTTTTTAATGTATTTGTGTTCATAGTCGGTGCTCTACATCGAGCATGTAGAAATAAAAGAGAGCTCTAGCTCTTTCTGTAATATTAAATTTGTTTTTATCTAACATGTCTGCCCAAAACTTACTAAAGATTGTTCCGTCATCAAGATCAATCATCTCGTCAGTATCGCCATCACCGTCAAGGTCGTCTAAATCTTTTACGCGCGAATATATGAATGTCCCAGTTTCTTCGTTAATCATCTCAGAAGAGTAGGGGCTTATTTCAGTAAATGTATGCACACCTCTTGCCCAGTCTTCGTGGACATCTGTGTTTTCATCATCGAGTAGGCCAAGGGCGTCACGAAAGCGGTTAGTAACATCTTTATCAGCGTCGTAGCGTGTCGTTGGAAAATACACTATATGAATTGGTCGTAACGGGAGGCCTTTACTGTCGCGAGGATATTGATCCTCATTCGCGATAATTGATTTCATCTCTTGAGCTTCTATGGGCGTTAGGGGCTGATGAGTAGCGATGAGAATCATCGAGCGATCCTCTTTTTTCGAAGAGATGTAATCAGATGAAATGGAGAATGGAAGAGCAATATCAGCCTGTACCTTCGCATCACTGGGGAGTTTGGAGAGTTGTTCGTCAGTAAATGTATAGGCATCCTGTCGTATGAAGATGCCAGGAGACTTAACGATTTTATGTTCTTCAACGGCTGAACTCGCTGGTTCTTGAAAGGCATTTAAAGCAGCAATAAGATCAGGCCTCAGGTCGAGTGGCGCATTATTCCTTGTGTCATGCTCTACGTTATTTGGTTTTCGACAGAAGTAATGACGAGGAGCAATAAACTCATCACCGTCAATGAAGAATCTGTATTTTGAATAAAGATCGTTTGCATCAGCTTCAGATATCCCTCGCGCAGCAGGATCAATTACACTTCCGCGTTCATATGGGCAGAGTTGGATAGATCCAGTTGTACGCATAAGCTCTGCGGCATCAAGTCCTCCTGAGACCTCAAGCCACGGAGACTGAGGAGAGTTTCCCTGATCCCATGAGCTAGGAGCGGGAGATATCTTCCGTCTTGGCTCAAAGTCGTAAACACTTTCATAGCCGATATTGCTTGCATGTGGGGTAAATTCTGTGAGCGCGGCATCTGCATTCATGTCAATAGCATCAGGTTCTCCCGGAGTAGCATTTGCACCGGCGAAGAGGTGGTGGCAGTACCGTAACTGATTTGAGATCATCTTCCGAAATTGCGCTAGTTCAAGTTCAATTTCGTCAGCGCCAGTACCAGGATTTGCGTCACCAGCAGATAAATTCAAATACTTGTTACGAATTGAAGTAACGATACTTTCACTATTATAGTAAGGGAGGACCCAGCCGTTTCTAAGATCTGTTTCTCCGCTCTGTGTAGATGCAAGTGCCGTGAATTGACCATTTGGTAGCGAGGGGATGGGGTTTGATATCGTTCTTCTCAAATTCCCAAAGTAAGATACATATGGGTGTTGATACTCATCTAGTCTAAGATCAGATCCTTTTGGTACCATCTCTACGGGAGGGCTCCAGAAAAGGGGAGCATTTGCATAGCTATTGCCCTGTCTGAGTAAGTGCTGAGTGCCTGCCATGTAAATTCCAGTACTGTGTCTTAAATTACCTGTACGAGAAGCAAGCTCAACGATAGTGGAGAGAAAAAGATTCCGTACTAAAATCGCCGGATTCATACAGGCGGTCATTGATTCTGCGAGATCGCTAAAATAACGTTGATTCGAGCAAGTAGGCAGATCAACTCCGCGGCGCTGCGTGGCGAGCGGAAGCCGCTCGTGAAGATCGATAGTGCCTATAGTTGGGAAGTAAGGTTCTACTCTCTCAGCAAGCGAAGCCGTTGTGACCTGTCTTGTAGTCGTGCCGGGGGTAGAGGCGAAAATATCAGTCTTGTGAATAGGATCGAAGTCCTCAAAGCCAGATTGATACCTATACCGTGGTAACCTTGAGTGTGTTGTCATATGAGGTGCCACAAGAATCGTGAGACCAGATTGTGCCACTCTCTCAGCAACGGTAAGTGTAGGATCGAGTTTCCTAAAATTTTGCACCGGGCGGTGCCAGACCGATTTAGCACGAATGACTTTTTGTGTAATCTGCTTACTCTCTTCAACACCAGACGTGAAAAGATTAAAGAGTCCGCCAGAATCAGAGAAGTCAGCGACTACTTCACAGAGCACCATGTTTCCCGCATTGATATCTTGTTGCCAGAATGGTTCTTTTAAGTCATTGGACTCATCTGACTCATCAAGATGAATTATCTCAGGGAGAAAGTCTGGACTGTTTCCTTTGTAAAGTCTTACGTCTGCAGATTCACTATAATAATCGTCAATATACCCGAAGTATTTACACTCAGGGATACCGCAATCTAGACTTTGCTCGCGTGAAGAATTTGGGGCCCCTGAGTAAGTTGGAATAACAAGATAAGCTGCTTTAACATCGACATAGGGGATCTTAATCTCAGAGATTTTCTGTTCGAAAACTTCAATAGCCTTTTTCTGAAAGAGTGGATCTGCGCTTAAATTTGAGCAGAGACTGTCGACTTTCTGCTTGAGCTGTGAGGCACCACTTTTTACCAGCGTTGGTCTGATGGCCAAAAATGTTATCAGCCCTAAAAGAGTAAGAAGGAGAAGTGAAAAGGCGATAACGTAAACGCCCGATTCTCTGGAATGTAGAGATACAACTTTTTTAGAGATCCTCATGTTGTCGCCCTCCTTCGAATGAGGCCGAAGTTGCTGTTCTTTCCTATTATGCCTAGGGTTTCAAGCATGTAGAGGAAGATGGTGTCTGGACGGTATTCACACACGAGCGAATAGTGTTTTTCAGAAAGTCCTTCTTCTGGAAGCCATACCGCAGGTGAGGTGACAGGCTCCTGAAAGTAGCACTGCATGCATCCACCTCCGTCTGTGGTGCGTGGATCACACGGGAAGCGTAAGCTTGAACCAACCCCATCTTTCATAAAGGTATATGCGTATACCAGTGAGTAAAGATACGTGATTGGCGCCTCAGTGATACTAATGTTTGAGTAATCATTGGTTCGGTATCTTAGGAAATACCCCTCGCCACCAACAGAGCTCATATAATAGTTCTGTGGGGCGTCACCGTTATGATACAGCAGTCCTTTCATCGTAGATATATTACCGGTTCGGTAGAAATCGTTCAGTGTCGGTATAACTCTGAACTCATCGGCAGCTCTTGTTATCGCCAATCGGTTGGCCTGAAATACGGCAGAAGTAAGCGTTGAGGATGCGTTTTGATACACTGTAAAAAGTACAATAAAGAGCACAAGAGTGAGAAACACCGGAATCGTAAGCGCGATTTCAAGAAGAATTGCTCCGCGCTGCTGTTTTCCTGAAAAGGGCCTAGAGGAATGCTGCATACTCTACTCACATACAGGTGGTTGCGTGGCTTCGGGATAGGCCGAAACATTTACAGTGTTAATGCCATACGGTACGGCTGGTACTTTATTAACCGGATAGCTATCAAATGCGATGAGTTCCCCGTTTTGGTTGTACGCAAAGGAAAGAATCTGCACTTTACCTATCTCACTATTTTCTAAGAACGTTGCCTCTGCGAGGTTAGAGGGACATAAAGTATCGCCGTCAATCGGATCACCTTGGACTCGACTGCTTCTGCAATCACTAATACGTTCGGACCCGTTGTAGACAGCCGTATAAACCTCAACATCATCGGCGTTAATATTTGCTCGGATATACGTTGAAAAATTTTCAAGCCCGGCGTTGGGCATCCCTGGAAGATCGTCGTTTAGCTCAACAGATCCGGAAGAGGTGACAGCGATAAAGTCTTTGAGTTCTTCAGGTGCTCGGTGAGCAGTCGCCAAAGCTTCTAGTGTGCTATTCTTCGTCTCAGCAGTTTGGAGGCCCTTAAAGATAGCACCATCAGAGAGTAAGTACGTAATCATCATAATCAGTAGTGCAATGGCAATGGCCGCTGGAACAAAGCCCGCAAGTTCCTCTCGGTGAAGTGCGCGTATTAAGTGGCGGAGGCGATTTTTCATCAATCTGGTCCTTTCAGGCGAGGTGGCAAAACCCCCATAAATTCAATAGGATAGCCACATATCACCATATCCCTGGTGATTTCTCAAGTACCTATTCTGCTAGTCCCCCAATCATTTAGATACGACACAGGCCAGATCAGTCCAATTTAATAATTGTTGAAAAATCAAAATGTTACTACATTATCACTATGTGTTTTCGCCCGTTTTTTATGTTTCTCATCACAGTGGTTTTCCTAGTGACTACCGTCAGCTATGCCCAGTGGCGCGATCCTGAAGCTTCCATGGAAGGGGGCGATGTCATTCACAGCTATTCAGATAAAATCCCTGAGCCTGGCAAGAAGGTCTCTCGTAAACAGAAAAAAAAGGAATATAAGGGGTTTGCAAAGCTCAAGAAGGACTTTGAGCTGCTCTGTTCGTTTCTTGAGAATGACGGAAGACGCGACTGGTTTTATGGAGAGCTCGCTAAGCATAGATTAAGTAAGGCTGATTGCCCGTATTGCAAACCGTTTTTTAAACTCTTCTGGAAGGCATGCCGTCCTCCTCGTAAGAAGACTAAGCCTGTGAAGAAAAAATCAAAGGATGAGTCCCCTGAGGAGAAAGTGGAAGAGGACAAGCCGAAATTACCAGAGAGAGAGCCACGCCTAGCAGTTCTCGATCAAGCCAGCCGTGTTTTTAATACGCTGCATAGTGACAAGGAGAACCTTGATGAGATCTATAAGGTCGTCGTGTATCTCCTTGAGATACTTAATAATCCAAAAGAGAAGAATGCAGCGCAAAGAGAGTATTACTCGACAGTAGCTACCTACATCTTTTATCCTTTTAAGGGATATGTCGAGAACCGAGAGCGCAAAGCTAGAATTGAAGAGAGAATGGAAAAGGAAAGAAAGCGTAGAGAGCAATTTTTAGGAGATGAGATCGGCTCATGGTAAAGAAAAATTTCATGCTGCTTGTGTTTTTATTGCTGGCTCTGTTTCCCTTTGTGGTTTTCGGGCAGGAGTATTTAGCACCTTCTAGTCCGGCTTACATGATCGAGCAGGAGTGGAAAGATATCGTTGATGCGCAGAGGTCTAGAGACCTGCAGCGTATACATCAATCTGTGCAGGAGCTTCGCGAGCTGGCTATCATTGAAGGTATCTGGAGCTATGACGAGTACTCTAAGAGCTTGCTTCTCTATTCTGAGGAAGCGTACGCCTCAGGAGACATGGAGAGTGCTTCTTTTTATGCTCGTAAGGCTATTGAGCTTAGTCCACTCTCTGTGCCGGTGAGGTTTGCTGCCCTTGGTCAATTGCACAAGCTCGGTATCTCCTCGTTTGGTAGTGAACTGTGGTTCATTGCGAATCATGTCTGGCAGTTTCCTTATACGATACTCACGATAGGCTCCTCCCTAATATATCCTGTCCTGCTGGCCTTTACGTTTTCACTCTTACTCGTTCTTTTGTTTTTTTTGTTTTTAAACTCACAGCCTCTCTTAAGATTTGTAGCTGGTAAGCTTCCTTTCGCCCTCCGGGGGATAACGACTCCAGTTATCACGCTCGCTGTTTTTATTGCGCCACTGTACTATGGCCCACTTTGGACCCTTGTCTGCTGGGCCCTATTGGTATGGCTCTGTATTGAAAAAAGCAAACACATCGTTATTGCTTCTGGGGTGTGTGTTGCACTTTGGGGATTTCTTATTCCGATTAGAGAGAATGTTCAGGTCTGGCTGAGCGATCCTGGAGTAAAAGTCATGTTGAAGGTCCAGCGTGGTGACTATGTACCAGATGGCTTCCGTGTCTTAACTCACCTTGCCACAAGAAGGGCGAGCGATCCGGTGGTGCACTATGTGCTTGCGATGGCTGAACGACGTTTAGAGAAATATGATGATGCCCTAGAGAGACTTGAGCGCATAGAGTACCAGCTAGGGCAAGATAGTCGAGTTGCAGGTCAACGAGCCATGATTTCGTTTCTCAAGAAAGATTTTCAGGGAGCTCTTGAGTACTATAAAGAGGCGAGGGACGCTGGCTATGAAAGCGCCGAACTTCTCTTCAACTACTCAAAGGCTGCATTTGAGGTTTTAGATACAGAGCTGAGTCGTGAGCTCTCGTCATTAGCACGGGGAAAAAATACGGAACTGGTAGAAGAGCTGACTCGGCGCGAAAGTAAGATTGGCATTAGTGCTCCCGGAACACTTGCTGAGCTGTCACTTCCTGAGTCGGTCTTCTTTGAGTCTGCGATGTTACCACTGCCAGCAGGCGCTGAACGTATAAAGAACACGGCCAGAGTGTTGTTGCCCGGCGTTCCAGCACCATTTTTAAGTATTGTTGGTATTGTAATCTTTGTGCTTGGCCTTATTGGTCGTCGAATTCAGCGGGGGAGGTTTGAATCTCATTACTATGAAAACTATAGAAGACCGATGCTTCTCTCGCTCTTTCTTCTTGTGATACCAACAGGCCCTTGGATTCAAGCTGGGAGATATGTACGAGCCGTTTGTTTGCTTGCAATTGCGTTCTTTCTTGTATTTCCTCTTATCGGTTGGCCTTATGATGTGGCATCGCTCTTTGTTACAGCACCGTGGCTCCCGACACTCTTACTCTACATCGCCCTGATTTATGTTTTAATTATTTATTACCTAGGTTTTTTTGTCGAGGAGGAGGAGTAGCAGCTATGCAGACAGGGGTTATTACAGCTGACAATTTTTCTCAAATTCTAAGACCAATCTCGCAGCGTAGGCAAAGCGGTGAGCTTGTTATTACCTCGGGTGATGATGTCACAAAAATTCTCTTTGATAAGGGAAAGATCGTTGAAGTGACGAAAAATGAGAGTACAAATTATGAAGTGCTCCTTGAAAAACTTACCTTGGCGGGGATCATGCAATACGAAGACGTAGAGGCTCCTCAGTCTTATGAGCAGACCTGTGAAGTTTTTCTAAAGACAGCCAGTATTAAGCCAGAGGAGGTTGCTCGAGAGAAATTTCAATTAGCCGTGAAGGAGCTAATTTACGAACAGCTCTATAGTTTTAAGCCTCACACAGGAGCTCTGTACAGTTTTGAAATGAAAGGAATTGAAGTTGAGACGGATATGCTTCCTTCAATTCCTGTAAATCAGTATTTACTGGAATTGCCTGATGTTGAGGAAATTCTCACGAGGAGTTCTGCATTTGAGGCAGAGCCTCCCTTCGAAATAGTACAGCTTGTTCCTGAGAAAAAGGATGATATCAGGGATTTTTATGCAGAGCAGATTGGTGCAGTTCTGTTAAGTGGGGAAAGCATGATCATTGATGATCTTAAACTACGCTCTCTTCTCAGTGACTATCACTTCTGGCGAGGATTTTTTCAGCTAACTGATGCCGAAATCCTTATTCAGGCAGCTGAGGAAGATGAGGGAGATGAAGAGACATCAGTTCAAACAGAGTATATGGAAGATCAGGACGCCGGGGAGCCCCATCCTGAGCACGTATCTGATGCTGAACCTGATCAAGTGGATACAGAGGACGTTCTTTCATTTTTGGAGAATGCCATAGATGAGAGTTTTGATGCTGAGCCTATTCATGATTCTGAGGGAGAGGATGTAACTCTCACACAAGCAAAAGAAGCGCTCGCCGAATCTGATAACCAGCAAGTGGAAGGTGAAGAAACTCGAAAGAGTTCACCGAGTACCTCTTCCGCACAGAATCGCGCTCCAAGTGGTATGAACCGCACGCTTCTTCATTCAGCCGCAATCCCCCATATTGTAAACTTTCTCATACTTGCGGCAGTGCTCGTTTGCTTTTTTGTATACTGGCAGCCGTTCTTTGTTTATATGGGACGAGCCTAACGGCCCTTCCCAGAATGGCTAACGAATGTCGTCGTCTTCTGGATCGAGGAAGAATATTCCGGTAACAAAGTCAAAGAGTGATATTGGGCAAAAGCCAATATAAGCACCTACAAAGAGATCGAGACCAATACCGATCTCGTCTTTGCAAACGTCGCGATCTTTTGAGTGGACGTAGTTCGGGCCTATGCCGTGCTCATTTGATTGTTCAATCATGACTGGGTAATCGCGGCCAAAGCTTCCAATTCGTAACGACCCCGGTTCAACTTCTCGGTATCCAGCGTTTGCGTAGCGGGTGATGCGTACGACACCACCTTTTGAGGTTCCAGCTCCAACGTCGAAGTGAAAGGCGTCTGTAAAATCAAGGATGCGGTTCACTGGCCAGAGGAGTATCTCTGCCCACCACGGATAGCTATCATCTCTTTCAATGACTTCAAAATCACCCCAGCCGGGCTTGGGGCTTCTGAGAACTTGAGCTTCGGTATCTGGAGAAGGAGCATCCGCGCAAAGATGGGGGACGAATGCGAGATTTAGAATTACAAACAGAAGGCCAAACGTGTAACGGAGGAGCTTACTCTTTTCAGGCATCAAACGCTCCTTCGCGGTAACGCTTAAAGTAATCTTTGAGCTTTTCCTTTACTCGTGGCGCAAGGATGACACTGCCTAGAATATTTGGGAAAGCAATACTGAGAATCATAAGATCTGAAAAGTCGAGCACATCAGAGAGTTTGCTGACAGCTCCAATCAGGGTAAAGAGGATGAACGCCGAGCGAAAAACCACGACAGTCTTTAGGCCAGTTCCTTCACCAACGTGATCGAGCAGGTATATCCAACCACGTTCCCCGTAGTAATACCAAGAGATCGCTGTTGAGTAAGCAAAGAGAGCAATACAGATTGTAAGCACATATGGAAACCATGGAAGTACCGTTGCAAAGCTCTCTGAAGTTAGGGTGACCCCAACATTTCCGGCCGAAGAGGTTAGCTCTGGATCGGTCCATGTTCCAGTAACTATAATCACAAGTGAAGTCATGAGACATATCACGATGGTGTCTATAAATGGTCCGAGCATTGCTACAAGACCTTCTCGTACGGGTTCGCTGGTTTTTGCTGCAGCGTGAGCGATGGCGGCGCTACCGAGGCCCGCTTCGTTTGAGAACCCAGCGCGCGTAACTCCTTTAACCATAACTCCAAGAATACCCCCATAAAATGCGTTGTTTTGAAAGGCCATCTCGAAGATCAAGAGGAGGGAAGCTGGTATCGCTGAAGCATTTGAGAGTATTACGACAAGTGAGGCAAGAACGTACAACCCGCACATAAAGGGGACTATTTTCGATGTCGCGGCACCTATGCGTTTAATGCCTCCAAGAATTACGAGCGCGATTAGAAAGCACATTATGATTCCAATTACCCACTTAGATCCCTCGCTAAAACCAAAAGCATGCTGAAAGGCTTCAACGGTCTGATTGGCCTGAAACATATTACCGCCACCAACGGAACCGCCCATGATCATGATCGCGAAGAGTATGCCGAGTACTTTCCCGATTGGGGCAAAGATTCCTCCTTTCTCGCGCAGGCCGATGTCGAGGTAGTACATAGGGCCACCAGAGATAGAGCCGTCATCGTTCACCTTTCTATAAAGCTGAGAGAGAGTGCAGCTATTAAATTTGGCGCTCATTCCGAAAAAAGCGAGCACCATCATCCAGAGCACTGCCCCCGGCCCACCAACTTGTATCGCGACTGCAACGCCTGCGATATTTCCAAGCCCAACTGTTGCAGAAAGTGCGCTTGTTAGAGCGCGAAAGTGGGAGATCTCTCCGTGGTCCTCTTCCTTATCGTACTTTCCACGAACAATATTAATGGCATGCTTAAATCCATAAAAATTTACGAATCCGTGAAAGAAGGTAAAAAAGACAGCACCAAGCGCAAGTATGACTACAAGAAATGGAACTTCCACTGTTTTATACTTTTGCTGCCCAGTTTCGTCTTTTACTGGAACGTTCTCTTTTGTGACTTCTGTAACCTGTAAATTGCCGAAGGCAACATCGAAGAAAAGAACACTGGAAATAGCCTCATTCATTTTACGTAGAAGTGGCATGCCACCAGAGGTCTCATCTGCGGAGGCTGTAATTGGAGATGCAAGGAATGCCGAGAGAAATAGGAGCGTTACAATAATCTTCTTCATACGGCCAAAATATCATCTCAGTGGGGCTGCGTATAGGAGGGATTTGGTGACAGTCCACATGGTAGAATATGGAGGTAAACAATTTTTAACCGCTAAGGACGCAAAGAGCGCAAAGAGATAGAGAGCGAGGACATTTCCGAACTTTGCGGTTAATCCCAATCCATCTACGCCCCGGCACAACCCACCACCTTGACCTTAACCTGAACCTATACCTGAACCAGAAAAATCTTCGCCTCTGCACAACGACCCGCCTTTTCTTTGGTCCAAGTGCAGGAAGAGGATGAGGAGCAAGAGGGGGCTAGAGTCTTACTCTTGTGGTGCCGGGGTTTAGGGATTCGAGTGCGAAGCTTTTTACGGCGGATTCTGATTGGAGGTACTGATGGACTGCCACTTTTAGCTTACCAGAGCCTATTCCGTGTATGATCTTAACTTCACTATGACCGGCAACAATTGCGTCACTTATAAATTGAGCGGTCATCTCTACCGCTTCAGATACGTTTTTGCCGTGAAGGTCAAGCTCTGCCCGAAAGAGACGATCTTTCTTGCGTGGCTTCTTGGTGTATGTTCCTGCTGGTACTGACGGTTTGGCTGGCTTCTTCTTCGTCTCAATTCGACGAAGATCTTTTTCGTAACAGATCATCGATACCTTACCGAGGGTAACGGCGTATCTTCCTCGTCCTTTTACTTCAGCGATAATCCCCGTCTTTTTGAGATTGATAATGGTAACGGTATCACCGGGTGCGAGTGACATACGAGACACTACCCATCAGTGAGTTCAGCAAGGAAGTACTTCTTTTTTCCACTGCGTAAGATAACAAGAGATGAACCAGAAGATAGGTAATCTGACAGAGCATCTCCAGGGCTAGAGGCTCGTTGTTGATTGATGTAGGCACCACCACCTGTGATGAGTCGCTTTGCTTCCCCGTTTGAGTTGGCAGCTCCAGCCTGGACAAAGAATTCGGTGAGTGAGAGCTTCATAGCCTCGTTTTTTACTAGCGAAACGGAAGGCACATCACTAAAGATCTCTTTTAAAGCGCTATCATCAATGCCATCAAGAGAGCCTCCAAAGAGAACTTCAGCACTTTTTTTAGCGGACTGAAGAGCATCTTCTCCGTGTACGAGACGGCAGATTTCATCAGCAAGAGTAACCTGTGCATGCCTTTTTTCCGGAGATTCTTTCATCTGGGATTCAATCGCCGTGATTTCGTCTTGTGTTAGGAAGGTAAAAGTCTTTAAATGATTAAGCGCGTCTTCGTCACTAATGTTGAGCCAGAACTGATGGAACTTATATGGACTGGTTCGTGCAGGATCGAGCCATACCGCACCGTCTTCAGATTTTCCGAACTTTTTACCATTACTATCAGTTATAAGAGGAAAAGAGAAAGCGTATGCGTCTCCCTGAACTTTACGTCTGATGAGCTCTAAGCCTGCAGTTATATTTCCCCACTGATCTGATCCTCCGATCTGGAGTTTGCAATCACGAGTCTCATAGAGATGGAGGTAATCAAATGCTTGTAACAGCATGTAGCTAAATTCGGCGTAAGAAATTCCAGAACTCTCGAGTCTAGATTTGACTACTTCTTTGCCCATCATGTAATTGACAGTGAAATGCTTTCCGTAATCCCTTAAGAATTCCAGAAGGGTAACATCTTTAGTCCAGTCAAGATTGTTCACAAATTCGGCTTTGAGTGATAAGCGAGAATAGATCTCACTGACTTGTTGTTTTTGGAACTCTACATTTGCAGCAAGCTCCTCTTTGGACAGGAGTTGGCGCTCCTTGTTTTTACCGGAGGGGTCTCCGATCGCCCCGGTAGAGCCACCAAAGAGGATGAGCGGCTTAAGGCCCTGTTTGGCGAGATGGGCGCTTACCAAGAGAGGGACAAGGTTTCCTACCTGTAAACTTGGTGCGGTAGGGTCAAATCCGACATAAAAGGTCGTGCCCTTGCTAAGTATTGGTATTTGTTCAGGATCTGATGTATCTTGAACAAGGTTTCGCCATCTCAGATCGGTTAAAATGTCCATAACTCACTACTTTATATGTCCCGGTGCTTTCAAGTAAAGAGTACGAAGCGATTTCCCAAAAGGCCACGTAGATAATTTCCCAAACACCTTGAACCGGAGAGAAAAGTATGAAAATATATCATCCTGATTTTACAGGACTTTGCTGATCCGAGTGACAGTACAACTGTGCTGACAGAATGTCAGTACTACCGTATCAATTTCTATTGTAAAACAGAGAGTTTAAAAGCAGGGAGTTTATAAGCATGGCCAAGGCTCAAAAGGAAACGACATTTCTCGTATCTTCAGAAGGGACAGGATTCTTTTACACTATCAGACGCAATAAGCGTAAGAACCGGGGCGATAAGAAGCTCGCACTCAAGAAGTACGATCCGGTAGCCGGTAAGCACGTTGTCTTCGAAGAGAAGAAACTTTCCAAGCTTAAAAAGAAATACAAGCCAGCAGCTCAGTAATTTGCTATTTTAGATAGCAAATCTGATATTGAGGGTGGTTTCTTTGGTCAGTACGCATAAGTCAGCTCAGAATTTAGATAGCGAATCGAAAACTCCTACGACTGAAGATTCAGTCACAATGGAGGAAGCATCTCCTTTTCAAGCATCACCAGAGGGTGATGAGGAGGCGCAGGATCTCGCGTTAACTGATACTCGTTCCCGGCAGTTTCTTTCAGATTACAGCACCAGAACTGATGGTGGATACAAGTACCGTGTTGCGGAACGAGACGGAAAGCTTGTTACGGCTGAGAATTTCAGGCTGGTTGCGTTTTCGCTCATTAACGTTCTTTGTTTTGCTGTCTTTGAACATCTAAATATTATTCCACCGCAAACAAGAGCGTTTTTCATCGCTGGATATCTCTCCTATTTTCTTGCTGGCGTGACGATTATCTTCGCATTTAAAGGGTATATTAAGCGTGGGATAAGGAACTTACTCCGCGGAGCAATTACGCGAGCTACGTTGTTGTCGATTTTTCTCTTGCTCGCCTTTGGTGGCACTGGATATTTGCTCTTTGAGTCCGAAGCCCGTCTTCTTTTTACTCCACTAGCGGAAGGGCTTGTTGCTTCGATCTTTCTTGTTTTTCTTTACGAGTCTGTTGTCACAAATTATTTGCACCGGGCAGATGAGCTTTCAGGTTTTTGGCCGCTTAAGGTTCCCAGAACATACCTTAGGTATGAGAAAAAGATTGGCGATAGCTCAACCGCAACGGTTTCTTCGGAAAGTGTACAGGCTGGGAATGAAGATGCCGTGCTCGACAAATCTAATGCTTCCTTACGTTCGGTTCCTCCTGCGGTCTTAAGAGAGGGCGATATGCTTTTTCTTGAATCTGGTGATGTTGTTCCTGCCGACGGCACGATACTTCGAGGGAAGTGTATTGTACTTGAGCGCAAGCTGAGTGGTGCAGCCGTGCGTGGCTTCCGTCAAAAAGGGCAGAAGGTCTGGGCAGGCTCTACGTTGCTCTCCGGAAAGGTAAACGTTGAGGTTACCGCTAGGTGTAATGAATCTGTGCTTTCGACGTTTACAAGTATTCTTGATTCAAGGATTGCTGAGCTTGCGAAGAGGCGACAGGGGAATTTTACTACGATTAATATTTTAAATGGTCTCCTTCTCTTTTCTGCCGCATGTACGTTTCTCTATTGGAGTCAGGACTATGGCAAGGGTACAGCATCTGTCGTTGAAAGTTCAGAGTTGTTTTTTGTTCGATTGCGAGCATTTCTCTCTGCGCTTTCAGTGTTGGCGGTTGCGCCTCTTTGTGCCTTCTTGCTTATCCTCGGGAGAGCTCCTGAGCTCATGCTGACCTCGCTCTTTATGCGTGGGGTACTTGTGGTGAACAACAAAGTGCTTAAGGCCTTTTCAGGTATCAAGCATTTCGTTATGCACTTTCATCCTGAAGAGCAGGACGGTAGGGCTCACGTTAAGAAATTTGAAATCTTGGACCAGAAATTTGAGAAAAAGGGACTTCTTGAAGCGCTTGCATGTTTGTTGAGCGTCTCAGAGCATTTCACTGACAGGGCAATTGTTGAGCATGCGGCTGAACAGCTGTGTGCAGGAGCGTTGCACGATGTTTCTGATGTTCAGGTAGTGCCCGGATACGGCGTGCTTGGACTTGTTGATGGCGCTGACCTAAGTGTCGGCACAGAAGGCTTTTTGATCGAGCGGGGAATTTATGTTCAACCCTCCGATCTATTCTCTGAGGTTTCGAGTCAGGAAACGCCGGTATACATTGCCATTTATGATCAGGTTATTGCCAGAGTCTTGATAGGTGAGCCGCTAAGATCGGACGCCAAGGGGTTAAGGGAAAAACTTAAATCGATTAAGAGAAGACTTGTGCTCTGCAGTGATTCCAGTGACAGAGAAGCAGTAGATAATTTTGGAAAGGGAATTGGATTGGATCTCGCCGAAATATCATCAGATCTCGATGAAAAATCTTATCTTCGTAAGCTTGAGATGCTCTCTGATGTAAACCGCGGTAGCGCAGCTAGGGGCGGAACAGGTATCGCCCTCTATTCACCTGAACCAGCTCCAAAGAGCATCAGAGAGAAAATTGATATTAGCTTTAGTCGATTTGATGAGCTTAAGTGGGAGACAGATAGGGCAGATGTTTACCTTATGGATAACGATGTTCAGCGTCTAGCCTCCATTCTTTCTGTTGCTGATAATACACGTCGTGTTGTTCTCGTGCTTCAGGTCTTTGGTGCTCTCCTTGCGGGGCTTCTTCTTATAGGGGCTGTAACAGCGAGTTTGCCTCCACTTATTAACCTGCTAAGCGCTGTTATCGGCGTTATATTTGCGGTACTGCTCTCTTTACGTCTGCTGCCAAGATAATATACCAAGGCCACGAAGGTAATTTGTGGCAATTTCAGTGGTTTAGAGACACTAATCACCTTTTACATTTTCGTTACAAACGCTTTTATTATCCTTCCATCATAATGGCGAAATATAAGCGAACGCCGCTACTTTTAGGAGAAGAGAGATGGCAGAATGTAGCGAAAAAAACATAGAACGATCCACTTCCATATATGTTCACGATGAGCCAGCAGTCATCTCAGAAGGTGCCGCCGTACCGGCGAGTAAGTTGCTGCTAGCAATGCTTGTAGACCGTCTGGATTGTTTTGTAGAGGCATATCATCACTGTAATGATCCTGAGCATCGGGAGATATTTTTTGAAGCAGATGATTGGATCTATGGCTCTGAAGAAGAAGAGCATTTCTTTTCATTCTCATCAACGTGCCGCGAGCTAAAGCTCGATCCCTTAAAGCTTCAACTTGGTCTTCTTAATGTTACTCTGAGTAAGAAGTTTATCTGGAAGAAGGTGGGGGCTCCGGTGGAGCAGTAGGTTCTGGTGGTTGTTGCGGAAGGCGATGATGAGGGAGGTCACTCGTGCTCAGACAGCCCTGCGGGAACTGCGCGCGAGTGACCTCCCTCATCATCACTTTTGGTTATTCGTACTTTCTCACGGAGACGGGAGTGGGGGGAAGTGGACGGCTCGGCTTTGCCATCGCTTGTTGGTGCTCAGTACCTTGTCCTGCTCCTTGTCCTAAACCTGCTCCAAATTAAATTTCCGAAATGGATGTCATTGGAGCGCAAAAGTTACCTCCGGCTCTGCCGGAGGCCCCGTAGAGTTTGACAGTATCTGAGATCAACAGAGAGCTTAAGAGCAATCGTCATTGCGAGGAGCTGAGGTCGCAGACCGAACGACGCGGCAATCTCTATGCCCTTGCTACAAATTTTTGTTCGAGTCCCGGAGATTGCCGCGTCGTTCAGCCTTTGGCTTCAGCTCCTCGCAATGACAAGGCGGGCTAAAACTTAGTTTACAATGCACTGGTGAATACCGTGTCTTAATGAATAAGCTGATGTGTCCCTAATCGCGATTCCTCAGGATCCTGATCGCTTTCAGATTCAATCGTTACTGATGTCTGAGTATCAGGGATACTATAGCGTTCCTCTACCCAGCCACCGAGGTCCAAGAGCTGACATCTACTAGAGCAGAAGGGAAAGGCCCCAAGTTCTTTATCTTTTGTGAAAATGCTTTCGCAGCTCGGGCAGACGTATTTTTTCATTGTATGAAAATGCCTCGTCTTTAGGTTAATTTTTTAAGCTTTACTTTATCAATTTGAATAGCATCAGCGGCGAGTACTTCGAGTTGTTGGAATGTAGAGTCGCGCTTGAGGTACTCTTCGTCGGCTTCGCTACCCGGTTCGACGTAGAGTATGTCGTCTTCAATGTGGTAGGCCGTTACTCGTCTCAGGTGCTCAAGGAGTCCCAGCTGGAGTTTCTCATCAAGAGTCTCTAGGAGCTTCTCCCATTTCTCAGGATTGTTACCTTTCTTTGAAGATACATTCATATATGAATTATAACATCCCACGTGAAAAGGGGACAGACCTTAAAAGATTTAGGTCTGTCCCCCCTATAATGCATGCCCCTCATACTGAGCGTGACATCTTGTACCGTAGTAGTATCTATCTTGAGAATAGAAATATAATGTCGGTACAGCGCGGTGATGGTTTATACAGCTTCCGCTTTAAGCTGTTGACGAGTCGCAGTTGCTCCTTCTGCTTCTTGCATAACAATCGCTTCGCGAAGGCCTTGCATGTCGAGATCAAGTGCTTCACAAATGAACGCGAATGTAAGAGGTGCATCAGTTGGCTCGTCATCGATGAGCCAGAGCCTTGCTCCTTCTTTAAGATCTCCATCTCCAGTAAGAAAATCAGTGATTGCTCTTTGTAGTACAGCAGCGAGTAAACGTCTCTCAGGAACGTGTGTTGTGTCCTGTGGGTTTTCAGCATTTTCCCAGAATTTCATATGTATTGATTCCTTATTTTATTGCCTCTCACATAACTCTCACGGTTAGTACATTGAATCTTAATCTTGCCTTTAGAGAGAGACCTCCCCTGTACTGCGAAAATAAGCCCAAAAAAGAAGGCCATTTTCCAGTCTGGTACACTACTCGTCTAAACGTGCGGGGCTCTACAAAAAACGAGCTTTAGCGCGTGTAGGACGGAGTAACTGAAATGGTAGACTCGCCCGGATAAAGGAAAAGATTTTAAAGATTCAGATAACTAACTGCGAAAGCCCCTGCGAGTAATTTTGTTGTTAAACTCACACTCTCTCAAAATGCTCTTAAACCAGTACTTCCTGTGGACTTCCTTGAGGTTTTATCAAGGGAGACGGGAGGTTTAAGATATTTTTGAAAGAGGTCTTTCCAGTAGTTCAAATAAAACTAAGATCTGTCAGGATGTGTGGAGCTCAATTAAGAGTTTTCCAAAAGGCACCAAGCAGACTCTTGCTTCTTGCAAAAAATGAGATACTTCAAAAAACCGCAACTACTTACTGAAAACATCTCTTCTTCCGACAAAAGCTGTGCTTTTACGCAGAAGAGGCAGCATAATATCAGAATAGATATTCTGAAATCAACGAAAAAATGCAGTGGCGGAAAAAAACTTATGGCCATAACCGCCTGAAATTATTCGTTTTGCGATCTTCCGGCTATCTCGGCGGCTATCGTGGCGGTTATCTGCTTAAGAATTCCAGCTAAGTCTGAGTCCAGCTGTAGAGATCTCTGGTTCTCCTTATCTAGGGAATCACGAAGGTCGGCAATTTCACGAGCATTTTGCTGGCTGGCCTCGCGAAGGCGTTCAAAATTCTCACGAAAGGTAGCTGTTCGATCGTTGTCCATGTTTCCGAGGATAAGTTTTATATAGGGCTTTAGATCTTCAAGTTCGTTTAGGCCGTCGGGTATTCCTTTTATCGCAGGCATATCTTTTAGAATTCCTCGTTGATACTTGAGTAGGGTGTCATCAGCATGCCGAACGAGCTGCTTTGATGCGAAGAGCTCGCTAATATCCTGTGCAAGAAGTTCAAATTCTTTATCTGCTCCCTGAATTTCTCTCGACAGATTGAGCGCTTTGCTTCTTGCATCTTGAAGTTGCTCGACTTTTTCAAAGTAGCTTCGATACAACTGTTTTAGGGGGGCAGAAAGTTGTTCAACAGAGAGGTCGTAGGCTCTTCTGACCTCGCCAACTTGAAGTTTTTCAATAGAATTTAAGAGTATTTCATTTCGATAGAGTTTGTTTTCACTAACGTCTTCGTCTAACCCAAGTATTTCGGTGGTAAGAGCCGAGGGGCGCGCGAGCCACTTAAGCGAATCACGGACTTCCTGTCGAGTGTTTCCTCGCTGAATCTGCATAGCGACCTTATCGCTAAGAGTGGAGCGCATGAGCACCTCTAGATAGGTGTACTTTGCAGCAAAGATACCAAGTGCAACAAGAAAGCCGATAAGTGCCAGTAGCGCATGTCCGGGAGAGAGAGAGGTTGAGAGATGAGGGTTTAATTTAATTTGTGCCATGTGTGGACGTTGCCTTCATGTTGCTTCCTGAGACAGAGTTCCAATGAGCGGAACCTTGTATAGCGTATTGAGGTAATGTAACGTTATCTTAGTGAAAAAGTATGATTCCCGAAAGTAAGAACATGGTATCTGAAAGTAAGAGTAACACCCTGAGAGTTCCCGGGAGTGCGGTCCGCGGTGATTTTCCATTTTTTGATGATGAGCACGGGCCAACTCGTGCTTTTCTTGATACGGCAGCCAGTGCGCAAAAACCGCGAATCGTTGTAGAGGCCATGCAAGATTTTCTGCTCCATGAGTATGCGAATATTCATCGGGGAGCTTATGATCTTAGCGCCCAGGCTACGGCGCGTTATGATGCAGCACGTGAAAAGGTTGGCAATTTTATCGGAGCTCCTGATCCGAGAACGGTTGTATTTACCAGAGGTGCGACTGAGGCGATAAACCTTGTAGCATATTCACTTGGAGAACAGCTTAAGGAAGGGGATGTAATTGCTCTTTCCGTACTCGAGCATCACAGCAATATTGTGCCCTGGCAGATACTTGCCGAGCGAAAAAAGCTTCATCTTAACTTTGTAGGAATTGATAAACACGCAAATCTCAATATGGAGGAGCTCCGTTCCTTGCTTGAGACCAATCCGCCGGCACTCCTTGCCATAACAGGTCTATCCAATGCCTTTGGTACGGTTACCCCACTTAAAGAGATTATTGCGATGGCACACAAGCAGGGGGTGAAAGTTCTTGTAGATGCTGCTCAGCTTATTGTTCACACATCAATTGATGTTAAGGAACTTGATGTAGATTTTTTGGTATTCTCGGGGCATAAGCTTTACGGCCCTACTGGTATAGGAGCACTCTACGCAAAGTATGAGCATCTTGAATCTTTACCTCCGTTTCAGGGAGGCGGGGACATGATCTCTCAAGTGAGTACTGAGGGGTCGAGCTGGGCTCTTCCACCTCAAAAATTTGAGGCGGGGACACCAGCTATCGCTGAGGCTATTGGGTTAGGGGCTGCGATTGATTTCATGAAGAGCTTTCGTTTTGAAGATCTTCATGAGCATGAAAGGAGAGTTTTTGAGTACGGATACTCAAGCCTAGAGAAGGAAGAGGGGGTAACTCTTTATGGACCTGTTACCGGGAAGAGCGCTGATTCTGTGATGTATCAAGCAAGCATATTACCCTTTACCGTTGAAGGAGCGCATCCGCATGATGTCGCTAGTATTGCTGACACTCTTGGAGTGCAGATTCGTGCCGGACACCACTGTGCTATGCCAGCGATTAAAGCACTCGGGCTGCAGTCAACGTGTCGAGCCAGTTTAGGTCTTTATTCTGAGACCTCTGATATTGATATGCTCATCGAGAGCATTCGTCATGCCAGAAAGATTTTTAGCGGATAAAGAGCGCAGGCTGACCAGAGCACGTAGCTCTGGCCTGCCCACAGGACTCCGTTTTCTTCTGCGTGAAGAGGGGGCGAGTAGGGGTTGTTACTTCTGCAATTTGGGGGCTCTTAGGCTACGACCTCGACATGAAGGTTTTCAGCGATCGATTTTGTAACCTCGTTCGATGTACTCTCTGAAACTCTCTGTTCAATATTTATCGGATCAAGTCCGAGTTCTTTTCTTTTACTCTCTTCAAAGAGAAGAAGTTTTTCGTCGATGAGCTCTCTTGTTTTTTCGACTCCAGATTGAACGCCGTCAATCTGAAAAGCTCCAAGACCTTCAAGTGTTTTGAATGCATCGTTGTATCCTTCATCGATTCCAGATCGAATCGTTTCCATGAAAGCATTAAGGAGTTCCTCTCCCTCAAGCTCAGGGTTTTGCTCTGCAAATACTCCGAAGAAAGCGGTTGCCCCACGTACAATTCTATCTGCCGTAGCTTCAGGGGTATGGTTCTCTGGTTTAAGACTCTGAATGTTTCCAGCACCACGCTTTTCAAGGATTTCATTAAGCTTATCAAGAATTTCTGATGCCGTGATGGTCAGTGCCTTCGGCAGATTGCCGACAGAGACGTCAACCTCAGCAGCCTGATTGTGTCGTCTGCCTTTGTTTAGTGATTCTATGATTATTGAATCCCGGGATTTTATCTCCGGTGAGAAATGAGGGGATTCCCTGTTCGGGAGGGTTACTAAACTATCCATGTCTTACTTCCTACTACAAACGGGCAACGTCCTTGTGCCTACTAAATAAAGTATCGACATGTCGAGAGGATTCTTTAGTAAAATATTGTTTTATTCAGTGATTTTATGATGTTATATAGGTATTTTATCTCTCTTTGGTGATGGGCTTGTCGCCTTATCTTCAATAGTTCAGTATGAGGACGCGAAAGTGGGGGAATTGACTGCTATTAATGAGTTGTGACTTCTGCTAGTGCGGTAAATAATGGCCTAATGCATCAGGCAGCACGGAAAATTTCAGACCAAGACGAATCTATGACTATTACGCATATAGACTGCTATCAGTACCGTGGCCAGAATGCGAACCTCGATACTTCCTCTTACGTAACATTTAACCCTGACGCTACTCCTGGGAGTGTTGTGCTCGCCGGGGCGCGTGCTGTGCGGCAAAGTATAGGAAGTCAAGTTGCCTGCCGCTTATCGATTGAACACTTTACTGAGGGAATTCTTGAGCATTATGCTGATAAGCAAGCTCAAGCTCCAACCTCTTCACGTGAAGACTCGAGTTTAAAAGCACTCGAATCCGCTTTTAAGCGAGCCAATAAGAGTGTCTATACCTTTAGCCACAGTCTTGCTGCTGGAGGAAGGCTTGCCGCCGCATTTATAGGTCTAGTGCTTCAGGATGACTTCATCGCTGCAGGCAGGGTTGCCGGGGGTGGGGCCTACCTTCTTCGGCAAGGAGAGCTCTTTCCTTTCTTTGAGACAAACTTTGACTCCGATCGCTCTGCCACCGAGTTTCTAGGCTCCCAATCTATGGTCTCAGTTGAGCTTGCAAGTGTGGGGATTGAGCCTGAGGACATATTGCTTGTATTTTCAGAAGAACTATCGCCCGCAGAGCAGACAGAGCTTCTCTCCCTAATGAATGATATTGATTTTAGGACTTCACTGAACCCTGCACTTGAGCTTTCCCAATTCCTTTTTCAGGATCCGAAGCAACTTGCATTCTCGATTCTACTAAAATTAGGTCCGCAGGGGATTTTTCTAAAATAGCATGACCGGAGTTTGTGTTTGTGTCTCGTATAACTGACATTTTAAAAGAGAGTGGTTTTTATCGAATGCAAGAGCAGACAGATGCTCTTTGCGCGCAGGCACAGGAGATGAATCGGTTGGCTGGTACCCGTTCCGATGTGCCGGTGTTTGAGGCCTTCCCGAGTTTTATCCCTTCAAAGCGTGTGCAAGCATGTGTCTCGCAAGAGCTCGTTATTGATATAGGCGGGACTTCTACCAAGGTTGGGCTGAGAACATGCACTGAGTCTGATGGGCATTCGTGGAATCTGCTTTTTGAAAAGAAGAATGATGAGTTTCGCCCTGATGATGAAAGTGGGAGATCGGCTCATTCTTTTAAGGTTTTTGTAGACTTACTCTCACAGGCTATCTTAGAAGAGGCGCGATCCTCTGGAGTAGCTGTAGAAGACATTCATTATTGCGGAATTATCTGGTCAAACGCCGTGACGAACAGGTTTGATCCTGAAATTGGCGTCACTGGTATTGTTGCGTCACGTAGCAAGTACAGTAAGGGGGAGTGGTTTTTACGCGATCTAAAAGATGGTGATAATCTGGGTGAGCTATTTACGGATGCTCTTCATGAGGTAGGGATACCTCTCAGGTATCTCATCCTCTCTAACGATACGGTTTTTACCATGACCGCCTTACCAGACTCTGATGCCGGAATGGTTGCATCAACGGGATTAAATGGGACAATTGTAAAAGAGCTCTCGCTCTTTGGGGAAACGCAGAAGGATCAGGACATCATATGCAATGGAGAGATCGGAGGACGTTTTGTAATAGAGGACTCTCTTTTTTCTGAAGGTGATTGGATTAGTGATTCGCAAAAGGCGAGAACAATTGAGGATGTAACAGCTGGTCGCTTTTTGCCGCTTATCTTTGTCAGTCACATCCGACTACTCGCTGAAAATGGAGTAACGGAACTTGCCCCACTTCTTAAATACTTTGAAAGCACAGAAGTAAATGAGTGGGAAGAGTACAGAGCAAAGGATATGGCTCTTCTCTTTGTTGATAAGCCTTTTTTCCTTGAGCGACGTAAAAATCCAGAGCTTTATACTCGAGAAGTGTTGGATATTCTTGAAACGCTTTCCCATGAGCTTTATGTGCGCTCAGCTCACCTTTGTTCAATTGTAGCTTATGGAACGATTGCCAATAAGATAGAAGAAGGAAAGTCGTTCGTAATAGCCCTTGATAGTCGACTGTCACGGGAAGTTCCGCTTTTTCGTGATCAGTTTAATCGCTCATTAGAAGAGATACTGCCTGAGACCGTGGTGGCTCGTGTTCAGCTTGTTGAGCCTCTTGTGCTAGAAGACGGAAAGATCTCTGTCCCAATGCAGGGAGCAGCGAATGCGCTTGATAGCCTTGTTGCTACCGAACTTGAGCAGGCGCGATAGTTTTCTCTACTGATTTACTGCGAGTGATTGATCGAGAGCTACTGAAGACATTCCTCCGGTGCTTTGCGCTACCAGCGCGCCAAGTTGATTTCCGGCGATGCAGCACTCCTTGAGCGACTTTCCCTGAACGTAATGAGCCGCGAACCCGGCGGTAAATGCATCTCCGGCTCCTATAGTGTCTTTTACCGTGACTTTAAGGCCATCAACCGTTATGACCTCTCCGTCGTTTGATACGCAGAGGCATCCCTTGTCACCACGAGTGACAATTACGGCGCGTAAGTTGTAGGTATCAATAATCTTACGTGCAAACTGAACCTCATCCTTTGTGTTCAAAGAAAGCATCTCATCAACCGTTTTGACTTCGTCGTCGTTCAGCTTAACGATGTCACTTATCATAAGCGATTTTTCAACGGTCTCTCGCGTATAGCAGTCCTTTCGTAAATTAATATCAACAACTTTTGTAGCTTCAGGAAGGGCATCCACAACACGGTATAGGTTCTCTCTTGCTACGGTGTGGCGCTGAATGAGCGTGCCAAAACAGATAAGTTTACACGAACTTCCGGCAGACTCCATCGCTGCTTCGGGATACTCGGTGTAGTCATAAGCGACATTTTTTATGATGTCGAAAGTAGGGTGACCACCTTCGTCGAGTTCAACGGGAACTGTACCTGTGGGGTGAGTGGGATCAATTTGAATATAGGAAGTGTCGATATTCTGATCTTTTAGGAGGGCAAGGACTTCTTTCCCTAAATCGTCATCCCCGACACGGCTGACAAGACGGACATCAAGACCGAGAGAGAGCATGCGGTAGGCACAGTTTGCCGGCGCTCCACCGAGTACTTTTCCGTCCGGGAGCAGATCCCACAATATCTCACCGAAGACCAGAGCGAATGTATTCATAAGGTAGAGTACTCCCGAAGTTATCTGGAAGAACTAAACCATAAACTTGCCTTCCTCATTTGTGCTGGCATTTTTATAGCTTATTTCTGACTTGTAGTTGCTCAGATCCGCCACGAGGCATGCTTCTTGGTGGTCGTTTTGCCACAGCATTCTGAGTTCATTCTTGGGGGAATCGAGAATCTTCATTTCTCCGTTAAAGACCTCACCGTAGTCATTTCTAAAACGCATAAGAGTTATCAGACGCTTAATGACTGGACGATCCACTTCGGAGTCTATCTCTTTTAAGAGATAGTTATGACGGTTGATTTCTCTTCCTACTTTTGTTCTCTCTACGCGCTCGATGTCGTTCTTCCCGGCGAGGGCTCCTACATAATACACTTGTGGGATACCGGGGCTGAAGAACTGAATCGCTCTCGCTGTAAGGTAGGCGTCATCGTTATCACCAAGGGCTGAATAGTATGTGCAGTTAACTTGGTAAACGTCTAAGTTGTGATATTCAGCTGAGACCGAGTAGCGTCTCTGAACGTTTGCTCCCTTCTCGTAGAGATTATCTTTTGTGCGTTCTATCTCTTCAGTGGTCATGAGATCAACAACATCAACCACAGGAAGCCCGTCATGGGTATCGAGTGTTGTGAACTGTTTTCGAGGACAGATATTTAACCAATTGATAAGGTTCTTGTTGTCGCCATCAAATAGCGCCTGAAGGCAGAGAAACGGTAGAGCAAAGTCATAAACGTAGTAGCCTTGTGAGGCGAGCTTCAGTTGTATGGAGTGGTGCTCATGAATCTCAGGAAGGAGCTCAACGTCGAAAGGTTTGACGTATTCCTCTAGCTGCCGGAGAAGATTTGATGTTTCTGGTTCAACAAAGAAGCAGCTTGTTCCGAGCTTTTTAACCGTATAACCGAAGGCGTCTACCCGGATACAGTTAATGTTTCTACGAGCAAGGAATATCATCATGTCTCGAACAAACTTTGCTCCAACTTCGCTAAAGACATCGAGATCTATCTGCTCGTAGTCAAATGTACACCAGACCTTCTCAATTACTCCGTTAGATATGTTCGCCTCGTAATACGGCGGGCGAGGCTTGCGAGTGTAAACTTTCGCAAGATCGTCACTGCTTACGTCACCGTGTGGTGGGGCAAGTTTTTTAAAGCGCAGGAACATGTCTGCGTACTGAGACTGCTCGCCGTGTTGTAAAAAGTCTTGAAAGTACTCAGAGCGTTGTGAAATGTGGTTGACCATGAAATCAACCATAATGTCGTATTCTCTTCCGAGTATCTCGACATCTTCCCAATCACCAAATGTGGGATCAACTTCTTGGTATGTGAGCGGGGCAAAGCCACGGTCTCCAGAAGAAGGGTAGAAGGGCAGAATATGCACCCCACCAAAACAGCCACTAAAATAACGATTCATTACATAGTGAAGGTCTGCAATAGAGCTTCCAAGTGAATCGGGATACGTGATGAGCTGACACTTATTTTGTAACGGCATCGAACCTACGTCTTTATAAGTACAAATAATACAACAAGGGGGGTGATATTAATCGAAAAAGTACTTGAATATCAAGTTAGAGAAAGTGTGATTTATCACCTGTTTAGATCCTTTACTTGAATATCGTTTAAAGTGAGCAGGTGTTGCCACTTTTGTCTTCTCGTAAACCGCAAAAACTTACCAATTTAGCATGAAGGTAGCCCTAATAAGCTCTGCCGAGGTGCGATTTAGCCATAACATAATGACACTCTGCTTTATAGAATGATCATTCGACTTAAGGTGTTGAAATACCTTATTATGTTAGATTGACGGATACCCGGGGGTGTGCAATATATAACGGCGTTACGTATCTAGGGGAGTATTATGAGCAACCATCAAGACGTTCAGGGTGACGCTAAACAACCGATTAAGGCCGATGCTGTGGCTGAGCCTGAAGCCCTTCATTCACAGACTATCAGCACGTCAGTTCGGCAGTCAGCGGTAAATCATCCGGCTGATGCAATTCGTATTACGCGACCTGATATTCCCACACATGACTCTGAGCATAAGTACGCTGGAAAGTTCGATTATGATAACTCCGCTCATGAGCATACAGGCAGATATTTCTCTGAGCGCGACAAGATTAGACCGGATGCGAAGCGACCACTTATCGGAACAGAGTTGAGGTTTATGGTAAATGATAGCTGTTTTTCTCCGCAGCACTTTACGGTAGAAGGCGAAGAATCTGGAAAGAGTAGTATTTCACGACGTACTGACAGGCTCGTCAGGCAATTCACAGAGTTTCTTAGAGAAGAAAAATATTATTCCGATGAGTTTAAGATTCCTGAACATATTGCGAAGTTTGGGATGGGAACAGTCGTTCAACTTGTTCATGGTGGCTTTAATGAAAAGGGTGAGGATATTCTTACTCTTCAAATATCTACAAAGAGTTACCAACCTGAGGGAGCCCGGTTTGCGAATCTTGATTATCAGACATTTGCAGACTTCAATATGTTTGATCAGGGAAAGCATCCTATTGAATCGTGCAAGAACGGTGATATTGAACCGGAAAGACTAGGATTAAAATTAGTGGATGAAACCCTTGTTCCCGATCCCTTTTCAGTATTAACAGCTACTCGTGATTCGCTTGTTGATTTCTTTTCCAATCCGACTGAGGTGCACGGTAGTGGGCAAGGTGAGCATGAGCCCGGTAAGCGTTTGGTAATGGGAGGGATTCCCGACTGCGGTGGTCAGGACAAAGTTATCGAAGATTATAAGAAAACCGCGAGATCAAATGGTATACAAGGCATAGTTGTACATCGTGGCGGCCCACCGCATCGTTTGCATGGTGATGTTCGTACTGGTTTACATATCCGCTCTGATGGCGCGATCTGCTACGCACATGATGAAAGTGACCGGTTTAAGGCAAAGGAGACAAACTTCAGTAAAGAGAGTCTCGAAACGTTAGCACACAATGCGTACAGAACTTTTGAAAATGTTGATCGCATCTTTAACACAAACTTTCTAGCTAAAAATGTAGTTAATATTGTTGGTCACTATATTGATGGATCTACCATCGGCAAAGAACTTCAAGAACAGATCTGGCTCAATCACGGAGAGATGGTTGGCCTCACGCACTATCTTCATTCTCATGGATCGTACAAGAAGAAGACGGTTACCCAAGAGCTTCAGGCAGAGCTTGAGCACGGTCAAAATCTCAAAGGAAAAGATTTACGTGAAGCGCTCAAGGTTGCCGTTGCGAAGCGATTTGCAGATATTGCCATTGATGCACGAGAGGAGTTGGAGTCATATATCTTACATCATAAGCTTGGTCGATTCGATAGAGTTGTCGCTAATTCCAAAGAGGTGGCACTTGCGTTTAAAGAGCGAAGTCAAGAGCTTATTAAGGACGGTGAGTATCCCAGAGATGGCGAAAGAGCACGTCAGGCAAAAGAAGAAGGCTGTATTGAAGTCGATAATATTATTTATCCCGGGGTACCACGAGAACACCGGCCACCGGTAGAGCGGGGGAAGATGAAAAAGGCTTTTGTTGAAAAATCTATTGATCTCTGCATGCTAAACGAGTGTGGTCCAGTAGCTGTGAGAGAGCTCGCAAAAACAGACAAAGAGGCTGCTATTAAGCTCTTTAAAAGCATTCTGGAAAACTCATGGACGACTTGTGAGATGAGTCGGCCTGATAGTTTTGCCAAGAATAAACTCGGAATCCTTAAGTCATATGCTCAATTCATAGAGCAAGAGCGCGAACTCAATCGTCAACGTTGTATTGAGAACGGAGAGGATCCGGAAACTACAGATATTGAACCTGCAGTATATCTCTTTCTTAATATTGGAAACGAGCCTGAGGGAGACGAGGCGGGATTTGATTTTAATCAGAAGCAGATCAAGCAACTCCATGTGGCGATTCGTGAACTTGGCCTTGCAGAACACGTTATTTATACATCTTCCTATAGTCCTGAGGAGGTAGTGGAGCTTAACAAGAATTGTGATAGCTTCTTTTCTCCTGCGTTAACGGAACCATTTGGTATCACAAGTGCGCAAGCGCTATGTGCAGGACAACATACGATGGTCACAAGCCGGGTGAATGCAGCAATTGACTTTGCTGAAGGGCTTGATCCGGTGTGGTACCTAAAGAGAGATGGCGAAAAGGTGTATCCATCTAAGGATGATAGTTACAAAGATTTCAAAAATGAAGCATATCAACTTCGAAGAGATGGAGAGCTTGCATTAATGGGCTATCCAGGCCTTACGATCGTGGAGGCGGGGAGAACGGGAGACTCGCGAATGATGTCTATGGAGGAGATAGAGACGTATTGTCTGGCTATGCTATCTAATGATTATCACTGGTACTTAAAAGATAGAGAGGTCTTTTATGAAGATGCGCTTGAGAACTCTAGTGCTGCGAGCGCACTTTTTAGCTGGCAAAATAGTGCAAACCAACTTTATCAGGTTGCAGGGATTGAGTGTCAGCAATCGCCTGATAGTAGACAGCTCGTTTTTAAAAAGTCTGCCTATAAAAAATTACGAGACAAGTACAACGAAGAGGCTCTACTCGCCAGCTAAGGCATGAGAGCTTCAAAAGTATTAGAACTTCTCAAGAGTTGCCTCAGATGCTATAAGCGTAGGCTATGAGTGAAAAATCACCCTGTATTCTTATCGCAGGTGGGGCTGGGTATATCGGCTCACATGCTGTACTTGATCTGAAGAGTTCTGGTTATCAGCCGGTAATCGTAGATAATTTTTCGCGTGGGAATAAAGACATCGCAGAGCTTACCGGTGCCGAGTGTGAAGAAGGTGAGTTATCTGATTGCGCCTTTCTTAAGAAGGTTATAAAGAAATATAACCCTGATGCGGTTATGCACTTTGCCGCTTGGACATATGTAGGCGAGTCTGTAAGCCAGCCAGAGAGATATTATAATAACAATGTTGTTGCTACGCTTAATCTGCTTTCAACAATGCGAGAGCTTGGGGTGGGAAAGTTCATTTTCTCATCCACTGCGGCAACATATGGTTTGCCTGAAGCGATACCAATTCCAGAAGACGCCGTTCAGGCTCCAATTAATCCCTATGGATCGTCTAAGCTTATGGTGGAACGCATTCTATCAGATTTTAATGCGGCGTACGGACTACAGTATACTATCTTTCGTTATTTCAACGCTGCTGGAGCTAGTTCTAATGCTCTTATCGGGGAACGACACGATCCTGAAACACACCTGATACCTCTTGCGCTATCTGCAGCGGCAAAAGGCACTCCTTTTAAAGTTTTTGGTACTGATTACCCAACGCAGGATGGAACATGCATTCGTGACTACGTTCACGTCGATGATATCGCACGAGCTCATGTGCTTGGTTTGCAGCGGCTTGAAGCTGGAGAAGAGAAGGGAATTTACAATATCGGTACAGGTTCTGGTTACTCTGTGTTAGAGGTTATAAATACAATCGAAAAAGTAACCGGCCTTAAAGTTCCCTATGAAGTCGCGGATCGGCGTGCTGGTGATCCGCCGGAGCTTATTGCTAAGGCTGAGCGAATCTCAAAAGATCTTAAGTGGCATGCGAGGCACTCTGGTCTTGAAGAAATTATTTCGACAGCGTGGGCTTGGCACAGGAAAGATTGGGATTTGACCTAAAAAGGAGAGAAAATTATGCCTTCATTTGATGTTGTTTCTGAGGTTGATATGACTGAAGTTCTTAATGCTGTCGATCAGACAAGGCGTGAAATTGGGACACGTTATGATTTTAAGGGATCGAAGGCGAGTGTGGAGCTTCATGAGAAAGAGAGCACGATTGATCTAAAGGCTGAAGATAAGATGAAGCTTGATTCTCTCGGTGACATGCTTAAGCAGAAGCTTGCCAAGCGCGGAGTGAGTCTCAGGCTCGTTGAGTTTGGAGAGCAAGAGAAGGCGGGCGGAAATACCCTTAAGCAGACTGCAAAAGTAAAACAGGGGCTCACAACCGAGGAGCTAAAAGACTTAAATAAGCTTGTGAAGCAACAAAAACTCAAAGTTACCTGCCAGATACAAGAGAATCAGCTCCGCGTAACTGGAAAAAAGCGAGATATCCTTCAAGAGGTCATTTCTGTACTCAAGTCAGACGCTAAAAATCTCGAACTACAATTTACGAACTTTCGGGATTAAACCTGCAGTACTACACTATAGTATAGCTGCTGCTACAGTGTATTTATACACAGGAGCCCGCGGAGAACGCGGAGGGGTTATTGGCTCCGTGTGCTCCGCGATCTCCTGTGTTTTTAATCAATTCAGACAAAAAGGATATCTATGCCTCTTCAGGATCCACTCAGTGTCAAAAAAGAGTTAACCCTTAACTCAGGAGATAAAGTCTCCTACATGAGTTTGCCCGAACTTGAAGCTAAAGGGATTGGCCCTATATCAAAGCTTCCTTACTCTATTCGCGTTCTTTTAGAGTCGGTACTCAGAAACTACGACAACTTTGCCTTTACCGAAGACCACATAAAGAAACTTGCGAACTGGAAGACAAGTGAAGCAGAGCGAGAAGAAACTCCTTACAAGCCTGCTCGTGTTGTCCTGCAAGATTTCACTGGAGTGCCAGCCGTTGTTGATCTGGCTGTTATGCGTGATTCCATCAAGCGTCTGGGAGGCGATCCGGCTAAGATTAATCCTCAGATCCCGTGCGATCTCGTCATTGATCACTCTGTACAGGTTGATTACTTCGGCACGAAAAACGCACTAGCGCTAAACGAAGAGAGAGAATTTGAGCGAAACAATGAGCGTTATGAATTCTTAAAGTGGGGACAGGGCGCTTTCAAAAATTTCCGAGTAGTGCCACCTGCCACTGGTATCGTGCATCAGGTAAATCTTGAGCACCTTTCGACCGTTGTCTTTCACGACAAAGAGAATAATGTGGCCTATCCAGATAGCTGTGTCGGTACAGATTCACACACCCCCATGGTAAATGGGCTTGGTGTTGTAGCATGGGGAGTTGGTGGTATTGAAGCTGAGGCCGTTATGCTGAATCAGCCTATATACATGCTTGTTCCCGATGTTATCGGATTTAAGCTCACCGGTCGTTTGCCTGAAGGCGCAACGGCTACTGATATGGTTTTAAAAGTTACAGAGATGTGTCGCGCGAAGGGAGTCGTCGGAAAGTTTGTCGAATTCTACGGCGATGGAATACAGCACTTAAGTATTGCGGATAGAGCAACAATCGGGAATATGGCACCGGAGCAGGGATCGACAGTCTCTATCTTCGCACCAGATGACCAGACTCTTCACTACATGCGACTCACTGGACGTGACGAAGAGACTATAGAACTAGCTGAAAAGTATTTAAAAGCCCAGGGGCTCTTTTACGATCCAGCTTCACCAGATCCTGACTTTACTGACACCCTAGAACTCGATCTCTCTACCGTAGAGCCAGCAATAGCAGGACCAAAACGACCACAGGACAGAATTGTTTTGAGCGATGTGGGACCGACCTATCAAAAAACGCTCACGGATCCAGTCGGCCCTAAGGGTATGGGGCTTTCAGAGGCTGATTTAGAGAAGAAGGCTGTCGTAAAGCATGATGATGGCTCTACAGAGGAGCTCGAGCACGGAGCAGTTGTCATTGCTGCTATCACATCTTGTACTAATACAAGTAACCCTTCTGTGATGCTCGCAGCAGGGCTAGTAGCAAAGAAGGCAGCGGCGCTCGGTATAAAGCCTAAAAAATATGTGAAAACTTCACTTGCACCGGGCTCAACGGTTGTTACTGAGTATCTTACTGAGTCTGGTCTTCTTTCTTCGCTTGAAGAGATCGGATTTCACGTCGTTGGTTACGGTTGCACAACCTGTATTGGTAACTCCGGTCCTCTGCCTGAACCTGTTTCTAAAGCAATTGAAGAGAAAGATCTGGTGGTCTCTGCCGTTCTTTCAGGGAATAGAAACTTTGAAGGTCGAGTTAATCCCCATACTCGTACGAATTATCTCGCGTCTCCGCCGCTTGTGGTTGTTTATGCACTTGCAGGATCAACAGCCATTGACGTGACGAAGGACCCAATTGCTATTGGAAAGGATGGAAATCCAGTTTACATGAAAGATCTCTGGCCAACCAATAAAGAGATCGAAGAGGCGCTTCAGTCTGTGAAGTCAGATCTCTTTAAAAAGCGGTATGCCGATGTCTGGAAGGGGTCAGAAAAATGGCGTGAAGTTGATGCTGGATCAAGTGTCCTGTACGACTGGAAGCCAGAGTCTACCTATATTAGAAAACCCACATTCTTTGATCTCGTAACAACTGATACAGAGGTTATTACAGGAATACAAGGTGCACGAGTACTTGGGTTTTTCGCTGACTCTGTTACCACCGATCATATCTCTCCAGCTGGTTCTATCGCTGCTGACTCACCGGCTGGAAAGTATCTTAAAGAGCACGGTGTCGAACGAAAGGATTGGAACAGCTACGGCTCTCGGCGTGGAAACCATGAGGTCATGATGCGTGGAACATTTGCCAATATTCGCATCAAGAACAAGCTCGTGCCGGGCAGTGAGGGCAACATTACGGTGTATCACAAAACAGGTGAGCAGATGAGTTTCTTCGATGCTTCGCAGAAGTATATGGAAGATGGCACGCCACTTATTGTGGTAGCAGGCAAGGAGTACGGAACGGGCTCCTCTAGAGACTGGGCGGCAAAGGGACCATATCTTCAGGGACTCAAAGCCGTGATTGCTGAAAGTTATGAGCGCATCCACCGTAGTAACCTTATCGGAATGGGAATACTACCTCTTCAGTTTAAGGACGGTGAATCTGCCAGTACGTATAAGCTTGATGGTACTGAGACATATGATATCAGCGTCGATGATAGCTTAAAGCCTGGTGCAGACGTCCCTGTAAAAGTCACCCGTGCCGACGGTGAGGAATTTAGCATTACCGCAAAGAATCGTATCGATACGCCGGTGGAGATAGAGTACTACCGAAATGGTGGAATTCTACATACGGTGCTCAAAAATATGATATAAAGACGTGTCATTCGACCTTGCCCGGCTATTTTTTAAGCCGTAAATGTTTGCTCCGCTACTCTGGGATTATGCAAGAAGTTCTGAAGAATGCCATCTTCACAAGAGCTCCGTTCTCTGTGCTTCTCTTTAGCCGCTTGAATCTGACTCTTTGTAAAGTTATGTAATCCGCCAGCACGGCAGAGCATGCTAAGATAATCAGGATTGTCTAATAAAAGATCAATTGTCTGTTCAAGGAGTCTTGGATAGCTTTTAAGTTTTAGCCATGCGTCCCGAATAAGAATGTTTAAGGAAAGGAGACGGGTAGGATTGGCAAAATGCGATTCATGGATGAAGAGGATCTCATTTACATAGGAGCTGTAAGCTGGACAATCAAGAAACATCGCGGAGTCAAAGATCTGGTTAAATCTGTCATATGGAAACCAGAGTATGGTCCGAAGACTTTCTACATTATTTCGAAAGAGTGCAGGTATCTCGTCTTGATGGATATGATGTGTCTTAATTTTACTTTTCTGCAAAACACCATTTCTTGAGAGCTCTTTGAAATAGAATTGTGAAGTAGATGGATTGTCAGAGATAAAAAAGTAATCACCAATCCCCGCGTCGCACACGCCCCTCTCTGAGGCCGGGCTCATGACTCTATAGGAATTCTGAGGCATAACCATCAACGGTCTATATTGAAGTTTTTTCCCTTTTCTCAAGAGATCTGCTGCGGTTGCAACGGTGAGAATCATCGCATCGGGTGGCGTGGAGTGTGTTTGGGTGGAGACAAAGGCGAGAACGTCGTCAGTATTGAAATGATGGTAATCTATGTCGAGCGGTAGTTTTTCTTCTTTCGTCAGATACTTTAATAGAGCCAAGCTCCCGACGTGAGCAGGCGTGAGAGTGATGCGAAATGGCTCAGAATCAGGCATGAGTGACCTTTTAAGAAAGTCATTTGGGTGCATGCCGAGTCGCTGAGCAGATGTGAGGTGGCGGTCAATGATATCAGTGAGCGCAAAGCGACGTCCAGTTATGTAGAGAAAGTCCTCGTGCGTTTCCATGAAGCGCAGTGCATTTTGAAGCGTAGACGTATTAAAGATGTCGGTCTCTTCAAGAGTGCGTAATGTTTCGTGGAGGAAAAGTTTTTTGAGGATAGAAAACCAGAAAGGATCGTTAAAGGGAAATGGATAGGTATTATCCTCTAAAGGAGGAGTTTTTTTAACTTGGGTGAGTTCAATCTTAGAACGAATACCGCTCGAAATCATCCTTGCTAGTGTTGCTAGCTCATTTGAACAATCTATTTTTTGATCTTCTAAGAATACCGTAATTTCTTCAGGAGGAAGTCTTTTTTCGTTTACTCGTATGATCACAGGCCCTGGATATTTGAGGCTTGAATTAGAGATTTGTAAAAATGTACGAAGGAGATTCTTCCCCTTTGAGTCAGTACCAAACATGTCCAGAAGCCAGAGTGGTTGTTTACTGAGTGCATAATCGAGTGAGCAAGCAAGAGACCCTTTCTCTCCACTTAGTGTGGCATCTTTATCAAGCGTTTGATTGCTCTCTTGAGCGCAATGTCTGAGTAACAGAATAGCTAAGGATTTTACTGCTGAGCTCCATTGAAATGTTCCTTGGGCTTTACTCGCCCCTTCCGTTTTGCCCCTAACACTTATGCGAGTAACATTGCCAGAGCTGGTTTCTACTCTTGTGAGTTCAGGTGAAGAGGCTCCTGAAAAATAGAGTGTAATAGAGAGCATAGTAAGTGTAAGAGCAGAATTTGTACCCTTTGCAATTACTTTATAATGGGTCGAGAAACAAGATTTTTTTGCTCTCTCCTTCTTTTAGAGGAGATGAGGCAAAAAATGAGTCTTTTTCAGGGGATGTCTCTTAGAAAGAGTTCTGTTTAATATATAAACATGAATGATGATTTAGATACGTGCTTTGACTTTGCTGTTGTTGGCAATGGTCTACTTGGCTCTTCAGTGGCCCGTTCATTATCTGAACTTGGTGCGCGCACGCTTGTTCTAGGAGCGGGGGAGCCAGAAAGTGATAGTGGAGAGGAGCAAGTATATTCCAGCCACGCCGATGAGGCGCGGATAACTCGTGTGGCTGATGCAGATAGTGTTCGTGCGTTACTTGCTGCGGAAGCAATAGCTATGTACGAGGACATTCAAGAGCGATCCGGAATGACGTTTTTCACGCCATGTGGTTTTCTAGCCATTGCGGAAGGTTCTCAGAGTGATTGGTTTGACAGTCTTCGTAACTCTGCACAAAACGCTGATGTGAGGCTTGTAGCGAAGTCGGGAGAAGACATAGAAAGTGATCATTCACTAAGGCTTCGAGAATCCAGTATGGCTTTGTTTGAGCAGGACTCTGCGGGTTATATTCATCCACGAAAGTTAATCGAAGCCAATAATAGTCTGACAACTTCTCTTGGTGGAGTTCTTCTCAGGGAGCAGGTCGTAACAATTTCTCATGTGAGTGGGCATTCACGGCTTATTACCCGAGAGAATAAAACCGTGCGTGCAAAGAAAATAGTACTTGCTACTGGAGCATTTACAGAGAGCCTAGGAATTATTCCTCCTAATGTCGTTGTTCGAAATAACACATATGTGCTGGGAAGAATCGGGCCTGATGCGGCTGCGTCACTTAAGAGATTACCATCAGTTATTTTTCGAAGTTCAGATCCGGAAGGATGTTTCTATTTATTGCCTCCTGTAAATTATCCTGATGGAAATACGTATATTAAGATCGGACACTCAGAGGTGGGTCAACCTATTGAGAACTACCATGATATCTTTTCATGGTTCCAAGGGATTGGTAGTGAGCAGGTGGCTCAAAGGCTCAAGGAGCTACTTGCTAATTTTTTTCTAGATATCGATTTCCTTGAGCTGAAGTCTTTTCCTTGTGTAACCACACATACTCCTTCTGGCTATCCCTATATTGACTGGTGGAGAGAAGATTGCGCGCTTCTTCTGGGTGGAAATGGCTTCTGTGCCAAGTCATGCTTAGGTATAGGGGAAATTGCAGCAGAATTTTTTGCGAATGGTAAGTGGAATAAAACCTATCCACGTTCCCTATTTTCCCTGGATTAAAAAACAGGTTGTGTTACAATTTTAGTATAAATTTGAGTAGTTACGACATGTTTGTGATAATCTATGGTCAATATTTCATCCTCTAAAGCACCGCAAAATATTACACCTGATGAAAAGCAGGCTGCTCAGAGTGCCCATGGGATTAATGAAACTATGAAGGGACAGTTTATGGATCCGCGTGTTCGTGCGGCTATGCAGGCTCTTGCTGTTGGTGTTGACGTGAACGGTATAGAGCTCAATGATGATGCTGTACAGGTGCTAAGAGTTGGTAATAATGTTGTTCTTTCTCTTGCAGATACACCGTATGTGGCTCGTATCTCTCCAGAGGGGAGGGATCTGAAGGCGATTCTATCGGAGTTGTACTTCACCACGGCTCTTGCGCAAAGAGGCGTTAAAGTCGTGACTGCAGCAACGGGGCTTGCACAGAATCCTGTGCAAACCAAGAGTGGTATAGTAACGTTCTGGAACAAGTTGGAATCACTTCCTACACTTAATTATCAACAATTTGGTCAAGAGCTACGAAACTTTCACGAAGTCTCAGGTGATATTGATGTTGAGATGCCAACTTGGGATCATTTTACGCTCTTAAACGATCGACTAGAGCTCTATCGACAGAGCACTTCTTCCGAGGATGTCGATCTCTTACTTGAAATCAGTAAGGAGCTAGAAGCAACATGTAAGCAGCTTATTTCCAGTTCAGAACTTGGGGTAAGTACCGTTCACGGTGATGCCTATACCGGGAATACTATTCAGACCAAAGATGGCGTTTATCTCTGTGACTTTGAGCGGGTTGCAACGGGAGCTCCTTTGGAATGGGATCTCATACCAGAAGCAGTTGTTGTCAGGCGCCTTGGCGGAAATGCTGAGAATTACCATCAATTCTGTAAGGGATACGGAAGAGATGTCATGGAATGGGAACATTTTCAGACCTTTGCTCTTATGCGTGAACTTCGCATGACTACCTTTCTTTTCCAAAATTCGCATCGTCCAGATGTTGCCAAAGAGATTGATGTCAGAATGCGTCTCTGGCGTGACCATGCAGATACATCTGTCTGGACTGCCAAGTAAACAGATATGAAATACAAAAATGCTATTATTACAGGAGCAAGTAGCGGTATCGGACGAGCTGTAGCGCTTTCACTTTCTAAGCGATGTGAATCTCTGGCACTCATAGCTCGCTCGAAGGATAAACTCGCTGCTGTGCAAGCTGAAATAGAAGAACTCTCAGGAACAGAGGGGCCATCTATAAGAACTTACTCGTTAGATGTCTGCGATGAAGTGGAAGTTGTCTCTGCCATAGATGAGTACGTTAGCGAGTTTGGAGGCGTACACATTCTTTTTAACAATGCTGGGATCTACTTTCAGGGTCTACAGGGAGTCACTTCAGATCAACTTGATCAGATGTTACGTGTAAACATTCTCGGAGCTTTCCATGTGTTACAAGCAGTCATACCGCACCTAGTGCCAGAAGAGAGTTATGTTTTTCATCTTTCTTCTCGGTCAGGAAAAATTGCCCGGCCGAACTCAGGGGCATATGCCGCATCGAAGTTTGGGTTCACTGGCCTTAGCGAGGCTTACTATCAGGATCTTGTCCCTACTGGTATTAAGCTGACCTCGCTCTGTCCGAGCTTTATTCGCACGCCAATGACTCAAGGGTTTGCGTTTCCACAAGAAGATATGATTGATGTGACGGATATTACGAGAACGGTAGATTACTTACTCGACCTCTCATCAGAGGCTGTTATCAAAGAAATTGTTATAGAATGTCGAAAGTCACTGTAGGAGAGTGATTCTATTTTGTTCCGTAGATCCTGTCTCCGGCGTCACCGAGGCCGGGGAGGATATATCCTTTTTCGTTTAATTGACGGTCCAGTGAAGCAGCGTAGACGGGAATATCATTAAAATGAGAAGTGAACTCTTTAACTCCTTCAGGTGAGGCAACAAGACAGACGAATTTAATTGATTTTGGGTTTCGTTCTTTAAGCTTCTTCATTGCAGCCACAGCGGTATGAGCTGTTGCCAACATGGGGTCCACCACGATGACATCCCGGTGTTCAATATCAGTAGGGAGCTTGCAGTAGTACTCTATCGCCTCAAGAGTTTTTGGATCGCGGTACAGACCAATGTGTCCAACACGGGCAGATGGTAGAATTTCAAGCATCCCTTCAAGGATTCCATTACCAGCTCTTAGAATAGAGACGAGAGCCATTTTTTTTCCATCAATAACTGGGGCTGTCATCTTCTCAAGAGGCGTTTCAATCTCAATTTCTGTGAGCTGAGTATCTCTCGTCACTTCATACGCCATGAGCATACTAATTTCGCGAAGAAGCCTTCGAAACTCCTGCGAGCCGGTATTTTTATCACGCATGAGTGTGAGTTTATGTTGAATAAGTGGGTGATTGATAACTTGAAACTGGTCTTCCATGAGAATGAGCATACCTTGTTACATGTCGAAAAACCACAGTGTGTAGTATCAACCGCCAAAGCCGCCAAAACCGCAAAATGATGGGGATAAATTTTTGCGACTTTTGCGGTTTTGGCGGTTAATGATGAGTTTTTGCAGGCCCTAGCTTTAAGGCATATACTTCTAGTACGTTGTAACATAAGTTTTATTCATATCGTCATTGCGAGGAGCTGAGACTTTTATGTCGAACGACGCGGCAATCTCCCCGCCCTAGATCTCTATTCGGCGTGAGGATTGCCGCGTCGTTCGGCTGACGCCTCAGCTCCTCGCAATGACGATATGCGGAAAATAGTGATTTACAGTGAACTAGTATGAACCATCTCCACTTAGAGAAAAGCCCGTATCTGCTTCAGCATAAGGACAATCCTGTGCACTGGTATCCGTGGGGTGAAGAGGCATTCGCTGAAGCACAGAAACAGGACAAGCCCGTTTTTCTCTCTATCGGCTACTCTACATGTTACTGGTGTCATGTGATGGAGAAAGACTCTTTTGAGCTACAAGAGGTAGCTGATGTCCTAAATACTTCTTTTATCAGCATTAAGGTTGACCGTGAAGAGCGACCTGATATTGACGCAATCTATATGGATGCAGTACAGGCGATGACCGGCCACGGTGGATGGCCAATGAGCATGTTTTTAACTCCGGAAAAGAAACCATTTTATGGGGGCACTTTTTTTTATCGTCAGCACTTCATTGAGATTCTCGGTGCGTTAGCAACCGCATGGCAAAATGACCGTGAAAAGATAGAGAAATCAGCCAGCGAGCTTACTGCTTATCTATCTTCCAGACAGGTGCCTCCAGCATCCTCCGCAAAATTAACCGAATCACCAACGGTCGCGTTCAAGGAATATCGTGAAAGCTTTGATAGCACTCATGGTGGATTTGGTTCTGCTCCGAAATTTCCGCCCGCTGCTCAATTAGCTTTTCTATTAAGACACTATGTTCGTACTAAAAATGATACCTCGCTCCAAATGGTTACGAGGACTCTGGATAGTATGTTCGCTGGCGGTATTTATGATCAGATTGGTGGTGGGTTCTCCCGGTATTCTACAGATGAGAAGTGGCTTGTGCCTCACTTTGAGAAGATGCTCTATGATAATGCTTTGCTTGCTAAGGTCTATTTTGAAGCTTTTCAGCTTACAAAGCAGAGGTCTTACCGTGAGGTGGCATGTGAAACACTGGAGTATGTACTCCGTGATATGAGTGCCCCTGAAGGCGGCTTTTATGCGGCAGAAGATGCTGGAGAGGTTGATAAGGAAGGGGAGTATTACGTCTGGTCACACGCTGAGTTAAAAGCACTTTTATCGGCAGAAGAAATAAAATCACTTGAAGCTGTATTTTCACTTCCAAAGAAAGGAAATTTTGAGGGTAATATCGTACTTTCTCTTCTTTCTCCGGAAGCACGCTCTAGAATTCCACAAGAGATGTTACAGAAGCTTAGAAATGAGCGCGAAAAGCGTAAGCGACCACACCTTGATGATAAAGTGCTTACTTCATGGAATGCGCTTATGATTTCTGCTCTCGCGAAGGGATATCTCGTTACGGGAGAGAAGAGATATCTACAAGCGGCTACGAATGCAGCCCTGTTTATTCAAAAAACACTTTATAAAGATGGAATTCTCTATCACCGCTATCTCGGTGGAGATGCGCGTTTTAAGGGTAACCTTGATGACTACGCTTTCTTTGCAGCAGCGTTATTGGATCTTTACCAGTGTGAATTCAGCGGAGATTGGCTAATACTTGCTGAAAGTCTGATGTCTGACATCGAACGGCTCTTTTTAGATGATACTTCACCGGGATACTTTTATTCGCAGTCAGATGATGTTCTTTATAGGAAAAAAGAACTACTAGATAATGCGTTACCTGCTGCCAATGGGATAATGTATCAAAATCTGCACCGGCTCTTTCAATTCACAGGTAAGATCACGTATCGAAAGAACCAAGAGCTGCTCCTTGGTGCATTTACGAATATCCTTGACAAGTACCCGAGTGCTGTACCCTCGGTTTTACAAGTATTGGAAGAGCAAATGATTGGATCTCGCCAGCTTGTAATTTCAGGCAGAATGGGAGACTCCGCCGATCCCGTGCAAGCGTATGTAAAAGAGGGGTTCTTTCCCCATATTGCACTCACTGCGGTGGGAGATCATGACCCATTACTTGCTGGTCTACCACTGCTGCAAGGGAAAGAGTCATCGGGGGCGAAGACGCTCTATTTTGTGTGTCACGATGGACGCTGTGAACTCCCGACAGAAGATTCTGAAGAGGCCTTGGAACGCCTTGAAATAAATAGATAAATCTTCACGCATTTTCTCTCTGTGGAGCATCATTTTTTCCAAAATCCTCTGTAATCCGGTTAGTCACTATGCTTTAATGACAGCTTCACATTGATCATTAAAGAGTGAGAGAAAAGCGAAATGAAGCAGTACTTAGACCTTGTGAGTGATGTTCTTGAAAACGGCAAACCAGAAGATGGATCTTTTCGAAGTGACAGAACAGGAGTCGGAACCTATTCCGTCTTTGGGCGTCAGCTTCGTTTTGCTCTAGCCGATGGATTTCCTCTCCTCACCACGAAAAAGCTTCATATCCGTTCTATTATTCACGAGCTTCTCTGGTTCTTAAAAGGTGATACCAATACAAAGTATCTTAATGAGCATAAGGTCCGTATCTGGGACGAGTGGGCAGATGAGAGCGGGGAGCTCGGATCTATTTACGGTAAGCTGTGGCGTCGCTGGGAGGGGCCTGATGGGACTGTTGATCAGATCTCAAACCTGATTAAGAATCTTAAAGAGAACCCTTATAGCAGACGTCATCTTGTTGTTGCGTTTAATCCTGCTGACCAGCCTAAGATTGCACCTCAGGGGTGTCATTCTCTTTTTCAATTTTACGTATCAGGCGATAAGCTCAGTCTTCAGCTTTATCAACGTTCCGCTGACCTTATGCTTGGAGTTCCTTTTAATATTGCGAGTTACACTATCTTATTAATGATGGTAGCGCAGGTAACTGGGCTTAAAGCGCATGAGTTTATTCACACGTTTGGTGATGTCCATATTTATTCCAATCATGTTGAAGGAGCGAAAGAGCAAATTACTCGTGAGCCCAGAGGGCTTCCGACCGTGACGTTAAATCCTGAAGTTAAAGATATCTTTGAGTTCTCCTACGACGACATTAAGATTGAGAACTACGATCCACTACCACACATTAAATTTGATATAGCTGTATGAAGAAGATTGCTATTGTCGCCATGGATGAAGGCCGGGTCATTGGAGTTGATGGCCATCTGCCGTGGGACATTTCAGAAGATAAGAAGCGTTTTAAAGAACTCACACGTGGACACACAGTCTTTATGGGCCGAAAGTCTTACGATGCCCCAGATATGCCGAAGCCTCTACCGGGACGTCACAATGTGGTATGCACCCGTAGTCCTGAAAAGATTGAACCTCATAAGAGTGTAACTGTTTGTACCGATCCCGAAGCGTTTCTGCGAGATCTCTCAAAACATGAGTCTGAGCTTCGTGGTGATATCTTCTGGGTGATTGGCGGGGAAGATATCTATCGCATGAGTCTTCCATTTCTTGATGAGATTAATCTCACTTATGTCTATGGCAAGCATCCCGGTGATACTTTCTTCCCTGAGTTCGAAAATGATTTTGAGCTAACAGAAGAAGAAAAATACGATACCCACGCCTACAGAAGATACGTAAGAAAATAAATCTAGTGCACTCTAGTAAAATTTTCGAGCATATGTCATTGCGAGGAGCTGAAGCCAAAGGCTGAACGACGCGGCAATCTCCCGGCCTTGGCAATATGGAGTCACTGGCAGGATGTGGAGATTGCCGCCATCCTTCGCATGAAGCTTCGGACGACAGGCTGTCGTTCGACCTGTGGTCTCAGCTCCTCGCAATGACGGTTGGGGCAGGACTAGGACAAAGAGCAGGAGCAGGGAATGTTACCCATGTGTCCGGGTCGGACCCAAAGTTAAAACTCGCACCCTGAGGGATTCGAACCCCCGACACCTTGGTTCGAAGCCAAGTGCTCTATCCGGCTGAGCTAAGGGTGCGCGTGTTGTTGGCGAGCATACTTTGCTCAGCCGGGTAGAGCACAAAATGATAGAGCCTCTATCCGGCTGAGCTAAGGGTGCGCGTGTAACGAACGAAACCGCCTAAGCAGCTGATAATTCCACACCATTGACTCTCATGCAAGCGTGTGAGGCCTTAAACCTTAGAGAAAGGCTGCAGGCAGGGCTGACTTTACTTGACTAAAGCGCTTTAGTTGACTAAAGTGTCGCTTATGGACATACCCGATTGGCAAACACCTGAGACGAAAAGGCTTCTTGAGGACATCCTCTCGCTTAAGAACATGCGAGAGGCTGAACTCTTTTTCCGTGACCTTTGTACCGAAACTGAGCTCCAAGAGCTCTCAAAACGGTGGCAGGCAGCCAGAATGCTTCATCAGGAGACTCCCTATTCCAAAATAGTAGAGGAGACCGGACTGAGCACGGCTACGGTTGCACGAATCTCAAGGTGGCTTTCAGGGGATCAAGGAGGATATCGCTTACTACTAAAAAGGAGGCCGTAAGATGACAGCTCTTGCTCGTAATATCTGGACAGCTCAGCTTGATGCTGAGTTTACACTCCCTCGCTGCGAAGAGAGCAGAGGGACTGATAGTACTGGAGCAACCCATCATCAAACTGGCAGTTCGCCTGAGTCAATCTCATTTCTTACCGATCTTGAATCAATTATCGGCGAGCGTAAGCAGAATCTTCCTGAGGGAGCCTACACTACCTCTCTCTTTGAGAAGGGAGTTCGAGAAATTGCTAAGAAGGTAGGGGAGGAAGGAGTTGAAGTGGCCCTCGCTGCATTGGCAGAAACTGAAGATCGTTTTGCGGATGAGTGCGCAGATCTCCTCTATCACTTCTTGGTTCTACTTCAGGAAAAAGATATGAGATTGGCAAACGTCGTAACAGTACTTAAGGAGCGTAATCAATGAAAGTATATAAGCGCCCTTTAGTAAGTGAATGGTCAGATCTTTGTAAGCGTCCGGTTAGAGATCCGGAAGAGCTTCAGAAAAGTCTCCTTGATATCCTTTCAAATGTGAGGGAACAAGGAGATCTTGCTCTACGTTCCTACGCCGAAAAATTTGATGGCGTGACGCTTGACAGCTTGTCGATAGCTACGGATGAAGCCCTTGTGGATATTCCAGAGACTCTCTCCGACTCTTTAAAGAGAGCATATGATGCGATAACGCTCTTTCATGAGGCTCAACTACCAGAGCAAGGGCCAGTGATTGAGACCTACCGCGGTGTGCGGTGTTGGAGAAAGCCTGTGCCTATCCAGGCCGTTGGGCTTTATGTTCCAGGTGGCAGTGCGCCACTGATAAGTACCGTTTTGATGTTGGGGGTCCCGGCGAAAATTGCGGGATGTCCGGTACGTGTTCTCTGTACTCCTCCACAGAAAGAAACACTTGTTCACCCGGCAATAGTGTATGCTGCAAAACTCTGCGGAATTGAACAGATTTACCTTTCCGGCGGAGCGCAAGCGATCGCTGCGATGGCTTATGGCACAGAGTCGATACCTGAAGTTGATAAAATTTTTGGTCCGGGCAACCAGTTTGTTGACGGCGCAAAGAGAATTCTTTCCGGAGCGGGGAAGGTTGCTATCGATCTTCCTGCCGGTCCCAGTGAGCTACTTGTTGTTGCTGACAGCACTGCTCCCCCGGAGTTTGTCGCGGCAGATCTTCTGTCTCAGGCGGAGCATGGTGGCGATAGTCAGGTCGTTTTGGTCACCGAATGTGAGGAGTTGTTGTCATCTGTGCAACGTGCACTTGCGACTCAACTTGAGACTCTGCCACGCAAGGCTATAGCTTCTGAGGCTCTTACAAATTCATTTGCAGTCCTTCTGTCAGATCTTGATGAGGCTATGGCTTTTAGTAATACCTATGCGCCGGAGCATCTTATTTTACAAACAGAGAATGCTGAGGAATTGGCCTCTTGTGTTGTAAACGCGGGAAGTGTCTTTGTTGGTTCTCTAACCCCAGAATCTGCTGGAGATTACGCCTCTGGTACGAACCACACCTTACCAACAGCGGCGGCAGCAAAAGCATACAGCGGTGTTGGTGTTGATAGTTTTATGAAATGGATTACCTTTCAATCTATAGATTCTGAAGGCTTAAAAGAGATAGGTCCGGTAATTCAAACGCTTGCATCTGCCGAAGAGCTTGAAGCTCACAGACAGGCTGTCTTTCGGCGGCTTATTTAGAAGCGTCTCGCTTCTGTTCTGGGAAGGCTCTAGAGCAGATGACAAAATTTTCGAGAGTTACGGTGGACAGAACCTACTAGAGCGTGTTACTCCTCATCTTGGAAATAGCGCCAGACCCTGGATTCATACGGATTCTCAGGGTGACGAGGGGCGGGGACATGTCAGCCATTGCTCAGTTTGCGAAGGCTGATAATCGAAAATTCGGCGGATTCCCCGGTGGCTTGCTCAGCCACCAAACAGTGCTCAAATCTTATCGGTAACGGTGAGGACAAATGTACTGTAGAGCATTCAAATCTTTGACCATAAATTTCCATTTTTATCGTATAAACTATTGCAGGTGTTAAAACGCCTGCCTGAACAGCTCTGTGTTCTCAGTGAGCTCTGTGTTTATTATTATTCATGTAAACGAGAGACCTAAGATGCCACAGAGAATTGGAGAAAACTATGTGTGGAATAGTAGGCTATATCGGAAATCAGAGTGCTCTAGAAATTATTTTGTCCGGATTACAACGTCTGGAATATCGCGGGTATGACTCGGCAGGTGTTGCAATTTATGAAGATGACCAGATTCATGTTCATAGAGCGCTTGGGAAGCTGATTGAACTTCGGAAAAAATTAGACGGTGATGTGCCCGGAAAAAAGGGATCCGTTGGTATTGGTCACACCCGTTGGGCCACACACGGAAAGCCTTCAGAAAATAACGCGCATCCACACTCTGCTGGTCGTGTGAGTCTTATACACAACGGTATTGTAGAAAATTACATAGAACTGCGCGAAGAGCTTAAGGGAGACGGATGCGTCTTTAGTTCTGAAACTGATACCGAAATTGCGGCACATCTTTTCAACCGTGCGCTCGGCACTGGATTAGCACCTTTTGAGGCCTTAAAAGATACATGCGGCAGACTGCGTGGCAGTTATGCGTTTCTTGCAATCGACTCTGATAATCCTGATCGGATTATGGTCGCTAAGAACGCTACTCCGATAGTTATTGGTGTTGGAGAGGGAGAGATGTTTATCGCGAGTGATATCCCGGCGATTCTTGGAGCTACCCGTAAAGTTATCATACTGGAAGACGGCGATATCGCTGAGCTCTCAGCCGATGGTATTCGCGTGGAAAATGATGGGAAAGAAGTAAAGCGACCAGTTGAGACTGTCACGTGGGATCCTGTCACGGCTCAAAAAGGTGGCTACAAGCATTTTATGCTGAAGGAAATACACGAACAGGCGCTTGTTCTTGCAGAGACATTTCGTGGTCGTCTTAATATTCAAGATAAAAGCGTCTTCTTAGAAGGCATGAATCTTACTGATGAAGAGGTTTCTCAAATTGACCGCGTCGTATTTGTCGCCTGTGGCACATCTTGGCACGCATGTCTTGTCGCGAAGTTTTATTTTGAATCTCTTACAGGCATTCCGTGTGAAGTTGATTATGCATCCGAGTTTCGTTACCGAACTCCTGTGTATAGTGACAAGACGCTCTTTATCTGTGTATCGCAGTCAGGCGAAACGGCGGATACACTAGCTGCGATTGAGCTAGTGAGAGAGCATGCGAAGACTTTAGCTATCTGTAACGTGCTCGGTTCTTCAATTGCTCGTCGTGTTGGAGATGTTGTTTTTACCCATGCTGGGCCTGAAATTAGCGTTGCCTCTACCAAGGCGTTTACCACTCAGATCGTTTCAGCCCTTGTTCTAGCGCTCTGGATCGGCGAACGGCGTGATGCTGTTTCCGCTGAGAAAAGAGGGGAGATAATCTCTCAACTTGTACATCTTCCAGCAGCTATCGATGAGGCAGTTAAGGTGGAAGAGCAGGTAAAAGAGATTGCGAAAAAGTTTCATCAGGCAAGTGATTTTCTCTACCTTGGAAGAGGTAGTTGTTATCCTGTTGCGCTTGAAGGTGCATTAAAGCTTAAAGAGATCTCTTATATCCATGCCGAAGGTTACCCGGCTGGTGAGATGAAGCACGGTCCTATTGCTCTTATTGATGAGCACATGCCCGTAGTTGTGGCTCTGCAAAACTCTCCGCTCCTTTTTGAAAAAACGCTTTCAAATTTACGGGAAGTTCATGCCCGAGCTGGTAGGATTATCGCTGTCACGGATGTGAAAGGGAACGCCGAGCTTGCTGAGGTCTGTGAGGAGGTTATTGAAGTGCCATATCTTTCAGAGGAGCTTAGTCCGCTACTTCTCACTGTACCGATGCAACTCCTCGCATACTATGTTGCGGTGCTAAATGGTACGGATGTTGATCTGCCGCGAAACCTAGCTAAGAGTGTAACGGTAGAATAGTCAGACGGGGCATGAGGCACTTCCTTTTTGCGTTTTTCTTTTTGTTCTGCACTCTTTGGAAAGCCCAAAGAGCTTTTGCTGAGGAAGAAGCCGTTGTTTCGTTTCGAGCTGGAGTTGTACTTGCTCTGACTGGGCAGGCTTCTAATTGGAGCTCTATGTTTCTAAAGGGACTTCGTTTAGCGCAGGAAGATCTCAAAGAGGAAGGCTTTGATATAACTCTCATCGTGGAAGATTCAGGTACGAGTACCTCGGGATCGGTAAAAGTTTTTCAAAAACTTGTGTCGGTAGATAAGACAGACATTGTTATTGGAAATATCTGGTCTTTTCTTAATTCTCCACTGATACCGCTTGCTAAGCGAGAGAACGTTCTTCTGATCAGTCCTGAGCTTGTGGATTGTGAGCTTGGAGAGCCATTCACGTTTCATGGCGGAACAAAGCTTGACCTTATTGATCCAGCCTATGAAGCGTACTTTAAGTTGCATCCCGAGGTAAAAAGCTCGGTGGTCGTAAATTTTGATGATCCGGGGTGGGGACATCGCCAGCGAGATGCGTGGCGACGTGCGGCAAAGGGAACCGGAGTTACTGAAGTGGGGCATGTTGAAACAGCAGATCTTCGCCCGGAATTTAAGAGTCTCTTTCTTCGCCTTGTTGCTGAGAAGCCAGATGCGTTTTTCGTGGCGCATGAACCTATTCTTTCTCTAAAGGCTCTTCGGCAGCTTCATTATTCAGGAGAGGTTATTCAGGCAAACGCTCTCTATGAGGGGCTTGTTTCAGGGGCTAACGACGGAACTCTCTTTAACGGTGTTCATTATGCTGACTCTCTCCCCGAGGAGGAATTTGCACGCAAATTTGAGGAGAAGTTTGGTCTCCCGCCAGTATTAGAACCACATGTAGGATACGAGATTCTTAGAAGTGTGGCTTATGCTGTTAAAAAGAATCCGGCTGCACCCCAACTCGCGCTCAAATCACTTTCGTATAAGGGGGTGTCTGGTCCAATTGATTTTAGGCGAGGGTGTTCAGGAAATTTTACTCCGTGGCACCTCTTTCGGGTTACAAATGGGCGCCCGGAGCTCGCTGTCCGGCTCGATCAGGGAGAGTAGCTAATCTGCTCCAGACCGAAGGCGTTCGCAAAAAGAGCCCGAAGTTTATATCTCGCGAGACTGTAGGAGAAGTATCTGAGACCGAGCTGATAGTTTGTTTCAGCCATCTCTTCTTGGAGCTCTTTGTTGTCGAGTACTCGAAGAGTTTCCTGAACTGTATCTTCCGTGATGAAGTTTGAAAATTCTACGAATTTAAAACCTCGTGGGGCGATATCTGATTCGTAGATAGAGTATCTATTCACCACGACAGGCTTTCGAAAGTAGATTGCTTCAAGGAGCGCGTTTCCAAATCCTTCGTAAATGGAAGGATAGGTAATGAGATCTGCTTCCCGGTATACGTCATCAAGGCTGTAGATCTTGCCGCAATCAGGGCTATCTGTCCTATCGGCTCCGATGCAGTCAGAGGCAAAGATAAGTCGTACGCCGAGCGCTTCAGCGTAGCGCCTGATTCGGACAGCGTAATGCTCGCCTTCGTCACCACTTGCATGAGAAATAACGAGCGCAGCTTTTCTTCCTAGGCTTTTTACTAACTCAATAGCGTGTTCGATACCTTTTCGTGGGACAACCCTTGTTGGTTGAAGGATAAAAAGCTCGTCATCGGCTATTCCGAGTTGTTTTCTCATACTATCGTTATATCCGTCATCCTCAGGCGGCTCTTCTTCAAAGTGCATGATGTTGGGGATAATGGTCGATGAAAGACCACAACGTGAAGCAATTTGTCCTTGGGTGATAGAGTTAATTACTACGTGCTGCATACCAGGAATATCGGGAGGGAAAGCGCTTCGCAGGTAGTCATCTACGTTTCGAACAAGAAATCTCTGCCGTTCCCAGTAAAAATCATGATGGTGTGCAATTGTCGGTATTCCAGTTTCTGCGACAAGCTCTGTGACCGCGAGTCCTAGTGGAATATTCATCGGAATGGTCAGACAGTTTTGCGCTATGAGAAGATCGATTTCAAATTTTTTAATAAATTCACGGAGGGTTTTCTTGAAGTGATTCTTCATATCCTCAACCCATGCCGTGTCTTCGGCAGATCGATAACGTTTGGAAAAGAATTCTTCCTGCTTTACTGCGATTTCAGGATGGTTAAAGAAAGCTTCAGGAACGACCATGCTCTTATCTGCTGGATAATCACTGAGGCCTGAATAGAAAAAGCACTGATTTCCCATACTGTGCATGATGTCGACCCACTTTCGAACTTCGAGTGAGACCCCATCTGTCCCGTGAAAGCGCGTGGAGATAAAACCTACCTTGATGTTTGGCAGGGGAGCGAGATGTACTTTAGTGCGATTCTGTTCAGCATTCATTAAGCCATTCTCTTAAAAAGTACCGTCTGTATCAATGGTAATAATTTCAGCATTGGCAGGAACATAGTCCCAAACCTGTTCAATTGGGATATTTCCGAAAAAGACTCTAGCCACGGCGATTGCCAGTCCGTGTGAGGAGATAAGAACTCTTTCTCCTTGATGTTTCTTGCCGATATCTCTTAGAGCCGCAATGACTCTTGATTGAACCTGCCCTACGCTTTCTCCTCCCGGTGGAGCAACACTAATAGGGTCAGCTTTACGCGATTCAAATTCAGCCGCGTAGCGCTCCTTAATTTCGTCTACATGCATTCCTTCCCATTCCCCCTGATCGATCTCTCGAAGTCGAGGTTCTAGCTCAATGGGCATGTCGTCAAGGAGCTTAAGGGCATGCTTTGCTGTATTGATTGCTCGCTTGAGATCGGAGGAATAGACTGCAGCAATGTTGAATTCGGGCATCTTCTCTTGCAACGAGCTGGCCTGTTCTACCCCGACATTTGTCAGAGGGATATCAGCTTGGCCTGTATATTTTCCAAGCCTATTCCATTCAGTCTCGCCGTGTCTTAAGAATAAAAAGGTAGCCATGAGCTATAAACCTCTCTTACAAAAACGCATCCGGAGGCGTACTCAAGACGCCTATGATTAATTGATTACTTTCTTCTGATTATTAGACCAGAGTTGACGGTATTCAGGAAGGGTATTCATCGCCGGACGTTCAAGCTCTGCCACTTCTTGAAGTTCCAGATGATAGTTCCCAGCGTCATCATGACGGATCATCTTCATGGTTCTGTTAATGTCTTCAAGCATCTGCTTGCCGTAGCGCTTCTCAAGACGCGCCACAACCGTCTGGATAATTGCAAATGACATCTTGCTCAGGCTATGAAGAGGCTGATTGTTGTGAATCCGTTCAAAGATATCAACCTGTCCAATTGAGGCGAGCCCAATCTGCTCAAGGGTTTCCACAAGGATACAGGTTTCTACACCGTAACCGGAAGTGAAGGTGAGCTTCTCAAGAAGCTCTCTACGTCCGCCGTACTCACCAGAGAGAGGCTGAACGATACCTGAGAGCTCCGGGTAGAAAAGGTTTAAAAGTGGCCTTGCGGCAAGCTCAGTAACGCGACCGCCCCGGCCTTTCTTTAGACCTGTTCCTGACTTTAGCGGTCTTCTGTAAAATCCTTTTACCAGCTGAATCTCAGGACGGTAAAGGAGCGGCCCCAAGAGCCCATAAACAAAGTGTGAGCGAAAGTTGCTCACATCCGTGTCGAGCCAGAGAACGATATCTCCGTGGGTTAGGTAAAGGCTTTTCCAGAGAGCTTCACCCTTTCCTGGTCGTGCGCCGTATTGGGGAAGAATATCTTGGTGAACGTAAAGAGGGACGCCACGTGATTCTACAATCTCCTGAGTTTTATCAGTGGAGCGTGAGTCAATAACGATAAGCTCATCTACAAGCTTGTGCTTCTGCATCATCTCTTCTTGGATAATATCTAGGATATTTCCAATCGTTTCTTCTTCGTTAAGAGTTGGAAGGGCGATGCTTATTGTATTACCACGTTCTTTTTTAAGCTGAACAAGCTTTTCGAGGTTTTGAAACTCTCCAGCATGAAAGGTGTTTTCGGCAAACCACTGATCGACGAGGACAGAGATTGCATGTGAGCCTTTTTGCTCGTTCTTTGGATGTTCTCTGGATCCACGTCTGGTCTTAACAGCAATGACGCCACCTTTGGCATTTTCAAATACAGCTGTTGTGATTTTTCCATACGTTTTCTGAGTACGATCAGAGGCTGTGCCCATTATGAGGATGTCAGAAAAACGTGATTCTTCAAGAAGTGATCCGAGAAAGTCATCACTCTCTATAGTTTTGTGAGTAACGTCTCTAAACTCAGGAATAATCTTACTGAGTCCCTCAAATTGCCCTGATTCTTCAGCAGCAAACTTTGTAGGTTTCAGGTGAAGGGTCGTTATTTTGCTTTCAGGAAGTTTTGATAGCTTGAGTCCTACACTCATAGCGCATTCCGCATGAGGACCACCTCGTAATGCAACCATAACGTTTTCAGGCTTAGAAGGGATAGGTCCGTGCACAAACGCCACGTCACAGGGCAGGTTATCTAGAAACTCAGCGGCAACACTATTAACGTTATGTGTTTGCCAGTCGAGTACCAGCAGGTGAATTTTATGCTTATGGATGACTGCTTCGAGTTCCTCGCGTGGGGTGTACGTGACTCGAACGCGCGCTTTAGGACGTATCCGCACGCGGTCTGAGTTTTTCTGCATGAACTTTCTAAGATCCCCGGCCTTACTAGCATGCTCGGTGAGGTTTTCGCCGTCTGGGACTGGAACGAGCCCCACATAGAGGACCTGCTCAGAGTGAGAGAGGAGTTTTGCGGCATTTACGAGCGAATCGCCGTCACATTCGGGAGTAAACGCAACAAGTACGCGTGGATTAAATTTTGTTTTCTGTACTTCTTTTGTCGCCTCTATTCCTGCGGTCATTTATGTCTCCAATAATGGTTGAATCTGGGTGCTAAAAATCTGACTCCAACTGAACTTCTTCCGAACTCGTTCTTTAAGCTTATGGCTGCTGTCGGCTTCCATAGTATCATGAATACGCTTTGAAATCTGAGCAGGATCGTCAGAAAGTGAGAAAAAAGTAGGTATTTCGCCTGCAATTTCATGAAAAGTTGGAATATCAGAGCAAAATACAGGCAGCTTTGCATAGCCAGCTTCAATAACAGGTATTCCAAGTCCTTCATCGACACTGGTCATAAGGAGTGCGTCAGAGGAGCGGTAGAGATCTGAGATGACTCGATCAGAAAGGAACCCATTGCTGTGCTCATAAAGAAAATGTACACCGTTTCCGTTTTCGTCAGGTTCTATTCCCAGTTCTTTTCGTTTTGCAAGGAGCTCCTGATAGTAGACATCATTGGTTGCGTTGTGAGCCCCCGGTGGGCCGGTCACGAGAAGTGCCGCGTTCTTGTTAAGCTTTAGAAGTTCAGCAAAGATCTTAAGCGCAAACTCGATATTTTTACGTCGAGTAATTCTCACAGGTAAAAGGTATACAGTATGAAGAGGGGAGATAGCACAGATGTTTAAGAGCTCTACGGTTTCCTGAGAGACCTCAAGGAAGGGAAGCTCATCTACACCTGAAGAGATTACCTCAATCTCGCTGTTTGTAAGGTTAAAAACACTTGCTACCTCATTCTGTGTCTTTTCAGAGACGGCTACAAAACGTTGCTTACAATCTGTCCAACGGGTTGAAACGAGGTTCCACGGATAACCGTCGTGGAGTTCATCCTTATAGCGGTCGGCAGCAAAGGCAAGATCGTGTTGCCAGCTAATTAGTAAAACTTCCGGGTGTTCCTGAACATATTTTTGTAGAGCTGCGGTCAGCGCAAGGTTCTTTATGAGTGAGCAAATGTTGTGGGCGATAATGATATCGGTACCACTGAGCTCAGCACAGAGATCAAGATAAAGCTGATCTCGGACATTATTGAAAAGATCACTGACGACGTTCTGATCAAGTTCACTCTTAATTTGAAGGATGTCAGGATGTTTCGAGTAGGCGAGTTCGAGCTTCACAAAATCAATATCAGGATCGACTTGCTCACCAACGCCAGCAATAATCTTCACTGGATGTCCAGCAGCTGCCATTAATTGTGCGTGTTGCTGCATTACGTGCTCAACACCACCTACAATCGGCGCTGCTGAAAAATGCATAAGTGTTATCTTTTTCGCACTACTCATAACCTTACTATTTCCTGTAAAAGAGAGGAGTAATTCCTATCTATTCGAAATTACTTTGAAATACAGGATAGACGAGGTAGGAATTTAAATCAAACGCAGGTGAGTTACCGATTGTGCGAGAGCTGGGCCTCACTATAATAGAACTACTGAAAATCATTAAATATTTAGCATATGAACATACTGTTACTCTGCAACGGATTTAAAGGGACACTGAGTTCCGGGGAGGCGAATGCTGCAGTCGCGGAGGGAGTTCGGGCTCTTATGCCTGAAGCTGATATACATTCCTATGAGCTTGCAGATGGAGGACAGGGCGCAAGCTCTATTGTGGCTCATGTTGCCGGTGCAGAACGAATTGAGCTTGAGGTAGTTGGACCTGATTGTTTACCGGTTAACGGATTTTACTATCGTACCGCGACTCAGGCCTTTGTTGAGATAGCAGCTGCCAGTGGTCTTGTTGATAGCGATCTGAGTAAGCCGCTCTCAACAAAAACCTCTTACGGCACCGGGCAGCTCATTCGTCATGCAGTGGAAAATAATTGTGAGAGTATCAGCGTCTTTTTCGGAGGATCGGCCACAAACGATGCCGGAATAGGGATGGCAAAGGCTCTTGGGGTGAAGTTTTATGATGATTCAGGCAATGATCTACCTGAACCAGCGCTCGGCTTACGGATGTATCCGGGAGAACAGCCGGGAAGAGTTGCTAAAATTGATAAGACAGAACTTGTCATTAAGAAGAGCCATACACTCTTAGGTGTCGTAGATGTTTCAAATCCGCTTTGTGGAGAGAAGGGGGCAAGCGCCGTATTTGGGCCACAAAAAGGAGGCACTCCTGATGAGCTTTTGCGGCTTGATAGTGATTTTCGTAAGCTTGAATCGCTGGTTCTAGAGCCAGCTGAGCAAGAGATGGTCTCTGGTCTCGGTGCAGCCGGCGGTGCGGCGTTTGGTCTTTACGCATTTCTGGGTGGAAAGGTCGTCTCTGGTCCTTCGTATTTTCTCGATCTTATGAATATTAATGAGCAAATTGAATGGGCAGATGTGATCATTACAGGTGAGGGGAAGTTTGATCGGCAGTCTGTAGAGGGAAAGCTGACAGCAGAGCTCTACCGTCGATGCAGACTTGCTCAAAAAGAGCTCTATGTGCTTGCGGGTGTAGTCGATCTTCGGAAAGAGGAAGAACTGCTTGATGGTCTGTTCGCATGTGATACAACGGTAATAAAAGAGCCGGGGACTCCTTTTGAGAAGCTCAGTGCTCTGGCAAAATATTTTACAAAACAGGTGCTACTTAATGAGTGATACGTATACCGAGTCAAATTTCACTGCGGACCTGAAAGACATCTACGGGCGTGGTGCCGAGACGCTCATATGTGAGCTGGAAAAGCTTCGTGAAACCTACAGTACCTCTGAAGATCGAGGGGCGCCCGATCTCACTGCAGCTACTCTGATTTGCTATGCTGATTCGGTAACCGGTGGAGACAAGCTCTCACCGCTCAAGGCTCTCACCGCTCTCCTTGAAGAGGCAAAGATATCAGAGATCTTGCCCGTAGTTCACCTCCTTCCTTTTTTCCCTTGGGACACCGACAGAGGTTTTTCAGTAAAAGATTACTTCTCTGTCAGTGAAGATTGCGGCTCTTGGGATGATATCAAAGCGCTCGCAGCGAATGTCTCTCTTATGTTTGACTTTGTTGCGAACCACGCTTCGGTGGACAATCCGCTCGTACAAAAGGCACTTATCGCAGCGCATCTTCTTGAAGATGATACACGTTACAGTGAGTATTTCCCGTACCGAGACTTTGTAATCACCTTTGATCTTATTAATAAGCCAACTGATAAACAGATAGCGTTACTTGCAAGGCCAAGAGCTCATCCTGTGCTTACTCGTTACGTTGTTTTTGAAGATGAAGAGGGAAAACTTTTAGCAAATACGGGTGAAACTGTTCCTGAGGGAGCAACGCTCCTTGGGGAGGGGCTTGTGTGGACAACTTTTTCCAGAGGAAAGAATGATGAGGGGATCGAACAGACAAAACAGGTAGATCTCAATTTCAAGAATCCAAAGGTGTTTCTTGAGGTAAGTCGTATTCTCCTTTTTTATGTTGAGATGGGGGCAAAATACATTCGCTTGGATGCCATTGGATACATCTGGAAAAGGCTTGGAGCGAGTTCGCTTCACGAGCCAGAAGCACATACGCTTATCCGTGCGCTTTCTTACTTTGTAAAAACCGTAAGTCCGTCTACTGCAACCATCGCCGAGGTGAATGAACCACAGAAAAAGGCATTTACCTACCTTGGTGAGAGCGGAAAGCCGGAATGTGATGCTGTTTATCAGTTTACCCATTTTCCGTTGGCCTTACATGCACTCTCAACACAGAACGGAAGCTACTACACCGATTGGCTCGGAACTCTTGAGGTCGCACAGGGAAGACAATTTACTACCGTACTTGGAAGTCACGATGGTCTTGGGTTAAAGCCTGTTCGAGGTATCTTGCCGGATGAAGAGATTGATAATTTCGTTGCAACGCTTGTGGATGAACATGAGGGGTTGCCGAATTATGCAAAGCTTCCCGGTGGACGAGAGATTGTTTATGAGGTCTGTGGTACCGCGTGGCAGCTCACCAATAGCCCAAAATCGCTAGAAGAGATTGATGTAAAGCTTGCAAAGTACGCAGCCGTACTTCGTCTTGGTTTTCTCGTGCGTGGTATGCCAGCTATCTATATTAATGGCCTCTTTGGCTCCAGTAATTTTATTCCAGTTGAAGGGCTTGATGAGAACAGGACGGTGAACCGTGAGCAGTATAACCTAGCGGACCTCCAAAGCAGGCTTAAGGGAGAGTACCACGACGTTTTTTCTATGGTGAAAAAGATGCTTAATTTTCGAAATTCACATTCAGCGTTTCATAATCTACGCTCGCCAGCCATTGCTCTTGAAACAAAAGACCCCAGAGTCATCTGCTGTCACCTTCCAGCATCTGATTCTGAGAAAAGCCTCTATCTCATTCAGAGCTTATCTCCAGATTCAATTGACTTTGAGGCGTCGTTTGGTGAGATCGCAGCCCCTCAAGTCGCAGCTCCCAAGTTACTAGGACCATATGAAGGATTCTGGTTTGATCACGAGAAGCGTTTTACTTAATCCGCTCGTAGATTGTGGTCTTTCCGCCGTCTATGTCCTTTACCGAGTAGATTGAAATGAATTGGTGCTGGATTTTGACAAACTCTTTTCTCGCCTTGCTGATAGACTGCTGTTCCCACGGAGCTATACGAAAGGGTCCGCTCTTTACTATTACGAAGTCAGCATCTTTTTGTAGAGTCTGAAGCGTGCTGTAGGCCGGGGTCGTGACCCATGATTGTTTCTTATGCTCAGCAAGGCAGCTTTGTATGCGTGAGGTATAATATGAATATCCTGACAGGTTATAAATGATGAGATGTTTGTTACTCCTAGCGGTTCTTTGAATCAGAGCTCTGCAAACACTTTCAGAGTGAGTAAAGTTAGCAAGTGGTCTACGTGAACCATCCGTGAGGGATTGTAAGGGGAAGAGGGATCGTATTATTTTATGAGTGCTCTCTTGCTCCTGAGTGGGCAAGAAGGTCTCAAGGCCACGTACTGTACCCGAAAAATAACTTAGCGCGAAAAATTGAATAGCAAGTAAGATAGTCAGCAGGGTATAGCCAGTCTTACCTATTTTTCCAGAGGTATTTAGAACGTATGCTGCAGCGATTGCCAGAGCAGGCAGAAATCCGATAAGAAAGCGGTCTGTTTTGATCCCGATAAGTGAGAGAATGACATAAATGGAGAGAATCCAATATCCTGTGAAGTCGGTTGGTCTAAAGAAAAGGAAGAGTAGGTAGAGGGCTCCAAATATCCAAGTAAGAACTGAGGCATGATATCTCTCAAATGCATAGAGATAGTAGGTAAATGCTTCTTGAGTGAGTCCGTAAGGATTTTTATATATCCCTGGTTTTGAAAATTGTTCGTTCAGGTAATGAGCAACTCTATCATCGAAATGAAAGAAGTACGGAATACTAGCCATAAGTGCGGCCGCAATGAGATAGATGAGTGCTCTACGCTGCAACGCTCTCTGTCGAAGCGCAGATAAAGAAACCAGAGCGATGGGAAGCAGGGTATAAATAATTGTGAATTCCTTTATCCAGAGTCCAACGGAAAGAGAAAAAACGAAAAGACAGCTCCAAGACCTCTTTTGAAAATGAGAGGAGCGAAGAAGTGCGTATACCGCAAGTATGCTTAAAGCTAAGCAGGGGAGGTCCATTAGGAAGGTGCGAGACAGGCCATAGAGTGGGGATAGAAAGGTCGTAATAACAGCTGCCCCATTAGCAACTCTCTCCCCGTAGAGGTGTTTCCCCAACAGATATGTAACGGTGATGATCCCCAAGTAGGAAAGTGTTGAGGTGAAAAATACAGCGATATCTTGGGTGGGACCAAGGGGAAGGTATGCATAAAGTGGCAGGCTGTAGAGCAGTGGGGGGTGGTAAGGTGGGAACTGCGAGGTGAAAAATGGGCCAAATAGATATGAAAGTGGGCCTATTTCCCTAAATTGCTGGAGTTGGGTGAGGCTTATCGCGTAGTAGCTCCCAGCATCCCAAATAAGTGGGAGAGTATCGAGCTTTAACCAGAAAAGATTGCTGGCTATCTGAATGAAAAGCAGGAACCAGACTATTTTAGAAATAAATGGTTCAGCCGTTGTTAAATTCTCATCGCGCACGCGCGCCATCTCGCTAAAAGTGTTCTTGCCCCTTACACCATGCACAGGCCCACAATACAATTTTCTCCATAACTATCCGTAAATACAGGCGCCAGCAAGTCGATACTTTAACCTTGTTAAAATAAGCAATATTTTCAGCAATTTGTGTGTTTTTTTCTGTTGACGGTAACTCAATTTGTGGTGTACGGTGTCAATCAGTGGATGAAAGTGGGAAAGAGTGGGAGAGCTTAGCAGTTAATGCCCCGGGCTGTTTCACAGACGTTTTCTGAGTGGGACACTATATGAATGACTCAGAGCAAGGAAACGACAGGTTTTTTGAGGTTACAAGTACAGGTTCTCCACTTTCATTTCGGGGCAATTTTTATCACTCAGTTGATGAGAAAGGCCGGGTAAGTCTCCCGGCCGATTTTCGAAAGATTCTGAAGGCGCGAGGCGAGAAGAGCGTGGTTCTAACGAACTACATATCTGAAGGATCTCGATGTCTTGAAGGCTTCGGGCAGCAAGCGTGGGCTGACTTTGAGCGCAGGCTCAAAGAGAAAAGCCGGTTTAGCGCAAAGCTGCAACGCCTTGAGAACTTCTATCTGAGTAGGGCTGCGGATTGTCCCATTGATAAGAGTGGGAGGATTCTCATCCCGAACCATCTCAGGACGTATTCGGGAGCTGAGAAGGAAGTGGTCTTTACTTCTTCCATCTACGGTTTCCGGATCTGGGATAGTCGTGTATGGGAGCATATCTTCAGTGAGACTGAGGCGGCTCTCTTGAATGACCCCGAGTTGTTTGCTGACGTGGATATATAGAAGTGAAGGAAGAAAGCACCCTTCACGTTCCGGTTTTAATGAGGCAGGTGTTGGAAACTCTTTGCGCGGATACTGCAGGTTCTTTTCTCGACTGTACCCTTGGTGGGGCAGGTCACACCGAAGCCATTCTAAAAGCAAATCCAAAGAATACCGTTTTTGCCATCGATCGTGATGAGCGCGCACTCGTGAGAGCAAAAGAGCGACTCCAAGGCTACGGTGAGAGGGCAACGCTTCACAAATCATCTTTTCAAGAGTTACAAGAGGTAAGTAAAGGGCAGCGTTTTGACCGCGTGCTTGCTGATCTAGGCGTATCGACAGACCAGTTGCATGAAAAGCGAGGCTTTTCGTTCAGGGATTCAGAGAGTCTCGACATGCGTATGGACGAAAGCTCTGAATTGACAGCTCATCAGATAGTTAATGATTGGGACCTCCGTTCAGTGCGTCAGGCACTTCAGCAGGGTGGTGTTGGTAAAGATGCTGGAAAAATTGCTCAGAGGATTGTTAATGCCCGTCCAATAGAGTCAGCCTCAGCGCTGCGCGAAATTGTGACCTCCGCTATTCATCCCGCACAAAGGAAAAAGAACGTTGACCCCTCTACAGTGGTCTTTCAGGCGATACGCATCGCAGTTAACGACGAATTTCGTCAGATTGAATCGCTTCTTGAAGCTCTGCCGGCGCTTTGTTCAGAAGGTGGTCGAGTAGCGATTATTTCATTTCATTCTTTGGAAGATAAGCTTGTTACCAGAACATTTCGAAAGTGGGAGGGGGAAGAATTCTCAGCTCTCTGGCCGGGGAGTTCAGGAAAATCAGGTATTGGAAAGCTTTTAACAAAGAAAGCAATAACTCCAGATGAGGAAGAGGTTCAGCAGAATCCCGCATCGCGGAGTGCAAGGATGAGAGTGTTTGAATTTAAAGGCAGTAGTGCTCCTCACTAAGTTTGAGAGCGAGGTTGCGGTCTGTGTGTTGGTATTTGGGTTTTAATGTGTCTGTAAGGAGAAGAGCATGGCAGTTTGTTTAGATTATCAATCAGTTTATTACGATAGGCGCGCTATGTCGTCTTCTACGAGATTGCATCTCATTGCGGCGTTTGTGCTTCTTGCGGCACTCTCTTTTAAGGTATGGATGAAAGTAGAAACGATTGAGCTCGGATATAAGCTTGCCAAACAACGTGAGCTCGTTGTTCAATACGACATGGAACGACGCGACCTCGAACTTCAACTCTCTCTCTTAACGAGACCGGATAATCTCCAAGCTCTGGCGGCAGAACGATTATCATTACGCCCTGCTAATATGGATCAACTTGTACGTATACCAGCGGAGAGATAAGAGCTATGGGGCATGATAAGCGATACAAAATCCCTCTAAGTCACGATTTTAGTAGTAAGAAATGGCAGAGTAAGAAAAAGAAGGGCAACGGACGTTCGAGAGTTCTCAGAGTTCGAGCTGTAATGGTATGCGCAGCGCTTTGGTCAGGGCTCATCGTTTCAAGACTCTATACGCTTCAGATCTCTGAAGTTTCAAAGTGGAGAACTTCTGCGGTAAAACAACACCATACGCTCGTGGAGCTAGCCCCTGAGCGAGGTCCTATTCTTGATAGAAATGGCAAACGACTGGCTGTTTCTGTTCCATCAGGCTCGGTATATGTGCGTCCGGCCAGTGTGAAAGATTCTCAGGCAACAATCGATAGTCTCTCTGAGATTCTTGGGATGAGTAAAAGCCGAGTTGAGAAAAAGCTGCAAAGTAAGGCCCCTTTTGTGTGGGTTAAGCGTCAGGTCCCACGAGTTCAGGCCGAAAAAGTAGAGAAGCTTGGGCTTAAGGGAGTCGGGTATTTTCTCGAGTCTCGCAGGTACTATCCTTACAATCACGCGGCGAGTGCGCTCATTGGCAAGGTCGGTATAGACGGACAGGGCTTATCAGGTATTGAAGCCGTTTACGATGGGCATCTAAGAGGTGAGAGTATACGCTTACCCGTTACACGTGATGCTTTCGGGAAAAGAATCGAGGTGCCAAATACGCAAGCTACACAAGACTTCGATCTTCCAAAAGGAGAGCACCTGCAACTTACCCTTGATGCAAGGCTACAGCTCATCGTTGATGAAGAGTTAGAGAAGGGCAGACAGAACGCTAACGCACAATCTGCGCTGGCGGTTATGGTAGATGCCTCAACAGGAGACATTCTGGCAATGAGTCAGGCTCCTGCAATGAATTTTAATGCCGATAAGGTACGTTCAAAGAATGATCTAAAGAATCTAGTTGTAGAAACGGTTTTTGAACCGGGATCGGTTATGAAGCCTATTGTTGCTGCTGCAGCTATTGAATCAGGAGTTCTTCGAGAGCAGGACATGATCGACTGTGAGAATGGAAGTTATCGGTTTGGTCGTCATATTATCAATGATGTTCACCCAAGCGATACGCTCTCACTGCGTCAGGTCGTTATTCAGTCATCAAACATAGGCATGACAAAGGTTGGTATGAAACTCGGCTCCGATCATCTCTATGAGTCTCTGCGCACTTTTGGATTTGGAGAGAAGAGTAAGCTGAAGCTTCCGGGAGAATCAGGTGGGATCCTCCGTAATGTTAAAAACTGGGCGAATGTTGATGTGGCAACTCACTCTTATGGTCAGGGAATCGCAATTACACCACTTCAGATGGTACGTGCCGTCTCAGCGATAGCCAATGGTGGCTATCTGCCCGAACTCAGACTTCAAGAAAACGGACAGAAGCCAGCTTTTCGCAGGATTCTTTCCACTCCTGCTGCGAGAGCTGCGCGTGACATTATGATCGGTGTTGTTGAAGATGAACACGGAACAGGAAAGCGCGCCGCCGTTAGTGGTGTTCGTGTCGGTGGGAAAACTGGTACCGCACAGCGTGCAAGAGCCAATGGGAGAGGTTATGAGCCCGGTTCTTATGTTGCTTCATTTGTTGGATTTACTGATGGGAGTAATATTGGAGTTTCTAAGAATCTTGTTCTCTATGTTGTGATCGATAGGCCAAATACAACTTCAATTTACGGTGGAACGCTTGCAGGTCCGGTCTTTCAGCGAATCATGCAACGTTCACTCCATGTTTTGAGCACCGATCGATTTGAAAGGGGTGATATTCTCCCTAAAGAAAGCTATAACTCGGGGTATGAACTCAGACCTGTCGCCTATAGAGGATAGTGTAGCAGATCTTGCTGCTTATCTTGGAGGAAGTGCTGTCTCAGGCACATCAGAAACTGTTACTTGGAATTCTGTTACGAGCGATAGTCGTCGCGTTACGTCGGGGACTGTTTTTGTTGCTTACTGTGGGGTAAGCGTTGATGGTCATGATTTTTTAGAGGATGCTGTCCAAAATGGTGCTGTGCTCTGCATCATCTCAGATGAAAGCCGAGCGGTGTCTCATGTTCCGACCATTGTTGTTTCTGAGCCTCGTGCTGCATTATCGCTCCTTGCTGCAAGGCTTTATTCATATCCTTCAGATGCCATGAAGATGATTGGTATTACAGGGACCAACGGTAAGACAACAACACACTGGTTAACCTATCACGCACTTTCAAGGCTGGGATATTCCCCTGTTCGTTTTGGAACCCTTGGATGCTATATCGAAGGAGAGCTTGACGATCGTCACTCGATGACTTCTCCTGATGCAGATATCTTACAGCGCTACCTTGGTATGGCCAGAGACCACAATAAAGATGCAGCGGTTCTCGAGGTGTCTTCACATGCGTTACTTCAATACCGCTGTGCTGGAATTCGTTTTCAAGTTGGGGTTTTCACAAATCTGACGCCAGATCACCTTGATTACCACCCGGATATGGAATCCTATTTTGAAGCAAAAGGATTACTGTTTGAGCAGTCAGAGAGTTGTGTCGCAAATATTGATTGTGACTATGGAAGTAGACTGGCTCGGAGTCTTGAAGGAAAAATGCCTCTTATCTCCTTTGGTCGCTCCGAGGAAGCTCTGCTGGCAATAAAGAACTTTACTCAGAGCTCCACTGGAAGCACACTTACACTCGAGTATGAGAGCAGCTCTTATGATGTTGCCACGGATTTTATTGGTGAATATAACGGATATAATCTCGCCTGTACCTTTGCCATATGTCTTGCGCTCGGACACGATGCTGGTGAGGTGGCCGATGCCTTGCAGCAGAGTCCTCAAGTTCCGGGAAGACTTGAGCGATACAGCTACAACGGTGCCAAGGTTATTATTGATTATGCTTATGCACCTGATGCGCTACAAAATGTGTTAGAAACCCTACGATCGGTTACCGAATCTAGGCTCTGGGTGCTCTTTGGCTGTGGTGGAGAGCGTGATAGAGGGCGTAGGACAGGGATGGGCAAGGTGGCAAAGGAGCTTGCGGATCGTGTTGCGCTGACCAGTGACAATCCGAGACGTGAGGATCCTCAGCAGATCATGGATGATATTTTGAGTAGTGGATTGCAGCCTGAATTTATTGAGCCAGATCGCCCGGCTGCTATTCGAAGATGTATGAAAGAGCTTTCCGAGGGAGATATTCTCGTAGTTGCCGGCAAGGGACACGAAGAGTATCAGATCCTTGGTACAGAGAAGATTCACCTGAGTGATAGAGAAGAAGTATTTAAGGTTATAAACGGAAACTAATAATATGTTATATCATTTATTGTACCCCATGCATGAGGTTTATGGCTGGCTAAACGTGTTCCGTTACCAGACTTTCCGAGCGGCACTTGCCTTTTTTATCTCGTTTGTGTTCGTTCTGGTACTTCAACCGGTATTTATACGTAAGCTTAAGGCATACGGCCTTAAAGGACAGCCGATCCGTGATGATGGACCCAGAGAGCATGAATCCAAAAGTGGTACTCCAACAATGGGGGGGCTAGTAATTATAGCCTCAGTGGTTTTCTCTTCCTTACTTCTAAATGATCTTACCAACAGTTTTGTCTGGCTCACCCTTGGAGTTCTTATTGGATATGCGGCTCTAGGTTTTGTTGATGATTGGAAAAAGATTACGAAGCAAAATACAGAAGGTGTTCGTGGAAAACAGAAGCTTTTCTGGCAAACACTTATCGCGCTTATTGGCGCTTCTTCCTTATACTTTATGGATTTTAATACTTCACTGACCTTTCCTTTTTTAAAGGATCTGGTTGTTCCGCTTGGTATCTTTTTTATCCCATTTGTTGCGCTTGTTGTTGTTGGAACTTCGAATGCTGTGAATTTAACTGATGGCCTTGATGGTCTGGCAATTGGTCCTGTTATGACTGTTGCTGCAGCCTATGCCGTATTTGCCTATGTGGCCGGGCATTCACACTTTAGTGAGTATCTTACGGTTCCACATGTGCCAGGAAGTGGTGAAATAACTATTATTTTATCTGCCCTTGTTGCGGCCGGTCTTGGTTTTCTCTGGTACAATACGTTTCCGGCGCAGGTCTTTATGGGCGATATTGGGGCGCTTTCCCTTGGTGGCGTACTCGGATTCATAGCTGTTGTGGTGAAGCAAGAGATCTTACTCGTTCTCGCAGGGGGCATTTTTGTTATGGAGGCCTTATCGGTCATTATTCAAGTGTATTCGTTCAAGCTGACTGGAAAACGTGTTTTTCGTATGGCACCAATACACCACCACTTCGAACTTAAAGGATGGGCAGAGCCCAAAGTTATCGTGCGCTTCTGGATCATCTCAATAGTGCTTGCTCTTTTATCACTTACTACCTTAAAGCTTAGATAATGAAAACAAACTGGAAAGCTCAACTTGTAAATCTTAAAACTCAGCATCAAAAAGCGCTTGTTATCGGATTAGGTTTAAGCGGTACGGAAGCTATCCAGTTTCTCCTGAACCAAGGAGTTCATGTGGTCGCGTATGATGATCAGCAGCGAGAGGAATTTATTCATCGATCTCCCTATGCGGATACCCTGACCACATTACAAAGTAAGGGGTGTGTGGTGCTTTTTGGTGAGGACCAGCTCCAATTTCTAGATGCTCTTTCAGAGATCGGTCTGGTTATTGTTAGCCCGGGAGTTAACCCCGATAGCTGGCATCTTCAGAAGCTAAGAGATTTGGATGTTCCGGTTATAAATGATCTCGAATTGGGTCTTAGCATATTACAGGTCCCATCAATTATGGTTACCGGGACAAACGGAAAAACGACTACGGTACATCTCCTTCATGCAATGTTTCATAAAGACGAAAAGGAGTGTGCTCTGGTCGGTAATGTCGGTCATTCTGTTCTTTCCTATTTTGGATCTGAAAAAGAGGAGAAACTTGAAGCCATCGTTGCAGAAGCCTCAAGCTATCAGCTCGATTACTTTAAAGAGTATGTTCCCCAGATTGCTGTGTTTCTGAACCTGACAACCGATCATCTTGAACGACATGGAACTATGGAAGAGTACTTTGCCGCAAAGGCGAGTCTCTTTTTAAGGCAAACAGAGGACGATATCAGTATCATTAATATTGATGATCCCTGGGGTCAGAAGCTTGAGCTCGATGTGACTTCCACTGTCTACACTGTATCAACAGCAGATAAAGCTACTGGAGCACAGATAAAGTATGACCGGGCGAGTGGAGAAGATAGCATCTTGCTTCATAACGGCGAAGAATATGACTTAACTCAGGTAAAGCTTCTGGGCCTTCACAACCGCTATAATATTGCTTGTGCCATTCTTGCTGCTCGACTTGCCGGGGTGAGCCGAGATGCAGTGCATAAGGAACTTCCTGTATTTGCTCCGGTGCCATATCGTTTAGAAGAGGTGCCTGCAGAGAGTGGTATTATTATTAATGATTCAAAATCAACAACGTTAGCATCAACGGTTGCTGCTCTCGCTGCCGTGGCAGAAACGTATCCACAAAAAAAAATCACCTTACTTATTGGCGGACGAGCTAAGAAAGGGGATAGCTCTTCACTTACGGATGCGCTTAAGAGTTATAGTAAAAATATCAAAGAAGTTATCGCCTTTGGTGCGAGTCGAGACTATTTTTCAGACGCAGCGACACCTGCTGGAGTTGACGTTCATAGTGCGGATCTTTTACAAGACGCTCTGGTTAAAGCAAAGTCTTCTCTCGAGAATGATGAGATAGTTTTGTTTAGCCCTGGAGCTGCTAGTTTCGATGAATTCCTCAATTACGTAAAACGCGGTGAGTTTTTCTACAATTTCTGGCAATAGCCTTGAAGTGACACTAGTTCCTCAGAGCTTGCCTGAGGTCGGTAACAAAAAGAATCTTAGATTTGTGTCTTGTTGCTTTCTGTATCGTTGAATAATCGAGTACGTCCCATATCTTTTTAGCAAGCTCAGGAGCCGGTGCGATACCCGAATATTTCGTGATTTCGTTTTTTGTACTCTCAATTCTCCACAAACGTCTTACGGCTTCAGCAAATACTTCTGGATACCTGTTGGAGATGTCGACTAGGTGAGCTTCGAGATTGATTGAAGAACTTGTGTACCGGAATTTTTGAAAACTCATAACAACTAATCCCATCAGAATAGAGGTATCTTTCACATTTATTTCGCTACCTTCAATGAGCTTCTGAGTAAGTTCCGTAGCTTTTTTATCATCCGGAGTAATTCCCTTCGTGTCAGGGGTTACGAAGCCACGAAATTTTGAAGCTATACTGAGAATTTCTGCTCTTGATCTGTCCGCGGTATCAGTCTCATTCTCCTCAGGTGAATCGTCTGCAGCCGTATCGATGTGTACTTCTTTCTGTTCTACTTGATCTACGAGTGAAGGTTGAGCAGTGGTAGGTTGTGGAGTGGCAACCTGTGGAGCAACAGGTCGAGGGAAGACGGGGCGATGAGTGGGCTTATAACCCGGTAATTTCGATTTAAGATATTCCATTGCCTCTCCAAGTTGTGTTATCGAAATATCGTCTTTGTAAGGAACCTCAAGCAGTGCGCACATTTCTCTCTTGAGCTCTCTTGCTTCCTTTAACATCCTTTTTGCCGCATCGATATAGGGGCGCTCTTTTTCCGCGTCTTCCTTTATGAGCCTACATTCAAGCTCATCTCGTTCACTTTTTAGCTGTTGATATCTCCTTTCGAGATCTGAGAGGCCTTGGCTCATAAGCTGATAGTTGTCAGGATTGCTCGATGTTTTCTTTTGTAGTTCAGATATTCTCTGCTCAAGAGCGTTAATGTTCTTTTGTGAGCATTCACGTTCCTTATTACTTTTCTCCTGAAGAGAATCATGTTTGCCGCGGAGAAGTAGATAGTCAGCTTTGGTCTGTGCAAATTCAGTACGTAGCGCGGTAAGTTCTTGTTTAAGAGCAGCGTTCTCAGAAAGAACCTTCGTATTTCCTTTCGCGGCAAGTTCTTTCCGAAGTTTCTTACAAGCTTTCTCTGATTCGAGCAGTGCAGCGTTTAGGTCCGCAACTTCTGCTGCTTGATTCTCTCGTTCTCTGGCTAACTTTTCTTCAAGACTGGCTACTTGCTCACTAAGGTATTTAGTTTCTGCTGGTTCTTTAGTCGAGGTCTCTTCTTCATTGATCCCCTCATCGGCAGTATGTTCATCAAGCTTACCGTTTAGGTAATCGCGTTCTTTTGCGAGCCTTTCAAGATCATCATTTAGAGTACCTATCGACAGAACGAGTTCTTGTTTATCTGCTTTAAGAGCATCAGCCAACCTGTCAGCCTCTGTGAGATCGCGTTCGAGTTTAGCCTTCTGCGCTTTCTCCGATTGAACTTCTCTAGAGAGCGCTATGTTTTCGGTTTCGTGTTGTGAATTTAGCTCACGGAGTGCAGATAGTGTCTCATTCGCACTTTTTAACTTAGCTTGTAGAGCCATAACCTCTTCGCTTGCTAGCTCGGATTGTGTTCCTGTTCTGTCGCTTTCAGAATCTGTGATGTTCGTATTAAGATCATTGGCGGTGATGCTTGTCTCATCACTCCTTGGCACGTTACAGAGATTGGATTCAGCGAGAGACGGAAAGGGAAGTACATCTGGAGCTGAAACAAGGGAAAGAAGCTTTCGGTATCCGGTAAGGAGGCTTTCGGCTTTTGGTGCAAGCTTGTCACATGTATAGATTCTATCACTACTTAGGGCTGCGCCTCTTACACCTTCGCTAAGATACGATAGGTGTTCATAGAGATCGATAATCTGGCGCGTGGAGATGCCGTGACGTTCGAGCTCCTCATTAAGGTTTTTCAGAACGTCTTCAAGCTGTTCCGCATTAACTGTTTTTGTGCAGAGCAAGTTCTCAAGATCTCCAAAGGCAGACTCTCCGTCCAGAGGCGCTTTTGGTACATCAAGAGCGATAATTTCAATGCTAGGCGTCTTCACCGCGTCTGAAGAGCTACGCAATGATTCAGAATTGGTGTTTACAGCAGACATGGTACTACAGCCTTACGAAGAGACGAGGTTATGCGTAAAACATGGTACAGTGTTTTTAGGTGCTAACGAAGCAGATTATGTTAGAAATACGTAAAATGTACTTATTCAAGGTGCGTAGTGGTTCTAAAGTAGGGGAAATTCTATGAAAAAGTGCAGATGTCCATGGGTAGGACAGGGTAAACCACACTACGATCGGTATCATGATCGGGAGTGGGGAGTGCCAGTGAAGCGTGATAGAAAGCATTTTGAGATGCTTATACTTGAAGGGGCACAGGCCGGGCTAAGTTGGGAGACAGTGCTTCTTAAAAGAGAGGGATACAGAAAGGCTTTTCATCAGTTTGATCCGGTCAAAGTATCACTCATGAAGGACAGAGAGCTGACGGCTCTTTTAGAGAATCCTGAAATTATTCGCAATAAGCTCAAGGTTTTTTCGGTGCGTAAAAATGCTCAAGTGTTTTTAGATATCCGGAAAGAATGTGGCACATTTAATAAGTATGTCTGGGAATTTGTGGGGGGTGAGCCTATTCAAAATCGCTGGAAGAGTATGTCGCAGGTTCCTGCTAAGACCGCGGAGAGCGATGCTCTATCAAAGGACCTTAAGCGGCGTGGCATGAGCTTTGTTGGTTCGACCATCATTTACGCTTATATGCAGGCTGCAGGGCTTGTAAATGATCACCTTCTTTCTTGTTATCGGCATGCGGAGTTGGAGTAGGAGTAGGAGTAGGAGTAGGAGTAGGAGTAGGAGGAGGTGCAGGAGGAGGATGAGGAGAGGAAGGGCGTGGTTTTTCCTACTTGTCAGTCGATAGGGGGTGGTTTATTTTAGTAAGCGTCTGATTTTATTTGTTTTCATGCTGATATGATGTACGCACGAACGACTTACGGTGAACAGTACCGTTCAAGAAGCTCCGCGGAGCTCAGGGCTCCTTTTGCGGTTGATATTTTACTTCTAACACTCACACTCCTCCTTGTAGGGTTTGGTGTTCTGATCCTTTATTCCACCACGGGAATACTCTCTCAAGAGCAATTTGGTGATGGACTCCACTACGTACGGAAGCAGGCAGTGGCTGCGCTTATAGGGATTGTCTGTATGCTTGTCGCTACCAGAATCCCTGCAAGATTTCTCCTGCGAGTGTCACCGTACTGTTTTCCACTTGCGGTGCTCCTTTTGGTTCTCCCGCTTATTCCGGGACTGGGTGTCGATGCTGGTGGCGCCAGTAGATGGATTACTTTTGGGGGCGTTAGGTTTCAACCCGGTGAAATGGTAAAACTTCTCCTCGTGCTTTTTATGGCCGGATACTTTTACCGTCAGGAGCATAAGCTGGAAAGATTTGTGACTGGGGTTGTTGTTCCACTTGGAATGGTAGGTTTTTTTGCCGTTCTCTATTTATTGCAGCCTGACTTTGGAAGTACTGCACTTGTTGTTGGAATTACTCTTATTATGGCTTTTTGTGCCGGGGTCAAGCTCTCGCACCTTTTTGCTTCTGGAATGGTTGCCTTAAGTGCTCTTGGTACCATGGTGTTTGTCTCCCCGTACAGGATGAAGCGAATCATGAGTTTTTTAAACCCTGAGCTTGATGCCAGTGGGCAGGGGTATCAGCTTATTCAGTCACTGATCGCGATTGGTTCTGGTGAGCTAACGGGAGTAGGGCTGGGAGCGAGTCAGCAAAAGCTCTTTTTTCTTCCAGCGGCACACACCGACTTCATCTATGCCGTGGTAGCAGAGGAACTAGGGTTTGTTGGATCAATTTCACTTCTTGTTCTCTACCTTGTGTTTCTTTGGAGAGGGCTTGTAATAGCAAGAAGATTTCAAAATGAGAGTTTTCGTTTTACCCTTTCTATTGGATTAACACTTCTTATCGTGGCTCCGTCGCTTCTTAATATCGGGGTGGTCACAGGACTTCTTCCTACCAAGGGACTGGTGCTCCCTCTTATCAGTTACGGAGGGACAAGTTTAATAACATGTCTTATCGTAGTTGGGTTACTCCTCTCTTTATCTCGAAGTCAGGGGGAGACCTTACCTGATTCATGAACAGTACAATTCGAGTCCTCATTACTGCAAGTGGTACAGGCGGGCACCTTATGCCGGCACTTGCTGTTATGAAAGAGCTGCAGAATCGCGGCGTAGAGGTGCGTTTTGCCGGTAGCGGTCGTCCTCTTGAAGAGGAAATTATTGGCGGAGCCGGCTTTCATTGTGTAACGATTCCAAGCGTGGGCTTAAAGAACAAGGGGATACGTGGATTCTTGAAATTTTTGGTCGGCATACCCGGCGCATTCGGTGCCACTTCTGCAATATTTCAGGATTTTAAGCCTCAGGCGGTTGTTGGTATCGGGGGATACGCCACCTTTTTTCCACTCCTATTGGCGCGTCTAAAGGGGATACCTTCTTGGATTCACGAGTCTGAGATATCTCCCGGACTAGCTAATAAAGTACTTTCATTTATTGCCCAGCGAATTTCTACGGCTTTTGAAGAGACTGTTTTTCCTCTCTGCTCTTCTAAGATTGTCTATACAGGGCAGCCTGTGCGCGCAGAGCTTTCTCGCATTGCAGGTGAATCGCGTAAGGTCACAAACCCTCAACGACTACTCATTCTTGGTGGATCACAAGGAGCAACGGCCCTTGATGAGGTTTTTCTTGAGCTTGCTCCGGTGCTAAAAAAACACGACCTGCAGGTGTGGCATCAATCTCGACCAATGAATGTTGAAAGACTCACGGAACGTTATGACGAGCTTGAGATTCCGCATAAGGTAATGTCTTTTATTGAGCATATGGATGAGGCCTATCGCTGGTCGCACCTTATTGTAAGTCGTGCCGGTGCTGGAGCTGTTATGGAGATCGGTACGGTTAATAGACCGGCCCTCTTTGTGCCCTACCCACATGCACAGGGAGATCATCAGGCAAAAAATGCTGCCGTACTCGTTGGTCAGGGCAAAGCCTACATGGAAAGAGAAGGAGAGAAGTTTTCTGAACGAATCCATGCAGCTCTTGAAAAGCTACTCAATCCTGAACAGTACAACAAAATGAGGCTACGTGCTGCGTCGGCAAGACCAGTGGATGCGGCACAAAAGATATCAGACGAGGTGTTGGCGCTGATATCATGACCTCACTCCTTAAACCAAATAAAGATCAGCTCCTTCATATCAGTGTCTTAACCACCTTTCTCTCCCTTATTCCTACTGCATACGCTGCTCTTCTTTCTAATTCACTCACACTCTACGCTGATTTTTTACGGTGTGCTGTTGAGCATCTCTCAATAGTGCTTGCATGGATACTCGTACGAAAGATGCGCTCAACTGGAGATCATGAGTTTCACTTTGGATTTGGTAAACTCGAGCGACTGTCTAGTTTGCTTGTTGCTTGTGCAATGCTCGTCACCATATCAGTGCTCTTTATTTCTGCCATCGTACGATTTTTTGAGCCGCGAGTCATAGAAGACCAGATGTTTGGATTTATCCTCGCTGTGCTGAGCGTAGGAGGAAACTGTTTCCTGTGGATAAAAAACGCAAACCTTAGTCGGGACGACAATTCGCCTGTGCTCTTATCGCAGGTAATACTTTTTCGAGCTAAAACGCTCGCAAGCTTAATCGTGGTGTTGTCTCTTGGTGTAACGCTTCTCTTCCCTCATACCTTGCTCGCTCTCTATATCGATCCAGCCGGTTCGCTTTGTATTGCGCTCTATCTTGTGCCGTCACTTAAAGGACTTTTTGAAGAGTCGGTACCGGATCTTATTGATAGGGCACTAGAAGAGTCATATCAGCTACTGATTGTTAAGACTCTTGTGGAGTACGAGTCCGAGTATGAGCATTTACGTGAGATACGGACGAGAAAGTCAGGTGTTAAAAGCTATATTTATATCCACCTTGAATTTAAAGGCGATCAACCTACCGAAAAAACAATCGACACGGCGCGACGTCTAAGAAAACATATAGAAGAGCAAATACCTGCTAGCGAAGTACAAATTGTTTTGTGCTGAGCAGTTGTTAAAGTATTTATAATCTTCCTCTGACCCAAGGTAAGCGTCATTGCGAGGAGCTGAGAGCATTTGCTTGAACGACGCGGCAATCTCCCTGCGTTACCACAGTTATTTCCCAGCTCAGGGAGATTGCCACGTCGTTCGGTCTTAGACCTCAGCTCCTCGCAATGACGAATAGTCGGGAAGTGGTACTACGACACCACATCCTTTACAGGAGACTGACACGACATAGTTTACACATTCGCTAACGTCTCTGTTCATTAGAAATGGGGGCAGATATGGCATAGATAGAGGATAGTGAGGCCAGCTGCGCCTATCGTCTCCAAAAAACCGGAGTAAGGATAACCAAAATGGTAAAGAACTCTAGTCTTCCAAGCAGCATTGCGAGGCAGAGTACTGACTTGGTGAGTGAACTAAGCGCAGCATAGTTGTCGTAGGGGCCAAGTTCGCCGAGGCCGGGGCCGATGTTTGAAAGTGCTGAAAGAGTTGCAGTAAATGCTGAGAGTAGACTCATATCCTGAAAAGAGAGGATGAGGGTAATGAGCGCTGCAATGAATATGTAGAGAAAGATAAATCCCCAGATAGCATTTACAACGGAGTCAGAAATCGTGTGCTTATTAGCTTTGAGAGAATAGAGAGCACTTGGGTGCACGATCTGTCTGACCTCCTTGTGCATCTGCTTAATAGCAGTGACGATCCGAATACATTTTACCCCACCTGCGGTTGAGCCAGACATTCCACCACAGATCATAATTACCATAATGATAAATTGAGACGCTCCAGGCCACAGCGAGTAGTCGGTATAGGTATAGCCAGTTGATGAGATGGTACAGACTACCGTAAAGAGTGCGCTCCTGAACGAATCAGGAATCTCCATGAGCATGCCGCTCCATAAAGAGATCATGATAAAAAAGGTGGCTAGACCGATAATCGTGAGGTACCACTTGAGCTCTGTTGTGAAGAGAGCACTCAGATCTCGCTTTACAAAGAGCCTGAAATGAAGCGAGAAGTTGATGGAGCTCAGAAGCATAAAAGTAATAAAGATATAGTCGACCAGTGCGCTGTCAAAGTGAGCAATCCCCCGGTTCTTCGTGGAAAATCCACCGGTAGAGATGGTCGTGAGCGAGTGATTTAGAGCATCGTAGCCACTGAGACCACATGCGATGAGTGCCAATGTTTGAAGCGCTGTAAAGGCAACATAGAGAAACCAGAGCTTTTTCGCTGTTTCTCGTACTCGTGGAGTAATCTTATCTTTTTGTGGTCCCGTAATCTCAGCTTTAAAGAGCTGAACGCCTCCAAGCCCTAACATCGGTAATATCGCGATAAAGAAAACGATGATTCCCATCCCTCCGATCCACTGAGTAAGTGAACGCCACAGTAAGATAGGCTTACTCTGCGACTCAATATCAGTCAGCACGGAAGCTCCCGTTCCACTGAAACCGGATACAGACTCAAAGAAGCTGTCTAGAAAGCCGGTAAATGTTCCTGAGAGATAGTAGGGGAGAGCTCCGATGGCGCAGGCCGTTAGCCACGCTACCGCCACGACCGCAAAGCCGGTGCGATGATTGAGGTCACGGGTGTAGTTTTGCTGGGAAAGAAAGAGGAGGTAGCCGAGGACTCCACAGGTAATTGAGGGATAGGCAAATACGTGTGCAATGCTCAGATCATGAAAGACTGAAAACGTAGCAGGAATGCAGAGCAACACACCGAAGATGACCAGCAGCCCACCGAGAAGTTTTATGAGGATGCGTATGTCTACCATTAAACAAAAAGCTCGAGTTTTGTTTTAAGAATCTTTTCTAGTTTTTTCTGTTGCTTGTCAGTAACGAAGATGATGATGATGTCGTCTTCAAATACCATGTCTCGACCACCGGGAATAATAAATTCTTCGCCGCGAACAATCGCCGCAAAGAGAATTCCACGGGGAATCTGTAGCTCACTAAGAGTTCTTCCAACTATTGGCGTGTCTTTCTTTACGCGATACTCAAGAAAGCCTGCGCCAAGATGGCGAAGAGAAAAGCGTGAAACCATCGAGTCACTATGAATGTGAGTGAAGATGGCACTCGCTGCCGCAATACGCGAGCTCACAACGACATCAACTCCGATAGCGTGAACCAGCGCAAGATAGGTGCCTTTGTTTACATGTGCCATTGAGCTCTTTGCGCCGAGCTTTCTGGCGTGGAGCGCCGCAAGGATATTATCTTCGTCATCAGCGGTGACGGCGATAAAGGCATCGACATCTGCAATGTTTTCTTCAACGAGGAGGTTCCCGTCTTTTCCATCCCCTTGGAGGATGAGTACCTCTTTAAAGTCATCAAGCAGTTCGTGCGAGCTTTCTTCCTCACTCACAATGAGTTTTATCTTGGTGCCTTCAGCTTCAAGCGCGTGAGCCACAGCCTTTCCAAGCGGGTTCCCGCCCCAGATTACTGCGCTCTTTGATTGAATGTGGTTTCTACCGGCATACTCAAAGAGACGAGATGTGTTTTCAGGCGGCGTTATGCAGTAAATAATGTCACCGGGCTCAAAGATGTCATCACCGGTTGGGACATAGAGGCGGTTGTTCCGAACAATTCCTATGACAAGCACAGAGAGTTTCTCTCGAATCTCAACAACGTCACGGAGACGACGGTTAAGAAGAGGTGACATGTCTGAGAGTGATATGCCGAGTACTCGGAGCTTTCCGTTACAAAAATCAATAACTTCTTTGGCGCCAGCAACTTGAAAGAGTTGTAATAGATAATTTGCGGCTGCTTGATCAGGGTTGATAATAAAGTCAAAGTACTCTCCAAGACGTGCAGGAGAGATATCTTTATGCATCAAGTTGATGTCACGAATACGTGCAATCCGTCTTGTCTCAGGATTAAGGAGACGTGCTACGAGACAGGCAGATATGTTCACCTCGTCATGATCGGCTACAGCTATTAGGTAGTCTGCTGTATGAATACCGGCTCGGGCCAGAACGTCAGGAGCACACCCGTTACCATACACCAGTTCAATATCAAGTCCGGCAGCAGCTTTGCTCACGTGGTGCTCGTACCGCTCTACGAGTGTTACGTCATGTTGTTCCATGACCAGTTTCTTAGAGAGGGTGACCCCGACGTCACCGGCACCAATGATAATAAATTTCATAGAGTTATAGATACGAGTAATAGAGTGAGCGATTTTTATTTAATCACACCAGCTCGCTCCTGTCAGCGGGCGGTATTTAGCAAAATATCCGTCATTTCTACCTGATTTCAATAGGTTAGTTAATACGCATTTCTTCCAGTAGCTCCCATAACAACTATAGGACGCAATTTTTGCCAGGGTTTTACCGTTACATGAAGACTGCAATCGAACCATTAAAGAATGAGAGTCAGGATCAGGCTGACGCACGCTTGCCAGGCGCTGAGCCAGACGCACCGGTTGAAAAGATTAGCCCGCGTCAGGAAAAGCATTCTAGGCTTCGTCATGACGGCCTTGAAGGTGCACAGAATGGTGCAGTTGCTCAGCGTGCGAATCTAAGTCTTAAAGGTGGAACTTCCTCGGATACAAGCGGAGCCCAGAGTTTGCAGGATCAGCAAGGTCTCGATCTCGCTCTCAGTACGAAAGGAAAACGCAAAGGCAGATACAGCGGAGAAACATTTGAAAGGCTTGTGCAGCAAGTAAGAACGCTCGTACCGGAATCACAACTTGAGGAAGTTTTAGAGAATGCCATTGAAGACCGAGCGAAAGGATCTGGTCTTCAACTTCCACACGCAGCTCTTAATAATGTAGCAGAAGAAGTGTATGAGCAGATTGATCATGCTCTTGCAAATGGGGATCTCTCAAATTCTGATGAGGTAATGGCTGCGATCGCAGAGATCTTACGTGAACATATCTTTGATGAAAACGACATTGCCTATATTATCAGTCAAATAAATCGTCAGATCCGTGCTGAGGACGTAGCACTCCAACAAGAAGCTCAGAAGCTTGCAGCTAAGAGCGATCATAAGACACTTAGCGTACAGGCGGTAAGTCTGTTCCAAAATGAAGCCGTAGATCGTGAGACGATGTTGTATGCCTTTCAAAATGCTACAGGCCAGAGTCTTGATGAGCACCTAGAAAGTCGCTTACGTGAAGAATATGAGAACCTGAAGAGATCTCTCTCAGGCTATGAGGGCCTGACACTTGATTTTGACCCCGAGAGAGGGCTCAGTGAAGAGAGTCTTCGAGTTGTTCGAAGTCTTGTATACAGTGAACTTCAGGCACACCTTTTGGACTCACCTTCTGAGTTTTTAGAAAATCAAGTACATCTTTCATCGGCCGCTCAGTCACTGGCCAAGCTCGATGATATAAGTCTCGCTCTAAGGATGTCGCAGGGGGAGATGATTTCAGAAGAAGATCTATCAGCGGTCCTTGAACAACGCCTTGATAGTTACTCAAAAGGGGAAGCCGCGCTACGAGCATCTTTACCAGAAAACGAAGATGCTCTTACGCAGCTTTTAATAAGTAGAAATGGATTTCTTCGGGAGAATCTTGGAGTGACCTTTTCAGATGCTGAACAAAGCGAGATCCAGCAGATCTATGAGAATGCGGTAGAAGAGCGACAGGCAGATCTCGTGAAGACGAAGCTTCAAGCACTTAATTACAGTGCAGGGCTTCAAGAGCGGTTTTCATCCTCAGAGGCGCGTAGCGCTAAACGGGACCGAGAAGAATATATCGAGGAGCATCGTGATATTTTAGGAAATGTTCCGGAACAAGAGCTACGTGATCAACTCTATCAGCAGGGAAAGGCTGCTGGCGCCCGACTGGATGCTACGGTCGAAGGAATTCGTCAGGCTACAGACTGGTGGGGAACAGATGAAGAAAAATTCTTTGATATGCTCAAAAGTGTTGAGAGCAAAGAAGAGATGGAGCTTGTGAGCAAAGAGCTTAAAGAGCGTACGGGCTACGATATCTACGGAATGATAGATAAAGAGCTTAGTGGCACGTATAAAGACATTGCCCTAGATCTGGTAAAGAGAGATTTCGTTTCTGCAAGTGCTTCAGAGTATGAAGCAGAGTGTAACAGGTTCTGGGGGCCGAACCCGGATAGGCTTGCAGAGATACTCAGTGTTGCTCGTCAGGATAAAGAACGATTTGAGGCCGTATATCTTGATAGATACGGCGAACGCCTTGAACGTGAACAACGAAAAGCCGGTAATGCCGTTTCAATAGACTCGATGGAGCAGGTCTTTGACCTTACTCTCAGTGGGCACGCACGTGAGCTTGTTCAAGCCTCATACTCAGGTGATGAGATGCTTGAGTATGCTCTAAAATTTAAGCATAAATTCGGATTCTTCAATGATAGAGAAAAAGAAGCTGCAGAGCACCTTGAGGCGCTGGTAGCGGGAGACTGGCTATATTCCTTTAACGAGGGAGAGCTTATCGCTACGCTCTCAGAGGCTGGTAAACAGAAGCTCGAAGACTTCAGAGCGAAATTTGAAAGTGTTTCAGACGAGTCACTTGATGAGTTTCTTGAAGCGGAACTTAGTGGGGGAGAGCTTGCTTGGATGAAAGCGATCCTAGCAGGAGATAGATTTGCCGCTGATGCTGGAGCGTATCGCTATGCTTGTGATGGTATGGGTACGGACGAGCAACTCCTCTTTGAAATCACCGAACAGCGCCGAGCGAGTGTTATGGCGAGTGTCGGACTTACAGAGCAGGCTCTAGCGGAGAGTGAAGAGGCTCGTGAAGCTTTTAAGCGTGTTTATGCAAGCTATGAGTCACGCGTTGATACTTTATTTACAGAGCAATCAGGAAGAGTTCGTTCAGAAAGAATACAAGAAGAGTTTGATAGCGTTCACAATGTCTACTATTCACAACTTACTTCAAGCGACGCGATTATTGGCACAGAGCGTGCTGCTCTTAAGCTGCGAATGGCGATGGGAGCAACTGGAGATGGGACAGACGATGCTGTGATACTGGATGTACTTGCAGGGCGCAGCAAGCAAGAAGTAGAGCAGATAATGGCTGATTACAGCCGTCTCTTTGATGGTCGAGATCTCAAGAAAGATCTAAACTGGGAAGTTTCCGGAGACGTTGGCTTTGATGTCGATCAATACCTGCAAGGTGACCCACTGCAGGTCGCAGACGCTGGTGAGAAGATTGAAGCGATGAAGGCGTATCTAGATGCCCGCTGCGATCATGAGCATAGCGGACTTATGGCTCTGGGGGTAGATTTTGCTTATCCAGAGATGGAAGAAAAGTATCAGGAGTTTCTTGAGAAGTACGAAGAGTACCAAAATTCTAAATCCCAAAATGCAGCGACCGCAGCTAGAGAACTAGAAAATATTTACCAACAGATGGTCACCAGATGTGAGACGTACCGTTTTGCAAAGAATATGGCTGCTGATGCGGTCGTTGATACAGCTCGAACAGGAGCAGTTGTTTGTGTAGCGGTTGTAACCACTGGACTTTCTGGTGGAACTGCGGCGCCGCTCTGGGTTGTGATTGCAAGCACAAGTGCGGCTTCAGGTGTCGTCAGCATTGGCGGGCGAACTCTCCTTAAGGGCGATAGTTACGGTCACGACGGTATGATTGCTGATGCCGGACAAGCTGCAGTAGAAGGCGGAACAGCAGCTATTGGATACGGTGCTGTTGCTCTCGGTCGGAAAGCTTTAACACAGGTGCCTCTCTCAAGAGCCATGCTCAGTTCTCTGGGAGCAAGGATTGAAGCAGCTGCGGGATCACTAGCCGTCAAAGAGGCAGTTGCTGGTGGTGAAAAAAGTGTTGAATACGGAGCAAAAAGTATTCTTCTCGGTTTGTGTGAAGGGGTAGAGACTCAGATCGATGATGTCGCGGTTCAGTGTACCCTAGAAGCATCGGAAGAAGCGATTGAGCAAGCGCTCAAATCAGGAAGCCGAAGTGTTGCCCAACTCCTTGAAGCAAATCTTGTTGTAAACGGAGCCACGAGTAGTGTTGTTAGAAATCAGGTACTTCGTGAGCTTCATCACGAGATGCAAGAACAGTGGATTCAACTTCTTGCACTACATGCTGAAAAGACACTCGTCTCAAGAGCTGCTATTGGTTCGGCAGAGGGGGCTCTTGATGGATTTACTTCCCTTGGAGCGGAAGGAATGGTCATGACCGGGATTGACTATCGTAATTGGGAAAATGGTTTCACCGAAGGATTTGAAAACATGCTCTCAAACGGTTTCGCCTATGGAGTGCAAGGTGCAGGCTTTGGAGTCGGCTTTGGAGCGCTCTTTTCGCTTCGTAGTAAGCGTGCTCGGATGAGTAAGGAGTTAAGCGAAGCAGAAGTCGAAACTTTGCTTAGATGGCAAACGCAAGAGGGGAAAAGTGCGTGGAAGAAAGCTGCGGAAGAGGTCGAAAAAGAATTCGGAGAAATTGCAGAAAATGCAGGAGTAAAAGTTAAAATTCCAAATAAGCCTCCTGTGAAACTCAACGAGAAAGGCATTGAGCTTATTCGGGCACGCTACGAATCTCACGGTGTCGTAACGAAAGGAGACCTCCTAGATGCAGCACTCGCCAGTCAGGATGTAAGGCTTACCGGTAAGAAAGCAAAGCGCTTTACAGGTAAACTTGATGCTAAAGTGGCTGAGTTTGAAGCTGCCGCCTCACAGGCCACAGGTGATGAGGCTATCGCCCACGCCCGTGTTGCTGAGCACTATAGGAGCGCTGTTGACGGAGTTAAAGAGCGTCTAGCAGGCGGGGAAACAATTACCAAGCTTGAATACTATCAGCTAAAGGGCGTAGATAAGAACCCTTATTTTTACAAACCAAAAGAGACTGGAGCAGCTGAAGCTGTAGCTGAGACGAGCTCTAAAACAGTAAGCGCTAAGTCAGCAGACGGCCCTGAGCTTAAACTTCACCGCCCGGAAGATCCAACTCCAGCAGCTAAGCCAGCATCAACAGAAACTGTTGAAGAGCCAGCAATTCTAAACTTTCAAGAGGCACTGGCTAGTAAAGAACCGGTAAAAGTTGGCGCACTTCAAGAAGCGGCTGAGGAGTCACTTGCCAGAAGTCATGCTGCTGATACCTCAAACATGTCTTTTGCGGATGCTCCTTCAACCCAAGATACAATTGATGAGCTCTTTCAGCTCTATAATACAACACAGGATAGTGGGAGCAAAGAGATCATAAAGCAACGTATCGCGGAGCTTGAAGAGACAAGGCTGGCTGCGCAGCCGGATCCAGCTCTACTTGAAACGATGCAAGGACTTCAAAAGCAATACGATGCCATGAAGTACGCTGAAACACGAGCAGCCAAAGAGGCTGAGATGGCGCAGGTAAAACGTAAAGCATCAGACAATATTGACCGAGCGTTTGAAAAAACTCTGGATCGAGTACAGCAGGATAAACGTCTTCGAAGCTCTGAAAACTCATCACTTGAGAGCCAGGCTGCTGACATTCGTGCAGAGCGTATAGAGAGAATAGATAAAGCGTTTGAAGATATGAATGCACGAATGGACCGCATTCAAAATTTAACAAATGGCGAAGGAAGAAGCACTCGAGCAGTGTCTGAAAAGCCAGACCACTCAGCACAGATTGATAGAATCGATAATGCATTTGCCGATATAAACGAGCGTATTGAGAGATTGCAAAGTTTACTCAAGGAGCAAGGAATTGAAACGAGGTCTGCTGATTCAGTTGCTCCGCGTAGTAATAGTGCGGAATCTGATTTTGATTTTGATGGTGGTCAGTATCAATCAGGAAGATTTGAAGGAGGAAGTAGGTCTGGAACGAATAACGATTATTCTTCACCTCGAAAGAGTTATCAGGAAAGTGATGGTGGTGTAGCAGTGCTTGAGAGAGAGGGGGAGGTATTACCCGGTCTTGAAGATATGCAGCGGCAGTTTGATGAATATGTAGCTTATGAACCAACTGCTGAACCACAACCTCAAATGATGGAAGCACCTCAAAGAAAGCAGGCAGAAGTGGCGGTAATGGATAGAGAGGAGTCTATTTTGCCAGGACTTGAAGAGATGCAACGTCAAATGGATCAAGCAGAGGCAGCAAGACTTAAAGAGACAATGGAGAACTTTCAGCGTACTTACGATGAGAGTGTCGCAGCTCAGGAAAAAGTAAGTACAGAGCTAGATGAAGAAATCATAAGGTCTGAAGAAGCTTTTACGTCACCTGAAGAGGCTCCAGCTCAGACGAAGACGAGAGAGAATGTAATAGCCGATGGGAACACTCTTCGCAGAGTTGAAGAGGAGGTAGAGGTTGATGTAGAGCCTGAGAAGTTTAAAGTGGTGCATCCTGAGGATGAGGAGCTTGTTTCGTTGTCAAGAGTTTCAACACCAGAATACCAGCACGAGTGGGTGCCTAAGAATGCATTCGACGTATCTCCAGCCGCTGAGCCAGCTTCACGCCTGAGAGAAGACACCGATTCAGCAAGAAACCGTAAACGAGCAAAGAAAGGCCGAAGCCAAAGAGGATTTCAAGATTCTGAAAACGGTGGAGCAAACTACGATACTATTCATGAACGTCGAGAATACGAGAAGAAGAAAGCAAGGGCTGACATATCAAGTGACCAGACAAAACCGGGTTACAGCGACACCTTCGGCCGCTGGTTCAGGATCGAACTTAAAACCTTCTTTGGAAAAATATTCACCTGGCGCGTAAAACATAATTAGAAAAAATGCTCTCCGAGCATTTTTTCGTATTGCGAGCCCAACGGGCGAAGCAATCTCCCAGCCCAACCGAAAGCCTAGGCCAAATGCTCTCCGAGGATTTTTTCGTATTGCGAGCCCAAAGGCCGAAGCAATCTAGATTAACCGCAAAGGACGCAAAGGTACGCGGCCTAAAATCTTTGCGTTCTTCGCGTCCTTTGCGGTTATACGAGAGCACTTTCCGCAAATCTCATCTCCTTATCCCTACGGCGAAGCTTAGATAGCGATATATTTAATCTCAATCAATTAGTCTGGAAAGATAAGTCATTCTGTAGTACTAAAAACAGGTAATTATCTATAACGTAATGGAGTTTTTATATGAAAACGCTTACTCGAGTACTTTTACTCCCGCTTGTTTTAACCGCAGTAAACGCTCTAGCAGACGAGGATCTCAATAAAATCTTTTCAAAGGTAAACGAATACATCGAAGCAAAGAACTACCCCAAAGCTATGGAAGAGCTTGCTTGGGCGAAAAACGAAATTTCAAAAATGCATAACGAGCAGTTAAAGACCTATCTTCCAGATGAGCTTGCTGGTTTTAAAGGTGACGAAGTTAAGGTTAGCCAAGCGCTTGGGATGAATAACCTTGAGAGAAACTATAAGAGCGGAAACGCTTCAGTGAAGGTTTCCCTTATGGGCGGAAGTAAGGGATCTGCTATGGCAGGTGGCCTTGCAAATATCGGCCGTATGGCTGCAATGATGGGTGGCCAAGCCGGCCAAGAAGCCATCCGTATCGATGGCAAGACTGCTACCATGAACACGCAGGGCTCTCGTACAGAGCTCTCTGTTTTTCTCGATAGCGGAAGTATCCTAAAGCTAGAAACACGCAAAGCAAACGATGCTGCCAAAACTCAACTTAAGAAGATGGCTGAAGAGATGAAACTCTCTTCCCTAGATAAGTACTTAGCAGGTACTGCTTCTTAATAGATAGCGCCCGGTGTTTCACACCGGGCCTTATCCTCCTCCGCGCTCTCCGCGGTCTCCCTGTTAATTTTCCTCTATAGATTCTCAGAGTAATGTGCCTGCATAGCAGCCAAATTGCTTTGGTATGGTTCTGTATAAGATAACACAGGAGCTCGCGGAGAACGCGGAGAGGGGGGTGATGGCAGATGCTACATCCGCTCTGGAAGTTGCATTCCCATTATAGTCAGGCAGTTGGTCAAAGTCTGACACGATGCCTTCACTACGTGCAGGTAGAAGTCTTTGAGATCACCTTCTGCGTCTTTAAATACAACTTTTTGATAAAGGTGGTTAATCGCTTGTGCGAGTTCGTGCGCGTAGTGAGCGAGAGGGTGCGCGGAATTGTTGTCGTAACACGAGTTAAGAACTTCAGGCAGCTGTGCTAGCTGTTTGATGAGTGGATCTACTGCAGAATCAGAGGATTCAAATGTCTCAGTACTGATATCAGTAAGTGATTTTTGTGGGGATCCGATCTTGTTAAGTACACTATTGGCTCTAACCGCAGTGTAGAGAAGGTACGGTCCAGTCTTTCCTCGAAGGTCCAGCATTTTATCGAGGTTAAACTCTATATTTTTCCCCGGTGTTGTCAGGATCTGGTTGTAGATCATGGCGGAGGTTGCAACCTTAACGGCGATACTGTGACGTTCTTCAATCGGAGCTTCTGGAAGACTCTCTGCAACTTGCTCTTCTGCTCTCTCGATGGTTGCAGCGAGCAGATCGTCAGGGGTAAGGGCACCACCACGACGTGAGGAGATCTTTTTTCCCTGCTGCTGAAGAAGTCCTATCGGGATATGTACACAGTCTTTAGCGTATTCAAGTCCCAACTGAGAAGCGATTTCAAAGAGCTGTCTGAAGTGGGTCGTTTGCTCAGAACCTACAACATAATAGCTTTTATTGTAGTCAAAAATTTCATGCCGCTTCTTAATTGCGGCGAGATCTCTTGTAAGGTAGGTGGTCGCACCATCACTTTTAACAAGGAGTACTTTATCCAGTTTCAAAGCTTCAAGTTCAATAATAAGAGCCTTCCCATCCTGTCTTGCGATGTCCAATTTGGAGACTTCTTCTACTGTTTTTTCAAGATCGTCAACGTAGTAAGACTCGCCGATGTAAGCATCAAATGAGATCTGGAAATAACTGTAAAATTTCTCCATTTCGGTAATCGATCTCAAACGAATGTCTTTTAAGAACTCTTGAGACTCGGGATCGTGAGCTTCTAGCTTTACGAATTCACGTTGCGCACGTTCTCTAAGCTCAGGGTTCTCTTTACTCTCTTCATTAATACGGGTGTAGAGTGCTGCAAAGTACTCTGAAGTATTATGCTGAATTGAGGTAAACTCAGGGAGCTTGCCATATTCTTCAATCGCTACTTTGAGAAGCCCAATTGGAAGCCCCCAGTCTCCTAGGTGGTTTACCCGGTAAACGGTAAATCCATTTAAGTGCAGAATGTTTGCGTATACTTGTCCGAGCAGGGTTGTACCAAGATGACCAACATGAAGAGATTTTCCTGCATTAGGGCTCGAGTATTCTACGGTAACGTTTTTGCCTTTTCCGAGATCTATCTCGCCAAAGTGCTCTCCTTTCTTTTCAATGTCCGAGAGGAGCATCTTCATGAAGTGTGAGCGATTAAGCGTGATATTAAGAAAAGGACCAACGAGTTTTGAATCTACAACAGGAATTTCTTCAGTCGAATCAGAAAGGAGATTTTGCACCTCTGGTAGAAACTCTCCTCGGTAGCTTTTCATATCAGCTTTCATCAGATGAGGAATCTGAAGAGCATAATCTCCCTCATGCTTGGGAGGTACAGGAGCGAGGTTTATCTGATCCGGAAGTATCTCCTGATCCGTATAATTGGATATTTTAGAAGCGATTAATTTTTTAAGGGTAGCTACGGGATAGCTTCCCGCATCTATGTAGCCGAAAGCCTCACGTTCTTTTTTCTTTGTATTGGCCAGTTCAATCAGCTCCTGATCCGACTCCGGGGTCTTTATGCAGGCGGTTGCTGTCTTTTCGATATTTCTAAGTACTTCGGTCACTGGCTCTTCCACCGTATGGTAATGTGATTTTCAGGTATTCTACTGTAATTCCGTTTATTTACAAGCCACATACCTTACACCCACCTGATTTTTCGGTCAAACCGCCCAAATATCCCAACGACTCTTGCAGCAAACGACCCTATCTGCTTTTATTGATGCTCGAAAGCGACGACGAGCAGGTCCGTACCGTCGTCATTGCGAGGAGCTGAGACCACTAGGTCGAACGACGCGGCAATCTCCCAGAGACAACCGCAACTTTCGAACAGAAAAAACACTGCCCCTTGTGCCTCAGACATAGTACCAATCTTTGATATACCACAGAGATTAGTAATGTGCCTGGGTGGTGGAATAGGTAGACACAAGGGACTTAAAATCCCTCGGGGGCAACTCCGTGCCGGTTCGATTCCGGCCCTAGGCACTTTTTACTAGTAACCACTGGTGGAATAGGTAGCGGAGGCGTAAAGAAAACATGACTAAATGTCATGTTTTTAGCCGACGAAGGGACTTATAATCCCTCGGTAGCAACTCCGTACCGGTTCGATTCCGGCCCTAGACATATTTATTCTTCCGTATATGGAGCTTGTCCTCCGAAGCTTTTTGCGAAGGGGGATGCCGGTTCGATTCCGGCCCTAGGCATAATTCCTTATTAGTTCACACCACCCCCGCACCGCCTTATCCCACCGTCATTGCGAGGAACTGAGACCTTCAGGTCGAACGACAGCATTAGCGAAGGATATGGCGGCAATTTCTTAAAAATAGGTGCCGCGTATCTACGCTGAGCTATTTTCAGCGGGTGGCGTTATGAGATCTAGGGGGGTAATCCTCTTTGCCAGATACATAAATGGAGTATCAAATAGAGCGATGATCCACTTCATAATCATACCAACGAGCAGTACCTCAAAGAATTTATCGTCAGGCATCGTTCCGTAAAAAGCGAATGTAAAGAAGAGGATTGAGTCCAGAGCTTGTGATAGAAATGTGCTACCGTTGTTCCGAAGCCACAGCCACTTTTCTTGAGTGAGTTCGTGAATTTTGTGGTAGAGCCACACATCAAGGTGTTGGGCAATAAGGTAAACCGTAAATCCAGCAATCATAATCCTTGCAGAACTGCCAAAAACAATATCCATAGAGTCTGATACATTTTTGACATAAGGCAGGGGTTGAAAGAGCAGGTTTGCCTGAGTCATTGCAATAAAAATCAAAGACATAACAAACCCTATTCGTACTGTTTGAAAACCAGCGTCTTTCCCATAACGTTCGGTTAACATATCTGTGGCAAGAAAAAGTCCTGCATAGGTAACAACGCCAGCGGAGGTAGGGAAGCCAAAGAAATCAAAAAATTTTGCGGTAATACAGAGGGTAATGATGTAGGAGATGACAAGGAATGTTTGCAGCCATACCTTACCCATCTTGTAAACGAGTAAAGCTGACAGCATGTAGAAGAGAGTAAAGAGGAATACGATTACTTCATTGGATAGATACATAAAGAGACTATTACATATTTATGGATATTGAGCTATGTACAAACGTGTCCACATCTCCCATAAGGGAGGCTGAAGCTGCGAGTAGGTGAGTGTTCTAGGACGCAGAAAAAGCTGGGTTCTGCCTTTTCAAAAAGAAGATGGAACCTCAGAGAAGGTAGATTTGAAAGACTATGATCTCATAGAAGACGGCGCATTCAGAATGTGTTTTCTGCTTGGACAGAAAATGCATCAGTACGAGATCTATATAGGCGATGTTGAAGAGAAATATACATTAATTAGAGGGTATGAAACTCTTTTCACCGGTGCAAGATTTATTGATGTGATACCAGTAATGGTTGAAGATGCGCGTGAATGCTCCGATTAGAATGTAGAACTCGAAGCATTCACTAAAAATCAGTAAGGTATTATTCAGCTTTAGTTGATTCAGAACTCGGTACGTCAGATGGTGTATCGTTTGAATCGGTATTTCCTTCAAGTCGCTGGCGTACGCTTTCTACGGCTTCTTTATCGCTTGTTGATAAAGCCTCAAAAGGATCGTCGACCGCTCCCAGTTCCTCCCATCGTTTCATTTCTCGCTGTTGTCGGTATTGTTGACTAGTTGTTGGCATATTATATCTCCACAAATACTCATGCATGTCCTTATATTGTAGGTGCTAGTGGCTAATTAAGCAAAAATGGGAGCTATGCCTTTAAATAAATGAAAATTAAGTTATTTCCAGTGAGTACAGCTAACTTCTCTGGCTCCATATTTCGCTGTATAATCCTCAAAATATTTGCTACTATCCGCCATCATTAGGGAGCTCCGCCGATACTGAGTACTCGAAGAGCTTCGTTGTAGTAAGTTGTAAAAGTAGTAGTAAAATGTTGTCCAAAGATTCCTCTCCAGATACGTCTCCCGAACCACATGCAGGTGAAGTCCTTAACGGTAAGAGTGGCCCTTCTGCTTTGACAAATATTGAGAGCCGCTGGGATTATTCAGCGTTAGGAGTCCGTGATGTTGAAGCTGACCTTGCTGAAGTAGAGCAGGCTGTTGAAACGCTTTCAAAGAGCAATGGTCGCATCAACGAAGAGCTTTCACCTGAAGATTTTGCAACACTCTTTCATGAATACGACCGTGTTCAGGGACTCATGACACGGATCGGATTGCGAGTAGAATTACCTACAGATATCAACACAAAAGATGAAGCGGCGCAGGCACTGAAATCTCAGGCGCAAAACAAGATAGCTAAACTACAGGAAGCTCTCCTATTTGTTGAGCATGAATTTAAAGATTTAAGCGACGATACGGCAAAGAGTTTTATCAGCGCTTGTCCTGAACATGCATACTATTTGCAGAGAATTCGCGACTATGCTCCGCACACTCTTTCACAAGAGAGCGAGGCTCTTATACTCTCTAAAAACCCAAACGGGATAGATTCACTTATTCAACTCCATAATACGATTACATCCAATCTTGTATTTAAGCCGACTGATAAGGACCTCAATGAATCTGAGCTTAGGAAGCTCTGCCACTCCACAAGTAGGGAAACTCGTGCGCAGGCTTACAAGTCACTATATGAAGTATATGGAACAAGACGTCAGGAGCTTGCGCTCATATACTCAGCTCGCGTTAACGATTGGCGTTCTGAAATGGTGGAGCGTCGTAAATATAAGCAGCCTGTATCAGCGCGAAATATGGAGAACGATCTTCCAGACGAGTCAATCGAAGCGCTTCTTTTGACCTGCCGCGCTAATCACGATCTCTTTCACCGTTATTTTAGGTTTAAGGGAGAGCGCCTCGGATTGGGCACGTTCTCTCGTCACGACCTCTACGCTCCTGTGAGCACAGGAGATGTTAATATCTCTTATGAACATGGAGCGCAGCTTGTGCAGGAGGCCTACGATGCGTTTTCGCCAGAATTTGGTAGTATCGTTTCCGGGCTAAGACAACGTGGGCACATTGATTCTCAGCCACGAACAGGGAAGGTATCGGGTGCTTACTGTGCTGGTGCCGGTATTACATCTGATCCGTATGTGTTTGAGAATTATACAGGCTCAATATCAGATGTCTTTACAACAGCGCATGAATTTGGACACGCTATTCATGACGTACTAGCGAAGGTACAAACCGAGCTTACGTGGCATCCTCCACTTCCTGTTGCCGAGACGGCTTCTACCTTTGGTGAACTCTTATTAAGTCAACATATGCTCTCAGCGCATCCTGAATTAGAGGAAACGTTGCTGTTTCGTGAGATTGATAACTTCTATGCTGCAGTTATCAGGCAAGCTACATTCGCAGAGTTTGAAGTAACGGCACACGACATGATTCATGATGGCGCTAGCACCAGTGATCTCGATGCTGCCTATTACTCTGGACTGAAAGATCAATTTGGACCTGATGTGGATTTACCCGACTATTTTGCCACTGAATGGCTTACTGTTCCACACTTTGTACACTATCCATTTTATGTATATGCGTATTCATTTGGTCAGCTCTTCTCTACGGCTCTCTACCAGCGTTATATGGATGAGGGAGACGAATTTGTGCCGCAGATGAGAGAGCTTTTGAGCCTTGGGGGAAGTATGAGTCCTGCAGAGCTTTGCCAGAGCGCTGGTTTTGATATTAATAACACTGCGCACTGGCAACAGGGATTTGAATTCTTAAAGAGCAAAATTGAGAGGCTCGAGGAGATCTCAGCAAAGTAGTATCTCAACTGCATTTGTATAGAAAATTCGCTCTAAGATCCTGAGTAGGCATAGCGCGAGCGTTTTTAATATTTTGTACGAATAGAATAGGACCCTATTAGGGGACTTAAAAATTAAATCCCGAAAGGCAGAGAGAGCCGTCGTCTTCAGTCTGGATCCAGTATCTGTGGGACTCTTTTTCACCGCTTTTCGGATCTCGAAGCTTTACGTCGGCTTGCATGCCGATACCTCTGCTCATAGCTCCTTGTTTTGCAGAGGTAATCACAGTGAAATTTTTGTCTTCTCTTCCCAGCTCCCATGCTTCTTTCATACTTCTGTTTGATGACGGCATCTTGCTAAGAACCCGCTTTTTTGAAGAGCAAAGAAAGGTAAGGTAGCTCTGGTCATAGTCCCAGTTGGTGTCCAGTGCTTTCTGCGTGATGATTTTAGCATAGGCTTCATAAGCACTTTCTGCGGAGAGTCTATCGGTAGGCACAAGCGCAAAAATGAGGAGGATGCAGCTAAAGCTCTGGGTTCTCATACTTGGCATGCTTTATTCTCCCTATATTTAAGGCTTTCTGGTCGGGATAGAGTTATCCACAGCGTATTCTAGATCTACAGATTCTCAGATTGCAATAGTAAATTTGTGATAAATCATGAGAGGCGGAGGAGAGAATATGCTGGTTTTAAGGGTAAAAAAGTGACCTTAAATGCTTGTGATGGGGTGGTCGTCTGGAGTCTAAAGTGCTAGGTATATAAATTGAAAACTCTATTTGCTCTACGTTTAAAGAGTGATAACGTACGGCTGATTGTATTAACCATACCTATTGCAGGAGAATGATAAATGGCTAAGAAGAAAACTGGTGTAAAAAAGGCGATGACAAAATCGCAAATTCTTTCAGAGATCGCTGAAGAGACTGAGCTTACAAAAAAAGAAGTAGCCTCTGTCTTTGATTCACTTGAAGGAGTTATTGAGAGACACCTTAAGAAGGGATCTATTGGTTCATGTACTGTTCCTGGTCTTATGAAGATTAAGACAGTTAAGAAGCCTGCTCGTAAGGCCCAAAAGAATGTTCCAAATCCATTCCGACCAGGTGAGATGATGGACATCGCTGCTAAGCCTGCCAGCACAAAAGTAAAAGTCCTTCCGCTTAAAAAGCTTAAGGATATGGTATAAGACTCGCACTGAGTTTTAGACCTTACTAAAGGCTGGAAGTCGTAAATCTCTTACCTTTTACGCTTCCAGCCAGACTTCTCTTTAAAGTTTGTTGCTCTACCTATCTTCAAGCAACACATCATTTCTGCATTTAATCTTTTTGTAAGGTGATCTTTAATCGCGTTGTATCGTTACAAAGCCCGCTGAAGATTAATCTTTCTCTTTTAATCTCTGTGAGATTGCTTCTATCAGCTCGTCCACGACTTCTGGTCTCTCAGCAAAACTCTTTAAGAGACTTTGTGAAGTAAGTGTTGCCGCAAAATCCTGCTTTTGCTCGTCAGGTAACCACTCAATTTCTATTTCTGATAATGTTGGATAATACTTTTCTAGCCAAGATCGTAAGCCATGCTCAACAAACGCTGGAGTAAGGGTGGTTGTTGGGACGGTAACCCACTGTGTTGTTACCGGTGTTGAGGCGAGTTCTTCAAGCATCGCCAGCCTGTCATCGTAGCCATTGACTTCTGGTGTTTGTCTGAGTTTTTCAATTTGTTCATGCCAGCGGTCATCAGTAACTATTTCACAGATTCTATGGATGATGCTCTCTTGGTCGGTAATAAAGGCGGTAAGGTGATGAGAGGGATCTGAGGGAAACATGTCTGAAAAAGCAGCACACTGAAGTGTATTGGTATCAGTTTTCTCAATTTTCTCAAGAGTCTTGAGCAGAGATGCGAAGCGTATAGACTCACGTTTTTGGGCATCTTGAATCAGTGTTGCGGCAGGTTGATCGTGATAGGCGGCTAACTTTTCTAACTGTTGCCTTGTTGCTTCTGAGAACTTCATGCTGAAAGTCCCATTATCCTGTGCTGCGCGGATTTCGGACTCTGCCTCAATTTTATCAAGGCTTGCTCGTACTCTGAGGTCTCTTCTCTGATCTGGGCTTAACATAAGGGGCAGCGTAAAAGGATTTGTGGGGCTAGTCAATTTTGGGGTTTTAGGAAATTGGGAATGAGGTCACTTTTTAAATAAAGAGTAAAACTAGCGACTTATGCGTTTCGCTTCATGCTAGGCTATTCATCACAGGATATAGGTCCAATCGGAAAACTTAACCTTCCCGCGAGCATCTCATATTGAGGGGAAATACCTTTAAATTCAGAATTAAATGAAGCGAATCTTGCTATTAGATCATGACTCAGATGTCTCTCGACTAAGACGTACGTATATTACAGCGCTTATACTTATCTCATTATGTATCGTGGGGTGTTTTATCGCTACTCTACGTGAGACTGCAGATGAGACTTCAATGGATAACGCTATAAATCTTAGCGGTCGCCAGCGTATGTTATCACAGCGTCTACTGGTGCTTGCTACAAAGATCCAAAGAGAAAAAGAAGGAAGCAAGCGTGAGCAGTTATCTCGAGAGCTTCAAGAAGAAATTCAAACCTTCACCGCTGTTCATAACGCTCTCCGGACAGGAAGCGAGGAACTCGGTTTAAGGCCAATTGTATCTCTAGCCGGAATTTCTTTATATGCTCAGGCTGATGGATTCCAATCTCAGCTCGTAAAGAATCTGAATCAGTTTCTCATTATCAGTGATCAGGAGCTCCGGTCGGAATCATTTGATCGTGCTATGGAGCTTTCACAAGATTTTTTATCTGTCATGGATAAGCTTGTGTATCATCTTACGGAACTCGCAAGTAGCCACTCGGCTCGTTATCATTTTACTCAGGATCTGCTTTTTCTTTTGGAGTTTGTGCTTGTTTTTCTCTGTGCTGTTTTCTTATTTGAGCCGATGGTCAGGCGTCTTGCCCGCTTTCGTCAGAAGCTTAAAGAAACGGTCTCGCAGCTTGATGTTAGTGAAGAGCGTTTTAAAAACGCCGCAGAGGGAGCAAACGATGGACTGTGGGATTGGGATGTTCTCACAGGCGAAGTCTTCTATTCTGAAAGAATGATAGAACTGCTGGGATATTCATCAGATCAATTTTCACAGACTTATGAAAGCTGGGCAGAAATCCTTCATCCTGACGACTATGAGCCTACGATACAAGCGCTTAATGAACACTTAGAAAATGATGTCACCTATGATGTTGAATATCGGTGTAAATCGTTTTCAGGAGATTACAGATGGTTTCGAGCAAAAGGAAATGCAATTCGGGATACGGAAGGGAAGGCGGTCCGTATGGTCGGGGCGCTTATTGATATTACCGCGGCCAAAGCTGAAAAATTAGCACTTGAGACTACAACCAAAAGACTAGAGATGGCTCTAGAGGCGACAAACACCGGGCTCTGGGATTGGAATCTGGTAACTGATGAAACGTACTTTAATGAATCTTGGTATACCATGCTAGGCTATGAGCCAAATGAACTCCCTATGAATCTCGATTCTTGGAAAAAGCTATGCCACCCAGAGGATCATCTCCGAGCTTTGGACGCCATTTCAGAATATATGAGAGGAAAAACTTCCATCTATAGGTGTGATCAGCGACTAAAGAGAAAAGATGGAAGCTGGATGTGGATCGATGATGTCGGAAAGATTATTGAGCATGATGACGACGGTAACCCTGTGCGGATGATTGGTGTTCATATCGATATCGAAAAGCTTAAAGAACGAGAAACCCTTTTACAGTTAGAGAGAGAGCGGGTTCAACTTTTTATAGAAAATATTCCCGCTGCTGTTGCCGTTTTTGATACACAACTCCGCTACGTTATGGTAAGTGATTATTGGCGTGAGGCCTACGGACTTGAGGAGACTGACCTTCGTGGTAAATCTCATTATGAGATATTTCCAGAAATCCCTGTTCGCTGGAAAGAGCTCCATCAGCGCTGTTTGCGCGGAGAGGTGCTCTCATGTGATGAGGATCCGTTTGAGCGTTCAGATGGACGTATTGATTGGCTTAAGTGGGGACTTCATCCGTGGTATATGCCCGATGGTAGCGTCGGTGGTATTATCATGTTTACTGAAGTAATAAATGAGAAGAAAGAAAAGGATAGGGAGCTCATTTCTGCTAGAAACGAGGCCTTGAAGGCCAGTCAGGCAAAGAGTGAGTTCCTTGCAAATATGAGTCATGAGATTCGTACACCTATGAATGGAGTACTCGGGATGACCGGACTTCTGTTGGATTCGAATTTGAGTGATGAACAACGAGATCTGGCTTCTACGGCTCATCGATCTGCTGAAACTTTGCTCGAAATTATAAATGATATACTCGACTTCTCTAAGATCGAAGCAGGTAAGATTGAACTTTTTCCTTTTGATTTTAATCTTGAAGACTTTTTTATCGATCTTGAAGCCCTTCATCGAATTCGGCTTGATCAGAAAAACCTCTCTTTCGTATGGAAAATAGCAGATGATATTCCAATTCATCTCTTTGGTGACGCCAATAGACTTCGCCAGATTCTGATCAACCTCGTTGGAAATGCGTTAAAATTCACTCCAGATAACGGAGCTATAGTACTACAGGTTGATAAAGTTGAGGAGCAAGGCTCAAGCACAAAGCTTCGTTTCACGGTATCAGATACTGGAATTGGTATACCTGAGAATAAACAAGAAAAGATATTTCATGCCTTTGAACAAGTTGATGCAAGTAATACCCGCGAATATGCTGGTACGGGCTTAGGGTTAGCGATATCAGCTCGTCTTGTAGACCTTATGGGTGGAGAAATTGGGCTAGAGAGCAAGAAGGGGATTGGTACATCTTTTCACTTTACAGCAAGATTTGATATCTCTGAGGAAAAAAATATTCAGGCAAAAAGAACGAGTGTTAAGAAAAACGAAGAGGAATTCACCTATCAAGTCAGTGGAGAGCTTCAAGTACTGATTGCGGAAGATAATGCCGTGAATCAAAAGCTCATCAGACGCTTACTAGAAAAAGAAGGTTTTAAGGTTTTCCTTGCAGAAAATGGCAAAGAAGCAGTTGAGCTCTTTCAGAAAGATAGCTTTGATATTGTACTGATGGATATTCAGATGCCAGTTATGGGCGGGGATGAAGCTACTCGCCTAATTCGAGATACTGAAGAAGGGAAAAAGGTACCCATAGTAGCTCTCACCGCACATGCTATGAGCGGAGATCAAGAGCATTATCTCTCAGCAGGTATGGATGGTTATGTTTCAAAACCAATTAATAAGCAAGAGCTCTTTCAAACTATAGGAACTCTCCTCGCAGACAAACACAAGTCGGAAAAAGAAGAGTCTGGAAAGTAGTAGGGAGTTAATCTGCCTGTCGAGGTTCTAAGTTTGAGAATCTATATTCAGTGAGCACGCGCGTATCTATCCCGATTTTACATCCTCTAAAAGAAAGTATCATGGGATTTCCATTCTGTAGTACCTGAAAACGTGTTCCTTCAACGAGTCCCAGAGCGATGAGTCTGCGCAGAGATGGATCCTTAGTAGATTCTGGAGCTGTTACGACTCTGTAATGTTTTCCGGCTTGAAAATTCTGAGGTGAGACTTCATTAAGCTCAGAGCTAAAATCAAGTGATTCAAAAGCATCTTTTTCTGAGCAGGCAGTACAACTCGTAGGACTTGGTTCAGGCAATGCTGAATCTTTTGTGGATAGAGAAAATCGCGGTGCTTGTGGAGAGTGCATCTTCATGTGCAATCTTTTAAAACGATTAACATATTTAAGCAATATACGTGAGATATATCTGATTCTGGTAGAATAGACATAAAAAATGGGAAGCTCCTCCGAAGCTTCCCATTGCAAAATATCATTAAACCTTTTTGTCAGAAACCAGCAACTCAGTGACTCTTATGCCAGAGACGCGAAAGCTCGCCGTTTGAGCGTAAGAGTTCGGATACTCCACCGTGCTCAACAAGTTCACCACTCGCAAAGACAAGTACTTCATCAAAGAGCGATAGCAGATCAAGGTTATGAACCGCCGCAAGGATGGTTCTCTCCCCGAAGTGCCCAAGAATGCTCTGATAGATGAGGGTCTCATTTCTCTTATCAACGCTGCTTGTTGGCTCATCCATGAGTAGGATGTCTGAGCCGCTTTCTTGCGCGAAGTAGAGCCCTCTTGCTAGAGCGAGCCTCTGCTTCTGTCCGCCGCTCAGGTTAACTCCCTTTTCAGCGATATCAGTTGCAAGGCCTGCTGGAAGCTGTTTCAGTACCTCAGTAAAGCGAGCAAGATCGATCGCTTGCATTACATCAGTGCTTTGGTCAGCGTCATCAATGCCCATTGTGACGTTAAACCGTATGGTGTCAGAGAAGATCTCTGGCTCCTGCGGAATAAGCGTACTGCGGTGAGCAAAGTGAGCAAGCCCATGCTTTAGTGGTTCTCCATCACAAGAAATCTCCACGTTGTCAGCGAGATGGATCCCGCGCAGGAGGCCAAGTAGAGTTGACTTCCCACTACCACTTTCGCCGACCACACCGTAGGAGCGCCCTCTTTTAAGGGTAAGATCGATGTTGTGAAGCACCGATACGTCACGCTCCTTAGAATCGTTGTGCTGAAACGTCAGCCCACTGATATCGACCTGCTTCCAATCGTTAGGAAGGCTGGCCTCAACCGTATCACCGACCTCTTGCTCAAACGATTCAACGATATGGTCTGTAGCGTGAACACGAGTACTCTTTACTACCAGATCACCGTACTTCCACGTGAAGTGAAAAAACGATTCGGCAACGTGAGTCAGGTACTGCACTAGTGCGTACAGCGTTCCTACCTCAAGGATGAGGTCGTTGTACACAACATACGCGATGTACCCCAGAATAACTGCAGACCGGGTGAAGTTCACCATAAGTCCAGCTGTCATCCATTTTAGTTCACCAAGCCAAGTAGCACTCTTCCAGAGCGGGTAGATGCGATCGATTCGTTCTTCAACCTCCTCAGACACGCGGTCTTCAAGGCGGAGGCTAATTACCGTTCCGACATTGGTCAAGTAATCCTGAATCGATGCCGCTACCTGATTAAAGCGTTTATTGAGTTGCTCATAACGTTTAATCAGTACCCGATCAAAGAGCACAACTACCGTGATAGCGACTACTGCAGACACGGTAACGGTAAGGCCCGCAGCTGGCATGACCCATGTGAGCATAACCGTTGCTCCGATGAACTGTGTCAGGATTCGAATCACTTCGAACCCGCCCTCTGCAAATTCACCAAGAGCCTGAGTAGCCTTATCATTCTGATCGATAGTCTCACCGGAATGGTTTTCAAGGTGCCAGCGCATCGGCAGTAGGGTGGCCATCCTGAAGAGACCACTCTGCAGCTTACGCTTTACAAGAAAGGAGGTGTTAATCTCCATAATCCTGCTCGGCCCGTGCACCATCCAGAAGAGAATACTCAGTCCGAAGTAGAGCGCCGAGATAACAATTGCCTTATCCAGAAGCTCCTGGCCGCTGAGTTTTTGTGCTGCGTTCATCAGCTCCGCCAGCACAAGCGGCCGGGCAAGCTCAATGAGCATAGCGATACAAGCAAGTAGAGAGTAGATGACGATCGTCTTCTTCCTACCCGCAGCGTTCGCCCACGTGGTACGCACTAGGTGCGTAACTGGATTTTTTCTGATCATGTTAAACATTTTTTCTCTCTCCATATTCTTTTTCGTTTAAAACCTCAGGAAAGTGCTCCCAAAAGATCGAAACACCAGAACCTTCTTCAGCTGCCGCAAAGAGAGTGGGACTTCTGTAGAAGACACCGGTGGTAAGCCCGTAAGAGTAGAGGGATAAGAACGCGTGTATGAACGTCTCTTATGAGCCGGTAACGTATTTGATTTACTATGAAACCTTTAAATCCGGCGGTCTGCTAAAAGACCTCCGGTTTTTGAGTTTGTGCGGGTATTACTGCAAGAGGTCAGGCAGAAGAGACGCGAGCATGTCAACATCGCAAGCAGGATCTGCAGGATAAACTGAGTTCCTGAGATCAACTGATCTTGCTATCTGTTGCTGCTGTACGAAAGCGTACTGTGCGTCTTGTATAATATGTACTGTAAAAATATTCATTTTGAATTCCTCGCCAAGCCTTCTAGTATATCACGCTTTTGAGCTAAGTCAAACAAAAAAATGGTAACTGAGATATTTAAAACTGGCTCACCTACAAGTTGCTTCAGGAATAAGGGGGTGACGTGAAGCTGTTCTGTTACGATATTTTCGTATATCAGCTTTGAAATTATCACATTGCTGTAAACGGCTGAAGCAACTCGTGCTTGATCATGGAGTTATTCTCTAACATCGCCAGTGGGAGGTTTCATGAGAAAGGTTGTCAGTATTATTTTGTTTATCGCATTCAATGCTCTTGTCGCAGGTTTTGTGCTTGCGCAAGATGGGGGAGAGTCAACAGGAGGAGACTCAGGTGAAGGGTCTAGTGGTGCCGCCTCTTGCTCTGTTCCACCGTCATGCGCATGTAGTGGCGCTAGCTGCTCAAGTGGAGGCGGCGGTGGTAAATATTTTGCAAAATGCAAAGACGAGAAAGGGGAGGTAATAAAGTATTGTGTCGGATTTACCGTGGGCGTTCAAATGTGTGCATGTGATGATAGTAAAGAAGAAGCGCTTGAAGAATTATCCGAAGAGCTCGATTTTGGTCAAGAAGATACAGGCACAGGCGATGGCAGTGAACGTGGTAGTCCATTTCTACCATAATGGACTACGAAGGATCTCAGGCACTGCTTGAAGTAGTGTGAAGAGCGAGGTGCTCAAGTCCGGCAATAAGAGAGATCTGATCAACGTGGTTTATCCTTCCCCCTGATCTTATATCGTTTGTTAGGCTTCTTACCGCTGCTCTGTCGAGTTCAATACGGAGCTTCCCAAATCTCATTCCACTTTCTAGCTTTGGAGTCTCTTCAGTAGTAATTTTTGCGCCAAGATCATTCAGACGTAGTTCATCTCCAAGATCTACATGAGGGGTTCTTTGTAAGCTACCGAGATAGGTGGAATCTGCGATCTGTTTCATTAACTCCCATCTGGACGTATCTTTCTCGTTTCTTGCTTGGCTGGCAAACATTTCACCCGCTGTCTGATGAAGGACAGCAACTAGGAACACATCTGGCTTCCCAAGACGGTGCAGACTCTGATACACCCCGGCTACGGCACAGTAGGCAACTTTAGCCCCTTGCTGTTCTTCACCACCTTCACGGATAAAATCCTCAAGTGGGCTAAATGAGGCGTTGTATGTTGAAAGCTGTGAGGGATCTGCACTTCCGCTTATCGCTGGTACGATATCGCCACCAGAAGCCATATTCTTTGCTCCCTGCTTAGCTCGTACAAGATATCCATCAGAGGTGAGTACCATGCCACTGATTCCGAGAGTATGCGGAAGCCTCGGATTTCCAAGGGAGATATCTATACCATTTTCGCCGGGGGAGATATCGAGAGTTGAGAGTACTCGTAAGACTTCTAAGATCTTCTTGCTATTAGCCTCAAGATTTCTCTGGTCGAGATCTGCAAGCTCGTAGAGCCTGTTTCCGATATAGTGTGATATTGAAGCGTTATCAGAATAGTTTGCAGCACATGTTTCTAGGACAAGTGAGTTGTTAACAATTCCTGCCGATTTAAGGTGTATCTTTGCGCCGTCAAAGAATTTTGTATTTGTTCTTTGAATCTCTGTAACAAACTTTTCTGTATGAAAACGCGTTCTGGCAGATTGAGCAGGAGAGAGTGAGTCTTGCCATGAGGTAGGGTGTTCAGAACATATAAATTGTGTAACTCGAGCACACTCTTCGGGAGTAACAACTGCTGTCCACGGAGCATATGTGCCATAGGCCGCGCCAACTTGATGTGAGAGTGCTGTGTTGCTGACAAGAGCTTTTGTCAAAACTCCAGGATGATCGTTGTTTAAAATGGCGAGTGAATTTGCTACTCTTTCTAAATTTTGATTTTCATTAAGGGCATTATCAATGATCTCTCGAGCACGAGTAACTTCATGTGCTGCAGAGAGTGAACGTAAATTAGTATCGAGTGCCTCAAAACCAGAAAACAGATTTCTTTGATGTGGTGCGATGTCGTTTATTGGCATGTTACTACTCCTTTTGCCTCTACTCTCATACAAACGTTATCTTATCATGATTTACATTAGTAACCAAAGCAATCCAAGCTCAGTTTTTAGGTGAAAAATGGGGTCGTAAGTGTGCTTTATAGGCAACGTGGGAGAGACGCTAGTCTTCGGCTTTTTCGCCGTCAGGGGCCATTTTGACGATTTTTGGTTGGAAGCGGCCAATAATATCTACAAGGTCGCTCTGTGCTGACATGACTTCAGAGATGTTTTTATAGGCGAGGGGGGCTTCATCGAGGCCAGCATCAAGGAGCGTTACGCCGTGCTCTTTGGTAAGTTTGTGGAGCGCGTTCATCGTGGTTTTATGTTTTGCGGCCTTTCGAGACATCTGTCTGCCTGCGCCGTGCGAACAGGAAGCGAGCGATTCTTCTTTGCCTTTTCCCTGAATGAGAAAACCGGGATGTATCATGGTTCCCGGGATGTATCCGTATTCACCACTGGCGGCAGGAGTGGCTCCCTTACGGTGTACGATAACGTCTTTTCCGTAGTGCGTCTCCTTCCATGCAAAGTTATGGTGATTCTCTATTTGGAAGAGTTTCTCTCCTCCTACCATCTTTGAAATGTCTCGGTGAATAAGGTAGTGATTAGCTGATGCGTACTCGCCCATAAGCTCCATCGCGCTCCAGTATTCTTGTCCGTCCTCATCATCAAGAGAGAGCCATGAGAGGTGCTGGAGCTTTTTAGGGAGTCCTGGATGTTTTTCTCTGGCCACTTTACTGAAGTGGTTTGCGATCTTAGCTCCGGCCCCCCTTGATCCGCTATGAGACACAAGGGCCAGATACTCTCCAGCATCAACACCGAAGTGTGAATGTGGCAAGCTAAACGCTCCGAATTCTACAAAGTGATTTCCTGATCCACTCGTGCCGATCTGTCGCCATGCGGTATCGTGCAGGCTATTCACATACTTTGAAAATGACCAGTCTTTGTCCAGCACTGGGTGGTTCTTAGGTTGCTTAAATTTTGCACCAATTCCAAATTGGGTATTTTTCTGAATCGCATCTGCAAGCGGCTCACGTCTGCGGTCAATCTCAGATGCAGGAATGTCGTAGACTGTGAGTTTCACGCGGCATGCGATATCAACGCCAACGGCATAAGGAATCACGGCGTTATCTGTAGCAAGTACTCCACCAATCGGTAATCCATAACCCACGTGCGCATCCGGCATAAGCGCCCCGGCAACAGAGACGGGCAGTTCACATGCATTTTTCATCTGTGTATGGGCATCATCATCGATATCGATACCCCAGTGAGGGTATTCAAGAGTCTGAAAGTTGTACTGCGGAGTAATGTCTCCTTCGCTTACGATACTGGCTAGCCGACCATAGAGATTGTGTTTTAAGAACGGAGCAGGATCTTGAGCAAGTGCTGAAAGCGCGCTCTTAAGCTCACCTTTTTTAACACCGTGTTGTTTTGCCATGGCACTAATGGTCACAGCTTCTTTAAGTGCGCGTTCGCCGGATAGTCCGAGTTTTTCCAGATCTTTCTTCTTCATTCTGCTGGCGAGTATAGCCGGACTCTCCTCAATATGCATCTGCAGAGTTGTTAAAAGCGTAGAGAAGAGTTTTTTATTGTCTTGAATGGGGGAGCGTACTAGACTTTTTGAGAGTTATTTTTTGATTCGCTAATGCGAACAGGAGAAAATATATGAAAAGTATCCAAACGTGTGCAGTATGTCTCTCTACTATTGTTCTTGCTCATTGTGCTCCTATAACCGGAGCTTTTGAGGGAAGTACTGAAACTTTTGAAAATACTACTGAGGCATCGGTTGGATTAACTTCAAGCACCTCTCCTCGTTCAGACTCAAGCTCGACAGCAAAAAATCGCCGAAGCATGGCTGTCCAATTTGCACAAGTCAATTTCGATAAGGTACGTAGAGATATCTCTAGAGGGGAAGGCGAATATGTGAGAACGCTCGGTGACCTTCTCGCAGCAGAGCGTAGCAGTGATAGTATCTCGGCGTTTGTTGATCGTGCCCACAAACACTATGCCGAGCTCTATGAAGGCGAAGAGTCTAACGCTCGTGAGGCCTCAGGTGAAGTATTGGTGTCACGACTTGAGAATTTGATCTCTTAGTAGGTATTCGCTGTCTTATAGTACTGTGACCCGGCTCTGGCATTTTCTAGTTGGTGTCTTCCTTAACATCGCTCTTTGTGTGACACCTTCCTCTGGTGATGACCTGCGTCAGTTATCAGTTGATTCAGCGTGGCTAGCGCTACTTCATACTCATCCCGGAGCTCTCTTTTTTGATTTTAAAAGTGAGATTGACTCTGACGCGTTTTTCTTAAGCCCTTCTGGAAAATACGATCCTTATAAAGAGATCGTTCAAAATGTGGAGACTTTCTTTCAAGAACCTCTTAACACTGAACACATCTGCAAGTTTCCTGCTCGGTATGAGTTCTTAAGGGAGCGTCTACGAAAGGAAGTGGCTACAGTAGAAGAGCTGTGTCCAGAGGTACTAAACGAAAGAAGATGGAGAGATGCAAAAGGGGTGTCGCTCGTCTTTGCTGAGTCCTTTCTAAGAAATCCTGCTTCGATGTTTGGCCATACATTTTTGCGTTTTGAAAGGCGAGATCTCAAGCATTCAAGGCTTCTTGATGACACCCTTACTTTCGCGGCAAGTTCTGGTGGGCAAGGAGGACTTTCTCTGGTCTTTAACGGTCTTACTGGAGGATATGCCGGAGCTTTTAAAAGCGCTCCCTACTATATTCGAGTCAAGCAGTATTCAGATATAGATAGGAGAGATCTAAGAGAGTACCGAGCTACTCTCACTGAGGATGAGCTGCGTTTTCTGCAGTTGCACATGATAGAGCTTAAGCACGCAGCAATTGACTACTATTTTTTTGATGAAAATTGCTCTTATCATCTCCTATCGTTGTTTCGGATACTCAGGCCTCACGAACCGCTACTTCAGAGTAAGCCGCCGTACGTAATTCCTATTGATACAGTAAGAGTTCTTAAGCGATTAGGTTTGATAGAAAAAGTTCCAGTGTATAGACCATCGCTTTCAAGCGAGCTTCAAATGATGAGCGATCTGCTTACCGTAGAAGAGGCAGAGTTGGTTGAAGATATCTCGGCAGGGGAATTTCAACATGTTTCTGAACAACCTTATTCTTCTCTCGCTCCCGACAGGCAGGCGCTGGTGTTATCAGCCGCAGATACTCTGTTGCGGTTCCATGAGGCGGATGGGCAAGAGGGCACTGTATTAAAGCGTAAGAAGATCGCCGATGAACGTAGCCTGATCGGGCGAGTGCGATCGCCCGCCTCTCTGGTTTCTGATAAGAAAGGAGATCCACTTGATGGCCATTTATCGAGTGCCGTAAGGGCAACTACAGGGACAATACTCTACAGGGGGGATTTAAGGGAGTTTCTCTCTCTGGGGGGGCGTCCCGCGCTGCATGCTCTAAGTGATCCTGCTCCGGGATATCAGCGTGAAGCGGAGCTTGAATTCTTAGAGCCTGAGCTCAGGTGGTATGGTGATGGTGGCACACTTTCACTTGAAAAGCTTAAGCTCTTTCGTTTGCAAGCTATGCCAGCCACTATGAAGCTCTATCAACCGTATTCATGGAAGATGAGTTCTGAGTTAAGACGCTTTCGTTTTGAAAGTGAAGAGAGAAAGTTGGTTTTTACACCTTCATTTGCTGTAGGGAGAAGTTACCGTGTGACGACTGCTCTACGGGCAAGCTTGTTGTTATCCGGAGATAGCTATTTTTCCAGCCATTTTGATGATGGGGTGGAGCTCGCTCCGGGTGTTATCGGTCAATTGCAGTGGTCTGGTGGGCAGCGGTGGCAGTGGCTGATCGAGGGCGGGGCGTCTTATGCGCCGCTCGATCTGCAAAGTTGGCTTAGTACGTTTTCAGCAAAGCAGGGATACTCGATCAATAAGCAACTCGCACAACGACTAACCATACGCAGCTCAGAGGAAGGCGCGAGAGATCGCGATTATGAGTTTATGCTCAACTTAGATTATTTCTTTTCAAGTTTTTAAAATCTGTTCTGTGATTGTTCATTAGTACACTGATGAGCTTGCTCCTAATTTGCACTTTGCCCCTAGTAAACCTCGGAGTCTCGTAACTTCCACGAAATCAGATATATCCGTCATCTCAAGTTTTAGGCCGGGGCTCATTTAAGTTTTTAGAATTTTATGCATGTTCACTTGTACGAGCATACATGAATGTTTCCTCGCAGTTTCCTAGCATGAGGAAACTCGGGGAAACTGTTTCCTCTGGTTTCCTGAAGTTTCCTCAGCAGGAACTGGGTTAAATCCATGAATCTACACTCAATACTTTTAGATCAATGCTTAGTTTCCTTGAGTTTCCTTTGAAGAAAGGATAGTTTCCTGAGCAGTTCAAGAATATGTTATATACCTAATCGATGCCTACCGAAGATCCACCAAAAGAACCAGACCTTGAATTCGAACAAGTCGATAGCAGCCAGCAGTACGACATTTTAAGCCTTTGGGAGAAATACGAGGATGTTGCAATGCATTTCAACGACCTCATCATGAAGGTTCGAGTGCAAGCTTTAGGTGCAGTGGCGGCACTTTCAACTTTGGTCGGTATACTCGCACAGGATGCGGATAAGGGAGTTTCTTGGGGGTTTCTGACTTCTATTTTTTTCTTCTTAATCATTTTTTGGCTCGCTATTTGGGTTTTAGATTTCGAATATTACAATCGACTTTTACATGGGGCGGTAGATGCAATCTTAAAACTTGAGAAAGCTAGTAAGACTTCTAAAACGATATCCAAAATTGAACTCAGTACCTGCATTGAAGCTGCAAACTTTGGCCACAGGACTTCAATCGATAAAGATACTCGCAGCTGGAGAGAAAAATTCCTTACAGGAAGAAGAGCATTCTATTTTATCGTCATGGGAGCTCTCTTAGCAGCCTTTATTTTTTCTGGCTATCATTGGTGGTACGGTATATAACCAAGCAAACTTTTGCACGCGCTGACGCGCGGCAAAATTTTATACCGTTACATGGACGAAGATGAGTATTGTAGTTAATGAAAAGTTCTCTCTTATTTGCTTTCCAAATATAAACATTGACTCAAGATTTCCAGATTTCTTAGAACTGCCTCACGGATTTATAGCTACTCGTAGCCTGCCTGGTGAGCTTGAGGAGCACTGGGAAGAATGGCTCGGTAGCCACACTGCAAAAGACATGCGAGAAGGAGATCTATATATAGGTTGTAAATCTCTCTCGAGAAATCCCGAAATCTTGGACCAAGAGAATCAAAACTTACAGCGTAGCACACGAGCATTATATTGGTCACTTCTGATTTCTGGTTGGACAAGAGCACATGAAGCCCCCATTAATTTCACTGGAGCAATGCAGAAATCGGGGCTGAACGTACGACGCGTATCAACTATGAATCAGCCCAAATTCATTCCGGGTACGCCTCTAGCCCCTTGGATAGGGCAGGATCGTCTGATCCAAGCCGCAGAATATGCTAAATCGTTGGAGCAGATTTATGTCACGCAAGATTTCAAAAGGTTCAAGCGCGTAATCAATGCATTTCAACTTGCCACTGAGGCAAGGTTAGCGGATACCCGCCTACATCAATTTATAAGGTGTATCGAAGGGTTTGTATTACCCAGGATCGGATCCACTAAGAGAGATTTTCAGCATCGTACTAAGCTTTTTTTAGGACATAATCATACGGAGCTTGTTGGCGAGCTTTACGAGATACGTAATAAAGCAGAGCATATGCACGATGTCTTCGACCTTTTTACCGAATTAGCACCTCATGAGAAGTGGGAAAGATTATTCAAACGAACTTTTCAAGCTGAATTTATAGCAAAGCATTGCATGCGACGGCTTCTCTCCGACGAAAAACTTTGGCCACACTTTCTTAATGATGAATCACTCAATAAGTTTTGGGAACTTGATCAAAAGCAGCAGCAAGATATATGGGGAAATCAAATAGATATTGAATCAGAAATGAAAAACTTTTACATGCGAGAAATCGAACACGCTGACTATACTTAGTCGCTGTCCATATAACAAAACGGTTGATTTTACTTAGCTTCACTGAGAAAATCACCTAAACCGTTAGGCCTACATTGAAAATGAGTGGTGAGAACAAGGATGAGATTAAAGACGACGCACACTTGAGGTTGAGTGACTTGCTGCGTGCTCCGCGAGAGTCCTTGGATCTCGAAATTAAAGGGTGGTTGGATTTATCCGATAGCTCTCACAGGGCGGATTTGGGAAAAGCGCTGCTAGCTTTAGCAAATCACGGGGGTGGCTATGTAATAGTGGGCTATTCCGAGGTAGACGGAGGCTGGGTAGTCGATGCCTCCAGACCGAACGATCTAGAGGCTTACTCTCAAGATGCGATTAACGGGATAGTACAAAAATTTGCTGACCCTGTTTTTCACTGTGATGTCCATTTGGTTCCTCACCCTTCATCCAATGAACTATTTCCTATCGTATCTGTGCCAGGTGGGCACAGATTTCCGATTCGTTCCCGCAGAAGTGGACCGAACGAACAACACATTATTAGTGACCGTTATTATATCCGAAGACCCGGTCCGAAGAGCGAGCCACCTCAGTCCGGGCAAGAATGGGATGACCTAATGCGAAGATGCGTCCTAAACACGAAAGAGGACTTGGTTGAAAGTATTCGGAATGTAATTTCTGGTATCTCTCCCGATGAGAGCGGGAGTTCAAAAAAGAACGGCTCTGAGCCTGACTCTCAGGAAGCTCTTGCTTGCTGGGAGCAGGAGTCTATTCAACGATTTACGGATCTATGCGAAGAGAAACTCGCTAACGAAAATCCCTCTCGTTACAGCCACGGTGTTTGGACCGTTTCATACCTTATTAATGGAGATGTAAGCTCTCCGACACTCTCGCAGCTCGATAAGATAGCTCGTGATATAAAAGGGTGGGAAACTGGATGGCCCGTTTGGCTCGTGGTAGAGAGGCACCCTTTGTCCCCTTATCCGGCTAATGGTGTTGTTGAGTGTTTTCTAGTGGAAGATGGGGTTGACGAATTCAGCGATGGATTTCACTCGGATTTTTGGCGAATTTCCCCCGAAGGAAAGGCCTTTCTCCTCCGGGGCTATCAGGATGATAGCCCCAGACAGAACTTTGAGCCTTCTACTAGGTTCGCCTTGACTATTCCAGTATGGAGAGTAGCAGAAGCGTTACTTCATGCGCGACGTTACGCTCTCGCAATATCCACGGAAGATTCTTCAATTCTCTTCAAGACAACATGGTCCGGATTAAACGGCCGCGTGCTTTCGACCTGGGCGAGTCCTCATCGCTTTCCATTGATGGACGACCGAATTGCTCGGCAAGATAAGGTATCTTCTCAGCGTGAAGTTTTTATAGACGAAATCGAAGCGAATCTGCCAGAGGTGGTTCATTCTATTGTCAGGCCTCTCTTCGAAGTCTTTGATTTTTATGAGATCAGCCCTCAACTAGTAGCTGAGGAAATATCTCGTATTCGAACTCGTAGGTAGTAGGCCTAACAAACAAGTTGACCGGATTTCCGGCCCTGTTTCTGTTATGGTAGTTTGGATTTGAAGCGTGGCCGAAAACCGGCCACTTAAACCGCTAAACACTTATTTAAAGCCTAGTATTATGCCATGTTAGAAGTTGAACCAACACCAGCTCCTAATAGAGCTCTCACTATTCGAACTGAGCAGTTCGCCCTTACTTTCACTACTTCACATGAAAAAGGAGACTCTTATATGCTCTCTACGGTGAAGTTTTTGTTTGGTCCGTGGTGCGATGAGGATTTTGCCGCAACCATTGGTCGCATGGCTCACTTAATGCAACATGGGAAAAGTTTTGTGGAAGCCGTTAACCATTTTCCTGATAAATTTGCAAAAGATTTTGTGGAGGGGCTAAATGCCGCAGATGCTAACATCTCCGATCGTATTGAGGCAGTAAATGTATTTATTAAGGAATATGGGAAGCGATATAAAGGCAGCAGTATGTAGAATATAGTAACTAGATTTAACCGTTACACAGGCAATCTACTTGGTGTATCCAACAATGTGTGGAATACCGTCAGCTTTCCTGATAACAAGCTCAACGGCATACTCATTAATGTGCGCACCGGGCCCGGATTTATAACGAAGCTCGTTCATAGCTTCGCTCATTGTTGGGCGACGGTAATGGGTGACTTCCTGTATAGGCTCACTTACTTGAAGATAGATGTGTTTGCCAGATTTGCCGACTTTCATGCTTTGGTCTATGACTCGAACTTCAGTGCCCTGAGGGACAGAATTATATAACTGCTCCACATCTTCAGGATACAAACGAATACAACCGTGGCTAACTCTTGAGCCGATAGTGTATCTCATAGTTGGGGCTACTCCGTGCAGGAGGAAAGCGCCGTGATCAAAGCCGAGTCTGAGAGCGTGGTTGCCAAGCGGATTTCTGGGGTCTCCTCCGGGAACGACACTGGGGGGAGGATCTCCTGCTTTGATGAATTCTTGCTTAATTGATTCAGGAGGATTCCACGAAGGCTTATAAGCTTTACTTGCAATCTTTGTAACACCGAGCGGTGTTTCCCAGCCGACTTTACCGATACTCACAGGATAGGTGTGTACAACATTTTGTCCCGGTGGATAATAGTAGAGTCTGAGTTCGATAAGGTTTAATACGATCCCTGTTCGCGGAGCGTCAGGCAGTATGTGCAGGGCAGGAATGACAGCAATTGAACCTTCCGGTGGATTATTTGGGTCAAGTCCGGGATTTGAGTTGATAACAAGGTTCCTGCCGATGTCGTAATTCTTCGCGATTTCGTAGAGGTGCTGGCCCCTCTTTACGCGAACATAGTGCATTTTTCCTACGACAGAATCTGAGTAATCTGAGGGTATTACGTACTCTGTAGCCCCTAACGGAGCATTAATCAGAAGCAAAGAGAGGAGGATTAAAGATATAATATTACTCATAAAATCAGATAGAATAGCCGATCTAAAAAATGTCGAAAAGGGGGGTTATCTGATATAATCTAATTATATATAGTTTTAACATGGTTTTCATTACAGGTGTACATGCAACAGACCTCTTTTGTTAAGGTTTTTAATACCAATCTTCTCTATTATTCAGCTCTTATCTTGGGCATAGCCCTTACAGGTATATCCAGCGCATCAGCAGATTCACTTAGTGGTAAGCTGGCCCATATGTCACCATCACTTTCTACCTCAGTATTCTCAATGGCCCACCGGGCAATGAATTGTGCTGTTAAGCGTGGCGGAGAAGACCCTGCACGTTATCTCGCTATCATCGATTATACACTTCCGTCCTCAACAAAACGTTTCTGGGCATTTGATCTTGATCGACAGGCGCTCCTCTGGGAAGAGCATGTGTCGCACGGTAAAAATAGTGGCATGAAATACGCCGTGAGATTTTCAAATATCCCTAACAGTAAACAATCAAGTATTGGACTGTTTCGTACTTCAAACTCTTATAACGGACAAAATGGCTACTCAATGCGACTTCACGGATTAGAGCCCGGATTTAACGATAAAGCTTTTGAACGGGCAATCGTAATGCACGGTGCCAATTATGTAGATTCTTCACTTGTTCGTAAGCAGGGGAGAATGGGACGCAGCTGGGGATGTCCGGCGCTAAGAACTGAAGTTATTAATGATGTCATTAATACACTAGAAGAAGATGCCTACCTCTTCATTTACTACCCAGACGAGCAGTGGCTTAGCCAGTCTGAATACCTTCGTGGTTGTGAGTAAGCCAAACCTTTAAACAAAACTTATTACTTTGCTGGAAGCTTTTGTGATTCCTTAGGAAGCTTTCTACTCTCTGCTCTTAATCTACTCTGAACCTTTTTAATATCTTCGGCCGCCGGCAGGTTTTCCGGGTGAATACCGCGCCCTACAAGTGCATTTCGAACAGCTTCATTGCTGTGACTGTGTTCTTTCGCTATCGCGCTTTCTCCCTGTAGGTCTTTCTCTAACAGGTTATGTTCCGTCATCTCATCCGCCAGAGTCTTGGCGGCGAGAGTGATTTTAGGAAGAAAGTCAGCAAGCGCTCGACTCTGCGGTACGTCAAGCTTGTCCTTCATTGTGCGAGTCGAATTTCCGCCAAAGAGGATTGAATCTCCTTTACTCTTAATTCTTGCAAAGCCTTTAGAGTCAACACCGCGTTCAAAAACAATGCCAGCAAAGCGCTTCTCAGCATTTGAGAGTCGCTCTCGGGCCTCAATGCGTTTGAGTTCTTTTAGCCGGTTCTCAATGATCTCTTGTTTGCGAGTCTGTACTGCAAAATATGTTTGAGCAAATGCGATCTCGTCTTTTCTCGGGTCACCGTTCTGGGTGATGAGGTAGCAAGCGTAGCGGGTGAGATTGTAATCTTCTACTTCTCTTTTGGAGCCAGAACCGATCTCCACCATTTTCCCGACTGGGGCAAAATGGTCAGAGACTTCTACCTCACTGTTTTTACAGGCGTCTTTAGCTTTCTGTATGACTTTGGCAAAGTTGTCCCACTTTGAGTACTTTAGAAGTACTTGAAGATCTCTCGCTGTCCAATACTCTACACCATCCTCGTTACAGGCTGATTCTTCAAAACGGGTATGTAAGGTGTTGATAAGTTCCTTTTTCACACAGAGTATTTTATAGAAAAATACTGGAATGGCAATACAATTGTAAGTGTTTAAGGGCGTATAGCTGTATTGCTCGTATGTCTAAGGAACTACTCGCTAAGACAACTCCCTCGGGCTTCAGGGTGAAGTACGTACTTAGGAGGAGTTCCAGCAAGATTGATGAGTATGCCAGCCTTACAGCCTTCTCCTATCCAGTAATCGATGAGCTGACGTACGTCAGGTGTGAAAGACTTGGAGTTATTGTTCTTATAGAATTGTTTCTCAAGGTACGTTTCGGAAAGCGTTCTTGGCTCTTGAAAGTATGCGTAAAATGCTTTGCTGGTCAGCTCTAAGCGGAGTGGACTTTGAGGGTTCTGAGTTAGAGGACTGTCCGTTATGAGTGCTTCAGCTAACTCTTCATTGAAAGTTACGTCAGCGGTTAACGTTTCAGAAGCGAGAAGAGCTATAGCTTCCTTTGCCTGATTAAAGGCGTAAAACTTTGCTACACCAGTGTCAGGATATTCTGCCGGGGCATCGTAAGGTATAAGTAGCCCACAATTTACAGCTCCAGCTATGGCGCTCTTAACCTGTGCTCTTCTCTCGTATGAAAGTATTGTTGAACTCTCTGAGTGAAGTGACGCAACGTAAGTGGCGATCTCTTTTTCAAGAAGGCCTGTTTTGGGAATATATCTTTTTCCCTCGTATTTTTTTGCAAAGTCGCCGAGGTGAGCTTCTAGCTCAGTAAGAAATTCTTTTCCGGTCTGATTCCACTCAAGATCTTTGGTTAAGTAAGCTTTCGCTTCAGTGATAGATACGTGGCTTAGGGTGGGTGGGGGAGTCAACTCTGGTGAAAGTTCCTGATGTTTCGCCACAGCTTCTGCTTTAGCCTTAGCTGGAACCCCCACAGGTACAAGCTCGAGTTCGTGTTCGGTATTGTCCGTATCGAGATCTGTGACCGGCTCTACCGTTTCTGCTCTATAGAATTGATTCATATAGACTGACCTTTTGTACTTCTACGTCCTAAACACTCCTTATTATTATGCGGGGCATGCTTAAAAGGTGCGCTTTATCGCCGTGTAGAATGAGAGGAGTTTGGCAGGTTGCCGAAATGTCTGTGTTTTTTCGTGTTTTAGATTGGGCGTTACTTTGCTTAAAGCTGAGAGGAAAACTATAATGGACTGCTTGGAAGAGTAGACTGCGTTTTAAGGTGTGAGAGGCTTCTGTGAAGGGCTTAGCTAGTAAGTTCTTTGCAGGGGCCTCTCCAGTTTGTTCGGCTATAGGATGCCGGAGTTGAGGTTCTAGGTTGATAGTCAAGGAGGTCAGTCAAATGTTAGTGCTCAGCCGTAAAGAAGGAGAAAAGATCCACATTGGCGATAACATCGTGGTCGAGGTTCGTAGGGTAAGTGGCAATCGCGTCACCCTTGCAATCAAGGCCCCGGGCCATGTGAGGATTCTCCGCGGAGAACTGACAGAGGATGGACTGAGGATTATTGCTGACGACGAATCGGCTCAAGAGGCCATCTCGCAGTAGTAAGCCCTATCAGTAAAACCGCCCCTGTGGCCCGTCTCTACACCAGAGCGGGCTGCAGGGGTCTTTAGACGGTTACATTACTCAGTCGCTCTTTCATTCCATCTACGAATTTTTCTGGTTCCCGGACATAGATAGAGGTCGAAGCACGAGTAGTAAATGCTGGCATGTTAATTGCCATGTTATTGATAGTTACTACATGGAGCCGCTAATGAAACGCGACTTAACACGTCCCACCGTTGTGTTTGATATTCGGGGGGTTAATCTCTTAAAGAAGTACCGATTGCTTCAGGCCTTTATCTACCTGAGCCTTGGTATTGCGCTGGTACTTCATACCATTTGATTCATTAATGGAGAGTTTACACGATCGTTCATGCTTCTTATAGTAGGGGACATGGATCTAAAAAGCTTTATTCGAGACATTCATGACTTTCCAGAACCTGGAATTATCTTTAGAGATATCACGCCACTTTTACTGAGTCCGGAAGCTTTTCGTTTTGCTACTGACTGTATGTCAGAACCATTCGTTCATTCAGGTATTGATTACGTCATAGGCGCAGAGTCTAGGGGCTTTATATTTGGAACTGTGATCGCACAAAAACTCAACGCGGGCTTTATACCGGTTCGTAAACCTTCAAAGCTGCCAGCTGAGACCTATTCTGTTGATTACGACCTTGAGTATGGCTCTAACACGTTAGAGATCCACAAAGACGCAATTGAGCCCGGTAAGCGGGTATTGCTTGTTGATGATCTTATCGCCACTGGTGGAACTCTCGCTGCCTGCTGTCAGATGGTGAATGAGCTGGGAGGTGAACTTGCCGGAATTTCTGTACTCATTGAGTTAAAGTTTCTTGATGGATTCAGTAAGCTCCCAAGTGTTCAGGGGGTTCCTACATATTCAGTTCTCCAGTATTAGTTCCTATAAACACCTCCAGTCTACGCCTCAGCCCCAGTCTTGGCCTTGGTCCCAGCCCCACCTAAAGCCGACAAATAGAATATGGTGGCAAATTGACTTCCCGGCTAACTGGTGCGTAAATATGTCCAGAAAGGATTTTGTAGAGAGCAGGTGATGCTATGAGAAAGAATTTATTTAGAGGCGTGCTACTTGGGCTTGGTGTAGCTTCTATGCTTGCCACTTTTCCTCACACGGCCGCGGCTGACGCCAATTCTGAAGAAATGACCAGTCAGGTAAAAGAAAGTGAACAGCATACGCGCAGAGTCTCAGACACAGAAAAAGTTGAGGTTGGCTGGGTTGAGCGGATCGATATCTATCCTGAGAAGTTACGATTTGATGCTAAGCTAACTCCAGGTTCAGAAGGAAACGTTTTACACGCTAAGAATATTAAAAAGTTTAAGAAGGGAAAAAAGACCTTTGTTCGCTTTAAGGTCGACGATAAGAAAGGAAAGTCGATTCAACTCGAAAGAGAAGTTGTCGACACCACTCGATTTCGTACCACAAGTGGTAAGCTTGAGGAGCGCTATCAGGTCATGCTTGATTTCTGTATCGCCTCAAAGTTTTTTCATCTTGAATTTTCTCTTGCCGATAGAAGTAACTTTGAACACGAAGTGCGTATTGGAAGAGATGCGCTTGCCGGACATTTTCTTATAAATCCTGGTAGGATTAGGACAACGCGCCCGCAGTGTAAGCGAGCAAAAGTCAAAAAGAAAGATAGCGTTTCAGAGGAATCTTAAGGGCAGATATGCATCACTGTTTTTTCTCCGGGCGTATTCCACTTAGTGGTTTAAAGAAGCTGCTGCTGGTGGTCTTCCTCCTTGATTTTTGTGGTTGTAGTGTTCTTTCGGCTGATAATTCACCAGAAATCTTAACAGTTGGTTGGTTAGAGCAGATTATGGTCTCTCCTCCCGGTATTATTCTGCATGCAAAGCTTGATACTGGGGCAGATAATTGCTCGGTTCACGCAGATAACATTACCTCCTTTACAGAAGAGGCGCCTGATGGCCGCACCAGAAAATTTGTTACCTTCACTGTTGAGAACAGGTACGGGGAGCGAAAGGCGCTAACCCGCGAGATTCTAAGAACGGCAAAGATTAAGACCAAAGATGGTGGCTTTCAGAGAAGGCCCGTTGTTAGGCTTGATATCTGTATTGCGAACTATTTTCAGAGCACAGAGTGTAATCTCGTTGATCGCTCGCACTTTGCCTATCCTGTACTTATCGGTCGAAATTATCTGGCGGGGAACTTGCTCGTACACTCGGCCGATACGTATATGACTCGGCCTGGCTGTAATCTGGGCGAATAAGACTTTTAGTGCGCTAAGTTTTATTGCGTAGTAAGAGCGATGCGCCAGTGTGTTTTCGTGCTAGGCGAGTGGCGAAACTTTCTTCGTTTTGCTGGGGCTCCGTGTTTTCTGTTTCTATTCCAAGTATCATAAGTGTATCTGGACCAGCATTCTCAAGGATAGTTTCTTCGATGTTGCGAGATTGAAGTATGAGCGAAGTGCCGTAGCCTTTTGTTTCGTCAGCTACCCGCTGTGATAGCCCACGACCAATTCGAGCAAGTGAGCTTTCCGTTGCTGATTCAGGGATAATTCTAAGGAATGTTATGTTTTTAATACCAAAAGAGATTAACCTTCCTAGTACTCTAGCTCGCAGCTTGTCGTGTTCTCCTTTGCCACCAATCGGTACAAGTACCTTTGCCACACTATCAGGCTCCCAGCCTTGGGGAGTCTTTAAGAGTACAATATTGGTTTTACTTAGACTCTTAAAGAGCGTGTGATATCCCTCAAGAGCCAAACGAGTTTTTTCTCCTTGAAGTCCAATGAGAAGAGTTTCACAGCCGTGCGTTTTGGCAACTTCTGTAATTCCCCCGGAAACACTCTCATGGATGGACACAATGCCCTGAAGCTTTCGCTTTTCTTGCAATGAGCTAAGAGTTAGTGCGTTTGAGATTACGTCACTGGCCTGCTTAATGTTTTCATTTAGTACGGAGCGTTCCTCAGATCGCTCGGCAATAGAGAGAAGAATAATCTTACTGTAACTTTCTGGGCCGATAGTCAGAGCAGTCTGTAAAAGAGCGTTCACATGTTCTGGATTTTTCATCGGAACAAGCACGGTCTGATAGTTTCCACGGTATGAAAAGAGCGTTGGGCTGTGAGCCGCTACAAATGCATCCAGAGTTTCAGCTCTTTTTGAAAGAAAGATGTAATAGAAAAGTGCTCCCACAAGGACCCAGCCAGTGAGTAAAACAGCGCCAGACTGTTCTACACTGAGCTGAAAGGCAGCAAGTGAAAGACAGAGCACGGCTCCTATAATTGGAACTACCCAACGGGCAGGAGAGCCTTCCTGACGTCTCGCAATAATAGATGCCAAAATATGAGTAAATGAAAAGCAAATAAGGAACGTTAAGCTCGCAGCAGAGCCGGCTGCTGTCGCGTCTGGGAGCGCTAGCAGAAGTATGAGCACAATCACAAAGTTTACAATGAGTGCTGTATCAGGGGTGCTAAATTTCTCGTGAAGACTCGATAAAATAGCAGGAAGAGTTCGGTCATCAGCCATTACCTTTGCCATCTTTGCTGAGGCAATGAGGTTCGCTTGAAGTGCCGAAAGAGTAGCAGCTACCGCAGAGAGGGCAATAACCCAGTAGCCTGTTGTTCCAAGGAAATGTTTAAACGCATCAGCGATACAGGTATCAGCTCTTGAGCTACACCACTCTGCAGGAGAGGCTCCAGTGGGAATGCCTCCCATTACAGTTATGAGCAGTATGGGAATATAAATAATAAGTGCCATACCGAGTGAGGTATACATGGCACGAGGAACGATCTTTCGCGGCGAATCTATTTCACCAGCGGAGGAAGCGATGAGTTCAAATCCTTGTAGTGCGATAAAGGTGTAGCCCATCGCAGCGATTAGCCCTGAGAAACCACCTTCAAAAAAGGGAGCGAGGTGTGAGGTGGGTTCTTCAACGTTACCGCTAAGGATAAGTACAAATCCTACACCTATGAGTCCAAAAAAGAGGATGAGCTTAGAGATGTTTGAGATCTTTCCGCCACTTTGGAGTTTTCTTGATGCGAGATAGGTATAAAATGCGCAGGCGAGGGCACTAAAGAGTATAGTTAACACTCTCATGGGAGCGAACTGTTCAAGGTTGGGTACAACCTGTCCGAGCATCGATAAAAAGTAAGCCGAAAATCCGAGAGCATAGAGCAGAGAGGCTACAATATGAGCTAACCAGAGCATCCAGCCTATTACAAATGCGGCACGTACTGAGAGTATTCTTTTTGTATAAAGGTAGGTTCCGCCAGATTCTGGGAAGATGTCTGAGATGAAGGCGTAACTTCTGGCCGTGAGAAGCGCGAGCAGGCCGTTAAGGAGAAAAGCGATCATTGCCGCCGGTCCGGCAGTGCTGATAGCAACACCACCTAGAACAAAAATTCCTCCGCCGACAATGGCACCAATTCCGATGAGAGTTGCGCCGTAAAATCCCAGCTTTTCCATAAACCGCTATAAACCTATGCAAACGGATACATATAAAGTGAACGTATTGGGATTATACGTTATCCTAGTAATTAGGAAAGAGTCAGGAGGTGCTCTGGTGTTTTTTGTGGGATAACCTTGAAGTCCAGATACGCTTGCACATCTTCTCTCTTAAATGGCTTGTGGAGAAAAGGGAGATCTCCGAGCCTCTCTCTCAACAGCGTGGCATCTCTGTCCGGAGTACTACTCATCGCTATCACAGGCATCTCAGGAAATACCCAAGTGAGCTCTCCTATGGTTCGGATTCCTACCTCTTCGTTATAGAGGTACTCTTGCATTTTTTCGCCGTACGTAAATGGTAAATGGAGATCGCAAAATATGATATCAAAGGATTCTTCTCGCAGGATAGAAAAGGCTTCTTCAACCGTTTCTGCGCTCCATACAGCACATCCTTCCTCAAGAAGATAGAGACTGAGCATTTCAGTCAGATCAGGGCAATCGTCTATTATGAGACAGTTCTTCATTCCATGAATCTCCTGGCAAAATTCCATTTTTGCCTGTGTCGCAGACACACGCTGACCTCATAGTGTGACTCGGCACGTACTCACCGGTTACTTGAGGTTTTTTTGAAGGGTAGGACAGGCCATGAGCGACGTTCTGAGGTCATTTAAAACGGCATGAAGGATATCGTGGCCAACCCCGTCTTTTCGGTAAACAGAGGTCTTGTTTGATTCTGGAATGCTTTTAATGAGTCGCTCAAGGTTTATGATAGGGACAACCCTGTCCGCTGTGCCGTGAGCTAAGATGATACAGGTGTTTGAGAGCGTCTTTAGACGGTCTTGGTTCGGGAAGGTATGCCTTATAAAGGGAGTGAGTAAGCTGTAGAAAAATGATTTATCAGCGGCAGCTTCAGGTAAGCTGCTAAATGTTGATAAGAGAATAAGCGCATCAGGGGCTATCTTTTGAGCAAGATACGTTGCTGGGCCTCCTCCAAGAGAATTGCCCTGAATGACTTTGGGGCGAGCCTCAAAGTCAGGTATTGTTTTTTGTGCGTATTTTAGAAGTGTGTCGACGTCCTGATAGATGATCTTCTCACTAGGCTTACCAGTGCTTCTTCCGTAGCCACTGTATTCCACTGTAATGGAATCAAAGCAAAGTTCCTTAAAGAATCTCATGCTCGCGTATGAGCTCTCTATACGTGAGCCATTCCCACCAAAAAGGAAGACAATGGGGATATTTTTCCTGTTTGTATCTGAACAGTTCGCCTCCATTGACCATGTCTCAACTTGAGATCCTGCAGGAGTGGTTAAAAAGGTATATTTGATATCGTTCGGTCTGTGGGCTTTTGCTCCGGGGCCTTTATTAGCACCCGTGTCATCAGGAATCCAGCCCGGAAAAATTATTTTCTCTTGTTTCCAGATAGTCAGTACAGCTAGGCACACAAGGGCAATGCAGAGAGCAAGAACAAGGCGTAACAGGGTAAAAAACATATACCTTAAAGTATACCATTTTTACACGGATGACGCTCGTAGGCATATTGCTTAGAGGAAGCTGCGAGGCGATAAAGGTCTTTTATCTGCTGACCATCTTCTGTGGGGAGACTTTTGGAACAACGGTTGGTACTCCTTTTGAGTAATGCGTGTATTCACTTACTCTTCCGTTACGATCGTAAATGACAATCACTCGAAATTGTTCCCGTTGCATATGTTCTGCGGGCGTCGTTACAAACTCGGCAAGTCCAATCGTTACGATGTCAGCCACAGCATAGAGCGCTGCACGCCCGTAGTGATGCTCTGAGGGGCCAAAATAGATGTACTCTGCCTCATCTCCCTGCCACTTTCGGGTAAACGATATCGGTTTCCCGAGCGCTTCATCTACAGCTGCGCGGTGTTGGCCGATCTCGATGACTGACACGTCCGGAGCAGTGCTACCCTGACTTGCCATATACACGGAGCAGCCGCTTAGAAAGGGAAGGACAAAAAGGAATGAAAGCTTAAATTTTAGTAGTCTGATCATAGGTTCTAGTGATGCAAGCGGTGTTCCAGAGTTTTATTGCCACCTTTGCAAGGAGGGAACGGAACCTATCTATATGATATCAGAGAGCTTTTAATGTGACGTTTCAATCAGGGCTTGGATAGTGTCTCTCAGGAGCTCATCTCCACCGAATTCCATTCCGAGCGCCATGAGTTTGCCGGTTTGAATTTGATTTTTGGGACTGGGCTGTTCCCCTGAGATCTCACTCTGAGAACCTGAGAGCTCCTTGGCAATATGCGCAACATCGTACTCAGAGATGTAGCGGTCATAGCAGTTATAGACTTGGCCAGAAACGTCTTTGGCGTTTAGGAGAAGTCGGATCGCACGTGCAACATCACTGGCGTGAACTTCTTTTCCGCCGCCTGAGCATGTTACAGGATTACCGGCTGCTACTTCTTTAATCAGATCGTACCATTTGCTTTTTTGCGGTTCAGAAGTTCTCACTCCGTACACGCCAGTTGGTCTAAGCGCGCAGAAGGGAAGAGATTCACCAAAGCCGTAGCTATGTATAAATTTTTCGACCGCAGCCTTATGTGCTCCGTAGTGACTTTTGGCCCAGAGTGGATGTGCCTCATCAAGTGGTCGATCGTCCATTATAAGATCGTGTACGGCGCAGGTGGATATATAAACGAGCTTTTGTACGTTTTGCCGTTTTGCTTCCTCAAGGATCCGTATGCTTCCCATAAAGTTTGTCTCAAGGTACGCGCTTAACTCAACGTCATTGTTCTGAAATCGACCACCGGGGCGGTATACTGCGGAGTGAACGACCTGATCGGCTTTACTGATGAGCTCGCGAGTGCATGCGGGATCATTTAGTTCTCCTTCTACCCATTCAATTGAATCAGGAAGTCCCTCCTTGTTACTAGAAGCTCTGCAAAGAGCACGGATGCTGTGACCTTCACGGGAGAGCTGCTTGACGAGATATCTTCCTATAAATCCTGTAGCGCCTGTAATAGCGATCTTCATTTAGAGCCCCTGTTATAGATTGCATCGCTATTGTCACTGTCAGAAGAGAGAAGCGCAAGGGGCGGGCAATGATGAGTTGATCGCGGGCAGTAATTTTAATACGCTCACACTTACCACGTTAGAAAGAGGAGGTGCGAGTATGCCAGTATTAACAGTTGACGGTAGAGAGGTTCAGGTTCCTGAAGGAAAACGGCTCGTAAATGCCCTTGTGGATGAAGCAGGAGTTGATCAGTTACACGCCTGTGGCGGAAAAGGTAAGTGTACAACCTGTAAGGTAAAGTTTGTAGAGGGTGAGCCTGAGAAGATGACTGCTGCTGAAAAGGAAGTTTTAGCAAAGAAAGAGCTCACCGGCGTAAGACTGAGCTGCCAGCTTCTCTGTGATAGCGATATGTCTGTTGAAATTATTAGCCGCCTAGAAGGAAGTGGCCGTGCTGATGCCGGTACGCGCCCTGCTGATGAGATTGTGCCTGAACCTGAGTGGGTTTAGCTAACATACCTGCACCTAGACCTTAACCTGCTCCAAAAAATTTTAGGTCTAGGTCTAGGTTAAGCTTGGGGATTGCCGCGTCGTTCGGCTGTCGCCTCAGCTCCTCGCAATGACATTAAAGGCAGGAGTTAGATGAAGAGTAGTAGGCTTATTACTATTACTATCATTCCTGAGACGACGCCGTAGATAGACATGCTGATGAGATCGTGCCTGAACCTGAGTGGGTTTAGCAAAAATACCTGCACCTTGACCTAGACCTTAACCTGCTCCAAAAAATTTTTGGTCTAGGTCTAGGTCTAGGTCTAGGTCTAGGTCTAGGTTAAGCTTGGGGATTGCCGCCATCCTTCGCTAAAAGCTACGGACAACAGGCCGTCGTTCGGCTGTCGCCTCAGCTCCTCGCAATGACATTAAAGGCAGGAGTTAGATAAAAAGTAATAGGCTTATTGCTATTACTATCATTCCTGAGACGACGCCGTAGATAGACATGTGGTGTTCACCGTATTTCTCTGCGGCTGGGAGCAGCTGATCGAGGGAGATAAATACCATTATTCCAGCAACGCTTCCAAAGAGAATTCCAAAAACAGTGTCAGTGAAGTGCTGGATGAGCAGGTAGTATCCTATAAGGGCTCCCACGGGCTCTGCCAATCCAGATAGAAAAGAGTAGAAGAATGCCTTTTTGCGGCTTCCAGTTGCGTAGTAGAGGGGCACAGAGACGGCGATGCCTTCTGGTATGTTGTGAATGGCGATTGCTATGGCGATAGAAAGACCGAGTGCAGGATCTTTTAACGCTGCAGTAAAGGTAGCAAGCCCCTCTGGAAAGTTGTGTACAGCAATAGCCAGAGCGGAAAGGGTGCCCATTCTCATGAGATAGCGTGAATCAGGTAGCGGTTTCTCCGGGGCGAGTTCTTCAAGCCGGTGCATTTCATGCGGATTTTCAAAGCTTGGGACAAAATAGTCGATGAGGGCAATAAGTGCCATGCCACCAAAAAAACTCAAAACGGTCACAATAGATCCCTGCCTCATTCCGAGGTCAGCGATTAGAGCTGTGCGTGCTTTTACAAAGATCTCAACAAACGAAACGTAGATCATCACGCCAGCAGAAAATCCCAGTGCATAGGAGAGAAAAGACGTGTTCGTGCGTCTTCCGAGAAAAGCAATAAGGCTCCCGAGGCCAGTGGCTAGACCAGCAAAGAGGGTAAGTCCAAACGCTACAGCAACTTCAGAGGTCATTGCGCTTCTTCAGAGGTGGTCTCTTCATCTGATTTTTTCGCAAAAGAGCTTAATTTGCCTGTTATATTATCAGTAAACCACTTGGGATCCCACCACTCGATCGGAGTTACAGGAACAAAGCCGACACGGAGTTCAAAGTGTAGATGATCACCCCCTGCGAGTCCTGTTTCACCACTCTGTGCAATCTTTTGTCCTTCCTGAACTTTCTGCCCCACCTCTACCTGAATTGAGGAAAGGTGCCCGTAGAGACTGCTGAGTCCAAGGCCGTGATCGATTAGTACCGCATTCCCGTATATACCAAACTCTTCAGCAAGAAGTACTGTACCGCTACCGGTGGCAACAACATCATCGTTACGGACTGAGGCGAGATCAAAGCCTTCGTGTACTGAGAAGCCAGCATCTGCTCCGTTATACTTGTAATATCTCTGTTCACCAAAGCCAGACATGAGTGAGCCCTGCAGTGGTCTGGTCATCTGTTCAGTGGGGATAAGCGGAGTGCAGCGAGTGCCATCAGTCAAGATACTCTTAAGAGAGTTTCTGAGTGTGAGTCGGTACTTTTCGTTAATTGTTTTGAAATAGCTTATCCACGTTTCGTCATCAGTGTCTTCAGCTGCGGTTGCGGTAGTAAAGGCGTCTGGATAATCAAGAGTTGATTCTTCTAAGAGAGGAGGAATCTTACGCTCAAGGAAGTTTCTTGAGATAGACGGCGAGGCTTCAGGAACTTTTTTGGGGTCGTATCTCATGCGTAGTGGGAGTTTGGTAGTGTTTCCGTAGCTGTCCTTAGCGTAGGCATGAGGTGAGAAGTCTTTCCCAGTCATATCAAGAGGAGCGGCAAAGAGTGATACGTAAATGGTACTTGATGCGTCTTCAAAACCAGAGAACGTATTAAGTGGAACAGCGCAAAATGTCATATCTCCAAGAAGGACACCGGTTTCGGCAAGATTCTCTTCTCTCACCGTGTACACAACAAGCTCCGAGCCTCCGGCAAACATGCGGTGCTGCTGTGAGAGTATGTCGAGTCGAGGAGAACGCTTATCAATAGTAAAGCTTAGACTTTGAGTTGCTGAGTTTTTCCAGTAAGAGCTATCTGAGATGGAAACGTTTAGGGTAACTTCGCCTTCTTTAAGGTTTTCTGAAATCTTTTTGGGAGGATAGGTGATGCTCAGTGAAGCGTTCTCTCCGTGCAGGTATTCCTCAGCTGGAAGGGAGATACTTTTTCCGTTCTGGACAGCTTCGAGTTTGAGATCAGTAAGTGAGGTTAACTCATCACGTGCAGATATTTTAACGGCATAGGCTGGGCTTTTGACAAGCTCCACAGTGAGCTCTGGGGCCGTGCGATCAAGCGCATGAGAGGCGCCAAACTTGGCCGGGAAGAGAAAAACGCTAATACCAATAGCAATTACGACAAGTAGTAAGAATATAATGAGTTTTTTCATGCTCAAGATCATAGCTCACCGCTGCAAATGTGAAAATACTACTTCCTAAAGAACATGGAGTCTTCGTATGATGGAAAGTATGGAAGACTTTATACTCTTTTCTTATCTTTTTGATGGAAATGGTGGTGCTACCCCTCTACAAGGGCAAGAGATTGGCAAGCAGCTTGAATCTGATAATCTTGCGTGGGTACACCTTGATGCAACGTGCTCTGAAACGAGAGGTTGGTTGGAGCAAGAGATCGATTATCTTGATGTTTCTATACCAGATGCGCTGCTCGAGGAAGAGACTCAGCCCAGAGTGCTTGAAACAGACCGTGGCATGATGCTCATTTTACGAGGTGTAAATTTAAATGAGAACTCGGATCCTGAGGATATGGTCTCTGTTCGTATGTGGATAGATCAGAACCGGATCATAAGCATGAGGCGTCGCCCCCTAAAAGCGGCTCGTGATATAGAATCAAGATTGCTTCAAGGTAAAGGTCCGGTGGATTCTGGAAGTTTTATTGCTATGTTTATCGACGCTCTCCTCGATCGAATGGAGCCAGCCTTGCAGGAGCTTGACGATCGCACAGATGCAGTAGAGGAGCGAGTCCTTGAGGACGCCAGTACCCGTCAGCGTGAGGATATTAATGCAGTACGAAAAGAGGCCATTCTCTTTCGTCGATACCTTGCCCCGCAAAGAGACACCTTACAGCATATGCGCCAGTCGGAACTTGAGTGGATTGGGGAAGGGGAGCGTCGATCAATTAGAGAGAGTTTTGAGCGCATGAGAAGGATAGTGGAGGACCTTGATGCTGTCCGCGAACGTTCTCAGATTGTGAAGGACGAACTTGCGACCATACTGGCGGACCGCCTCAACAAAAATATGTACATCCTGTCAGTAATTGCCGCTATATTCCTCCCCTTGGGATTTTTAACAGGACTACTAGGAATAAATGTTGGCGGTATTCCCGGCGCTGAGGATCCTCAGGCGTTTTATTATTTCTGCGCCATTCTGACGGCGATTGTCGTTCTACAAGTAGTTGTATTTAAAAAATTACGCTGGTTCTAGCGCAAAATTAAGCACCCAGAGCGAACATCGGTCAAAGGCTGAACGCTTACAAAAAAAGAGCACCCGGGGCTCATAGAGTCGGTTCGTCTTCCTCTATGAACTCCGAGTGCTCCCACTCTTGCTTTTTGTTGTACGGTCTATAAGAGATCTATTTTAGCACTACCAGCTTTTTTGCAACGATATCAGTGTTTGGTTTGAGTTTGCCATAGACTTCAGCGACTACGCCGACTTTGAGCGTCCCGATAACCCAAGTATCTGGATTGACCTCAAAGTATCGGTCGTCTATGCAGTACTTAGAACCATACTGCAAGGTTACTTCGCCGCAGAGAAACACCGAATCTGGACTTTTCTCTTTCCTTTCCTGTATCTGACTTCTCGCTTTCTCTTTTCTGGCCAGAGCCTTTTCCCTTGGTGTGCGGGGGCGCCACAGGGTGGTATTACCGAGCTCGTAGCATTTTTTAAGGAACTCCATCGCCGACTGCTTGGCGTTACGTGGAGTGGTGCTTTCTTCGTTTTCTGAGACTAACATACTGACTTCTCCCATGGTGGATATAGGGGAATATATGGCATAAAAAATGCCAATATCATCAGTATGAGAGAGAAGTAACGCTGTAAGAGATACTTACAGCGATTTATGCCACAAATTGTCAGTCACTATGACAAGAATTGTCACTTTATGCAGGAAGTGTGCGTAATGGTGTGCGCAAACTTTCCATAGTTTTTGCAATTTGCTGTGGGCTTTTCCTAAATACCTCTCAGAAAAAACACTACTCTGCTGCTGCAGAGACCTCGAGTACTTTAACGTCGAAATGGAGCGTTTTGCCAGCCAATGGGTGGTTAAAATCAAGTACTACGGACTCGTCTTTGAGTTCTGACACTCTCGCGTGCATGACCTGACCGTCAGGGTTCGTCGTTTGAAGCTGAGTGCCAATCTTTCTTGCTCCCTCAGGTACGTTTGAATTTGGGACTTCAATGAAAGCCTCGTCCATAACAGTGCCATAAGCTTCCTCGGGCTTAACGACCACCGTACGGGTGTCACCCTCGCTTAAGCCCTCGAGGCCTTTCTCAAGGCCTGCAATGATTTGTTGTGTGCCGTGGTTATATATGAGCGGATCCTGCCCAACATTTGATTCAATAACGTTTTCCTCGCTATCGGTAAGGGTGTATTCTATTGAAACTTGCTTTCCGTTCTCTACACTCATTGATTCCTCCTGTGTGTACTATTTTTGCGTTTCATAATGTTATAGGCAACGAGTAGTAGTGCGCACCGTGGTGAAGACTCTTACTGGCGCCAAGGGTTACCATTGGATGAGGAGTGACCCAAAAGTCATTCCACTACCAACTGCGGTTAAAAGAAGATTATCTCCTCGCTCAATTTTTCCGGAGCGATTGTGCTGATCCAAGGCGATTGGAATAGAGGCCGCGGAGGTATTACCAGTTTCGTGAATGTTAAGCGCTACCTTGCTCTTATCGGTTAATCCAATATTCTGGCAGACTGACTGAATCATGCGCGCGTTCGATTGGTGCGGAATAAAGAGGCTAATATCACTAGCCGACATGCCGGTCTGTTTAAACACTTCTAGAATAGATCTGGTCATGAACTCAACGCCGCCTTTAAAAACTTCACGGCCACGCATCTGAATGTATGATGATGGTTGATCGGACTGCTCCGCATCTAGAGTGGCTTCTTGTTTTGTTGCCGGAGCGTGAACTGGTGGGAAGTGGTTGCTGGAGTTCTGCTGAATGAGATCTGCCCCTTCGCCACTGGTTTTCAGATAAGAGGCCAGAATGCACGACTCAGAAGCTTTGTCATCTCGTTCAAGGACACAGGCTCCGGCTCCGTCACCAAAAAGCACTGCGGTATTTCGATCTGTCCAATCGGTGATCCTTGATAGGGACTCTGCTCCAACGATGAGCGCTTTGTTCAGGTTAAGCGAATGCAATAGAGAATCTGCAGTAGCCAGAGCAAAGATAAACCCGGAGCATGCAGCTTTGATATCAAAGGCAAGGGCGTTAGGTATTCCCAATTCTCGAACCAGAAGTGCCGCCGCTGACGGTAGTGGTTTGTCAGGTGTAACGGTGGCGAAGAGGACGATGTCTATTTCGCTGGCATCAATGCCGGCGGTTTCAATTGCCTTACGTGAAGCATCTCGGGCAAGTGTGACACTTGATTCATGGGTGTCACAGACGTAGCGACATTCAATTCCGACTCGACTCTTAATCCATTCATCAGTTGTGTCGAGCATCGTCTCGAGATCGGCATTGGTTATCTTTTTGGATGGTAGGGCGCTTCCGGTTGAAACGACTCTACTTCTACTTTTTGGGGTCTTTTGAGGTGCTTCGTTAAACAACTCTTCGGAAGAAACATTAACAGCGTGTGAGGTACTCTTCATTGCGCCTTTAAATCAGGTTCAAACTGCAATCAAATTCACATTCACTGGCCATATAGGGGCAAGTTGCAGCTTTGTAATCGCTTCGATTCATTGTTTGTATCGTAAATGTTTTTCTACCAATCAGAGGCGACAAAGACACAAAAACAACACAAGAACATTAATATACATACAGGAGAGGTAGCTTGTACAATGCCCCTCTCAAGTGAGCCAGTGCCATACTATGCTTACACGAAAACAGGTCTTACACAATGGTTAACGAGTGCTTATTGCTCAAAATTGTTGAGCTTTTTGGGTTTTTTGTCATCACGTACTTCTAGATTTTTGGCCTCTAGAATATCATTTTTCAGCGCGGTATCTATTTTTGCAAAAAAATTGCAATAATGTTATATGTTTGAGAATACATTACGTTTAGTATGGTTATTATGAATACCTGCTCAGAGCATATCGCAACATTAAAAAAACGCCCACTCGTTCCCCTTAGCGAGAATGGAGCAGAGTTCTCCACGTACGACCGTTCAGGTATTTTGATATCATTTTTGTGCCTTATTCATTGTGCCCTTACTCCGTTTTTACTTTTGCTCTGGCCTGCACTTCATTCACATATTCTCGAGAGTTACGTTGTGCATGTTATTTTCGCTTTGCTCGTTGCCCTTTCTGGTGGCTACGCTTTTTGGCGTGGTTACAAGGCTCACCGAACAGCACATATAATGTGGATGGCGGTTAGCGGCTTTGTCCTCTTACTTTGTGGTATTTTTTCACACGAACATGAAGCGGCGCATACCCTGACATATGGCACTATTCTTACTATTTTGGGGAGTGTGTTACTTATTTCAGCGCATGTTAAGAATCTACGTACCTGTCGGCATCGCTGTGAGTGCATGAATAGTCCGTCTTCTTTGTGCTAACGACAAATATACTGGAGGACATTGAAAATGTCCGTAAGTCTCCCAGCGGGACAATAAATACTGCCCGCAAAAAACTGCAAAAGCGACCAGCTTTTACCAAGGGATGTGGCACGAGATGTGACGCTAGCCAAAGAACTTATCCAAGCTTTAAATCGGACATTTTCATTGGCGGGCAGTATACACTAAGAGATTTATTCTTTGCTCTGGCAATTCTTACAAAGACCATCAATCTGAATATGATGCTCATCTGTCTTAAATGAATGTTCCTCATTTAAATGATCGATCATTGGTTGGGCAACCTTGCGGGGGATATCAAGCTCTGAGGTAAGACCACACGTTGAACAAGATGTCAGCAGGTGAAATTTTGAATTACAGCTGAGGTGGCTACATGCCATATAGTTCCCGGATGGGAAGACCTGATGAACGAGGCCGAGGTCAAGGAGCGTTTCAAGGATTCGATAAACTGAAACTTTGTCGATCTGTATCGTAGAGTCACTTTCGGTTATGGATTCTATGATTTCCCGTGGGGAGAGTGGAGCTCTGGCCTCAGCAAGACATGCAAGCACAGTTTTACGTGGGCGGGTAATGCGATTTCCAGCATCTTTAAGCCTCTTTACGGCAAGTTCCAGATATTGCTCTTTGTCGATAGTCTGTTGTTCCATTTCTTACATACTACCACATTGCTTGCGGTATAAAAACGTCATGGGGAGGTACACTATTTTCTCTCCAGAAGAGATACGAGCTCAACATGAGGCGTGTGGGGAAACATGTCTATCGCAACAGAATGTGTCAGTGTGAACTTCTCGCTCAGTTTGGTCATATCTTTTGCGAACTCACGGTAGTTACACGATATATATATTATGGCTTCAGGATTTGATGCGATGATTTTTTTTAATGCATTGGGGTGGGTACCACTTCGAGGTGGGTCTACGATAAGAAGTTCGGGGCGTAGGTCTTCCCAGAGTGATTCTTCACTTTTAGCAGCCTCAAAGGTGGGCTTTATGTTATTTAGGGCGGTATTTTTTTCAGCCATCTGGATAGCTTCTGAAACTATCTCCACACCGTATACACTACTCTTAGCGCCGTCCTCTTTCTCGGCAGCCAGCGGAATAGTAAAGAAACCTGAACCACAGTAAAGATCAACTATTCGTTTATTTGCATATGGTTTTGCAAGATCAAGCACTTTGTTTAGCAAAACTTCGGCTCCATACGAATTGCTCTGGAAAAAACTAAGAGAGTCTATGAGAAACTGAAAGTTTCCTACCTTTTCAGTAATTACTCCATTGCCTTTAATCGGGATGAGGGTATTGGCCGTAGACGTGTCCGAGTTCGTCTCATTAATGCCGTGAACTAAAGTGGTAATCTCTTCGTGCCTTGCGAGTTTTTCCAGCTCGGCGTTAAGTGATTCTTGCTCCTCTTCTGATGGCGTGCTGGTGATAATCGTCAGGAGAGTTTCGCCACTTGCTGTGGCTCGTATGGATGCATAGCGAAGCAGTCCGGTGTGTTTTTTCCGATCGAAATAAGAGAGGTTTGCTTCAGGGAGCCAAGCATGTACGATGTGAAATACACGCTCTATAGCGCAATGAGAGAGAAAGCAGTGATGCCCATCAATAGTACGCCACCACTTTCCCTTTTGTCGTAGGCCGAGTCGTCCTTCGAAATCGATCGTAAAATCCATTCGATTACGATAGTGCTCAGTTACAGGAGATGGCAGTATCGTATCGCAGACTGGTGGTGCTTCTACATCTGACAGCGCTTTCTGAATTTCGCCGAGTTTTGTTTTTAGTTGTTCAGGGTACTCAATATGAGACCAGCTACACGATCCACAGAGAGATTTGTTCGGGCAGGGAGACCGCTCGAGCTCCTCGGCACTATAAGCAACAGCTTTTTTCTTCATTATGAGACTCGAGACACGCCGATCTGAAGCTTGTTCTCGCCAAAGGAGTTTTCAATAGTAAATTCAGAACCATCAGGGGATGAGTACTCAACCCGATCCGCCAGTGTTTGCTCAGCCACAAATGACTCGTGGGCTTTCACTGCGGTTTCAAGCTCATTTGCCCCGGTTAGCGTTAAGGTTATGTGGTCTGCAACGTGAAATCCGGCGTCTTTACGGGCTTGCTGAACAGACCTGATGATGTCTCTCGCAAGTCCCTCTTGTTCCAAGTCGGGGGTAATGTTTGTGTCAAGAAGAACGGCAAGGCTGCCAATCGCCTGACAGGCAGTTCCCTCAATTGGTTTGAGAGTAAGCTCGTAGTCTTCTTTTTCAATGAGCATTCCAGCCACTTTCACTTGTTCACCAGTACTTTTTTCCCAGTTGCCCGCTTTTGCTTCCGTGAGTACCTCTTTCATTCGCTTGCCGAGTTTTGGTCCAAGACTTCGAGAGTTGAGCTGTAGAACAAACGTTGCAAATTCTTCTGATGTTTCTGAAAAACGGACCTCTTTAACGTTTACTTCATCCTTTATAATCTCTTCGTAACCACGAAGAGCAGTGGCGCCACTTCCAGCTATAGTAAGGCACTGTAGGGGAAGCCTTGTTCGCAAACGGTGAGATTCTCTGAGTGACAGTGTCGCAGAGCAGATCTCGCGCACCTGATCCATCTCAAAAGCTAAAGCTTCATCAATTGGAAAATCGTTGTTCGCTGGCCAGTCAGTGAGGTGTACGCTCTCTTCTCCCGTAAGCCCGGTGTAAATCTCCTCAGAGATAAGCGGAAGTAGGGGAGCGAGCGCTTTTGTTAGTGTATAGAGCACCGTGTAGAGGGTGTTGTAAGCGAGCGTCTTATCTTGATCTTTGTCGTGCTTCCAGAACCTATCCCGGCTTCTTCGGATGTACCAGTTGTTAAGGACATCAATGAAAGATGAGAGCTCAGCGCATGCTTCTGGTATCTCGTACCCATCCATATGCTCGGTAACCTTTTTGAGCATGAGAGAGGTCTTAGAGAGAATATACTTATCAAGAAGATCATCGGAATCTGTTTTGTATTCGGCTTTGATCTCGTCTGTATTCGCATAAAGGGTGAAGAAATAGTACGCATTCCAGATTGGATTAATGACCGTACGCACGATTTCAGCGATCATCTTTCCTTCTTTGTCTATCTGTAAATCTCCACCACGGAGTACAGATGATGAGCAGAGAAACCACCTGAGGGCATCAGCTCCGATAGTATTTGAAACTTCTTCCGGGCTTGGATAATTGCGCAGGCGTTTACTCAATTTGCGTCCATTTGTATCAACAACCACACCGTGACAGATGCAGTTCTTAAATGGAGGCCTATCAAAGAGTGCGGTAGAGAGCACCATAAGGGTGTAAAACCAGCCACGTGTCTGAGCTACATACTCAACAATAAAGTCAGCAGGAAAGTGGTGTTCAAACCATTCCTTGTTTTCAAATGGATAATGAATTTGTGCAAAAGGCATTGAGCCTGATTCAAACCAGCAGTCCAGAACGTCAGGAACCCGGCGCATCATGCTTTTGCCTTCGGGATCGTCAGGGTTCGGGCGTGTGAGCTCATCAATAAAAGGCCGGTGGAGATTGTCGGGGCGAACTCCAAAATCTCTCTCAATTTCATCGATACTTCCGTAAATATCGACTCTCGGATATTCCGGGTTGTCACTCTTCCACACCGGTATGGGGGCTCCCCAATATCTGCTACGAGAGATTGCCCAGTCTCTAGCGTTTTCAAGCCATTTGCCGAATTGCCCATCTCGAATATGTTCAGGAATCCAGTTGATCTCTTTATTGAGCTCTATCATACGATCTTTAAAATCCGTTACGCGGACATACCAAGAGCTCAGTGCTCTATAAATAATAGGAGTATCGGTACGCCAGCAGTGCGGATAGTTGTGCTCGTATGTTTCGTGTTTAACGAGTTTTCCTTCTCCCTTTAAATGCTTGATGATCGGCTTGTTCGCTTCAAATACTTGAAGACCTACGTACTCTGTTACGGGATCCGTGAACTTTCCCTGCTCATCGACAGGGCATACAACGGCAATATCATTTGCTTCACAAAGCTTTTGGTCGTCTTCACCAAATCCTGGAGCGAGATGTACCGCTCCCGTACCTTCTTCGGTATTTACAAAATCACCAGCAAGAATACGAAAGGCGTTTTCGTGGTCCTTAAAGTATGGAAAGAGTGGGGTGTACTTTCGCCCGACGAGCTCAATACCTTTCATCGTGCCATGCCTTTCGGCATCCTTGAGTTGCTCTTCGTACTTTCCAAGTACGGCTTCAGCTACGAGGTAGTATCGCTCTCCCTCCTTCATTACGGCATACTCAATGTCCTTTCCAACTGCGACGGCAAGGTTGGAGGGGAGAGTCCACGGAGTGGTTGTCCAGACCATAAGGTGTAGAGGCCCAGGATCGCTCTCTTTAGGGCTCAGTTCAAACTGAACGGTAACCGCGGGATCTTGACGTGGACGATACGAATCATCCATGCGAGTTTCAAAGTTAGAGAGGGGTGTTTCAGCTGCCCAAGAATAAGGAACAACTTTATAGCCTTCATAGATGAGCCCCTTATTAAAGAGCTCCTTAAAGGCCCACATAACACTTTCCATGTAAGGTAAGTCGAGTGTTTTGTAATCGTTCTCAAAGTCTACCCACCGGGCCTGTCGAGTAACATACGACTCCCATTCTTTCGTGTACTTTAGTACAGAGCTCTGACAGTAGTCGTTAAATTTATCTATCCCGTAATCTTCGATCTGTTGTCGACCAGAGATTTCAAGGTCTTTCTCTGCTTCCATCTCTGCAGGGAGCCCGTGGCAATCCCAGCCAAATCGCCTGTCCACTCTTTTGCCGCGCATGGTCTGGTATCGAGGTACGATATCTTTCACGTAACCGGTAAGCAGGTGGCCATAGTGTGGGAGTCCATTAGCAAATGGAGGGCCATCATAAAAAACATATTCGTTGGCTCCATCAACCCCTTTGGGTCTGATTTCAATACTCTTTTCGAATGTGTTTTCATCTTTCCATTTAGAGAGAATCTTCTCTTCGACTTCTGGAAATTTTGCCTGTGGATTTACGTCTGGATAAGGTTTCATAAGACAGAGATAGTACTATTAAAATGAATAAGTTACAAATGTCTCCCAGTAAGGACGTTAGAGTCAAGTGCTCCAGTCTAGTTGTTGCGATAGGCCAGAAAATTCTCCAGATCGTGCTCGGTACGCTCTCTTCTGGTTAACTTCCGCATTTTGAACCCATTTTGGTGAAGCAGGTCTGGGATTGGGCTTTCCGCTGAAGAGGACGATACTGTAGCACTGGCTTCAAAAACTATCGCTTTCAACTCCTCTGAGGAGAGATACTCTCCGAAGCCAGCGAGTGTTCTGGCCTCAGCTCCTTCAACATCTATCTTCACAATATTGGGAAGTGGTAGCTCGCCACCGCTGATCAGGGTATCCGCTCTGTGGCAGGTGGCAGTGATGTGAGTTGTGAGCTTTTCTCTGCCGTGATCGAGAAAGCTTGATTCTCCTTCCGTTTGTGATTGCTCTGTAAACAGTGGAAGTGAATCATTGATATCTAATAGGCCGGCCTCAATCACGCTCAGCTCTACACCGTTAAGCTCTGCATTGTGACGAATCTTTTGAGCCATCTTGGGCAAAGGCTCGAAGAGGAATACCTGAATCTCTGGATAGAGTACCTTCATTGAAATGCCGTGTAGGCCAAAGTTTGCCCCGATATCCCAAAATATTGTGGTGGGAGACACATAGCTTTTGAGAGCCTCTAATACCTCAGATTCGTAATATCCTTCTTTTAAAATCACACTATCGATATAGCGGCTAGGGTGAAGAGAGAAGCACGCCCCAAAAGAGTTCTCGATTAAGAGTTCCGGGTAGTGGTCGCTGTTGAGGAGTCTGTTGAGAGTGTAGAAGCCGCGTAGACCGGAGCAATAATACTGCCTTAAGATGTTATGGATTCTCTTTGAGTGTCTCACGATATCGGTATCTTATCCGGTTCTTTGACGTCTGACCCTACTTTTTCAGCAGCTGAAGAAACTTTTTTCAAAAATATTCGATCAAGGTTGATAGGAGATAAGAACTCTCTGTTTTGGCAATAAATTACTGTGGAGGATCACAATGAGAGTAGGGAATAATCGTGGGGATATCGGCCGCTCATGGAGCGCCAGTCTCGGTGAAAATAGCAAATTTAGAACGGAAAAGAGCTTTTCAGGTGATAAGGGTATATGCCGAGATTTTCCTGGAAATCGACGTAGGGGACGAAAGCAATGTGGATCGGACCAGCGTGTTGGCGATCTGAAAGAGATGCTCGAAAAGATGTTGAAGATGTTTGAACGAGTATTAGAGAAGTTAGTAGCACAGCGCGGTGGGGAGCAAGGTGAAAAGCCTCCAGTAGAAGGCGATACGAAATGCCCAGATACCAATGAGACGCCTGAATGTACCTGTCCACCAGAGGAGGAACCAATAACACCACCTGAGTGTACCTGTCCTCCTGAGGAAGAGAAGCCACCTGTCTCTGATGAGCCTGTGTGTGAAAAGCCTTCGGTGCCAGATGAGCCCGAGGTCGAGGCACCAGCACCCTCTGAGGACAAGCCGGCTACTCCGGATATTACAAAGCAAGACTTTATGGGTTCCATAAAAGAAATCCTTAATAAGACAACCGGACAGAAAGTGCATGAGGAGCGCTTCCAGTATGGAATTGCTACTTATCTTATCGGTCAAAAATTTGGAGATGAGGCTGCCAGCGCTTTTCAGGAAGCGTTTAAGGCCAATCGCAAGAAAGGACAGGCAAACGCAGGAGAAGATGCGACGAAAGAGGCTCTCAAGCAACTTGTGAGTGATGGAATACTTACGGAGAAGCAAGCCGAACAGATTAATGGTCTATCCTTTAAAGCTGCTCAGCTCGATGGGAAAGAGAATCAGCTCTATGACGGTAAAGGGGACACCAGCGCTAAGGCTGGTATCAATAAGGCTGTGAATCTTGCGTGGGAAGATCTGGAGTCACTTGTAAATGGTGATATGGCGGATTGGCCAACACGTAGCCTTGACGCACCATCAACGAAAACCAAAGAGGTAAGCTCATCGTCTGGTGTTTCTTCAAGCGCGGTTCCCTCAGGCGGTGGTTCACAAGAGTTTTTGTGGAAGCCACGCTCTGATCATGGCAATAAGCTTGTAATCATTTTGCCAAACCGATTTAAGGGAATGGTTTCTTCTGTCTCTGTTCTCGGACCAAACGGACGTGAGATTGAAGAGGGAAAAAGTTCTGGTTACGCCAATGGTAACAGAGAACACTTTCGATTCAATAAGGACGGGGGATCGTATCCAAACAACGCTATTGTTGAGATAACCCTTACGAATGGTGAAACGGTGAGATACCGGGTAGGTGACACCTCAAATAGATACTCAAAGTAAGTTGATTGAGGTATTGAGGGATTTACTCTTCGGATGCAAGCGGGACTCGTGTTATGCGAGTCTCGCTTTTTTAGTCGTCATCGTCGTCTGAATCAACGCCGAAAGAATCGTTATCAACAGAGTGTTTGCGATAGCCGCGCTCTTTTCTTTCGAGCTCTTCTTTCGCTTCAACGGTATACTTGGCGAACGGACTGATCTTTAGGCGAGCATAGGGAATATCTTCTCCAGAGTACTCACATATGCCGTATTCACCTTCATCAAATTTCTTCAGGGCGTGATCTATCAACTTTAGAAGTTTGAGCTCTCTGTTTCCAGCGTTCTGAATACTACGGTGTGAAAGCTCAAGTGCTGCGATATCGGCAGAATCCCCAGAGGGAGATGCCATTTCAGCATCAGCTTCCCCTTGCAGCTTATCAAGATGTTGTAGAATCTTACGCTTGCGCTCTTTGAGATCTTCTTCTAGCTCTTTAATTTGTTTTTTTGTTAATGCCATCTAAATGCTTTCGTCCAATGATAGAGAACGTTAGTTTCATTCATAACCCCGAGGTTTCTCAGGTTATGTAAACGCCCTATAATGGCTCTTGTTGATAGGCACTGTCAAGAGTATGGAGAATATATATTCTTTAAAAACGTTAATAATACATATGGTTAGGATATTAATATTAGACTTTTTCGTGATTGTAGCGTTTCTCTTCGCCTCTGGGTGCCACACACAGAGTTCCGCGAAGAGTGAAGATAAGGGAGGCAGAAAAGAAATGACAGACCAACAGAGAGCCGAATTAAAGGAAAGGCTTACCGATCTGGAGTACAATGTGACCCAGAATAATGCTACCGAGCGGGCCTTTGCCAACAAATATTGGGACAATAAAAAGGACGGTATCTATGTAGATATTGTATCAGGAGAGCCTCTTTTTAGTTCCATCGATAAATACGATTCTGGAAGTGGCTGGCCGAGCTTTACCCGTCCGCTTGAGGGGAGAAATGTAGTGGAATTAAGTGACCGCTCACACGGGATGGTTAGAACAGAGGTTCGATCAAGTGGGGCAGACTCGCATCTGGGTCACCTTTTTCCTGATGGACCTGCACCTACAGGGCAGCGATATTGTATAAATTCAGCTTCGCTCAGGTTCATTCCTGTAGAAGATCTGGAAAAGGAGGGATACGGTAAGTATCTGAAGCTTTTCGAGAAAGATAAGTCTTGAGTCTCGGTGTGACACCCGACTCTTTCTCTGCATCATAACTCTATGTAAATATACAATGTAGGTTGGTTAAAGAGAGAGGGTGTTTTGGCTGATCAGAAAAACAAGAGAAAAGGCCTATCAGGGCAAATTGAAAAAATCACTACGAATGATACCTTACATAATGGTCCTGAAGACTTTGTCAGGCCTTTAGTCGAGGAAATCGTAACGACGCGCCTCCCTGAAATCGATTTAACAACTAAAGAGAGTGCGGCTAAAGCCGCTGCTATGCTCGGAGATAAGCTTTCTGAGTTAAACAGGTATCAAGAGCGGGTACATAAGCTTAAAGCGCTTCTTGAGCAAAAGAAGTTTGATCTCAGTAATGAATGAAGACCTTCTCAAGGAAAGTTGAAGATTTTAAGTGTGCTCAGTGTGGACACGCAACCTCTGGTGATGGCTATACGAACCATTGTCCTAACTGTTTGTGGAGTAAGCATGTTGATGTAACACCTGGGGATCGCTCTGAGAAGTGTCAGGGGATGATGCGGCCGGTAGAGGTAGAAGGAAACCTTCCGGGTAAGCTCAAAGTTATACATATCTGTACGTTGTGTGGTGCGAGACGTCGATGTAAGCTCAGAGATGATGACAATATGGATGTTGTCACGGAACTGATGAGATTACGTTAGTGATGGTTGAGCCTGTTGAAATTAAGAGAGTTGGTGTTGAAGGTCTCAATGTCAGGTGGTCTGACGGTACGAGTAATTTTCTTTCAAGTAAGCTCCTCCGTGAGAATTGTCCAGCGGCCGATAGTCGAGCTAAAAGAGGGGATACGTCACACGACAGTCCTCTTTCTCCGAGTTCAAAATCTCTTCTAACCATCGTAGAGGCCACTGCAGAAGAAGAGCTTACCCTTGAAAAAATATGGCCTATCGGAAACTATGCCATTGGTCTTGGCTGGGCGGATGGACATAAATCAGGTATATACACGTTTTCTTTTCTACGAGAATTAGCCAAATCGGCATAACCTTCCTAAGAAAATCCTGTATTTTCTCAAATAATAAATCACGTCCTGAAGCAACACCGCATAACCTCGGGATTGGTGTGTATGGAGCAGGCTCTCTAGCGTATTTTTGGAGAGTAACTATTATGAGAACTATGTACAGAATCAGAGACATCGAATGGAAAAAAAGAGAGCTCGCCCTTGAGCTTGGTATGCTTGAACGAGAGCAGTCACACCTTTCTACAAAAGTATCAGAACGCCCCCTTACCTCGTGGGAGATGGAACGTGTTAAGGAGATCATCTTAGAACATAAGAAGGTTATTTCCGAACTTAAAAATTTTGATAGCCTTCTTGCGGCGTAAGTCTTACTACTCTTAAGACACAAGCTTGTAGTCATTAGTGTAATAATGCTCTGGCTTACGGTAGAGGCCCGAGTGTGAGGGGATTGCATTGGCTGCATCAACAAGGGTATGCACCGCAAATCCGGCTGGAATTCGCAGATAAGATGATTTCACGTAGTGTCTTTCAAGCCCCGGATGCACATAAGAAAGGGCTCGGTTCGTTAACATCTTCCAGCCCCGAGTTTGTAGATTTACGTTGTCTCCATGATCCCACCATTTCATGAGTATTTCACCTGAAATAAGGCGACTTTCGCCCCAGTGAGTGTGTCCAGAGAGCACGAAATCAAAGAGATCGTCACAGTTGCTACGTGCTGCGTCAAGGTTATGCAAGAGTAGGAGGTTAAACTCATCGGGAGTGATTACTTTTTGCGCAACTGGAGATCCGTGTATTGCATCGTCCATACCGTAAATATTAAATCGTTTCCCTGCGACCTGAATTGAGCAATCGTTTCCTACATAGTTCCACCCATAGCACTTCATGCGGTGTATAATGGTATCACTCTGACTTGCATAATAGTCGTGGTTGCCGAGCACGAAATAGGCCTCAGGTACCATCTCAGCGATACGTTCAAAGGCGTTTAGGGCACGAGGAGATAGATCGTCAGGATGGTGCTTAATGATATCTCCAGCGAGAACCAGAGCATCAAGTTTTATCTCACCTCTTAATAGCAGATCAGCAAAATTTTCAAGCTCTCGGAGGGTGCGACCATCTTTTGATGAAACGTGCACGTCAGCGAGATGCCCAAGACGAAATCCCTCAAGTTCGGCCGGAAGATTTTGTATGGGAACTCGATTTGAGAAGATGTAACTCCAATCACTGAGCTTAGAGATTTCACGATTTTTCTTTATATAACGGATAATACTGTTACGTAACTCTCTGTCTTTGTTGCTCTGTGGGAGTGTTCGAAACGGCTCTGGACTATTTCCAGACATAACAGGAGTGCGAATTTCAGGAAGATCCTCAGGATCTGCTGACCAAGGCTTATTAATCATCTTTTTGAGGCGATACATGATTCCAGAATCATCAGATGGAGATTTGAGTTCTACAAAGTCTGTAGGAGAGACTTCAAGAGGGGGATTCTTGCGGGGAACGTCTTCGATGAGGCTTTGTTGCCTCTCCTCAAAAGTCGCATCGTTGAGAAGAAGTGTTTCCATGTAAGGCAATAGTACGGGTACTTTCCGCATACGCCCAGTGAAATTACCGTTATAAAAATGTGAGGAGAATGTTACCGCTCAATCTGTTCGATCATTTTGAGTAGGAGCCCATCTTTTAACGACACTCCTGTTGCAAGAATCTTGTTGGCGCGAAAGTATGCTAGGATTTCATCAAGAATCACTGTTGCCGCAAGTATAAGATCCGCTCGCTTTTCTTCCATATATGGAACTTTGAGGATTTCTTCTCGCGGGAGTGCCTGAATCCTCTCAATAAAATCAGCGGTAAAGTTCCGTGGAAAAGTAATGCCTTCACCTGATTTTCGGTTTTTAAAAATGCGTGCAAGAGCTCGAATAGAACCACTTGATCCTACAGCGAGCGGATAGGGCCCGGTCGGGAAATCGCAGCATTGTTCTTTAAGGGTTGCTCGAATAGAGGAACGAAAATTGTCTATGTCTTGGGCAGGTTCTTTCGGGGGAACCGATTTAAGGTGAAGTTGCTGCCCCCTTGCTGCTCCTAGCTGAAGGCTTAGTGAATGCTGAACGCTATTGTCTTTAAAGACGCTCAGTTCCGTGCTTCCTCCACCGATATCAACAAAGAGTACTGGTTGTTCATCGAATGTGTGCTCTCGAATAACTCCCTCTGCAATGAGCTGTGCTTCTTCTTCTCCTGATATGACTTCAAGGGTGAGTCCGCTTTCAGCTTTGACCAGATCTAAAAGCTCTTGACGGTCCTCAGCATCCCGCAGAGCGCTGGTGGCAATTGCCCGTACGGCATCTACGTCGTGTTTATTGATAATTCCTCGAAATTTCTTAAAAGCTTCTATTGTACGCTTTCTGGCCTCAGGATCGAGTTTGCGCGTTTCGAAGAGATTATCTCCGAGTCTTACCATCTCTTTGGTCTTAAGTACCTTTTGCGGTGCTCCACCATCAGGGCCCAGTTCATATATAAAAAGCCTAAGAGAATTTGTGCCGAGATCAATAAGAGAAATTCGCATGGGCGTATCATAAGTTCCCATAATTAGCAGTGCAAGCCCGGTAAAATCTTTTAGCTCCAGTTCATTAAGCTAACGAAATCTCATGGCGACCTAGAATTGTCAGGTGTCATGGCCATTATGTGTGACTTGGTTGTGCGTTGAGACAGGTACATTTGTATGAGTGAACAGCTAGAATCTCAAAAAAGAACAAAATTTGAGCCTCGTGTAGCCCGAGCGGTAGACTATGTTAAAGACCGCTGGTTTCCAGTGAATCCAGAGTTACTTGAGCTCATACAGGACCAGATTAAAAATGACGCTTATGACGGCGACTTTCCTCGTTTTGTGAGCGATGTCAGAGGAGATGCAGCTCTGTTCACGTACGCCCTTCGCGGTGTGGCAAACATGTTAGCTGAGGAGGGGGAAAGTATCCCTTCAGCTCTCAATACGCTTGAGATCTTTGAGTGGGCCGGTAAGGAGAGGCTCGAGCAGGTTCTCATGCAGGCAGGCAACGGCCCTGGGAGACACCAAATTCAAGACGCGGATGAGCTACAGACTCGTCGCTTTCATGAAATGGTTACCAGCGTAACGACCGTAGAGGAGCTTAGCTCAACGTATGGAATTGATCCTGAGATCGCATCTTCCAGTGCACTCTTACGCCAGTTAGGGCTTGCACTTATTGCTTGGAACTACCCCGGTATATATGAGGAAGCCGTCTGTACGCTGCAAAAAGGAGAAAATTTAAACGTTAAGTTAACCAAAAAGCTTGGATTCTCCCCATTTGTACTTGCCATAAAAGTATTTGAAGAGGCCGGTGTGTCTCGTGAAATGTGCTTGCGTATGGGCATGATTGATGAGGATTTTGAAACCTATATGGCACAAACGGGGTACACGGAAGGTGTATCTGAGATTGTTGAGGTGTGCCGTGTTGGAGAAGCACTTGCCAGAGCGGCTCAAGGAGACCTTTATCCTGACGCCGCAGAAGACTGGGAGTCTGCAAAAGGGGTAATTGAAAAGCGTCTTGGAGAGGGCGGCGTAAGCAGGATATTTGAGCGAGTTCAAGATGTGGTGAGTTCCTATGTGACGGCAATGCCGGAGCTTATGGAGTATGCCGTTCCCGAAGAAATTCTTGGCTACATGAAAACCTATGAAGAGAAGGAACTTAAAGAGGGAAATCCTTATCTTGCACTTGCTTCTCCAAATGTTGCTAGAAAATTGCACGGCGTTTATGCTGACATTAAAGGCCTCCATGTTGATCAAAGTGTATTACGCGCCTTGGTGCATGAAGTTATTCCAGAGGCCGGGTTTAGTGGTGGGTGTGCTTATACCCCAGATCCAGGTGCAATGATTCTTGTGCCGCAATTAGACTTTGGCACTCTTGAGCTACGAGTCGCTCGCCCTGTTGATTACTCAATTGTGCTTTCTGAGGCGGATATGGTTGCTATCGCTTTCCAGAGTGAAGATCCTGTTGTTCATTATAAGATGAGCCCTGAAGGGAAAGTCATCACTGCAATCGCTGGATGCCTCGGACATATGCGCAAGGTTGGAGTACTCTATTTAGAGATTCCAGATACTATCTCGGACTTTATTGGGGATCAGAAAATTATTCATTTTAAGGCAATCAGACATGCGTTCACTGACGCATTGATGTTAAGTTAACAACCTACGCTGTTGTAGAAGCGCTATCGCGTTTAGGGCAGTAGAGAGCAATCATTAGCCACCCCAGAAGTCCTGATATCACTGATGCAAGGAGAATCGCCAGTTTTGATGCTGATACATATGGTGAGCCTGTGCTAAATGCCAGTCCTGAGATAAAGAGTGACATTGTAAATCCGATACCAGCAAGGCAGCTAACCCCATAAAGGCTGCCGTACGTCACCCCAAGTGGGAGGCGTGCAAATCCAAGTCGGATGGCTAGGTAGGAGAAACTCATGATGCCAATCTGTTTTCCGAGGACAAGCCCGGCAATAATGCCGAACGAAACAGGAGAGTAGAGCATCGACTCCACATTTCCTTCAAGCTCAACGCCGGCGTTTGCGAGCGCAAAGAGAGGCATAATAAGAAAGATGACCCAGTTATGGAGCCCCTTTTCTATTCGTTGAAGAGGGGTACCTGCGTATTCACAGAGCTTTTCCATACGGCTCAGAGCTCTGAGTTGTCCCTTTGTAAGGAGATCTTCCGGATTTGATCGATATGGTGAAACTTCGGGCGGAAAGTGCCGTTCCATCTTTTCAATAAGAGGCTTAAGGCTTTTACTCAAATCTGTAGATTTAAGCCTTGTTCTGGCCGGAATCGTTAGAGCGCCGAGTACCCCTGCAATCGAAGGGTGAATACCGGAAAGGAGAAAAGAGAGCCAGAGACCACCAATCCCAAGAACTCCATAGATGAGAGCATTGCGCACACCGAGATAATTTGCTCCGGCAAGGGTCAACAGAAAAAGGAGTCCCAGAAATAACTCGAAAAAATTCAGATCGGAGGTGTAGAAAAATGCGATAACAAGAACTGCCCCTATGTCATCGACTATGGCAAGGGCAGTCAAGAATATCTTAAGGGATATCGGCACTCGGTTTCCAAAGAGTGTTAGAACACCAATAGCAAAAGCAATATCTGTTGCCATTGGAATTCCCCAGCCATCTTCTGATGAAGTTCCAAAGTTAAAACAGAGATAGAGTAGGGCAGGGACGATCATGCCTCCAATCGCAGCGACAATTGGTAAAAAAGCCTGACGAAAAGAAGCGAGTTCTCCAGCAAGGACCTCTCTTTTTATCTCTAGGCCAACAACAAAGAAAAACATCGCCATAAGGCCGTCATTAATCCAGTGTTGAAGTGAAAAGGAGAGATTGTGTTCGCCGATACTAATTCCCAGCGGAGTATGCCAGAACGTTTCGTAGGAGTGAGCCCAAGGAGAGTTCGCCCAAGCAAGAGCAATGACAGTACAAATAATGAGTAAAATCCCAGGGGAGGCATCACGCCTGATAAAGGTACGAAAAGGAGCTAGGATTCTATCGATTGGGAGATGCTTAGACGGCGGCTTGGGCGTGTTCATGATTTCTATACTATGGCAGAGCTGCCGGCATTGAAAAGATGCTTTTCGGTAGAACTAAGAGACCTTTAGGAGTTTTGTGAGATCTTTCTCTATATTTGGTACAGATGCCAGAAGACAGTGGGCGTTGAGCTCGGTAGGAATGTTTTCTGGCAGCTCGCCATCGAAATTTGATACTACTGCTCCAGCCTCAAGAGCGATGAGCCTTCCGGCGGCGATGTCCCAGATATTTAAGTCTTCTTCGTAAAACGCTTGAAGTCTTCCACAAGCTACCCAGCAGAGATCTAGTGATGCTGCTCCTGCTCGTCTAAATCCCTGGGTATGGAGTAAGACGTTTTCTATTCGCTTCAAGATAGGGGAGAGATTGCTTCGATCGTAAGGAAAGCCTGAGCCAATAAGTGAGGTGCGAAGGTCTTTTCTCTCTCTCACTTGTATATTTGTTTCGTTTAATCTTGCTCCTCCTCCTCTCGTAGCTGAGAATGTCTCGTGCTGAAAGGGGGAGTGTACAACGCCAACCTGTATCTGGCCCTGACAAACAAATGCGATCGATATACCAACTTGAAGATGGTTGTGTGCGTAGTTTACGGTTCCGTCAATCGGATCGACGATCCACAGTGGTGCATCAAACTGTTCCTTCTCAACAGTGCTTAGTGATTCTTCACTTAGGATACCATGATCAGGGAATTGTGCGCGTATAGCTGAAAGGATACATTTCTCTGCCTCAATATCTGCGGTGGTAACAAGGTCTATGGGGTTTCCTTTGTCTCCTACTTCAATTGTATCGCTCTTCCTAAGGTCTACGATAACTTCGCCGGCCGCCTTTGCGGTATGAATGGCAAAGGTTCTCAGTTCTTCTAGGTCAAAAGTCTGCATAATGACGTCCTTGTTGAGAATCGTGTTTTGATACGATAAAAGTCAGATGTGAAACGTATTCAAGCATATCCCTGCGCTAAGTTAAATCTCTCTTTAAAGATAGTCGGGAAGAGACCGTCTGACGGATACCACTTGCTGGACATGCTGGTTGTGCGTACACGTTTCTGTGATCAACTTGCTGTTTCGGCAGGTACTGGAACAGGAACGATTACATTAAATGTGCACACTGATGGAAGTCCCCTTGATATACCTCCTGAACAAAATCTCTGTTATCGAGCTGCTCACGAGTTCCTAAGAAAATTTGATCTATCAGACCAAGATATTTCAATAGATCTTACCAAGCACATTCCTGCAGGAGCTGGACTCGGGGGCGGGAGTAGTGATGCTGGTGAAACGCTTCTCGCATTGCAGAAACTGTTTTGCTCAGAAAGACAAATTCGTGAGGCTGACATACAAGAAATTGCGCTGGGGTTAGGTAGTGATATTCCGTTTTTCTTGCAGCCTCATTGTGCGCAGGTAAGTGGGGTTGGAGATGTTGTTCGCCCTCTCGATCTTGCTGCGATTGAAGATGTCCCGTGTGCACTCTTTTTTCCCGGTGAGCACATATCCAGTGCCTTGATATACTCGAAGTTTCGAGAGGCGTTCATATCGGGGGATCCTCCCTCCTTAGATCCCAAACCATCATCATGTGTGTATGAGGACTTATCTTACAGTGAGATGTTGCCACATGTATCGAATGATCTTGAGGCTACGGTATGTGAGGCTTTTCCGTTAACAAAAAAGGTGCTTTGGACTCTAAGACAAGAGTGCGCACATACGGTGTCCATAACCGGATCGGGAAGTACTGTGTTTGTTCTCCCCGAAACTGATACCGAAAATGGTGATTTCGAGCGCCAAATACAGGATATTGCCGAAAGAAACGATTTTCATTATCTTCTCACTTCTCTTACTTGCAAATGTTCTGCTGTTTCGCCATTATAGTCCATCTTAAGAGCTCATATTGGCCGGTCGCCAAGTGGTAAGGCACCGGATTTTGATTCCGGCATTCGTAGGTTCGAATCCTACCCGGCCAGCGTTTTCCCTTCGGGGAACGTTTGGGCACGTAGCGAGTCTTCCCTTCGGGGAACGTTATGTGCGCTTTGCGCACGGCACGTAGCGTTGACCCTTCGGGTAACGTTGTGTGCGCTTTGCGCACGGCACGTAGCGAGCGTTGTCCCTTTGGGGAACGTGAGACACGTAGTGTTTTGTCTGACTTTAAACGGGAAGACACAGAGTTTGTTTAGAGATTCTTTAGGAGAGAGGAAGGGAAAACCATAGTGGAGCGTCAACTTCTCGTATTTTCAGGCCGATCCAATCCCCAATTTAGTTCCTCCATCTCTGAACGCCTTAATCGTGAACTTGGAAGACTTGAGGTTACCCGTTTTAGTGATGGAGAGCTTCTTATTGAGATCGGGGATAATGTTCGGGGAAGAGACGTATTCGTAGTGCAGAGCACTTCACAGCCCGGAAACGATCACCTCATGGAGCTGCTCATCACTATCGATGCTCTAAAGCGTGCGTCGGCGTGGAGAATTACAGCGGTGATTCCTTATTTCGGATACGCCAGACAGGACCGCAAGCTTAAGCCGCGTGTCCCAATTACGGCCCGTCTAGTTGCCGATTTGCTTGAAACAGCCGGTGCCAATCGGATTCTTACGATGGATCTGCATGCTGGCCAGATAATGGGATTTTTTAGTTTTCCTGTAGATAATCTCAATTCTCTTCCGATTTTCGTGCCGTATCTTGCTGACAAGTACGGAGATAAGCATCTTACGATCGTTTCTCCTGACATGGGTGGGGTTGAGCGAGCACGTCTTTTCGCAACTCGTCTCGGTAACGCGGATATCGCGGTGATAGATAAAAGGCGTTCTGGGCCTAATCAGGTTGCTGAGATGAAGGTGGTCGGAAATGTTAAGGATCGTACGTGCATAATCGTTGATGATATGATTGACACTGGCGGAACAATGGTCAAGGCAGGAGATACTCTACTTGAGCAGGGAGCAGAGAGTGTCGTTTCCTGCTGTGTTCATCCCGTTTTATCCGGTAATGCTTCAGAAAGACTCAGTAATTCTCAGATTAAGGAAGTGATTGTTGCTGATACTATTCCTGTGCCACGAACGGCTCAATTTGAAAATCTTACTGTCTTGTCTGTAGTTCCCCTCTTTGCCGAAGCTATCAGAAGAATCCATAATGAGGATTCTGTAAGCAATCTATTACGTTAGAGGATTTCTTCTGCTAAATGATTGGAGCTCGGTTCCAAGCGTGCCTCTAATGCACTGTAATTGTTAACAGATTGTGCATCATTCGGGCGCAGTCTGTTGCAGTCGCTCCCCTAGGGGCTTCAATTTAGTGCCCTCGGTGCGCCAGCGATCTTATAATATTTTTACACCTCTGATATGGGCGAAACAGTTATAAATCTTTTTAATCCTCAGCTATTTACCTGTATCGCGTTTTATGTTTAGCTACTGCTCTTAAAAATTTTATAAACTCTCAATAATTTAGCGCTAGTAAGTGTCAGATTATTGAGTGAGATACTGGATGAGCAGGGGCTGGTATTCGTTACGTGCGAAGTTGTGTGCCCTGAATTTTAGATATTCGGAGACGTGTCTGATGGATTTTGTTTTAGACGTAGAGAATCGAGAACGAACAGGTAAGCTTGAGATTAAAAGAATGCGCAAAAATGGCGTTGCCCCGGGCGTTCTTTATGCCGGGGGAGATAAATCTCGTCCTATTAAGTTTTTCCTTAAAGATTTTGTTCAGCTAGCAGAGAAGGCAAAGACTTCTCAGATCTTCACACTAAAGAGTGCGGAAGGTGACGTACGTGCTATTGTGAAAGATATTCAGCTAAATGGTCAGAAGGACACTGTTCAACACGTTGATTTCCAACTTCTCAGTGATGATGAAGTTGTTTCTGTTAATGTTCCTCTCCGTGTTGAGGGAGAAGCGCCGGGCGTTAAAAAACAAGGCGGTATCTTAACTACCCAATGCCGCGAAGTCGTTATCGTTGCCCTTCCTAAAGATATTCCAAGTGAGATTACCGTAAGTGTATCCGAGCTCAAGTTGGGCGAAAGAATACGTACTGGAGAGATCACTCTCCCTGAGGGCGTTACTCTTAAGAGTAACCCGGAAGAGACAGTTGCTAACGTTATATCCGGGCGTGCGGCCAGACTTGCTGGTGGTGCTGCGGGTGACGATGCTGCTTCAGAAGAGGCTGCGGCTGAGGGTGCCGGCGCAGAAGCTGCGGCGTAGTTCCACTGTGAAAGGTGGTCAAGCCTTTGAGGTTGCGATAGTCGTAGGTCTCGGAAATCCGGGGTCCGAATACGAGGGAACAAGGCACAATATAGGCTTTGATTTTCTTGACTATTTGCTCTCTCAATACGATCGGTCAGGTGCGAGTCTTACCGGGGGAGGCTGGAAGAGTAAATACGATGCTTTGCTGTCTGACATAAATCTCTCTGGAAAGAGAGTTATACTATGCAAGCCACAGACGTATATGAATTGTAGTGGTGAGCCTCTGGCGAAAGTTATGAACTTTCATAAAATTTCCCCGGAGAACTGTCTTGTTGTACACGATGAAGTTGACCTTCCGTTTGGGGCGGTTCGAGTAAAACGTGGCGGTGGAGAAGCAGGGCATAACGGTCTTCGTTCTGTAAGCCAGAGACTTGGGACAAAGAACTATCTCCGTCTCAGGCTTGGCGTAGGACGGCCGGCGGGTGATGATAGACGTTTACCACTTGCTGATTGGGTTTTGAGGAGATTTTCTCCTGATGAGGCAAGAGAAATCCCTGATGTTTTACGTACGGGGGCTGATTTTTTGGAGAAGTGCTTCTCGGAAGGAATTGAGAAAGCAATGAATAGTTATCATACATAGCAGCGGTACTTGCAGTGATGCACTAACTATGAATGATATCGAGGGTGTAAAGAAGATACTGAGAGTTAAAACGTATGGGAGTACAGAATATGCTTGAATTACTAATGCCTATCGTTGGAGTCGGGGGTCTGGCGTTTGCTTATAAGACCTATTCAGAGATTGAATCACAGCCATCTGGCTCTGAGCGTATGCAGGAGATTGCTGGTTACATTCGAGAAGGTGCCATTACTTTCCTTAAAAAAGAAGCGAGTTATCTTATACTTTTCATCGCTGTGGTCTTTATCCTCCTCTGGGCAGGGCTCAGTTTTGAGGTCGGTATTTCATATGTAGTTGGTTCGCTCTGCTCCCTTTTTGCCGGATTCGCTGGTATGACTGCTGCCACTTCAGCCAATGTTCGGACCACGCAAGCGGCCTCTCAAAATGATCAGGGCGCAGCTCTTATGACGGCTTTTAACGGTGGCGCCGTTATGGGTCTTAGCGTAGCAAGTCTCGGAATACTTGGGCTTGGAGTTCTTTATCTCGTGTTTGGTGAAGCTGATGCCGCTACCTACCTTGTGGGCTTTGGTATGGGGGCTTCCTCTGTGGCGCTTTTCGCTCGTGTGGGGGGTGGAATATATACGAAGGCAGCTGATGTTGGAGCTGACCTTGTAGGTAAAGTTGAAGCTGGAATCCCAGAAGACGATCCTCGTAACCCCGGAGTTATCGCTGATAACGTTGGTGATAATGTAGGTGATGTTGCTGGTATGGGAGCTGATATCTTTGAATCTTATGTAGGTTCTATGATCGCTGCTCTGGCAATTGGAGCAAGCCTAGCAGCTCCGGAGCTTAAAGAGATTACTGCATTTACAGGTGAAGGTTCTGGCACCGCTTGGGATTATCAAAAGTGGTTGATGCTTACACCATTTCTCATGGGTGTCGTAGGGCTTGTAGCATCTCTTGTTGGTATCAAGGCGATGAATTCTCTTAAGGACTCAGACCCATCCGCTGCTCTTAGAAATTCAACTTTCATTGCTGCTGCTATCTTCCTAATCGTAATGTTTCTGTATGCACTCTTTACGCCGGTAGATCTTCAAGTGTGGGTTGCTATGATATTCGGTACGCTCAGTGGTATTACTATCGGTCTTGCTGCTGAATATTACACCGCCTCAAAGCCTGTGTATCGTATCGCTGAAGCTTCGAAAACGGGACCTGCTACAAATATCATCAGTGGTCTTTCTGTTGGCTTTATGAGCTGTGCTGCTCCGCTGGTTATCATTGCTGTTACAATCGTTATAGCGAATTGGTGTGCTGGCCTTTACGGTGTGGCAATTGCTGCGGCCGCAATGCTCTCAACTGTCGGTGTGACAATGAGTGTGGATGCGTATGGGCCTATCGCTGATAACGCAGGTGGTATCTCTGAGATGGCTGAGCTTGGTCCTGAGACTCGTGCTATTACCGATAAGCTTGATAGCATTGGGAATACTACTGCTGCTATTGGAAAGGGGTTTGCTATCGGTTCAGCGGCTCTTACAGCGTTGGCTTTGTTTGCTGCTTATGCACAAACACTTGAGCAGGCCAGTCTTCAAGTTGACTTCTCGATTGTTAATCCAAATCTTATCATCGGGGTACTCATTGGAGCATCGCTTCCTTGTATCATTTCAGCTCTGACAATGACTTCTGTTGGAAAAGCTGCGGCTGAGATGGTGACAGAGATTCGTCGTCAGTTTAAGGAAATTCCTGGACTGTTAGAAGGTAAGGAAGGGGTTAAGCCTGAAGTAAGTAAGTGTGTTGAGATTTCAACTCGTGCGGCACTTTCGGAGATGAGACTTCCGGGACTTATCGCTGTAATTGCTCCAGTTATCGTTGGCTTCGTACTTGGAGCTGCGTCACTTGCTGGAATGCTTCTTGGTTCTACTGTGGTTGGTGTTGTGCTAGCTCTGTTCATGGCAAATGCCGGTGGAGCATGGGATAACGCCAAGAAATACATCGAACAAGGGATTGTCGAGGGTGAAGAGAAGGGAACTGAAGCTCACAAGGCGGCAGTTGTTGGTGATACTGTTGGTGATCCGTTTAAGGATACATCTGGGCCAGCGCTCAACATTCTTATTAAACTTATGTCTATCGTAGCTCTGCTTATAGCACCTGCGCTATCGTTCTAATTGATTAAGATTCGAGAATAGGGAAAAATCTTATGATGCGGAAATATGAATCAATAATAATATTCGATCCAAAGCTCTCTGACGCGCGCGTTAAAGAAGCTTGTGATAAGGTCACTAAATTTGTCGAAGACAATGGAGGATCTGACCTTGTAACTGACACATGGGGAAAGCGCGAGTTGCCTTATCCGATGAAGAAGTGTTCTATCGGAAATTACTTCGTGTTTTACTTTGAGTCTGATAATGCAGATCTCGTGAATGAGCTTCAGGCACAGCTTCGAATTACAGAAGGGGTACTTAAGTTCCAATCACATCGTATACACGACCGAGTGCGTAAGTTCAGAGGAAGCACTTCGGAAAACACAGAAAGTACTGAGGAGCAAGACGCTGCTTAGGATTAAGGTATTTGCGAGGAAATAGTTATGGCAATTATGAAAATTATTCTTCAAGAGAATTACCCTTCTCTTGGTTATGTAGGTGATATTGTCACCGTTAAGAAGGGTTATGCTCGAAACTTTCTCATTCCAAATAAGATAGGTATCGAGGTTACGTCACGCGGTGCAAGAATGCTAAAGCATTTGCTTGCTGGTATCGATTCTAAAAAGATTCGACTTAAGAAAGATGCTGAGGAGCTTGCCCAAAAGCTTCAGGGTGAGAAGCTTGAATTCTCCTTGAAGATTGGTGCAGGTGGAAAGAGCTTTGGTTCTATTACCTCACGTGATGTTCACAAAGCGCTTACAGAAGAAAAAGGGTACGATCTTGATAAGAAGCAAGTACGCCTTGCTGAGCCGCTTAAAACTCCTGGTGAGTTTAAGGTCACCGTACAGCTTCATTCTGAAGTTGCTGCTGAGGTTCCTGTTGTAGTTGAAGGAATTAAAACTGCTACTAAGAAGGGCGGAGCTCGTAAAGAAAAGGTAAGCGCCGCGGACGGTGATGTTACTGATGCTTCTGCTGAAGAAAATGTCGAGAACGTTTCGTCAGAATCAGTAGATCCTGAGGCTACTATCTCAGAAGAGATATAGTCGCGGTTTCTTTGTCTGTTACATTTTGTCCTGTCATTTTTGACTAAACTGTCCCTATGGCTGCACTGGCTGAGAGAAAACTTATCTATCCGCTCTTTCTCAGCGTGTTATTCATAGCTGCGTTTACGGTTCCGGTCTTCTTCTTCTTGAATCTGAATAGTCGTGAAGAAGAGGAATCACCGGATGTTCATGATGAAAGTGGTATCCCTGTTACGCTGGCAGTCCCTGATGCAAATAATTTTATTAGTGTAGCCTCCTCAGATGCTCTTAGCCCCAGCGCTGACTCTGAGTTCCTGTTTTGGGTCTGGTTTCGATTAAAGAAGCTTCCGGAAGAAGGAGAGGCTGTTGTTTTTGTAGCTAAAATTGATGCCACTGAGCGATCAAACTCCGGGTATACGATCGGTATTACCAGAGAAGGCGATCGTATATTGCCAATTGTATACTGGAGAGATGAAAGTGGCGTAGGGGAGTCTCATACCTTCGCCGATATGAGTATCTTTCCTCGGGATTGGACGATGCTCGCCTTAAGCTTTACTGGTGGAAAGTATCTTAGCCTGCATGGATATAGTTTGAATGCGGGAAGTGCGGACGGTGAGATTCCAAGTCAGTCGGATGATGTGGCTCCTGAACTTCTCGGAGCGTATGAACTCGATCCGGTGGTCGTTCCGTTTAGTACAAAACCGCTTGTTCTCGGTGCGCTGAGTAATGGGAGATTTCGCGGTAAGATTGGCCCCTTTGGTATGCTTAAAACGGAGGATTTGCGTCAAAAGCTTCCCTCTGTACTGAAACATCTCATCACTCATCATTCAGAGTCACCACTTGCAGCTGACTCGGCAGCACTTTCGCTTCTTGTCGTGAATGGAGAAGAGGATCTGTCCTCTTATCACCATGAAGTGAAGAACAGATCGGCAAGAGTACGAAGAAGGAAAAAGGATAATGGCAACAACCACCAAAACCAAGAAGAAAACGCGGAAGATTGAGAGCTTCTTTCCTACAAGCGTATACAGCACAAAACTTCTCACCCCCTCTTCAAAGCTTCATAAGGACGTTCTAGAAGATTGTTACCTCATTCAAGAAAAAGACGATGATGGAAGAGCGTGGTCTAAATCAAATTATGTTGGTGGATATACATCTTATAGTTCGTATTCAGAGCTTCACCTCTTAAATAGCACCTTTCACCAACTCGAAAAGAAGATACATGAACACGTTCTCGCCTTCGCGAAAGAACTCGATATGGATCTTCAGGGGGCTGATACCTATATGACTGATTGTTGGCTAAATATTATGCCAGCACGTACCGCCCATTCCCTGCACATACATCCGCTCTCATTTATTAGTGGGACATACTATGTAAAGACTCCTCGAAATTGTTCTGGTATTACTTTTGAAGATCCGAGACTTCCGAGGTTTATGGCAGCTCCACCGAAGCAGGCAAAGGCAAAAATTTCAAATAAAACACACATTGAACTTAAGCCACGAGCTGGGGATCTTGTCCTTTTTGAGAGTTGGTTAGGTCATGAAGTAAAAGCTGCAGAGACTGAAGAAGAGCGAGTAAGTGTAAGCTTTAACTATGGCTGGGGCTAGTTTTTAGCACGTTCGACTCCTCCCATTTCGCGAGCGATTTTATCGCTGTCGCGTGTAAGAATGGTGTAAAGAGGAGGGCCCCTAGAGGTATGAGAAAGAGCGCTGTGGTAATAGCTCCAAGCATGAGTACCGAGGTAAGGTTTTTTGTTATTACTTTTACTCGGTATGAAAAAGAATGTCCCTGAAGCTGAAGCGGTAAGTCGAAGTATTCAAATGCAATCAAGTAAAAACTAATGGGCAGTGCCAGAGGAGCCAGTATTGGAATAAAGGTAGATATACTTAGGGTCCCAATGAAAATAAGCTTATAAAGCTCGTGAACGGTGCCACGTAGAAGTGCTTTTACAAAAGAGGGATCGTCAGCTACTTCTTTGAGTCCAGCTGTCTTCATCACGTCGATAGTAATGGTTTCGTAATAGAGACTGCCAAGAAGGGATGTCGTGATATAGGAGATAAAGGCGCAGAACAGGATAATAAAAAAAGACACTATCCATTCTAGGCCGAACTGAAGCCAGTTTGTGTCAAAGTGATACAAGAAGTTGGTGATATCTGCGCGATAATAGAGACCGAAAGCGACAGTGATGACAAAGCTCGCTATTCCTATGGCAAAGGGAATAAGACATTTGGAGAAGAGTCGAGGGCTGGATAATATCAGTCCTATACTTTGGAGAAGATAAAGCGGGACAAGTAATGCACGCATCACTTTACTGGAGTCTCCTGTGTCTCTTCGCGTGCCGGCAGAAGAATGAGGGACGTCAGCATGCATATTGCAGCAAGTGCGAGGAAGCATTTTCCGCCGAGAATGCAAAAACGATAGAAGCCGTATCTCGCCTGTAAGTACTGCAGGTTCTTATCGTTTTCGACTCGTGGTGCTTTCACGTCCCGAATCTGATACTGGCTGTGGTATTCAAGCAGGAGTTTCTCATAATCGTCAGCCCGGTTGTATCCTACAAGAAGGTTCCCAGCGCCAAGAAGTAGCAGGAGTACGCCGACAAGCAAGATAGCGCGCGAGGTACGGAGCATGCGTAATACCCGTTTCTCGTCAGTATTCTTTTCCGGCAGTATCGCAGAATGAGACAACATATCACAATCGTATATCACATCTTATGTCGCGGGAGAAGAAAGTGATTTTTCGTGTCGGCCTAGCGTATTGTTAGAGGAGGGGCCACGGGTGTTTGTGTCTTTTACAGGGCACTTCAGCGACTTCTTACGGTACCCCCGTAAATTCTTCTCTTTCAAGTTTATACGTATTTTCATATCATGCGATGGTGATGGAACAACGACTCACTAGAACAGAGAGGGGAGTAAGTAAAATAACGCTCCTTGTTTTTGGGCTCCTGATAGCAGGGGTGGTGTATTCCTCATATCGTATTATGCCGTTTTACTATTACTACTATGAGATACAGAATCAGATGGATGCGCTAACAAGAGTTGCCTCCACTCATACCGATCAGGAGATTCGCAAAAAACTCATCTATCACATTAAAAAATATCAGCTTCCCGTTTCCCCGGAGGAAATTGTCATCGTACGAGATGGAGGCAAAATTGAGATGAGTCTTGAGTATGATGAGGTCTTTTATATTACCCTAGGTAATAAAGATTATGATATTCATACCTTTCACTTTCATGCATACGCGGAAGGGGATGTGCCTCTCTAAGTGCTAAGGTGGTTTAGTCTGTCTTGCTGTCTATGCCTTCTTGTGTACTTCATTTTTAATCTTCCTCTTAATCTTGCACTTGCACCAAACTTCAAGCATCCGTCATTGCGAGGAGCTGAGGCGTTAGCCGAACGACGCGGCAATCTCCTCGAAGTGGCTTCAACTGATTTGGGATTGCCGCGTCGTTCGACATGAATGTCTCGCTATTTTGCTTGCAGCAAAATGCCTGACGGCACGCGCCTCGCAATGACTTATGGTGCAAGTGCAAGATGAAGAGAAAGGGGAAGGTTTGTGGTAGCCACGTTATCAACGACTTAGCCCACGTATCCACAGGCGTCATGTCTTGATTGTATTGGGGATATGGCTGTGATACAGTCCTATGAAGGCCTTTAATGCAAAACAGTGAGTTTGCTAAGGTGAGTACTAATGTCCTTATTGAATTTATTCAATTCAACTCATCCTTGTGCATTTTTCTTGCGTTTTGCTTCTCATCTTAGAGATGTTCTAGATGCGTAAAGGTATACGTTACTCGATTTCAGGAGGTTAACCATGAGTTCTGATGATAAACACTCTATACCAACGGATTGGAAGACCGTCGTTGATACCGCTGCGATCGATCGATGTCTTACGAGAATGAGTTACGAAATTCTTGAGCGTAAAGACTCAGAAGGAGAGGTTGCTATAGTTGGGATTAGGACAGCTGGAGAGTTTCTGGGTCGTCGTATCCACGATAAGATCTGTGAGATTGAAGGCAAAGAGATACCATTTGGCGTGATCGATATTACACTCTACCGTGATGATCTCTCTCACTCATCTGAGCAACCTATGCTTAAGGCAACAGATCTTCCTTTCCCTGTTTCTGGTCACCGCATCATACTTGTAGACGATGTTCTTTATACGGGACGTACCATAAGAGCAGCGCTCGATGCGATTATCGACTTTGGGAGGCCTACATGTGTAGAGCTTGCCGTTCTTGCAGATCGGGGACATCGAGAATTTCCAATTCGTCCAGATTATGTCGGAAAGAACATTCCGACGTCAAAAGATGAGTTTGTTCGAGTTCGTTTATCAGAGATGGGGTATGAAAACGATGGGGTGTATCTTATACAAGACCACTCTATTTAATGAGATTCTTCAGGAGCACGGGAAAATGGAGAATGCTGCACTACAGGAAGCTATGACTGGGAATAAGAATATTGCCGGAACGCCCTCACTTTTACAGGGAGGCGCTAAAAAGCTAGAAGGAGTCGAGCGCTCATCACTCTGTTATCCTGATCATCTGCTTTCTATCGAGTCGCTCACTTCAGAGCAATTAACTCAGCTTATTGAGAGTTCTAATTCTTTTATTGAAATATCTGAAAGAGAATTAAAGAAAGTACCGGCACTTCGTGGAAAAACAATTATCAATGTATTCTTGGAAGCGAGCACTCGTACGAGAGTAAGCTTTGAAATTGCAGGTAAAAGGCTTTCGGCTGATACTATTAATATCTCTGGTAGTGGGTCCTCTATGTCAAAGGGGGAGAGTTTGCTGGACATGGCAAGAACGCTTGAGGCAATGAAGCCAGACGTCGTTGTTGTTCGTCACCGAGCAGGTGGCGCCCCTCATTTTCTAGCTCAAGAGCTCAATAAGAGATATGAGAAGCTTGCGCAGCGTGGCCAGCGCGTGAGCACACGAACGGCGATCGTAAATGCTGGTGATGGCATGCACGAGCATCCCACGCAGGCGCTTCTTGATATCCTGACTCTTTACCGAAAATTTGATCAAGACATGAAAAAAATATCCGGTAAGAAAGTGGCTATTGTCGGTGATATTCGTCATTCCAGAGTTGCCCGTAGTAATATTTGGGCTCATTTTCTTCTAGGAAATGAAGTTAGGCTTGTTGGCCCACCAACACTCGTGCCCCAAGACTATCTTGGAGCTTTTGCTGAAGGTGGTAAGATCTCAATTCATCATGACCTTGAAAGTGGACTCGAAGATGTTGATTTTATCATGGTGCTCAGGATGCAGCTTGAGCGTCAGGAAGGCTTTTTTGTTCCTAACCTTGAACAGTATACGAGACTCTATTGTGTCACGGAGCAGAGAGTTCGTAATTTTGCTAAGCCAGAAACGGTCGTTATGCATCCCGGACCTGTAAATCGTGGCATAGAAATTAGCCGTGATATTTTAGAAGGGGAACGAAGCCTTATTGAAGAGCAAGTTAAGCACGGAGTTGCAGTACGTATGGCTGTACTGTTTCATCTGGCTACGGGACGAAGTAGCGAGGGAGGGGAGTCGTGATTCTTATTTCAAATGGTAGAGTTATAGATCCATCTTGTGATATCGACGGCGAGTTCGATGTTCTTATTGAGGGAGAGAAGATCAAAGATATCGCTCCACGTGGAGCTTTCTCAGAGATGTCTTATGTAACTGAGGTTGATGCAAAGGGTATGTGGGTTATCCCTGGTCTTATCGATCTTCATGTTCATCTTCGTGAGCCCGGTCAAGAATGGAAAGAGACCGTACTTACAGGCTCTCGCGCTGCTATTCTTGGTGGATATACCTCTATATGTTGTATGCCGAACACAGATCCGGCCATACATTCAGAGGAGATAGTTCGGTATATTATTGATAAGGGGCGAGAAGCTAATCTTGCTCGTGTATTGCCAATTGGGGCGGTCTCTGTTGATCGCCTTGGGAAGGAACTTGCACCACTAAGTGAGCTAGCAGAGGCCGGCTGTGTAGCATTTTCTGATGATGGTGATCCTGTCTATAATGCCGGTCTCATGAGACGAGCTCTTGAGTGGTGTCGTATGATAGGCGTTCCCATCAGCTGTCATGAAGAGGATAAGTCGATTAGTGGGTGTGGATGTATGAATGAATCTGCGCTCTCGACGAAGCTTGGACTTACCGGCCTGCCAGGCGTTGCAGAAGATGTCATGGTTGCACGTGATATAGAACTCGCCCGAGAAGCAAATTCTCCAGTTCATTTCTGTCATGTCTCTACGGCTAGAAGCGTAGAGCTCATTCGCCGAGCCAAGAATGACAATATTCCGGTAACTGCTGAGGTGACCCCACACCACCTAGTTATGACTGAGCAGGCCGTGGCAGAATACGATACGTATTCAAAAATGAGTCCACCTCTAAGAAAGGAGGAAGATCGTCAGGCGCTTATTGCTGGACTTTGTGATGGCACATTAGATGCGGTAGCAAGCGATCATGCACCACACGAAGATGACGTGAAGAAGATTGCTTTTGAGGAAGCTGCGATGGGGATACTGGGGCTTCAGACCAGTATGCCGGTTATTTTCGATCTTGTTCATGAAGGTGTTCTCCCTCTCACAAAGGCAATTGACGTGCTCTCAACCGGGCCAGCACGTGCCTTTCGACTCAATGCCGGTACCTTACAAAAAGGTTCTCCGGCTGACGTTGCTCTTGTTTCGCCTGATAAAAAGTGGACATTCGGACAGGACGACATTGTATCAATCTCTACGAATAGCCCATTTATTGGACGGCAATTTCAAGGAGCGGTTCATACCGTTTTTGTTGGTGGAGAAGTTAAGCTTCAGAATGGAAAGATTTGCATATGAAAAAAGCCGCTATAGTACTTGCAGACGGGAAAAGTTTTATCGGAAATGCCTTTGGTGCGACTGTCGATGCTGAGAATGCCTCCATTGGCGAAGTCGTCTTTAATACCTCAATGAGTGGTTACCAGGAGATAGTAACCGATCCGAGCTATGCAGGTCAGATTATGTGTTTTTGCTACCCTCATATTGGCAATGTGGGCTGCAATGATCTTGATGTAGAAAGTAGCGCTGTGCATGTAGAAGGGGTAATTGTTCGAGATCTCAGTAAGAGAGTTTCAAATTTTCGCTCAAAAGAATCTTTTGAAAATTATCTTAAGCGAAACAATATTATGGGACTTTGTGATATTGATACAAGATCTCTTGTTCGCTACATACGGGATAACGGAGCGCAGCCTGGAGCTATGGCGGTTCTTGAGAAGGAAGGGGATATCTCCTTACTCCAGAAAAAAGCCGCAGAGTATGGTTCTATGGAAGGCAAAGATTTTGTTCGTGAGGTAAGTTGCGAAGAGGCCTACAGCTGGAACGAGCTTCCGTGGGATCCCGTATCAAATAGTTACCCTGAGATAGCACATGGTAAGATGTGGTCTCGGCCTCATGTTGTCGCTATGGATTTTGGTATTAAGAGAAATATCTTGCGACTGTTAACAGGCATAGGTTTTCGTGTCACAGTTGTTCCCGCTTCAACGAGTGCTGAAGAGATCATGGAGCTAAAACCTGATGGAGTTTTCCTGTCTAATGGGCCCGGTGACCCGGCAACGCTTCAAGATATCGTTGCAGAGGTGAAAAAGCTTGTTGGGAGAGTTCCGGTATTTGGTATCTGCCTTGGTCATCAGATTCTTGCGCAAGTATTTGGTGGTAAGACCTATAAGTTAAAATTCGGACACCGAGGTGCAAATCACCCTGTGAAGGATCTCGCGACAGGCAAGGTTGAGATCTCTACTCAAAACCATGGATTCGCCGTCGATCCAGAGAGTCTTCCGGAGCGTAAGTATGTTTCACATCTAAACTTAAATGATCAAACAGTGGCAGGGCTGCACTCCGAGGAAAAGCAATGTTTTAGTGTTCAGTATCATCCCGAAGCATCGGCAGGACCACATGACTCCCAGTATCTCTTTAAACGATTTTATGAATTTGTTGTTGGGTATCAGCAAGGCTCAGTGAGTAGTAGCTGATCCAGTATTGTTTCAGGGGATTGTGTAAGAAAAGGATAGTACATTGCCAAAAAGAACTGATATCAAAAAAATTCTTCTCATAGGTTCGGGACCGATAGTTATAGGACAAGCCTGTGAATTTGATTACTCTGGAACGCAAGCTGTTAAGGCACTAAAAGAAGAGGGTTATCAAGTCGTACTTGTGAATTCAAATCCTGCTACGATTATGACGGACCCGGAATTTGCTGATAGGACCTATGTCGAGCCAATAACGGCAACGCATGTTGCTGCCATCATTGAAAAAGAACGTCCGGATGCGCTTTTACCAACCATGGGTGGGCAAACGGCTCTAAACGTAGCTATTGAACTTGCAGAACGTGGAGTGCTTGATGAGTTCGAGTGTGAGCTCATTGGAGCAAAGATTGATTCCATAACAATGGCCGAAGATCGTGAGCTTTTTCGACAAGCGATGGACGATATCGGTTTGCAATCTGCTCGTAGTGGTGTTGCTCACTCTCTGAGTGACGCCGAGGCTATTGCTCAAGACATAGGATATCCCATTATACTACGTCCCTCGAGAACTCTTGGTGGTTCTGGTGGGGGAATTGTCGAGGACAAGAGCCAGTTGCATCAGATGGTAGCGCACGCACTGCAAGCAAGTCCAAACAGTGAAGTTCTTCTAGAGCAGTCTCTTCTCGGATGGAAAGAATTTGAGCTCGAAGTTATGAGAGATCTCAATGATAATGTTGTCATAATTTGCTCCATCGAAAATATTGACCCAATGGGAGTACACACAGGGGACTCTATTACGGTCGCTCCTATTCAGACTCTTACTGATAAAGAATATCAAGTACTCAGGGATGCGGCGATTAAGATAATTAGGAAAATCGGTGTCGATACAGGTGGTTCGAATGTGCAGTTTGCTGTCGAGCCTCATACTGGTCGCGTTATTGTTATTGAGATGAATCCCCGGGTATCTCGAAGTTCGGCATTGGCGTCTAAAGCAACAGGATTTCCTATTGCTAAGATCGCTGCGAAACTCGCCGTAGGTTATACCCTTGATGAACTTTCTAATGACATTACAAGAGAAACGCCAGCATGTTTTGAGCCTGCGCTTGATTACACGGTATTGAAAATTCCGAGGTTTGCGTTTGAAAAATTTCCACTGGCAGAGTCTAAACTTGGAACACAGATGAAGTCCGTCGGTGAGGCTATGGCCATTGGACGGAACTTTGCGCAAGCTCTTCAGAAAGCGCTCTGTTCACTTGAGCAAGATTCTAATGGATTTGACCGTCATCATCTTGTTAGAGATTTTGGAAAAGCTGAGTTGCTTCATGCTTGCCGGACGCCGACACCTGATAGAATGTGGTATCTTGCCGAGGCTCTTCGCTCTGGAATAAGTGTTGATGAACTCTATGCGGAAACGAGTGTCGATCCTTGGTTCCTTGCCGAGATTTCATCGATAGTAGATTTAGAAACAAGACTTACTGAGTCTTCGCTCACTCCTGAGTTTCTGTCTGAACTCAAGTCAGAGGGGTTTAGCGATCAGCGTATAGCTTCACTCTCGAAAATGACCGAGGAAGAGGTTCGAAAGATTAGGATTGAAAATGGCATTACTCCCAAATTTCGTCTCGTAGATACTTGTGCAGCTGAATTCGTTGCTCACACACCTTATTTATATTCCTCGTATGATACAGGTGAAGACGAAGCGTTACCAACAGACAAAAAGAAAGTCGTAATACTGGGTTCTGGACCAAACCGAATTGGTCAGGGCATTGAGTTCGATTATTGCTGTGTGCATGCCTTACAGGCGCTCAAAGAAGATGGATATGAAACCATCATGATCAACTGTAATCCTGAAACCGTATCTACTGACTACGATACGAGTGATAGGCTCTACTTCGAACCGCTCATGCTAGAATCCGTTCTTGCTATTCTGGAAAGAGAGAAACCTACTGGAGTCATCGTTCAATTTGGTGGACAAACTCCGTTAAAGCTCGCTCAGCAGCTTCATGATGCCGGAATTCCAATTCTTGGGACTTCAGTTGATTCGATAAACATGGCAGAAGATAGAGAGCTTTTTTCTTCCTTCATTACTCAATGTGGGTTTCAGCAGCCAGACTTTGCCACGGCGCGATCGCTTGAGGAAGCACTGTTGGCAGCTGAGAAAATTCAGTATCCACTCATGATACGACCTTCATTCGTTCTCGGTGGGAGAGCTATGCGTATTGTATATTCAGAACAAGATCTCCGTACGTATATGCATGAGAGTGTCGAAGTTTCTAATGAACGTCCGGTGCTTCTTGATAGATTTTTACACAATGCTATTGAAGTAGATCTGGATGCCGTTTGCGATGGTAAGGAGGTTGCCATTGCTGGTGTGATGGAACATATCGAGCGCGCAGGTATTCACTCTGGAGATAGCTCGTGCTGCCTTCCTCCTCAATCGCTTTCATCTGAAGTGATAGATTTGATGAAGGCTCAGGCTAAAGAGATTGCGCTCGGGCTAAAGGTCGTTGGCCTTATGAATATACAATTTGCGGTAACTCCTGAAGGAGAGCTTTATATCTTAGAGGTTAACCCCAGAGCTTCAAGGACGGTGCCTTTTGTGAGTAAGGCCACCGGCGTTCCATGGGCCAAGATCGCATCACGTGTTATGGCAGGTCGCTTGCTATCTGACTTTGCTTCTGAGATAGAAACATCTGCGCGTTATGAAAAGGATAAACGGTACTGTGCTGTGAAGGCATGTGTTTTTCCATTCAGGAAGTTCGCGGGTGTCGATACCATTCTTGGACCAGAGATGAAATCAACAGGTGAAGTCATGGGCATTGATACCACGTTTGCTGGCAGTTTTGCTCGTGCTCAAGCAGGAGCAAGTATTGAACTTCCTCTCACAGGTCGTGCCTTCATTAGCGTTGCCGATCGGGATAAGGATGAGATCTTGCCAGTAGTGAAATCTCTCATTAAAAATGGATTTGAAGTTGTAGCAACACATGGAACTGCCAGCTATCTTGCAAGCAAGGGGGTGAAGGTTTCTGAGGTGAAAAAAGTTAGGGAAGGCTCACCGCATGTTGTTGATATGTTGGGAGAGGGAGAAATTCAGCTTGTCATTAATACTCCCGAAGGTCATGAGCCTCTACTCGACTCACGCTCTATACGCCTTGTAGCTCATGAGCTATCTATTCCAACCTATACGACTGTTGCTGCCGCGGCGGCTGCGACGGAAGCTATCCGGATACTAAAAGCAGAGAAGGGGAATGTTGAAGTCTGCCCTCTCCAAACGTATCACACTGAACCTGTTCCGTTATCAGATAACGAACAACTTAAAATGGGTGCTATTTTATGAAAAGACCGATGACCCCGAGAGGATATCGCCAGCTTCGTGATGAGCTTTCGCGATTAAAAGGAATGCGTCCGGAGCTGGCAAAAGCGATAGAGGTCGCACGAGCTCATGGAGATCTCTCTGAGAACGCTGAGTACGATGCCGCAAAAGAGAGATCTGGGCTTACCGAAGCAAAAATTCGAGATCTTGAGGCCAAACTAAGCTACGCAGAAGTTATAAATCCTGCTGATATTTCTAATCCGGAAAAGGTAGTATTTGGTGTTACGGTTCGCATTGAGGACGTTGACTCAGGTGAGGAGCGAGTTCTATCGATAGTTGGTGCCGATGAGTCTGACGTAAAAAAGAATCTCATCTCCCTTGAATCTCCTATCGGTCGTGGTCTGATTGGCCGTGAGGTTGGAGACATCGCGCGTATGAAGCTGCCGGGAGGAGTTAAAGAGTATGAAATTTTAGAGATATCTGTCGACTATAAAGACGAGGATTCATAAGAAACACTGCTTCGTTCTAAGCTCGTGATCAATTCGATATGATTTCAGAAGAAACCATTAATGAAGTACGTGAAAAATCTCCCATCGTTCAAATTATAGGAGAAACCGTACAGCTCCAACGTAAAGGATCTTCTTACATGGGGCTGTGTCCCTTTCATGGGGAGAAAACCCCGTCATTTTCTGTACGTGAGGAAGGGTATTATCACTGTTTTGGTTGCGGGGAGTCAGGCAACGTCTTTTCTTTTCTCATGAAACAGCGTGGGCTCTCCTTCCCTGAAGCGATACAGGAGTTAGCGGAACGTAGTGGCATTACTATACGCTATACGAACAATACGAACCGCACTTTTAATCGAGAGCAAGCAAACGAAAAAAAGAGAGTTGAAGAGATCGTGCTTTTGGCAATGAAGTTTTATCAATACGCACTTGATAAAGCGCCGGCATCAGAAAAATCGTATGTTCAAGGTCGAGGCATTACTGCTGAAGCTCTGAGTGAGTTCCGACTCGGTTATGCGCCCACAGAGTGGCGCAGTCTGACAGACGTCCTTAGAAAAAAAGGATTTAAGGATGAAGATATTGTTCTGGCAGGAATGGCGAGACGAAGCCCGCGCGGAGAAATCTATGATACTTTTCGTGGAAGGCTGATTTTTCCAGTAGCTACTGGTCCTGAGCGTATCGCAGGTTTCGGTGGTAGAATCTTGCCACAGCATGAAGACAAGAACTCCCCCAAATATATTAACTCACCTGAAAGTCCGATATATCATAAAAGCAAGATTCTCTACGGTGTGCCACACGCGACTGCGGCGATTCGTGAGAAGAGATATGTTTATCTTGTGGAAGGATACATGGATGTTATCTCGCTTTGGCAGCAGGGGGTAAGAAATGTTCTTGCTACCTGTGGAACTGCTGTAGCTGAGGGCCACGTTGAGAGGTTAAAGCATCTCTGTAGTCGGGTGAGAGTTGTATTTGATGGTGACGCTGCTGGCAAGAAAGCAGCAGGACGACTTTTTCCACTGTTTGTCGGGAGAGGAATTGATGTCGAAGTCCTCTTTTTGGAAGCAGGTGAGGATCCTGACTCTCTAGCAATGACGCATGGTTCGGGGCTTGAAGCATTTCTGGAAGAATATCCAAGGCTCTCGTTGTTGGAATGTTACCTTGAGTTTCTGCTATCAAGTAATGGTATTGAGGATGTTCAAAATCTCGGACCTGCTTTAAAAGGAAAATTATGTCAGAAGGTGGTAGAGGCGCTGACGCCTGTCCAGAATCCAATAGAAAAAGACGAATTGTACCAACAAGCAGCCAACTTTCTTATGGTTGATAGTGATGTCTTTAAAGATATTGTCGGTAGTACTTCTGCAGGAAGTTCCTCTGTGCGTACGATCGTGGATGATGAAGTTCAGGGATTGGAAGAGGTAACTTCCGTTACTCATCTCCCTCCTCTTGATAAAACGATCTTGCAAGCGTGCATGGTTCACCGTGAAGAACTTGCACCTGCCATTCTTGCGTCACCAGAATGGTGTCAGGTGCTTCACCCCGCGTCACTTAGCTTCATTAGCTTTATGAGTAATATTGTACAGAGTGAAATGTCGGATGGGGAGAAGAAGGGGGCGATACAAGACCTTTTGAAGAAGTCAGGAAGGGAGTGGCTGGCCCACTGGAAGGCAGCTTACAAGATGCACAATGAGTCAAATGGAGTACTTATGAAGGCTTTTAAGGAATGCGAAGGCAGGTTGCGTCATGAGCTCTTGAGGCGTGAGCTCTCGCGTATCGAACTTGATATGACGAGTGCACAAGAGGAGGATGAGCGAGTGAAACTCAGCCAGAGACGTCTTGAGCTTACTCGGAGAATCAAACTTGCCTCAGGTAATGAGGTAGGTGGCTGAAAACTCAGCTCTTTTTTCTTGTGTGTGTCTCTGGATTAATTTATCAAGTCAAGCTAAACTTTCATGTTTGAGGTAGATTGCTTTGTTCGGGCAAAAAAGAGCACCTGATAGGTCAAGAATTTACCAATAGGTGCATAATAACCATTAAGAATGCCGATTTTTTAAGATCTGCACTCATGAGTAATATATGAAGGAATATTCAGGGCGTCTAGGTAAGATACTGAAATGCTTTGTTAATATTTAAGAGAGACTCTATTGCGAGCGAATGTGCCTGTGAGTCTCATTTGACGTCAGGTGGTTTACTTTTCGCTTCGGCTTGCGCTGATCTGACAGATCGCTATGCTGATAAAATTGGCGCGAGATCGAAATTGAAATGTACGCAGATCAAAATGCTTACTGAACGAGCCAGAACAAACAAAGGGGTGTGAGTGGTTACGAAGAAAAAAAATCAAGCCAAATCAAAACGAAAGATAAAGCCAGCTGCAAAGAAAACAGCTCGTGCGAAATCTACTTCTACGCGTGCGAAGAAAACAGCTGCGAAGAGTAAGAAAACGACCTCCAAGAAAAAGATTGCTAAGAAGACTACGGCTAAGAAAAAAACCGTAGCCACTTCTGCGAAGAAAGCGACCCGGACAAAGACTACGGCAAAAAAAGCTGCTGCTAAGAAGAAGATTACCAAGAAGACAGTTGCGAAATCTTCAAAAGAGAAGAGTACTAAAACTACCGCAGCTAAAAAGGGAGCTGAAGAGACTGTGACTCTTGCTGCTGAGCAAAGTGGAGTTATGAGAAATAGTCGAGTGAATAAAAAAGAGCTCGATAAGTTAGAAGATAAAGAATACATCCTGAGTGAAGATGACAGTAGCGATGATGAGTTCGAAGAGGATCTCGATCTTGACAGTGATGATGTTGAAGCATTTAGCTCGCTAAAGCGTCGAAGATCCTCTGATGATTCTGACGATGACGACGATGATTTCGACAAACCACGTAAGTCAAAGTTTGATTCAGGTGATGGGACTGAAGAGGTGCAGATCGGTAAGGGGGTAGACCCTGTACGCATGTATCTTCGAGAGATGGGGAATGTCAGTCTTCTCACAAGAGAGGGTGAAGTTACCATTGCGAAGCGTATTGAAGAAGGTGAGCAGGCTGCGGAGGAACAGATTTTACGGCAGCCAGCCTCTCTCGCATACGTTGTTGACCTTTTTCAGCGTGTGAAGAACGACGAGATACGCCTCCGAGATCTATTTATGGAAGAAGACACGGAATCTGATTCTGAAGAGGAAGAGGAAGAGGAAGAAAACACTGAAGAGAGTCCAGAAGGGGAAGATGTTCCTTCACAAAAAGATCTTGAGGAGCAGAGACAGAAAAAAGAGTTTCTTAAGAAGGCTACTACTTATAAAAAAGCCCTTAAAGATACAGAAAAGCTCTATCTTGATCTTAAGAAGGCCCGTGGCAAGAAAGGGAAAGTCAGTGCTGAGCTCGCTCGCAAGTACGAAAAGCTTCTCACTCGTAATAGTCAAAAAATCGTTAAGCTAAACTTGAACATCAAGCAGCTAACGAAGATGGGTGAAAAACTTAAGTTGCTCCACACCGATGTAGAGTCTGTTCTTAAAACTCTTCGTTCTCTTGAGCGCAAGTACGCTCGCGATCGCGCTGAGATTCTTGAGGCTGGTCCTGAGCTGATCTCTGAAAATCAACTTGAATTCAAGCGAGTCTGCCGACGCTTAAAGTTGAAGGCAAACGAAGCTCGCCTTCTCGGAAAGAGAGTTGCAGAGGCACAGGAGGTCTTTCTGCAGCTTGAGGAAGGCACACTCATGGAGCTTCAGGAGTTTCACACCTCTGTTCGAATTCTTAAAGATGCTGAGTATCGGGCATATGAAGCCAAGCAGGAGCTTGTTGAGGCTAACCTGAGGCTTGTTGTTTCTATCGCGAAGAAGTACACAAACCGCGGACTCCAGTTTCTTGACCTGATTCAGGAAGGAAACATCGGCTTAATGAAAGCCGTAGATAAGTTTGAGTACCAGCGTGGGTATAAGTTTTCTACCTATGCCACTTGGTGGATACGTCAGGCAATTACAAGAGCGATCGCGGATCAGGCGAGAATTATTCGTATTCCTGTACACATGATCGAGACGATTAATAAGCTTGTTCGGACCTCTCGCTCTCTCGTTCAAGATCTTGGTCGAGAGCCGACGCCTGAAGAGATCGCAGACAAGATGGAGATTCCGGTAGATAAGGTTCGTAAGGTTCTAAAGATAGCTAAGGAGCCTATTTCGCTTGAGACGCCAATTGGTGAAGAAGAGGATTCTCATCTTGGAGACTTTATCGAGGATAAGCGTGCGGTATCGCCTGCGAACGCTGTTGTGAACATGAACCTTCATGAACAGACAAGACGTGTATTGGCTACCCTGACACCTCGAGAGGAAAAAGTGCTTCGTATGCGATTTGGCATTGGTGAGAAGAGCGACCATACTCTAGAGGAAGTCGGGCAGAATTTTGATGTCACACGTGAGCGTATTCGTCAGATTGAAGCAAAGGCTCTCAGGAAGTTGCGTCATCCCAGCCGCAGTAAGCGCTTGAGAAGCTTTATGGAAAAATAGGACTGCTTTGCGTTTTTCCTCTGTGCTCTCTTGTGCCTCTATGCTTTAATTTGGCTATGAAATTTCTCAGGCCTATCTTCATTCTTCTTGTATCTTGTACCCTTTGGAGTTGTGGAAAGTACGGTAAGCCTTTTCCTCCCGAAACGCTTGGGGCGTTAGCTCCCACCGATTTTCAGATTATTCCACTAATTGATGGTGTGGATTTCAAGTGGCAAGCTTCCGTAAAAGATCGTCGGGGAAAAGATCTCAAGTTCTTTGATGGCTTTAAGATATACCGGATCACATTCCCAGATCAGGAAAAGATTGAAGAGTTTGATTTTGATGAAGATCACCTGCTTCTTACCATCCCCGATCATCACTTCGAAAAGTACATGGAAATGCTTGAAAAGGCCGAGGAGGAAGGGCGCCCAACGAGAAAGGTCAAGCTTACAGAGGAGGAGCTTCTCTACTCATTTTCCGATCGTGACCTTGAGCCGGGTGTGGAGTACGGGTATTTTATAGTCCCTTTTCTTTATGGGGATGTTCGCGGAGAAGTCCGCGATGTTCTTGTTATCTCCTTTCGCGGGCTTCAGTCCACCTCTTACCTCTATAGCTTAATTGATGAAAATGATGTCAATGCAGAAGAGATTGATATTGAGGCAGAGCTGGCCACTCAGCAGGAGGAGAATCAACAGCTGTCTCGATAAATAAGGGCCCCAATAACCTTAGAAATCGTTGGTCGAAAGAGTGGTGTTTGCAGCATCATATCTTCTCGTAATTACTCGACATTGTGACCTGTCTCACTGGGTGAAAGACCTATTGCTTTTTTAGGGGCCAGCGGATAGTTTTATCAGTAACACCGTGATTTTAGGATTTACAAACTACCGTTTTCTTTAGAGGATGTAGGTCTGGGTGACGGTGCACTGGCTAATGTCATGAGAGTTGTTCAAGTTCGTTTGGTAGGGCTCATTTTGGTGAGGCCGACAAGCGTTTATTTCCGGTTGCGATTCTTCTTGGAATGAAACCTGCTTGACAATATGAATGGCTGTATGGAAATAACATATAAGGTTAGTTTGTTCTCCTACAAGTATTCAGGATAGACCTTTTAAAAAAGTAAAAAGGATTGCAGATGGTTAAACGCGAAAAAGCAAATTATATGATTCAGTCAGTTTCTCACGCCATGGATGTGCTTGAGGAGCTTGCTCAGGCTCGCGGTGAGGTTGGTGTTACTGAGCTGTCGAAGCGTCTCAAGTTACACAAGAATAACGTTTTTAGACTCCTTGCCACGCTAGAGCTTCGTGGCTATGTCGAGCAGAATCCAGATACCGAGGATTATCGTCTTGGCCCCAAGTGTCTTGAGCTTGGACAGTCTTATGTTGCTCAGAGTACTCTTGTTGAACGTGCTATGCCTATCATTAAGAAGCTTGCAGATGAGATTGGTGAAACAGTGAGCTTTGCTGTTCTCCAAAATGGAACCGTTCAGTATCCGATCAGTATTACTTCAAAGAGGCCTGTTAAGGTAGCTCCTCGTTTAGCTACATCTTTCCCTGCAAAGCTGTGTGCAGTAGGACGTCTTTTGACTGCTCAGCTTCCAGATAGTGTCCTTACTGAGCTTCTTGCTGGAAACACGGCTCAAGACGCTGCTATTAAGAGTCAACTTGGAGAGCTTCGTTCTACGGGGATTGTTGTTGATCCTGGGGGGACAGAAGCTGATGTGGTTTGTGTGTCTCGTGTGGTTAAAGGGAATCAAGATACTGTACCTGGTGCTATCGAGGTCCTTATACCTCAGTACCGTGCAAAGGTTGAGGATATTCATGAACATCTCAGTGAAGCTGCAGCTAAGCTTTCTGAGTCACTGGGTGCTGGTGCAGCGCGTGGTCTTGCTTCTTCGCTTGAGAAGGATGTTGTTTCCGCCGGGATGGTTGCAAACTAGTAGCGTTTGCTAACTTATCCACTCACGTTACAACAGAGATTGATATATGAATATCCCACTTACCCTTACGCTTAGCGAGGAGCAGTCGGCGCTACAGAGCGAATCCAGAAAATTCGCCCGCACTGAAATTCTCCCAATAGCTGCAGAGTGTGATAGGGATTCTACATTTCCTACTGAATTCTTTAAGAAGGCACATGCCAGTGGTTTTATGAACCTCTATCAGGAGGTGGAGTGTGGAGGTACTGGTCTCTCTCTGACCGATACGTGTCTCGTTGTTGAGGAACTCGCGAGTGGGTGTGCCGGAATGGCAACTTCGGTTGTTGCTAATGACCTCGCACTTAGTCCGCTGAAATTCTTTGCTACTGATGAGCAAAAAGAGAAGTTTATAAAGCCAATCTGTGAGAGTGGAGCTTTTGCTTCTTTTTGTCTTAGTGAGCCCGGAGCTGGCTCTGATGCTGCTGGTATATCAACGAAGGCTGAGAAGAAGGGCGATTACTACATCCTAAATGGTCAGAAACAGTGGATAACCAATGGCGGTTATGCCAGTCAGTATACTGTATTTGCTACGCTCGATAAGTCAAAAAAACATGCTGGTATTTGTTGTTTCGTTGTTGACGCGGATACCGAAGGAGTGACTGCCGGGCCACATGAGGATAAGCTCGGTCAGAGATGTTCTAATACAACGCCGGTCCAGTTTGATAATGTCAAGATACCTGTGTCCAATCTCATCGGTAAGGAAGGGCAGGGGTTTGCTGTAGCGATGAAAACATTGGATGCCAGTAGACCCATGACTGCTATTATCGCGACAGGTATAGCTAGGGCGGCTTATGAGCACGCTCTTCGTTATGCCACAGAGCGTAAACAGTTTGAACGCCCTATCTCTTCGTTTCAGGGTATTCAATTTATGCTTGCTGATATGGCAACAGATATTCATGCTGCAAGACTTTTAACTCTCCATTCTGCGTCGCTTATTGATGATGGGAAGCAAGCGAGTGTCGAATCAAGTATGGCCAAGCGTTTTAGTGCTGATGTGGGGATGCGTATTACTACGGATTCTGTTCAAATCTTCGGCGGATACGGTTATACTAAAGAGTACCCGGTTGAAAAGCTTATGCGAGATGCTAAGCTCATGCAAATTTACGAAGGGACGAGTCAGATCCAGCGAGTAGTGATAGCTAGAGAGCTATTAAAGGATATCTCCTGAATCTTTTGCCCCATATGTATCTTGGGGGTGAGGTATGAACGAATTACCAGTATTTGATAAAGAAGGCACGCTCGATCGGGTTGATAGTGACATTGAGTTGTTGCATGAGCTTTTCGATATATATCTCGAAGAACGAGATGGTATGCTGGCGCAGATTCAGGAAGGTGTTGAACAGGAGAACGCATCAAAACTTGAAAAAAGTGCGCATGCTGCCAAAAGTGCATTGGGCAATCTCGGCGCTATGAGATGTCAGGCTCTCTGTTTCGAGTTAGAGAAGCTTGGTAGAGCAGGTTCGTTAGAAGGGGCGAAAGAGAAGTATGATGAGCTTGTTTCGGAAGTGGCTCACTTTGATAAGGCCATAGAAGCTGAACGCACTTCTGACTAAACTCTTCTAAGGTCAGGAAAGTTCTGGTCAATACAATCAAGAAGATCTTCATAGAGGAACGGTTTGGAGACAAATCCAAGGGCATGTCCTGCTTCGAGTTCGGCAAGTTGATCGTCACACACTAATCCTGAAATCACGACAATCTTTGCATCATCGTTAATCTGTTTAAGTGCTCTAGCAGTTTCGACTCCATTCATGTCTGGCATTGAAAAGTCTACGATTACGAGATCGATCTCATGGTTGTGTTCGGTGTAGAGATCGATTCCTTTCTTTGCGTCTTCAGCTATGTACCCCTTCCATCCAATGTCTTCAAACATCAGTCTTGCGACATCTCGCATGAGCTCTTCGTCATCGATAAAAAGCACATTCAGTTCACGTGTGGTAGTATCATCTGTTTCAGCCATACGTTGAACATCGTCAGAATATGTAAGATTGTTGAGGGGTTTTTGCGTTCTTATCGGTCAACCTTATGGCGGTGCTGGTACCCCAGTCTTTTCACGTAGCTACTGAACTTTGACTCAAACTCTGATTCTGTCAGCTCAAAACTCTCTTCAAATGCGAGACTCTTAGTTTTCTTTTCGCGAAGGAGCTTGAGGTACTTTCTGATTTTTCCAAGTCCGTGCTCCTTGAAGATATATCTCGTTGAGTAGAGGGACTGGGCGTAGGCAACCGGTACTTTTTCTTTTTGTAGGCCGGTAAATCCCCCCTGAAGAAGGTCAAAGGACAGTGGTTGCTTCTTTTGGTTCACCCATTGAACCATTGCTGGAAGAAGGGAGGGGTTTTCTTCTCCTTCAACCCACTGTGCGAGTCCTTCATCGAGCCACCCTGGACAAGTGCCACCGCTCAGAGCGTGTACGACAGCATGAGAGTATTCGTGCTTTACCGATCGGTAGATATTGTCTATGTCGGCGGTATTTTCAGAAGAGAGTGGTATGATAATCTGTCCTCGATAGAACATGGCATTTGTCCAACGTGGGGCACCGGTCTTACGGTAGAACTGTTCGTCGTCCATCAAGCGAAGGGAGACCTCAAAGGGAGGAATGGTGCCAAAAATACGTTGGAACGTGCTATGTAGCCCCTCTAAGGAGCCTGTGAGCTTATTTGCCATTGGCATCCATTGTTGAGGACTAATCAGTGTAAGTTTTGCCCCACCTGGTAAGGCGACAGGAGAGTATCTTAGTCTTGTGGTCTTATCGAGTTGGAAGGCTGAGGAGTCTTCCGAACCGAAAGAAGCTCGAGCTACTTTCGTATTACTGGTTTTTTCGGCGTGTACTGGTATGGACGCCGCAGCAAGGAGAGCTGCCAGTGGTAATAGAAATAGACGATAATGTTTCAATACTGCTTTCACCTCGGCCTCCGTTGCCAATTGGATATTTCATGTGTGCCCATGAGCTTCCGGTGCCTGTCCTTTGCACCACTTGAAATATCGACCTATTGAGGTGAAAACATTAGGAGTCATGTCATGAGGAGATTGGAGGCCACGTGCTGGCCTCTGAAGAACTTCTGAGAGATGGTAAGGCGTGGGGCTTGTCTATCAGCCGCTATTTGCATATACTATAATGGTATCAAGTGCTTATCGTGCAGGTGCTGATATGAAGAAAAGGTGCCAGCGAGTCGCGCCTTATGAGTAGTTTTATTCTTGGAGAATATGTATGGAATCAGCGAGCGGAAACGAAAATAACGAATCCCAAAACGATTCAGAAACAAGCTTTCATCCGACAGATGAGAAGCCAATACTTCTTACCCCAGCAGCTGTTGATGCTGTTAGGAAAGCTATTTCTGAAGAAGGTCAGGACGGGGATGCTCTTAGAGTCTCCGTTATCGGTGGCGGATGCTCAGGGTATCAGTATAATCTTGATTTTGATAACGAATCTCGTATGGGAGATGTGGTTATCGATTTTGATGGTGTGAGTATCTTTGTAGATAGTGTTAGCGCTGGTCTCCTTAAAGGAACAGTTATTGATTTTGTTTCAGGGTTAAATGGTACTGGGTTTAAATTTAACAATCCGAATGCTAACCGCACCTGTGGGTGTGGCAGTTCTTTTGGTTAATAACTGAGTTCCCTATGTCTGATCTTTTCAGGCCGCAAGTTAGGCTACTTGGGCTGCTGACTCTTATAGCGGCGGTATCGTGCTTTTCTGGATGTAGCTCGTCTTCTTCATCGAGTGGGCCTCGAAGTGGTATGAAGTATGAGTACGAATACGTTTCTGTTGAGCAACAGACTCTTGAAGAGGTAATGGCCACTCCAACGAGCTTTCTTCAAAACGACCAGCAGAGTCTTCTGACGTGGAAGCGTGCCATCATTTTTATGAAAGAGTATGTTGGTGACGCTCAGCCAAAAATAGCGAAAAAGGGAGAGTCCGTTACCACGCTTACTGGTAGTGGTTCTGTTACGCCGTATGTCTTTCGTGTTACGCGCTCGCTTCAGGGCAGAAATGCTCAGGGTGGTAATACCGTGCGGTTTTCTGTACAGTGCTATGAGAAAAAAGGCTCGCTTAAGGTGACCTCTGGTGCAAAGCGCAACGCTCACAACCTTGCGCGATTTTTGACGTCTGGTCAATTAGAGCGAAGCTACCTGAAATAGTTCACTAATACGTTCAAATACCTTATTTAAGGGGAGAATAAAGCATGCCGGTACCTACACCTTCTGAATACGCAAAAATACTTGATGTCGCTAAAGAGCAAAAGTATGCGCTCCCGGCAATTAACGTCTCCAGTATTGCTACTGCGAACGCGGCGCTTGCTGCCTTTGCTGAGACAGGATCTGATGGAATTATCCAGTTCTCAATAGGAGCGGGTAAATTTGCTTCAGGAAGTGCCGTTGGTGATGCTGTGCTGGGAGCAGTTTCCCTCGCGCAACACGTTCATCTTATGGCCGAAAAGCTTGATGTTTATGTTGCTCTTCATACCGATCATTGTCAGGCCGCAGAGCTTGATTTTGTGCGTTCGCTTCTTAAGAAGAGCAAAGAGCGCCTTGATGGTGGCTTAGCACCTCTTTTTAGTGGGCATATGTTCGATGGTTCTGCTCTGGCTTTGGAGGAGAATATGGAGTTAGCTCTGCCGCTTCTTAAGGAATGTGGAGAGCTCGGCATCGTACTTGAAGTTGAAGCGGGTGCAGTGGGCGGCGAAGAAGAGGGGGCTGCTACAACTACGGATAAGACAAAGCTCTATACTACGACAGAAGATATGCTTTACGTCGCGGAGAAGCTCTTCTCTGTGCCTGCTCGACTGATGTTCGCAGCTACCTTTGGAAACGTACACGGTATTTATAAGCCCGGGAATGTAGAATTAAAGCCAGAAATCCTTAAGGACGGTCAGGCGGCTGTTCATGAGAAGTATGGAAAGACATTTGATCTTGTCTTTCACGGTGGCTCAGGTACACCGGTTGAGCAGATTCAGGAGACTCTTGACTATGGCATTGTTAAGATGAATGTTGACACTGCTACTCAGTACTCTTTCTCACTACCGATAGCTGAGCATATGCACGAACACTACGAAAAGGTTATTCAAGCGGACGGAGATGGAAGCAAGAAGCTTTATGATCCTCGTGCATACCTTAAGAAAGGTGAGCAAGGAATGAAAGAGCGCGTTATTCAAGCCTCTACTGAACTTAGATCTCTAGGGAAAACTATCTACAAAAAGTAGCCTTCCGATAGTTGTTCCTTATTCTCTTGTTCCGTTTTTCGCATAATGTAATTTATGCGATTTTTTCTTAATTTTAACGGTATCATTTCCGTAAATGTACCATGTCTGTGCATAATATCAGTATTTTATCTACCACAATGCGTTATTCGAACTGCCAGCGTGAGCTTTAACGCAAAAAACTATTAAGGATTTTTTCTTAATCCAACGACCTTAATACTGTCACCAGAAGGACCAGGTGACTAAGAGTTGGGGGAGCTCTTTTCCAGTCGGTCAGAAGAGTTTCAACACATGGAATGTGTCCCGTAGAGGTTGTTGTATGGTTGTAAGAAGTAAGCGCAGACTTGCGTTCCTAGCTGTTGTAGTATCCGTTGTATTTTCCTTCACGATCCAGGTTCATGCGAGTGATCGAACTCCAAAAGTATATAGGGGGGAGTATATCGTTCGAGTAGCAGACTCGTCGCCACTTCTCCAGCAATTTGATACGAACCGTCACACAAAGCGTGGTCGTAAAGTAAAAGAGCGACGACTGCGTGATGGAAAGAAGATAGCCCTTTATAGCGACTCTACAAAAGTATCATTTCGAAGCTTAGTACCGGGTGCGGCGCCAAATGCCGATCTTGTAGATTTTGATAGCTATGAGGCTTCTGACTTCTGCAGACAACTTGCACTTGAGGTTCCTCTGGAGAGCTGTGAGCCAAATGGCTATGTCGAGATAGAAGCTATCCCTGAGGACTCACTTTACGAAGATCTCTACGCTATGGGTAAGATACGTGCCCCCGAGGCTTGGGAGCAAACTACTGGCTCAAAGCTGGTTACCATAGCGGTGCTTGATACCGGTGTTGATTATACTCACCCTGATCTCGCCGCGAACATGTGGAAAAACAGTAGTGAGATACCAAATAATGGTATTGATGACGATAATAACGGTTATGTTGACGATTACTACGGTTATGATTTCATGAATAATGATGGGGATCCGTACGATGACAATGGACACGGAACACATGTCGCCGGAACCATTGGTGCTACTGGAAATAACTCTGAAGGAGTTGTTGGAGTCAATTGGAATACCCGTATTATGGCGCTGAAGTTTCTCGGTGCCGGTGGTGGAGGGAGTATTCTCGATGCCATTACAGCCCTTGATTTTGCTGTAGCTCATGAGGTTGATGTCATAAATGCTTCATTTGGAAGTACTGTTCCTTCTTCAGAGTTTGAGAAGGCCATACGCCGCACACGCGATGCTGGCGTCTTTTTTGTAGCTGCAGCTGGAAATAGCTCTAAAAACACAGATGCTGTGCCGCACTATCCGTCAGGATACGATATCGACAGCATCATATCTGTGGCAGCTACTGATAGCAGTGATAATCTGGCACATTTTTCAAACTATGGACTTAGTACCGTAGACCTTGCTGCGCCCGGTGTGCAGATTCTTAGCACGTACCCTGGCGGTAAGTATGCTAAGCTTAGCGGAACTTCTATGGCGGCTCCTCATGTTGCAGGGCTCGCGGGGCTTATCCTTGCTAAGAACCCTGAGTTTACCAGTGCTCAACTCAAAAACGCACTAACCACAAGTGTTGACCAGCTTTTAAGCCTTGAAGGGGTCGTTACGACCTCTGGCCGAATTAATGCGCTAAAAGCCATAAATTCAGACGGAAAAGGAAGTGCGCCTGAACCAATAGTTCGCCCGAGCGTGAGTGTGAAAACATTTGGTCACCGTCGATTTCGAAAAACGCTCTTTAAGCGTAGAAACTTCAGAATGGTGTTTTCTGGAGAACCAGGGGCACAATTTAATGCGCAGCTGGAGTTAAGTGGTATCTTTGATGGTTCGTGTAGTCTTGGTACCTATCAGTTGCCAAATAGTGGGGTGCTTCGCATGCAGGCTCGTCTAAACCTGCGTAACTGGATGTGGTACACCAAAAGTATCGCCCTATCTACCGGGACAGATGTCGTAAGCCGTGGGGTAAAGAGCCAAAAGGCCCTAAGAAACAAACGGCTTCGTCGATACACACGGCACAATGCCCGTATGAAGAGCAAGCAGCTAAAAAAGCTTGGCATCGAGAACTCTTACGCTGAGGCGAGCTGTGAAAGTATTCTTTCTTCTCTAAAGGTTAAGTAGCATTAAGGGAGGTGGCTTCGGAGTGTTACTCCTCACATGCCTCCTCAAATTCTTCTGCAATTGCGGCTTCCTCTTCTTGAGATTCAGCATCTGAAGACGACGGGGCTGCTGGGGAAGCACCTCTAAAGAGCTGAGGAGTTGTCTCTTCGGAGATGTCGTTCTTGTTTTTGTCCAGCCAGTTTTCATCACTACCGGGGCGTGGTTCTTTTTGGATGTCAATTTTTAACTTTTGAAGATCCTTTTCCATCGGATAGTAGGCGCCGCGGTGGGTTATCTGAGGTATATCACCAGTGCTCAGAAGCGCTTCAATCCATACACCGGTAACTTTCACCCGATAGACTTTGTCTTCTTGAATGAGCTCTTCTGGCGTTCTCGGGTCAAGGCCGCCGATCAGGCACTCCCCAGTCGAGATTCCAAATCCCAGCTCTTGAAGGAGATTGCAGGCGATTTGAATGCTTGTACAACCCCATCTTGAAGTTTCAAAATCAACATCAAAATCCAGATCTTTATTTGATTTGTGGGTTAAATACTTCTCGTACCCGGCACTGTCGTGAAGCATGAAAGCCACCTCGCCAAGGAGTCTTACTGCTCCAGCAAGCATTCCCCAACCGAGCCCAATATGAGGAATTGTTTGCCCGACATAGCCTCCGGCATTGATTCGGATCTGGGTATTAGAAGCTATTTCGGAGAACTTTTCAGCGGGTACGAGCTTCTTGCATCGTCTGTAAAGCAGGCTCATAGCCATGATGCAAGCAAGCTCGTGAGCGGTGAAGAAACTTGTAAGTTTTCGCTTAGTTAAGTGTCCCTCTGAAGCTAGTCTTTCAGCTCTAAATGTCTTTAGAGAATAGTAGTACATGGCTTTTAAGCTTTCACTGTTCAAAAGCAACCCAGCCTGAGTGACATTGGCGTTACTAACCTCGCCATTATTCTTTTCGTGATCTACGAGCAGCATCCTTATTATTGAAGTGAAGGATTGCGGCATAGCTCCTAGTTTTTGCGCGTAGGCGCGCGAAATTTCCCAGCTCTTAGGGGTATTGATTTCGATTTGCTCTGTTGGTGTTCCTTCCATCTTGCTACCTACGTACGAGAGTTTTTTTGAACTTCAGGTGAGGTGTGCCCAGCTGCAAGAATTACAACGATTTTATTGTTCAGATACGACTATGAACGTCTCTTGCCTGTAAATGTGCTCAGGATCGCATTTATGCAAAGACGACTGCGAAGCGCGAACTCCTGCTGTTACCCCTGTATATTACGTCGCAAGATTGGTGCTAAAGCTTAAGAGGTTTTTTCATGAATAATACTAGATGTGGTTGTCTTAAAAATTAATAAAAACAGCATATTATGCCTGCTGTCAGGAGGGCGTTCGCGAACATTTAGGGGGCATTTTGAAGTTTCGATTTTTGAAAATGGTTCGCATGGAAAAGCACATGTCGGGTGGGAATGTCACCACTGAATACCGATTCGCAAAAGTGACCTTTGGAAACTTTTGAAAGACTTTTTGAAACTTTTCTAAGAAAAATGATCATCAAATTAATGTCTTGCCAAAGTGGTGTGATTAATGGCAAGTTAAAATCAACTCGGAGTAATTTTATTCCGGGAGTTTTTTTATAAAAAAACAGTCCGTGCTTCGGCAGGTAGTCTTAAGATAAGGTTGCCCTAAGAGGATAAAAGGAGCTGACATTAACAGCGATGTTTTTGTGAGCAACTCAAGGACACAAACATCATGAAGTGATACTTCATCACTTCTAGATATAAAAGTGGAGAAAAAACACATGGCAATTAAGAAACGTAAAGCTTCAAAGAAGACTGCTTCAAAGAAGAAGTCAACTGCGAAGAAAAAGCCTGCAGCTAAAAAGAAAAAGACTACTTCTAAGAAGAAGACTTCTGCAAAAAAGAAGAAGACTACTGCTAAGAAGAAAGCTGCTCCTAAAAAGCGTAAGGCTACTGCCAAAAAGAAAACTGCTGCTAAAAAGAAGAAGACTACGACTAAGAAGCGTAAGACTACTTCTAAAAAGAAGACAGCAGCTAAGAAGAAAAAAACAGCAGCTAAGAAAAAGAAAACTACTGCTAAGAAGAAAAAAACAGCCGCTAAGAAGAAAAAAACAGTTAGGCGTAAGAAGAAAGCAACAGCTAAGAAAAAGACTGCTGCTAAGAAAAAGCCTGCTGCTAAGAAGCGTAAGACTGCAGCTAAGAAGAAAAAAGCTGCACCTAAGCGCAAAAAAGCTGCTGCTAAGAAAAAACGACCAGCGCGTCGTAAGAAGAAGTAGTATTTAGAAGTTCATTATTTCTTCATGAAGGGCCCCGTTCGCGTAAGTGAATGGGGCCTTTCTCGTTTCTTGACCACGAGAAATAAGATCAGATATACTGGGTGCTGATCAACTGACCGGGTGTGTGGAATGAAAGCAACAGAGATTCGTAAAGGCAAGGTGCTCGTTTATAAAGATACTCCATACAAGGTAATGGAGTTTCAGCATGTGACGCCGGGCAAGGGGAATGCCGTTGTGCAAACGAAGATGCGCAACCTCTTAAACGGAACCCAGACCGATGTCCGCTTTAACTCGAGTGAGACCGTGGAGGAGGCTGATGTCTTCTCTTTTAAGGCTACCTATCTCTATAGTGATAACACCGGTTACCACTTTATGAATGCTGATAATTACGAGCAGTTGCTTTTGAGCGAGGAGCTGCTCGGAGACGGCAAGTATTATCTACAGGATCAGATGGAAGTGTCTATTACCACTTATAATGATGATCCAATAGGCGTTGAGCTACCTCAGACTGTTATTCTTACTGTGGCTGAAACTGAGCCAGAACTTAAGGGAGCCACTGCGTCGAATTCTCCTAAACCAGCAACCACTGATACGGGACTACAGCTTACAGTTCCTCCGTTTGTTAAAGAAGGGGAGCGGATTGTGGTAAACACCGAGTCCGGGACCTATATGACTCGTGCTGATTAGTATTAGCTGATTTGAATGTCCTCCAGTATGAACTCTTAAAAGTCCTGTTCAGTGGTAGCGCGGCTCAGCCCGAGGCGTTCGTTGGTTAGCCGTGAGCTAAAGAGTTGCCCTCCAGAGAATATTATTCTCACCTCAAAGGTTTTGCTTCCGTCTATACCGTCTCGGAGTGGTAGTGCGAAGTCAACTCTTAGTACTCTCTCCCCAGAGCTTCGAGGGAATGCGAATCGGAGGCCAGCGCCTATGTCGGCATAGGTATTGTCGCTAAACAATCGACCAAAACTTTCATCAGTGACTCCGCCGATATCTGCAAACACCGCACCACCGAGACTAACCAGTTCGTATATATTTTCTGCTATATGAGCACGTTCTTCTATGTTTAAAAGCCATCCCTTGTCGCCGGCAAAGGTTCGTGCTTCGTAGCCACGTAGCCCGTTATCTGCACCAAGCAAGAATTGTTTATCCTCATCGAGGTTTACGGCATGGTCAAGCTCGAACGAGATTCCTAGCGTGTGCTTTCCGAGGTATTGATCTCCCCAGAAAACCGGACCAAAGAGATGGTAGTATTTAAGTTCACTGTGAAAGATTCCATTTTCAAGTCTCTGCGAAGTCATCCGGCCATTTCCGTTAATCTCACCACGCAAGAAGCTAGCAGGACTGAGTCTCCATCCCGTTGCGTAGAATCCGCTCATAAGCAGTGTGTCGTCTTCGGATCCTAAAAGGCGAGGGGATATGAACGCTCTGGTAGTGAATTGCTCTCCGAGGTTGTAGTCGACAACTCTTGAGAATCTGTCGATGTAGTTCATCGGCATAAAGTCTTCTTCGATGCTGCTGTAGTTGAGGAAAAATCCGCTGAACCTGCGGTTGTCAGCTAGCATATCGGCATTGAGATCGATTGAGTCTGGATCTATGTCCAGATCGTAGAGATCTTCTTCTGTGGCTCTTTGGAAACGTTCAGAGCGATACTGAATCCCTCCGAAGAGGCGGTGGCGAACCTCTGATGGTTTTCCCTCAGCGATTGCGTAGTAGAGAGATATGTCCTCTGATTGTGTTTGGTAAACAAAACTCTCATCTCCTGCTTCAAACAGGCGCCCAAGGCCATCGTTTACTTCAACCTGTAATCTCCATGAATCGTCCTGAGCGAGTGAGCGAAAGGGGTTTCCAATATCAAATATTGTAGTTTCTCCAAGGCTCCCGTCGAGATAACCCATCTGAAGCTGATTCACGGTGCCAAATAGGTTCCGGTCGTCATACACTCCCTGAAGAGACTCTGCTTGCTCGTCTTCGCTGTAGACCATTTCAAGGCGCTTTCCCCAGCCCAGCAGATTACTTTCGGCAAGACCCACGGAACGTTTCTGTCTCCCATCTCCGGATGAGAAAGATACCTGAGGGATGATTGTCCACGTATCCTGTGCTTTTACCGTAACGTCCACGGCGTCACCATCGTGCACGTCAGTTATTGTTACATCACGCAAGAATCTGAGCGTACGAAGAACCCGTTCACTCTCACGGATGAGAAATGGATCATATGAGTCTCCTTCTTTAAAGAGGAGGTCTCTGCGAATGGTGCTCTCTCTGGTATTAATCTTAAGGTTATTGGCTGCACCGTAAATGCCGCCATTATGATTTGGGAAGATCTCTTCGACTTGTACGGTTACGTTACGAATATATTTCTGCACAGTCGTCGCAGATTTTTCCTTTCTCTTTTCTGCAAGCGCATGATTGAGAGGAGTACTCAGGAGTAAGACCAAAAGCAGCGTGCAGAGGCAGGAAATGCATCGATTGCTTTGCCCGATACATGGGTTGCGATTTTGTCCCGCGTGGAGACGTACGGACATGACTAGTGTCCTCCGATATGATTGGAAACAGCGTTCTTAACTACGTTGTGATTCAAATTAATCTGCCTCCAAAAAGGGACATAGTACATCTTACAGAGAGGGGCTAATATAGCCATACTTATATATGATTCCTCTTTTAAAGAAAAAGTTGGGGTTAATTAATTATTCTCGAATAATAGAGATCAAGGGGCGAGATGACCGACACGCAAGCAAATAAGAATTCTCTTAGTAAGGAAGCCAGTCTGAGTAAATCGTTGTTTCTTGGAAACATTATCGAGGAAAACCTAAGTCCATATCCAAAATTAGAGGGTGAGGAGCGTGAAACTCTTCAAATGGTGTTAGATTCTGTAGATAAGTTCATGGAGCCAAGGGCCGAAGACTACGACGCCTATGATGAAAAGGGTGAACAACCAGAAGAGTATATCAACAGCTTAAAAGAGCTTGGACTCTTTGCTCTTATTATACCAGAAGAGCACGGGGGAATTGGTTTTTCCAACCGTTCCTATTCACGAGCTGTTCAGCAAATAAGCCGCTATGATGGTTCAACCTCTCTCACTATAGGAGCTCACAGCTCAATTGGTATTCGCGGCCTGCTTCTTTTCGGTAGCGATGAACAGAAGAAAAAATATCTGCCGAAGCTTGCCTCAGGTGAGATGATCGGAGCCTATTGTTTGACTGAACCAGGATCGGGATCTGATGCCGCTTCAATTAAAACAACAGCAGTTCGAGACAGTGATGGTAACTGGATCTTAAATGGAGAAAAGATCTGGATTACAAACGGCCCCTTTGCCGAGTTTTTTACCGTTTTTGCTAAAACAGATTCAGAGGGTGGAAAGCTTTCCGCATTTATCGTTGAGCGTTCATTTGAAGGTGTTAGTACCGGGCCTAAAGAAGATAAGATGGGTATCCGAGCTTCTGGTACAAGTAGTGTAATATTTTCAGACGCAAAGATTCCAGCTGCGAACTTACTTGGCGAGGAAGGAAAGGGGTTTAAGATCGCCATGGCAGTTCTTAATAGTGGTCGAACAGGTCTTGGTGGAGGCTGTGTTGGGGGGATGAAGCGATGTATTAAGCTTGCTTCCAGACAGGCAAAAGACCGAAAGCAATTCGGGCAGAGTATCTCTGAGTTTGGACTTATAAAGAGTAAGATTTCACAGATGACGGTGGACTGTTTTGCTGCTGAGAGCATTGTAAATCTCGTAGCGTACTACAGTGACTCTGGGGTGGAGGATTACTCGGTTGAGGCAGCGATTAGTAAGATTTTTGCCACGGAAGCGCTCTGGAAGACCTCAAATGAGGCTCTTCAGATAGCCGGTGGAAATGGTTTTATGAAGGAGTACCCCTATGAACGGATAGTGCGAGATTGTCGAATTTTCATGATCTTTGAGGGGACTAATGAGATTCTTCGACTGTATGTCGCGCTCTCTGGTATGAAGCAAGCAGGGGAATATCTTAAGGAGATAGGTAAGTCAGGCGCTAATATTTTTAACGATCCTATTAAAGGTTTTGGTACACTTCGAGGGTATGCCAACAAGAAATTTACACAACTCACTTCCCTTGGAAGAGAACGCCTCGAATTTGTTCCCGATGAGCTCCGTGAAGAGGCAGATATTTTTGAGCAATATACGTTGGAATTCTCGCGAATTACCGAAGTGCTTCTTAAGCGCCACGGTAAGAACATCATTGGAAAGCAGTTTGCGAGTAATAGAATCGCGAACATCGCCATAGATCTCACCGTGGGACTTGCAGTTCTCTCGCGAGTTGCAACGATGATTGCTACAGCTGGCAAGGAGAGTGAATCCGTGCAACAAGCGATTGCGATAGCAAAGATCTTTAGCCAACAAGCCAAACGACGGATGAATCAGAAAGTTCGAAGAATAGAGCGTAATGAGGATGACGCCCGAAAGGCACTCTCTGACTTTATCGTATCGGAAGGGGAGTATCCTTGGGATACCATTTAGCTGTTGTGATGGATTAGGGGAGTAAAAAGGGCAGTAATACCAGATACTAATGCTTCCCAGTAAGAATTCTTGCAGTCGCACGCAACTTTTATTTCATACTTCGCGAATAAGCCTATGAAAGATTTGAATAATCAGGAGGCTTATAATGCAAGTACAACCAGGTTCATCACCAATAACAAGAGATATTAAAAGCCCGGACGAATTAACGCCCGGAGCTCGGATAGCATTTTTACCAAATGCACATGCCCCTACTCAGATTCAGCAGGGGCTTGAGCAACTCGCTGCCCTCATAGCTTCGATCAAGGGAGGAGAGGGGACGCAGCAGGTAGCATCTGCTGCTGCTTCAGGACAGGTAGCGAGCGGTGTGACTACCTCTCAAGCTGCTCCAATTGGCCTTGAGCAGTATCAGTACGGAAGTCTCTCAGCGGAAGAAGCAACACTGCTTGGTGCACCTAACGAGGAGTATGCAAAAAAAGAATATATTAAAGCGTATGTACCTACTGCTGAAGTCGCCGGGCAGCTTAAAGAAGGGGGAGTTGCAAATGTATTCAATCCTGAATGGCAACAGCAGGTCGCCGATGCCGTAGAGCGTAATGGTGGGCTTGGAAACGCTGAAGACGGCTATCTCGCATGGACAAAAATGGGGTTTGTTCGCTACAAGAATGAGAATCTCACTGACGAACAGAACCGCAGAATGGCCGAGATTACTCTTCAAACTGGATTCCATATGGAAGACACTCCGGGAAGAAGTGAGGAGTCGGTAACAAAAGAGAATGTAGATAATTGGGTTAACACTTTTATTGAGAGGCATGATAAGGAGCTGGCGGATTTCATGGCTAATCCTGAGGACGGATATTCTGTTCAGGACGGTAGTAAGCGTCACTTTAAGCTCGAATTTAATCAGGATGCAGGTCGGGTTGTATCTTACAATTTTAGAAAAAGTGGAGGCCTAAGAGGTTGGGTTCAAAAAAACATGAAGTACATCGGTCCGGTTCTTGATGTGGTCTCTGTTGTGGGGCACGCAATTCCAGGAGTCGGTACGGCTGTTGCGCTTGGAGCGGCGGCGCTTAAGACGGCTTCGAGTTGGATTGCTACTGGCAAATTAAAGGCCAGTCAGGCCATCTCAGCAGTTGCCGGATTTATTCCGGGTGGAAGTACGATAGGCACGATAGCTTCTAAGGCCGCTGGGTTTGCAGCCAACGTAATCGAGACTGGAAAGGTTACGGCAAAGAGCGTTGTTGATCTCGTTAGCGGATTCTTTGGTACGACCATCCCGTCTGGTATTAAGCAGCTCGGTTCTTATGCGGCACATGCAATTGATACAGGTAAGCTTAAGGCGAAAGATCTAATTGGATATGCACTAAGTTATCTTTCTGAAAGCGGAACTCTTTCTACGAAGAAAGAGGGAGTGGAAGAGGCCGCCAAATAGTTACAGTGCTAGAGGCTGCTAGACGGAAGCGACCTTTATTTCGCTTTCGTCTTCCTTCTCGTTTCTTTGGATCTGCTCGACAAGTGCAGGTCCTTCCTTCGTTCTCTTAATCAACTCGGTCAGGAAGTCCTGAAGCGCAATGGCATCAGCCGAGCTTAAGCCGTGAATATATTCATTTTCAGGCTTTTCTGGACTCGGGTTTGCTACTCGAATCGAATATATAAGAAAAATAAGATCGACGGTGCTTCTTTCCAAGAATACGTCAGTGAGATCTGAGATGTGCAGAGAGCTTCGACTTTTAAGCAAAACCCCCGTTGATATAACGAAGTGCTCGGCCTCGATCGCATAATAGAACGTCATGTGATAAAGCTCTTCGTAGATAAGTTTAATGCTGAGAAGAAGTAGTGCCGCGTAAAATGCGTAATGGGAGTAATGGCGGACAGCGATGGTTATAGCAGGGGCTCCAGGCGCAGCGTCTAGTGGTACGTAGAGCGTGCTAAAGAGACTCACGAGTGTGGTGCATAGAAAAAGAACAATAAATCTCCAGCTTCGAGCGTAAACGACTCGGTGGGCGAGCGGAAAAGTTGCTCTTAGGTCGATAATGTTTCGGTGGTGGCTTAAGTGATCTTCTGGATCGTGCACAATATCAATCTCGCGTCGATCGTGACAGTACTCGTTGTACTCATGTTGCGGCTCGGTCTCAGTTGAGTTTTTGTTATTTTGGACCGGGTATAGGATTCTCTTTTTCGACTGCGAGTCTTGGTTCATAGTGCTTCAACTTTCTTTTCGAGCAGATCCAGAGCGTTGCTTGAGTTTGGATCGATATCTTCAATTGGGATGTCGTTGCTGTCTTTCTCACGAAGCGTATTGTTCGTATCGGGTAACGGATCGGTATTTGTAAGGAGGCGGTTTGGGGTGTTGGAGATCGGAATAGAGGTTGGGCCGCTTGCGAGCATGATAACGCTATAAACCGCCGCTAGGGCGTAGCAAGCCAGATGGGCTTCTCCTTTAAGGGTAATGTGAGCCATAGAGTGCTCATAGTATGCCGGATCGGGGTTTTAGGCCAGAAAATAGGAAAAAACACTTTAAAATGAATGTTTATAGCTAGTTAGGGTTCTGTGTGCGCGATCCCCCGCCTCCTACTTCACGAGAACTAGAATAACCACGAAAGCACAGGGCATAAAAAAAGCGCCGTAAGGGCTTAATCTTACGAACGCTTATAGCGGAGACGTTTACAAGGAAC
>JAUIIO010000020.1 GCA_030431715.1 bacterium
CGCTCGGATTACACGAATTAATCTTCTTGTTGAAGAACATCTTCGACTGATTGAGGCCCCGTTGAGTAGGCTAGATGAGTGCGCTTGTGGAAAAAACGGTCATAGTCTTTTTTCTCTACAAAAACTATTGCTTCCCCATCTTCATGTTCTTTCTCTTGTAGCGCTTCTCTGTGAGCACTAAGGAGAGCGTCGAGATCGTGATTGGGAAGAAGTTGACTGCGATCTTTTTCAAGTAAGTTGGCCACGACAGTTTTTTCAGGTGTTGTTATGATCCTACTTCCATCTCTCCAAGCTGAGACAAACGCGATGTTAAGTGCTTGTAAATGAAAATTTTGCCTGTCAAAAAGTAAGGCTAGAAGGACGATCAGCAGCCGTGGTTGCATATAGAAAACTTCAGCATAGAGTTTCTGATCGGGATGAAAAAGGACATAGATAAAATTTCTCTTCAGATAAGCTTCTGTGCCGGGTACTGAATACCCGAAGAGCACAGAAAACCCTCGACTCTCCAATTCGCCTACATGTTTCCGCATTTTTCTGACAGTGATACCGCCGATTCCTTCGGGGTTCTGCTCTTTGAGCTCGGGGTTCTCTAGGGAATCATTAATGGTTACGGCCAGATTTGCCATAGCCATACTAAAGCCCATCAAGAGGAGAGGAATGCCAATAATAAGAAAGAGCGTCCAGAAAAGTACTGTAAAGATCATCTCACCTTGCATCGACAAGAAGACCTTGTGTCTTAACAGGTAGTCGCCAAATTAGAATTAAAATTGAACTCGTGGCGACGGATCATGCTGTTCCCGTTACTTTTTTCCACTTTTTAAAAAAGGAATGTGCCATCGGTATGTTGTGAGTTCGAATGATATCGGCACCATTGGTGGCCGCGGCTACTGCTACGAGCTGTGAAATCGGATCTCGTTCTGAGAGCTCTCCTCCGAGGAAGCCTTTTCTCGATACACCGATAAGGAGTGGGAAGTCGGGTAGTGATTCTTTGATTTGACCAAGTTTTGAAAGCACTTCCCATGAGTATTCTGCGTTAGAGCTAATGAAGGCTCCCATTCCCGGATCGATAATAATCTTGTCTTGAGCTATCCCGTGATCCAAGCAGAAATCAATTCGTTGCTTTAAGAAATCAGTTATCGTTTGAAGGCAGCTATCGTAATGGACGTGCCTTGAAGTGGCGTGAGGATGAGAGTCCTCTTCTTTTGAATACATTAAACAGATATATGACTCGTGCTCCTTTACGATGGAGACCATCTCTCTGTCATACCGTAGAGCAGAGACGTCGTTGATCATTTTTGCTCCGGCATTTAGGCATGCAGCCGCGGTTTTACTTCGAAAGGTATCTATCGAGAGAAAAGCTTTACTTGAGAGCTCTGTTACGATCGGCAGGATTCGCTCGCATTCCGTATCGGAGTCTAGAGGCTTGGCTTCAGGTCTTGTTGACTCACCTCCTATATCGATAATATCTGCTGCCTTCAGAGAGAGTATTTCGTGAACGGCTGACAGAGCAGCGTTTTGGTCGAGATACTGCCCACCATCGCTAAAAGAGTCAGGAGTAACATTTAATATCGCCATCAGGCACGGTTTTTTGTCTAGAAAGTTGCTCAAAAGAGACATATTCATTACCTTACATGAGATGGAAACAGGGCAACCTCGCGCAATCCTTCAGTCCCATACAGATCAGCTAAATCTCTGGCATGAGTACACAGGTTACTGTGGCGAGGTATGCTGTACCGTACTTGAGAATATATCTCAGGCGCTAGATTCGGTACAAGAAAGAGTTGAAAATGAGCGTTGTTTCGCCGTTGGATTTGTTTCCTATGAAGCAGCTCCGGGGTTTGACCCTGCCTTTAAAACGAATGCTCTGACAGAGCATTTCCCGTACCTCTATTTTGCGTTCTTTAAAGACAGGAAGATTTTTAACTTCCCAGCTAGGGCAGAGGAGGTGGTGCCAAACCTTCCGTGGTCCGCTGACACAAGTGCTGCTGAGTACGAGAACGCTATCGCCGGGTTGCAAAGTCATATATCAGGCGGGGAAACTTATCAGGTTAATTATACCTATCGTTTAAATGCCTCTACTCAGATAGATCCCTATTCTCTCTTTAAAAAGTTAGTGGTAGCACAGCATTCACGTTATGGCGGGTTTCTTGATACCGAAAAATTCTCGCTCTGCTCAGCTTCTCCTGAACTTTTTTTCTCATTAACGGGAGAAGATATTCATTGCATGCCAATGAAGGGCACCATTAAGCGTGGCGAGACACCGGCAAGTGATCAAGAAAATGCCAATGCCTTACTTTCTTCCGGTAAGGAACGTTCTGAAAATGTCATGATAGTTGATATGACCAGAAACGATCTCTCTCGCATCGCAGATCGCGGCCATGTGCAAACTACGGACCTCTGTCAGATCTCGCCTTTCGCGAATGTGTGGCAGATGACCAGTACGGTAAGAACAAAAACGTCGGCGAGTCTCTCTGAGATCTTTGGTGCTCTCTTCCCGGCAGCTTCAATTACCGGTGCTCCCAAAGTCAGGACCATGGAGATTATCTCAAAGTATGAGAAAAGCCCCCGTAAAACCTATTGTGGCGCGTTTGGGCTAGTAGCGCCGGAACGTGAGTGTCGTTTTAATGTGGCAATCCGGTCTGTGCTTTATGATAAGCGCACAAAGGAGCTTGAATTTGGAGTTGGGAGTGGCGTTACGTCAGAGTCTCGTGGGGTAAGTGAATATGCAGAATGTGAGAGTAAGGCTTCTATTCTATTTATAGAAGATGCAGGTAGCCCTGAATTTGGGCTTTTAGAAACGCTTCTCTGGACTAAGGGTGATGGGTTCTTTCTCTTAGATGAGCACATCTCTCGTATGAGAAGTTCAGCAAGTTTCTTTCAGATACCTTTTTCTGAAAATCTCTTTAGAAAAACACTGTCGGATGAAATTTCTCGTTGGCATAACAATGAGCATAGTGCTTCTTTAAAAGTGAGAATCGTTCTCAGTAGCTCGGGAGTGTTTTCTTCACAAAGTGAGGAGATCGCTCAGATGTCTGCTCTTACGGTTGATGAGCTCCTTGCTTTGGAAGATGATTGTGAACAAAAGATGATAGTGCCAGTACTCCTTGCAGAGAGTCCTGTTTCTAAGGACAATATTTATCTCTACCATAAGACTATCAATCGCTCGCTTTACGATGCTTTTACAATTCCTGAGGGACTACATGATATTTTGCTTTGGAATGAGCAGGGAGAGTTAACAGAGAGTACTGTCTCAAATATACTTTTGCGTAAGGATGGAAAGCTCTTCACCCCAGCACTTTCTTCAGGGTTACTTTCGGGTACGTATCGTCAGTATCTGCTAGATCGTGGCAAGATTCAGGAAGAAGTTATTAAGCTTGATGAGCTAGAGCATTTTGAGGCGCTCTATCTTGTTAATTCCGTACGTGGGATAAGAGAGGTTAGGCTTTGTAAGGAGGCAGTGGGAGTCAGAGATGTCGCATAGTGTTTATATTGCTTACGGAACAAACCTCGGTGATAGGGAAGAGAATATACGGCTTGCAATAGAGCGTATTGATGAGAGAGTGGGAAGAGTTCAGCAAAAATCTTCGATTGTTGAAAGTGAGCCGCTGGTCATTCCTGATAATCCAGATTTTACACAGCCAGCTTTTTTAAATGGGGTGCTCTCTGTAAGTACTGACCTTACTCCAGTTGAGGTGCTCGATACTTTGCTGAACATTGAAAAGGAGCTCGGGCGAATACGGAATGAAGATACCGTTCACTGGGGACCTCGCACTATTGATCTTGATATTATCGCCTATGACGACAGCATCATAAATACAGATAGGCTGACGGTGCCTCATCCTGAGATGCAGAACCGTAGCTTTGTTGTTTGTCCCCTAGCCGAAATTGCACCTGATTGGCATCATCCAGTCACCTCGAAAAGCATTCGACAGTTGGTAGATGAGCTTAAGACAGCCTAAAGTCAGCCACATTCGCGCTCTTTTACTTGTGCCTCGACCTCTATGGCCTTAATCTCTCTTTATGAACCAGAGACAGCCACTATCTCAGGGGCAGGTGCTTGAGCTCCTAGAAGAGCTTCCCGGATGGTCTCTCTCAGAAGAGAGCGGTAAACCAGTATGTTTATCAGCTGAATATGTTTTTAAAGATTTTAAGCAGGCTTTTACCTTTATGACTGCCGTTGCTTTTCTTTCTGAGCAGATGAATCACCACCCTGAGTGGGAAAATAGCTTTAAGAAGGTAAAAATCCATATTTCGACCCACGATGTTGGGGGTGTCACGGCACTTGATCTCGAGTGGGCTCGAAGTACACACGAAATCTATGAGAAATTGAGTTCATAGCAAGCGTTGCATTTACGTTTTAGCCTTCCAGTGATAGTCTTCAGTTCGATGTTAATCTTAGCCAAGTAGAGAAATATGCTGAATTTAATAGCTCGTAAAATCTTTGGGACAAGCAACGATCGCTACGTGCGAAGTCTCGAACCGTTTGTTCGTGAAGTGAACAGTCTTGAGTCAAAGATTCAGCCTCTTACCGACGAGCAGCTAAGAGCTAAGACCATAGAGTTTCGTGAGAAGTTAGAAAATGGAGCTTCTTTAGAAGATATTAAAGCCGAGAGTTTTGCTGTTGTCAGAGAAGCCGCTATCCGTACGCTCGGTATGCGTCATTTTGATGTGCAGGTCGTTGGCGGTAATGTGCTCCACGAAGGAAAGATCGCTGAGATGAAAACCGGTGAGGGGAAAACGCTTGTGGCAACCCTTGCCGCCTATCTTAATGCTCTTACTGGTAAGGGAGTCCATATCGTTACGGTAAACGACTATCTTGCCCGACGTGATGCAGAGTGGATGGGGCAAGTTTACCGCTTTCTCGGACTAACTGTTGGCGTAGTCTATAGTGGCATGCCGGAGGCTGAAAAACGCGAAGCGTATGCAGCCGATATTACGTACGGCCAGAACAACGAATTTGGTTTTGATTATCTTCGGGACAACATGAAATTTAGTGCCAGCGAGATGGTACAGCGCGGTCATCACTACGCAATTGTGGATGAGGTAGACTCTATCCTTATCGATGAGGCGCGGACCCCTCTTATTATTTCAGGGCCCGCCGAAGACGCTACTGATAAGTACTATACGGTAAACAAAATTATTCCTTCTCTAAAAGAGACAGAACACTATGAGATTGAGCTACGTACCAAGCAGCCAACTTTAACTGAGGAAGGTGTAGCAAAAGCCGAAGAGCTGCTGGGGATAGAGAACCTCTATGACCCGAATAACATTGAAATGCTACACCACGTAAATCAGGCGCTCCGTGCTCATACAGTCTTTGAAAAGGATGTTGATTATGTCGTTCGTGAAGGTCAGCTCGTTATCGTTGATGAGTTTACCGGAAGACTCATGCCAGGAAGACGGTGGTCAAACGGGCAGCATCAAGCGCTTGAAGCGAAAGAAGGTCTCCAGATAGCACGCGAGAATCAAACACTGGCCTCTGTTACATTCCAGAATTATTTTAGGATGTATGACAAGCTTTCAGGCATGACAGGTACCGCAGATACTGAAGCAGCTGAGTTTCAGGAGATCTATGAGCTGGGCGTAGTTGTCATTCCTACCAATAGGCCCCTTGCAAGAGACGATCAGTCTGACGTCGTTTACCGCACTCGCCGTGAGAAGTACGAGGCCGCAGCCGATGATATCGAAGAGATAAATGAAACAGGTCAGCCGATTCTTGTCGGTACGATCAGTATCGAGCAGAGTGAGCATCTCTCAGATCTCTTAAAGAAGCGCGGAGTAAAGCATAACGTTCTAAACGCCAAACACCACGAGCGAGAAGCCGACATTGTTGCTCAGGCCGGACGTCTTGGAGCCGTTACGATCGCTACGAACATGGCTGGTCGTGGTACGGACATTATGTTGGGAGGAAATCCTGAAGCGCTTGCAGTCGAAGAGGTTGGTGAGAAAAATCCTGAAAACGAAGCGTATGTCGAGGCCCTTAAGAAATATCAAGCTCAGTGCGAGCAGGAAAAGAAAGAGGTAATCGAAGCTGGTGGTCTCTTTATTATGGGTACTGAACGCCACGAGTCGCGAAGAATTGATAATCAGCTAAGAGGACGTGCTGGTCGTCAGGGAGATCCGGGAGTGAGTCGTTTTTATATCTCACTTGAAGACGATCTTATGGCGAGGTTTGGCGGTGAGCGGATGCAAGCCATGATGCAGCGTATGGGCTGGGAAGAGGGCGTTGCCCTTGATGGCCGTATTATTAGTCGAACGATTGAGAATGCTCAGCGAAGAGTGGAAGGGTACCACTTTGAAGGAAGAAAGCACGTAACTGAGTACGATGACGTTATGAATAAGCAGCGTCAGGTTATTTACAATTTGCGCGCTAAAATTCTACACGGTGGGTTAACAGAGGATGCACTTTCAAAAGAGAGCGAAGAGGCTTCAATTCGTGATGAGGTATATGAAGCAATTGATGATCTCGTAGAAGAAGCTGTGCTTGGTGTCTGCCGTGAAGATCTTAAGGCAATTGACTGGGATCTTAATGCTCTTAAGGAGAAGTTTCAGTTTCTCTTTAACGAAGAACTTCAGTTGCCTGAAGATTTAGAGCTTGAACAGCAAAAGCTCTTTGATCTTATGCGCGAGAAGGCCAAGAAGCTCTATGACGAAAGAGCCGCCCTTAATGACTCTAAGCTTCAAGAATTAGAGAGGCTCCCGTTTGATGTCCATATCTCACCTGATGAGAGTAAGCCTTTGGCGTTCTCTACCATTGAGCAGGACACCTTTTTAGAAACTCTTGATCACTTTTGGAATATGCATCTCCAGGAGATGGATCACCTGCGAGAAGGTATTGGGCTACGTGGATACGGGCAGAAGAATCCAAAGCACGAATACCAACGTGAAGGCTTTATGCTCTTCCAGCAGCTCCTTATGACTATCAAGCAAGCCGTAGTAAGAAAACTTTTCTACTACGAAACCGCTAAGCCTGAAGAGATTATGGAACACCTGAAAGCTGAGGAAGAGAGAAGGCGGGCGCTTGAAGCGCAAATGCAGCTCGTTCATGAGGATGCTGACGGTGAAGAGGGGGGAGATTCAAAGGAGAGCTCTGAACCTCGCGATCCGGATGCCGAGCGAGCCAAAAAAGACGCGCAACGAAGAGCGCGAAGGAAGAAGAAGCGGGCTTAGAGATGGTCCTTGAATCTGTTTCCATTCGAAAAGCAAAAACCGAAGACATGGAGACTTTAGCCTCCTTTAATGAGGCGATGGCGCTTGAGACTGAAGATCTCCATTTAAATCCTGAGACTGTTAGAGCAGGAGTAAGAGGATTGCTTAATGATCCTACAAAGGGATTTTATCTTGTAGCGACTCTTAAAGAACAAGTCGTAGCATCACTTATGGTGACCTATGAGTGGAGCGACTGGCGTGATGGCACGATCTGGTGGATTCAGAGTGTCTATGTAGCACCAGATAGCCGGCGGCAGGGAATATACCGCTCGCTTTACAATAAGGTAAAGGACCTAGCTGAAAGTGATACGAGTGTTTGCGGGTTTAGGTTATATGTAGAGAAAGACAATAAGAGAGCGCAGGATACCTATGCCTCACTCGGAATGTCTGAAACACATTATAAAATATTTGAAGAGATGTGCCCTTAGAAGTTTAAAGACTCTCACAAAAGCTCTATGCCAAAAGATTATTTTTCCATTGAAGACATGACCCCACTATCAAAAGTTCCAATTGGTGGTAGGATCCACTTTATTGGAGTATGTGGAGTGGCAATGGGACAGCTAGCGGTATCGCTTGCTGATAAGGGCTATCAGGTTTCAGGGAGTGATAAAGAGTTCTACGAGCCTATGGGAAGCTTTTTAAAGAATTCTTCTGTTACTTTACTTAAAGGATATGGTGCTGAGAATCTTTCAGCACCAGTCGACCTAGTAGTTATTGGAAATGCCATTAGCTACGGTCATCCTGAGGTCGATGTCATAGAGCAAAAAAGATTACCTTATACCTGTTTCCCAAGACTCTTACGAGAGACCGTCATTTCTGATGAGTGCTCAATTGTGCTGTGTGGTACTCACGGCAAATCCACAACGACAGCTATGGTAACTTCGATCTTAAAAAGAGCGCAAAAGGATCCCTCTTACTTTATTGGCGCAGTATCTGAGGAGCTCGGTGTGAGTCTTTATGCCGGCTCATCTAAGGTGAGTGTTGTTGAAGGTGATGAGTATGATGATGTCTTTTTTTCAAAGAGATCAAAGTTTATGCACTATGATCCAACAATATGTGTCATAAATGCAGTCGAATTTGATCACGCTGATCTTTATGAGGATATCTCCTACATCGATGCGACATTTACCAAGCTTGTTACCTCTCTGCCTGAGGGGGCAGTAGCTATCTGTAGTGCGGATGATCCTCATGTACTTGAGCTGCTTGAAGACTGGAAAAAGAGCGCAAAGTGTAGATTTATTACGTTTGGTGAAAATGAAAACGCAGATTTTCAGATACAAGGAAGGAAGCAAAGTGGGCTCTCTCAGCAGTTTGATTTTGTCTCAGAAAAACACGGAAAACAGAGAGTGCAGCTACCAGTAGCCGGACTCTACAATGCTCGAAATGCTCTGGCAGCAATAATCTGTTGTCTTGAGTATGGCTTGTCTCTAGAGGAGGCTGTCTCTGGAATTTCTGGCTTTGGGCAGGTGAGAAGGCGTCAGGAGATCCGTTACAATGATCACGGTACTGTTCTTATTGAGGATTTCGCGCATCATCCAACCGCAGTAGCTCTTACAATTGAGCTTATCCGAGATGCCTATCCTGAAAAGAAGCTCTGGGCCGTTTTTGAACCTCGCAGTAACACGAGTCGCAGAAAGGTCTTTCAGCATGAATATATTAGAGGATTTCAAATTGCCGATAGGGCTGTTCTCTGTGATGTAACAGCCAGAGCGGTTGATGAAGGGCAGGAGCTCATAGATATTAACACCCTAGCGAATGAGATTAGTGAGACTGGCACTGATTGTATTGCTCTAGCAGATGCAGAACGCATAGCTGCCCACTTGTTACAAGAGGTAGGAACAAACGACGTGGTAGTTGTTATGTCTAATGGATCATTTGGCGGCCTTGTTGCAAAGCTTGAAGATGGATTTAAGAAGAGAACGTAGCTAGTGTCATGAAGAGGGCTCCATTCTCACTTTACGTGCATATTCCTTACTGCATTCAGAAGTGTCCTTACTGTGATTTTAATACTTATGCTGTTGCTCGTGTGCCTCAGCAAGAGTATATGAGGTCTGCTTTTGCTGAGTTGGATTACTATGCGGTGCAGCCTGAATGGAAGCTGCGTCCTCTCCATACAGTGTACTTTGGTGGTGGGACACCGTCTCTGATTGAACCAAAGTACTATCTTCAGTTTTTTAAACTTCTTAAAGAGCGCTTTGAGATATCAAGTAATGCTGAGATAACTCTTGAGGCTAATCCGGGGATGCTTGATCGAGAGATACTCGATGGTTTTCTAGAAGCTGGATTTAACCGATTAAGTCTAGGGTCCCAGTCATTTCAACCTGAGACACTTGAAAAGTTGGGAAGAGTGCATACTCCTGATCAGATACATTTTAGTGTCGAGCAGGCCCGTATAGCTGGGTTTGATAATATTAGTCTTGATCTGATTTTCGGTGTGCCAGAACAGACACAAGAAAATCTAAGAGATGATATCACGAGTGCCATCGCTTTAGGTCCTGAACATATTTCCGCCTACAGTCTCACCTATGAAAAAGGCACGCCATTTTATAAGGCAAAAGCACAGGGAGTACTGCGTGCTCTCCCTGATGATGTAGTGGGGGATATGATGGAAGAGCTTATTGAACGTCTTACCGCCTCTGGCTTTGTTCAGTATGAAATAAGCAATTTTGCTCAAAAAGGAAAAGAGTCAAAGCATAACACTGCATATTGGAAACGTAGTGACTATCTCGGTCTTGGAGCCGGAGCGCACAGTTATTTCCGGAGTAGTGTTGATAGTGCGCTTCGCTGGTCAAATTATGCTTTACCTGTGGAGTATATGAATCAAGCGACGGCTTTAGGTAGCGCCCTTTCATGGTCAGACGTACTGAAACCTGAAGATCTCCTCTTTGAATTTTTCTTTCTGGGATTACGTAATCTTGAGGGGGTAAGTCTTAGAGATTTTAAGAAAGAGTTTTCACTCGATCCTTTAGAGCGATACGGCCCCACCATAGAGAACCTCAAAGAGGCAGGATTACTAAAAGTAAAATCTGATAAAATAGCCTTAAGCCCTGAAGGGGTGCTGGTAGCAGACAGCGTCATCGAACAATTCGCGGCATAAAAGTCATTGGAGCGCAAAAGTTACCTCCGGCTCTGCCGGAGGCCCCGTAGAGTTTGACAGTATCAGAGAGCAACAGAAAACTTAAGAGCAATGGTCATTGCGAGGAGCTGAGGCGTCAGCCGAACGACGAAGCAATCTCCTCGCCCTAGCTGTAAATTTCTATTCGAGCCCCGGGGATTGCCAAAGTGTTTAGCCAAAGTTTTTTTGCGTTTTTGGCGGTTAATAATGAAACAGGACGAAAATTTAAGTTACTTTTTAGCCCCAGTTAGCGGCTCTTCGAGGCAGATGCTTGAAGACTTGCCATCGATATTAAGCTTTCGAATATAAGAGATCTTTACAATTTCTTCATTGAGGTAATCAAAGAATATAAAATCGCTTCCTTCTGATCGGAGGGGTATGTAGTTCTCAGAGGAAAGCCCTTTCTTTTTCCACTCAAGTGCCACTTTTTTTAGTGCTTCGCGGTCAAGTTTTGAGAGCTCTTCTCTCGTATGTTTGCGAATAAGAATCGATCCCAGCTCGCTACACTTGTTAGAAAACGTTGAGACGATACCAACCTTATCGATATTGACATTTACATCTCCTAACATAAGTTTTTGATCGGAGGTTACCCGGTAATCGCGAATGGCATCGTTCTTAAGAGCATTCGCCTCAAAGAGTATGGCGTTTTCCCCCGACCTATTTAGCACTTCAAGGGTTCCGAGGAATGCGAGGAGGGAGAAATCGTCTTTTCCGTTTTGCTCTACGATAGAAAGATAAGGGTTGCCACTACTCTGATCGAGAGATATCCGTGGAAATGGTTTATCTCCAAGTTTGAGTGTGAGGCTACCTTGAATTGAGTACGTCTCCGCTCCTACGTGCATGTCAGTAAAGCGTTTTTTGGTAGGACTAAATTGCAGAAAGACACTGTAGGAGCCCTTTGCCGGTAATGACTCAATATCAAAAAGTTGTAGCGGATGAGCTTCGCCCGTAATGATAAATATGCCAGAGACTCCTTCGATATCCGGTACGACAATTACTTTTGTGTGCTCGTTCGTTTCTTGGTAGGTGAAGAGTCCTGTTTTTATAAACTCTGCTTGCGCAGTGCCACTGATGAGAAGGCACCAGAAGGCCATTAGCAAAAATGAGCCGGTCACGTGGCGACGTACCCCGCCTGATGAAGTGTAAGATTCTGGTTTCATTCTCAGTCCCTGTACATATTGTCGTATCTAATTCGTGAGTGCTTTAGCTCTCAATATGCGTATGAGCCTGTATTTAAACGGCGTTCTGCGCGCGTGTGCTATGTTTCTAACTGAGCTATAATGATGTGATATCACAGGTTTCGTTTCAGTATTGCCGTATGAAGTGCTTATTATGGTCATCAGTTTGAGACTGAAGTGATTAGGATTTAAGTATATTTCTCGCGATGTCGATATTTTATGCGGGATTATGCCATAGGTTAAAGATGCAGGGAAAAACGCTAGAGATAAACCGCTTGTCGGCGGAGGGAGAAGTCCTTAAGTCGATCATGTGTCGTTCAGGGCGCGTCTCCGCTTTTCGGGCACAGACAGAGGAACTTCTCGAAGTTTACATGAAAGCTATTTGCGGTATAGCGGATGAAGAGAAGTTTGCTGTGCTTCTTGATGGAATGCCTTTTCATCCATCTGAGCACTTCTTTATAGGATTTCATAGAAAGCCGCTCTCCATGCCGAAATCGGTTGGGCAAATTTTCGTTGACCTTGGTCAGAAACCAAATGAAGTCATGGAGCTCCTTGGGGAGTTTGGCCTTGCCGAAGTAGCAAATACACCAGTATCAGAACTTGAAGGGGCAACGCTTCACTGTGTCGCACTTCTTTATGCTACGCACCGTAATGATAAGGTGCTTGTGGTAAAAGACCCATTTTTACCAGTTCCTGAAAAATACCGCGAAAAGTATGCCGCGCGTCTTACACAGTTTGCGTGGGGAGATCAGGCAATTGTAGTTGTCGTCAGGTTGTGCTGGCGCCCACAGAGCTGGGTAAGTAACGATCTCATTACGCGAATTCAAATCGACCAAACAGTGCGTAGACCAACGATTGGAATTGCGTCTGATAATCAGCTTAAAAGTCTTGTATCGCAGATTCGAAAAGATTTTGGTAGTGATTCAGATGGTGAAGCCGCCCCAAGAGTTCAAACTGCGAAGAAGCCTGTAGTAAGCGGATTTGGTGAAAGTAAGCTTGTATCTACAGGAATAGATCTCTTAAAAGTAGATAAGAGTCCTGCAGCAAGAGGTATTCTCTATCGTGCACTACCAGCACTTGGAATTTCCTGTTTAATATTATCTGTAATGCTTGTTGCTTCCTACTTCATGCTGGAGCCTCAAGTAGCTGTAGTTGATAATTCAAGTTCGAATAGTTCCACAGAAAGCGTTTCGCAGTCTTCAAGCAAATCGCCGGAAAAGAGTTTAAAGGACGCGTCGGTTAAAGAATCAGAAGCGGTAGAGGATGGATATGTTCTTGCGAGCTATGATTCAGATGTAGAAAAGGCAGTGCTTAAAGCCTATGCGGGAGAAGTTACGATTAAGAAAGCCCCGGTTAGAAATACGTCTTCCTCGTCATCGTACAACCGTTCGTCTAAGTCGAATTATAACAATAATAAATCTCCTTTTCAGGCTTACAAGCCACCACCAAACTACAACCGAGCGCCGCCTCCTACGAGGCCCAATGCACAAAAGCCAGCTGACGCTGAAAAAGCCCGTGAAATCTTTCAGCGCCTACTTGAGATGCGTAAGCGCTAGTCATACACCGCCTATGCTGCCGGTAGTATTCCTTTAAGTTGCTAATATTATTGATATTGCGCTCTTTTAGTCTTATATCTCAAAGAGCTCAACTTGGCCCATAACAAAAGTATGGGTATGAATACGTCAGTCATAAAAACGCCACTTGAGTCCTTTACGAAGGGACGTTGTGAAGTGTACGCCAAGCTTGAATCCTATCTGCCAAGCGGCTCGCTTAAAGATCGCATGACTGGTTATGCTCTTGATAAGATGATGACTGCAGGAGAGCTTAAGAAGGGGGACGTTGTTGTAGAAGCCTCTTCGGGAAACACCGGAATCTCACTTGCAAAGGCGTGCTTTGAGAGAGGACTCCATGCAATTATTTGCGTTGCATCCCATATCTCTGCTGAAAAGAAAAATCGCATTATTGAGCTCGGAGCAGAACTTAAAGAACTCTCTACTTCAAATAATACCGAGGCAGAGATTGAAGAGGCGAGACGTCTTGGAGCACTTCCCGGTCATGTCTTTTTTAACCAGTTTGAAAATCCATACCACCTTGAGGGCTATAAGCAGACACTTGTGCCAGAGCTTTTAATCCAGCTAGAAGAGCGCAAAGTTCGAATCGATACGCTCCTTGCAGGTATTGGTACTGGTGCAAGTATCCGTGCTGTCGGGGAAGAGCTTAGAAAGCGACATAACCCAAGCTTAGAAGTCTTTGGGGTGTCTCCTCATGCTCATCAAACAAAGATAGAAGGGCTTCATCCCGGCCATGTTCGCGGCGATTTTCCAATTTGGAGACAGCGCAAATCTGGCTTTGAAAATGGAAGGATACTCGTTCGCGATAAGAATGCAGTCAGAGGAGCTATACTTCTTGAAAACTTACATGGCATGGTGGTAGGCCCGTGCTCAGGAGCTCTCTATCACGCGCTTTCACTCCTTCCTAAGGCAAGGAGAAGAAATGTTCTCGTTCTTTTTTCTGACTCGGGAGATCGCTATCAGGGACTTTACCGAGATTATAGTGTCCGTGGCCGTGTGTGGGATAGTCCTGTGGTGAGTAACGATGAGTCGATACTGTTCAACTAGTACCTCATTTAAAGTATGCTGTATTCTCATTTTTGGTAGTTTGCGACTTAGAGAGGTTCAGAGAAGAAGTGCTAAAGGCCAAATGCTTTGAAATTGGTAAATCCTTCGGTGGAGAACCAGAGAAGCCCAATTCCTACAAAAACGTAATAGATTCCGGTGATAGATCTGCGTAGTCTTTGATCCTGTCTGGTTTTAGAAGTGAAGGTGTATAGGATGCAAAGCGTGCCTCCTAGTATACAGAGCGGGCCGGATATCAATAGGAGAGAGTAAAATATGTATGACATAAATCTGAATCTTTGGGCATGTTGATAGTTTGATGTGGTAAAAACATTACTAAAATACAATACGAAGTGTATTTTCACCAACTAGGGATAAGAAGGAAACGTATTATTTCTTAAATCAGATTTGTGAGTATGTTAGCCTCAATTATATAAAGGTAAATTTAAGATAGGGGGAAGCTGAATAGATCGTGAATAAAGGACTCATTGTCATTGACGTGCAAGAGGGATTCCTCACTGAGAGCACTCGTGATGCAGCAGCAGCGATACTTGGAATGCTTGAAAGTAAGATTTTTAATCCGGTTGTGTTTACTCGATTTAAAAATGAGAAGGGCTCCCCTCATCAAAGAATTTTAGATTGGGATGGGATTTCGACGGAAGAAGAGTTTCAATTATGGAGCGAAATAGCTGGTCAGGCAGACAATGTGATTGATAAAAAGTCTTACACCGCGGTAACGCCAGAATTGCGACAGAAGTTCTTGGATAAAAATACTAAAACCATTTACCTAGCAGGCTTTGACACAGATTGTTGTGTGCTTTGTACTGCCGCAGATCTTTTTCAGATTGGAATTCGGCCAGTTGTTCTGGCGGACTACTGTGCTTCAGGTGGAGGGGGAGAGTCTCATGAAGCCGGATTGAAGGCTTTGTCGCGTATAATAGGAAAGCAGAATATTATTCATGGCCTGCCAGATATGGAAGCTCTATAGGGTCATTCACGATTATTGGAGTATAGTAGTCTTCATTGCTTATGTAATAGTATAAGTATATTTTTTAAACACATCAGGTACACATATGTCTTTTCTCTGGGATCTCATACAACAAAGGCAGATATCGAATCGTCAAAAGGAGAATCAGAAAACGCAGGGGCGAGTCCGTGAAGCTGCCTCAGATTTTCGATCGCTAAAAGAACAGCATGAGCAATTGAGTCTTGTATGTGAGGCGATGTGGGAGCTTCTGCGAGATTCTGTAGGAGTTTCTGAGACAATGCTTCTTAATAAAGTAGAAGAGATTGATCTGCGAGATGGGAGCCTTGATGGAAAAAACAACAGAGCTAGAGCTTGTAATGCTTGTGGAAGGAAGATAAATCCACAGAGAGGTCTCTGTTTGTTTTGTGGCAATAGAGATATCATCGAATCTGCTTGGGATAAGGTTTAAAGGCTCTTTGGTGTAGACATGTCAGAAGGTGTTGAGGTACGAGCATCAAGGATTTGTGGTCGGGGTCTCTTTGCTTGCAGGGATTTTAAAGCTGGGGAAGTGGTTCTGCGCTGGGATGTTTCTCATAGAATCTCTGCCGAAGCTGCAGATGCTTTGTCTGAAGAGGAGAAGAAATATACTCATCCCTATAAGGATGGATCTGTTATTTTAATGCAGCCGCCTGCAACCTTCATTAATCATTCCTGCGATAATAATACTGAAGTAAGAGATTACTGTGATGTGGCTATCAGAGACATTGTCGCTGGTGAGGAGATAACCAGTAACTATTTTACAGACGGGGCGAATCAGAGTTTCGCGTGTAGCTGCGGCGCTGATGGTTGTAAAGGGAAAGTGAACTAGTGCCATGAAATTCGTTTTCCTACACGGCCCACCTGCTTCTGGAAAGTTTACAATAGCGAATCTCCTTGAGAAGCAAGGGTACTGTAAGAACTTTCACAATCATCTTACCATTGATGTTGCAAAAGCTCTCTTTGAGTTTGGTTCTGATGAGTTTTGGGGTTTGGTAGATGATCTCAGAATAACTTCCTTATCACATGCTGCTCGAGAAAATACTTCTGATGTCGTATTTACCCTTTGTTATAACCATCCAAAGGACATGGATCTTGTGCAGAGACTTAAGCGGGCTACAACAGAATATGGGGCTCAATTTATTCCAATTTATCTAGCCTGTGAGGTTTCTGAGCTTGAGCGTAGGGTAGTCAGTCCTCATCGTAGCGAGATGAAAAAGCTTTGTAATGTTACAGATATGAGGTCATATACGGCAACTCGCAATCACATTGCTTGCCCAATAGATAGCTGTAAAACGATTGATACCACCTCTTTAGGCCCTGAGCAGTCAGTTAACAAAGTCGTAGAAATTGTTGGTTGGAAGGTGCGTTGACAGATATTTTGGCTTTCCTCGGAATACTTTGATACCATTCTCGCTACACAGTCTTTAGGTCTTTCGTGATAGATATGTTTCATCCCAGATGTAATGTGAACCTCTTTAGAACCTTGCGCGTTCAGGTCGCGAAGATGCTTTCTTTTGTCACTGCACTCTTGCTGCCTGTGTGGGGTGTCGCAGATCCTGCACCGGAAGTAGTTACGCAGATGTTTCGGGAAGGAGGAAAGCCTTCTCTGAGTGGAGATGGCAGGTGGCTTGCCTATGAGTGTAACGGTCGAAAGGCTTTTTGCATTACTGACACTGTCAGTGGTGTGAGCGAAGTGGCAGTGAGTGTTTCGAATCAGAACCATATCCTTCAGCATATCGACATAAGCCGAGATGGTAATTTTGTAGCATATTGGCTAAGAGCAGGAACGAACATGGATGAAGAGATCCATGTTTATAACCGACTCACGCAAGAAGACGAAATTGTAAGTGTAAATTCAGAAGGAGAGCCGGGCCAAATTCGTGGTGGTCTTGAAGTGGCCTCACTTTATAGCGAGCCACATATTAGTGGGGACGGAAGGTTCGTAGTGTTTAGCTCTCGCGCTCACAACCTTGTGCCAGAGGATACTAATGATCGGGAAGATGTGTTCGTTAGAGATCGGTTGCAGAACACGACCACTCGAGTAAGCGTAAGCTCTGCAGGGACAGAGGGCGATGATAAGAGCTCTGGGTGGGGGAACCCACCATTTATTTCAGACAGCGGGCAGTATGTAGCATTTATCTCATATGCCGAAAATCTTGTGCCAAATGACAGCACAGACGACCAGCCTCCTTATGAGTTCGAGAATCTGGACGTGTTTATCTATGATACCGTTAATTCACAGATCTCTAGGATCAGTGAGGAGCATGATAGCCCATTTGGGGGGAGTGATGATAGCAAGTCGCCGATACTTAGTCCCGACGGAAATGTCGTTGCCTTTAGTACCTTTGCTCATAATCTTTATAGTGGGCCATACGCTCAAAGTGAAGATCTCATCTTTCGTGAGCGGGAAGGCGGAGCTTTCAAATTAGTAAATAGGCCTGTTTCAGGCGTGCCTCAATATGACGGAACTAAAAAATCTGGCGACTATAATTTTGATGGTAGTATTCTTTACTTTCGTTCTCTGCTCTCAAATCTTGTAACAGATGAGGATGATGAATTTTCAATTGATGTATTCGCTTATCAAAACGGCGAGATTAAGAGGCTAAGGCCAAATATAGCAGGAGCGCCTGGCTCAATAGATTATCCAAGCTCTAACGACACAGGTAGTATCGTTGCTTTTCAGGCGCGTGTTCAAACTGAGAGTGGAACGGAAACACAAATCGGTATTTTTAATAGAGGTGATGTTACACCACCACGAATTTTTTCTTATGCCATTATTCCAGAAGGTCCTATTCCCCAAGGAAGTATTGTCGATATAACAGGCTTTGCCAGTGATATAGGTCGGGGCAACACAGATATTAAATCTGCTGAGTATCGAATTAACGATGGTGATTGGCAGCCTCTCCCGGCGAAAGATGGGAGCTTTGATGATGAGCACGAAGAGGTTCGTGCCTTTCTGGCGGCAGATGTTCTTGAACCTGGGATGTATACTGTCTGTGCGAGAGCTACAGATATGGCTGATAACGTCGGAGTTGAGCAGTGTGAGGAAGTCGAGATAGTTCAATCAACCGGAGAGTCCACTGATTTTCATGTAGAGTGTACCCATTCGCCGCTATGGCCGCAGCCCGGTGATACGGTTGAAATAATAGCCCGTACTCTAAATTTTGCTGGCACAACGAGTGCTGGAATCCCTCCTGCGAATGTTGATCGTTTAGAAGTTTGGTTTGAGAACGTAGAGGCTCCTGAGAGTGTGCGTGAGGCTCAAGGGGTAAGCTATCATACGTTTGTTACACCTGTACTTGAGGGAGAAGATTTCTCCTATGGGTGCCGCGCGATTGTACAAGACAAAGCTCTTTTTACGGGATGGAGAACGGTAGCTGTTGGTACACCTGATGATGGAGCGATACCTGTTATGTACACAGGACCAAGCTCAGATAGGATAGATATTGTCTTTGTGGCTGATGAAGATAGTTATACCGATGCGTCCGATCCAAGCTTTTTAGCCGATGTTGAGGATTACATCAAGTTTGGTTTCCTTCGATTTCCTCTTTATAACGAGAATCAGCATCTTGTGAATTTCTGGCTGGCCCAAACAACTGGCGCCGCAGATAGGAAAAGCTCAGGTGAAGCTTGTGAGGTTACGAAACCGACAGATTGGGTGCAAAACTACAGTTTCTCAGACTCAGGAGTGATCGTGCACACTGATAGGTTTAGAGATTGTGCACGTAGCGGTATGGTGACCTCAGAGCCCGGTGATTATGATACCTTTAGACACGAGCTCGGTCACAGACCTTTTGGGCTGGGAGATGAGTACTGCTGCGATACCAGTTACTATATTTCAACCCCCTTTAGTAATCTCTATGAGACAGAAGAAGATTGTGTCGAGGACGCACCTAATCTGGGTAGAACGGGAGAAAGTTGCCGTGAGATGACTTCGTCGAAAAACGATAAGACTGTTTTTGTATCTGATCCTGATAGCGGTGATCTTATGGTTGATAATCAAGATCCGAACGCAAGTGATGTCAGACGCATTGAGTGGCTTTTTGATAGATGTCTTGAGGGGAAGTGCTGATATGAAGAATATTCTCTCCTTTCTTTGTAGCCTTCTTTTTTTGCCCGTTGTCCTTCAGGCTCAACTTGCAGAGGATCCTGCTACACTCCCCATCCCAGATTTTAGGCATGAGCAGTATGAGCGAGCGATCGCGCTTGTTGTGTCGGTTGAGGCTGGAGAAGATGGTGCTCCTGCGATTGTCACAGTTCTTGATACTGTTATTACAAGCCGCCGCTCAGGATTAACGATAGCAAATCCTCCCCTCATCTCACTCTCGCTCTATGATGCGGAAGGAAACATGTTAAGCCAACATCAAGATTGGAATCCTCTTATTGAGAGAGATCTTGATGAGGATGGCACAGAGACGCAAAGCTATGTATCTCAGTCGACAGGTACGTTCTTCTTGCCACTCACGAGAGAGCTAGCCAAGGTAGGTATACGAGACCTCGAGGCCGAGGTGCTTTTAAAAGAGGTGGATGTGAAAGCCATTGTCGATGACTATTGTGAGTCAAATAGCGAACTTGTTGCATGTGGTGGTGTGGGGCCTCAACCATCATCATCTCCTTCAGCCTCTCCCACACCTGCAATATCTCCAACACCGACTCCTACTGTAACGCCTGAACCTTCAGTTGCTCCCTCATTAACTCCTTCTTCGACACCTGATCTTGAATGTGATGAGAGTGTGACGGTAGTAGAGAAGCTTGTTGTCAAGCTTAAGAAGCAGTTGCGGCGCATTCGTTATGGGCGTGTTTCGCGTAAGGTACGGAAACGTTTTGTCCGGAGCCTTAAGAAGTTTCAAGTGGCATCGAAGACAGAAGCGGTGCAAGTTGTGGTGGCTAATGAATTTAGCGTTGATGCCTCGAAATTACTCAAGCGTACCCTTCGTATCGCTAGCCGAAAGAGTAAGACTGCTCGTCGTTATAAGAAATTAAAGAAAAAAGCTCAGAGGCAGTTAGTTGACTTTTCGCAGACGGTGATCGAGAAGTGCCGAGGTGTCTAGTCACTAGGGCGTTTTCTTGTGTGTGTGAGAGCAAAGACTCCAATAATAAGAAAAGAGCTTAGTGGGATAGCGAAAGACATGTTGATACTAAAGGTGTCAGAAACGAGTCCTTGAACAGCAGTTAAGACAGCACCGCCGAGGATAGCCATTACAAGTCCTGAAGCAGCAATTTTTGTATCCTCTCCTGTATCCCTCAGTGCAATACTGTAAATAGTTGGAAACATCAAAGACATGCAGCCAGAAGTCAGGACGAGCGCGTATACACCGTAAATATCACTTCTAGACATGACGAGTCCTGTGCAGAGAGCTGCTAGAAGCGAAAGAAATGTTAAGAGCTTCTCGGCAGAAATAAAGGTCATTAACCCGGTGCATAAAAAGCGAGAGAGCGAAAACAGCACAAGAGAATAAAAATAATAATCTGAAGCTTGTGCTTCCCCAATATCTAAAGCTTGCATCACGTAGCGTATCGTAAAGGACCAGATACCTATCTGCGCTCCAACGTAGAAGAATTGCGTGATGACACCAGCGGTCCACTGCCTCTGCTTTAGGAGTCGCTTGAGTGTTTGGGAGAGCTTAAATGTTTCTTCGCTGGCTGCCTTCGCATAGGGAAAGGAGTTAAAGAAAATCACTACCCAGAGCGCGATGCTAATTGCGGCAATGATTCCGTAAGCCAAGGCCACAGAGTGGAGTTCTTGAGTTTGTATCTGGAGGAGTTCTGTACTTGAAAGTGTGTTACGGGCTGCGGCATCTGCGCTATGCAGGTTAGAAAGGATAACGTACTTCCCAAGGAGTATGCCGGTTAGAGAGCCTAGCGGGTTAAAGGCTTGAGCGAGGTTGAGTCTTCGTGTGGCTGTTTCAGCTGGTCCCATATGGAGGATGTAGGGGTTAGCAGCTGTTTCAAGAATTGAACAGCCCCCAGCAAGTACGTAGAAAGCTACCAGAAAGTGCCAGTAGACCATGGTGGTGCTCGCCGGATAACAAAGCGCTGCCCCGAGGGCGTAGAGTCCCAGACCGAGCAATATGCCAGCCTTGTAGGAGAATCTTTGCATAAAAAGGGCTGCTGGAAAGGCTAGGCAGAAATACGCACCATAAAAAGCGATCTGAATCCACGATGTTTGAAAGTCAGACATGCTCATGACCTTTTTAAAGGTTGCCAGCAGGATGTCTGTCATGTTGTTCGCGACTCCCCAGAGTGCAAACAGGGTTGTAACTATAATGAAAGGGAGTCGGTAATCCCGATAGGTGAGCATAGAGCATTATTGCAGGTGCTCGCCCAGAATGGTCAAGCGTTAGGTGCTTTAACACACTTAAATGTTACTCGGCTGTTGACAAGCCGGGGTTTCCTGCTACTTTAGATGCTATGCAAAAAATTCACGCTATTCTACTACTTGTCGTTGTGATTCTAGTGGGACCCCCTGACGGAGGCGCGTGCTGATTTCTATCTGAAATCTGATTTAAAAAGCCCGCGCCGAAAGGTAGCGGGTTTTTTTGTTTGTGGGCGCGAAAATGCGCCTAAGCAAGGAGAGAGAAGAAAATGACTGATGCAAATACTTCAGCTGAGATTCGTAGCGAAGAGATCTCGGGGGCCGATGCCCTGATGCAGGCTCTTATCGCCGAAGGCGTTGATACGATATTTGGATACCCGGGTGGCGCTATTATGCCGGTGTATGATGCTCTTGTTGGAGTTGAAGATAGGGTCAACCATATCCTTGTGCGCCATGAGCAGGGAGCGTCCCACGCTGCGGAAGGGTATGCACGGATGCAAGGGAAGCCTGGGGTGTGCTTTGCTACGTCAGGTCCTGGTGCTACCAATCTTGTTACGGGTATTGCGGATGCCATGCTCGATTCTATACCGATGGTCTGTATTACCGGGCAGGTTTTTAGCCCTCTTCTTGGCACCGATGCCTTTCAGGAGACAGATGTTATAGGTGTCACGATTCCCATTACAAAGTGGAACTATCAGGTAACACGCGCGGAAGAGATTCCTGAAATTATCGCCAAAGCGTTTTATATAGCAAAGAGTGGTCGTCCCGGGCCGGTGCTTGTAGATATCACAAAGGATGCTCAGGTTAATAAAATTCCTGTACCTGAATACAAGCCGTATGAACCGACTTACGATCTTCACGTAACTCGTTACAAGGACTTAAGCGGTGTTGAGAAAGCGGCAGAGCTTATTAATAACGCCAAACGTCCTTTTCTTTTTGTAGGACACGGAATTCGTCTTGCAAAAGCTGAGAAGGAGATTCTTGAATTTGTTGAAAAATCGGGTATTCCTGTGGCTTCAACACTACACGGACTTTCAACTATTCCTACCGCTCATGACCTTTACGTTGGAATGTTAGGAATGCACGGTAACTATGCACCTAACATTCTTACCAATGAAGCTGACGTAATTATTGCTATCGGAATGCGCTTTGATGACCGTGTGACAGGGCGTGTTGATAAGTATGCTCCGAACGCAAAAATTGTACACGTTGAAGTAGATCCTGCAGAGATTCATAAGGTGAAGAGAGCTGAGGTTGCCCTCATTGCTGATGCTAAGGAAGCTCTCACTGAACTTCTTCCACACATTAAAGAGCGTTCGCATGATGAATGGCTCGCACATTTTCATGAGAAACGGCAAATGGAGATCGATCAGGTTATCCACCGCGATACCCGTCCTGAAAAGGATGGTATCCTTATGAGTGAAGCGATCTATCAGCTTTCTGAGGTGACCGCTGGTGAAGCTGTCGTTGTGGCAGATGTGGGGCAACACCAAATGATGGCTGCGAGATACTATGAATTTAGCCGTCCAAATAGTTTCCTTACTTCTGGAGGGTTAGGCACGATGGGATACGCTTTGCCTGCTGGCATTGGCGCTAAATTTGGCGCACCAGATAGAGAGGTTATCGTTGTCTGCGGAGACGGCGGCTTTCAGATGACGTTCCAAGAGCTTGGTACTATCATGCAAGAGAATCTCAAGGTGAAGACGATTGTTTTAAACAATAGCTTTCTCGGGATGGTGCGTCAGTGGCAGCAACTCTTCTTTGATAAGCGCTATTCCGGGGTGAATATGCAGAATCCTGACTTTGTTGCCATCTGTGAAGGCTTCGGAATAAAGTCAAAGCGAGTTTCTTGTCGCACCGAGCTTAGAGCTGCTCTTGAGGAAATGCATGCCTTTGACGGAGCGTATTTTCTTGAAGTTGTAGTTGAGAAAGAAACAAATGTATTCCCTATGATTCCAGCTGGGGCTGCTGTAAATGAAGTGAGGTTGTCGTAGGATGGAGGCGGAGAAGATAATGTCAGTTCAAAGATTTACCATTACAGTTTTTAGTGAAAACATTCCGGGCCTTCTACAACGGGTAACGGCGATTTTTACTCGTAGAAAAATTAACATTGAAAGTCTTACGGTCTCTGAGACTGAGCTTCACGACATCTCTCGCTATACCATTGTGGTATTTACCGATGATGAGATGGGAAGAAAGCTTGTTGATCAAATACGTCGCATTATCGAAGTTCGCGAGGCGTATGGAAATCGTGATGATGCGCTTCTGGCTCGAGAGATCGCTATTTTACGCGTGGCCTTTGATGAAGATGCAACGGCTAATGAAGTGCGAGAATTGGCGCAAAAGCAGGGGGCTCGTATTGCTCATATTAGTGACGATTCAATGCTCCTTGAGGTTATAGGCTACGAAGGAGACATTGATAAGATGCTTCAGTCTCTTAAAGCCTACAATATTACCGAGTTTATACGTTCAGGCCGCGTTGCTGTTACGCTTGACGGAAAGGAGTCTGAGCGAAAGAAAGTGCGAAAACTTGAGAGAAGTAGAAGCGCGTTTGTAAAACAAATATAACTTTATTAACTAAACAAGTGGAGAAACTACTATGTCTACCATGAACTTTGGCGGTGTTGATGAAACCGTTGTTACACGTGAGGAATTTCCTCTAAGCAAAGCAAAAGAGATTCTTGAAGGAGTTACTATCGCGGTACTCGGTTACGGCGTACAGGGCCCTGCTCAGGCGATGAACCTCAGAGATAATGGCTTTAATGTTATTGTGGGTCAGAGAAAAGGTTCTGGTTCATGGGAGAGAGCTGTCGCTGATGGTTGGGAAGAGGGCAAAACCTTATTTCCACTCGAAGAAGCGGCGGAAAAAGGCGAGATCATTCTTTACCTTCTCTCTGATGCCGGCCAAATGCATGCTTGGGATAGCGTTAAACCATATTTAACGAAAGATAAGTGTCTCTGTTTCTCTCACGGATTCGGAGTTGCGTACCGCGAAAAAACAAAAATCGTTCCACCAACTGATATCGATGTCGTCCTCGTAGCGCCAAAAGGATCTGGTAAAAGCGTTCGTAGGCTCTTTGAGCAAGGAAAAGGGATTAACTCAAGCTACGCCATCTACCAAGATGCTACTGGGAAAGCGGAAGAACGTGTTCTAGCGCTAGGAATTGGTATTGGATCTGGTTACCTCTTTGAGACAACTTTTGATAATGAGGTTACAAGCGATCTCTACGGTGAACGTGGAATCCTTATGGGAGCTCTTGCTGGTGCGATTGAGGCTCAGTATCAAGTTCTTAGAAATAATGGGCATACCCCAAGTGAAGCCTTTAATGAAACCGTTGAGGAGCTTACTCAGAGTCTTGTTCCACTTGTCGGAGAGAACGGTATGGACTGGATGTATGCGAATTGTTCAACAACTGCTCAGCGTGGAGCTCTTGATTGGAAAGGTCGGTTTCGCGAAGCACTCCTTCCGGTTTATAAAGACCTGTACGCATCTGTTAAAGAAGGCAAAGAGGCTGAGATTGTAATCGAGCGTAACAGTCAGGATGATTACCGTGAGAAGCTTCAGGCTGAGCTCGATGAGATTAAGAACTCAGAGCTGTGGCAGGCTGGTTCACAGGTACGTAAGTTAAGACCGTAACGTGGTCGTGTGAGCGCAGGAAGGCATGTATAGGTTAGTTGATTACATAACACAGAAGCCGGTTTCTACGGATAATCTCGTCTTTACCGGACTTGAGGGCCCGTGGGAAGTTAAAGTTGATCTCGACCGAGTGAAGTCGCTCGTGAATCACGATTACTTTCGAGCTTCTCCGCCCCTAGCTTCAAAGTACCTGCCTTTCCTGCCAATTCAAAAGTATGGAAACTTTATTTCGCTTAAGGAAGGTAACACTCCGCTTATTCAGAGCAGGGTGCTTGGTGAAAAGATAGGAGCGGATCTCTACTTTAAGATGGAGTCCAAGGGCCCAACAGGTTCTTTTAAGGATCGAGGCTCAGCCGTTGAACTAACGGTAGCAAAGGAAAAAGGCGCGAAAGCTATTGTTGTTGCCTCAACAGGAAACATGGCAGCTTCTTGTGCATGCTATGCGGCAGCTGCGCAAATTCCTTGCTTTGTATTTGTTCCAGAGGGAGTACCATCGTCTAAGCTTGCACAGGTTATCTCTTATGGCGGACGTATTGTTCAGATTAAGGGAAACTATAACGATGCTGCACGTATGGCACGTGAAGCAGCCGATAAGCTTGGCTTCTATCTCGCTGGTGATTATGCCTTCCGCGTAGAAGGTGCAAAAACTGCAGCTTTTGAAGTTATTGATCAGCTTTACTACCAAGTTCCTGATTACGTAGTCGTGCCAATGGGGTGTGGCACGAACATTGCGGGTTATGCCAAAGGCTTTGAAGAATATCATCGTCTCGGGTTTATTGATCGTGTTCCAGCGCTCATTGGCGTGCAGGCTGAAGGAGCATCTACGATTGTTGCGAGTTTTAACCGCGGCGAGAAAGAGGTCACTCCACTATCATCGGTGTCGACCCTCGCGTCTGCCATTGCAATAGCAGATCCTTTAGATGGGAAAAAAGCTCTGGATGCGCTCTATAATACAGGTGGCGCTGGGATCGCTCTTACAGATCGAGAGATGCTCGAGTCGCAGTACATGATGTCTAGAGAAGAGGGGATTTTTACCGAACTCTCAGGAGGCGCTACGTATGCAGCGCTTAGAAAACTTTCAGAGACAACTGATCTTAAAGGTAAGAGAATTGTCTGTGTGATGTGCGGAGATGGGCTAAAGGATCCAACTACCGTATTAAAGATCTCTGTTAAACCTCCCTCAATTCAGCCAACGGTTGATGACTTTATTTCACTTTATGATCGAGGGTTTTTTGAAGGAAAGACGGTGTCTTTCGTCGATAGAACAGAAACGCTCTTTACTGATACTCCCAGTCCTAAAGATCTTAAATTAGCTGTTAAAAACCTTCTTGAAATCGAACTTGCGCCAGAGCTCATCGGTCGTGTGCATGAGCTTGTGGATAAGTTTCTTAAGAAGGGAAAGAGTATCTCGTACGCAGACTTTCAAGACATTGTGCAAGATGCCACGGAAGTTACTGCAGTAGATCAAAAACGCTTTTTTCACGTAAAAGACTTTGATGTGAAAACAGGTAAAGATCGTCAGCCAAAAGCCAGTGTCGTCATTGAAGTAGATAAAGAAGAGCATCAGGGAAAAGGGACCGGGGTTGGACCGGTTGATGCTCTTATTGCAGCGCTAAGAAATGCTTGTGGTGAAAAGCTGCGGTTTGAGCTCACTTCTTACGACGTGAACATTCGAAGTCAGGGTGCTGATGCTGTTGTGTATGTCGAGCTTAAGCTTCGCCAAAATGGAGTAGTCACTGTTGGTGCCGGGGTATCGCCTGATATTATTCAGGCTTCGATTGAGGCGTTCGAAGAAGCTTATAATGCTTTTCCGAAGTAGAAGCGGCCTGTCATAAATTCCCGCTTGCTCCCTCTCGACGCGAGAGAGACGGTCTTTCGGGAGCAAGCGGGAATTTATGACAGGCCGCTTCTACTTATTGCGAGGGGACGCATGGGAAAAAGAAATTAGGAATTATTATACTCGATTTGGTTCAGGTATAGGTCAAGGTTGAGGTTCAGGTGGGTTGGAAGGAGAATTTGGGAGAGTTGGTGATATGAAGCTTAATAAGTACAGTTCAAAGATTACCCAAGTGAAGTCACAGGGAGCGTCTCAGGCGATGCTTTATGGGACGGGGATGACTAGAGAGGATATGGATAAGGCTCAGGTGGGCATTTCCAGTGTCTGGTATGAGGGAAATACTTGCAACATGCATCTCCTTGAACTTGCCAAAGCGGTTAAGGCCGGTGTGCAAAAGGCAGGTCTTGTGGGTTTTCAGTTTAATACTATCGGTGTGAGTGACGGAATTTCGATGGGAACTGATGGGATGAGTTACTCACTTCAATCACGAGATCTGATAGCTGACTCAATCGAGACCGTTATGGCTGCTCAGTGGTATGACGCGAATGTTTCATTGCCGGGCTGTGATAAGAATATGCCGGGGTGTCTTATGGCTATGGCCAGACTTAATCGTCCAGCGCTTATGGTATACGGCGGAACTATCCGTGCAGGTTGCTATAAGGATAAAAAGCTCGATGTCGTATCAGCGTTTCAGAGCTACGGTGAGTACCTTGCTGGAAATATCACAGAGGAAGAGCGAGTTGAAATCGTAAAGAACTCCTGCCCGGGAGCCGGTGCCTGTGGTGGTATGTATACGGCAAATACTATGGCCTCTGCCATTGAAGCCCTTGGAATGTGTTTACCTAATAGCTCTTCTATCCCGGCGGAAGACGAAGAGAAGCTTAAAGAGTGTGAGCTGGCGGGAGAAGCTATACGTACTCTTCTGGAGAAGGATCTTAAGCCACGAGATATAATGACACGAGAAGCTTTTGAGAATGCTCTGGTGGTTACTATGGCGCTTGGCGGATCTACAAACGCGGTGTTACACCTGATTGCGATTGCGAGAGCTGCTGAAATTAATCTTACGATTGATGATGTTCAAGCTGTTAGTAGTCGGGTGCCATTTCTGGCGGATCTCAAGCCGAGTGGTAAGTACGTTATGGAAGACCTCCACCGAATTGGCGGCACACAGAGTGTTTTAAAGATGTTGCTAGAAGAAGGTTTCTTAAACGGCGACTGTATGACAGTAAACGGAAAGACACTGGCAGAGAATGCGAAGGAAGCCACGGCTCTTGCAGAAGATCAGGAAATTATCAGACCAGTTACCAATCCGATTAAGGAGTCTGGCCATTTGCAGATTCTTTACGGTTCACTTGCTCCAGAAGGAGCAGTCGCAAAGATTACGGGCAAAGAAGGACTCACTTTCTCCGGGCCGGCAAAGGTCTTTGATTGTGAAGAGGATATGCTCCACGCTCTTGAAGCAGGTGAAATTCAGAAAGGACAGGTTATCGTTATTCGTTATGAGGGCCCTAAGGGTGGCCCCGGTATGCCTGAGATGTTAACTCCTACCAGTGCTATTATGGGTGCCGGACTGGGAAGTGATGTTGCCCTGCTTACCGATGGACGTTTCTCTGGAGGATCACACGGATTTATCGTTGGGCATATAACTCCTGAGGCTCAGGAGGGTGGGCCAATCGCTCTGGTTAGGGACGGAGATGTGATCTCAATTGATGCTAGTAATAACTCTCTAACTTTAGATATTCCCGAAGAAGAGCTTTCCGCTAGAAAAGGAGCGTGGGAGATGCCACCCTATAAGGCTAAGCGAGGCACGCTCTATAAGTATATTAAAACGGTAACTTCAGCGAGTAACGGCTGCGTAACCGACGAATAGCCTGCTCTTGCTTAGCGGCCCAGAATCGATATCCTGTACTTTCAAGTTGTACTTCCTGACGCGTATGCAGGAAGGTTTGTCCATTCTCGTATGGAGACAAAAAGATGGCATCATCGCGAGTAAAAGCGAGCGCCAGAAATCGGGGATCTCGTCCGACCATGGCGAAACCGCATGGAGGAAGGCGCGCCCGGCAGATTACCGTAGGTCCGCGTAGCGTTGTCAGCACCGACCCCGACCACGCCTATGAGGCCAGGCTTTCCGGGGCCTTTGAGCGTAGTCTCGGAGCTACGCCCGAAGCCGCTCTGGCCAACCTGGTGAAGTATCATCAGGAGAAGCTGGGCATCGAAGTGGTTGTCGAAGAGTGAGCGCGCTGCGGCTTCGCCCCCCGAAATCTGTTCGGGGCGGCGAGGTCGCGGCTGTTTGTATGAAGGTTTGTCACTGCGCTTGTAAGTACAACTTGATCCTATTTCACTTTATTCGTGTGATTACAGTGCGTTAGGCTGTTTTAATCTTCCGTTAAGATCTCCCCAGTATATAAAGTTCAGACCTTAAAGTGTCGATGAAAATCATGTCTAGTGCCATGATCTTTTGGCCGGGGCATAAGGGGGAGGAATAGTGAAAACAGGTGCAACCGTATCCTCAGATCCACGTCAGGCGGTTAAGGAAATAGTCCCACAGATATTTAATAATGACCTAGCACTCGTGCTTTTTTTCTGCACAGCTGATTATGATCCTGAGATTGTATCAAGTGAGATGAGAGCGGCATTTTCGTGTCCCGTAATCGGGTGTACCAGTGCAGGTGAGATTCACAAACGTTTTCAGAAGGGTGGATTGGTAGCAGTATCATTCTCGTGGCAGCATTTCTCAGTAGCCGTTGAGTACATAGATAACTTGGATGAATTTAATGCAGCTCGTGCGGAAAGGCTTGTTACAAATTTAAATGCTCATCCAAGTGCTCAAGACGCGAAGCAGCACGGGCATACGAGCACATTCGCACTTACTTTAATTGATGGTCTTTCTGTTCAGGAAGAACATTACATTGGAGCACTTTATGGAGCACTTCACGGAGTTCCACTTATTGGAGGTTCAGCAGGTGATAGCCTCGAATTTAAGAAAACTACGGTTTTTTGTAATGAACATTTTGGAAGTAACTCGGCTGTTATAGCTCTTATCAATACAGACTATCCCATTCGAATGCTCAAGCATATGCATATTGGACCGACAAAGAAAGAGATGGTCATTACCAATGCGGATCCAAATACACGCACCATCTATGAAATTGATGGTGGCTTAGCAGCGGAGGAGTATGCAAATGCGCTAGGATATAATGTTGAAGAATTGACTCCTGCAATATTTTCAAAACACCCACTTATGCTTCTTATCGGGAGTGATTGGTATGTACGAGCTATACAGAAAGTCAATGACGATAAGAGTATGACCTTTTTCTGTGCGATTGAAGAAGGCATTCCGCTAACTATTGGAAAGAGTGAGAACTACATCGAATCTCTATCGAGAAAGGTTGATGATTTAAAAGGAAGCTTTGGTGAAATCGCCTTAACTTTAGGGTGTGATTGCATCTTACGGAGACTTGAAGTAGAGGAGGGGGGATTCGTAGAAGAGACCGAGGCCCTCCTGCAGCAACTGTCATTTGTAGGCTTTAGTACCTACGGAGAGCAGTTTGGCGGGGTGCATATCAATCAAACACTAACGGGAGTCGTTTTTGGCAAGTGAAAAGACGCAGCTTGAGGAGCTTGCTACCAAGCTTGTGGAAGCGAATAAGAAAATCGAAAAGCTCGAGAAGATTAATACATCCCTTCTTAGTCGAGTAAAGAAGAGTATTAATAGTACCGGTAGCGCTTACTCGGTTTTTGAGAGAAACATACTCCTAGATCAAGAGGTGAAAAGAAAAACAAACGCACTCACACAAGAGCGTGATAGAGCCGAACGTGCAGATCAGGCAAAATCTCAATTTCTAGCCAATATGAGTCATGAGCTTCGCACTCCGATGAATGGTATTATCGGCTTAACCGAAATACTTCTTGAAGAGGGCTTGAATCGTAAGCAAAAGGATCTTGCACAGAGTGTTTATGATTCAGCAGATCTTCTTCTCCGGATAATCAATGACATTTTAGATTTTTCAAAGATCGATGCAGGAAAGCTCGACATCTGTATCGATTCATTTTCTTTGGAGCACCTTCTTCAGAGAGTTGAGTGCCTTTTAGCACCTGATTTAGAAGCTAGAAAGCTCACTTTTATTGTAGAGTATCAGGGAAAAATTCCCGAAGAGCTTTTCGGTGATGAGATTAGAATTCAGCAGATTCTCATTAACCTCTTGAGTAATGCCATCAAATTCACAGAACCAGAAGGTGCTGTAGTGCTTATGGTTGAGTATGCTCGTGAAGCTCCACCATCTCGACTTATCTTTTCTGTAACCGATTCGGGCATAGGTATTCCAGACGATAAACAGCAGCTTATCTTTGAGTCATTCCAGCAAGCTGATGCAGGTATCACCCGACAATTCGGTGGAACAGGGCTTGGCTTGACCATTGCAGAGAAGCTCGTGACTCTTATGAATGGTCAGATCTCCCTACGGAGTCGTCCCGGGCTTGGTACTAATTTTCAGGTTGAAATACCGCTTCATTCAATCAGCGATTCTCCTATTAAACCTAAACCTAAACCTGAACCTGAACTTGAACCTGAACCTGAACTTGAACCTGAACTTGAGCCGCAACGGAGTCACGTGAAGGGTGGTAAGCGTGTTCTGGTTGTTGAAGATAACAGGATAAATCAACTTGTTGTTAAAAAATTGCTGGAATTAAATGATCATGAAGTGTTGATAGCCGCAGATGGAAAGGCCGGACTTGAGATTTATTATGATTCAGATATTGATATTATTCTCATGGATATTCAAATGCCAGTTCTAGATGGAATTGATGCAACGGCACAGATACGTGAGCTCGAGAAGAAGTCTGGAAAGAGGGTTCCAATTATCGCGATAACAGCTAATGCGATGCGTGGTGATAGAGAAAGGTATCTGGCAGCTGGTATGGATGACTATCTTTCAAAGCCGGTAAAAAAAGATCAACTTACGGCTATTTTATCTAAATATTGTAGCGAATAAAGCGTTAGCCTTCTGCACTCAGTACAGCACTAAGGTATGTTCGAATTACTTCTCCGATACCAAAAATAAACTGGTCGTTCTCTCCACTCATGGCCAGCGTGGCTAGCTCATCTGCCGTTACAAGTACGGCTTTTCCTTCGTGAATGTTATCCTGATTGAGCATGGAACAGGATACTTTATTAAACCACTCTGATGGTAAAGCACACTCGTAGACATAGATGGGGAAGGAAAAATGTTGCTTTTGCCCGTTCTCAGTAAATGTCCCATCGAGCTTAAAGCGGTTCCATGCTTGAGATTCTTCAAGTAGCTTATCTATTTCATCAATTTCAATTTCTTCAGACAGTTCCCTATTAAGAGTATCGCGAGGGAATTCCAGCGCCTCGGCTCCTCCGCCAAAGAGAGAATATCCACCGGCATAGCAAGGTATGCGGTACTTGTAGTTCTTTTCTTGAATAATGAAATTTTCACGGTACTCATCCGTGATCAAGGCCACAGAGCCCGGGTGAGCAAAGCTTGTATCGAGCGATGCGAGATCGTCGGCGATATGAGTTTGAGGTGTGATTGATGTGTTCATAAGTACAGCTTTTAGCGAGGAGCTAAGATACTAAAAGACTTTCAAAAGTCAAATTCACCAAATAGTGTTTACCAAAATTTAAAGATCGTAGAGTGCTTTCTCGATGAAGGGATCGATCTCGCCGTCTAGGACCCCATCTACATTTGAAGTTTCGTGGTTCGTACGGAGATCTTTAACCATCTGATAGGGCTGCATAACGTAGGAACGGATCTGACTACCAAAGTCAATCTTCTTACGCTCTCCCTTAATGTCGTCCATCTTTTCTTGCTGTTCTCTTACCCGTAATTCATAAATTTTAGCTTTAAGAAGCTTCATCGCGCGATCTTTGTTTTTGTGCTGAGAGCGTTCATTCTGACATGCAACAACAAGGCCAGTCGGGGTGTGAGTAAGTCTTACAGCAGAATCCGTTTTGTTGACGTGCTGTCCGCCTGCTCCTGATGCGCGGTAGGTATCTACTCGGAGATCTCCTTCATCGATATCTACTTCGATGTCTTCCTCGATGTCCGGCGTGACGGCTACTGAGGCAAATGAGGTGTGCCTTCTAGCGTTTGAATCAAACGGAGAGATTCTGACAAGGCGGTGTACTCCTTGCTCAAGGCGCAGGTAGCCGTAGGCATACTCGCCGGTAATGAGTATGGTAGAGCTTTTGATACCAGCTTCCTCACCAGCAGTGCATTCGAGCTGCTCTACCTTAAACTTCTTCTTCTCAGCCCAGCGCAAGTACATCCTAAGCAGCATCTCTGCCCAGTCCTGCGCTTCCGTACCTCCGGCACCGCTGTTAATTTCAAGTATAGCATTCTGGCTATCAAACTCACCGTCCATCTTACAGAAGAACTCTTGCTCTTCGAGCGCCGTGGTAAGGTTACGCAGCGTCTGGTTTGCTTCTTCCAGAAGTTCGTTCCCAGATTCTTCTGCGGCTAGTTCAAGCGCCGTTTCGACGTCGCTATAGAGTGAGTCAAGGTTGTGAATCGCCTCTACAGCTTTTTTGCAACTGTTTTGTTCTCTTAAGACGGTCTGGGCCTGCTCTTGATTATTCCAAAAGTCCGGGGCCTGTGAAGCGGCTTCTAGCTCTTTGAGCCGTATCTCTTTTGCTGGAGCGTCAAAGATACCCCCGAAGCGCATCAATTCGAGGCTTGAGCGCGGAGAGTTCGGAGTTGAGTGTTGATGGGTCGAGTATCTGACTCATGGGTATCATCCAGTATATGACATTAATATTTCGTCTTAGAGGATAGAAACATTAGTACTGAATGTAAATAGACACGTCCACACCTCTGTGAAGCGAAGCGTCTCTGCGCTCTCTGTATTTGGTAATAAAATCATCGACTCGACAATTGAGCTTAATGCAGCGAAAGCGTCATAAGAATTAAAAAAACACAGAGCTCACAGAGAACACAGAGGGGAGAGCACTATAGTCATTGCGAGGAGCTGAGAGCTTTTGCTCGAACGACGCGGCAATCTCCAAGCCTCGTCTCATAATGTTGGTGGTGTTGATCAGGGGATTGCCGCGTCGTTCGGCTGGCGCCTCAGCTCCTCGCAATGACTATGATACTGCGCAACTCTGTGAAGCAAAGCGTCTCTGTGTCCTCTGTGTTAAATAATGAAATCTTTAACTTAGCAATTAAGCTTAGAGCAGCGATAGCGCTATAGGAATTAAAAAACACAGAGCTCACAGAGCTCACAGAGAGCACAGAGGGGAGCTTTTTTATGTGAGAGTCGTTCAGGCATGTTTGTGAAAAAGCTCTTCCTCTTTAGTTTCCATTCTCTGCTTCTCTTCAGCAGGAACGTTCTCATGATCGTAGCCAAAGAGGTGTAGTGTACCGTGTATGAGCAGTCGCTTAATCTCGTCCTCGAAGGTAACTCCGAGCTCTTGAGCCTGACGCTCAGCGGTGTCCAGTGAAATAACTATATCGCCGAGGATCGTTGAGTGCATATGTGCCACTTCGTTATCAACTTGTTCAAGCTGTGAAAACGAAAGTACATCAGTTGCCTTGTCCTTTGAACGGTAGGCCCTGTTTAGCTCCCTAATATCATTATCGTCGGTAAAAGAGATGCTTATCTCAGTTACTGATTCGGGAATCGGTTCAGATTCCAAGTCGCTTAAGATCTTCTCCAGCAGGTTTTGAATCTTCGTCTGATTGATTTTTATCGTCGGATGCTTTACTTGCATCTGAATCTGCCACTTCTTCATCTTTCTGGTCTTTTGTTTCTTTCTTACTTTCAGGAGCGCTGACTGCCTGACTACTCTTATTCTTCTCAGGGGCCTTGATAGACGCCGAGCGTGTGGAGTCTTTCTTAATTGCCTGAGACTCTGATCGTCCTTCCTGCTTTTCTCCGCCCTTTTCTGCGGGCTCAGCGTATGCAATGCGTTGGTGGTGGATGCTGGTAAGAACTTGCGTGAAGCTCTTTGCAATGAGGTGCAAGTCCTTAAGCGTCAGTTCGCATTCGTTTAGCTCACCACTGGCAAACACTTTATTGATCATCTTCTGAACCATCCCTTGTATTCTGTCAGGGGTCGGTTCGCTAATTGTGCGTGCGGCAGCTTCAATTCCGTCGGCAAGCATAAGAATGCCAGCCTCTCTCGTTTGTGGGCGTGGTCCGGGGTATGAGTAAAGACTCACATCTACTTCGGCATCTTCCCCTTCCAGTTCGGCAGCTTCTTTTTTAGCCTTCTTATAGAAATAATCGATGGTAGATGTTCCGTGATGTTGTGGAATCATGTCCAAGATTGCTGGCGGGAGTTTGTGTTTTTTTCCAAGCTCAAGACCATCTTTTACATGTGAGCGAATTATAAGCGCAGACATAGAGCTACTGAGCTTGTCGTGTCTATTTTCTCCCCCTGCCTGGTTCTCTACGAAATAGAGAGGTTTCTTCATCTTTCCGATGTCATGAAAGTAGGCCCCAACTCTTGCGAGTACCGCGTTGGCGCCAATGGCATCTGCAGCTCGGTCTACCATCATGCCGATTACCATAGAGTGATTCCATGTGCCAGGAGCTTGAACGCTCATATCCTTTAAAAGTGGGTGGTCGAGAGTGGCCATCTCAAGGAGGCGCATATCTGTGACGTACCCCCCGAGTGCTTCAACGATCGGTGTGACTCCGGAGGCCATGAAGATACAAAGAATCCCTCCGGCAAAGGCACCAACAATTGGTATTATAATATTATAAAAATTATCCGGTGCGCTCATGATGATATATGCCAGCGCAAATGGGAGTGATATGAAAGCGATATTGATTCCGGCTTTAATGTAGGCAGATCGGGAACGGAATCGCGATAGGTTCAAGCAGGCCATAATTGAGGTGGCTAGGATGTAGGGAACCAATATCGGATTATTGGGGCTGTAGAGCCCTACCGTAATAGTTAGTGAGAGTGAGTACATGAGCGCGTAGTGCAGGCCCAGTACTGCTTGGAGGAGTAGCGCGCCAGCCGCAAAGGGGATAGCAAAGTCAAAAAGCTGGGGGTGTAGTTTGAGCTCGTATGAGCTTGTAGCGAGATACTGAATGATACTAAAGGCCAGTATTCGACCTGCCCAGACTGTTATAATAGCTCCGATCAGAATTAAAGTAAGAGTACAGAGGTCCTTAAATCCCGGACGATAAGAACGAAGTCCGGTGAGGCTAAAGCGGTGTAATGTGTAGAGACTCAAAAAGACAATAGCCATTCGTCCGATGGAGGCGAATTGCGAGCCGTTATCGGACATGAATGGTCCGAGTATTGTTTCAGCTGTTGCCGCACATACCAGCGCAAAAAAAACACCGTGCACCGCCTTTAAGCGGGGCAGTCCGGGGGGCTGTGGGGGGGTAGCGTCTGGTTCCATAGTCAGTGTCGTTCAGTAATTTCAATAGCTCGGTGACCTAATCTCGGTGGTCGCCCTGATCTCTTTTCTTATAAGCATCAACTACTCTTGATACGAGGGGGTGCCTGATAACATCTTCGCCGGTGAAATGGACAAACCCTATGCCTTGGATACCTTTAAGGACGGTGGCTGCATCGGTAAGCCCAGAGTGAACTCCCCTCGGGAGATCGATCTGGGTGGCGTCACCAGTAACTACGCACTTTGACTGGGGACCTAGTCTCGTGAGAAGCATCTTCATCTGTACCGGTGTAGTGTTTTGAGCTTCGTCCAGAATTACAAAGGCTTTTGAGAGTGTGCGTCCGCGCATAAAGGCGAGTGGTGCTACCTCAATGATACCTTTTTCGATCATTTCATCTGCTTTCTCGTAGTCGACCATGTCGTGCAGTGCATCATAGAGAGGTCTCAGATAAGGGTTTACCTTTTCGGCCATGTCTCCAGGAAGAAATCCGAGTTTTTCTCCGGCTTCAACGGCTGGCCGACAAAGAACAACTCTCTTAACCTCTTTCTGCATGAGAGCTGCTACAGCCATAGCCATAGCAAGGTAGGTTTTTCCTGTCCCAGCAGGCCCGATACCAAATACGATGTCGTGTGATTTTATTGTTTCGATATACTCTTTCTGGCGGAAGGTCTTTGGAGTGATGCTGTATTTACGTCCAGCGATCTTAACCTGATCACGGAAGAGTTCTTCGAGCCTCACCTTTTTGTTGGCGGATAACATTGAGATAGCCCGCTCGATATCTCCGTGAAAAAATCGCTCTCCCTGAGCAATGAGCGCTGTGAGTTGATCAAGAAGATCTGCAGCAAGCTCAACTTCAGAGTCCTGTCCGGTGATCACGAGACCTTCAGGGTTTTGTGCTATTCGCACGTCTAGCGAGCGTTCAATTTTTCTGAGGTTACCGCTCTGTTCTCCTGAAAGCGTACGCAAGATATCCATATCAGGTATCTCGATTACAGCGCTGGTTTGCTCACCCTGAGGTTGGGTGCTCTTTTTCTTTGTTTTGTCGTTTCCGGGATCTCGCATAAAGGATAAATGCTGATAGTAGTCAGATAGCTGTGCTTGCTATGCTGTTATGATAATAGGTCGTCATAAATAATTATTCACATTATATTTTCAATATAATTTCACTGACGAGATATCGGTAAAGACTACCCCATCTTAGCGAAGATGTCGAAATCCACCCCGACGACAGGTAGAAATCTTGCCTGTATCTTCAGTATTTTAGATGATGTTCTCTGAGAAAGTGTCCTGAAATTTCGTCTCAGGAATATTTGCACAGTAGTTTCAGTGGGTTAGCCCCTTGCTAGCTTTATTACCTGTATAGGCTATTATCTACCTATGGAAATTCACCGCGAAGCTTATTTTGCCATCTCTACAGAGAACCGCCCTGGTGAATTGGCCAGTGTCACCGCCATTCTTATGGAGGCGGGTGTTGACCTCTATGGGCTATGGGGATACGGCACGGGGCACGGAGCTGCTCAAATTATAGCCATCCCCCATGATGAGAAAAAGTTCATGAGCGTTGCCAAAGACGTAGGCTGGAGAGTGCGTGAGGGAGTTTGCTTTCATGTTGAGGGGCAGAATAAGGCAGGAGTTTTAGTCGACTTACTTCAGAAGATTGCCGCAGAGGGTGTGAATCTTATGGCAGTTGATTCCATGTCACTTGAAGATCATTTTGGATGTTATATGTGGGCTGAGGATGACGATAGTGAAACCCTAGCTCAACTGCTTGGAATGAGGGTACCACTCGCATAATGTCAAACACTACCAAAACCCAGCCAGTTTTTGTTCCAAACGGTGACGTCAGGCGTCCTTTGCGCAGCCGTACACTTCTTTTCTATGGAAATACGGAGCATCGTCGCAGCGGAATGCGTCAGAAGATCAGAGTGCCTTTCGTGCGCTTACAAGCAGAGACGGGGTTGGGATCACGTACTGCGAATCTTGCTTAAAGCTTTCTATCTGAGAGCAAATTGAATCTTTAATTTTATCTTTAATAGTTTGTTTCTGCAGATCAATTGTTCCACCAATTCTTGTTCCTGCTTGTACAGCTTGGAAAAACTCTTCTCCACCTGATACTTCCCAGTGTGTTTGGAGAGTTTTAGAGCTTATGTCTGTAAAGCCATTATGAGACAGGAATGTTTTGGCAACTTCGAAGTGAGCGAATGTAAAGATATCGGGAGCTGGTGGGATTACGGTAAGATCTGCAAACTCTTTTACCGGAGCGAACATGAGCGCGAGCCCAGGTGATTCTGTGGGAGCAAGCCAAGTCGTATAGAGTAAAAGGCCGCCTTTCTTAAGCACTCTGGCTGCTTCTAGAAGTGCTTTTTCCTGATCTTCAACGTGTAAGAGGACATAATTAAGAGTAACGAAGTCAAAGCTCTCACTGGAAAAGCTCAGCATGCCTGCGTCTTCTTGTCTAAATGATATCTCTGGATAATTGCCACTGGCGATTTTCACCATGTTCCCTGAGTAATCACATCCCATAACCGCAGACACACCTACTCGTTTCAAAGCAGCACAGAGATGTCCCGGCCCACATCCGACATCGAGTACTGACATTTCAGGTTTTGCAAACTGAGTGATATGAGGTATCGCCTGCGTTGAAACCAGCCCCCAAGTGTTGTCATAGCGCGAAGCTTTATCCTCCCAAGCCGCTTTCTCAAATGTTTTGAATGCCGAATCTTCTGTCATTACAGCTATATAGTACACGTATACGCGAGTGCTGAATAGGGGGAAGTGGGGGGAGTGAGTATGCTACAGGAGTGGTTGTATGAGCCATAACATAGGTAGGTTTTATAGGTGTACAATATGAAAAAGGTCTTTTGCTCTCTATTTTTTCTCGTGCTTTCAGCACTTCCCGGCCATCTTCTGGCGATTGAATATTTTTGTGACCAAAATAGTATCGGAGCTAGCGTTTTTCGATGTGAAGCTCAGGAGACCTTTGAAAATTATATCGATAGGGAGCTCAAGCCAGTTGAGTTACTCATATTCCCGACCCAACAAGCCGCTCGTAGCTGTGCCCGGCAGTGTCGACGGTCTAAGACATGTCGTGAGGCAAAGACCTCTTATAAGAAAAAGATCTGCCGCCGTGATTGTCGTAAGAGTTGCTTTGCCGGGCGCTCAGAAAACGTATCAAGAGCGTATGCAAATGTTGTAGCCGACTATCAGGCTGAATGTAGCCTCTCAATGTCAAAATCTCAGTGTCAGGCAAAAGACTCTGAAAAGTACTGCAATATGAAATTGGCAGAGAATGGCCTTCGACAATATCCAACTACATCAGTCAGAAAATTTAAAAGATTAAAGCGAATAACAAGAAGAGTTGGGAGATCGATTCGTATGCGTCTAAATGACCTTGTCTCAGCGAGTCTCCAAGTGGCAGATGAAGTGAGGGTCTCAGTAAATAAACGTGTAAATGAAAAGTTTCCAGGGTGTAATCCCATACCGGGGAATTACTACCCTTGCGAAGACAAAAGTGCTTTCTGGAGAGCGCTTAATCCATCGTTCAATCTTTCTTACTTTAATCTCGTAAAAGCCAACGACATTGAAGTGAATCATAGCTCGATTTGCAAAGAGGCCGGTGATGGTGGCCATGTCCAGCCAACTCCAACTCCAACTCCAACTCCGATAGGGCAGGTGTTGCCGACCCCAACTCCCACCCCTGCGCCAGCGGCTGCTACCGGAAGGTGTTCTACCTCTACCTCATCATCCACCACTGACGACGATGGTGATGGGAATCCTGAGAGTCGAGGCCCAGATGGCTACGTATGCTGTAACTCGACCTCAGTCACAGATGATGTCCGATACTGTTGTTATTCTAAAACGACATCGCACTCCTATTGCCTCTAGAGGGATTTAATACTCGAGACTTGTTTAAATTTTAAGGCAGTTTACAATTAGTGCATGAGCTCACTTACACCAGATCCTACACCTGAACGCCAAGATGAACTAACAGCACCTGCGAGACCAGAGCTGTCGGAAGAGGAGAAGCTACAAATTGCAATTGCGGACATGCGTACTCAGGTCAAGAATGAGTTTGAGTCCGCTGATGTTGCGGTTGAGGGGTATGAGCACCGGAAAGTACTTGTAGGTACGGTGCTTACAATTGATGAAAAGCGAGATGACTTTACCGTCAGGTTGGCCATTGATACGAGAAAGAAACTCGTTCAGTGGAATATGATTACCGTCTCATTTAAAAGACTCGTTACTGGAGAAGTGAAACTACGCTCACCGGAACAAAGCGAGAGAAGATACATGCATTTTTGTGGCAAGGGTGGTGAGTTTGGTCATCTCCTCCCTTCGAATTTGAGATGATGTAATCTTAGTCCTTTGCGCGTCCTGACAGTGAAAGCCCTAAAAGATACCTCCTTATGAGATCAAGAGCATTATAGATTGCCTTAGTTCGCACCATGTCTCGAGCTGCCGGAAAGAGGAAGTGTCTTGATATACAATCATTTGCCGTAGCAAGGCCTATAAAGAAAGTGCCAACAGGCTTCTCTTCGCTCCCACCTTCTGGGCCGGCAATTCCTGACACCGACAGAGCAAGATCTGCTTGCAGGGCTTTCCTGGCACCGCTTGCCATTTCAAGTACGGTTTCGTGACTCACTGCTCCGTGGGTCCTAAGAGTTTCCTCTTTTACGCCTAGAAGCGTTGTCTTGCTCTCGTTGCTGTACGTTACGGCCCCTCCCCTCAGGTATTTAGATGAGCCGCTGTAGTCAGTGAGCACTGATGATATTCCACCTCCGGTGCACGATTCAGCTAGGGCTAGTGTCTTTCCTGATTCGAGTAGAAGTTGATGAACGACTTCTGGAAGATGGTACGAAGAGTTTTTGGTGTAGATATATTCCTGTCCGAGCTGTGTGGATATTTTAGAGTAGAGTTCTTCAAGATTGATGTTCTTGTCCTGAGTGCTAAGAGAGATCTCTAACTCCGGAAAGTGAGCACGGTAGCCAACCTGTACAGACTCTGGAAGTTTACAACCGGTAACGATACCAGCTGCTTTTGATTCAGGCATGTCAAAGAGCCTACAGCTTATTTTTTGTTTTTTTTGTTCTAGAGGAAAATGTGATGACAGTATCGGAAGCACATCTCCTTGTAGCATCGTCCGAAACTCGCGCGGCACCCCGGGCAGTGAGAGTATGATCGAGCGCTTGTGTGAGAGGTGGAATCCTGAAGCAGTGCCTCCGTGATTTGAGATAATTTTAGATCCGTTTGGGAAGTAAGCCTGTTTCTTATTGGCCTCCTGGAAGTCTCTCCCTCTTTCGGTATAATACTTTTTGATGCGTAGGAGGTCTTCTTCACTAAGTTTGAGTGGACAATCACAGAAGGCAGCGATCGCGTCTCGTGTTAGGTCATCAGAAGTCGGGCCAAGGCCGCCTGAAACAACGATGAAGTCCGAATGTGAGGTCAGATAGTCAAGAGCATCTTGGATGTCAGTCATATCGTCTGCAGCTTTCAGACAATATTTCAGGGAGTAACCGTGTTGTTCTAGTAGTGCTCCCAGGAAGGTAGCGTTCGTATCAGTGGTTCGACCATCAAGCAGTTCGTTACCAATACTAAGAAGCGATATATTTGCTGTCATGTGCGTTCACTCTTTCTTGCTGAGACGCGACACTACTACACTACTTACGAAGTTTCTACACATTCCCCTCCGCGCTCTCCTGTGTTAATTCATTGTGTGGCAAGGCATTACTTGCAGAACGCTCTGCAGTCGATAGTTATAGGCGCTTTAAAATCAAATAAAAACACAGGAGAGCGCGGAGGGGACGTAGGGGAGGAGCTCCGGTGTCTCATTTATTTTTGTAGGCATCTGCCCATCTGTGCTTAAATAGAGTTATGAATAGCAAAAGACCTGAACCGTGGACGGTTCTCTCTTCCAAGCATGTCGTAAAAGATAAATGGTTATCGCTTCGTATTGATGATTGTCGAACCGAAGATGGCGTTGAGATAAATCCCTATTACGTTATTGAGTGTCCTGATTGGGCGCTGATTGCTGCCTTTGATGATGAGATGAGGCTTTTAATTGTTGAGCAGTATCGACATGGTCTGGGGGAAGTCATCTGTGAGCTCCCGGGAGGGATAGTCGATGCCGGTGACATGTCTCCAATGCTCTCGGTTCAGCGCGAGCTGTTGGAAGAGACGGGTTGTGAGGTTGCTGAGGTTCACCACCTAACGAGTATGTCGCCTAACCCGGCAACTCACACCAACAAGGCTCATATGTATACTGGCACAGGCTGCCGTGAGGTAGCCTCTCAGAACTTAGATGAGGTCGAGAGAATTGAGCATCGATTTGTCTCTGTAGGTGAAGTGCTGGAGCTCATCTCTACAGGACAATTCCATCAGCCAAATCATATCTGTTGCGTGTTTCTTGCCCTTAAGGAGCACGGGCTGCTTACGATTGGAGCGAGCTGATTGCCTTCTCTGGCATGCTTGCCAATTGAAGTTCTTCGTGGTGAGCCTTTAACATCTCCATTTTAGCCTGAAGAAGCTTGTTTGGGATCGGTTTTTGGTCTTCGGGCATTTTGGGTAGTTCGGCTTTCATTGGATCTACGTATCTTCCATGATCGTAGAGGCTGTAGTGAAGGTGCGGTCCGGTAGCGAGTCCGGTGCTTCCAACTTTGCCGATTACCTCTCCGCGCTTCACTCTCATGCCAGGCTTAAGGCCAGATGTGATACGCGAAAGGTGAAGGTACGCCGTTGAGTATCTTCCTGTGTGCTTAATCTTTACGGTGTTTCCTCCGCCACCCATGTAGCCAGCTTTTACGACAACTCCGTCAGCAACAGAACGGACTGGTGTGCCGGTAGGTGCTGCAAAGTCCACACCGTTGTGAGGTCGGCTTCTTTTTAGGACAGGGTGGAAGCGGTTCTTGGTAAATACAGAAGAGATGCGAGTAAACTTTACTGGATAGCGCAGGAAGTAGTTTCCAATAGGCTCACCGTTCTCATCGTAGTACCTCACGTTCCCTTTGGCGTCTTCGTATCTGATAACAGCAAGAAGCTTGCCTCCAGTAACGATAGAGGCCGACTGTATTGGGCCAGCAGAGAGTTTTGTTCCATCATCGCAGTGGCGTTCATGATAAACTACACTAAAACGGTCTCCTGGTTGAAGGTCACGGCTAAATTCAATTCTCCCACCGAAGAGATCCACGAGGTGATCAACTACGTCTGCAGTAACTTCATTTCGGGAAGCGCTCTCAAAGAGTGAATGGAATATGGTTCCACTGGCTGTAATTTTTTTCTCTTCGATAACAGGATGAACGATCTCATGATCGTAGGAGGCCTCGTTTCTTGTGAGGATAAGTTTCTTACCTTCCTTGAGTTCTTTCGTTAGCTCTTCAACTGTTTTGTCAGCAGAGAGTTTGAGCTTTAAAACCTCACCGGCTTTAATCTGTTTGTGTGATACTCCGGCGTTTTTCATCGCCTCTACAACTTCATACATCCCCTCTGTGTCGCCGCACGTGGCTTTCCAGATGCTAGAGAGTGTGTCACCAGACTTCACCTCGTATTCAACGAGGTTGTCGTTTGTCACTTCATCTAAGAGAAGGTTGGCTTGATCGTTAAGTGAGGCAGAAAGAGAAACCTGCTTAAAGAGATCGTTTGTGCTAAAAGATGTTGCTGGTTCTGGTACCTTAAGGGTACTCACATCAACTTTTTCGTCGAGAGACTCTTCCGCGTCAACTGCCGGTTCATGCGGAGCTGATTCTACGATGATGTCACCAATCGTCTCTGTCTCTTTTTCAAAGACCTCATCAGGGGCTTGCTTGAGAGTTTGCTTGTTTGTAAGGCTTACCTGTACAGGTTCAGCATCCCAGTGAGCGATTCCGATCACTGATAACTGTAGAATAATAGTGGCTATTACGGCTGGTAGAATCTTCATTCTAAACGTTCTGGTTTTAAACAGCATAAAGCTGAGATACTATCTCGCATGATATGTGCCAACAAGAGGTGGAATGCGCTAACAGCCTGATTTTCCGACTCTTGCCACAATTTAGAATCGACGATATCGAAAGTCCACTGTAGGTAAAAATATGATTGTGGGTAATATCAGATAGTTAAAGTGGTAAAGATTGCGCACTAAAATATAACACTATTTGTGTTTGGTGAAAAAACTAAATGAACATTGTTTTAAAGAAAATACTCGGACTTGATGTTGGTACGAAGCGGGTGGGGGTTGCGATTGCTGAAGTTGGTGGCGGCGCGCAAAGTGTGCGCGTGCTTGGAACTTTTGCGAGACCTCAGAATCAGGCACAAGAGAAGGTGCTTGAGCTAATCGAAGAGTACGGAGTAGAACGTATTGTTGTTGGTCTGCCGCTTGGCGCGAATGGCCAGAGAACAGATCAATGTGATGATGTGGAACGATTTGCGAAACGAATAGAAAAACGTACAGAAGTACCGATGATCTTTATGGATGAATTTCTTTCATCTGAGCAGGCGAAAGAGCAGCTTGGTGTGAAGAACCCTCACTCTTTTGAGAGGAAAAAAGGTGATATTGATGCTGTCGCTGCATCAATAATACTGTCAGAATATATCAAGGTGATGAAGGATTACTAAATTATGTATCAATTGAAGAAATTAATACGGTTTTTTCTCTATATCGCGTGTCCACTCGCAGCCGGCTTTTTTACTTATTACTATCTCAGTGGATTACTCTTTGAGCCGGTAAGTAAGGGAGATTCGAAGCAAGTTGTCGTTGAGATTTCAAGAGAGATGAGTTTTCGAGATATCGCGAAACTTCTTGAAGAAAAGAAGCTCATTAAAAGTGGGAGAAGTCTCAATCTCTATGCGAGGTTTCAGGGAAACCGTAAGCCTATCTCCGCGGGAGAATATGAGCTCTCTGCTTCAATGACACCAAAGCAGATCTTAAAGAAGCTTGTTGCTGGAGATGTTGTGAAGCGAAGTCTCGTTGTTCCATCAGGGATATCTATTTGGGAGCTTGGTAGCTTAATTGAGACCGCTGGGCTTATGAAGAAATCTGATTTTGATGCGGTGCTTCAAGATCCGCAACTTCTGGCCAAAGCTGGAATTGCCGCATCGAGTTTTGAAGGGTATCTGGCCCCCGGTGATTATGAATTTAGCCGACCGATCTCAGCTGAACGCATTATTTGGAATATGATTGAGCAAGGAGAGCGAAACTGGCCGGTGAAGTTTTCAGAAGCAGCTGAGCAGTTACGTATGTCGAGACACGAGGTACTTACTCTGGCTTCAATTCTTGAAAAGGCCACCAGCGTTCAGCACGATAGGGAACTTATCTCTTCTGTGCTCCATAACAGACTAAACAAAGGAATGAAGTTGCAGTCAGACGAGACCGTTATCTATGGACTGAGGGACTACAATGGCCAGATCACTGATGCTGACCGTAAAGCTCCATCGCCTCATAATACGTATCTCCATTACGGCCTGCCGCCTACCCCTATAGCGAATCCAGGTGTTAAGGCGATAGAGGCAGCTCTCTATCCAAAGAACTCTGAGTTCCTTTTTTACACTGCTGACGGAAACGGTGGTTTCATCTTTTCTAAAACAGAGAAGGAACATAATGACAAGATTCTAAGTGTCATGGGAGGAGGAGCTGAGGAAGGGGCCGAAGGACAAGGCGCTGCACAATAAGCGATAAGCTCGATAGGATCATTGGAAGAGTATTTTTCAAAACTTCAGAGTAAGGTACGGCGAAATAATGATACGATAGCTCTTCTCTGGTTCTTCATCGGAATATCTCTTGCTGCTCCGATTACTCTCTTTGTGGCATATTGGTCACTCCTAGCAGCATTTTTTGCCTTTGCGATACTTCTTGCTGGTATTGTCTTCTTTGTTTATTTCTACTTTTACCAGGAAGATATCTCGCTTCAAAAAATCTGCGCTGAGCTTGATAAGAAAAAAAACTTAAAGGATCGCTCAGCAACTTTTCAGGATCTGCTCTCCAAAGACGAGCAAGCTGATGTTCGGAGTTATATAGCAAGGCAGATTGAATCAGAACTTAAAGAAGATGATGTGCGAGAGCTCTTCCCACTTGTTTTCTCTAGGTGGCAAAAGAAAATATTCTTTCTGCTACCGATACTCTGGGCGTTCACGCTCTTTCTCTATCTTTCTCTTCCTCAGAAGCACTCTCCATTTGAGGAGTACGCGGAGAAGCTTACTGAAATTGTAGAAAACGAAGACTTGCCTGAAGAGCTTGAACAAAAAGTCGAAGAGCTTGTTGAGGAGCTTCTTGAAGAAGACGGTGAAATTAGTGATGAGCTGCTTGAGACGCTTGAAGAGACAGTCGTAGAGCTTGAGGAGATTAAAAAAGAGAAAGAAGAAGAGAAGACTCAGGAGGAGGAGCAAGGAAAAAAAGAAGAGAAGCAAGAAGAGCAAAGTAAGCAAAAGGAAAACGACGAACAGCAAGAAAACGAGGAGCGTGAAGATCAGCAGGACCAAGACAAAGAGCAGGAAGAAGAGTCCAATCAGAAACAAGAGAGTGCTCAGCAGGAGGAGGAGCAAGGAAAGCAGGATGAGCAAAGTGACGGCGACGGGAATGAGCAGAAGCAATCTGATGATGCGAAAAGCGATCAAAGTGGTAAAGAAGAGGGAAGTGAAGGCGAGGGAGAAGGCGAAAAAGAATCACAGAGCGGTAGTGGTGATAAAGAGCAGGGAGAGCAAGAGCAGCAGCAAGGTGATGGTAAGCAACAGGGAGGAGAAGATTCTGGAGAAGGAGAACAATCTAGCGAACAGAATGAATCAGCCCAAGGCGAAGGGCAGGGAGAGGAGTCTGCGACGAAAGAGCAACAAGACTCTGGCGAACAGAGTAACGAAGAGCAAGCCACCGATGAAGGAGATGAGCAGGGTAGCGGCGAGAAGGGTGAGCAGAATTCAGAAAATGAACAAAAGGGACAACAGCAGGGCGAAGGTCAGAAGGCGCTTGATAAGTTAGGGCAAACGCTTGGTGATCTCAAGCAAGAGATAGAAAAGCAGCAACAAGAGCAACAAAATGAGCAGTCCACTGGAGATGAGAAGAAGCAGGATGGTGAAGGTGAGAATCAGGAGCAGCAGTCCGAATCAAAGGAGAGTGAGCAGCAAGATACGCAATCTGATTCTGGCGAGGAAACCTCTGAAACGAACGAATCCGCACCTCCTGAGGGAGATCCACAGAATCAGGATCAACAGAAGAGGGAAGAGTCTGATTCAGAAAAGGGAGATGGTGGGCAGATGGCTGTCCCGGTACCAAACAAAGAGGCGGAGGAATTTGTTCCCGGCGATGAGGGGCGAGAATATGAGGGGGAGAAGGGCTTTATTGAGCAACAGATCGGTGACCAAGACGAGCAGCTTGATACTCGCTTCACTGGAGATAAAAAAGAGATTGTCAAAAACGATCGTGAGGCAAAGCCGAAGACCACATTACGTGAACTAGAACTTGCCCGGCCAGAGCCGGCGCGAGATACTGGAAAGCAGAGGATTCCGCTTGAGTATCGGGATGTTTTGAGATAGCTCGGGAGAAGGATTGTGGATTTAGCTGAAGGCGAATTGAAGAGTATACATTGCGGCTTAAACCCTTCGGGCAACCAGCCTCAATGTATACTCTTCAATTCGCTTGTGGCTGGTTGGAAGGATTCACGTAGAGAGGATAGGTGTTACCCGTAATTGCGAGGCGCGTGCCGTGAGGCATTTTGCTCTAAGCAGAATAGCGAGGTCGAAGACCGAGCGACAGCTTGTCCTCCGTAGCTTTAGCGTAGGATGGCGGCAATCTTATAGTGTCGCTGGGTGTGGTGAATGAGAACAGGATTTTAACCGAGTAGGAGAAATAAGATGTCTATAGAACTTGAGCAGGGAGTGCGGAATTTTCAGAACGTATTCTTTACTATTGAGAAAGAGATCGGGAACGTAATTGTTGGGATGGAACATGTCGTGCGTGGTGCGCTTTCGGCGGTGTTTGCTGGAGGGCATGCGCTCATGGAAGGAGTGCCGGGGCTCGGTAAGACGCTTCTTGTAAAGTCGATAAACGATGCGCTTGGGCTTAATTTTAAGCGAATTCAGTTTACTCCCGATCTCATGCCTACCGATGTTACTGGAACTCAAGTTCTAACTGAAGATGAACACGGTCGTCGCCAGTTTGTGTTTAAGCCAGGACCAATCTTTGCCAATATTGTACTTGCCGATGAGATTAACAGAGCTACGCCAAAGACACAGGCGGCTCTTCTTGAGGCCATGGAAGAGCGACAGATTACCGTTCTTGATGAAACGCACACTCTCGATCAGCCCTTCTTTGTGCTTGCAACGCAGAACCCTATAGAGCTCGAAGGTACATATCCACTACCAGAGGCTCAGCTCGATCGGTTTTTATGTAAAGTAATGGTCCCCGCGCCAAGTTCGCAGGAGCTTAAAGAGATACTCAGACGTACTACTGGTGCGGAAAAATACAAGGTGAGAACAGTTTTCTCTCCTGAAGAGGCTCCATCGATTATTCAAGATATGAAGTTGCTGGTACGCAAGGTCGTGGTGGCAGATCCGATGCTTGATATTGTAGCTCAGATCATGACTCGTCTAACGCCGGGGAGCAGGCAAGCGGCTGATGTTACCTCTAAATATGTGCGTTTTGGTCCCGGGCCACGTGGAGCCCAGGCGGTGTTAATGCTCAGTAAGGTTCAAGCTCTTCTTGATGGAAGGCTTAATGTGTCGTTTGAAGATATTTCAGCAGTGCTTATAAGTGCGCTGCGTCACAGACTCATTCTTAATTTTCAAGCTGAAGCAGATTCAGTAAGCGCTGATGATGTCATTCAAGCAGTACTCAGTAAGTAGAGGAGGACTGTTTTCGTGTCTGACTTACCGCTAGGATTTTCAGGTAACTTTCTGTCTCGGCTGGAGCTCCTCCGCATGAGGGCCAGAAGATCATATCTTGGAAGCAGGCAGGGGAGTCATCTCTCTATGAAGCGCGGTCATGGTATGGAATTTAGCGATTACAGAAACTATATGCCCGGCGATAATCCTCGGTACATTGACTGGAGTATCTTTGCCAGAAGCGATCGGGTTTATGTAAAGCAGTTTCAAGAAGAACAGGATCTTCCCGTTTTCCTTTTGCTAGATGGGTCGCCTTCCATGCACTATCCGGAAGATAATCGTAAGTGGCAGTATGCAATGCAGATCGCTGCCTCTCTCGCTTATATAGGCCTCATGCAGCACGATTCGATACGAGTGAGTGTTCCGGGAGCTTTTTATAGTCCGGCGTATACCGGAGCCCGTGCATTTTATCGTCTTATTGGGGATCTTGAAGCTGTTGCGCCTGTTACCAATCAGGATCTTTTTCAGGAACATATACAGCGCGCAGTTTCTCATTTTCGTTTTCCGGGGCTCTGCTTCTTTCTTTCTGATTTTCTAATGCCCGTTGAGCACATACGTAAAGTTCTGGATGTCCTTCGCGCCAAAAACCTCGATATTTGTTGTATACAGATCCTCGGGAAAGACGATATTCAGCCTGCCTCGGATCTGGATTCCGCAGAGTTGGTGGATAGTGAAACGGGCGAATCATTTCATCTCTCTCTCGATAAGAATATTCGTGAAGAATACAGCTATTATTTGTCTCAGCATAACGGCGAGCTTAAGGCTATGTGCGAAGAATACGGAATTCTCTATCAGCTCGCATATCCGGAAAATAGTATCGAGTCATTTGTTTTCGAGAATTTAACGCAAACAGGACTGATACGATGATTGATGCCCTTGCGCTTGCTTATCCTTCAGCATTATTGCTTCTTCCGGCAGCGATCTGGGGGCTCGTTTATATTTATCGTAAGAGAGGTAATGCTATCCGGCGTACTATCTCTTCCGCTCTATTTGTAAGGATGTTAGAGCAGAGAAAAGCAAAACGGACACGTTTTAAGCCACCACTGCGCTTTCTAGTTGAGCTTCTTCTCTTTTCCCTTCTTGCTATTGGTGCAGCGGGACTACTCCTTGATAGTCAGAAGCAGCATATCGTGCTCCTTGTAGACAATTCACTAAGTATGGCCACTATTGATATCGGAGTGGTTCCGGCACAAACACGCCTTGAAAAAGCAAAAGAGCGCGCTTATAAAGCACTTGAATCTAGAAATTATTTTACAGAGGTCAGTATCTGGAAGACAAGTCCGTCGCTTTCTCCAGTTCATACCGGGCGCCTTTCTGTGTCAGCAGCTCGATCGAAGATTGATGAGCTTGCTCAGGGAGTCGGGGCTGATCGTATAGAGCAAGCGCTTCAAAGAGTGCTTCAGAGTGCTGGTGAGGGCGAGGTCATCGTGTTTACTGATAAGGTGCCTGATAGTACATCCGATGCTACAAGAGTTCATGTTGAAACTATCAGAGATGAAAAGAGGGCTCAGAATATTGCGCTTTTAGGCGTTACTCGTAGCAGGGGAGAGCGTGCTGGGAGAGAGAACATTTCAGCGAAAGTACATTCTTATGCAAGTAGAGTAGCTGCTGTTGACGTAATAGTTTCAAGACTCGATCTTGTTGCATCAAAAATAAATTCTCAAAAGATTAGACAGGTCCGAATTGAGCTTACTGCCGGAGAAGAGCGTGATGTTCCTTTTGAAAATCTGGTAGAGGGAGATTCCTATAAGTTTGAGCTTCGTTCAGTTGATGACTCTCTTGATATGCTTAGAGAGGATAATTTGGCTTGGGTTGTTGGGACGAAGAAGAGTGATGTTATAGGCTACGTAGGTGATGCAGATCCACGTTCACTTGGTCTCACGAATGCAGGACATTTACAGATCGTGCCCCTTAAGGAGCTTACGGAGATGCCGATCTTTAGTGTTTTCTACGGAGTTGACGTTCCAGATGATTATGAAGGCAATGCTCTCGGCATAATGCCGCCGGGAAGAGAACTTGTTCAGGGGAGTAAGCTCAGCGTATACGACGAAACACACCCCCTTACATCATATATCTCTTTTCCGGCACTCACACTATCAGCGGTGAGGCCACTTGATGTTCCAGACTGGGCTCAAAGTGTAATTGAAACAACAGCCGGAACGATTCTTTATGCCGGAACAAGAGAAGGAAGTAAGCGTGTCATCTATGGATACGATCCACTACCTTATCTCGGTAAGAAAGCGCCGCTTAGATCTATCCTAATCCTGAATACCTTTAAGTGGCTGTCGGAAAAGAATGTATCCTTACAATCTAGTGTGCCCGGAGTTCGTATCCGTGATGAGGGTGTAAGAATGTCTTACGACGATGGCAGTGCCCTGAGTAAGTCGGGTGATAGCTATGTTGCTGAACGGACGGGTCTTGTTCATACCCCGAATGTAGTAGTAGATGCTGTTAACTTTTTTGACCCGAATGAATCGGCGCCAGAACAAGGGACCTTTGCTATTCCTCCGACGGGTGTTACGCGTTCTTCTGAAGAGCCCCTTTCGGGGGCTCCTCTCTCAAGAACATTAGCGCTCATAGTCTTTGCCCTACTTCTCCTTGATGTCTTCTTTTTTGAGGTGAGAAAGAGGATCTTATGATCGGCTTTGAGCAGGTTCTTTTCGTCTATCTATCAATCATTACTGTGCTCTTAGCACTCTTCCTCTTCATTTTCACAATCAGCAAGAAAAATGGAACGAGGGCAATGAGTCGTTCGCTCTTTCTCCTTATATTAGGTGTACTTTTCTTAGTTTTAGCTGATCCCTATTTACAAGAAGATGAGAAGAGTGAGTCAGTAGCATTCTATGTCGACGTATCTGATAGCATGAACGAGAGAGTGGCTGATGAAGTACTGAATCGAGTACGAGGAAGTGAAATCAAAGATTCCATTACCATCTATGCGTTTGAAGGGACGGAGCAGCTTCAGAGAGCAGCTTCCGATCAGATCAATTTCAAAGCTCTTAAGGATACTCTCAGCCAAACGGGCAAGAGTGACCTTTCACAAGTGGTCAGGCATGCTGCGCAGGATAAAGTGCTGTTGCTCAGTGATGGTTACCAAACACAAGGAGATCTTCTCTCACAAATTGCCTCTTCCGGTGTGTCGCTCTTTCCGATTCTTCCTGAAGGGGTAGAGCGTGAAGAAACTGGAGTCCTCTTAAAGCAACTTGTAGCCCCGCTCACTGCTCCCGCAGAGAAGAGGTTGCCAGTAAAGGTTACGCTAGAAAACAATTCCTCTTCTGATACTTCAGGTGTTCTGAAGATTGAGCAGGATGGTGACTCGATCTTTCAAGAACGGGTGCGGGTCGGTACTGGAAAGAGTGAGGTGTTTGCGACTGAGAGTCGTGCTGAGAAGGCCGGGATTTCAGAGATAGTCGCAACGTTTCTACCTGATGATAGCGCTCAATCTGAAAAAGTACTCAGACGCTATATAACCCGCCTTCCTGAAGAATCGGTGCTTGTATTAAATGGCGCAGCCGATGATGCAAGATATCTAGAAACAGTCTTAAAGCGTAATGGATATAAGCTTACAAGTCACACGAGCCGAGTTCCTGAAGATATCATGAGACAAGGAAATATCTATCAGAGCGTTGTTCTTAATAATATTTCAAATGAAATGCTCGGCCAGCTCGTGAATCAGGACATCGCAACCTATGTTGCTGGGGGCGGAAGCCTCGTCATGATTGGTGGAAATCGAAGCTTTGGACTTGGAGAGTATCAGGATACCCCTGTTGCTAGAGCTCTTCCTGTAGAACTTGTTACCCCTAAGCGTGAGCAAAAACGGCTAAACGTAGCAGTTGAGCTGGTGCTTGATAAGTCTCGGAGTATGTCGTTCGGAAGCAAGATCGAGTATGCAAAAGAGGCAGCAAGGGAGGTAATAAGAAATTTAAAGGATGAGGATTATATTGGTGTTATTGGATTTGATACCACTCCATTTATTGTCTTTCCTTTACGTCGCTTAGCTGAAAACCGCTCGATGGCTCTTAGTCGCGTGGGATCACTTTTTCCAGTAGGGCGAACTAACCTTTTTCCGGCTATCGACGAGGCGCGGAGAAGTCTTGTCCAAGTAAAGGCAGGACGTAAGCACATGATTATCCTCACAGATGGGAAGATACCTGATGGTGGCCCGCACTATCTTGATCTGGTTGAGAATATGCGAACTAGAGGAATTACGGTTTCTACTGTGATGATGGGAAGCGAGGCTGACACGGGACTTCTTAGATCAATGGCAAAGCGAGGAGGTGGGGCATTTTATCAGACAGCTGATGCTCGATCGCTTCCTCGGATATTTCTCTCGGACATTAAAGTGAGCACCGGTGAGAAAACGATGCGTGAGCAACGAAATTATGTCGTGCGAAAAGGACCAGACGGGATTCGCTCTACTGCCATACAGCGGTTTCCGGACGTGAGAGGATATGTCGAAACAAAGATCAAGAACGGAGCCAGTCAGGAGCTTATCGCATTTGCTGCAGGTACAGGTGAGCCCTTGTATGCGAGTTGGCAGTATGAGAAGGGAAAGGCAGCAGCTTTTACGTCAGACGTAAGCGGAAGATGGACCCCGGAGTGGATTCGGTGGCAACTCTTTGACCGATTTTGGTCAGATGTACTGGAGTCGCTCCAGTCAGAAGTGGCCAATACCTCACAGATTGAGTTTGATCTCCGTCACACTATACGAAACGGAAAGCTTGAACTTGATCTAACACTTTATAGTGAAGTCTCTCCTTCAAGCATCAGAGTGGAAATGAGTACGCCTGATGGCAAGAGTGCGCAGTATGTTTTTGAGGAGCGTGCTCCCGGCAGGTACGTAAGTAATATTCCTCTTCGTATCTCTGGAAAACACGAATTTAAAATTTCTCTAGAGAAAGAAACTCTCCCAGTTGTGGCCATTGATGTGCCAGCGACGGTGTTCGGGGAACAACGAGGTCAGGGCTACAACACCCCATTCCTTTATGAGGTAGCAGCCAAATCTGGAGGAAAGGTAAACCCGAACCTCAAAGATCTGCTACAAAATCAGAGCGTGGAAAAACAAAAGCACTACGTCGGACACTGGCTCTTCCTACTAGCCGCCCTACTCCTCTTCCTAAGAATCCTCCACCGAGAAACCCATAAATGGGATGCTCCCCTTTTCCAAAAAATTCCCCAATAAAACCAACCCCCTACAATAATAGGGACGATCCCCTTTTTAGCCCCCTAAAAAGCTAGTGATCTGGGCGCCTTACAGTGGAGCTTGAATAAAGGGGATCGTCCCTATTTATGCCCTTAATTTAATAGGGACGCTCCCCTTTTTCCTTGCCCGAAATACGAGTCCTTTTGGGGGGTTACCGTGGGGCCTAAATAAAGGGGATCGTCCCTATTAATTTGATGGGTTGAAAAAAGGGGATCGTCCCTATTATTGGGCGTAGACGGCTTGGTTTACGTTTATTTCGGCGTTTGATTTTAGGATGTTTCTGAGAGACATCTGAAGTACTTGGGCCAGTTGTTGGCTTGATGACTTCATTTTCTGTTTCAGCTCTTTTTCGATCTCTTCCTCTTTTGGTTGAGTAACTTCAGTAAGGACAGCGATGTAATGTTTTGTACCGTCAAAGAACGGAGTGTCGCCTATAACTTCCCCTTTCTTTGCTGCAAGTACTTTGCTGGTGCTCTCTTGGCCTCTGAGAAATGGGATCTGACCAAACGCAGCACGAGCGATATCTTTTTTGTGCTCAACGGTATACTTCTTTTCTTCTTCGAGTTTGTTAAGGCTCATCTCGCCCTCTGAAAGTTCAGTGAAGAGCTCCTCAGCGCGTTTTCTTGCTAACTCAGCAGCAGCTTTTTCTTTGTACTTCTTGGTAACCATAGCCGTAACTTCTTCAAACGGAGCTATGTGCGGCTCTTTATATTCTGCAATTTCGATAAGGAGAGACTTGTTCCCGGCGTCTTGGATTTGACGGCTAAGAGACGGATCTGAGAGTACTTTGCGCGTCAGCCCTCTAAGGTTTTCTGGATCTCGAACCTGAGTAAAAAGGCCATCAGTGGATTTAACAGTGAGTTTTTCCTTGCTGGCAAAATCTTCGAGAGTGCTATCGCCCTCAAGCCATTTGGCATAGAGCTCTTCTGCTTTAGCAGCTGTAAACGCCGGGGCTTCGCGGAGCTTGATGTCTTTCTCAACTTGCTCTTTAACTTCCTCAAGCTCTTTTGGAGTTGTCGGTTTATAGTCTTCTACAGAAAGAATATTAAGGTATCCATCATGTTCAACAACCTCAGTGATGCCCCCGTCTTTTATACTAAAAGCTGCTGCCTCAAGTGGTGGTGCTAATGTTCCACGAGTTTTCCACGTGGGTTTAGCCAACTCTTTCTCAACATCCTCAAGCGAGTCCATCTCTTCGCCTTCTTCAATTTTCTTGCGAATAGCCTCTGCCTTTTCTCGGGCCTTGTCCTGATCTTTTTCCGGGAGTTTGAGTCGAACCTGCTTTACGAGAACTTTTTCGGGCTCAGAATAGTCTCTAATGTTCTCAGTGTAGTAAAATTCAACATCTTCTTCGGTAAGAGGCACAATATCGGTGTAGTCTTCAGGGGAGAGCACGACGTATTGATATTTCACTTGCGCTGGACGCTCGTATTCTGAAGCGTTCTCTTCATAAAGTGTTAGGAGCTCGTTTTCATCTGGAGTCTCAGCCTCTTTTAGGAAGTCTTTGTTATCAAGGCTTACGTAAGAGATGTCATAAGAGGTCTTCTCGTCCTTAAGCATTGCTCGGGCTTCCGCTTCAGAGCTCACAGAAGCATCTTCGAGCATGTTTAGTAACTGTTGGTTTTTTGCATTCTCGGCAATCTCAGCCTCAAAAGCAGGAGCCGTAGTACCTGTCTGGCTTAAAAACATAGAATAGCGAGCAGAGGAGAATTCTCCTGCAGGGAACAGGTTTACGATCTGTTCCCGCACCTGTGTTTCGCTTGAGACAAGATCAAGCTCACTGGTAAATTGAGAGTAGAGCTCTTGAGTGATCATGTCTTCGACAATATTTGAATTAATGTTCTTTAAGAACTGAGGGGCGAATCTGGCGTAGTTTTCGCCGAGCTGTTGCCTGAGTCGAGCCTCGACCTGTCTCTTTCTCTTATAGAAATCAGTAATGGGAACTTCATTGTCGTTTACCTTAAGAGCATACATGTCTCTTTGACTGTTCCCGCCAAAATCAACGCCAAAGAAGAGCATTGAAACGAGCACGAAGAACATGATGACGCTGCCGATAATAGAGCGATAATACTTTTGAACTGTCTGTAGCATATTTCCTGTCTGGTAAATAAAAAATGAATTGCTTAAAGGGTTTTCCGATAGCTCTCTCGCTCCTGCTCGGAGAGATCTGATGCGAAACGCCATGGGAACTCATCTGAGAGTCCTTTAAGTATCTCCACAACATTTTCTAACATATCACGGGTGGTGAGAATAGAAAGAATGCACTTTTCGCGGTTCATTGTGCGTACTATTCCCATTCCTTCGTAAGACTCAAAGAGCGCCTGCAGCTTGACGATCGTGTGCGCAGGGACTTCAAGGTAAATAATAGCCCCGGCATCTTGTTGAATATCAACCGCTGCGGGGGGGATCGTGCTCTGATCGCTCATGAGCAACTACTTGCGTTTGTCACGCTCAGCGATAATGAGCTTGTTGGTTATTTCAGGGTTGGCGGCACCTTTACTGAGTTTCATGACCTGACCAACAAAGAAGCCGTGTAGCTTATCTTTGCCTTCGATAAACTGAGTGGCCTGCGCTTCGTTGTCATTAAAGGCCTGCTCTACTATCTTTCTAATGGCATCTTCATCGGTAATCTGCTCAAGTCCCTTATCCTTAATGATTGCTTCAGGCTTGTTGCCACTAGCAAACATCTCTTCAAAGACGTCTTTGGCCATTTTTCCACTTACCGTCTTTTTCTTGATAAGTGAAATAAGCGTTCCGAGGTCCTCAGGCTTCACTGGGCTTTCTTCGATCTCTTTGCCTTCTTTCTTGAGCAGCCCAAAGAGCTCACTGGTAATCCAGTTGCATGCAAGTTTCGCGTCCCCACAGATCTCAAGAGTGCTGTCGAAGTAATCTACCCAGCTTCTTTCAGAGGTCAGCACGCCCGCGTCATATTCGCTTAGCCCGTGCTTGTCGATAAGCTCTTTTTTATAATCATCCGGTAGCCGCGGCATACGTACGCCAACTTCCTGAATCCAGCTTTCTTCAACTACAAGCGGTGGGAGATCTGGATCGGGGAAGTAGCGATAATCAGCTGACTCCTCTTTCGAGCGCATTGAGTGTGTTGTGCCGGTGTTGCTATCAAAGAGGCGAGTTTCTTGGATAACTGGCTCTCCCTTTTTAAGGGTGGCGTGTTGTCTTGCGATCTCGTATTCCAGCGCACGCTCTACGAACTTAAAGGAGTTGATGTTTTTTATCTCTGTACGAGTTCCAAACTTTAGTTCTCCTCTGGGTCTAAGAGATACGTTTGCGTCGCATCGCAGGCTTCCCTCTTCCATGTTTCCGTCACTAACGCCGAGATAGCGAGCAAGTTGACGTATCTTCTTAAGATAGGACGAAGCTTCAGCAGGTGAGCGAATATCAGGCTCAGATACGATTTCAAGGAGTGGAACGCCAGCTCTGTTGAGATCTACAAGTGAAGCGGAGGTTCTCATGTCATGAATGTTCTTCCCCGCGTCTTCCTCCATGTGGATCCGAGTAATGCCGATTGTTCTGGTGCTATCACCAGATTCAATTTCTACATTGCCGTGTTCACAAATTGGCTCATCAAACTGGGAGATCTGATAACCTTTAGGGAGATCGGGGTAGAAGTAGTGCTTGCGAGCAAAACGGTTAAAGCGTCGTATCTGACAGTGGAGAGCAAGCCCCATCATAATAGCAGACTCAACAACCTGTTTATTTAGAACCGGTAGACTTCCGGGAAGCCCAAATGTTAATGGGTCGATGTTGTTGTTTGGATCAGCGCCGTAAGCGGCTGATGAGGCACAAAAAATCTTAGAAGCTGTAGAAAGCTGAACGTGAACTTCAAGACCGATAACTACTTCGTATTCTCCCTGCATCTTACTACACCCCCTCTGGTTTTCTTGTGTGCCAGTCTGTTGCGTCTTGATAGGCGTGGGCCACGTTAAATATTCGCTGTTCTTGCCACGGACCGGCTATCAGCTGCATTCCGATCGGAAGGTTTTTACCATCAAAGCCGCACGGCAGACTCATCCCCGGCATGCCTGCGAGGTTTAGCGGGATAGTAAAGATATCATTAAGATACATCGCCAGCGGATCATTTATGTTTTCTCCAATTTTAAAAGGAGTAGTCGGCGCTGTTGGGGCAAGGATGACATCACACTTATCTTCGAAAGCCTGCAAAAAGTCATTTTGAATAAGTCGTCTTACCTTCTGGGCCTTCAGGTAGTACGCGTCATAGTATCCAGATGAAAGGACGTATGTTCCAATGAGAATTCTGCGCTTAACCTCTTCACCGAATCCTTCGGAACGGGTCTCGGCATAGAGGTCGAACAGATCGTGTGTTTCCTCGGCTCTGTAGCCGTACTTAATGCCGTCAAAACGAGCGAGGTTTGAGGAGCACTCCGCAGGGGCGATGATGTAGTAGGCGGCCACAGCGGCATCTGTGTGCGGGAGGCTTATCTCGACAATCTCAGCTCCAAGATCTGAGAGTACTTTTTTTGCTTCAGCCAGAGCCTCTGATACCTCACTCTGCATTCCATCGATAAAGTATTCTTTAGGAACTCCAACCTTCATTCCCTTGATGTCTTTTGAAATTTCAGTGTCAAAGGCTGGCACTTCCATTTCCATAGAGGTCGAATCGAGAGGATCTTTACCAGAAATAACTCTGGTAATAAGTGCGCAATCCTCAGCGCTCAGTCCAAGAGGGCCAATCTGATCAAGCGATGAAGCATAAGCAACGAGACCGTAACGACTCACACGTCCGTATGTAGGCTTAATCCCAGTTATGCCGCAAAAGGCAGCAGGTTGGCGGATAGAACCCCCCGTGTCTGTACCAAGCGATGCTGGCGCGATTCGCGCAGCGACAGCTGCGGCCGAACCGCCACTAGAACCACCGGGCACGCGTTCAGTATCCCACGGGTTCTTAACAGGCTTAAAGCTTGAGTTCTCATTGGAAGAACCCATTGCAAACTCATCAAGGTTTGTTTTTCCGTATAGAACAGCCCCCGCATCAAGCATTTTGTTGATTACGGTAGCGTTAAATGGAGAGTGGTAGTTTTCAAGGATCTTGCTAGCACAGGTGGTTGTGCCAAAGTCTGTGGTTAGAACATCTTTAATAGCTAGCGGAACGCCAAGTAAGGGAGCGTCTTCACCTTTGGCGATCTTTTCATCAGCTTTGTTCGCTTGTTTAAGCGCTTCTTCTTCCGTTAGTGAAAGAAAGCAGCCGAGATCGTCTTTGCTCTTTGCTCGTTCAAGAAAGTACTTTGTAAGCTCTACTGAAGATATTTCTTTACTTGAGAGAAGTTTTTTAAGCCTGCTGAGTGTTACGTCTTCGTTTTCTGTTAGTAAGTCTAAGGTCATAATTATGCCTCCTCGTCAGGACGAACGATGAGCGGGACTTTAATAAAAGTCCCTGAGCGATCGGGGGTATTGTTTAAAATCCCTTCTTTGTTGTCGTACTCTTTCACGCTGTCAGCGCGCATAACGTTTGTGGATCCGTGAACATGTGAGAGAGGCTCAACTTCAGAAACGTCATATTGATCAAGCTTGTGGATGTAACCGAGTATAGAAGAGAGGTCTTCAGCAAGGCTTGCTCGTTCGTCGGGCTTAATCTTAATTCGAGAGAGTGTCCCAAGTTTTTCAATGTCCTCTTCGGTAAATTCGTTTTCGCTCATTGGACCTTTAGGTAAGTTTTGTGGTGCAGTTCAGACGCAACAGCCTGAAAAATACTTCAATGCAGACTTTCGTAAATCCGTGTTATAGACAATATTCTCTGGAAAAACAATTTCTTAGCATGACAAATTCAATCGGATCTTCGCTTTAAGTTAGTTAAAGTACTTTTAGAATGTTTTGGGAGTTGGAGGTGTGTTTTAGCATTGTCTTATACCTTTACTGACAGATACTGCATCAAAGGGTATAAGAAGGGAATATCAGGTACTTATGGCAAAACAAGGTTCTCCAAAATACGACTACGACTTAATTGTTATCGGTTGTGGTCCGGCCGGTCAGAAGGCCGCTATTCAGGCGGCAAAAGTCGGTAAAAATGTCGCTGTTATTGATAGGCGTGAGTCTGTCGGCGGCGTATGCGTGCATACCGGGACGATACCCAGCAAATCGTTTAAAGAGGCTGTCGTGTTCCTTTCCGGTTATAGGCAGCGAAGCGTTTACGGGGCCGGGTACCGGGTGAAAAGTGACATCGTTATGTCGGATCTCACCTTTCGGTGTAACCGAATTATGCAGATAGAGATCGATGTTATCCACCACCAGCTCAGGCGAAATAACATCCATGTGCTGGCGGGCACAGCGAGTTTTGTTGATAAACATACTGTCTCTATTGAATCTGTTGAAAACACAACCACGAAAACAGCTGAAAAGTTTCTCATAGCTGTTGGGGCAAAACCTCGCAGACTTCCAGATATACCTTTTGATGGCAAAAACATCTTCGATAGTGATGATATTCTTACAATGGACAAGCTGCCACGCGAGCTCACTGTTGTCGGAGGCGGCGTGATCGGAACAGAGTACGCCTCTATGTTCGCAGCTCTTGGAGTAAACGTCACCATTGTTGATGCTCGAAAAAGGCTCCTTGAATTCATAGATCAGGAGATTACTGAGTGTCTTCAGTATCAGCTAAGAAGCCTTGGAGTAACGTTACGTCTCGGCGAGGAAGTGAAGACATGTGAAATTTCAGATGGTGGTCAGGTAATTACGCGCTTACGGAGCGGCAAAATCGTAGTATCTGATTGCGTACTCTTCTCGGCAGGACGAGTAAGCGCGACAGAGGATTTACACCTCAAAAAGATTGGAGTGAAGACCGACGAACGTAGACGCGTGGTTGTTAATGAGCATTTTCAATCAAGCCTGCCTCACATTTATGCTGCCGGTGATGTGATAGGATTTCCAGCGCTTGCTTCAACCTCTGCTGCTCAAGGTCGTTTAGTAGCCTGTCATGCGTACAATATCAAAGATAAGCGAATAGAGAGCGATCTTCCTTACGGTATCTATTCTATTCCCGAAATATCCTTTGTTGGAAAAACAGAGGAAGAGTTAACGGAGGAAGAGATCCCGTACGAAACAGGAATAGCGAGATACCGTGAGATAGCTCGTGGGCATATTCTTGGTGACGAGCAGGGAATGCTTAAGCTCCTATTTCACCGCGAAACACAACATATTTTAGGGGTACATATCATCGGTGAGTATGCTACTGAACTTGTTCATATTGGTCAGGCTGTTATGGGGCTAGGCGGCGATTTGCGCTATCTGCGAGATACCGTATTTAACTATCCAACACTTGCAGAGTGTTACAAGGTAGCAGCGCTTGATGGGTACAATAAGATACGAATAGCACAGACTATCGAAAAAAGGGGTGATGACTGATCTGCTCTCACTTCTCTCGCTCTATCAAAGTGAACTCGTCCACACGATTCGAACACCGCTAGCTGTAGTCTCTAATGAGCTACAGTATGTAGAGCTTACCTCTGATGCTTCAAACGTTGCTAAGGCCAAACAGCGAGTTGCTGAAATAGATGCGATACTGAAGGGGGCGTCAGGGTGTTTTCCGCAGGGCACTGAGCCAGAAGTGGTTGGTTTGTTTTCGCTCTTTCCTGAAGAGATCTCTAGGTCGGGCAGCTCCTTTGATGTCTGTGTTTCCGCGGATCTGCTTGGTCGTGCACTCATGAGTGTCGTTCAGCACTTTGATGTGGGCCAAGTGAGTATTGGCGGACTGCCAGAGGAGCGTATCCTTTGTGTAGTTGCCGGCCATGGTGGTGGTTTTACGCCACGTTCAAGCTCCTGTTTCCACGAGTTAAAAGATGTTTTTTCAACCCGTTCTCGACTTGAAATGATAGCCTTTGATATCTTCTTTTTCGCTAGTGATATAGAGTTTCAGGCGGATATTAGCAGCACAGAGTGTAAACTAACTTATCGATTTGCTCCATGAAAAAGATCCTTCTAGTTGATGACGATGTTGAGCTACTTGAGAGTCATTCAAGGCTTATCTCAGCGCACGTTCAAGACGTTGAAATCTACACGGCGTCAGATGTGTCCCTAGCACTTTCTCGGTTTCAGGAGAAGAAGCCGCGTCTTGTTCTTATGGATCTTTCGCTTGAGGAGGTAGCTGGTGTTGAGAGCGGATATGGCCTTCTTGCTGAGCTACGCAAACTCGATTCGCATGTTCCAATTATTGTCCTCACTGGGCACGGCGATGTGAAATACGGTGTTCGCGCTATAGGTGAAGGAGCAAATTATTTCCTTGAAAAGCCAGTGAACATGGAACACTTAAAGGTCCTTCTTCACGAATGCTTTCGGCATGAAGAGTTTCGGACACTCTACGCCGAGCTTGCGCAGCAGCAAAAACGCACAGTAGAGCGACAGATGGTAGGCGGTAGCGATGTCATGAAGCAGGTGCGTGACTCGATTGCTTACGCAGCTTCTCACGATCTTCCTGTTCTTATAACGGGAGAAACGGGAACCGGTAAGGGGCTCTGCGCGCAGTGTATTCACACTTTGAGCTCGCGCTCGGATAAGCATTATGTTCGCTATCAACCAGCTTCGCAGTCTGGAGATCTCATCCGGAGTGAACTCTTTGGACATAAAAAAGGAGCCTTTACCGGAGCAGACGCCGATCGTGCCGGGCTCATTGAGCAGGCCGATGGAGGAACGCTTTTTCTCGACGAAATTGATGAGTTTCCTTTAGAGACACAGGTACTCTTACTTGGTGTGCTTCAAGAAAAAAAATATCGCCCCGTTGGTGTAGACGATGAGAAAAGTGTGGACTTTAGACTCGTATGTGCCACAAATGCAGATGTTCAAAAAGTTATAGAAGAAGGGCGTTTTCGGAAGGACTTCTATCATAGAATATCCCATGTAGAGATAGAGCTGCCACCGCTTAGAAAACGCAAAGAAGATATTTCTGAGCTGATCATGGGATTTTTATCACAAATGCAGAATACCAGTCAGCTCTTCGTGTCTGATGTCAGTAAGGAGGTATCCACTCTTCTTCGCGAGTATGACTGGCCCGGTAACGTACGTGAGCTGGCAGCTGTTATAGAAAATGGAGCGCACCGTGCGCACTATCACGGACGAAGTGTTATAGAGAAAGATGACATTCAGTTGCGTTCCGCTCACCGCTCCTCTTCTTCGACCACACCAGATCAAGACCTCACCTTTCATGAGCAGGTGGCGCAGTTCAAGCAGCAGGTTGTATTAAAAGCTCTTGATGACCACGATGGCAATCAGGCGCAGACGGCGAGAGCGCTGGGCATAGATCGCTCAACCCTCATCCGAATAATTAAGTAAACTGCAGGCGCTCTTACGATTCCCACATTGAGAACATAAAGAGAAAGCCGATGGTGCGAAACGTGAGTGCGGTAAGTGCTACGCGGCGGTGCTTTACGCGGAGTTCCGGATTATCAAGGTCTTTCTTTAGGGACGAGCCAAAGTAGATGACGGGAAAATAAAGCAGGAGTGCTACCGTAGAAGTCCAAATGTGTATCTGTTCATAAACGGAACGATCGAACTCAAGCGCTTCTTGGACGGCTTCTCTTGTAAACTGTAGATACAGTACAAGGAGGATGTCACAGCAGATGCCAGCGAGAACAAGCGGGATATGCTGAAACAAATTCTTCCTCCGGGTGTATCCGAAGACAATTAAGAACCACGCAAAAGATGCGATATACATAGCAGAGGTCATAAGAGAGACCTTATTGCAGAAAGTGGAGTGTGACAATCAAGATTATGACAAGAATACGGGGATTTGCGTAGGTTTGACATCTTGCGGTTTGATTGACAAAAAGAGATATCAAAAGTACCCTGTACAGTTCGTTATGCCTCAAACACAATTATAGAAAAACAGTGGCTAAAACAGAGATTAAAGAGTCAATTGCAGTAAGGTTTGCCGGAGATTCTGGTGACGGTATGCAGTTAGCGGGTACGCGTTTTACGGAGCAATCAGCTCACAGCGGAAACGATCTCGCTACCCGACCAGATTTCCCCGCTGAGATACGAGCGCCCGCTGGTACACTTGCCGGAGTGAGTGCCTTCCAAGTTCATTTTGGAACAAATGAAATATACACTGCTGGGGATGAAGTTGATGCTCTCGTCGCCATGAATCCAGCTGCGCTCAAAACGAATCTCGCAGATCTTAAGCAGAACGGTCTTTTAATCTGTAATAGCGATGCTTTTACCGAAAAGAATCTCGTTCGAGTTGGTTACGATTCTAATCCTCTTGAGAACGATGAAGAGCTTAAGACGAAGTTCACCCTTGTAAGTGTGCCGATAACAACACTTACTCACGAAGCCCTTAAAGATTCTGAGCTTTCTAAGAGCGCTCAGGATAAGTGTAAAAACTTCTTTGCTCTTGGAATAGTCAGTCATATTTTCGGTAGGAAGACCTCTGACACGATCGATTGGCTGGCAAGAAAATTTGCAAGTAAGGAAGATCTTAAGCAGGCGAACGTTGATGCGCTCTCTGGAGGGGTAGCCTATGCAGAGGCTTCTGAAGCTCTTGTTTCGCTTTATGAAGTTCGGCCCGCGAAATTACCAGCTGGAACATATCGAAACGTTACCGGTAATCAGGGCCTAGCGTATGGGCTTATTGCTGCTGCGCGCTCGGCCAATATTCCGCTCTTTTACTCGGGATATCCAATTACTCCAGCAAGCGACATCTTACACGAACTCTCAGCGCAGAAGCACCTCGGTGTTTCAACCCTGCAAGCTGAAGATGAAATAGCTGCCTGTGGCGCTGCTCTTGGTGCGGCTTATGGTGGTTGCCTCGGGGTGACGGCTTCAAGCGGTCCCGGAATTCTTTTAAAGCAGGAAACTATTGGTCTCGCAGTTGCAGCAGAGTTGCCGCTAGTTATCGTGAACGTTCAACGTGCCGGCCCTTCAACCGGACTTCCAACGAAGACTGAGCAAGCAGATCTCTTGGAAGTTCTTTACGGTCGGAATGGAGAGTGTCCACTTCCTGTACTTGCAATCTCGTCACCGTCTGATGCCTTTGAGACAACGTATCAGGCTTGTAAGCTTGCTCTTGAAAATATGACTCCGGTCTTTCTTTTGAGTGACGGATCGATTGGAGCCGGGTCTGAGCCGTGGCGGCTTCCCGATCTCTCTTCGCTCCCCCCAATTGAGCCACCGCTCTTAACGGGAGAAGTCTCAAACTATATTCCTTACGAGAGAGATAAAAAGACGCTTACTCGAAAATGGGCTGTTCCGGGAACGAAAGGAGCAGAGCACCGTATCGGTGGTCTTGAGAAGCAGGACGGGGCCGGAAATATCTCTTACGATCCGGCAAACCACGAACATATGGTGCACCTACGAGCTAAGAGAATAGATCAGCTTTCTACAAGCGTGCCCGGTATGCGTCGTAGAGGAAAAGAGAGCGGAAAGCTTCTGCTCGTAAGTTGGGGTAGTACGGGAGGTGCTGTTGCAGGTGCTGTTGATAAGGCAGTCTCAGCTGGTATGGACGTAGGGCATGTGCACCTCACGTCACTTCATCCTTTTCCTGAAGGGTTTGAAGGTGTGCTCCGTCAGTATGACCGGGTGGTGGTGCCAGAGCTTAACAAGGGACAACTTTCGCTTCTTATCCGTGGCAAGTATCTCATTCCGGCAATCTCTTTTTCAAAAGTTCAGGGACAGCCTTTTAAGATCCGTGAGATCTATAGCTGTATCGAAACATGTATGCAGTCACCCGGTGAGTGTACCGAAGAAACATTTCAGTTAGCGGGGGCGAGATAAGATGTCGCAAGATAACCAGCTCGTTAAACTTAAAAAAGCTGACTTTGAGTCAGAGCAGGAAGTAAAGTGGTGTCCCGGATGTGGTGATTACGCCATTCTTGCCACACTTCAGCGCTTTCTTCCACAGCTTGATATCCCTCGTGAAAAACATGCGATCATCTCAGGTATTGGGTGTTCAAGTCGTTTTCCGTACTACATGAATACGTATGGCTTTCATACTATACACGGACGTGCTCCGGCGATTGCGACCGGTCTTAAAGTTTCAAGGCCAGATTTAAATGTCTGGATTGTTACCGGAGATGGGGATGCGCTTAGCATTGGTGGTAATCACCTTATGCACCTTATGCGCCGTAATGTGAATGTAAATGTGCTTCTTTTTAACAATAAGATTTACGGCCTAACCAAAGGTCAGTATTCACCTACTTCAGAATTTGGAAAGAAAACGAAATCAACGCCGTATGGTTCCCTTGATACCCCTGTGAATGCTGCATCGTTCTGCCTGTCAGCCGGAGCGACCTTTATCGCACGTGCGCTGGCTACAGACGTAAAAGGACTAACTGCCGTACTTGATGAAGCGCAGAAGCATGACGGAGTGTCTTTTATCGAGATCTACCAGAACTGTAATGTTTTTAACGACGGGGCCTTTGATGACTTTGCGGATCGTAAGGTTAAGAAAGAGCGTCAGCTAGAGCTCGCACATGGAAAACCGCTAGTTTATGGCGATGAAGTACAGAAAGGGCTTACGCTTGATGGATTAAAGGTAACCACGAAAGAGGTTACAGACCCATCGCAGGCAATTGAGCATGATGTTTACGACAAGTCTCTGGCGTTTATGCTGACTCAGCTTCCGTCTCCTGAATTCCCTGTCCCCTTGGGTGTTTTGTATAAAGAGGAGCGTCCTTCTTATGATGCTCTTATGAGTGATCAGATTGAGCAGGCAAGAGCCAAGTCTCCCGGTGCAGATCTGGATTCGCTGCTTCGTTCAGGTGATACCTGGACAGTATCTTAAAGTTTAATTCTTATACTGCCCGCCAATGAAAATGTCCGGTTTTAATCTGCGCTAAGTAGTATGGCAATCAACACTCATAGTGCCACTTCTCACGGTAAAAGCTGATCGCTTTTGCAGCTTTCTACGGGCAGTATTTATTG
>JAUIIO010000021.1 GCA_030431715.1 bacterium
AATCTCTCATTTTTTGCGCGGACTCCTAAGGTACAAGCGCAAAATGAGAAGCTTAGAAAGCAATACCAGATTCCAGATGACGCCTTTGTTTTCCTCTATGCAGGGAAATTTACCGAGAAGAAACAGGTCTTAGAGCTTCTGAACACTTTTATGGACCTAAAAGATAGGGGCGCCATATTGCTGTGTGCTGGAAGTGGGGAACTAGAAGAGCAGATGAAAGAGAAGGTAGCTCAATCATCGCATATCCGAATACTCCCATTCATGAATCAGTCACTTATGCCGGCACTTTATTCTCTGGCTGATGTATTTATCCTACCGAGTTTTTCTATGTATGAGACGTGGGGCATGTCAGTTCAAGAGGCGCTCGCTATGGGTGTGCCAGCGCTCGTAAGCGATCAGGTTGGCTGCGCTGAAGATCTTATTGTGCCTCAAAAGACAGGTTGGATTTTTAAAGCTGGCCAGTATGAAGACCTGCTTGCTAAGCTTAAAGAGATACTTGCTCACAAGGAGCGTGTTCCTGATATGGCGAGAGAAACTCGTTCCTTTATAGAAAGAAACTTTTCCTATACACAGAGTACAGAAGGACTATTCAAAGCGCTTAGCTCAATAGTAAATAAGTAATGAAAATACTTTGTATGTTACCAGATATCGTGGGTTCCCGCGGTGGTATACAGCGTCACCTGTATGATGTTATTGAAACGCTCTCTGAGGAGCATCTTGTAACTTATATTTCGAAATGCTCAGTCGAGGATGAAGTTACACATTCCGCTTCTGAAAATGTCAAAGAGATTCACTTAGGAAGAATTCCCTTCTTTCAAAACGTATTATTTGTTTGGAATGCTTTCTGGCAGATGCTTCGAAATAAGCCTGACTGTTGTGTGGTTGGTCACATACACTACTGCCCATTCGTTCATCGATTCTGCAGGTACTTTAACATTCCTTACATTGTTTTTGCTTACGGCGTTGAGTGCTGGTCGTTCTTAGGAGAAAAGTACAAAAGAGGGTTACAAGGAGCAGAAAGGATAGTTACTATTAGTAATTTTACCGCGCGCAAACTTGAGCAGGAATATGGGCTCTCTTCGGATAGAATAAGTATTATTCCGTGTGCTGTTTCTCCAGATCGAATTCCAATGGACGTAAAGAATAGAAGTCTTCGATCGACACTGGGGATACCAGATCAGGCACTAATTCTTTTATCCGTAGGAAGGGTGGATTCTCGCGAGTCTTTTCACCCGTACGATGTTCTTCTAAGGATTTTACCAGAGATCCGACAGCGGCTCGGTGAAGTTCACTATGTACATGTTGGTACAGGAAGTGATCTCGAACGGCTCAAAGAACACACTCTGAACAATCTTCATGTTCACTTTACAGGCTTTGTGAGTGATGCGGAACTTCCAGCCTACTATAATATGGCGGATGTGTTTGTATATCCAAGTAAATTAGAAGGTTTTGGAATTGTATTTCTGGAAGCGCTCTTAAGTGGAACACCAATTGTAACTGGAAAGTATGATGGGTCGGCTGAGATCGTAGCACATGTTCCTTTTGGAGTAAGTGCCGACCCTGATGATGAACGAGATGTTGTGGAGGGGATCATTTCAGTACTGGAACAAAAGCGAGATGGGCAGTATGATGCTTTGAAGATGCGAGAACAGGTGCTCAGGGTGTATGGCCCACAGAGTTTAAAACATCATCTTAACTCACTTCTTCGCGAACTATCTGCAACCTAAATCACTGGTACAAAATGTCAATCGCTCACGTCGTCCCCAGCATAAATCATGATATTGGTGGTCCTGCGGAGAGTGTGCCTGAGCTCCTAAGCGCGCTCTCAGATTTTGAATATCGCTTACAGCTCTTTACCCTCGACTACAATATGCTTGGTGAGATGCATCTTCTTGCGAATGTGAAGGTGAGTACCTTTCCAGCACACTTTTTTAGCCGACTTTTTCGGGGATTTCATTTGGGCTTGCGCCATGCACTTATGAAGGCGGCGCGTAAGGAAATTAGCATTGTACACTCCCATGGTTTGTGGATGTATCCAAATACCATTGCAAGAGTCGCCGCAAAAAAATATGGACTCCCTTTCATTATTTCTCCCCGTGGGATGCTTGAGCCGTGGTCACGAGAAAAGAGTAAGGGCAAGAAGCGTTTTGCATGGCATCTTTATGAGCGAAAGAATATTGCTTCCGCAGATTACTTTCATGTTACCAGTGATATGGAGAAAGCCTCCTTACGTGAGCTTGGCATAACGCAACCAGTAGCGGTTATTCCAAATGGTGTAAATCTGCCCGATGCTGCGAAGATACCTGAAAGATCGTTTATTGAGAGATACTCTCCTAAGATAGGAAATAAGAAGTGGATTCTCTTTCTCTCTCGAATAGATCCTAAAAAGGGAGCAGATCGCCTACTAGAAGCTTGGAAGCAGATTGCTGCAGAGTATCCTGATCATATGCTCATTATAGCCGGACCTGATCTGGTTGGAATGCGGAGTCAATTAGAAAAGTACGTACATGATAACCGTCTCTCATCTTCTGTTCTTTTTGCTGGTAGCGTGAGAGCGGAACTTAAAGCGTGCTTACTGGCTCACGCTGAGTTTCTCGTGCTTCCCAGCCATTCCGAGAATTTTGGAAATGTTGTAGTTGAGGCGCTCAGTTACCGAACTCCAGTAATTGCAAGTTCTGGGACGCCGTGGGAGATCTTGCAGAAAACGGAGAGCGGCTGGTGGATAGATAACGAAGTGGATTCTCTTGTTTGCACTATGCGTGAGGCCTTACAAATGCCTGATGTGGCACGCTGGCAAAGAGGCGAGAACGGAAGAAAGCTTGTTGAAGAGAAATTCACGTGGACACAGATAGCTGCGAGCTTTGATAGCTTCTATAATTGGATTCTTACTGGAGGGGAGAAGCCATCTTTTGTCGATCAGGGTGAGTAGGTGAAGATTTCAATTCTCATGGGTCCATGGCTTCCTGTCCCGCCGATACGAGGTGGTTCTACCGGCCGTATCTGGAAAGGTCTTGCCGAGCAGTTCGCGCAGGCAGGACATGAAGTTACTATTATTGCTCCATCAGATCCTGATCAACCTCAGAATGAAGTGTTACGTGGCGTCTCATATATTCGTATTAAGGGCGCTCGCCAAACGGGAAATATCTGGATAGATCTTCTTAAAGATTTTCTTTATGCAAGGAGAGTTCTAAAAGTTCTTCCTCGTTCAGAAATAAGCGTATTCCATGACTTTTGGTTGCCGATAGTTTGCCGAAAGATGCCGGGGAAAATTGTCTTTGTGGGAAGAATGCCACGTGGACAATATCGTTTTGTGAGAAAGGTTTCACGCTTTGTCGTTGCTTCACAAGCTGTGAAGCAAGCACTCTTGAATACAAACGGCGCTGTTGAAAAAGACATTTCACTTATCCCGTGTCCTGTAGAAAATGAGTTTCTTGCCGAGATAAAAGAGGAAAGTAGAGCTTCCGGAAGTTTTTTATATGTTGGAAGAATTCATCCCGAAAAAGGGCTCGATCTTCTCCTTGAAGCCTTTGCCTCTCTACAGAAGAAATATTCGAATGCGCAGCTTCAATGTGTTGGTCCTAGCGCAATCGATCAGGGAGGAGGAGGAGAGAGATATTTACAGCAACTACAAGATAAAGCACGTAGTCTCAACGTCTCTTTTTCTGCACCAGTCTTTGAGACATCTGCACTACGAGAAGTCTTCTTACAATCACAATTTTTTGTATACCCTTCCCTCGCAGAAAAGGGCGAAACCTTTGGGCTCGCACCACTAGAGGCAATGGGTTGTGGCTGCATCCCAATTGTCTCAGGACTGAGGTGCTTTCATGGACATGTGAGAAATGGAGAGAGCGGTATTGTATTCGATCATCTTAGCTCAGACCCAGTTGTTAGTCTCTACGAAGCTATGGATGGTGTAATTCAAAACAATGATCTTCAGGAAATCCTGAAAAAAAACGCACTTGAAGTAGCTGTGAACTATTCTTACGCAGAGATTGGGAAACTTTATTTAGAGATGTTTCAAAATATCACAAAGACTGTGTATACTCCCAGCTCATGAAGTAGCCCTGTCTAAGACATCGCCCATAAGGACCAATGAAGAGAGAACAGATTACCCCTCTAATCCTTACCTACAATGAAGAGGAAAATATCTCCAGAGTTCTTGATAAGCTCACTTGGGCCAATCAAGTAATCGTGCTTGACAGTAAGAGTGAAGATAATACCCGTAAGCTTGCTGAGAAGTATGCAAATGTTTGCTTTCACGTGCGTGAATTTGATTCGATGGCAGAGCAGTGGAATTACGGTATGAGTCTTGTATCAACCACTTGGGTATTATCCCTAGATGCTGATTACATTGTCAGTGAAAATGTATTAGCGGAGATCGATCACTTACCAGAGATAGGATGTGCGGGCTATGCTATTCCCTTTAAGTACTGTATTGCTGGTAAGCCAATCTTTGGCTCACTTTTACCGCCGAGAGTATGTCTTTTTCAGAAAGAGTTGTGTTCTTACTTCAACGATGGACATACGCAACGGCTCAAATGCAATGGGCCAGTCGGAAAGCTTGCTCAGCCTCTGATGCATGATGACCGAAAGTCTCTTACTAGATGGCTCAATAATCAGAAAAGTTATATCGCTCTTGAGGCGGAGAAGCTGTTTCATGCTTCGCCTGAGGATCTCTCCCTTCCTGATAAAATTCGAAAGTTTACGCCATTTGCACCTTTTCTTGTGTTTCTCTATGCACTCTTTCTAAAGGGGGCTGTGTTGAGTGGATGGAGGGGGGTCTATTACGCATATCAACGACTCTTCGTGGAAGGTCTGCTTGCGATACACTTGCTTGAACTGAAATATCGAGCAAAAAAAGAACCATATCAGAGCCCTAGTACCTGATGAATTAACTTTTTGATTGTGGTACTTATATGCGAAGACGTTCCTCATCAGAATTTTATAAAAATACAGTCCAATATTTGAAATGCCAGATACATTAAATACTACTGATTTTACATGGCTCGGCCCAAGGTATGAGGGAAAAGTTCGAGATGTCTACGACACTCAGAATGGACTTGTCATGATCTCAACCGACAGACAATCAGCATTTGATATCTCATGGGGCAGTATACCCTATAAAGGACAGGTGTTAACCGAGCTTAGCACATGGTGGTTTCATCAGGTTGAAGGAGAGGTTTCTCATCATGTCATTGCTACTCCTGATCCGAATGTAATCATTGCCAAAAAACTTGAAATGTTGCCAGTTGAAATTGTGGTAAGAGCCTACCTCACTGGGTCAACGCAAACCTCTATCTGGGTGAACTATGAGAACGGAAAAAGGTCTTTTGGTGGAATAGAGCTTCCTGATGGTATGGTAAAGAATCAACCACTCCCTCAGATACTTGTCACCCCTACTACGAAGGGGAAGAAAGATCTACCGATCACACCTGATGAAATTGTAAGTCAAAAATTAATGAGTGCAGAGCTATGGGAGAAGGTGTCTTCTACGGCAATTAGTCTTTTCAGAAAGGGACAAGAGATTGCACTCGGGAATAACCTCATTTTAGTAGACACAAAGTATGAGTTTGGTCTTGATTCTGAAGGAGAGCTCGTAGTCGGTGATGAGGTGCATACCCCAGACTCCTCACGATTCTGGGTGGCTGATACCTATGAGAAACTCTTTGAGCATGGAGAGCACCCTCAAAATCTCGATAAAGAGTTTTTTAGAGAATGGCTTATCAGTCAGGGCTTCGATCCGGCTGAAAGTGAGTCTAGCACTCGACCTGTTATCACTGAAGAAGTCCAGGAAATGTTATCTAATAAGTATGTTTCGCTTTACGAGCGAGTAACGCAGCAGAAGTTTATTCCTGCGTCAGAACGTGGACAAGGCGTTGCCGAAAGAATTGAGAATCGTTTGAAGGCTTACTTTTCTACGTAATGAATTTGAGAGCTTTTATTGGGTTTTCCGATGTGTCTCTAAAACTTTAGTTCTTTGCAAATCAGCTACGCATGCCGGAATTACCAGAAGTAGAATCAACTGTTCGCCGAATAAAACCTGAGCTTACTGGAAAGATACTTCGTAAGATTACGGTTGATTGGACTAATATGGCTCCCGGTATGAATATCGACAAAGTATCCAGAGCATGTAAGGGGGCGTGTGTTGAAGATGTTTTACGTAGAGGCAAATATATCATCATCTCTGTGGTAGGCAGTGATGAGGAGCGTCATATAATACTCCATCAAAAGATGAGTGGGCGGCTCAAGGTTTATCATAAATCAAGCTCTCGAACGGTGTATGATCATGTCATTCTGGAGTTTGACGATGGTGCTGAATTACGTTTAACCGATCCGCGTAAGTTTGGAAGAATTTACGTTGTTCCTCATTATGAAGAAGCGTTGAATTCGCTAGGACCTGAGCCGTTATCGAAGAGCTTTACGCAGCAGCAGCTATCGCGCATCCTTAAGAAACGAAAAGGAGCAATGAAGGCTTTGCTCTTAAATCAGAGTTTCATTGCAGGGCTGGGGAATATTTACGTAGATGAAATTCTGTGGAGAGCAGGGATACATCCCTTACGTTCTGCTCATGAGGTCACTGAACAGGAGGTGACTGCGCTTCATCGTCATATCAAAGAGGTCCTGCGAGCGGCAATTAAGGCTCACGGGACCGATTTTGGAGATGGCGTAATTTATGGGGGTGCATATAGGCCCGCGGTTTATGGAAGAGACGGGGAAGATTGCTTAAAGTGTTCACGGAAGCTCTTAAAGCTTAAAGTCGCTGGAAGGGGTACTCATATATGTGCATTCTGTCAGTCTTGATAGGTGGGGGTGGGTATAGTAGATTTTAGGCTATTATGGAGAAGACCATTCAGAAAGTACAAGAGCTCTGGAATGCTCACGAAAGCACGCCCTTTCCTACCGGGTATCGTTCTAAGAAGATTGATGGTGTAAGTATCACGGTTATTGAATCAGAGGTCGCTGGGTATATTCTCACGTATACGGCGACTGGGGGGTCTCTGGGCTCACGGCAGGTCATTTCTCTTAAGAACAATCTCACGACCCTTAATCGTATTATTGATGAGGCTGAAACAGAAGAAGCTAAGAACTATTTTAATGCTCTTTATGTGATCGCAAAAGAAGTCTCAGAAACGTGCCACGATACACCGAAGTAAGCGTTAGTTGGACTGATATCTGGGGATATCCCTTAACACGTTAATAAGCATCTCAGGGGTAACCACACGCTCAGCTGATGAAGCAAGGAGGTAGCTCTGATCCTTTTCTATATAGGCTAGACCAAAGTAGTTCTTATCTTTTAGTTGAAACGTAAGTGTTGGGATGGTGTCTGATTCAAAGGAAGGCGCAGTTTCTTTCTTGATGGTAATTCTTCTGGGATCGATATGGGCAGCTAGATATTTTACTAAGAACGAAGAGTATCCTTGTGGATCTTCTCTGGAAGTACGGTAGCGTTTAACGTCGGAGATCAGTTTGCTCAAGCTTGCTGGGAGGTCTCCGGGAGTATCCAATACGATGATAGAAAGTGAGAGTTCTTGAGTCTCTTCAAAGAGTGATACAACCTGATTGCTTTCACTCTGGTATGATTTAAGCAGGCGATAACGCTCCGGGAGCTCGCCACGAAGGATTTCGACTGCTGGAACAGATATTTCAGTGTAAATGTCTTGCCGCATCTTTAATACCCAGACAAACGCGACCGTCAGGATGCTCATGGAGAGGAAAAAGAGAGTTCTAGTATTCATTGGTTCTAAAGTTGTGGGTTCATCCCGAGTGTACTATGTACCACCCAGTTAAGGAACGGATCAAGGATCGGCACAAAAACGTTGATATCTAACAGGATAAGACCACAACGAAGTATGATGAAAAGCATAAATGTTTTAAAAAGCATGACTAAGATGTCAGCCAGCCACTCAGTAAAACTCTGGTAAGAACTCATATCAATACCTCCACCGAAAAGAGCAAAGTAACGTTAAGAAATAAAATCTCTAAAGAACGATATCGTAAATGTAGACGCAATAATCGGAGAGTAGCGCTGTGTTCGGATAAGAAAGGTAGGTTTAAAAAAGGTAGGCTTAAAAAAGATGGTGCAGGGCAATCAGTGTGCATGAACATTCGTAGTCTTCAAAACTTATTAGAAGGTGTGAGTAGCACGTCAGTCGCAGGGGGGGGTCGTGCTTTAACGTACTACTCACACCAGGGAGGGGATCCGAACTTGCTTGTATACTTGTAAGAAAATAACTCTTATGAATGTAAGTATACAAGTAAGTTCGGAGCCACAAATACCTGTTAAAAATCCATAGAAAACTATGGAACCTCATATAAAAAATAAAAAAATCCTTAATACATTACTGATTGCCACAGCTCTGAAGGCATCTTCTCTGGTGAAATGCACTCAGAGCTGCAACAATTACGGTCTTCTACACAATATAAAATGACGTTATGTCAATTACCTTTATATTCTCAATTTTAGCGATTTAAAGCAACAAAACTTGAGTAGTGAGCGCTAGTATAGAGAGATCCTAGAATGAAGCGTTGCGCTAACATGCCGAATATACAGCATATATGGCAAATCTTCAATTACTATGCTACAGCAAGTATTCAGAGACCCATAATTTAAGTTATAGTTCTTACGCAGACACAGCTACGTATGTTCGACGTTTTAGGTTCTAGCTGATTTTCAATTTGCGGTTTCAACAACAGGTTATATACATATCGCAGAATGGGCCGACTATTGGGTTTGTTCTGATTTCGTCTGAAGCAAGGATAGCTAAGACTGTGTGATTTTATAGGAAGTATTAAAAATGTTACGCGCACTTTCATACCATTCAAACCCACAGATATCAGTAACAGAGTATCGCTCGCTTAAAAGAGATCAAGATGAGCTTGGAGCGATGTACGGTAGTGAGGATGAAGCAAAGATGATTGCTACACTTCTCTCATTTTCAAGAAAGCTTCTTCTTAGAACACTGCTTGTGTTTACTTTCTTTATTGGGGCATTTTTTTTGCAGCAGTATAATATTTGGTAGGCTTGATCCGAGTTGCCACTGCCCGGTACCTGAAAGGCAGTCGCGCACTGCGCCATCCATGGCTTCGTTTGCTTAGCGATTTGACCGTCGGGCTCTGCGCCCTTTGGGTCAAATCGATACTGCCTTTTAGGCACCGGAAGTAGCAAAGCTCTCCGGGGGGGAGGTCTGGAGCTGTTGTTTAGCGGAATGATGACTTTTCCTCTGGTTGTGTTAGACTCACGGACTTTCATTCTTAAGATAGGATCGAACTATGCCAGTGTTGCCTTTTGAAGAAGAGCTTTTGTTGCTTCCGGTTATTGGAGCGGCGATTGGGTGGATTACGAACTATGTGGCGGTGAAAATGCTTTTTCATCCGCGTCAGCCAGTATCACTTCTTTTCTTTAAAGTTCAGGGAGTATTTCCTCGAAGGCAGAAAGATTTAGCCCACAAACTCGGTGAGATCGTATCAACAGAACTCATTTCAGCAAAAGAACTCACACACTCCATGGCGGAGAAAGCAACTTCAGATGATACCCTGAAGCTTGTTGCCGATCGCATCGAAATCGTGATTACTCAAAAGCTCCCATCTGTAATTCCTATGATTGCTATGGTTCTTACGCCTGAACTCGTGAATATGGTGAAGAATGCTTTTATGGCTGACCTTAAGCAGATGATTGCTGATCTTATAGAGAGTATGAGTGATCAGCTAAATGAGGAGCTTGATGTTCACAAGATTGTAGAAGAGAAAGTCGCAAACTTTTCTGTTTCAAAGCTTGAGAATATTATCTTTACCATTATGAAAAAAGAATTCCGCTTTGTGGAACTCGTAGGTGCTTTTCTCGGATTCATTATCGGAATTGCTCAGGTCGCTCTTATTGTCTACGACGTTATATAATAGAAAACTTAGAAGCGTGTATGGCAACTACACATTTATGCTGCAAGCTGCGCTCTAATATCTTTTAGAAAGTTTCTACGAGACTCCGTAAGTGCCTCGACATACTCTTCTGAGATAGCTGGTAGCCTAGTCTTGTCCCGCCGAGAGCCGAGAAGCACAAGGAGCTCAAAGTAAAGTTCTCTTGTTTCTTCGTCTAGCTCTTCAAGTACTGAAGCGGTTTCCTTAAGGATATATGTACTTAGTTTTGCTGCATGCCCACTTTTTTTTAAGCTGCTAAGCTCATCTATCTGGGTGAAAAGCTCCATGATATACATAACAAGAGCTCGTTTTTTATCAAAATTTTTAGAAGGGGAGTTTGTTTTTGACATAATTGTCTCAATCTGAATACAGCACACTCACTTATACAGCGATTTCTCGAGCTAAGGAAGTCAACTGGTCATATTCATGAGCAACAAGCAAACTCTCATCTTAACTTCTTGTTATAATGAGGGTATTTTGTACGTTATTATGAGATGATAAGAGGGACCGGACAGCCTAGAGCGTCGCATATTGCACGAAGAATCTGGAACTCCTGTGGTGTATACTTCCCATCTGATTCAATAGCTTTCATTACCGATTCGATAAGAAGCTTTTTCTTTTCAATTCTTGCTCCTAAGAGCTTCGTGAGAGCAGCATCAAATTCGTCAAGGCCATATTCTCTAGTTGTAAGGTGAGTTCCCAGTTTCCCATCATAAAGGACATGACATGCCTCGTTAAGTGCGCGGTCTTTTGAGATCTGTTCACTATGTCCAACGTCAGCGACACAGTGAAGCACTATGAGAGCTTGATGGTAAAATGCACGATCTGAGAGAGAATCTGATGAAGTTTGTTTTGCGCCTTTGAGATGATGTAGAAAAACGTGATGAAGCATATATTCAAAGAGTGTTATCTCTTTGTCTGCTTTTGCGAGTGCTTGAAGGATTCTCTGGAAAGTATCCGAGCTCTTTTCAGGTAAGGTCTTTAGCGCAGGTAGGGTGAGATCAATGAGAGGGAGAAAAAGTTGTTCCGGTAAGTCGAGGACGAGGTTGGTAAGTGATTCCAGCTGGTCGACTTTAGCCTCATGTGCTTGGAGTAGAGCGTATTGTTGACCTCGAACTACTTTATTTTTACTGAGCATCAGAGCGTAAATGACATATTGCGCGGTTTCGCTCTTTCTCGCAGCCGATTTAAGTTCCTCTGGTATAAAGGCAATATACTCAGCGGCGGTTTGAATTCCTTTCGCTGAAAAAGTACCAATCTGTTCAACAAGGGTATCCGAGGAAAGAGATGGTGTAGTCCCACTCGCTCCGGGCGCAAATCCGGCAATATGTGGTTGCTCAGAAGGTATTGGTGCTGAGACCTCAGGAAATGTTCCCGTAAAATTTCGATCAATCTTTTGAATTCGTTCTGTAAGTGGTGGATGCGTTGCCATCAAATTAAAGAAAAAAGAGATAGCAGGTGAGAAAAAGAGGTGACTGGCTTCCTCTGCGTGAGAATGCATTACCTTTGAGCCACTTGCATAACCACCGATCTTTTTAAGCGCTCCACCTATCCCGTCAGGATTTCTTGTGTATTGGACTGCAGAAGCATCTGCAAGGAATTCACGCTGACGCGATATTGCCGCTTTTATGAGCCGACCAAAAAATACCCCGATATATCCAATCACGTAGAGTGCCAGTCCAATGAGGAGTATTCCAGATTGATTCTTTGAATCGTTACTACTTCGGTACCCTCTTCGACGAAAAAGAGAGGATCGCAAGATGAAATACCCGGTCATACCGATGATGAGTATGCCGTTTAAGATCCCCATAAGTCGGATATTAAGCCGCATGTCACCGTGCAGGATGTGGCTAAACTCATGCGCTATCACTCCCTGAAGTTCATCGCGTGTAAGGAGCTCTATGCAACCACGTGTTACACCAATTACGGCGTTATCAATAGTGTAACCTGCGGCAAAAGCATTAATGCCGCTTTCCTCTAATAAGAACACTGGAGGGACCGGCATACCTGAAGCAATAGCCATTTCCTCTACGACATTGAGAATTTTTCTTTCGGTTGGGTTATTTGTGTCAGGAGAAATGCGATGTCCGCCGAGAGATTCGGCTACGACATGACCTCCAGAGCGGAGTCGAAAGATCTTGTACAGGCTACCGATGCCTATAACAGTAATAGTACAGAGTGCGACGAGAAAGAGAAGTTCAGAGTTAAACTCTGAGGCTCCACTGATAACAGAAAACACAAAGAACAGAGCGAGGATGATGAAAAGTACGGCAAGAAAGAAATACGTTACAAGAAGGGTTGTTTTCTTTTTTGCAAGGCGCTGGTGTTCGAAGAAGTTCATGTAACAACAATAGGAGATTAGACAGGGGGGGGCCAGTATGAATGCTGGATCCGAGCAACACTCTGATATATTTGAAAACGTAGCCGTTCACTACGCCGTCCTGGCTTCGTTCTCTTAGCTTATTGACCGTCGGGCCTCCTGCCCTTTGGGTCAATAAGATACTACGTTTTCAAATATATCAGAGTGTTGCTCTCTGGGGTGAGGTTGAGAGTTTTGTTTGTGTGTGGGCGAGGGGGAAGGAAAAACCGGCCGGGGGACTTTTTCCGGCCGGTAAAGCGGGCACCTTTATACCACCCTTTATGGATACTTGCGGCTCAAAAGGGGAAGCGGCTTTTGAGCTTTAAGTGTGGCGTTTTTAGAGAAAGCTATCCGGGGAGATAGTGTTCTCAGATCGACATTTAAAACTTCAGCTGAGCGAGCTGCCTGTCTCGCAGTCGCGCTCTTTCTTACTATATGGCAAAAGAGGTGCCAGATTTAGAGGGATATAAGTAGCTGAAAAGTGGTCATGTGAAATGGTGTTTGTGTGGAAGTGCTGTTGGAATAAACACCCGTTGTATACATTTTCAACAGTTCAGGTGCTCTAAAAAGGAGTATAGAGATAATCTTAGAATGTCGACAGAATTCTTAGAAGTATCAGCATCATAAGGACAGATACGTAAAGTACTCACTTCGGATATAGTAAATATTATGACTCAAGATAAAAGCGATCTCTTTAAGCCATTCACCCCTACACATCTTGTCGGACAGGTATCAAGGCTCTCGCTGGCAGAGGTGCAGGTACAGGTTTCAGATAATTCTACGCAAGACATTAATATAGGCTCCTACGTCATCATTGATCGTGAGCGGTACGCCATCTTCTGTCAGGTGCGACAGATTATCGGTGGCCTTGATGAAAAGATGGTTCTCCATGTTGAACCACTTAGTACTGTGGATCTTCAAAAAGAGAAGGTTGTGCCCGGTGTTCTTGCATCTCCTCATCTTGCTGACAGAGTATATGTACCGACTTCAAAATTTGTAGAGTTTTTCATCAGTTCTGAACTACACGGTGGTGGCGATAAGAAGCGAGTGACGCTCGATCTGGCACGTGTTGCCGATGCGTTAAATACGCCAGTTGTTGTTCCTCCGGAAAAAATGTTTGGACGTCACTGTGCTGTGCTCGGAGCTACTGGTGGTGGTAAGAGCTGGAGCCTCGCTCGTATTATGGAGGAGTGTGCCGCGCATAAATCAAAAATTATTCTTATAGATGCTACTGGTGAATATGGTGCTCTCTCTAGTGGAGCCACACATATCCACTTTGGCGAAGATGATAGTCTTACTCATTCAAAGGAAGTTGCACTTCCGTACTTTCACCTGACGGAACAAGATCTCTTTGCTATCTTTCAACCAAGTGGAGCGAGTCAGGCGCCAAAACTTCGTGCAGCGATGCGGAGCTTAAAACTCGCAAAGGTTTCTGAGTCTGTTGGTATTGATGGGCTCGTCATCAAAGCACATAAGTCAAAGAGGCAGTATGAGCGCTCTCTCCAGTATCACCAAGATGAAGTAGATACCCCTTATCCAACTTTCGATATACGACTCCTTACAAGACAGATTGAGAATGAGTGTGTAGATCCACAACGTTCAAGTACGGAACCCGATGTTTGGGGAGGAGTGAACTCTATTGACCTTGCAAACTGTACCCCACTTATTAGTCGTATTAATGATGTGCTTCAGTCTCCAAACTTAGATCCTATTTTTAAGCCGGGTAGAAAGGCATCGCTCTTTGATGAAATAAACGAATTCTTGCGCGATCCTGTTTCAAGAATTTTGCGTTTGAATATGAAGAATCTGTCTTTTGCTCATAACGCTCGCGCCATTATCGCTAATGCGATAGGGCGATATATGTTTGAGCTCTCACAGAAAGGGATTTTTAAAAAGCGCCCACTCCTACTTGTACTTGACGAGGCTCACCAATTCCTACGTGAGAAGAAAGATAAGTCTGTACAGGATTATATGATGGACTCATTTGGTCTTATCGCGAAAGAAGGACGTAAGTATGCTCTTAATTTCATTATTGCTACGCAGCGCCCGCGTGATATTCCTGAGGATGTTCTCAGTCAGATGGGAACTATATTAGTGCATCGCCTGATCAATGATGGGGATAGATCTATTATTGAGCGTGCTTGTGGAGATGTAGATAAGAGTTCGATAAATCTTATTCCAATGCTGGCGCCGGGCGAAGCAATACTTGCAGGTGTAGATTTTCCGATTCCACTCCATGTGAGAATTGTTCCACCGATTAGTGAGCCTTCTTCATCCGGTGCTGATTACCAGAAGTTCTGGGGAAGAAGCTAGTTTCCTTATTGAAATATATTTAGGAAAACATATCTGAGAGATCGATGTCGACCTCATCGCCCCAGATTGATTCAAGGGTATTCTCGATGCATTTTTCGGCACCGCTTACAGCGAGGATGCCCTTTTGTAGAAGTTTTCCTGCAGTGTCCCCTATCGATTTTCCTCTGGAGATATCCATGCCTGCTTTTCCTATCTCCTGACCTGCTTTTAGCACCGCCTTTGCCAGCGCTGCCCCGTCGTCCATTTTTGCCATACAACCTCAGTAAAACGTTTTGATTATTATGAAAGTTTTTGGAGTCATGGTGTGATAATGATTCGTCGAGCGCTGTTCGCTGGTGCCGAAGGAGTATAAATACCTGTAAAGCCGAGTGATTTGGCTGCTACAGACTTGACGACGGCGCTTTGGCCGGTACAATAGGGTGAAAATCTTTCCCGGATGTTCATGGATATACTGCCACAGCTGCTTGTTAACGCACTTATCACCGGGAGCATATATGCCCTTGCAAGTTCAGGGCTCTCTCTTACTTACGGCCTCCTTCGCATACTTAACTTCGCTCACGGTCACTTTATGATGGCAGGGGCGTATGTGTTTTACTTTTTTGTCGTAGAACATGAGCTTGCTCTTTTTCCTGCGGCCCTATTGACCATAATTGCTGGAGCGATTTTTTCTTTCCTTGCTCTTAAGATTTTTATCTTCCCCTTCACCGCATTTAGCTTCTTTCTTGCATTTGTAACAACTATTGCTCTTGGTACGCTACTTGAATCTGCCGTCTCAATTGTTTTTGGAGTAAATGTAAAGTCGCTGTCTACGGGGGCAAGCTTTGAAAGTATAGAAATTGGCGGGGTGTATATTACCCCGGTGCAGATTATAATTATTGCCTCAGCCATCATACTACTGAGTCTTTTGGCCTGCGTTATTCACAAAACTCCTTTCGGCAGAAGAGTGCGTGCTCTTTCTGAGTCCGAGCATGCTGCCCAGGCTCTTGGAATGAGTAAGAATAAAATAAGTACTCTCTGTTTTACGGTAGCAACGCTCTTTGCAATTTATGCCGGCGTTATGGTTGGGTATGAAACAAATTTACAGCCAACGATGGGCAACGCTTATACCATTAAAGCCTTTGCCGCTATGATTCTTGGTGGTCTGGGGAATATTTGGGGAACAATAGCTGGAAGCTACCTGCTTGGTCTTATCGAGAACCTCAGTATAGGTCTTGATTTTGGAGGGTATAGCCTTCCAGCAGGCTATAAGGATGCCTTCGCCTTTCTGATTATCTTACTTGTTCTGCTCTTTAGGCCTCAGGGGCTTTTTGTAAGAGGTGGGAGAAAATTCTAAATGGAATACGTTATTCACCTCTGTATCCTTATTAGTATTTATCTGATCCTCACTCAGAGTTTTAATATATCCTTTGGGCTTGGTCTACTCTTTAACCTTGCACACGTTGCAAGCTATGCCATCGGAGCGTACGCTACCGCGCTTTTTGCGACGGAACTTGGAGCCAATTTTTTCGAATGTGTGGTAGTCAGCATGCTTCTTAGTGGTCTCTTTTCGCTTCTTATTGGTGGTATCTCCTTACGTCTTGAGCAAGATTATTTTGCTGTTGGTACGCTCGCGTTTAGTGCTCTTGTTAGTGCGCTTCTCATCAACTGGAAGAGTCTCACAAGGGGAGTTCTTGGGATTCCAGGAATACCGCGTCCTGAATTCTTATCAATAGATTTTTATAATAATTTAAACTTTCTTTTCCTAAGCGGTTCGCTAGCTATCTTTGTACTGATAATACTCTATCTTCTATTTCAGACTCCCTTTGCCCGTGCATTAAAAGCCCAAGCCGAATCGGAGAGTGCCACGAAAGCTCTGGCTTGTAACACTGCGCTTATCTGCAATGTGAGCTTTTTTATCAGCTCGGCATTCGCAGGATTGGCTGGTTCACTTTATGCCTACTATATTAATTATATTGATCCATCTTCATTCTCACTTACTGAGATGGTTTTTATTTTGACGATTACTGTTACTGGAAGACCCGGCTCGTTTATCGGATGTATACTGGCTACTTTCTTTTTGGTACTTCTCCCTGAGCCGCTAAGATTTATTGATATGAGTCCGGGAATACTTGGGCCAATGCGTCAGGCACTTTATGCCACTATTCTCTTTGTTGTTGTATATATAAATAGAAGAAATATCTTTCCAGTTAAAAGGAGTGTGTAGGTCGATGTTACGTGTTGAAGAGATCTCATTTTCGATAGGCCACTTTCATATTCTCCAAGAACTCTCATTTGAGCTTATTGCTGGTGAGACGGCCGGTATTATTGGCCCTAATGGAAGTGGAAAAACAACGCTCTTTAATACGCTGAGTGGATTCCACTATCCACAAAAAGGAAAGATCTTCTTTCAGGATCAAGATATAACCCGATTGCGCCCTTACCGCCGTTCACGCGCTGGTATTGGAAGAGTGTTTCAGAACTCCGGTGTTTTCCGTGAAATGACGGTCTTAGAAAATATCGTGACTGCGCTTGAGGGAAAGACCTCGCTCTGGAAATCGCTTCTGTATTCGCCCAAACGTTTGAGAGCATTACGCGAAGAATCGATGTCATACCTTGAGCAGATTAGTCTGGCAGATAAAGCCAAAGCCAAAGCCTCTAGTCTCTCTGGAGGGCAGCAGCGGCTTCTTGAGATTATTCGAACCGTTGCCTTCGGAGCTGAGCTCTTCTTGCTCGATGAGCCCACAGCTGGTGTTTCTCCGCGTATGAAGGATGACGTCATAAATCTCATTAAAAAGCTTCAAGAAGATGGCAAAACGGTGCTTATTATTGAGCACGATATTAACTTTATCAAAGAGTTCTGCGAGCGAATTATTGTCCTCGATCAGGGCACTGTTATTCTAGACGACACGCCTGAAAAAGTCGCAGGAAGTGAAAAACTCCACGAGATCTACTTCGGCTCAACTGCTGCTTGATTTCTCTTTTTAAGTATTAACCGCAAAGGACGCAAAGAGCGCAAAGAAGGATTGCTCAGTGTTCTTCTTTTCAACGATTAATGTGCTTGTTCTATTTCTGCCTTATAAAAAAACAGTATGACATTAGGCCATACTGCTAAAGAACTTAGAGAAATCGGATGGAACCGTCAGGAGAGACTTTAACCAAGTCGGAATCTTTAATCGGGATAAAGGTCTGGCCTGATTCGTAAATCCAACTCAGCATATTAGGGTAATTTTCAGAATAGTAGTGAGTATCAAAATGAACAAGCGGAAGAAAGTTCACAAGGGCAAGGCCTGACATGGAGTGCAGATCGGGTGCTTTTGATGGATCGTCCATATATTTGACGGCTTCAATAGAGGGACCAAGGACAACGGCTCCCGCGCTTTCGCCTACTATTGTTTTCCCGGAAGTAAACCAGTCTTTTAACGTTTTATTAAAACCGGTTTTATAAATTTCTTGTAGTAAGTAAAATGTGTTTCCTCCTGTGATATAGATAACATCTGCCTTTGCCACAGCATCTTCTAATGAACTTTTGTCTAAGTCTGAGATGCAAATCTGTTTAGAAGGATACCCTTTGGTCGTGATTTGTTGGTGGACTTCAGGCCATATTGGTTCATCATAGAGTGATAGTGCTGTAGTAATATATAAATTTTCAGGATTGTTCTTACTTTCGGTATCCAGCAGTACATCTAACTTATCCAAAACATTTAGAAACGAACCCAATAAATAAATGTTCATAATAGTTTACATAACATATTGTTAAGATCGGGAGCTCCTATGCGTTTGCCCAAGAGCTGCTTTATTCATCCTTCTTTGCGCTCTTTGCGTCATTCGCGGTTAATACTCTTATCAGAAGCCTCTCGGAGAAATATTCCGCAAAGCGCCATCCCAACGATCAGTAGTCCCAGTGCCGTTGCATCTACCGTCCAGCGGCTGGCATTGCCAAATCCGTTCTTTGCTAAATAGCCAATCGCCCCGCAACTAAGCAAGCAACCGTGAATCTGTAAGATGAGTGGAGCGTGACGTTTGACCTTTGATGCTCTCTCAAAGCGAGAGAAGAGCGCGATAAAGGGAATGGTAGCGAGTACATAAACGCTAAGCCAGAAGGGGCGCAAGAACCACCAGAGTCCGGTGCCCGGGACGTATTCATAGACTTCCGGGTACGTAAGAAAGAAGGAGCCGATAACAACCATCATAGCAGTGCTGTGCCATAAAAAGATGGTCATGATCATACTATTAATGATAATCACTATCGCCCAGACGCTGCGATTTGCTAGCCAATTCTTTGCAAGTGGGGCGAGGCTCATACATACGCCAATCTGAAAAAGGCCCAGCAATAAGAGTGGCAACTTAGGAGGTAGGGTGTTGCTGACCTCCTCTCCCGGCACACCAACCAGAGCCAGCGGATAAGGCCCGAATGATACACAGAGATAGAGTAGCACAATGCTACCGACAGCAAGCATAGCCATAGTGCTGACCTTATCAAGATAGCCTTCACGCCAAGCGAATCCAAGCTGGTGAACACTTAACCAGATAGTAAGGTAATTAAGCCATGCAATAGTTTTCCAATCATAAACAAAAAAACCGAGATCAAGAACAACTGCCATGAAGAGCAGTGGAGCTATGCTTAGAAGCTTATACCTCTGCCATGTGCCGTACATAATCGGCATAAAAAGGGCGACCATGATATAGACAGCCAGAAACCACGTAGGAACTATTGCTATGCGAGATGCAACTTGAATATAGCTCTGCGGCAAACCAGCATAGAGCCCTAAAATTGAGAAAAAAGCCCAGATTAATACAAGGGGGAGTACGGGGATGAGGAGTCTTTTAAGTCGTGCTGAAAGCCATAAGGAAAAAACTTCGCCTCGTCTCTGTGCCGCTTCCCAAGCAGTGAAGTTTGAGTAGCCCCCAACAAAGAAGAAAATTGGCATGACCTGAAAAAGCCAAGTAAGCCAGTGAGTCCATGGGGAGAGATCGAGTACATGGGGAAGAGTGATCGTACGCTCGCTATAGTAAGGAGCCGCGATAACCCAGTGTCCAATAACGACGGCGAGAATGGAGAGTGCTCGCAGGAGATCCACATATCTGTTTCTTGAATCAGGTGTCTGGTCGGCGAGGTGGAGGGCTTTTTTCCAGATCTTCATGGTCTAGCTCAAGGGGCTTTCTTGTAGATATCAGGATCGATAACAAAGAGCCCCTGTATAGTGTCCTCTTCAAATCCTATAATATGTGGATTGGTACTTCCACGTATTATTTTAATATCGAAAAGCTCCTCTACGCCGCGGGTAAATTCAAAAAAACCCACTTGATTCCCGGTGGTGATATCAAGAATACAGACCGCACATTTAAGCTCATCGGTCTCCTTCTCTATCGGGAGATCGTTAAACGTTTTACGGTCATTTCGTATCTTACAAAGTCCGACAAATGCATATCGATCGCAGAAATCAAGGCCACGCAAGAATCCAGGAAATTTTGCAACTGTAGTACGCTTCCCATCCTTCTCATCTACGACCTCTAGCGCACCAGTTCCAGAGTTAAGTATCCAGAGTTTGCCAGCATAGAGAACTGGAGAGTGTGGCATAGAGAGACCTTCTGTAACGACCTCACCAGAAGGAATATCGATAATTATTCCTCCAGAAGCTTTGTTCTCGCGCCATCCCTCTTTGGTGTCGGTCATACCAAGCGCGGAAGCATACTTTGGTCCATTCTCATCAATACAGACACCGTTTAGATGACAGCGATCCTCAGGTGCTATGGCGGAGATAAACGGAGGGCGCCATCCCGGTATAAAGCTCCACTTGTTAGAAAGAGTTGAAAGACATGAAAAGCGAGTATTAACGATCAGCAGCTCATCGTTATGCCAAGCAAGCTGATGGCTTGCGATATCACCTGTGACAAAGGAGCGCCTTGGGGTAAAGCAGATATCGTAGGGGAGAACAGAGCCATCCTCTCCGCGAATCTCCCCGGCATTCTCAAAGAACCAGATCTGTGATTTTGAGGCGAGAGCGAGCGTGGTTCCGTTAAGTGCTACTCCTGTTGGACGCTCAAAGATACGCATAAGAGAGTTAAGCTTCCCGTCAGCTGCAGGAGCTACTGTCATGATACGCTGTGCCTGATAGGTTGTTATCAAGAGAGATGATTTCAGACCCGCAAGAAGCTGTGATACGGATTCTGTAAAGGCATATTGTACTGCCGCTGTTCTAGGTTCTGTTTCAGTCATTACAATCTCTGCTTGTACTTTATAGGGAGGTGATTCATATTGAAAGCCACAATTGTAAAGGATATCTTACATGGCAAAAACACCCTCAAATATGCTTCCTCTAGGTACTGTTGCTCCTGATTTTGCGCTTCCAGATGCCGTTTCTGAACAAGTTTTACACCTCTCTGATTTTAGTAGTGATAAAGGACTTCTGGTTATGTTTATCTGTAACCACTGTCCGTTTGTAAAACATGTTAACAGTGAACTCTCAGCGCTTGCTAGAGAGTACATGGCGAAAGGGCTTGATGTTGTCGCTATCAGTTCTAATGATGTAGAGAACTACCCTGATGATTCTCCAGAAAAGATGAAAGAGACGGCCCTTAGTGAAAATTACCCTTTCCCGTATCTCTATGATGAATTGCAACAGGTTGCAAAAGCCTACGATGCTGCGTGTACTCCTGATTACTATCTCTTTGACGGAGAGAAAAAGCTTGTTTATCGCGGCCAGCTTGATGGTGCCCGTCCTGGAAATGATACTCCGGTAACAGGGAAAGACCTGCGAGCGGCGATAGATGCTCTTTTAGCAGGTAACGCGATCTCCTCTGATCAAAAACCAAGTCTCGGTTGTAATATTAAATGGAAGAATGTTGCGTAGAAAGAGTTTTTCTTAGTTGGGAAAAGCCTTTTTTAGAAAGCGTTGCTGAGTATCTTTTTTCAAGGTTTACATCAGGATCAACATGTGATCTCCAGGATCTGCTGCTGGTAGCTCCAGTTTCTCGTGCCGCTCGAAGGCTTGAAGAGTTACTCGTAGAAAGAGCAGATGCAGAAGAGCTCTGGCTTATACCGCCTGCTCAAATTATCTCTACTGGCGATCTCCCTGAACGAGTGATTCACGGAGAAAGTGGAGATCTCGCCGGTCGCATGGAGAGAACCGGCGCATGGAGCAGCGTTCTTACAGTCCTTAGCCCCGAGCAGCAGTCAACGCTCTTTGGCTCAGACTCGCGGACATTTCAAGAGAGTGACCTCTACCGGATTGCAGAACAGCTTGATGATATCGCTGCTGAACTTGGAGGCGCAAATCTTAGCTTTGGTGATGTCGCGGCATTTTTTGAATCTGGAAAGACAGCTTTTTTTGATAAACGCTGGGCATCTCTTGCTGAGCTTTACGCTGCCTATGAACGTACCCTTGATGAGCATCATCTTACTGATCGGAACCGAAGAAGAAGAGAAGTCCTTTTAGAAAGGGGCGAACTCTCTCAGGATATGAAGTTCAGCAAAGAGATCATTTTGTTAGGAACAGTAGATCTTTTGCCGATACATAAAGAGCTCCTTAAGAGATACCCCCTCAAAGTTACGTCTCTTATTTTTGCACCTGAAGATGTTAAAGAGGGATTTGATACTTATGGTGGCTTACTTTCAGAGTATTGGGTAAAAAGTGCCCAGTGCGCTATCGCAGACGATCAGATTCTACCCGCAACAAATCCCTACCATCAAGCAGCAGTCGTCGCAGCGAAAGTTTCAGAGTATGGAGGATCACTTGCTGCAGATCAGATATCAGTTGGGGTAACAGCAGATCAGTACATTCCTTATCTTGAGCAACAACTGGTTGTGCATGATGTTCCGTGCCGGGTTGCAGGAGGAACGCCTTTTCTGTTTACCCCGGTTCTTAGACTTCTTGAGGGGATATCAAGACTTCTAGAATCAGGAAGCTTTTTGGAGTTTTCTGCGCTCGTTCGTCATCCTGATATGTTAAAGTATGTATCGAAGAAACTCTCTGTGCCGAATGAACACTACGTAACTTCAAGAAAGATGTTACGGGAGCTCGATGCTTTTCAGGAACAGCACCTGCAATCTTCTATCTTTCAGTCTTTTCCAGAAGATGAAAAGCTCACCCTCCCTGAGAAAATGCGCTCCTGTGTGCATGACCTTCTTAAAGGGCTACTACAAGGGCCAGATAAGATCTCAGAGCTCAGGCAACCAGTGCTTGATATTATAAAGAAGATTTACGGTGAGAAACGAGAGTTTAAAGAGAATAGCCCGAGTGATGCTGCATGTATTGAAGTTTTTCGTGGTATCGCTGATGTCAGCGAAGAAGCAGCGGAGATGGAGTTGTTTTCAGATCAACGTATTTCACCGTCACAATTTTTACGGATACTTCTACGTGAGCTCAGTAGACGTTCAACAACTCCTCAGCCGACAGGCGCAGCCGTAGAGATTCTCGGCTGGTTAGAGCTTGCATTTGATGATGCCCCGGCGCTTGTCATTGCTGGCATGAATGAAGGTCAGGTTCCAGAGTCATTAAATGAAGATCTCTTCTTGCCGGATTCTTTGCGTACTCACCTTGGCCTCACTGACAACAGCAGACGGTTTGCCAGAGATATCTATTCTCTAAAGACAATGCTTAACAGTAAAGAGAAGCTTACTCTCTGTTTTAGCCGCCACGCTGGTAACGGAGATCCGCAGCAACCAAGCAGACTGCTTTATCTTGAAAGTGATGAAGATAAGCTTGTAGGACGTGTGAAGAGATTTACTACTCCTCTTGTTGACTACGTGGAGGAGGAGAAGATGGCAAAAGAAGAGGTGCCGCTCTTTTTTATAGAGGAGCCTGATCTCACAGAGTACGAACCTTCACCGATCATGCGTGTTACAGAGTTTAGAGATTATCTGCACTGCCCGTATCGGTATTACCTTAAAAATATCGTTCGTACCCGACGAGCAAGTGATGAGCTCTTTGAGCTTGATGGCGCCCGTTACGGTACCTTTATACACGCAGCGCTGTGTGATTTTGGGACTTCCCCACTATGCCATTCGACAGATTCTTCAGATATCTACTCTTTCCTTGCGGACAGAGTGGAGGAGAGAGCAAAAGAGGAGTTCGGCTCAAAACCGCTCCCTGCCGTACTTGTTCAGATTGAACAGATGAAAGTACGTTTACGAACCTTTGCCGCATTTCAAGAGAGCTGGAGAGCGCAGGGGTGGGAGATAGAACAGGTGGAATTCTCACCGGGGAAGGATAACGCCGTACCGCTTACCCACAGTGAAGGATCTACTGGAATATATGGAACGATAGACCGGATAGATCGACATAGAGATGGAAGCTTTATCATTATCGACTATAAAACTGGTGATGCTGGCAGAAGCCCTGATAAGGCTCACCGTGATAGTGAAGGCGATTGGTTAGATCTCCAGCTCCCGCTCTATGAGTATCTTCTTAAAGAAAAAGGAGTTGTAGAACAGGAGTGCCAGTTAGCGTATCTGCCGCTCGGGGCACTTGATGGCACACCTGAACTTCTCTTTGCCCACTGGAGTAGAGAAGAAAGGGAGAGTGCAATTGAGACAGCACGAAATGTAGCCGCCGCAGTTAAGCGCGGTGAGTTCTGGCCACCATCTGAGTTTGTCTCTGCGTTTGATGATTATGCAGATATTCTCGGTGTTGGGCAGTTTGGAGCGCACTATATTCTGGAGCAAGCAGCAGGTGAGTGATTTTAAACCGCTTCTTATACGGGCAAGTGCCGGGACGGGGAAAACGTTTCAGCTATCAAATCGTTACATTGCCCTCCTTGCTGCAGGAGCCCCGGCTGAGGAGATCCTTGCCACAACATTTACCCGTAAAGCAGCTCACGAGATCATGGAGCGGATCTTTAAACGGCTTGCGGAGGCGGCTGATTCAGAGAAGGCTGCTAGTGAGCTCGCTGAGCATATTCAGAACAGCTCTTTTACTTCAGAGAGAGCCAAAGAGATTCTCTTTGAGCTTGTTCGCAGTCAACACCGTCTGAGGATCTCAACGCTTGATAGCTTTTTTATCGGCCTTACACGTGCGTTTGCCTTTGAGGTAGGCCTTGATAAGAACTGGCGTGTACTGGATGAGCCTAAGAGTGAAGAGCTTAGAGTGAAGAGCATTCAGTACCTCTGCGAGAATCTGGCCTCAGATGAGGTTCTTCAGCTTTTAAGACTCATCTCTAAGCGCGGGGTAAAGCGAGCCGTTCACCGAAGCATTTCACAGATAGTTGAGGATCTCTATGAACTCTACCGGGAGAGTAGAGCTGAGAACTGGAGCTGGCTTAAGCCCCCTTCCCCGCCAGAAAAAGGCGTTAAAGAAACAATAGATCGGCTCCTTATAGAGATAGAAATTCCAAAAACAAAAAAAGGTGATCCTGATAAACGGTGGCTAAAAGCACTCACACAGACACAAGAACTCTACAGAGCAAAGGAGTGGGAAGCTCTCCTTGCAAAAGGCCTCTGTAACGCTGTCCTTACCGAAAAAAATAAGTACTACAACACTGAGATGAGTAGTGAGTTTCTTACGCTCTGTGACTCAATGATTCAGTGCGCAGCCTATGAGCTCCTTACCTTTTTACGGAATCAATCCCTTGCTCTTTATCATATTCTCACCCTTTACCACGGCGCTTTTGAAGAGCACCAGAAAGCAAGTGGGGGCCTGCGCTTTTCTGATGTGAAGTACATCCTTAAGAACGCTGCATTTTCTGGCGCACTTGAAGAGGTCTTTTACCGCCTAGATTCTCGAATCTCTCACCTCCTTCTTGATGAGTTTCAAGACACCTCACTTGAAGAATGGACCATCCTTGAGCCGTATGTCGCCGAGATCCTTTCAAAGGCTGAGCATGATTATACCTTTTTCTGTGTTGGGGACGTGAAGCAGTCGATATACGGATGGCGTGGTGGCGTTGCTGAGATCTTTGATACCTTAACTACTTCCTGGGAGAATCTTGAACCTCGCTCAATGGACGTAAGTTATCGTTCTTCGCCTGAAGTTATCGATACGGTGAACAAAATATTTACAAGTATCATCTCTTCTTCAGATCTTCCCATGACGCTCAAAGAGAAGTGGGAGCACTACTTTAATGTGCATCAGACAGCTAACACCAACTTACGTGGTTATGTTGCGGTTGAAGAGATTGAAGAGTTTGTTGATGAGGAAGGCAATCCCTCGAGTTATCTCAGAACCGTTAAAAAGATTAAGGAGATCTATCTTCAAAATAAGGAGATAAGTATCGGTGTTCTCGTTAGAAGAAACGCTGATATCTCAAGGCTTATCTATCTTCTTTGTAGAGAAGAGATCCCAGCAAGTGAAGAGGGTGGTAATCCGCTTACTGATTCGCAAGCGGTTATCGTTCTTCTTAATCTCCTGCGTGTTCTTGAGCATCCGGGCGACACCATTGCGTACTATCAGGTAGCACACTCACGGCTTGCAGATGTGTGTGGGTTAAATGCACCACCGGGAGAAAGGGAGATGCTTATCCAGGTTGATAAGCTACGCGCTGAGCTCTTTGAGCATGGGTATGGTCCGTTTTTAAGAGCGCAAACAAACGGACTCTTAGAAACGCTTCCGGCGCGTGATAGGCGGCGAGTCCTGCAGCTTATTGAGCTTGGATTTGGGTATGATGAATCTGGTGGCGACCGAATATCTGGATTTTTAAAGTATGTTCAGAGAACAAAGGTTGAAGATCCGGAATCAAAAAATATCCGTGTAATGACAGTACACAAGTCAAAGGGGCTTGAATTTGATGTTGTTTTCTTGCCAGGTCTTAATAGAAGTATTAAACCCCTTACGCAAGCAGTACTGGTAGAGCGAAGTAGCCCGGTAGCACCACCTGAAAAAATTACCCCTTATCCGAGTGAAGTTGTAAGGCTTTTACAAAAAGATCTTGAAAGGATGAAAGAAAAAGATGTTCTTCAAAACTTTCAGGAAGAGCTCTGTGTGCTTTATGTAGCTCTTACAAGAGCAAAGAAAGCGCTCTATATGTATGTGCCAGACAGTAACTCCCTTAAGTCACCTTCTCCCGCGTCTCTTATTCGAGAGGCTCTTGCTCCGCAGAGCGAGGGAGGGGGCAGGATCCTCTATGAGCTGGGAAATGAGGCTGAGGCTTTGGAGAATAAAGCAGACAGTGAGCAGGAAGCTCCAAACAAGAAGCTGGTACTACCTGCTCATATTAAGGTCCTTACAACTGAGCAGAGAAATAGAATGCTCTCAAGAAAGACTCCTTCAAAGCTAGAAGGCGGTGGTGCTGTCATATTAAAAGACCTTTTTCAAGAAAAGCGAAGTGCTGCTGCTGAAAGAGGTACGGTTATTCATTATCTCTTTGAACAGATTGACTGGTTAGGAGAAGAACCGCCTGAGAAAGAAGCCTTAAGTGAGCAGCTACGAGAGAGTAACCTTGTAAGTAGAGAAAATGTAGATAAATATATAGATCAGTTTTTAGAGATGACTCGCAAGCCGAATGTAAGCGATCTTCTTAAGAGGGAGCGGTACAACGCGGCGGCAGATTCAGTGCAGGTACGCCAAGAGTTTCCATTTCTCTACCGGGATGTTGACTCGCTTGTTAAGGGGATAATCGATCGCTTTGTATACACCAAAGACGGTGATAGTATAACGCAAGCCGAGGTAATTGATTTTAAGACTGATACCGTGAAAGATTTCTCAGAGAGCGTAGAGTTTTATCGCCCGCAACTTGAAACATACCGGGAAGCGATCTCTCGTTCAGTAAGAATTGATCCGGCAAGCATTCGGCTCACTCTTGCCTTTGTAACTCATGATAAGATTATTGAGGTCAATTAAGGACACCACTATGCAAATTCCAGCAGATAAACTAAGCGCTGATGTCTTAAAAGCAATAATAGAAGAGTATGTTTTACACGAAGGAACTGATTACGGGCACGAGGAATTCACGCTTGAGCAGAAAGTAGAGATGGTAAAGGGACAGCTTCAGAGTGGAAAGGCCGTTATCATGTTTGATCCTGAGGAGGAGACGCTCTTCATCAGGCCAGCTGGTTAAACGAGAGAGTTTGCCCGTATGCTTGAAAAATCACTAATGAGTACTTATATATAAGTAGCAAGTTTCTACCGAGTAGAATAAAGTTACGTAATTTCAAGAGGTTAAAAAATGCCAACCTACACATATGAGCGCGAAGACGGGTCTCGTTTTGATATTGTTCAGAAAATTACTGAAGAGCCCCTTGAGGCATGTCCTGAAACCGGACAAAAGGTAAAGCGCGTTATTACCGGTGGTAACTTCATTCTCAAAGGTGGCGGTTGGTATAAAGACGGCTATTCTGGCAGTGGTAGCGGATCGAGCACAAGCTCTTCATCACCTTCTCCCGCCAGTGACTCATCATCCAGCAGTTCATCAGAAACAAAATCAGCAGCGTCTTGTACTGGCAGTCCGGCAAGTTGTGGATGTTCTTCTGGCGGAAGCGAATCTAAATAATCGTAATAATAAGATTGCTCTCGTTTTTCTCATTATTCTTTAAGAAGCAGGAATGTGCACGAGCTAATAAAAGATCATATATTTAAAACGCTCACGCTGGTACTTGTTGCGTCAGTCAGCCTTATTTACGTTAAGGGCCTTATCGATGATTCTAAAAGCTCAGCAAGAGAATCAAAAAACGAGAATCTTAAAAATAAGATAGAAGAAGAGCGAGTCGAGGAGTGTGTCCCTAACTTTTATCTGTTTCTGCAGCATCAGGCGACAAATTGGGAGGGGAACCCTTCAAATTTCAGGTATCTTATGGACTATCTCACGGCCAATGGAATATTACGTGCAAGGTCCTTTCAGAATGCAACCTCTCCCTCTGGTATTGTCAGCGAGTATGAAGTTGTAAGTAATATGATAGACATTGAGGAGAGGAGTTGTCAAAAACCCTCGACAAAAGCAGTTGTATGCTATGCCATGCGAAAGCCAGTTCGCATACTTCATGTAAATCGTAATGTTCAAAACGCTCATTGGGACCAGCTCGTCGTGCACTATGAGTATACCTTAGATCACTATCATCTTTGGGCAGAGGATGATCTTATCCGAAACAATCTTCCCCTCATCCAGCCGACTGAACTTAAAACAGCGATTGCGTTTTTTCATTTAAATAAGAAGAGTGGAGAAATGAAGCTTGTGGATAGGTGTAATTCAAATTCGCTGGTGCCAAAGTAAAGAGCCTTTATGTGCAACTTCTATTGCACAAGTTTACGTATTGAATCTCCAATGACAATTCTTCTTTTCTTCTCACCTGAAGCCATTTTCTCGTCAGTTGTAGTAACCTTTCTCGTGTAGAGCTCAACGATAGCTTCTTCCTCGGAAGTCCAGCCTTTTACCTTGCCAAATACCCAGCAATCTTTATTTAAAATTGCGGTTATCTGATTTGCAGCTACCTGATTACGAGAGCTACTTAGATCAATACCACTCATTTGCATAGTCACTTCCGTAGGAGGAAGAATAGTGCCCTGTAAGGAATTATACCCCTGTGGCCGTGTCTCCAAATTTTCATTTAATGTAGGAGTTGGATTATGAATTCGTATCCTATTTGCGGGTTGTTCAAGTTGCGCACAAAAGTAGAGGTGGCACCTAGCTGATTGGCTAAATAGTACATCATGTTCAAAGAGAGGGAGAATTTCAGCAAACGCTGCAAATAGGAGCATTTGTGCTAGCGCAAATGGAAGAAGAAGGAAGTCAAGTATTACACGTGAGCGCCTTTCCCCATTCCACACATCGAGACAGAACCACCATACTGCGCCGGCAAAGAGTATGATCGAGATGTAAAAGATCTGTGGGGCTAGGATCTCAATAAGAGAGGTGGTTTGGCACCAGTTAATCAAATCGAAGAAAATTTTGGAGTGACAAAAGTCATCACAGGCGAATCTATTTAAATTCAGATCGGAAAACTGCTCACAACGTTTTAAGCACTCTGGATAAAATGCACGAGTAAGGAATCGGACGGCAATCATCGATAAGAAAATCAGCAAAAATCCAATAAGTGGAGTAATCAGTAAGATTCTCTTAATCAGTGATATCATAGCCTAGACAGTCTCTCTGCTTATTAATAGTTAAATCGTATTCCGATAAACTCAAGGATAAAAGGGTACTTTCTTCGATTTGATTCGCAAGCATGCTATATCCACTCGCGACGCTCAGTATCTTGCAATAGTAATCCAGCAAGTTGCGGATGCTCTGGTGGGGGAGACGCGAAATAGGGATGTAATTACCATTAGCACCGAGATGTCCACCAATCTAATTAACTCTGTCAGGTGCAAGTAAGCCAGTCATCTTACCGTGGATGCCTTCTAAGTGGCCAAGCCATTTTTGTCGATCTAGAAAGTCTTGTTCGCAACTCCTGTGTATACCTATAACCAATGCTTGAACTTCATCATATAGCTCGCAAATTGGATATCCTGAAGTATAAACAACACGTCGTAATCGACGAGAGCGTAATAATGTCGCTAGCTGATGAGGATGGAAGCAGGATAGGTTTACTTCGCTCTTGCATTTTGTGAAGAAGGTGATGTTAGCACCACGGACATCAATATAGGTGATTGATGAATAGCAAAGGTCATAACGAACCCAGTTTGTTGGATGTCTTTCAATGTCGACTTGAGTGAACAATGTCAGTGAATCACCACCCTTTAAAGGATAAAGATCGAGGAACCCATGATGAATGTCATCAACCGGTGAAGGTACATCCTCAATATCCTCTTCTTTCCACGGAGATTCAATATAACGCTTACTGATAAAACATTTGGAGTTTTCTTGATTCTTCATATCGCTGGTTATAACACAAAATGTTTTCCTAAAATAATAAACAAACTTGCATACTAGTAAAAGGGGGGTGTGGAAGGGCTCTCTAGCTTTGAAGTACTTCAAATCAAGAGTAGTGACCTGTCCTTCGCTCATTTCCATATGGATAGGTGCTCTGGCATTGCCGGCGAGGACAAGCCCAGAATAAGAGTCCGGCAAAGCGGCCCTTCTTTGCTCGCCGGGTAATCATAGTGGCATTACATTTTGGACAGGTGGGGTTACGGGCGTTAAGGATGAGTAGCGTCTCATCATTAAGCAGTTCTCTATTATTTTCAATGAGCGTGTGTATGTATGTACTATCCCAGAGTTCTATACGGTGACGTTGTGCTGTGGCTTGAGCTTCTGTAGTAAAGCCTTTAAGTGTTACGAAAATTCCTGAGTCAAATCCACCGTCTCTCATAGCTCCAATGAATGAACGCATTTGGGAAACGTTAATTTTCTGTCGATAATATTTCTTACATTGAACAGCGATAGGACTACTTTTGAAGCGATCGACTATAAGGTCAATGCCTCCATCTGGCCCACTACCACCTATCTCAACAACTCTGCGTTGTTGGATCTGCAATAGATTTGATACGAGCTTCTCAAAAGCTAATGGTTCTATTGATGTAAGGTCATAATCTCTCGATACATCACTTGAATCTTGAGAGTGTTGAGGAAGTAAAGTGGCAATATCAATATCAGATGGGAAGCTTGGTTGCCGGTGTTGAGGGAATTCAATTTCTTCGCAGCTGTCCCCCGAATTTAAAAGTCCTAAGTGCGAAGAGAGAACATAGGCAATGCCGGCTGCAATCGCTGAGTAGATCAGATAGGTAAACCATACCAACCTGTTATTTTTAATATATTCCCTTAATGCGTAGAGTTCTTCGCTCGGAAAAGACAGATGAGCTACTAAGTCGCGAAAGAAAATAACGCCAAATAGAATGATAACGACCGAAAAAGCAATCGATGCTCTAATACCTTGATGGTAGTAAAACCCCGGATGTACGTCTCTACGCCAGCCGGGTAGTCTCGTTCTTCTCATAGGGACTTATTATACGCCAATTACGTATCTTATCAAAATGAACGTAGGTATGGCATTGGAGTAAAGTAGTGAGCTTACTACAGATATAAAAAAACGAGATGTAAGGGTACCTCCGTGAGGTCGTCTATCTGTGTAGTAACCCAATGGGAGTATTACATATGAATAAAGGAGCACTAATACTTGGCGCATCTGGAGGAGTGGGAACCGCACTGTGCACAACGTTAAGGCAGTCAGGATGGCAACTCGTGCTGGCTGGCCGTAACGAAGAATCAATTTCTCTTCTATCAGAGAAGCTTGATTCACCTTACTATATAGTTGACGCAACCGATCACAATCAGGTTCAGGACTTATGTAGATTTGCCTCAGAGCAACTTGAATCTTTTGATGGCGCAGTAAACTGTGTCGGATCGATTTTTTTGAAACCTGCGCACCTTATTTCTGAGAGCGAATTCACGACAGTATTAGAGCAAAATCTTTACACAAGCTTCTATCTTGCAAAGGCCTCAATACCCTATATGAAACAAAGTGGTGGATCGATCGTCATGTTCTCTACTGCGGCAGCAAAGATTGGATTGCCAAATCATGAAGCCATATCGGCAGCGAAGCTTGGTATAGAAGGTTTTGTCAGAGCCGCCGCGGCGAGTTACGCTGGAAATGGAATAAGATTGAATACTGTCAGTCCGGGACTCATTGACACCCCCCTTGCTCATAAGATCACCTCAAACGAGAAAAGTCTTGAATACTCGCTTTCAATGCACCCACTTAAAAGAATTGGTCAGCCGCAAGATGTAGCCAGTGCTGCTGCGTGGCTCTTAGAGCCTGAAAACTCGTGGATTACAGGTCAGAGTATTGTTGTTGATGGCGGTTTGTCAGGACTAAAGACGCACTAGTGTTATAAGAAAAGTTGTGACAATCACTCACTTTTTATATTTTCCCTATTGATAGAGTAGTTGTTCCTTCTATAGATTATAGAGTCTGTAGTCGTTAGGTTCTCTCATTTTCGTTTTTTTGGATGTCTGATAAAACTTCGAATTCTTTAGCTGTTACCGTCCCTTCCTCTTCAGCTTCAAATCCGTCCTTAACGAGGACTCCTAAATCAGGCTCTGGTAAAGCTCTGCGTAAATGGCAACGTGAAGCTCTTCATGAGTATGTTGAACTTTTACGAAATGGCCAGCGGGCTGCTCTATGGGAAGCAACCCCCGGAGCAGGAAAAACAACGGCTGCCCTAAAACTTTGTCGTCATCAAATGCGCAACGGACTTGCTAAGAGCGTTATCGTCGTTGTACCTACCGCGCATCTCAAACATCAGTGGGCGCACTCTGCAAAGTCTCTCGGTATTGATCTCGATAGTGCGTTTCGGAGTACTGCTCAGAGAGTTTCACCAGATTATCATGGTATTGCAGTTACCTATCAGCAGGTGGCAAATTCACCTGAAAAATTTGCCCGGTTTGCGCAAAACGCTGTCGTAGTTTTAGATGAAGTACACCATGCAGGTGATGGCCTTTCGTGGGGCGATGGGCTTACAACCGCTTTTGAGCAGTGCAGGTTTCTTCTTGCGCTATCAGGTACTCCATTTCGTAGTGATAACAACCCTATTCCCTTTGTCCGATACTGTAATGACGGGCTGAGTGAGCCTGATTATGTCTATAGTCATGGTCAGGCTGTAAAAGACGGAGTTTGCCGGCCAATTGTGTTCCTTACTTATGGGGGATCGGTATCGTGGAGCACTGGGGCTCTTGATGTGAGTGCAAACTTTGCAGATGAGCTTGATAGGGACAATGCTGCAAATCGTCTTCGTGCAGCATTAGACCCGGATAGCCACTGGATTGATAGGATCATTCTTGATGCTAACAATATGCTAAAGGATCTCAGAAGAGAGCAATCTGACGCGGGAGGGTTAATAGTTTGTCGCGATCAGGATCATGCGAGAAAGATTGCTCAAACAGTAAAAAGAATATCAGGCTATACTCCAGTAGTTGTTCTCTCAGATGATAGAAGAGCTTCCAAAAAAATTGCTGACTTTCGTGCTTCAACAGAGCCATGGATCATTGCCTGTAATATGGTCAGTGAGGGAGTCGATATACCGCGATTGCGAGTTGGAGTGTTTGCAACAGTTATTCAGACCAAGATGTATTTCAGGCAGTTTCTAGGAAGAATTGTCAGAAGTTCAAATTCCAGAAAGAAGGACGAAATCGCTTACTGTTATATTCCGGCAGACCCTGTTTTAACGCATCATGCTGAGGCTATTGATGAGGAGCAGCGCCACTCTCTTACTAGAAATGTTGATGAGGAAGATGAGCGACCAGAACGGAAGGATACCGTCACTGAGGAGCGAGCGTTTGTAGCTTTTGAGGGGGTAAACACTGGGGTCGATAAAATGATCCTTGATGGCAATCAGCTAGCTTTTTGGGAGGGGGCAAATCAATCTGAGCAAGTAACTCCTTTTGAAGAAGGCACGGAAAGTATCCAGAAAATTCAGGAGTCACTCACTGGTGAGGAACTTACAAAAAGTGAAAGAAAGGCTCAGTTAGCACGAGAGGTGCAGCGTCTGGTAGGACTTTACCGCAGACATACAGGCCTTGAACACGCGCAAATCCATTTCCAGCTCAATCGACGACAGTCTGTAAAAAGCCAGAGCGAATGCACGGAGAACCAACTCATGCAGAGAATTTGCTATCTAAACCGTAAACTCGCAGAACCGATCTTAAAAGCGGTAGGTTAACGTTCTGTATGAAATAGCCAGTGTTGTTTTTAAAGAGGCTGAGAATCACATATTCTTACCTAAAGGATTTCGGCGATCTTAATGACAAAACAGCTCTTTTATTATACTTCCAATATCCAATATTGGTGCCTTATTTGCACTTATGGAATGACATAAAAAAGTATCGCAAAATAGTGACAGGTACTCCCGGCTGTTACGAAAAAATGCCACACGCCGTGATACCACTTCACGGTATCTCCCTTGATGTAATTGTAGACTCCGACCGTGTAAAAGATTCCGCCAAGTACAAGGAGAATGAGGCCACCTGTGTGTAGATTTTCAATGAGAGTTCGGATAACGAGCAGTACAGACCAACCCATAAACACATAGAGGAGGGTACTTATCCGATCGTAGCGGACACCAAATACTGACTTAAAGATGGTTCCAACAATTGCCATCCCCCAAACCAGTGAAAAGAGCTGCCACCCAGATGATCCTCCAACAGTACAGAGCGCGAACGGAGTGTATGTTCCTGCGATCAATAAATAAATAGAGATGTGATCAAACTTCTGAAAAAGTTCAAGAGCTCTCGTTCTAGAGAGCGAGTGGTAAAGTGTTGATGAGAGATACATGAGAAAGAGAGTCGCCCCATACACAGAAAAAGTCACAACATGTATGGTTTCTCCCCGAGTAACTGCTGAAGCAATAAGCACTATTACTGCCGCTATACTTAATACCGCTGCCACACCGTGCGAGATGGCGTTCATGCATTCTTCGCCAACTGTATAGAGAAATGATTTGGACTGAACCTCGTTCATATATTATCCATATAGCTTGTAAAGGGAGAGCAGCCAGCAAATAGTCATGATCGCTGTTAGGACATGCTCTAGCTGTTCTTCAGTAGGATTTACATTACAAACCGACATAACAATTCTTCTTACAAACCCTGGCGCTTCATCTCCCTCTGAGGTCGATTTATTCTCTCCGACGAGAAAATATTCTAAATCAGTGAGAACGCATCTTCCCTTATTAAGTTTCCATTGCAATAGGATGAGAGGCAGTAATGCGATATGAAACCATAAAATGTAAGCATCTTCAAAGATCCAGCCAAACACTACAAATAGGAGGATTCCTAAATGGAGTGCTCGAATGAGGGAGATTGCTATTCGCATAAATCAGGATCCGATACCTTAGAAATCTGAGTGAGCATTACGATATCATAGACACACAGTCTCTGGTATATGAAGGTATCTAGTATATGATACATACCAATCAAAAATTAAGGGCCTGAGAGCTCAGAGTCGGAGTTTTTTGACTAGGATCTCAGAGGCACGTAAATTAAACGCGTTAGACAATCTTTCAACGTAACAAGGTAGAAATATGAAGCTTCAGGTTCAGATTCCCTGTTCTATGGAATTGGCCGAAACGGCTGCTCGGGGAGTGTCTCGTGCTCTAAGTGCTCGCGCACAAAGTGAATTTGATGCAGAGCTAGTTATGCTTGGTCAACACGATAAAACTCTGCCTTTAAGAAAGAATCAGAATATAGATACTCTACGTGAGGAGTTTCGTGCTCTTTTTCCGACGGATCTTACTAATACAGAAGTTCGGGGGATCGTAGATATAGAGAAAGGTTCAAAGATCATAATTGCACTACGTGAGACATTAAAGATGGATCTCCATCTCGTGCTAAATGGAGCGCGTATGGATATTACAGCACAAGACTCACCTGAGACTATTGTAGAGAGATATAAGAAATCTGTTGCCTTTGAGGTATATGGCTCTGATTTCTTTATTCCTGATCCTGGTGTACTGATTAGCTCTGCAGGTATCGTGGCTTTAAGCAGACTTTTTGACCGACCGATATCCTATAATCGAACTGTTCAAACAGGAATCTCAGAGTGGAAAGAGATATTATTAAGAGCTACTCCTGAGTCACATCCGTGTGACATTGAGATTGAATACGCAAAAAAATACCGAGAACTCACTGGCCAAGAGTATGAGTATGCCTACCTTATTGAGAGCCGTACACGAGAAATGGTCGATAGTGGCGGTGAAGTATCTATTGAAGTCGAAAAGGGTAGTTCCTTTAGTAAATCTCTATTGAGAGATCTGGAGCAACTTGGACTTAAAAGTAGTATTCCAATATATGTGGATGATCTTTCACTCGAAGATGAATCAGTTGATCAGATCTTTGAAATTCTAGAAGATGAGCGTCTAATTAGGGATGCCTTAAAGGTATCGATCTGGGAAGAGACTCAGTTTAGCGACGCTGCTGATATTGCTCTGGAAGTTGCGCGGCAGACTTCAAAGTCAGTGCGTCTCTTTTTTAACGGGAACTCTGTTAGGGTAACACCTGATTCAGATTCTCAATCGATTGAAAAGGATTTTCTGCAAAAACTAAATCTTTCCACCGAAAATCTCAAGGGAGATGCAAAAGCTCGCCTTTCAGGGGAGGTCAAATTTTATGGCACCCAAGAGCTGCTCTGTACAGCAATAGCAGTGGCTAAGATTCTAGATTGTCCCCTCTGCGTTGATTTGCCGTCTGAACGACGAATGGACTTCGCCGTAACAGTAGTTGTTCATGGCAAGATGACGCAACATGATGCTGAAATTGAATTTGGTCTTGCTGATGCAAGAGCTTGCTCTTCGACAGATGAGACCTGAGTGAACAAGACTCTGGAATCTTGTCACCGGCGTTGCAGAAACAGGTGATATTTTTGATGCGTTCTTGCGACTTAAGCCACATTTCTATACATATACAGAGTGTCTGTACTACTTACCTGCCAATCGATATCCAAGTCGTTTCTCGGGAAGCCTCTTTTCCAAGACTTTCAGTTCTCTATCTATGAGAACGATAAGGTCGGTCTTATTGGGAAGAATGGCTCGGGAAAATCAACGCTTCTGCGAATATTGGTAGAGCAGGAAGACCTTGATAGTGGTTCACTCATGAAGAAGAGTGGGCTTACTATCGCTTATGTATCTCAGCTTGAAGATTTTGATGAGGAAAGGTCTGTTTATGATACGCTCTATCAAGCAGCGGAGCAGGCAAATGTTCCAGACGTTGAAGCAGCTGTAAATATAACGCTTGGTAAGTGTGGTTTTCCTGACGGAGAGATGCCAGTTGCTAAGCTCTCTGGTGGATGGAAGAAACGACTTAATTTGGCCTGCGGCTTTGTGAAGCAAGCAGAGCTTTTACTTCTTGATGAACCGACAAACCATTTGGACCTTGAAGGAGTAATCTGGTTAGAAGAGTACCTAAAGGGGATATCTTGTAGCTGGTTGGCAGTGAGTCATGACCGAATATTTCTTGAGACCAGTACTAATAAAATAGCTGAGATAGATAAGGTATATCCCCAAGGGGTCTATGTATCAGATGGAAGTCTTGGTGATTTTCTTAGAGCAAAGAGCGCCTATGTAGAGAGCGAGCAGCAACGACAAAGCTCTTTAGAGAATAAAGTACGACGAGAAAAAGAATGGCTGGCTCGTGGCCCAAAAGCGAGAGGAACAAAAGCAAAAGGCCGAATTGACAGCGCCTATGCGCTTATGGAGGAGCTTAGCGAAGTAAAAGCACGGATGCGTCAGAGCGAATCTGAGATTGACTTTCTGGGGACGAACCGAAAAACAAAGAGGCTCTTTGAGGCGACAAATGTTTCTATGACGCTCGGCGAGAAAGAGCTTTTTAAAGAGGTAAGTTTTGTGCTTAGCCCTAAGCACAAGATCGGTATCCTTGGCCCAAACGGATCGGGGAAATCAACGCTCTTAAAGATTATTGCTGGAGAGCTTGAGGCTACCTCTGGGACGCTTAAAAGAGCGAAGAATTTACAGGTTGTGTATTTTGATCAGCACCGCGATCAGATAGACGGCCAAAATACTATAAAGGAGGTGTTAGCTCCTGATAGTGACTCGGTAGTCTTTCAAGAGCGAGAAATTCACGTTATCAGTTGGCTGTCCAGATTTCAGTTTCGCGCAGAACAATTACATACACAGGTAAAAGATCTCTCTGGCGGAGAGCAGGCTAGGCTCCTAGTCGCGAGGCTTATGCTACAACCGGCGGATATTCTTCTACTTGATGAACCTACAAATGACCTCGACATTGAAACGCTTGAAACTCTTGAAGAGAGTCTTAACGAGTTCCCCGGCGCTATTATGCTGGTAAGCCACGATCGTTATCTCATGGGGAGAGTCTGTAACGGTTTTATGGGCCTTGATGGGAAAGGGCAGATGTCCCCGTATGCGAGCTTTGAGCAGTGGTGGCAGGATTTTAAATCTTCTAAAGCGTCACAGAAAAAGGGTGAGAAAAAAAGTGAGAAAGGAACCACCGCGGCTACTATTACCTATGAAGAACGTAAAGAATACAGTCGCCTTGAGAAATCGATTGAGAAACAAGAGAAACAGATAGCTACTCTTCAACAAGAAGCAGAGAGTCCTGAAATTGCTACTGATGCAGAGAAGTTAGCGACAGCTTACGAGAAAATTGAAGAAGCAAAAGCAAAGCTCGATGAACTTTATGAACGGTGGGCAGAACTCGATGAAAAATTTTAAACAAAGATACAATTATGTCAGATAAAGATGATCACAGATTAGTGTATTCAACTGATACCGGAAGAGTCTGCCCAGAATGTGGAAATTCTTTAGATACGTGTAACTGTAAGAAGACTCGGAGTGAACAGATACTCGGAGATGGTAGAGTGAGAATTTCAAAGTCTACTAGTGGCCGTAAGGGGAAGGCGGTTACTGTGATTACTGGCCTTCCTCTCAAAGAAAACGATCTTAAAAGCGTCGCTAAAGACCTCCGTAAGAAGTGCGGTTCGGGTGGCAGTGTTAAAGACGGCACTATTGAGATTCAGGGCGATCACAGAGAGCTCCTCTTAAAAGAACTCATAAAGCGTGGCTGGGAGCCTAAAATCTCAGGCGGATAGCATTATGCATGATTACAACATGTTAGCCCATATGTGGCTGACTTCTTACCTTTTCTCCTAATCCTTTGGGATCACAACCTCTGATATCTGCGATAGGTGATGGGGATTTATCTAAACAGCAGGGGCAGTATGAAGGGAAGATCCGGTCAATTCTTAATAGCAATTTTATTTGTTTTCGTGCTGAAGACGGTACCATGTGATGTTTACGCACAGACCCCTACACCGACCCCATTTGTTGGGAACAGTATTGATGTAGACTTTGAACTTTCACTCCTTGTTGATTCCTCAGGAAGTATTAAGAACGACGAGTTTGAACTCCAGAAGCAGGGATACGCAGATGCATTTCGCTCTGAGCCGGTGCGAATAGCAGTACAGAAGGCAGGAAAAATTGCTGTAAATCTTATCTACTGGTCAAGTAGCTCAAGACAAGAAGAAGCTATTCCTTTTACTCTGATTACTGTTGATACACTTGAAGACTTTGCTCAGAAGATTGAAGCGACGGAGAGACCTTTTGGAGGCGGGACTCGGATATATAGTGTAATTGATTTTGCAGTTCCACTTTTTGAAAATCAATTTAATTCTAGAAAGCAGATAATTGACATCTCTGGTGATGGCACTTCTTCACGAACTTCAACGGAGGAGGCGGTTGATAGAGCCTTGGCCGCAGGCATTGACTCTGTTAATGGTCTACCTATTGGAGAAAACGATAGTGGTGTATATGACTTCTACAGAGACCACGTCATAGGTGGTGAAAATCCGTTTATAGTTGCCTCTCCTACGTTTGAAGATTTTAAGTTCGCTGCTACTGAGAAAATAAGTAGAGAGCTTGGATTTGTTGACGAGTGCCCAACAGACCCTTTTAAAACGTCTCCCGGTGAGTGTGGTTGTGGCATTGCTGATACCGACGTTGATAGCAATGGCATTGTGGACTGTAGTGACGAATGTGGCTTAAAGCCCTCTGTCGAGATGAGAAATGGGACACTTGTCAGTACAGAGTCTCTAGCGATTATTGGTATCAAAGCAGCCAGACGTCTGGCAAAACAGGTTAAGCCCGTAGCAGGACAGAGTGGGCTGGGAATTAACCAGCCACTGATACGATTTATAAAATCTTCTAAGAGGAGTATTCAGCGAACACGTAAACTCATAGCAGCAGAATTTGAAGTTCTGCCGGAGGTGCTTAAACCGTGTCCTGGTCCTGAAGTCTGTGCAGTGTCCGATAATACAGAGAGTAAGGAACGGCTTCTCCATAGTGTGAAAAGGCTTAAGCGTCTTGGATTACGAATCCTACGAAGGAGCTTTTTCTATAATCTTGTTGAAAATCCACAAGGAGCCATCGCGGATAAGCCACTTGAAGAGAGACAGAAGCGAGCGAGAAAGCGTGTGGTAAAAAAACGAAAAGAAGTACGTGCTATGGTTAAAGAGATTACTGATCGAATATCGAATATTCCGGATGCGACGGAGCTCTGTCAGTAGGCAGTGATTGTATTCATGCGACGTTCTTCATCTGTGCAGACAAAATCTTACCCCACGGCGTACTTTGAGCGATGACTTTTTCAGGCGGCCCCTGGTAAATAACGTTGCCACCTTCCTCCCCCGGTCCGGGTCCAAGTTCTATGAGATGATGCGCTGATGCAATGGCGTCACTGTCGTGCTCGATCATAATTACGGTATTCCCACTAGCTACCAAACCGTGCAGGACATTGAGGAGGAGCCGCACATCTCGCTTGTGTAAACCTACGGTTGGTTCATCAAGAATATAGAGCGTGTGTCCTCTCTCGGGCCTTGCTAACTCAGTAACAAGCTTGATGCGTTGACTTTCGCCTCCAGATAGCGTTGGAGAACTTTGGCCCAGAGTCAGATAGCCAAGCCCCAACTCACAGGCGCAGTGGAGAATGCGGTGAATTTTCTTGTGGTTGGTAAAGAGCTGTCGTGCTTCATCAAAAGTCATCTTCAAAACTTCATCTACTGTTTTATCAAGATAACGCACTGTAAGCGCTTCATCCCCGTACCGTCTTCCGCCGCAGTAATCACAGGTTACATAGGCTTCTGATAAAAAACTCATCTCAAGTTTAATTCTTCCAAGGCCTTTACACTCAGTGCATCTGCCCTTACCCGAGTTGTAAGAGAAAAATCCGGGTCCCCATCCTTGAGCTCTTGCTAGAGGCGTCAGCGCAAAGAGCTTTCGGATTTCGTCCCAGACCTTTAAATATGAAGCAGGAGTAGATCGTGAAGTACGACCAATTGGGCTCTGATCTACTTCAAGAATTCGATCAATTGGAATGGTGGAAGCGACCTTTGCAAGGGAACTTTTCCACATGTCAATTGGAAGAGACTCAGACTGGAGTGTTTCAAGTAACATTTCACGAATAAGGGTGCTTTTCCCAGCTCCGGATACTCCTGCCACTGTTATTAGCTGCCCGAGAGGGAGGGTAACATCGAGCTCCCTGATGTTATGAAGTTCCTGAGTTTTAATAGTGAGTTCACCAGAGGGGTCGAGCTCTCTCGCTTGATCTTTTGTATCACATGTAATTCCGGGATACTTCTTAACGCTATCATTAAAAATGACCTCACCGCCCTCGGCACCACCGCCGGGGCCAACTTCGATGATATGATCTGAAGAAAGAATCGTGTGCTCATCGTGTTCTATGAGAATAACGGTATTCTCTTGATCTTTAATCTTTTGAAATTGAGCTAGCACGTGGTCGTTGTCGATGGGATGTAAGCCAGCGCTTGGTTCATCAAAGATATATACTGCCCCGGAGAGCGGAGTTCCCAGCGCAGCAGCAAGTCGTAACCGTTGAAGCTCGCCATTTGAGAGATGACTACAACTTCTTCCGAGCGGAAGGTATCCAAGCGAGAGCTCTCCAAGTGTTTCTAACCGATTGATAATCTCTTTTCGAATAGGAACCGCTATCTCTTCGCGCTGTGAATCAAACTCAAGCTTGCTTATGGTACGTAATACTTCATCTGAGGAAAGATCGCAGAGTTCGCTTATGGAAAGCCCAGCAATGCGGACATTTTGTCCAGTTTCTTTAAGTCGTGATCCATCGCAGAGCTTACAGGGGGTACCTTTCTTTGTTAGACCTGTCCCTGCACATCCTTCACAACGTCCCCGTTTTGAATGGAAAGAAAAGTCCTCTGGATCTGGCGTAAAGAATCCACGGCTACACACCGGGCAGGCGAGTTCGCGGCTGTATATCTCTTCACCATCCTTGTGGTGAACAATAAGAGTGCCTCCACCGAGTGCAAAAACCTCCTGTGCTGCTTCAACGAGAAGATCTGCGGGTACTCGATCAGGGACAATCTTTGCCCAGACAAAATCAATAGAATGCACTTTGTTACGTTCTAACCCATCGAGGAACTGCGAGGGCGGCGCGAATACTCCGTCAACTCGTACTTCATCTATTTGACTTGAGATAGCTCTCTGAAAAACAGTCTTATGAAGCCCCTTACGGCCTTTAATAATTGGTGCGAGTAGACGCACCTCGTTCGAGCCTGATTCTTTAATACGCTCTGCGATCTGTTCAGCGCTAAGAGCAGATACTCTTTGATCGGGGTGATCGGGGCAATATTGTTGCCCAAGTTTAGAGTAGAGAAGTCTTAAGAAATTATACGTTTCAGAGAGTGTGCCTACTGTAGAGAGGCGACCTGGCTGAAAGGTGTGTTGATAAACACAAATAGTAGGGCGAATGTTGCTGACGGAATCAACATCAGGCTTGCTAAGTTCTTTAATAAACTGCCTAGCATAAGGAGAGAGGCAATCAAGATAGCGTCTCTGACCTTCTGCGTAGATGATGTCTTTTGCTAGGGTAGATTTACCTGATCCGGAAACACCGGTAAGAGCAATAACTTTATTATGCGGAATATCGAGAGTGATATTTTTTAAATTGTGTTCACGCGCTCGTTCAATGGTAAGTGGAGGGATTTCACTGTTCTTAGTCGTTTTTGCCGTAGACTTTTTAGCAGGCTTTGATTTTGACTCTGTGGAATACTCAGCGAGATATTTAGCAGTGTATGATCTTTTATGATGTTTCTTCTTTTGAATTTCAGTTGGCGTGCCGCAGAGGAGAACCTCACCTCCATCGGCTCCGCCTTCGGGGCCGAGATCAATTATCCAGTCAGCGTGCTTAATAAGTTCTAGATTATGTTCAACACAAAGAACGGTATGTCCCTGATCCGTAAGCTTATAGAGGATAGCAATAAGTCGTGCTACATCATGAAGGTGTAGCCCCGTTGTTGGTTCATCAAAGATGAGAAGTGATGGATTCGTGCCAGCTCGCTCAAGGAAGGGCACGAGTTTAAGCCGCTGCGCTTCTCCTCCAGAGAGTTCACTGAGTGCATGCCCGAGTCGTAGGTGCCCCAGCCCGAGTTCAGAGAGGATTTCGCAGATGTCTCGGACTTTTGCAACTTGATGAAGCTCTTTGGCGCATTCATCAACCGTTGTGAGCAGCCACTGATCAGCGTTCTTATCCTGATATGTTACCTCAAGTACTTTATGCTCAAATCGCTTACCAAGACATGCCTCACAGCGAACATACACTTCGCTTAAAAACTGCATATCTTCTTTAATTGAGCCAATACCTTTACAAACCGAGCAACGTCCACCATCGACGTTAAATGAGAAAGAGGATTTTGTAAGCGAGCGTTGAGTAGCAGCCTCAGTTGCTGCAAGCCCTGCTCGTATCACATCCCAGATGCCAGAATATGTTGCGATATTGGCACGTGGGCTTTTTGCAAGGCCGCTCTGATCAACACGGAGTACCTGATCAAAGTTGTTAAGCCCTGTTACGTAATTTTCTTTACGAGATATCTTTCTCCCGCTTTTTTCAAGTTCGTAGGCTGCAAGAATGACTTCATCCACGAGTGTGCTTTTTCCGCTACCAGATACTCCTGTCAGCGCGGTAAGGCATGCGACAGGAACTTTTACATCAAAGCCTTTTAGGTTTCTAACGTTGGCATTCTTAATAGTAAGAAAGGGTCCTTTTGATGGATCTTTGGTGTATTCGGGTGATTCAATCTCGACAGCTGAGATTCCTGACCAGCCGGATTGGGGGCCAGAGTAGGTAACTTCGCCGCCCTGAGCACCTGCCAGTGGTCCGAGCTCTAGCACATTATCCGCAGCAGAGATGCAATCGAGATCGTGCTCAACCACTAAGAGACTATTGCCTGAATCTTTAAGGGCCGTGACCGCTTCCATTAAGCGTTCCGTGTCTCTTGCGTGGAGTCCTACTGAGGGCTCATCCAAGACAAAGTGAGTAGAGGTGAGTCCGCTTCCAAGAGCGGTAGCGAGGTTTACGCGCTGTGTTTCTCCACCGGAGAGTGTCCTTGATTGACGGCCAAGTGAGAGGTAAGGAAGTCCGAGTTGAACAAGAGATGAGAGTCTTGTTCTGAGTTGAAGGATCAGCTCTTTTACATCCCGTGAATCTTTAAGGAGTTTTTTGTACTTCTCCTCTACTTCATCGAGCCATTTAAGGGCTTTCTCAATAGGCATGTCCCAAAGTTCGCCAAGAGTGCGATCGCAAAGCTTAAAGATTTGAGCTTCAGGCTTAAGCCGTTCTCCTCCGCAAGCAGCGCACGTAAATTGACTCCGGTACTTAGAAAGGAACACGCGCACGTGCATTTTATACGCTTTGGATTCCATTTTTTTAAACCAGCTTCTTACTCCCTTAAAGCTTCGCCCACTGGTTTCAAAGATCTGATCAATTGCTGACTGGGAGAGCTTGTTCCACGGGCGATCTACGGGAATATCTTCTTCTTCACAAAACGCCAGAAGCTTTTGAAATTGATGATAAGCGCTATCGCCGTTCCAGCACTGTAGTGCCCCTTCCTCAATGGAAAGTGAGGTATCCGGGACAACTTTGTCTGGATCGATCTGAAGCACCTTTCCAAAACCGTTACATTCACTACAAGCCCCAATCGGGCTGTTCGCATCAAAGAGAGCTGGTCTCGGTGCAGGTACCTGAAAATCTAAAGGCTCTTCGTTTGGATCAGGGCTTACGTAGTGTGAGTGGTAGTGTTCAAGGGAGTATTCAGATTTTCCTTCAGGCTGAATGAGGAGTGAGGCCGACCCTCGAGTTAATTGAAAAGCTTGTTTTAGAGATTCATAGGTAGAACTCTTGCTATATTTCTCAGCACGTATTCTATCTAGAACGATAAAGATAGTATCCGGAATGGTTGAAGGCTTAAAGTCTTCAAATCGGTTTAGGCTCTGGTCAGCAGGGTCAAAGAAACGTGTAAAACCTAAAGTCTGATATCTCTCAAATTCTCCACTCTTTATTTTCTTTGTTTTATGAAAGGTGATCGGTGCGGCGATAAGGAGCGTCGCTTTTTGAAGATCGTCTTTTACTCGTTCAGCGATACGTGCATTGAGATCTGCTGGCGTCCAACGAACAAGCTCTTTGCCACTTTTTGGCGAAAAGGGTGCCGAGAGGTTAGACCACAAGATTTTAAGGAGATCATTTATATTCGTCATTGAACCAACGGTTGAACGTGATCCGGTGACTTTTGTCCGTTGTTGGATAGCGATCGCAGGACGCACGTTCTCAATTGAAAGTGCGTTAGGTGGTTTTACCTTATCAAAGAATTGTCTGGTGTATGGGGAAAAGGTCTCGATATATCTACGCTGGCCCTCAGCATAGACGGTAGAGAAAGCCAGAGAGGATTTTCCTGAGCCTGAGAGTCCAGTAATGACTGTGAGCTCATCGTGAGGAAGGGAGAGGGTGAGATTTTTGAGATTATTCTCTTTAACTCCAGTGAGTATAAGTGGTTGAGTTTTCTTACCCATAGAGACCTATCATAGTAATTCTTCGCAGGAGGGACAATTGGTGAGGGTAAGAAATTCCAAATAATACCTAAAACCCAAGAGAATTTTAACTACCAATCGTAAAGTCCCTCCCAGCTTTGATCGACTCTTTGTTTCGGATTTGAAGACAAGCGAGGTACTCCTATGAAGTTAATAGTCGCAATACTCTTGACCTTGATACTTTTCCCAATTCACTCCGTGTACGCGGGCGATGCTCAGAAAAGTGCTGTATACTTCTATGGCTGCGATGAGTATGAAAATGGAGAGGAGTTTGTACGAGAATCAATCCGAAAGTGTTCAAAGACGAGATATGAGCGCAGCTGTCTGAAAAAGGCTCGTGACCTCTACAACTATTGCTCATACGATGGCAGCTTCAAAAAAACCTACTCAAAGCTTCATTCTGATGCTCTTGTAGTTTTGGTGCTCGCTGGCCTTAAAGCTGGAGAGTAGCCGGGTTTTTTCTCTCCTTCTGCCTTTTTCAATAGGTCTGATGGGACGCTTTTCCTAGTTTCCTATCTCTGATAGCATGGTAAATGTTACCTCTTAATAATGTTTGCCATAACACTCATATGTTACAGAATCACAGACCCGATCAGGGACTAGTCCCCAAGCATACAGGCGAACAACTATCAGCCCAGTCTCCAGAGTTTCATGCGGAAAGAGCTGTATCGTTTCAGTACGGAGCTGAAGTGGAAGCAGAGATGGGGCTTATTGCAACGGTCTTGCCCGCAGTAGCAGCCGAGCTTGGGGTTTCTCTGCATGAAGGAGATTTTGATGCCTTCTGTCGTCAACGTCTCGCTAAGCGTGAGTATCATAAGACGCAAGAACCTGATGAGGACTTTGAGCAGCTTCGGCTTTTAAACATGCTCTATGAGAAGGCTATTGCCTGTTTACAGTACGTAGCTGAGCCGTCTGCCGAGCAATCTGAGGAGGACTGTTCCGCGCAATTAGCGAAAGCCAAAGCTATCATCAAGCACCTCATGGAGACACTGGATATGAAGGGAGGGGGAAATATATCCTCTGAGCTTTTAAGGCTCTATGATTATATGCTCTATACGATTGATGATGAGAAAATTTCAGACCTTGCTATTCGAGCAAAGAATGTAGTCGTTCCGCTAGATAAGATTTATCAGAGTTACCTTGAGATTGAACTCAGGGCTCACGCCGAAGCGTACTTCCAGAACCACCCGAAAGGGTAACGAGATCTCTTCACTTAAATTTGCTTAGCCCCAGAATCGCTGTACAATTATGGGTGGCCTATTCGAATTATGGAGTATCATCGATGACGCAATTAGCAACGTTACAAGATAAAGCACAGGTACTAACCGATGCCTGTATGCCGAGTGCTAAAAGTATTGATGCGGCTCTTTACGGTGATAGGACCATTCTTGAAGTTACTCCGGGTAGATTTTTCCGAAACGTTGTACCTAGAGTGCGCTGGAATCCAAATGGAGCAGTCGAAATTTCTATGTCTTCAGAGGCTGAAGACTTCATGTCTATGCTTTCGCGTCGTAATGATACTACGGCAAATAGCGCCTTATGGGGGGACCCTGAAAACGGCCTTCAAAAATTAAGCTCTGGATTAGAACTTTCAAATGTTGGAATTTCCATTGCCCTCACTACAGCAATTGACGGTGATCGCTTTGCGCTATTAGCGAGACGTGCTGGTGCCAATGGAATGAATCGACTCATGCTGCCCTCAGGCTACACCGATGCCCGAAAGTTTTTCGCGGCAGATGGTAGCGGACTACAGGTACGACCTGACCAACTTTTTATTGGAAATGCTGCCTTGGAGGGCTCTGAAGAGCTACTCGTACCGCGTGCGCCCGGTTGGTTCTCACCAACACAGCTTAGTGGGAAACTCATTGAATCTGTTGCTGGTGAGCTTGCCATTCAGGTTGGCTCTCAGCTTGAACGAGTAGGAAGCGACACGGTTCAAATAGCGCCATCTTACGAAGAGCTCGATTATGATTTAAACACGTCGTGGAAACTCACCTTTAGTGGTTTACCGTCATACATTCACAATGTGTTTCAGCCTCCGAAGGTGAATATCGAAGGCGTTGAATTAGATGGCGTCGGTGTCCAGCAACATATGCACACAAATTCAGGCCAGCTTATTTTTGGTGGTGAGTGTCAGCTCCCACTTGAAAATCGTGAACTTATTTCTCTCCTCCACGCGGAAGATGGACCGTTAGCAAATGCCAGTACACGAGATGTCCTTAACGCAGCAGGAGTACCCGGAGACATGCTTGCAACAAGGCTCGATAGAAATGGACTCATTCTGGCAAAGCTTGATGAAGCGGGCCAGATTACGCCGCAGTATTATAACTTCTTCCACGGTTCCTTAGTGCCAGCCACTGATTTAGGCGATGTAGATACAATCGTTTTCTCAGACGCCTTTGTTCCGTCTCCTCTAGAAGGATGTCGCGGCCTAGTTGATAGAGCAGATATCTCAGCCAGAGAATTCTTTAAGATTCGTTAGTGTTTGCCAGCAGATGAGCGTCTAAGGCTCTAGCTCACAGCCTCAAGTGCTGTTTTGTAGTCAGGCTCTTGCGCGATCTCAGGGACAAGTTCTGAGTGAGTAACTTTTCCTTCTTCATTGATAACGACAACTGCTCTTGCACACAGACCAGCTAGAGGACCATCAACGATCTTCACACCATAATCTTCACAGAACGCGTCACTTCGAAATGCAGAAAGAGGGGTCACGTTTTCAACGCCTTCAGCTGCGCAGAAGCGTTTTTGGGCGAAAGGAAGATCGCAAGAGATACAGAGTACTTCTACGCCGTCCATACCAGAAACTTTCTCGCTAAAGGTCTTTTCAGAAGTTGCGCAAACAGGCGTATCAATACTTGGGAATACGTTGAGTATTACTTTCTTCCCGGCATAGTCAGCAAGTGTCTTTTCGGCCAAGTCGGTGTTTACGAGTGTAAAAGCAGGGGCATCGCTACCAACGGCAGGAAGATCGCCTGAGGTGTTTATTGGGTTACCTTTAAGTGTGATTTTAGCCATGTCGCGTCTCCTTCAATCTAGCCGTTTCGCTATATTACGTTATCGCATTTCATTTGCAAGTGTTAATAGGAATGCAATTCCCTTATACCCGGTACATCCGGTCACCACAAGTATAGGTAGGGGAATCACTGGTTTAAGAGTCCAACAGAGACTACACCAATGACTAGCCCAATTTGTTGCCTTGCTGTGAGTCTTTCTTTGAAATAGAGAAGACCTGTGATTGTAGAGATGAGGACAACTCCGACGCTAATCGTTGGAAACACCACAGAGCTTTGCCATCCTTCTAGGCTCAGTACTTTTACTGCTAAGTACACGGTGGCGTAGTTAGCCGTTCCGAGAATGAGTCCTCCGATAAGATCGCGAGAGGTTATTCGTTCTGCCTCACGTGAAAGTCTAAGAGTTTCAATAATGAGACTTACAATAAAGGCAGCTGCAAATGAGGCGGTTACGTAGCTATGCTGGCTTGCCGCAGTGAGATAAAATTCCTGTACGTACTTAAGTAGGCTGTAGTGTGCTCCAAAGCTTGTAAAGAGTATCAAGAGAAAGAGTTTGGATAATCCCCGGTGTGAAGTCGTCGTGTCTTTTGGTGAGTAGGTGCTTAGGTAAAGTGTTAGGAGTGAGCCAATAAGTCCTAAAAGTTTTAATGGAGTAAGGGTATCGTTGTAGAGAAAAAATGCCAGAAACACTGGGAGCGCTACCGCAAGTCGGTTGCAGAGACTAGCGAGAGTTACCCCGATTCTTTGTGCTGCTATAGCTAAGATGTAAAAATTTCCTGATAGAAGCAGGCCTTGAAAACATGCATAAAAGAACCAGCTTGTTGAAGTGAGCTCGTGGGGGGCTAATCGCTCAGCGCCAAAGAGATAGCCTACAATAACGCATACTAGGTAATTGATAGCGACCGCAGGTCGAATTTTTACACGGTAGTCTTTAAAGAGCCGGAACAGTATGCCAAGTGAAGCTGAGCAGAGTATAGCAAGTGTGAGATAACCCATCTCATTAAGTAGAGCTCACTGAGAGGATAAAGGGAAAGTGTCTTTTTTCTTAGTGTCCTATTACTGCTGTGGTCTGAGCAATGCCCTGTGGCTCCTTGTATTTAGCGTTTTCGCTATGTTACTGTCGCATCTAATTTGTAAGTCTTTATCCTGTAAATATCCTATGAGTAGTCAGCAGCTTAGAAAAGAGATTGAGAGAAGGCGCACCTTTGCCATTATTAGCCACCCCGATGCTGGTAAGACAACTCTTACTGAGAAGCTTCTTCTTTATGCCGGAATGATCCGCACGGCCGGGATGGTACACGCTAGAAAGACGCAGTCCCACACGAGTTCTGACTGGATGAAGATGGAGCAGGAGCGGGGGATCTCAATTACTGCTTCAGCGATGCAGTTTGAGTATAAAGACGTCATTATCAATGTGCTTGATACCCCCGGTCACCAAGATTTCTCTGAGGATACTTACCGTACTTTGACTGCTGCCGATTGCGCTGTGATGGTAATTGATGCGGCCAGTGGGGTGGAGAACCAGACCCGTAAGCTTTTCCAAGTGTGTCGGATGCGAGGCATTCCAATCCTGACGTTTATTAACAAAATGGATTTACCGGGGAGAGAGCCTCTTGATCTTATTACGGAGGTTGAGGAAGTACTCGGTATTCAGGCATCGCCTCTTCATTGGCCGGTAGGCTCTGGGGAGGATTTTGTAGGCGTGGTTGAGCTGGCGACAAATGAGGTGCTCGTATTTGAACCCGCTGCTCAGAAAGGTTCAAAGCCTGTTGAAGTGAGAAGAGTGCCAATTAAAGAGGCGCTTGAGGGAGACGTTATTCCTGACCATATCAAATCAAAATTTGAAGAAGACCTTGAACTGATCCGTGAGGCTGGAAACCCTTTTGATTACGATCTGTTTCTTGCTGGAGAGCTTACTCCGGTATTTTTTGGATCAGCCCTTACAAACTTTGGTGTGGAGCCTTTTTTTGACAGCTTTGCTGAGCTGGCCCCGATGCCTAGACCAAGAGAGGCCACGGATGCAGGCGGAGAAGCGATCAAGGTAATGCCAGACGATGAGACCTTTTCAGCCTTTGTATTTAAAGTACAAGCCAATATGGATCTGCGGCATCGAGACAGTATGGCATACTTGAGGGTTTGTTCAGGGCGCTTTCAGCGTGACATTAGTGTTAAGAATAGTCGTATGGATAAGCCGGTACGGCTTTCGAGGTCACACAATATGTTTGGTGGTGAGCGTACAACTCTTGAAGTCGCCTATCCCGGAGATATAGTGGGTGTGGTCAATCCGGGAGCTTTTGTTATTGGTGATAGTATCTCTGAGAAAGGGGAGATAGAGTTTAAGCCTCTTCCTAAGTTCCCGCCTGAGGTCGTTGCGAGGCTCAGACCGAAAGATGTCATGAAACGCAAAGCTTTTGAAAAGGGCATGAAACAGTTTCGCGCCGAAGGTGCAGTACTGATCCTTGATGCCTACAAACAGCCGCAAAGTGAACCTCTTGTCGCCGCTGTAGGACCACTTCAATTTGAAGTCCTAAAGTTCCGCCTTGAAACAGAGTACAATGTCACTACGGAGATGGAGATCTTGCCGTATACCCGCGGTGCATGGCTCATAGGCGATCCCGAAAAATTCCAAACCCCAAGTAGCGTATTACTCGCAGTAGACGCAACAGATCAAGTAATCATGCTCTACACCAGAGACTGGGAAAGAAACCATGCCTTGGAACTGAATGATGATTCTTATCAGCTGAAAGATTTTATTGAGTAGCGGGGGATAACCAGAGTCCCCCCATGCTCGAATCTTAATCCTATCTCTATGGAGTTGGGACCGGGACTGGTAATAAAGGCTGAGATCAAGGCCACGGCTGGAGCAAGAGCAGAAAGCCTCAGCTCTGGTCATGGTCCCAGCCACAAATCACTGCCACAGTCCCTTCTCCAGCCCCAGCCGATCCCCCCCCACATTCAGTTCCCAACCCCAATCCCTTCTTTCTCAAAGTCGGCACGCTTTATGCAAGATACCCCTTATAACTCAAGGAATACTCGCCCATGCTTACTAAAACACTCGCTTCTGAGCGGGTACCTGATCTGTTGTCTGCAGATGAAGTACTCTCAATCTTACATAAAACCTCACTAACGAATTGGCACCAAGAACGTAGTCATCTCGATATGCGGAAAATACACTATCGATGTCGATTTGATCACTATGATTTGTGGCTAAGCTTTAATCGTGTGGATAGAAATGGAGATAGTGTTCACTTTACTCTTCTTAGTGATGATATTGAAGTGAAGGTCCCGCATGAGAATACCTTTATTCAGGTGGAGCTTTTATCGCTTTTTCTTAAATTACAGGGAGAAAGAAACAAGCTCGATAATGTTGTAAATGATTTTATAGCTACCCCACAGCTCGTACTACTCTATAAAGACAGCTTTAAATGTCTGGCATCGCCAGAAGTACATGGCATAAAAAAGATCAGTCTTAAGTTCACAGTACAGAGTGTTCATTTTGATGATCCAGTAGTTATGCATTATACACTTGGCCAATATGTTAGGCCTGATGGAGCCGAGAAATTACACGGTCTTCGCATCGAAGCACATACCAGAAACCATCATTCTGACGTAAGCTCTAAAGCGCCGTGTAAGGATATGCACCTTAGACAACTCTTTCGTTATCTCAACGCCACCTGTTTTGAAGATAATCAGCATGTGCAGTAAGAAAATCTCGTATTTTCAATTTTGAACGGCAGCATCTAAAAATACGCTCCTTTCTCCCGATAGAATATAGAGAGACATATTCAGGAGAAGAGGATGCCATCAGTAGGAAACTTACAATCAGGACTTCAAAGTGCGCTTAGTGGGATACAGCGAGAACTCAGAAGTGCCGCAGATAACGCATCAAAGATTGCCAATTTTCAGACCGAAGTTGAACGAGGTGGTGATCTCGTAGAACCAATAGTTGATCTTAAAGAGAATCTTCGTCAGGTTAAAGCACTTCGAAAGGTGATTAACATTACTGATGAAATGCAAGATGAGGTTCTAGATATCATCGCCTGAGGTTGGTTCCTCAAACCCTCTTCTCAGGAGCGCTCTTTCACGGCGTAGATGTTCGAGTGTTGGAACGGTGTAATCTCGGTCGTCTGGATGAATTGGAACTTCATCAGTTTCATGTAGGCCCTGTCTATCGAATCGCCATAATCCAAAGTATGCTACCCCTCTATTTGATGTTTCGTCTAAGAGTTGTCCTACCTGAGCTTCGCTTATCCCGCGGACACCAAATTCAAAGTTAAATTTGTATCCAGTACCATCGAGGCTAAATCCGTCATCAAGATCAAGGCGGCTCAGTTCCTCAGGGATGTGGTACTCAACCGCATCACCAAAGGTCACCTCATCATTGCCTGCGTAGCACCCGACTCTTGGATTAATTTTCATACAGGGGTTTCGGTAGATCTCGGCGATATTTCCTGATATTTCTCGCGTGAGCTGACGCATAGCAACATAGCTTTGTGCATCGAGATTGTCCTCAAGCATTGGAATGATAATATTTTTGTTGTTTTCATTAAGGGTGCGGTTTCTTGCAAAGATACGAAGTGAGCGACGTACGAGTGATTGGTACTGGGCACGAGTACGTGGATCGTATCGGATCAGATTTCGAAATGTAATGGGATTAATGGTGTTAAATCCAGCTTGGATGTCAGTTTCCTCAGCATTACGCATAGTTGAACCGTTCGTCATATACATCACAAGCGTTAGTTCTCGACCATCTTCGTTTAGTCGTTGCACCACACGATCGAAGTAAGCCTCATCCCAAGAGAAAGTCCCATCCACAAGTACTCCTAAATAAATCCTCTTAATTTTTGCTTCTATAACGTTTTGTAGTTGGGCTTCCACGGTGTCTCTTGCCTGTGTTTGCATGAGGTTTAGGATGGTGTAGCCACGCGCCTGAGAATTATCAAGAAGCGGAGAAGGGCTTGGTTCGGGGGAGGCCGTCTCTTCTGGGGAGCTTCCGGGAAGAAGAGCAGGATTTACACCTGCACCTGATGGCGCATATCCGTATTCCTGATCTCCTGGAAGATCTGGACTGGCAACTGTTGCCGGAGAATTCACATCAAATCCTTCTTCTTGATATTCACTATCAAGGCTGGAACTCAGCGCTTTCACTTTCCGCTTCTCCTTGATCTTCTCTTTTCGAGATTGATCGGGATCGTCTAGGAGGTGGTCCAGAGGCTCTGACGAATCTGAAATATCATCAGTCTCATCCACCGAAGGAGGTGGTTCAAAGAGTTCTGAAACAGGTTCTGCAACATCAGCGGGAGGCTCTGGGAGATCCTGTAGTGAAGGTTGAGTGAGATCAAAATCCTCGTCTTCTAGGGAGCCCTCAACTTGCGGTGTGGCGCCTCTAGTCAAAAAACGAGGTAGACCCTGAAAGAAGAGGATGAAAACGACAGCCAGTAGGGGTAAACCGAGGAGAAGTTTCTTCTTCATTTTATAGTGATACAGAGTACATACATCTCTAAGAGTATATCACGAGGTGTAGTGAGCTGCACGATGAAGAATGCTTGCGGGAACAATTCAGTGAGGCTTTGAAAGTAAAACAATAGTCTTGCCTTCTGTGCGGATATGACCATCGAGCTCAAGGTTCTTAAGAGCCCTAGTTACCATTTCTCTTGAGGTTCCGACCATGGCAGCGAGCTCGTTATGGGTAGGTCGCTTGGGGATAACTTTCTCTTTCTTATCATCTGAGTCGGTAGCAAGTTCAAAGAGAACACTGGCTACACGTCGATAGACATCTAGAAGCGCCAGATCTCCTATCTTACTGGATGCTCCTCGAAGACGGGCTGCGAGCTCCTTAAGGAGTCGAGAGGTAAGACCGTTGTGGGTTCCCGAAAGCCTTTCGAAGTCATCTTTCGACAGGTTAAGGGTCGTGCACGGTTTGAGCGCTGTAACGTCTGCTGAGCGTTTCTCCCCAGTGAGAAGAGCAATCTCTCCAAAAAAATCACCTTGCTCAAGATGAGCGAGAACAACCTCCTTACCGTCATTGCCCGTAAGAGACACCCTCGCTTTTCCTTCAGCCAGAAACATAATTGAAGTGGCATCTTCTTTTAAGCGTATCATGTGAGCGCCACTTTTGTACGTGTGCTTGCTGAGTGTGTTTCGTAGGGCCTCAAGCTCTGATTCTTCAAGCTCACTGAGAACTGGTATGGAATGCATAAATTGTGAAATGGATTGTTCACTGTTGCTCATTGTTCAGCTCTTCTGATTCAGCTGTTTCTTCCGGGGTATCTACAACTGGTGGTGCGGCCTCTTGTTCCGGCTGTCCCGGTAGTTCTTTTACTCCGTGCATCTTGAGAAGACGTTTCCATACCCTTTGACTCGCGCCCGTATAAGTATTTTCTGAAAGATTTGGGAGCTCTCGTTTGAGTACTACTTCTGGGATCTGTACGGTTTTAGCATTTTCCGGCTCCGCTTCAGAAGATTTTCGCATCAGTTTTGTATAGTACCGATTGAGGATCTTGTCATCGAACTCTGTTTGCAGGTGTATGAACTCTGATGGAATGCTACTGAACTGCTTTTCTTTGCCTCGCTTTCGGTCCCGTGCCAGTCTGTCGAGCTCTCCTAGTACTAGGTTTAAGGCGGTATCAACATCATAGCACCGTTTGTTGATTTCTTCCTCATAGTGCCAATCTTTTAGCGCTTCTTTTAGGATACTGCGATCGATATAGTTTCCTTGCAGGCTAATGACCCCGTGAAATCCCATGCGTAGATACTTTTCAGAATCAAAGTCGTCTGGTATCAGGTCAGGTACATATACGAAAATGCATGACCCGGTCTGATTTATCTTTCCAAAGTCAGCGAAAAACGTTTCAACCTCTTCGTCTTTAAAGGAATCTGATACGACACACAAATCGTAGGGCTTTTCATCGAGTGATTGGATCGCCTTATGGAGAGTGCTCGTGTACTCCACATCATTAAAGGTGTATTCATCCCCGTAAACGTCGTAGAACCTTTTAGCATACTCGCCGTGCTTGTCTCCGGCGTGTACAACAAAGGTAACGAGCTCGCGTTGGGTTGGCTTTTTCTTCTTTTTTCTTTTTTTCTTCTTCTTGGTGTCTTCCATCGTGTATCCGCTGAGCGGTCTCCCTCAACACTCCTGTACGGATTAGTATCGACACGTAGAACTGAGTGCTAAAGGAAGTGACGCGGTTGAGGGGTGGGGCCTTAACTATTTGTATATATTAGCATTTAGAGTGGATGTATTCGACTGATCCGCTTTGATCGTTCCAGATGGGGCCACATGTGGTCTCTTCTACGAACTCATTTTTAATAGAAGGGTTGAGCGCTACAGCAGTATTGTAATGCTTGGTAGCTTCACTGTAACGATTAATCTGAGCAAGGGCTTCAGCAAGATTGAGATGGGCGGTGGCGTACTGTGAATTTAAAGATATTGCCTTGCGGTAGTCCTCAATAGCTCCAAGTACGTCTCCTAATTTCTCCTTTGTAAGGCCGCGATCTCGATATGCCGCTACATCTTTTGGTTGAAGTTTAATGCTCATGTCAAAGTCTTCAAGTGCTGCCTTGTACATACCATTCATTCCACGAGCAATCCCTCGGTTGTAATAGGTGTTTGATTTGGAGGAATCAATCTGTAGAGAGCGAGTAAAATCCGAGATAGCTTCATCAATATAATCAAGCCGCATTTGTGATGTGCCACGGTAATAAAATAACTCAGCATCGTTTGGATCGAGCTCAATGGCCTTAGAAAACGCTTCCCTTGCACGCCAATCGTTACCTAGTTTTTGTTGTTTTCGTCCTTCTTCTTTGTATTCCTTTGCAGTACTTGGAGAGGAGAAGTCGAAGTGCTCTAACACATAGGGACTTAAGATAAGTAACACTAAAACAAGAAAGATGAAGATAGTATTCTGAGAGATGAGTTTCATGGTGTGCCTATTCTAGCGTTTCTTAGCAGGTCTAACCAGTATCAAACCGCTAACTTCATTACGTGCTAGAAAGTGTGAGAGCAGCTCTTCGCAAACTCCGCCAAGCGATTTCGATGCGTGACGCAGTAACAGGTCATTGTCTTGCCTGATAAGTATTCCGAGATGAAATACATCAAGGTCAGGTTTTGTTGAGCCAAACAGAACGATGTCGCCATTATGTATGTGCTCAGGTTGAAATTCAGAAGGGGTACACATCTCTATATGAGCATGACAGGTAGGGTAATTGCTCAGGCAAGAGAGCTCCTTATCTATGTAGATAGGGTTCGCGGAGAGTTTTGTTCGAGTAATAAAACCATTCTCGGAGTTTTGCGCTATCCACTCTGACATATAGTGATTTCGGGTAAGCCATGTGACCTCGCCTTTCTTATAGCGAAGAAGCCTCAAGTTTTCTTCAAACATGGCTTCATTTGCAGAAAATGCAAGCGCAAGACATGTTTCGGCATATGTAACACAATCAAATTCTTCAAGGCTGAAAACAAACTGTTCTTCTTCTGTACTGGATCCTATCAGAGGGTGTTCTTTATAGGGCGCGCCGATAAGCAATTCAGATACGCGTGCAATTCTCTCAGAGCTGTCAGAGAGAGAGGATATCTCTGTAAGGAGGGATGAGAGGGTAGCCATTCATCCAGTATAGACCGAGATGGGCGGAGCTGGCCAGAATACACTGAATTCTTATGCCATCCACGAATATTTCGTACTTTCAAGGAAGAGCCGGAAATAACAGCGCCCGATTGTAAATGTCTGTAGAATCTCCACCGACCCCACTTAGTACATGGAAGGCAAGAGTAATTGAGCTCGCCTGTATTCATATGGAGGTTATTATGATTGATCCAGTATCATCATCGGCAGCGGCTCCACCGCCGAAGCCAGAAGCTGCGGAAGCTAAGAAGAAAGAAGAGGTAGAGTCTTCCGATCAACAGCAAGCACAGCAAGCTGCAGCTGACAATGCAGAGGCGCAGGCTTCAAAGCGTGAAGCACTGGCTGTAGCCTGAGAATAGCGATTTTAACAACAAGAGAGTGAGGCAGATACGTGTATGCGTATCTGCCTCTATTTATTCTTATTCTCTTGTGCGAGTCTTTGTACGGCTTCTTTCACTTCATCTTTTGTAGAGTGAGCAGCGAGTGCTGCACCAAACCGTATGCGAACGGGGTAAGGAAACTTTCTCGGCCATTTCCATATGAGTTTTCCTTCAGAGAAACTAAAGATACTTCCCCAGAGCCCATCAAGATGAGCCGGAATAATAGGTTCATCTAGACCTTTCATGATAGTCTCAAATCCCTTTTTAAATTCTGTCATTTCTCCAGTACGAGTTATGCCGCCTTCTGCAAATATCCCGACGATCTCCCCGTTTTGTACAGCTTTCCTTGCTTCCTGTAGAGCTGTAACTATGCCAGCTCGCCCGTCCTCGCTCGCAATTGGAATAGCCCCTACCGCTTTAACAAAAGGCTTAATAAATGCCTGTTCATAGATAGGGCGATACATTAAGAACCTGACAGGTCTGGATAGTGAAGCTAACAAGATCTGGGCATCAACGTATGATACGTGATTGCATACAATAAGGGCTCCACCTTCTGCCGGGATATGTTCTCTCCCGACTTTTTCAATTCGGTAGATGATGTGTAAGAGTATCCAGTTAATGCATCTTGTGAGGACTTCGGGTAAAAGCTGAATGAGATAAATACTGACAAGTACCGTGAGCAGTCCACAGATAGCAAAGACAATTCCAGCACTAAGAGCACAGTAATCTGTAAGAAACCAGAAGAGGAAAGAAGCTGCAAACATGCAGCTAAATGACATAAAATTTGACGCTGCTATCATCGCACCGCGTTTATGGTCCGGGCTAAATTCTTGTAAGTATGTCTGTACAGGAACAATAAAGACCCCACCGCTAAGTCCTAAAACAAAAACAAGAGCAAGAGAGGCGTTGTAAGAATCTGACGTAAGGAGAAAGAGCATGTTGGTTATAGCGAGGCCGCATGCACCTAGCGGGAGGAGCCCCAATTCTACTTTCCCCTCAGATGTTTTGCCGGCAAAGATACTCCCGAGCCCTATCCCGAGACCGAGCACGGCGAGCAAGATACTTGTTTTCGTATCTCCAATCTGAAGAGACTGGTTTGCATACAGTAAAATATTAAGCTGAAAGAGCTGACCTGCAGACCAGAAGAAAGCTATGCCAACCATAGAGAGAAAAAGCCCTTTAGATTTTCTGGCGTCGAGAATATTTCTAACGTTTGGACCAATTGGATCGAGTCGAAAGGGAGGGTGGTCAGATCTTGTATTTACCGAGTAAACAAAGAGGCTGGCGATAAATCCTACAATCGCCACACCGAGTGTAACGACGCCTGGATTTGAAAGCCCCGAGGTGCGTATGATACCGGCAATTCCGGTACCAAATATGATACCGAGAAAAGTCCAAAATTCTAAGAATCCATTAGCTCTTGAAAGCTCGCCGAGCTGCAGCATCTCAGGAAGTATCCCATACTTTGAGGGGCTAAAGAGGGCGCTTTGAAGTCCCATAAGAAAAACAGAAAGTAAAAGCCCAGCAGTACTTTCAAAGGCAAATGAGGCATATGCTATTGCCATCACCACAACTTCCAGTAGCTTGATTCCTTTAACAATATTGCTCTTTGAATATCGATCAGAGAGATAGCCCGCATAGCCAGAAAATAGGATATAAGGCAGAACAAAAAGCGCCCCGGTAAGAGCAAGATATATAGCTCCAGAGTCTTTACTCACAAGGTGCTCAAGTACGAGCAGCGCTACCAGTGTCTTAAAAAGATTGTCGTTAAGTGCGCCCAGAAACTGAGCAATCATGAGAGAGATAAAGCTTCGAGATGAGCAGGTGGCGTCGTTCATTGTCCATATATTGCCTGATAGTCACATCAAGTGCCAACTGCGAATAGGTCTTGATGAGATAAAAAAATTTGATTAAGAATTTTATATCTGTGAATACTGAAATCATGCGACATTTTAGTATTCTATTCTCACTTCTTTTATTTTCATGTCTTTGCTTGTCTGGGCGGTCATTGCATGCAGATGGGGCTCCACATTGGTTTAACGGTAGTGCCAAGCCGTTTGTGAACTATAGCGGAATCCCCACTGAATGGGAGGTCATACAGCAGGGCAAGTATGAGCCGTATCTTGTTGCTACAGGACTACAAGGTGGTGATATTGTTAAGGTTACCTCAATTGGAGGTGTAGTTCGCGTTACAATTCCTATAGGAAGACCTAACTCAGGAGTAGCTTACGACTGTCTATGGGGGAAGAATCCTGAAATTCCTTGGTATGCGCCAATTGTTCAGTTTACAGACGAACAGCTTAATGTCATTAAGCCTCACCCAGCATATGAAGTGGGCAGTAGCCGTTCCGTATTATTAAAAACCCTTATGCAGCAAGAGGTTCCTGTGCCTGCTGGAGCAACGAGGCTTTACGCAAGTTGGCCTGGGGAGACAGCCAATAAGAAATACTACGGCACATGTGATTTTGGGATAAAAATCGTTGAGAAGCCGAATACACCACCGGTTTGTAAGATCGATAATGGGAATCTGTCGAAATCGTGCTCTGGAGCAGTTACCTCATTTCCCGTGAGTGCATTAACTTCTTATGACCCTGATGGAGATGATCTGAGCTATAGCTGGAGTACTACATGTCAGGGCACTCTTTCACCTACAACTGGCAAGCAGACAACATTTTCTACTTCAGCGCCTGCAAGTGGCTCTTCCCTTTCATGTTCGATAAAGCTCTCTGTATCTGATGGGGAATACTCGGATAGTTGTTACGCTTCTGTCTATGTTAGTGCCTGTGAGCGTGACTGTAAGGGGGTAATAAACGGTACTGCCACCTATGATCGGTGCGGTGTCTGTGGTGGTGACGGAACCTCGTGCCTTGATTGTAAGGGAGTACCAAATGGGCATGCGACGTATGATATGTGTGGCGTATGTGGTGGCAATGATGAGTGTCTCGATTGTCGTGGGGTCCCTTACGGCAATACTACCTATGATCAATGTGGTATCTGCGGTGGAACTAATGAATGTCTGGATTGTAACGGAGTGCCAAATGGTGGTGCTACTATAGATATCTGCGGCGTATGTGACGGTGATAATTCAACATGTCTTGACTGCGATAATAAGCCGTACGGTATGGGCAAGGTAGATATGTGCGGAGTCTGTAACGGCACTAACGAATGTCTCGACTGCGCTGGTATACCGAATGGAGACACGGAGCGAGATGTATGTGGCGTATGCGGTGGGGACGGAAGTTCGTGCGAAGAGTGTGATACTCTTTCGATTCAAGAACGTCAAACAACAGTAGACCATACCCTAAATGCGCTCCTAGATACTACAAAAAGGGCAGCACGTAAGCTTCAAAGAAAGAGTTCTCTGGTCAGGCATAGTCGCTTTGCAGAAAGAGCTGCGACAGAAGCTGCTGAGCTAACAAGGCAGGGATGGCAATCTGTGTTTGCATTACCGCCGATTCTAACGTACTGCAATGATGGAAGCGGTTCGTGTTCTGAAACCGCAATATTATCGGCAAATGTAGAAAGTGTTAGAAACTCTGCACAGGGCATTGAACGTCTTACAAATGCGCTTATTAGAAGACTCAGAAAAATAACGGGTAAGAGACGAGCAGGCAGAAAACTCACAAATCGAGCCACAGAGCAACTCTCACTTGTGGAGTCTGATCTGCAGCAGGTAACTGCACTACAGATCGCCAACTGTACTCAATAAGTCGTCTCGTTACTGCGAATATATTGGCGGACAATCTGATCGAGCGTCATTGGAGAATTGCCTTCAGCACGGTTATTAATGAGGACATAGGCGGTGTAAGATTTTTTATCAGCCCGCTTCATGAGTCTAAGGACATCTTGCCTCATCTCTTCAATTGGTTCTTGTACGCTTGTATACGGAGAAAACCTCTTAACTGCCTGCGCATAGGTCATGCCTCTTGGAGTCAGGATCCGGGTCACATAAAACGGAGCTGAAAGTCCACCAGCAGCGGCAGCTTTCTGCATCTGAGTATGTAGCGGCGGCATAAAGTTCCAGTGATTAAAACAGTGCGTGGCGCTGTGAGCATTAAGAATGTGGAAATATTCATCGCTTAGAAATTCTGGGTTCCGTATCTCGATCGCATACTGAAAGTCCTTTGGAAGTGCACTCAAAAAGTCTTGTAGTCGAGGCAGGAAATTTACGGCCTTTTTCTGAGCAGATGCAATGTATGGAAATTGAAAGATGAAAGGTCCTGTATGTTTCATACACTCTGGTTCGCGATATACAGAGAGGACTTCGTTCTTAAAGAGCTCGCTATCAAGGAAATGTTCATTCTTTTTGCCGGCGTGTTTGCCGTATCGGGCATGTTCTGGATACTCAGGGATAGTAATCCGTTCCCAGACCTTACTCACCCATTTGAAGGTGTCAGGAACAAGGCTAGCATATTGCTTAAGAAGCTCTGCAGTTGGTGGATTGTAAAAGGTACGGTCAATTTCTACGGTGCGAAAAAGTGGGTGCGAAGCATACTCGCGTAGACAATTCTCCTTAAAATCTTTCTCCGAGCTATACTTTTCTTTGTAGATGATCCCTTTCCAGCCGGGGTATATCCAAGAGCTTGTTCCTGTACGAATGGTGTCAGGAAGATTCTTAGCTGCATTTGTATCGAATGAGTAATCCATGATGACGAACCAATCCTATACTTCTTTAAAAGGAGTATAAAGTGCCTACGATAAGGGGTATGAAGGCCTCTCGTCGTATATGTCAGTGTACACTTCAAGCCTGACTTCCTAAAGGTCTCTCTCACTGAGCTCACAAGTGGCTTTTGGCGTAGTAATGAAGGGGTTAGCCTGATTCCTTCAATTGCAAGATGCTCTAAGAGCATAATAGAATTACAAAGATCGGATGATGGTCCGTATTGGTTTTTGATACTCTCAATTCACCTAGCATGAAAAAATTTCTCTTTCTAAAATCTTCGCCGGGGTTGCCTATTCAAGGAGCTGAAATTAGTGTCTTTGAGCGTTGTGCCTTGCTCAGAAAGTATGGTTGGGAGAGTGAGCTGGTTTCTACTGGAGAACTGAGGAGCGCTCAAGGGTTCATAAATATTTTAACAAAACTTCATATTCCGTACGCATTTGATGAAAAAGAGCAGCAGCTACGTTTTACGTTTCATGGGGTAAAAGGACATATTCTCCTAGCTGAAGATGGTGATGCGTTTAGCTCGAAAAGCACAGATATCATTAAGAACCTTTTTCAAAGAGCAATAGATGCACATAATCCACAGGCGTTGATGGGAAATGCGCGCGATCCAGTAGCACTCGCCACCCTAGCAGTAACAACTGGGCTACCACGGATTATCTTTCTTACAGAAGATGAATACATTCGCAAAGATCACCCTGACTCTTCGGTGTTTGTCAGAGACCTTTCCGCTGTTGAGCACGTTGTAGTTGCTTCAGAATATCTTGCAGTTAGCCTGAAGAGAGAATATGGAATACCGTCGACTGTACTTGCGAACGCAGTTGATCTTGAGCGTTATAAATTGAAGAAAGATGCGCTCGGAGATTACATTACTCTCTTACACCCTTATCCGCATAAGGGAGTAGAATTTTTTCTTGAGCTTGCACGCGAAATGCCTGAGCGTACTTTTTTAGTCGCAGCGGGGGTTGGACCAAATTATAAAAAGATCAAACCAGTACTCTTGTCGATTCCTAATATTAAGCTTGCAGCTTTTACTAGTAGCCCTCAGGATCTTTACCGGGCCAGCAGGGTGGTGCTTGTCCCTTCTATCTGGCAAGAAGCATTTTCGAGAGTTATCCTAGAAGCGATGTGTACAGGAACTCCTGTTATCACCTCAGGCACAGGTGGAATGAAGCAGACAGGAGGCGCTGCGGCCATTCACATACCGGTCTATAGTAAGACTGGTGAATTTAACGTAAAAGAGTGGCGCTCTGCTATCGAAGCGCTAGATGATGAAAACCACTACCGATTGATTCAAGATAAGATGTTAGCAAGAATAAATGAGTATGAAGCAGATTTAGCGCAGGCACTCTCATTGCTGTCTCAAATGCTTTCAGGAGACGCTTGATCAAATGAAGATTAAACGCTTTGCTACAAACCCTCTGATTCATGCGCAGCTTCAGGGATTACCTCTTCAAAAACCTATAAGTATCAATGGCGCATCTGTGATACGTGCTCCGGATTGGCTTCACGATAGCCCCGGGAAATTCCTTATGTATTTTGCCCACCATCACGGTAGTTCGATACGGCTCGCATTTGCGGATACACTTCAAGGCCCTTGGCAGATGTATGAAGGCGGGACGCTTCATCTTAAAGACACAGCCTGTTCTCATCACATCGCGTCACCAGATGTGCATGTTGATCATGAGAGCAAAGAAATACTCATGTACTTTCATGGACCAAGGCCTGATTCGAGGGAAGCGCTTGGACTGACTTCTGAATCTCAGGTAACTATGCTTGCGGCCTCAAAGGACGGGCTTCACTTTAAAGCATGCGAAGAGGTTTTAGGACATTTCTATTTTCGCGTCTTTTCATATGATGGTTACACATACGCAATAGCGAAGAATCAAAATAAAGGTGGCATTCTCTATCGGTCGTTATCGGGCCGAAAAGACTTTGAAGCAGGCCCTGAAATTATCCCACGAATGCGGCACTGCGCAGTCCTCTTAAAGCAAAGTGTCCTACATTTGTTTTTCTCAAGACTTCTGGATGCACCAGAAACAATTTATATGACTACCATCGATCTCACACAAGATTGGCTTAGCTGGAAGCCGCAGACAGCCACCCGCGTTCTAAAGCCAGAATGCGATTATGAGGGCGCGCATCTTCCAGTACAAAAATCTCTCCCCGGAATGCCTTCTGAGCCTGTCAATGAAGTACGCGATCCGTATGTAATTGAAGAGTCGGGGAGATATTTTCTTTTCTATAGTATCGCCGGAGAACAGGGAATTGCAGGAGCCGAAGTATTATTATGATAAATGATACCTATTCATTTATTTTCGTGCACCTCAATCGTACCGGTGGTACTTCAATTGAGAAACTCTTTAATCCTGAAGCGGATATTGAGAAAGATGGATTTAGTATGAAACATGATCCTCATAAACATCTCTCCGCAAAAGAATATAGCATCCTTTATCCAGAAAAATTTAAGAATTACTTTACTTTTTCGTTTGTGAGAAATCCGTGGGATCTTGTTGTTTCTCGTTATCACTGGAGCAGGTATCAAAAAGTAAACGGGGTGCCACTTCTTCCTTCTGCTACCTTTCATGATTTTGTTTCAAGGCTTGAGCTCCTTCACCAAGATCTGCGAAATTACCGCGAAGACCTTGATGGGCCACAGTGGATATATCTGCAATCACTTAGGAGTCAGCTCAATAGAATTTCAATCGATGGTCAGATAGCCGTAAATTTTATAGGACGATTTGAAACACTAAGTGAAGACTGGGGTAAGGTAGCGAAGGTGCACCTTGCTCTCCCAGAAACATATAAGAAATTACCGCATGTTTTTCGTAGCAAGCGTGATGATTACCGCTCTTACTACAACACCTACACAAAACAGGTAGTTAGCAATTGGTTTGCCAAAGACATTGATGCATTTCAGTATACCTTCTAGAAGCGACAAAAAGCACTTAAGTAATTGAATTTGTTGCACAAAAGAGCGCGCCAGAACATAAACGCATGGCTAGCCCATGTCGATACTAACTCTAGAGAATTATTACGAAAACAAGGAAGTAGTTTGTGTCGTCGCTCTCTTTAGGAAGTAACATAGCTTCCCTGCTCGCGCAGCGAAGATTAAATCAGAGCACTGATGCGGTCGGTCGTACCTTCGAGCGGCTCTCTAGCGGACTGCGTATTAACCGAGCCTCCGATGACGCAGCCGGCCTTGCTATTGCCACCTCACTTGATGCCGATGCCCGTGTATATACCCAAGCAGTTCGTAATGTAAACGATGGAATTAGTCTCCTAAATATTGCTGATAGCGCTTTAGATAGCCTCGTAAACATTACCGGGAGACTACAAGAGCTTGCTTCACAAGCAGCCAACGGATCACTAAGTGCCTCTCAACGAGGATCACTAGATGCAGAAGCTCAGGCTCTCTCTGATGAATATTTTCGAATAGCAAAGAGTACCGAGTTTAATGGTAAAGATCTTTTTACAGGAGACTTTGGCCAACTGACATTGCAGGCAGGATATGGGAGCGATGGAAACCTGAGTTCTTCGTTGGGAGGAGCAATTGGAACTGGTGAATTTGGAACTCCACTTGAGACCTTTACCCTCGTTACAAGAAAGACCTTTGGTGATGTAAATGGAGACGGGAATCTCGATGTCATTACAGCTACTACCACCCATCTTGAAGTTTTTCTCGGTA
>JAUIIO010000022.1 GCA_030431715.1 bacterium
ATAGCCCTTCCTACAAAAAACGAATAAGAATTATTACAGGTCTTCTCTACGCGGCGCTGCGTAACTATGCTGTGCAATAAGGACTAATAGCGCTCTGCGCTTGTACCTTTTATAATAGCCCCAGCAACATCTGAGGCTCCACCTTTCTGCAGGTTCTTCATGCCCTCAGTAGCACCCTCATGTGTTGGATCTAATCTCAGCGCCTCAGAGAACTCAAATCTAGCATCTTCAGCCCTTCCAAGAGTAAGGTAAAGTTTTCCCATCCCTGTATGATACGTTGGATTATCAGGACACAGTCTCAATGCACGACGGTAATAAAAAAGCTTATCTGCGGTATCACTCGCACTCATCGCTTGTTCAATCTCAGACTTCGCATCCTGACATTCAGCAGACACCGGCATCACTTCTTTTACAGTACCCTTTGTAGCAACCTCCTCGGGCTTATCAAAGGTCTGACCATGCTCAATTTCTTCGAAAGCAGGTCTAGGTGCGCTCCCGTCCTCAAGCCTGATATTACTCTCTTCAACCGTATTGTCTTGAGGTACAGAGTTGTCAACTGCTGCGCGGAGATCATTTGCATCTCGATCTTCACCATAAAAAGCTGGCTCTACAGCTCCGATATTGTTCCCTGTATCTTGCGCGAAATCGACAGGGGCTTCTCTAACCGAACTTGGCTGGCCGCTATTTGAAGCTGGATTCACTTCTGGACTCTTAAAGGCCTTTAAGCGCTGCTCACGTGCTTCAAATGTATCTATAGTGCTCTCAGAGGGAGGATCAAACGCATGAAACGAGTTGTCATAAGCCATGGTCCTTGACCGATCATCTGAGGAAGTGCCGCCCCACCCAGAAGAAGTAGAGGCCCGTTGCGAGGGAGATTCTCCCTGCGGACGCAAATGTGCGGGAATCTTAAGGGGACCAGCCGGTACGCGCACCATACCAGGGCGGGAAGAGTGTCCAAACGGCTCCCCGTAGCGAGCCCGCGGAGAATTTTCACTGCTCGCATCAAAAGCAGGACTATCTTGGGAAAGATCTCTAAGATCACGAATTTCTTTTTGTTGCGCCCTCAGGAGCTGTTCTTGTCTCGCAATGGCTTCATCTTGATTTCTTATGGCAGCATCCCTAGCATCGAACGCGTTTCCAATAGCGGCACCTGCACCAGCGCCTGCCAACGCACCAATGGCAACGCCAGCTCCCGGATCCCCAGTCTGGCTTCCAATAATAGCACCTAGCCCAGCTCCAACTGCGCCACCTCCTAGTGCTCCAGTTCGTGTGGCATCTCCCGGCTCAGCACAACCTGCAAGGACGACAAGAGTTACTACAAAAATTAGCAAACGGTTCATAAAAGCACCTCTTCTTATCAACGTAAACCTTATTGACTATCGTACGGCTCAATTGCCCTATTATAGTACTTTTGTCGTTCCAGATCTTCGAGCTCACGCTGCTGACGCTCAAGCTCCAGCCGCTGATGTCTCATAATTTCATCCTGTCTTCTTAGTGTCTGATCACGGGTCTCTTCTTCGGTCGGTCCCTCTACATAAGACGAGGATGGTCCCGTTCTTTTCTGGCAGGCAGCGACTAAGAGCAAGACACTCAGCAGGGCTACGAAACGAATGGATTGCAATCTTATACGCATAGACACTTTTCCGGTAACGATCACTTAACGAGACAGATCATACACCATCAACTACTGTTCTGTAACGGGTAAATCTTTTCTTTTTGCTGGGGAACGGAAAAGCAAAAAAACCACACCAATACAAATAGCGCTGTCGGCAACATTAAACGCCGGCCAGTGATAGTTACGGTAGTACACATCCAAAAAGTCCACCACCTCTCCGATTCGGATCCTATCAAGAACGTTTCCTGCCGCACCACCAAGAATGAAGCCAAGAGCCATCTGAGCGAAACGATCGTGGTAATAATCATAAAAAAGAAAATACAGGACAACACACACGGCAAGGGCAGTTACGCCTCCGAGAAGTAACTGCCGCAGCCCGTCAGATACCCCCGAAAGCATCCCAAACGCCGCCCCTTTGTTGTAAGTCAACGTGAGGTTAAAAACCCCATCTATGACTGGCACCACTGTTCCCTGCCGTATCGTCTCTACGACAATATACTTGGTGTACTGATCAAGAAACACCACCAGCCCAACCGATAGCAGGAGTATTGCGCAGGTTTGCTTAAAAGGTATGCGAGTCATTTCTTTTTCGGCTCTTTCGGAACTACTTTCTGTAATTTTGATAGATCAACCTCAAGGATAGTACCCTCATCTGTGCCAGCAAGTATACGATCATTCCTCACAAACACGACTTTTTGCGAATCAGGTATTTTAAACTCATATCGAAGCTCAAGCTCGGCTTTTTGCTGGTCAAGAAACTCATCGTGTTCAGACAGGACATCCCAAACCTTTACCGTATCATCACGACCATAAGTCAAAACGAGCTTACCGTTTGGGCTCACATCTAAAGCACGAATAAGTCCTTTGTGCGCGCGGGTAGATGTAAGAAGCTTGAAGCCTCGCACTTTCCACAATTCAATATCTCCACTCTCTCGAGCGGTCACTACAAAATTTCCGTCTGGCGATGCCCTAAGAGCGTCAAGCCTGACGCCTGTGCTATTACTAACGGGGGGAGATTTTACCTGCTGGCGAATTGCGAGATCGGAATAAAACTCCCCATCAAATATATTTTTGTCGTACTCGCCTTCATACACATCAGCATCATAGGGCAACCACGCAAAAAGCATTCCGGCCCAGTCCCCACTAAAAAAGACCCTGCCCTCTGGATGCACCGCTACCGAACTCACTACGGTAGCGTGGCCGATATACCGCTGATATGCTCTATTTCTCTGATCTCCCACCTCAGAGTCCACCACCGTCTGATGTATAAGCCAGCGATAGACTCGCCCATCAACAGCCCCAATAAGCAAACTCTCCTCGTCTGGGAAGAATGCCAGTGAATGCACCCGGGATCTTACTCTGTCCATATGATAGAGCGTCTCCCCCGTCGGCACATCGATAACCTTTATCCCGTCCTTATTACCTATTGCGAGAAGACGCCCACTCCGGGAGAGAGCAACAGCCCTCAGGTGCTTCTCTTCCCCGGCGAATAAACGATATGCTTTTCCACTTCGCAGGTCCCACCTGAGCAGGGTACCGTTGTCTGAGACGGAAAAGAGAGCATCTGCCCTATCCCCCTGAAATGTAGGCTGTAAAAGGAGAACCGGGGCTAGATGCCCGCGAACTTGTGGGGCATCAGCCGGCAGCGGTAAGTTGCTGTTATCGTTAGTATCCTTATCCTTAACCAGAATAGAGCTCTCTAAATCTTTACTTACTGTGGTATCGATACTAGAATTCGTATCTGCATACGGCGGCACACAGGCCGATAGCAAGAGGACAAGCAGCAGAACGAAGCTTTGTAAAACCATACCCTTACAAGAATTTCCAATGATGCATGAACCCGGGCCGCACAAACCCGGACGACATGAGCTTGGGCCACATGAGTCAACTCCCTGCCTTACCGCCGGGGGCCTCCCCGTCATGGCACAAGCAAAGGAAGGTCTTTCCCGGGGTGAAGTAATTATTAAAGCTTGCTCTTTTTTTTGCTTCATAGTGACTTTTGCATCATTGTGGTTGCTGGATTTGTAGTGGAATCAGACTCTCTCTCCTGAACACGTTTGAAAAACAACACGTTTGAGACCCCTAGTTTGATGCACTCTATCATTATGCACATTGGCATGATGCACAACGGCTGTTTGTACTGACAGAAACTCGCTATACTGATTGCAACTAGAACAGTAAAAAGCCAGCGCTGTCAAGAAACGTCAAAGGCGATACCATTACGGAGACGATGTCATTCTCGGACAACAAAAACCGTCTGAACTGGCATACGAGGACCGTATACGTGTAGTAACATTATTCATTCTCGCATTGAATTTTACTCACTACGCTACATGACCAGAGCTACATAGCTTATTTAATAAATGTATTAACTCAACCTTATGAAATAGGAACACCCCATAAGATGGACAAGGAAACAAACAAAGAAATAGCAACGCGCGTAAGCCCGGCGCTACTTGAAGGAAAAAACGTTTTTATCATATGCGAAAACCCCGTAGAACACACAAACACTCTACTAAACGCTTTCGCTGAGATGAAAAGTGACGGTGACAAGATGCTCATCATCATTCAAGACGAACAAAACGCATCAAGTATTCAAAAACTTGCCGAAGGATCAAAACTCTCAGTTTACGTTGAAACACCAACAGGAAAAGCAGGGGCGCTCGACGAGGCTGACATCATCCTCGGCACAACAGAAGAGCTTTTACTTACCATTCAAGAAAAGCCATTCACTGCTAAGCTCACAGCTTGCATCGGCTTTGTCGCCGGACGTGGCCTGCCCTCGGCAGAGCTTGAATCACTGCTCGAGAGCGCAGACTGTAAACAAGCCGCTTGGCTAAGCTCCGCTGCTCCACTTGCTCTCTCTTCACTCATTAACAAATATTTTAAAACCGACGGATGTGTAGAAATTAATATGGAACAGGAAAACGAATCAGGGCATGAAGCTAGCATAGAACACGTTTATTATGAGGTAAGCAGAGACTTGCTCTCCAAACCGAATGCACTTTGCGACCTCATTGATATTGCCGGTCGACCTCCAACACTCATCTATTGCAACCAACCATCTGACACTGATCTTATCGAGGTAATGCTTAAGAAAAGAGGCATTCTCGCTTCTAAAATGATCGGCCACGTCCCTGACAGGGCAGTACATGCGGCGGCACAGCAGATTCAAAACGGCGAGCTCCAAGTGCTCGTAGTCACTGATATCTCAGCTCAGAACATCCCAGTAGATGAGTTTGAAATGATTATTAACCACGCCACCCCCGAGGATCCAGAAGTCTACCTTCACCGTCTGGGCACACCTTCGAGTGATGGGAAGCTGAAATCCATGATTAGCCTCGTTGGCGCAAACGATCTTGGAAACTTCCACTACTTAAAAAAGATTGTAGAATTTGATTTCAAACAAAAGCAGCTTCCAACAGACGAAGAGAGAGCAAAAGCTCGGGTCCAGAACATTATCGACGCCGCGAAACAAAAAAGCGAGACGTTCGACAACGAAGTTCTCGCACTCACTAAGGAGCTCATGGCTTGTGACGCCACTGAGGAGGTACTCGCTCACCTTCTTCACAACACACTCAGAGTCATTCCAGAACTTGAGTCACAGCAGGGTAAAAAGTCTAGACGCTCAGACAGGAGACGTAACGATCGTTACGAATCTGACGACGATCGCTCACGCTCAGATGATAATGACAGGTCATCAGGCAGAGACAGAAAGCGCGATCGCTCACGCGAGCGTGTTCAGCTTGAGCCTGCAAAAAAAGATGTACGCTTCTACCTTGGTAGCGGTTCTAGTGCTGGCATGACAGAAGAAGTATTAGAGAAGATTGTCTCTGAGCTTGACGTTGAAGGACTCAGCGAGTGGAAGCGTCACACTATCCGTGAGCTTTACTCCTTCGCTGACATTCCGGAAGAGAGCGCAGAAGAGGTTTTAGAAAAACTCAAAGGCTATAAGCTTAAGGACGGTAGCGAGCTTTACTGTTGCAAAGCCACTGAGATCCCTGAGCCAAGAAAGCCGATCGAGGAAAGCGAAGATAGTGAGGACAGCTCAAACAAAGAAGAGTCTGATGACGACTCAACTCTAGAGGCTTCAGCGTCAGCTTAATCCGCTAGAACCCCTCGCATGTGAACTCTTCGCGTGCTCATATAAAAAAGGGAGCCAACTACTTGTGTAGTGGCTCCCTTTTCTTTTAGGAGTTGGAATTCTTCAAAGCTATTGCACTCGCAAGCGTTGTCCGATTTTAATCTTACTACTCTTCATTCCATTAAGTTTCTTTAGGGCACCGATCGTTATTCCGTGCTTCTTGCTAATCTCCCAGAGAGTATCACCGCTTCGCACCTTATAGTACTTCTTAGAGGAGGGTGAGGAAGAAGAAGAGGAGCTCGCCGGGGCCGTAGCTCCCTCGGCAAGGATGAGCACTTGACCAACATAGATCTTTGAAGAGCTTAGGCCATTAAGCTCACGTAACCGAGAAGCACTCATCCCGTATCTTTTTGCGATAGCATAAAGTGAATCCCCCTTTCTCACCCGGTAGCTTTTAGTTCCGGGTAATTTTTGAGGAGACTCAGAATACCTTGCTCGAGGCTTCACAATAAGAGATTGACCAACACGAAGATGATCGCCTTTTAAATTATTATAGGTGCGCAGCTTGGCAACGCTCGTCTTGTATTTTTTCGCAACACCAGACAACGTATCTCCACGACGCACCCTGTACACGATTCCTCCGTATACAGAACTGGCGGAGCTTTCAGCCTTTTGAGGCTTGATTCGCATCGAAGCTAATTCGTACTTATATTTCTGAGGCACTTTCAAGACATATCCGGCCGGAACATGATAGCGACCACTCCATACGCCACTTAAAAGTGCATAATTCACTTCTTTAAGATCTTCTAGTGATACTCCAAGTTCTTTTTGAAGCGTACGTACAGATGTGGAGTGTTTGAGCTTCTTCCCAGCAATATAAACAGGTCTTGATGGTCGCACTTTTGGGAAATACCTAGGGATATCATCATAAATCTCAAGGGCTGCTAGAAATTCAGGGAAAAAGTTCTGTGAGGCAAATCCAAAGAGCTGCTTTCCACGAGTTTCGACAATTTTAGTAATATCACGAGTGCCGAGCTGCTTTACCTTCTTTGAAACGCCTCCCACGCCATGATTGTAAGAGGTTAAAGCCAATCCCCAGTTTCCAAGCCTTGAGTGTGCGCTCCTGAGATATTCAGCAGCACCTCGCGTTGCCGAGACTATATCTCTTCTCTCGTCGATAGCGCGGGTAATCTTCATACGGTGAGCACGCGCGGTGGCAGGCATAAACTGCCATATCCCGGCTGCCCCAACGGAGCTATACGCTTTATAATCAAACGACGATTCGACAAATGGCAGTCTTGTTAGCTCAACTGGCAAGCCAAACTCTTTGACAAAAATTTCTTCTAGCACATGCATATACCGGCCAGATCGCTCAATCGCCCCCTCATACCGCTCACGGATACCTCTCTGAGATCTTATAAGGTCCTCCTTTATCACCTCGCGGTATTTTGCAGTCCCACTCCCCAAAACGGACATTTCTTTCTCAATATGTCGTTCAAGGCTATTCTGAGGAGACTTCCCAGCTGCGAGATTCTTCAGAGCATGTACAATTGCGGCCTTACGTTTATTGTAAACACGGGCTCGATACTTATCGAGCGCCGCTTCGCTCATAGTATTTGCCTTATCTGAGAAATCGAGGGTCTCAAATTTGATATACGGAAAAGTTCTATGGTGTATAACTGCCTGAAACTTTCCATACTTAGAAAAAATCTCTTTCCAAAATTCCACCCGCGGCCGCATCTGCGGACTGACTTTAAAATCCGAATGCCTAGCCGGCGCAGCAAGAAGCGGATCTGCAAGCAGAACAAGAGCAAGAAAACTAAAATGGCAGAAAATTGTTAATACGCGCAGCATGGAATCAGTGAGTAAGCGTTAAATGTTGCTCAGTACAGTATTACGAGGAATGCAGGATGCGTACAAGCTTCTTTTCGACTGCACTCGCCTTAGCGCGGTATGGTATTTTATTCTGAAGGATTACAAAAGCATAATCTCGGCCAGAGCGCCCCTGAACAAGTCCCGCTAGGGTTCCAACGTTATTAATAGTCCCCGTCTTGGCCCTTACGGTTCCATCCATGTTTCTCTTACGGAGGGTTCCCCTCCGACCATCCACAGAGAGGGAGTTTACAAACTCAGCGCCATAACTCTGGTTATTTCGCAACTCAAGGAGCACTTTCGACAAGGCCCTAGCCGTAATGCGGTTATCATGACTAAGCCCCGAAGCATCGTGAATTGAGTAATCCGCCCTTGGCTCACCAAGCGAAGCAAGATGCGCTTCGAGCGCAGCGATGCCTTTTGCTCGCACATACGTTGAGGAGGATTCCTTTCCTATAGAGACCAGAAGCTGCTCAGCTATAAAGTTACTACTAAAGTGATTTAAGTCTCTGATGATCTTAAAGAGCTCTTTGGATTGATGCGTGTATATTTTTCCGGCCCCACTAGGAACCTTCTTTTTTGTTGGGCCGCCAACAACATCAACTCCCAGTTTCTGCAGAATTCCTTTCAGCACGGCACCAGCATAAAGAGCAGGCGAAGCAACAGAACGATAAACCTCATCACACGCCTGACCACTCCTCATCGTACCCTGCAGGCGATAAACCATATTCAATCCTTCACTACCTGGAAACTCATCAATGCCATACACATTTTTCCCACTAGAAACTGTCGTAATCTTACCCTTAGTTCCAACTATGTACTCAAAGGGATCGTTAAAAACTCGCGCCGCCTTGCCAGGAGTTGTGGGACAAACTTCAAAGGTCAATGTATTAAAATTCAAAGAAAGAGCTGATGAAGCTGCTAGATAGGCTTTCTGCCCTCCACGTTCATGTGCACCGACAAAGGCGGTATCATCTACATAGATCTGGCCAACAGACCTCACACCGCGCATAAAAAGTTTGCGTGCCGCTAGCCACAGCTGCTCATGGGTAAAAAGTGGATCACCGTATCCCTTAATATAAAGTGCAGCTAACCGAGAGCCGGTAAACCCCTGTCCATAAAACTCTGTGGGAAATCGATGCTCAGGTCCTAATTTATCAAACGCAACCTTAGTTGTGAGGATTTTCAATACACTCGCTGGCTTAAGAGGCATCGCCTCTCGTTGTGCATAGATTTTTTCGCCAGTCTTCGCATCGAGCACTACAAGGGAAGAAGAGTTGTTGAGTGGAACACCACGAGCAATCTGGCTATGAAGTGAAGACTTCTTGCTTTGGGCAGCGACGACGCCACAGGTGAACACACAAACGAATGACAGGAGGAATAAAAAACCGATTAGGCCATCTCTGCACACTGCACCAAATGAAAGATTTGTAGATTGCGCGCTTATTTTGCGGTGCATCTTAACTCGTCGAGTTGATCTTCGCCTAGCGCGGTTGTTTCTTCTTCATTAATGGCTACAAATTCTTGCTCATCATCAGGAACAGCAGAATCTTCGTAAATTGCCTCAACCGGGCACTCGGTTTCGCACGCGCCACAGTTGATACACTCATCAGGATGAATAACGAGAAGACCGGCAGTTTCATCATCATCGTCACCATCAAAGGCAACGCCGTATTTCTCGTTATATTTCTTCTTTCGAATGTCGTAAAAACAATCAACCGGACACACCTCTACACAGGACCTGTCCTTTGTACCTATACATGGCTTGGTAACAACGTACGTCATGTAAACCTCATACAATCAATGGAAATCTCAACACTTTTGTTTGTCGATATTTGCACATAGTGAAGGATTTGGGGAGAGGCAGGCAAGGAATATTTTCATTAGTGGTTGCGGCAACCTGAAGAGGATTAACTACATACTTTCAGGTTGTTAGAGATAAAAAAAAAAGAGGCGACTCAATGAATTTTGAATCGCCCCCAACTCGCAGAAAGGATGGTGTCATGCCTACTATATAAAGAAATCGGCACGATTTTCGTTTCTTTAATAAATGGGAGCACTTTTTCCTGCTCAAGAATTAAATTTTATTATCTAGTATTATCAGATGCTTATGATAGCGCCGCCCCCAATATTTTCGCCTCAGAGCCTGAGTAAGTCCCCACATTGCATTTTTTAAGAGTCATATATAAGTTAAGTGTTCTCTAAACCCACTAACGTGGCCCGATCGCCAAGTTGGCTAAGGCAATGGTTTGCAAAACCATCATTCCCCGGTTCGAATCCGGGTCGGGCCTTTTTATTCGCTCGCCGCTCAGGCCAAGGAGAGGACTCCCTCTCCTCACTATGTTCGGTTCACCCTCCCGACACGGATTCGAACCACACAAGAACACAGTGAATCCGCTCAGCGCACCGCGCTGTGCTTCGGGTCGGGCCTTGTTTCCACCCCGTCGCTCGCTTTGCTCGACTCCTGCCCCTGAAATGGGCTAGCCCTAGAGCAAAGACACGGATTCGAACCATATAAAAACACAGTGAATCCGCTCAGCGCACCGCGCTGTGCTTCGGGTCGGGCCTTGTTTTTCGCTCGCCGCTCAGGCCATGGGTCGTATTGCAGCGGCGCAAGCCGCAAAGTGCAATACGAAGACTGCAAACGCGAGCTAGCGAGTGTTTGACTCCTTATACAACTCCCTCTCCTCACAGATGTTCGGTTCACCCTCCCGACACGGATTCGAACCTGTCGGGCGGAGCTCGACAAAACAACACTGTGAATCCGAAATTTCATGTAGTGAAATTTTTTAGGTCGGGCCTTGTTTCCACCCCGTCGCTCGCTTTGCTCGACGCACAAGACCTCTAAGCAACTAAAATAGGAAAAACTACCAGACACCTCTGTCAAAATGCTCAGAAAATTAATCCTTTTAACGTAACTTACCGATATACCTACTGGGGTGTGCTGTTTACACCCGGGCTGATAGCACGAGTTCGTCAGGGATGGCGAATTGCACCTATTGTTTAAGGGGCAATGCTCAGCTCTATGAGAAGTATAAGGAAGTACTGTAGTGATAGTTGTTCATACACTACGAACATATTTGCGCATTGAGAAAGAGGGCCAATGACAGTCACTCTCGGACTCAACATATCTGCCTTACGCGCACAAAACCAGCTGGCGAGATCGTCATCAGAGTTAAGCGATGTCTTTACTCGCCTAAGCTCAGGACAGCGAATTAATTCTGCCAGCGATGATGCCGCGGGCCTTGCAATATCTGAATCTCTCAACTCTGACTCTAGAGTTTTACAACAAGCAGTACGGAACACAAACGACGGTATTAGTTTACTAAACATCGCAGAAAGCGCCCTTAGTGAAGCAAATAATATACTACAACGACTAGAAGAGCTTAGTATACAGGCCGCCAATGGCACCTATAGTGACGAGCAACGTAATGCGCTTGATGTAGAAGCTCAGGCGCTATCAGAAGAATTTTCTAGAATACTAAATAGTACCGAGTTTAATGGAAAATCATTGTTCTCAACTGAGCCCGGCGGAACGCATTTACAGATTGGACTAAGATCCTCTGACTCTTTAAATATTGAATTTCGCGACGAAACAGTCATAACCGAGGGAGATGGTACCTATAATGACGAAACATTTGATGAATTTGGAAGTTCTCCTGTCTCCGGCCCAGCACTCGCTATCGCAGATTTTGACAGTGACGGACTAGACGACGTCGTTTATGCACAACTCGGGAGCTCCGCCGGCTCCACAGACATATATGGGGGAGTGGTAATTGGCTCAGGCGGCTCTTCTTTTGCAGAGATTGATACCTTTAATGTCTCTACAACAGCTGGCGTTTCACCGGGGAATCTCTACATTGGAATTACTGACTACGGAAATGATGGCGATCTTGATATCATCTTTCAATCTGACAGCGGAGCACCTGGATACACTATCGGTGAGAATGATGGTAGTGCCAACTTCACATTCACTTCATATACAGCCGGCACTCTCATCGGTAGCGGAGGAACGACAAGCGCAACTGCGAACTTTAACAATGATGGAGTAGACGACCTTGCAACTGTCTCCAGTAGTGGCAGTGTCGTCACTCTTACAATGTCTGTCCAAAACACACAGGACAGAGCAGGCTATGAATCACTCGAGCTAGATACATTTTCTCTACAGACCGCAAGCGAGGCACTAACAGCAAAGGGCATTTTTACTACAGCTCGCGACTCAATCCAGGAGCTCCTAGGGAATATAGGTGCAACCCAGAGTAGATTAGGATCTATTATTACTCTCAATGAAAGCACCTCTGAGCAATACTTAGCTGCCAGAAGTCGTATTATCGACGCAGACATTGCTGCGGAATCTGCGCGCATGATTCGTTTCCAGATACTACAACAAGCAGGCGCCGCCATATTAGGTCAGGCCAACCTTCAACCACAACTGGCGCTACAGCTACTAAGAGAGTAACTACGCTAAAATTGCCCGGACCACCTATTTCTTAGCCGCAGAAAGAGTTTCTAATTTCTTTTCAGCACCACTGAGATCCGCCCGGAGCTTTTCTAATAGGAGAGAGCCTTTTTCATAAGATGCCAGTGCTCGATCCAGATCCAACGAACCGCCTTCAACTTGCTCAACGAGCTCTTCAAGCAACTCTAAACCATCTTCAAAAGAGAGGTCCTTTACAAGCTTAGACACATCTTTCCCTTCAAGAAGATCTTTTATCGTAAGTTTTTTCTTTTTCTCGGCCATATCCTCACCCCGCTTTGTTGTCTTTCACATCTGCTCTGACACTACCATCAGCCAGAGACACTTCAATACTATCACCTATCTGAATCAGATTGACACTTCGCACGATCGAGCCGTTGTGTCTGGCGATCGCATATCCTCGCTTTAATACTTGCTCGGGATGTATCATCTTAAGCCTACCGGCCAAGGAATCAACACGCTGACGAAAAAATTTCACCTGCTGAGAAGGCGATGACTTTTCAATGCGATGCTCTAGCCTCTCTAAAGAAGAGCTCGCCTGTCGCACCACCCCCTGCGCTCCGGCTATGAGCTTTAACTCAACTCCGCTCAAACGCTCATACTGGTAAGCGATATACTTATGTGGCTTTAGTAGTGCAAGTCTTGCTTCGGCAGTCGATACCTTCACCTTATATTCGTCTATCCGAAAGCGCATGACTCGGTCTAATCGCATCGCAAGTTCATCAACCTGCTGCACAAAGGGAGAAAACCAAGTAGATATATCCTGTAACCGTTTTTCTAACTTCTGAAGCTCTTTGAGGAGATCCTCGCGTTTTGGCACAACCATTTCCGCAGCCGCTGTCGGCGTAGGCGCCCGCTCATCCGCCACCAAATCTGAAAGAGTCACATCCACTTCATGTCCAACAGCAGATACAACCGGGATGCGAGAAGCAAAGATCGCCCTTACCACTACTTCCTCGTTAAAGGGCCACAGATCTTCAAGTGAACCTCCCCCTCGACCAACAATAAGCACATCAACTTCTGGAATCGTCTGGAAACGCTCTATTGCTCGAGCGATCTCGCCTGCCGCACCTTCTCCCTGCACACGAACATCGATGAGCTTGACGGGAATCTGGGGAAATCGCTCCGTGATCTTTGTCATAATATCATGAATGACGGCGCCAGAAGCCGAGGTTACCACTCCAATACTGCGCGGTAAAAAAGGAATGCTGCGCTTCCTTTCTGGAGCAAATACACCTTCTGCTTCCAGCTTTTCCTTAAGCTCAAGAAACTTCTTTTGAAGCAGCCCTTCTCCAGCAGGCAACATTCGAGAAACAACCATCTGAAGCCGACCGCTGGCGTGGTAAATATTCGGTTTTGAATGGCAGAGTACCGACATCCCAGGCTCAGGCTCAAAGTCTAACCGTGCCCTATCCCCTCGCCACATCACAGCCGGCATCTGGCTCTTCTCATCTTTAAGAGTAAAATACATATGACCACTTGCTGCTATTGTGAGCTGCGAAATTTCTCCCGAAAAATGCAGCAAAGGGAAACGCTCCACGAGCGTCTTATTGAGCAGCTGATTAAGCTCAGTTATGGTGATGTACTCGAACTCAGACATATTGAAAAGGTGCGATAGACTTCCACCTGTGTTCTAATTCATGCAGCCATGAAACGCAAAGCAATTCACAAAGCTCTAAAAAAACTCACCGCGAGACTTCCTCGCACGCCGAAGAAGGATCCGCCCACTTTCCAGCAGGCTCTTACACCAGAGATAACAGAGCAAGATCTTAAAGCCCTACCGCTTCTTTCATTTAACTACTACCAGAGCGTTCTTAAAGTATGGAATTTGGTCTTCTTGAGTCTCCCTCTCGATCTTGTCGTGCTTTTTCTTCTTCTTGATATGCGTGTCCCTGAACAAAGTACGGAGCTTGTACAGAGCTTCTTTTACCTCTTTCTTGCATTCTCGCTCCTCGCACTTTTTCGTGAACAGATCATATCCTGGCTTCTTCAAATTCAGGGGCTTAAAGAAACATTAAGGAAGAAGTCAGAAAACTACATGCAGTACATCGGACTCCTCATTCCAGCCGTAATCTTGATTGATATCCTGATTAAGATTCAGCATCTGGGCCTTATCCCTATCCTTATCATTCTTTTTTTCTTTTTTATTAAAATCCCCAAATGGCTTAAGGAATTTCAGACCAAACAGGAAAAGTGGCAATCTGAAGCCGGCGCCAAATACCACAAAGCGCTTATCCTTACCGAACAACTTCGTTCTGTTTTTTTCGCGCAGATAGCAATTATCCGCGGCATGTCACTGCTTGGTGCCGTAACGGTGGCCTGCCGACAGGACATTGAAAATCCGGCGGCACATCTCTTCGTCATTCTCCTTACGGCAACCGTGCTCCTATCTATTTCTAAGCCCGACATCTCAGACTTCATAAGCAACTGCGCCCGCTGCGCCTCCAAAACAAGCCGTGCGTTTCGAAATACGTATTATTGTCCGGAGTGTTTAAGTAAGAATTATAAGGGGACGGTGAGGGAGTAAGTAATTCTATTCTCTCTTCCTCTTGCACTTGCACTTTCTCATCCTCTTAATCTTGCACTTGCACCTCCTCTTACGCCAACGCGTTCGCGCAGCGGCTCCCTCCCCGAGCCGGGGCTGGGATCGGGACTTCACATCAGTGCAAGTGCAAGATAAAGAGGAAGAGGAAGAGGAAGAGGAAGAGGAAGAGGAAGAGAATGATGCCTGGTGGGGCAGGACAAGGACAAGGAGCAGGACAAGGAATATGCGAGGGCAAAGCCGAGCCGTCCCTCTTCCTCCCCCCTCCTCTACGTGAGAAAGGACGCCAAACCACAAGCGAAGTGAAGGGAATACATTCCGGCTGGTTGCCCGCAGGGTTTAAGCCGGAATGTATTCCCTTCACTTCGCCTTCCGCCTAATCCAAACACTCTCCTACCCATCTAACTACCTGATAAAAATACCTTTCACCACGAATTGACCTCCTGTTTGCAATTTGTGAAATTGTGGTATGCTAACCAATCTTTGTTGACTAATTTAGGAACAGTTTTATGGCCACAGAAATAAAAATGCCGCAGCTCAGCGACACCATGGACAGCGGCAAGATCCTCAACTGGAGCAAAAAAGAGGGAGATAAGGTTCAGAGGGGAGATATCCTAGCAGAGGTAGAAACCGACAAAGCAAACCTCGAGATCGAGTCCTTCCATGAAGGAGTACTCTTAAAAATCCTTACACCGGCAGACGAGAGCGCTGACGTTGGAGAGATCATCGCCTATATCGGAGAGCAAGGCGAGGAAGTCTCTGACGCTTCAAGCTCCTCAGCCTCAAAATCCTCAAATCAACAAGAGGCAGCTGACAATACCAATGCTCCTGCTCCGATAGAACAGAAGAACTCTGAACCAGTCACTATCGAAACACCGCAACACCAGAATGGGCATGCCGCTCCTCAAGTAAGCGGTGACGCTGGAGGACGAATTAAAGCTTCTCCACTGGCAAAGAAACTGGCCGAGCAAAAAAATATCGATCTGAGCTCCTTGAGTGGATCTGGTCCCGATGGTCGAATTATTAAACGAGACTTGGAATCCGCCGCACCTGCGCAAGCTGCCACTTCTCAACCTGCGCCAGTAGCTGCTGCTGCGGCGACACCGGCGAAAGCACCAACATCTCCTACAGCGATGAATTTCTCTGGCGAAGGCAGCATTACTCCGATGTCTAAGATGAGAGCGACAATTGGTAAGAGAATGCAACAAAGTGTCGTTGAAGCGCCTCACTTTTACGTTACAACTTCTGTCTGTATGGATGAAGCTATCAAGCTCAGAACACTCTTAAAGGAAAAGGGTGGCTATGAGGGTGTGAGCTTTAACCATTTCATTATGAAAGCTGTCGCCTACGGCCTCGCGCATGAGCCGCGTGTTAACTGTTCTGTAAAAGAAGATAACTCTATATACGATGCCGGTCAGGTGAATATTGGAATTATAACTGCCCTACCTGATGGCCTTATCATACCAGTTCTTCACAATGTGACAGCACTTACCCTTAAGGATGTCGTCTTTGAGTCAAGAGCGCTTATCGATCGCGCTCGCGCTGGTAGACCAACCTCTCAAGACCTTTCCGGTGGCACTTTTAGCATCTCCAACTTGGGAATGTTCGACGTTGAAAGCTTCACTGCCATCATCAACCCCGGACAGGGTGCGATACTCGCTGTGAGCTCTATTCTTGAACAGCCAGTAGTCAAAGACGGTGCGGTTGTTCCAGGAAATGTAATGAAAGCGACAGTCTCTGTAGACCACAGAATTATTGATGGTGTTATGGCTGGAACTTTCTTAAAATACTTTAAAGAAGGTCTTGAAAACCCGGCACTCTTAATGATCTGACACGCTAATACCCGCCAGATTGAGCTGAGCTCACCGGCGTGACGTATATAGCATGCGCAAAGAGAGAAAATTTCGCTAGAGGAAGCTCGACTTATATGCCAATACCAGTTCCAAGAAAACAACAAGTCATGAAGGAGCGACTCGTAAAGCCGTCATGGCTAAAGGTTAAGGCTCCAGGCTCTCCTGAATATTTAGAAACCAAGAAGATTGTAAACGATCACCGGCTCCACACTGTATGTGAAGAGGCTCATTGCCCCAATATCGGAGAGTGCTGGTCACACCACACGGCAACCTTTATGATCATGGGCGAGCTCTGTACGAGAAGATGCCATTTTTGTTCCGTAAAGGACGGGACAGAAGACAACCTCGAGCCTCTCGATCCCCTTGAACCTCATCGAGTAGGAGTCGCGGTAAAAAAGCTTGGGCTACGACATGTAGTTATAACATCAGTGGACAGGGATGATGTGAGCGACTTTGGAGCGAATCATTTCGCAAAAACCGTAGAGTCTATCCATCGACACGCCCCTGATTGTAAAGTAGAGCTCCTTATTCCTGATATGCAGGGTTCGCAGAAAGACCTGAAAACGATCATGGATGCGCAAGTAGACGTCCTAAACCACAATGTGGAGACGGTCCCTCGTCTCTATAAGAAGGTACGCCCTTTTTCCGGTTACATTCGTTCTCTGAGCATACTCAAGGGAGCTAAAGATTTTGATCCTGCTACGAAGACTAAATCCGGGATAATGGTTGGTCTCGGAGAGACTTTCGATGAGGTACTCCACCTGATGGACGATCTGCGGGCGAATGACGTAGATATCATGACCATTGGACAGTACTTGCGGCCTACCGCCAAACAACTCCCTGTGAGAGAATTCATCACACCTGAAGAGTTTTTAAAGTATAAGGAAGAAGGACTTGCCAGAGGCTTTCGGTTCGTTGAGTCGGGAGCATTGGTACGAAGCTCTTACCACGCCTGGCAACATACATCTCCGGAGCCGACCTCTCGTGATGTCGAAGTTGCCTGACCTTTACCTCAATGAAGAAACATGGCCTGCGCACCGCATTAATCTTTCTCATCCTTGGGCTATCGCTCGGATTCGGACTCAAAGTATTTGAAAATTACCTCGAGCAAGAACTTACCGAAGTTCTGAGAGACGAAGTACTCAAGGCCTGCCCAGATTGCTCCTTTGAAGTAGAGGAACTTCACCTTTCACTTGTAAGTCTGAGCGGACGTGCCTATCGGGCTAGAGTGATCAAAGGCGGAAAGGACCAACTCATGGTAGAGGAAATGAGGGCCACCTTTGGCCTGAGCCAAATCCTTAAGAGAACCATTGATCTCAAGACTCTAGAATTTCATAACGCTTTCTCTGAGCAGGTGGATCCACGAAGCACGACGTTTCAAGTGATTGATGGATTCGCCTCCTCGGATCCAAATAAAAAAGAAGAGCCAAAACTCAAAGTAAACCTTCTCAATCTCACCGTACATAACGGAAAGTTTAAGCAGAAGCTCGGAAGCGGCACTCTGCTTGGACGAAACGTATCGCTTGATATAACCAGAAAGGATCCGAGCACACTCATCATAAAACCGCATGTTGAGCGGATCATCTACAAAGGACGAGGCACCCGAGAATCTTACGATGTAGGTCCCGCGGATGCTGAACTGTCTGTGACTGAACAATCTCTGCGGGTTCTAAAACTCCACATTGGCGAAGGAAGATCCTTTGCAAATAGCACAGACTTCGTTTACTTCGACAAAGACGACACGATTCAAGGTAATGTTCGCTTGCGACTTGAGAAAGGTTTGAGAGTATTTGCTCCGCTCATCAATGAACCAATTACTGGGGAGATAGCACTATCAGGTACGATTCAGAACCCGACTGCTAAAATGCAGGTTCGCTCTAAGGAATCAGATCAGGTTACTACAGCATCTCCCATTACTCTCCTCGACAATAATCTAACCGGCAAAATACAGGTACATGCGAAGCACGTTACACTTGAAGGGCTACACGCTCTTGAGAGCAACGCAACGGTTTCCATCGGGGGCACATCAGGTTCTCCTACATTCAGCATACACGGATCCACCCAAAACGCTCTTTACGAAGATCTCTCCTTTGGCGCCCCCCTTACATACGACCTGAGCATTGGTGAGAAGATAGATTTCACTATTCTCCAATCGGAATACGGGATTGAGCGCCTCTCCGCGCAAGGCACGCTCAAAGACAATGGCAAAAATCTCTCCATTGTAAAAACGAATTTCTCCCTCCATAACTTCATCCTCAGCACAGATGCTACACGCAAAGGAAAAGGTCGGGAATGGGCTAGAGTCTCGGGGAGTGGCACATTTTCTGGTGAGCTTCTTTTTCAAAACATAAAGGGAGATGCCACTCTTAGCGTAAGTTCTCCCGACTTCGCTGGCGATGCTGCGGTAACAGGAAGTACAACGCTAAGACAGGGCATTATAACCAGCTCTTTGAGTAACACCTCGCAAAGTCTTCTGAGCGATCTCTACCTCGACCTGAGTAGCAAAACAAAGAGCAAATTTAAAGTCGTCCTTAACGATTTCCAACCTGCCGATTACGACGATAGGCTGAAATGCTTTACTGCTACCGCCTCTGGCGAATACACTTTTCATATAGATCAATTCACCTCTGGTAATGGAAAGATAGAGCTTGAAAAGCTTATTGGCGGATGCCCTCCTGAGCAAACTCGCCTCCTTAAAAAGACACAACTCCCAATACGTTCTGGAATACTCACCCTCCCTTCCGTCAAACTTCAGGGAACGAATACAGAGGTCACAGCACAGGGAAGCGTTTCCTTTGCTGACGGCTATGATTTATCGGTAAATGGCTCCGTATATTTGGCCTCACTCCTGCCACTGGTGCCAGGCGTTGATGACCTGAGCGGCAAAATTAATACAAGAGTGCTGCTCCAGGGAGATCTGGCATCTCCTCAGCTCGAGGGAACAGCAACACTTGAAAATGGACGCGCCTCTATTGAATCAGCAGGCATAAATGCCGAAAAAATAGCCGCTCGAGTCGATCTTAAGAACGGCCAAATCGTTGTTCAGGAAAGCAGTGGAGAAATCAACGGCGGAACTTTCCAACTCACCGGGAACATCAATCCGACGCAAGAAAAACTCTCAACTCTAAGCATGGTGTTTCAAGATGTCGTTTACGATCCACTTCGAGATGCTGTGCTTACGCTTTCAGGCGATCTCAACTTTGAGTTCAGAAGCCAGCAAGAGCCACGAATTTACGGAGAGGTAGAGGTAGACGGGGCGCAGATCGAAAAGAACTTCGATCTCTTAACCTTCATTGAGGATATCCCCTCTCTCATTCTCGGCTCCAGCCAAAAAAACAATCCTGACACCCAGCGTACAGATAGAAAATCTAGGCCAATACTTCTCGATATCTCTGTATTTGCTAGTAGAAACGTTTTTATTCTAACCAATCTTCTGAGCGCTGAACTTAAGGGGGACTTTCGAATTACAGGTAGTGTGCGACGACCTATCATTAATGGCACTCTCTCAACGCTGGGCGGTTGGTTTGGTCTTAAAGAAAGGAGATTTGATATCACCTCAGGGCAAATTTCATTTTCTCCCGTCATCCCACAGCCCAATCTTGAGCTCCTCGGAGAAACATATGTGAGATCGAGAGCAGGTGATAACGTCCTCATTCTCCTTGAGGCTACAGGTCCAATAACCACACCTACTATCACTCTGAGTTCTGACAGAGGCCTGAGCCAGAGAGAACTCTTAACCCTCCTTAGCTCAGGAGCAGATCTCACGACAGGAAGCGTACATTCGAGAGCAGAAGATCTTGAGCTGGAAGAACGACTCAGGGAAGGAGGAAGCTTCCTAGAAAGGTCTATGCGATTCCTACGTACGATTACTCGTATAGATCTACTTACCCTAGAACCTCAATTCAACACAAGACGGGGTCAACTTGAGCCTACTCTCATCGCTGAGAAGAAAATCATGGAGTACCTAAGCCTCATTGGTCAAAGTTTCATTAGTAGTGGCGGTGACCAGTCCGTAGTAACACTCCAATACGATCTCACTGAAAAGCTACAACTCGCCGGGAGTGTTAGCACGATTACTTCTGAAAACACCAACGCCGTAGGAATCGATCTGAAATATACCGTAATTGCACGTGAAGATCCTTATATAGAGTACACCATACTCGGGAATAATTTTGTGAGTAGAAGAGAGCTGCTAAAAAATCTCAAACTTACCTCGGCCACCCAGCTTCGCGAGTCAGAAGTAGATAAAGTACAGAAATCGATACGAGCCTTTTACAAGCGAAATGGCTTTTTTCAGGCTGAAAACAAAACTACCTGCCTTGAGGTAGATAACAATTGTCGACACCTTCAGATTACCATTAATGAAGGGCCACGCTCCAAGATAAAGAAAATCAATTTTAGCGGTGACCCTTTACCGAAGGAATTTGAAAAGAAACTTATTGAACTTTTTGATGAGCGCTATGCTACCACGCTCTCACTACAAGATGGAAATTCCGAGCTCACCCGGTGGCTGCGTTCAGAAGGATACATCGGCGCACGAGTGCAAATGAACTACGTAGAGCGTAGTGATGAGGATAAAGACCTATCAGTAGAAGTCACTGCGGGACAGCCGGTATCCTTTGAGTTTGTTGGAAATACACTATTTAGCGCAGAGGAATTTCTTAAAACGATAAACCTCTTTCAAAGAAAACAGCCTTTTGGGAACAACACGATCCGCATTCTTGTCGAGAATATGGAGCGAATGTACAGGGAAGCCGGGTATCTTTTTGTTACTATTGACTATTCCTCGCTTGAAGACTTTATCAATGAGCGTATCTACTACCGAATCAATATCGACGAGCAACATCAAGTTAAAATACGAGATGTCGTATTCCACTCAGAACGATATACAGAGGAAGAACTCAGAAACCTTCTCGCAGAAAGCGCTTACTCAAGCTACATAGAACAAGTCTTTACGCCAAGCGCCATAGTAGAGGAAGTACTCGACCGGAATGCTAGACTCCTCAGAAACCTTCTAAGACACGAGGGATACAATAACGCCACGGTTCAGGCGTCTTTTACACTACAACAAGGGGATAAAGAAGCAATCATTGAGTACACTATATTAGAGCAAAACCTTCAGGCAGCACGACATATAATTGTACATAACTTTCCCCCCGATCTTCCCCTTCCTGAAATTCCGAGTGCTCCCCTCTCAGCGCCTAAGATCAATAGCTACATAAATAAGCTCATGAACCTACTTACTGAGAACGGATATACTGGTCAATCTCTCTGGACAGAAATCGAAGGTGATTTCGATACGTTTCATATTAATCTCGACACACCACAACAGGTGATGGTCCAAGATATATTTATCGTAGGTAATAACTCTATCCCTGAGGAGGTTATTCGCTCTCACCTCGCCCTACAAGAAGGCGATCCCTTACGGACACAGTCAATACAAAGCTCTACTCGTGCCCTTTTAAAGCTTGGACTCTTCTCCAGAGTTGAAGTTGAAAAACTTAGCTCAAGCCAAAACCAAAACTCTCTCCTCGTTCGCGTGGTAGAGCGCCCTCTAACAACTCTTGAGGTTGGTACAGGGATTAATTCAGAATTTGGCTATCATATCTTTGGTGAAACTATCGATAAGTCACTCTTTAAGGATGGACGTAGACTTTCCTTACGTATGGACGCTTACTACGAAGAAACGGAGGCTCAGATCTCAAGAGGAATAGCCAGTCTTGGATACTTCGATCCCGAATTTACCTCACAGTATTCTTTTGCACAGGATTTACGATATCAAAAGCTAGAGCTCACTACATTTGAATACGATCTCGACAGGTACTCACTTTCAACATCTCTGAATCAATCCTCTGATGAAGCCTTCTCCCACAACTTTATCCATACGATCCTGAGAGATGATTTGAGCAATGTGAGCCCTGGGGCGGTAATCGGTTCCTATGACACCGGCATTGTAGACCTGAGCTTCCTCACCTTCGCGCTTTCTTACGACAAGCGAGATCAGGTACTCAATCCAAGAAGAGGTTACTTCGCAAGACTCGAGTCTCTCATAGCTTCAGATCTCATAGGCTCAGAAGCAAATTATACTTCTCTTCAAGGGCAGTTTTCATACGTCGTACCATTTACCATTGAATCAAGAGCATTTGCTTTCGCACATAATCTACGCTCGGGCATAAGCTGGGCGCTCGATGACACAGACCAAATACCAATAACGCAGCGTTACTATCTTGGTGGTCGTACTACTATCCGCGGCTTCCGAGAAAACTCGCTCGGGCCACGAGGAGACGATGGGGCAGTTATCGGTGGTGACATACTGATGCAAAACAATACTGAATTTCGGTACTACCCAAGCGACGTACTCTCCGTACACCTCTTTTTCGATGCCGGGAATGTCTTCTTACAAGATCAGTCCGTAGAGCTTGATGAACTTCGTACCAGCGCCGGACTTGGGCTACGCTACCTCTCGCCAATCGGACCTATCGGCTTTGATCTCGGAAAGCCACTTGAGGAACGACAAGGCGAACCATCAATCCGCTTCCACTTTCAAGTCGGAACTACCTTTTAGTTCCGCATCAATCGACTCAAGTAAAAAAGACGCGGCACTATCCCGCCGTAGCTTCCTACGTCGACCATAGCTTACCATCGACGGTCGAAGCGAAGGAGGATCCTCATGAAGATGTTGTCATTGCGAGGAGCTGAGGCGTTAGCCGAACGACGAAGCAATCTCCTCACCCCGGCTATGGTCTGGTTGAGCAATGAGATTGCTTCCACCCTTCGCTAAAGCTACGGACGACAGGCCGTCACTCAGCCTACGGCTTCGGCTCCTCGCAATGACGGATAGGGGGAGGGGCAGAAAACGATCCCTACCCTTCAGACTCCTCTGCCTGCTGCAACTCAAGAAGTTTGGCGTACTTCAAAAAGGTGGAGAATGCCTCAGCAAAGGCAACTTGCATCCCCGCAATCCCTTCAATAAATCCAAGACGGAAAAAATAGAACTTTATAAATCGCATAGGAGGATGAAATACGAGCTTCTTCATGTTTGCACGGACCCCTCGCTCATAGAGAGCATTGGCAGAGAGTGTTGAGAATCGATTTAAGGTCTGAATAAGATCGCGGTACGAGTCATAGGTGTAATGGTATAGATATCCTTTGAGTTTCCTCGTAGCCCCATCTACAAAAGCCTTCTCATGGGGGTTCACACCGCCCCAAGTAGCACTCTCTCTCCAGAGGAAGCGAAGACGATATTCTGGATGCCAGCCACCCCTGTCCCACCAACGATCAAGAAAGTAGACAAGGCGACAGAGATAGTATCCCTTCACAACGGGTGTGGAGGCGTAGCTGTCCCTGAGTATCTTCATGATTTCAGCCTTTAACTCCGAGGAGAGCTCCTCATCAGCATCAAGATTGAGTACCCATGGATATTTACACTGAGAGAGTGCAAATTGCTTTTGCTCGCGATGTCCGGGCCATTCTCTTTCAATAACACGTACACGAGAAAAAGAACGGCATATTTCAAGTGTTCGGTCAGTAGAACCACTATCCACGACAAGAATTTCGTCACACCAAGAGATCGAATCAATACAACGAGCAATCTTCTCTTCTTCATTTTTACAGATAATAAATGCTGACACACGCTCCCTATCTCCGGGCTTCTGAGCTTCACACTGATCGAGTGCGAGCTCCACATCTCTGGCAGAAACCTGACTTGCCGGATAAAGGGTTCGAAGAGAAGACTGAAAAGGCGCCCAGCGGTCAGGGTGCATTGAGCGCTGTACTGGATAGAGCGCTACGCCAGAAACCCGCGCGACTGAGGCTAGATGCGTGATCCCCGTAGAAGGCCCAACGTAAAACCTCGCGTTCTTAAGAATTCCGAGCACAACACTAAGACTCGTAACAAGACGGGTCCTAACAGTAGGATAATCTTCGGAAAGCTTATCGTACATTTCGCGCATTTTTTCTTCAGCCGGACCGAGCAAAATCAAGACCCGCTGCCCCCTCTCACTGAGAGAACGTGCGAGCTCCTGCCAACGCTCATGTGGCCATGCTTCAGCCGAAACACTTGCTCCCGGCATTAAGATTGTTGCGCCTTGAACATCCTCAACCTCAGGAATATCCTTGAAATCATCGATCGTAAGGGCTGAGCGCAAACGGGTATGTCTCAGCCTATCATCAAGAAGTGAGAGCAGCTGCCAGTTATACTCGGCCTCATTGAGAAAAGCTCTCGAACGCCTGACAGTTCGAAATCTATTGTAATAAAAGCTATGCCACCGTGCGAGATTGCCTATCCTCAAGGGAATGCCGGCCTTGGCATACATTCTTGCGACATGGCTCTTCGCCATAAGGTCAACTGAAGCATCAAACTTATAGGGCTTAAGATCCTCACCTATTGTCACCACACCATCAAGAAAGGCGATATTATCAACGAGCCCTCTCGTGTATTCAGCAACGTGAATATAAACCTGACATTCAGGGATAAGGGCCTTTAGCTGCTTAACTCCGTGCAATGCCAGAACAACATCACCCACTTTGTCAGGTCTGGAAATGAGTACCTTCATAGTTGGGAGAGTATACTCAAACGAGGCAACCTTGTCGAAAGACTTATCAAAGGAACAATAGTAAAGAGGAAATGACTAGAGGGGCTAAGCAACCTTATTGAGAGCCGCTGCTAAGGCATTTGAGCTGGCGTTCATAGAACCGTTACTCCCAGTTCTAAGCCCCACTTCATCTACACCTTGCCCATCAGAAACTAGAATACGAATAAGGGACTGCGGCGTCACAATAGATCTAGGGCACCCCGCACTATCAACAATAATGGTGCAAGGGCAAGCCCCCATCGTAATACGGTCCATGACTTCCAGCAAAGTTGCCGTATCAGGCTCTATGCAGATATTCCTTCCCATAACTGCCGAAACGGCTAGCTCTGAACTCTTCCCACTGGCACTCTCAAGCAGAGCTTCAAGCTCTCCGCGGTCTAATACCCCCAAAAGAGTGTCTTGAGATTCCTGAATAAGAGAGAAATTGACGCCATACTCATACATTTGGTGATAGGCGCTGGCAACGGTGACATCCGGATTAAACACGAGTAAAGGTTCATGGGGAAGGTGCCTGATGAGGCTGTGAAGCATCTGATATTCGGCCGAAGGCTCCTCAACTCCGCTTACAAGACTATCATGAATCTCAAGTAGCTGTTCTCGCCAGTGGTGTCCGTTCTGCATATCTTCCCTCTTCTCCCAGAGCCATATTTCAAAAAGAACATTAATAAAACGAGCCTGGGAGACTTAAAAATGAGAGACGACCTCATCCGGGCCACACCAAATAACCGACATCCCTTTATAGCAGCCGCAAATTGAAATGTTGACAAAAAAGGGATTCTACCATCCCAATTCGCTTCACACGGCGCTAATAGCCTGATATTACAGAGCATTTAGCCAGAATAACTATTCTAGTGCGATCTGTCTCCAATCCCGCATCTATTATTTTTAATACTTTGATTTCAGTGGCTTATAAAAAAAATCATCTTTTTTGTAGCCGATTCAGAAAATGCCTGCATCTTAAAATCTTAGAAAGGTTAGAAACCGTTTTTTGTGTGCCGGGGTAAGAGGTACGTAGCCCCCTGAAGATGGTAGAGGCAAAAATGAAGACTATTGTAATACTAGAAAATAATCAGAACGAACTCCAGAAGGACGTTCACATTGCGAACGCTAAAGAACTTGGGGCGAGAGTCGTACTTCTTTCACAAGCTCAAAGGCCTACTGAACCCGGAGTTGAACTGATACATGTCACCAACGGCGAGCTCAACAGGTCACTAGACGAAGCTGCAAAGATAACCGAAGGAGAAACTGTAATCGTTCTCGATGCAGCTCTTAAAATTTCGAAAGAAGATCTCTCTAAGGCGCTTGAAGCATGCTCAGGAACGCACGCGAAGCTCTTTTCATTAGTTGATGAGACTGGACAGTCTTACTGCTCACATGATTTTACAAGCGAACAACTGCCTGCTCAGATCGGATACCAGCACTTCCTACCGATGGGAATAGTGAGTGTGCCAGCTGTAGCAATGAGTAATCTCGATGAAACAACGAGTGCGGCTGAAGCCATTTGCAAGGTTTTAATCAATGCAATATCTGAAGCCGGACCAGTTGAAACTCAGACCGCTGAGATTCAAATAGATAAAGAGAACGCTGAAGCTACAGTCTCAATGAATAATGCGGCGCGTGCTAGCGCTCTTCGCTTCCTCATACACTCAATTAATATTGAGGAGCTCTTTCCAAATCACTCATGGGAAAAGCATCAGGAAGAATGTGCGGCTGCCTGTTATCACACCCTTGCGGCTACATTTATCAAATTAGAAGACTACAACTCTGCAATTGAGTGTCTCGCACTTAGTGACAGACTCGAAGACAGCCCACGCTCACTCGCTCTTAAGGGACTCATTGCCCTGCAAAAGGGTGAAACGCTTACCGCTGTAGCCAATATGGTTTCGAGCCTTCAAGAGTATGAAAGACGAAAGAAAGAGACAGAAGGTCACTACTTAAGCTTCATTCCAAAGGATCTTGAGAAAATTAACACGAATCTTCAGTCTGGGCTCTCAGCTCTGAACAAGAGAGAGAATGACACAGCTGCTAACTGTTTTCGTGAGGCAGTATTCCACTTTGATTCTTTCTATGAAGACTGCGGCCTACAAAGCGTAAAACAATAGGTCACTTGATACCAACGGCGTAACAGATCCACGTATAGTCATCTCCGTCCGTTTTCTGCACCCATTCGTAGGAATCCTCTCCCTTACTGTTTTTACGCTCCCAGTATATTCGTACTTCTCGAAAACCAGCTTCTTGCATACAGTCTCGAACTTCAGGGATGGTATACACCCTCCAGTCATATACAAAGGCATCATTATATGTGCCCTCGCCCGGAACCTTGAAGGTAATACTGTACACACCGTTACGTGTAAGAGGCTCAAAACTTTTATGATTCCAAAAATAATAGAACCAAGGTTTTCCCTTCTTTGGACCTGTTTCGTGTTCAACTACTCGCTCCTCTGAGTACGGAGTCTCAATAAATCCCTGACCTCCTGCCATCTCCAAAATAAACACGCCGTCACGCTTAAGAGCTCGTCGAGAGCGCTTAAAATATTCAAGGAGCACTTTACGCTCGTGAAAAACAAAGAAGGAAAAATTACAAGCTGCGATGACATCAAAATTCCTTTCGGGCTTGTGCAGCACATCATCTCTTTTAACAAAAAGCCTCTTTTTTTGATCGGGAGTGAGCCTCGACCTGTGCACTTTGCGCCCGTAGGTGAGCGGCTCCGCACAGTTGTCAATGGCGGTAGCCGTGCGCTTTTCACCACGCTGGATCCACTCAGTTGAGATCATAAATGTGCCACTAAAGTCCTCGCAAAGGTGTAGGGGAGCTTTTCCACTCACTTCCTTATATATCCGCTCAAAGAGCGATACCTGATCAGGGGCATCCTGAACGGAAGCTTCATAGAGTTCATGCTTCCGCTCCGGGGTCAGCTCTCTTTTTCCACGCTTTGTCATCTTGAAATTCCTTAGAACTGCATAAATTCATCAGTAGGGCGGATTAAATTCAGCCCGCAGCTTGATACAGATGGCAATTTAAGTACAAAATATGGTGATGATACAAGACGTAAAGAGCACGAATTCCAGCGAAGATGCTTCCCCCTCTCAGGCGGAGCCACCGGAGGCTCAGGCAGGAGCTCACTTCTACACCGTATCACTCCAAGTCCTCTTTTTTATCTTCGCACTCTCTGCACTACTAAACGGCATATGCTTCTGGCAGGAAGGACATACCCTCTTCCCTACTCTCTCTGCGCGCTCACTCTCTGTAATCTTTGCATCTCTATTCATTGTAGCCGCATACCAGTGGCACACCAAAGTACTCACCCCTTCAACAACCGCTGCTGGAATTGGTCTATTAGTACTGTTTGCCAGTCAATGGCTCCAGCTCCGCTATGGGCTCTTTCAGTCTCCCGTTATAAGAGGAGAGATCTTACTTTTTTCTCTTCTTAGCCTTGGATGGCTCATAAGAAAGAAGCCGCTGCCTCTTACAGCTCTACTCTTTCTAGCAAGCACCTCCTTGATTTACATGCTAGCTACAACAGCAGACGGTCGATTGATATTCTCTGATGATAATCCCACTTTTCTTTATCGATTGATGCTTCTTAAGGAGAATTTTCCTGACATTCCCTTCTACAATCCCCTCTGGAATACTGGAATCGATCAAAGAGATTTTTTTGCTACTGGTACGCTAAACTTCTTTCTCCTCTTCTCTCCTCTGTTGTACATATTTCCTGTTCCACAGCTGTACAACTGGCTAGTATCAGGACTCCTTTTCATTTTGACTCCCGCACTTATTGCTTTTGCATGTTCACTAGCAGGATTTAAGAGGAGAGCCTGTCTCATAGCCGCGCTTCTCGCTCTTGCGCCAAGTCTACTCTGGTTTCGCTGGGCTCTTCAGTACGGAACCCTTGGCTTTATTACCGCCACAGCACTTATTCCACTTAATCTCGTGCTCGCTTCTCGTGCAATCGGTAGAGAATCAAAGTTCTCTCTTGCGCACTCACTTCTCCTTGTAATGAGCACAACTCTCATGCTCTTCTGGTCACCTTCTGGCCTTGTATTTATCCCGGCAATCGTTCTCACACTCCTCCTCATAAAAAGAGTATACAAGAGAAAGCTTCTCTTACTCACGGCGATCCTACTTCTTTGCATAAATCTCCCTTGGATCGGGTTATTCTGGAAGGTCTCGAAAGTATCTTCTTTTCTTGATTCAGAAAAACAAGCCGTAGTTGAGAGCGAGACTCAGCAAGTGACCAAAGCTCCCCGGAAGAAAGACTTCAAGGAAAAGACCCAATCTTTTTCGCTCGAACGAACGCTTGAAAAATACAGAGAGATTGCCACTTCAGCAAACCCTCTTATATTACTCTTCTTTATTCCCGGCATTTTTTTACTTGGACGTGATTACAGACTGGTGTTTGGAGCAACTACCATATGGCTTCTCTTCCTCGGAGGGGCAGCATCTGCTATTAAGCCACAACTTGAGCTTGATCGAATGCTAGTCATTTTACTGATGGTACTGACGATCCCTGTTGCCGCAGCGATCGATCATCTCCTTACACGCTCAGAGGCAAAAAGCCGCTGGAGACCAGTGCGTATTCTCACTTCTGCTATCGTCCTAGGATTTCTTTGTTCCGGAGTCTATGCAACCGGCTCTATCCTAAGAGGTCGCTCTATCATTCCACTCGCTTTCTCCAGCAGGCTTGTCCCTGAACTCACAAACGCTGTGCAAACACATGCAGGCAATGGAAGAATCCTTTTTTCGGGATTTGTCTTGCATGATTTTAGCGGGGGACATATCGCACCACTGGCCCTCTTAAGCAACCGCCCACTCATAGCCTCAAGCCCAGTGCACAACCTCTGGAGCTATCAACAGGTGTTTCCGGAAGATTTCATTCAGCGCAAAGATAAAGGAATTCAAGAGTACCTAAACCTCCATAACGTAAGCACCGTAGTCGCTCACGAGAAGTTCTGGAGAGAGTATTTTGAGACTCGAACAGATCGATTTCACAAGGTATGGTCATATGAAAATTTCACTATGTTCGAGCGTTTGAATGCACCAGACTCTTACTTCTTAGAGGGAGACGGCGCTCTCTTAGAGCAAACGAGTCATTCAATTAGACTCTCCTTGAAGAGCGATGAGGCAATCATCTCATTTAACTATTTCCCATTCTTATCCTCTGAGCACTGCAAATTGTCCCCACATAGAATTACAAATGATATTCATTTCATTAAAGTGTCAGAATGCACGCAAAAGCAAGCAATCGTCATCCACTCAGTTAACCCAATAAAACGGTATATGCTTACACCATGATGCAAACGCTCGCTCTGATCATTATCGTTTTCATTTCACTGTTCGCTATACAAACTGGCGTTCCAGCAGACGCCATCTTCAAAACAAACGGGAGTTTCGATCACCTTATTCATTTTCAATCTAATGCTTACCTTACGTGGCACACCTTTGGAGACAATGAAGTTTTTCTCCCTCTTCTCTTCGTTCTCTTTATCTCCGGCACATTTCTCTATTTGCGACATCGCACAGAGGCGACTCTCACAGCTGCAATATTAACTTCTGTACTTCTGGCAGTGGCCATCCCTCTTCTCTTTGGCCGTGACACCGTGCTCATCTACACACTATGCCCTCTCCCCTATATTCTCTCAGCCATTCGCATAAAAAGCCCCCCATCACTCTCTTTCTTACTCTACTTTTTGTCTGCGCTCCTTCTCGTGGCTACCTCTCAACACCTTGCCCCGGTTACCGCGCTTGTCATTTTCCTTCTCTCCTGCCGTGAAGATTTACTTTCTCGCCGATTTCTTTTCTTCTTTGGACTATGCTACCTCGGAGCATTCTTGCTCCCTGAAGTCGTTCTCCCCCACTACCCACTAGGCGCTTCTGTCGTTGCAGATGATGGCCTTCCTGGAATTATTACACCCTATACACATGCTGCCGCTCCATTTCAGATACGCGACACTGCATATATGAGGCATACATCTGAGCGACTTTTTTACCTCCTAACTGCACTTTTTATTGTGCTACTCGCTCTCTTGCGAGAACGCCGGCTGCTCTTGCCGATCGCTCTCCTTCTGAGCCTTATCGGTCTCGATATCTTTCTCCCTGAAGCTTCTCGTATTATTGCGCCACTAGATACCATTCACAGAGTAATTCCAGGACTACACTTTTACACACTCTTGCCAATAACACTGGCCGTAGCACTTTTTGCCACCTCACTAAGCCTAGCTCGTGCTGCAGACCGTGACGTCATCACTCTCTCTTCCTCTCTGCTTATTTTTATTTTTATAGGCGGGCAGAAGGTAACTATCGCCGCTCCGAAACATTTTACACGTTACGCCGAACTCGTTTCTGAAGGGATCCCCGAGAAACTTCTCGTGTCACCCTCCTTCGCTGTATTTCGCGATTACCCTTACATCCCAAATCAAGAGGTCGTTCGCAAAACAAAATTTGTTTCAAGCAGAGCCATATATGATTCATTCTCTGAGGACACGATGCCGCCAGAGAAACGCTTTCACCGTTTAGAAGACAGGAATCCTCACACCCGCTGGACGCCTCGCAAGGGCGGACAAAATGGTGATGAGGCACTCCTTATACATTTTAAAGCACCCTTAGTACTGCACGCTCTGAGACTCGACACTGGCGATTTCCACTCGGACTTTCCACGTGGCCTTCGCATACTCTCTATGAGTAAGTGCGATGTTACTCACTCGGGCTTACCTTCTAGCGGTGAACCTCTTAAAGAACTCCTTGAAATCCCACACTGGAAAGGAAGTTTACGCTACACTGAGAATGGGCTCCCTTACTACGGACCACAGAGCGACGTTACTCTTTACTTTGAACCTGCGCAGGTCCAGTGCCTAAGAATTGAGCAGACTGGTAAAGCAATATACGATTGGTCTATTGCTGAGATCTCATACGCCGGCGAATTCCCAAGGAGCGTAATGAAACACAAACAAAAAAAGAAACAGTAAACGTTAACCTTTGCTCTTGTAGCTTTTCTTACAGAACAGCTACACAGAAGGCTAGCTGTTCATTATTTTCTTTATTCGTGGTGTACGGCGAGAAGGGACATGCACACCCGAGGCGTGAGCTATGTGATCTAGAATACCGTTAATAAAGGTTGGTGACTCATCTGAACCAAATCTTTTTGAAACTTCAATAGCCTCGTTTAAACTCACGTTAACTGGGACATCATCAGAGAGAAACAGAATCTCGTATGCACCGAGGCGGAGAATATTTCTATCTACACGAGACATCCTCTCAAGGCTCCAATGGGCAGAAGCTTCACTAATATGCTCATCAAGGGTGACCATATTCTGAGCCACTCCTTCAACGAGCTTTCTTGCAAATTGGAGGTTTGTTTTTATTGCCTGCTTTTGTAAATCTGAGACTTTAGGAGATTGTTCCTCTACAGAGCTCTCCTCGCTACTCGGAGTTTTGAAATACGAAAAGAAAAAATTGATATTCTCTGTTGTCCAGTCCTCTTGGACCTCACACTGGTACAAAGCTTGAAGTGCAGACTCTCTGGCTTTTCTTCGGTTTTTCATCTTTGCTTCTCTTTGTTGCCTCTTACACTCAAAGCGCGAGACTTAACGCGCGTTGCGGGCTACATTGTTATGCTCACCCACAATAAATTGTTAAATAACTCCACCCCTTCAAACGCGAGGGGACAGACTTTATAACACTCCCATGGGCTTTAGGCGAGTAAAAAAATGGAGTTTTTTATTAGCTAAACTACTGAAATTACATTAAATGACCTAGGCGTGTTCGCTTGGTATCAAGATACCCCTCAGAGTACTTATCAGGGTCTACAAATGCTGATACACGTTCTGAGACGACAAGCCCTCCGTTCTCTAACCCCTTGATTTTTCTTGGGTTGTTTGTGATAAGCCTGAGCCTTTGAATACCCAGTCCAGAGAGTATATTTGACGCTGCCGCGTAGTCTCGTTCATCCGCCTCAAAGCCAAGTTTCAGATTCGCATCAACCGTATCGGCGCCCTGATCTTGGAGCTCATACGCGCGGATCTTGTTCATGAGCCCTATGCCGCGCCCTTCCTGACGCATATACAACATGACTCCACACCCTTCATTGGCCATCGCTTCAAGGGCCTTATTAAGCTGTGCACCACAATCACACCGTCTGCTACCAAGTACATCACCAGTCAAACACTCAGAATGAATTCGAACCAGAGGCGCCTGCGCACCTCGCACATCACCAAATACAATGGCCAGATGCTCCTTGCTCGCTACTTCATCAGAGAAAACGAACACTCGCGCATGGCCCCACCGAGTCTGAACCTCATGTGACGCAACTTCACGCACAAAGACCTCTTGCTCCTGCCGGTAACGCACTATAGCTTCAACACTTGTGACGCTCAGATTGTAGCGCTTCGCATAATCCGCCACCTGCCCACCACGCGCCATCGTACCATCGGGATTTAAAATTTCACATATTACCCCTGAGGCTTTAAGGCCAGCTATGCGAGCCAGATCAGAGCTCGCTTCCGTCTGTCCTCGTCTTCCAACAACACCATTGGCGTTGCTTATAAGCGGATAAATATGTCCGGGGATAGTAAAATCAGCTGGCGTGGCGTCGTCCTTTAACATTTTTGCAATCGTCTTTGCTCTTCCTTCAGCAGTTACCGCATTCTCCCCGCAGGCAACGCTATCAACGCTCACTGTAAAAGCCGTTTGGTAAGGTGAATTATTATTTAGCACCTGCAAGGGCAGTTTAAGATTGCGAGCTGTTTCCGAAGAGATACTGACACAGATGAGCCCCCGAGCCTTATCCATCATAAATGCGATATGTTCAGGGGTGACAAGCTCTGACGCAAACGCGAGATCCCCTTCATTCTCCCGATCTGGATCATCGACAATGATGACCATTTTGCCATTTCTATAGTCCTCTATAACTTTATGGAACGGAGTGAGAGTAAGAGATGAGGACATGACGACGTCGGTGTATCAGTTAGGTCTCGTACGAGAAGTTTCTGATGGAGTCTTAACGGTAGCCGGACGAGCAGGCGCAACTGAAGCCATCCCTGCCCCCTGCTTTTGATCCTTAAGCGTTTGGAGAGTTTCTACGAACTGACTAATATCTGAAAACTCTCGGTAAACTGAGGCAAACCGCACGTAGGCGATCTTATCAAGCCCTTTGAGTTCTGCCATAATCATTTCACCAATCGTCCTACCAGACAGCTCCTTTTCACAAAGCTCTGATATCTTCTTTTCAATATTGGCGATCGTTTCATCAATAGCTTCGATACTAATGGGCCGCTTCTCGCATGCTCGGAGGAGTCCTGCTCGAATCTTCTTCACATCGAAAGGTTCTCGTCGACCGTCCTTTTTAATAATGAGTGGCATGGCAAGTTCTATACGTTCAAAGGTTGTGAATCTAAACTCACAATCCTGACACTCTCGCCGACGACGAATAGCCATCTTATCCCCACGGGAGTCAACAACAGAAAGTTTTTCTGAATTACATCGCGGACACTGCATAGCCGTTACTCTCCTTATCCACGCTACTCTTCTCAAGACGGTGCCTGTAGAGTGGGAAGCTCTTGCAAAGCTCAATAGACTCTTCTTTGAGCTTCTTAAGAGCATCGTCATCGTTATGATTTTCAAGAGCAGATACGATAATCTTAGCCACCGTCTTCATCTCCTCAGCCCCCATGCCTCTCGTTGTAAGCGCAGGAGTCCCTAGCCTTACCCCACTACAAACCATTGGAGGCTCTGGATCAAATGGAATAGTATTCATGTTCCCCGTGATGTTAACCTTCTCCAGACACGCAGAGGCCACTTTTCCGGTAAGCTTTGCTGGACGAACATCGATAACCAGCAAGTGTGAATCAGTTCCATTAGAGACTATATTAAGCCCCTTATCCATGAGCTCTTTCGCTAACACTCTGGCATTAGCGATGACATTCTTCGCATAAGTCTTAAACTCAGGGGCAAGAGCCTCCTTAAACGCAACAGCCTTAGCCGCAATGGTGTGCATATGAGGGCCACCCTGCAAACCAGGAAATACTGACTTGTGGATCCCTTTTGCATGCTCAGCCTTACCCATAATGAGCCCCGAGCGTGGACCACGCAGAGTTTTATGTGTCGTTGTCGTAACGATATCTGCATGTGGGACAGGAGATGGATATTCTCCCGCTGCAACAAGACCCGCATAGTGCGCTATATCACAGAGGAGCACAGCGCCAACCTCATCGGCAGCTCTTTTAAACATTTCGAAATCAATTCTACGCGAATAAGCAGATGCCCCGGCAATAATCATGCGTGGCTGATGCTCTTTCGCAAGGCTCATAACCTCATCTTCTGAGATTAAGTGATCAGAATCATTTACTCCGTATGCTACAACGTTGTAATGCTTTCCAGAGAAATTTACTTTGTGTCCGTGTGTGAGATGGCCACCGTGATCGAGCTTCATTCCCATGACCGTATCGCCCGGAGAAAGAAACGTTTCAAATACTGCCTGATTTGCTGTTGCGCCTGAATGGGCCTGAGCATTTACAAATTCTGCGCCGAACAGTTCCTTAGCTCGCTTCTCAGCCAATTCTTCAACGTCATCACAAAATTCACATCCACCGTAGTAACGCTTACGTGGCCGCCCTTCAGCATACTTATTCGTAAGTACAGAACCACAAGCTTCAAGCACCGCTTCGCTAACGAAATTCTCACTTGGGATCATCTCTAACTCATGTTCCTGCCGCGAGGTCTCAGATTGGATGAGGGCATAGAGATCTGGATCGAAATCTTTAAGCGAGTCGGTAGCTACCATAGTCTTAACTCCTGAAATTAGCTGTCATACTTCAGGAATTAATATAGTACCTTTCCGGAGGAAATACCAGAAATCGTGGTGAATTTAGGAATGTTCGTGGGGGAGTGATGAGGTCATAGTCGCAAAGCTAAAGTGTCTCTGTACTTCGGCTTTCCTGCGAGATACCTCTTAAAGAGGTACCTCCACTTACGACTATGACAGTCTCAGGATAAAGGGGAGAGAAAACTAAGACTGAGTGTTTTCGACGTAAGAAATAACGTCTTTAACAGTCTGAATTTTTTCTGCGTCCTCATCTGGGATTTCAATGTCGTACTCTTCTTCAAGAGCCATGATAAGCTCTACGATATCAAGAGAATCTGCACCAAGATCTTCAATAAAAGAAGCTTCAGGAGTTACCTCCTCAAGCCCAACACCGAGCTGCTCTACGATAATGCTTTTAATACGTTGCTGTATCTCTTCTGAACTAGCCATTTATGTTTTCTCCATTAAGTAAGACCATAATAATTAATAATATAGTCAGGCTCGTAAAGTGTAAGGTCTTCATTTATATTGTAAGCAACAAAATAGTCAACCATCAGAATGAACTTTACTGCGCCACCCAAGGAATATCAACCCTCTGGGAGAACAAAAGCCTGAATATATTAGCTTTTTACTACATATACATACCGCCGTTAATACCGACGACCTGACCCGTAATATACTTTGACTGCGGCGAAGCCAGAAAAGCCACAAGTGCTGCAACTTCCTCAGCCTTACCGTAACGCCCAAGAGGTATAGCCTTAAGATGCTCTTCTTTAAGCTTCTCATCAAGGGCGGCCGTCATCTCCGTATCGATAAAACCAGGAGTAATTGCATTAACGGTAACTCCGCGAGACGCAAGCTCGCGAGCCATCGCCTTAGTAAGCCCGATGAGACCTGCCTTGGAAGTTACGTACGGCGCCTGACCAACGTTTCCCATCTCCCCAACGACAGAGCTAATATTTACAATAGAACCCGTACGAGCCTTCATCATAAGCTTACTTACGGCACGAGCAACATAGAAAGCGCCGTGGAGATTCGTAGAGAGAGTAGTGTGCCAGTCTTCATCCTTCATGCGTATGAAAAGTCCATCCTTTGACATGCCTGCGTTATTGACTAACACGTCTATCTTTCCACTCTTTTCTTTGATCGTCTGAATTGCGCCATCAACGGACTCGCTATCAGCAACATCAAACCCAATTATATCCGCACTACCACCTGCCTGTTCGCATAAGGCCACGGTTTCTTTTGCAGCGGCCTCACCAGAGCGGTAATTCACATATACATGGGAACCTTGTTCAGCAAGAGCAACACTAATTGCTCTCCCAATCCCACGCGATCCTCCGGTAACAAGTGAAACAGTATCTTTCATAACAACCTCATTTAAAGTGTAAGTTTGACATCATCGTATTGTGACTATTGCTCATCAGGGATTACAGCAGCAGGAGTAGGCTCGAAAGAGGTCGCATCTCCCTGCTCTGTATTGTCGCTTTTCGCAGCTTTTTCCTTGCGTTTGTTTCGCTTCTTTTCAAAACGCTGCCCCATTCTATCCCAGAGACCATCTTCATACGCACCATCTTGAACATCAAGAGTCTCGAGAGCGTCTGCCATCTTCTCGACAAGCCCCTCGTCAGCAAACTTCCTTGCCACCCGAATCGCATTCGTGATGGCTCTCCCCTTGGAAGAACCGTGACAAACAATGGCCACATCATTTAAGCCGAGAAGCGGTGCACCACCATAAGCTGATGGGTCAAGCTTTTCACGGAACAACGACTTGAAAATCGGTTTCGCCAACCACATACCAAGCTTCCCTCGGTAGCTGCGCTCTACGTAATCACGTATCGAGTCAAAGACGAGCTCAACGCTCCCTTCCATGGTCTTAAGCACCACGTTACCTACAAACCCATCACAGACAACAACGTCAGCAGCATCTGAAGCAAGGTGCCTTCCTTCAACATACCCGACATAATTCAAGTCTTGCATCTCTGAGAGCATGTAAGCAGCAGAACGCGTTACATCATTACCCTTTGATGACTCTGTTCCGTTAGAGAGAAGAGCTACGCGTGGTGAAGGGAGATCTGCAGCAGCAGAGGCGTAGTAACGCCCCATAAGAGCAAACTGAACAAGCTGCGCTGCATGGCAATCCACATTAGCACCACTGTCTAGTAAGACCACAGGCGGCAGCCCACCTATGCGTGGAATAAGAGTTGCGATGGCCGGACGACCAATTGCTGGCAGAGTTCCTGAGACTGCACGTCCAGCAGCCATCACAGCGCCAGTATTGCCGGGGCTCACAACAGCAGCGGCACGGTCATCCTTCACTAGCCCAAAAGCGATACTAATGGAGCTCTCTCTCTTTTTACGTAACACCGCTGTGGCACTATCTTCCATAGTGACCTCTTGCGATGCGTGGCAAATACTTAAGAGTGGGCCCGTTGAGGCACCATGCTCTTCAAGGGAGCTCTTAATAAGAGCCTCGTCTCCTACAAGTATAGATTTAATTCCAAGATCTCTCGCAGCATGTACGGCCCCTTTAACCACGACACCCGGGCCGTGATCTCCGCCCATAACATCGACCGCGATAGGTAGGTCTTGCATATTAACGCCCTGCTCTACAGGATATTCAGTCTGAATCTAAAGAAATTGTGGTGCGAGAATGTTACGATTCTAAAGCTCGTCGTTCACATCGAGTACTTTACGTCCTCGATACTCACCACATCCCGGACAAGCACGATGTCGTAACATGGCATCGCCACAGCTAGGACAAACTATAGAGTAAGTACGCTCTTTCTTGTCGTGTGACCGGCGCATGTTTCTCTTAGATTTTGAAGTGCGCTTCTTTGGTACTGGCATAGCTCCCTCAAGATGATTCTAAAAATGATACTAAAAATCAGTCAGTTATAAGACAGTGAACATATCACATACGAGAGTAGAATGTAAATTCTACCGAGGAAATTTTCATATGTAGATATTACTATAAAAATCAGCATCTTATGCAACACAAGCAGTCCTTGCGTAAACATTCACCCTCTGGCCGCATTCGCGGTATGCAATGCATACCGGGTGTTATTAGCTTGAATAATCACACAGGAGCCCACGGAGAACGCGGAGCGAGCTTTCTCTACTTCTCCGTGTTCTCCGTGGGCTCCTGTGTTTAATCCTCTATTGTTTATATAAAAAATCAAGCATTTATCCAGATAGATGAACGCTTACGTCCTTGCACATGCGCCTGCAAAATGGAGAAGGTCCAAGATGAAGATAAAGAGGAGGATTAAGTGTCAGATAAGACTTACTCTAATAGCTAAAGATATCGCCAACAGTGTATTTGGATAAAATACCCTACCAAGAAGTCGTATCGTTCTTCGCCTGTGGGTGTGAAACAGTAATAATAGGAAAGCGCCTGAGAAATCCCTGAATAGAGAGCCCATAAATACCCATCATCCCCAAAAAGATTCCTACATCTACGATACTAAAAGGAACAAGACTCGGGCTAAGCTCTGGCATAATCAAGACGTATTTCTCTAGCCATAACCCCGTAAAGATGACTCCAGCAACGCCCATGAACGTCTTAGGGTTTTTCTTCACGTCTTCACTGAGAAGAAGAATAAACGGAATAATAAAAGCCGTAGCAAGGGTAAGATAACTAAATGGCTTCCAAGGAAATTCCTTGGTTCTAAGAATAAGCCACTGTGTTTCCTCAGGCATATTACCGTACCACTGCGGTAGGTACTGAGAGAAAAAAGTGTATCCCCAGAGCATGCAAAACCCAAAACAAAGCATGCCAAGATCCCACAATTGTCTTCTTCGTAGAATCTTACTAAAAACTTCATTCTTGGCCGCTAAGTGAATTGCGATAACACCCGTGGCAGCCCATCCCATGTAAATATTTCCAAGAAACTCAAAACCACCAAACATGTTTGAGAACCAGATAGTGTTCATCCCAGCAAGCATCTCTGTGGCAAAAAGAGTCCAGACAACCACATAGGCAACGACGACCGCAGGAGCCATAATAGACATCCTTCTCTGCAACGCCGGCACCTCTTCTTTCTCTCCGCGCCACGACTCAGTTAAGTTCGCGTAGATACCGCCCTTCCAGCTGTCACTATTTGCGGCTTTCTCTTGAGCCACTCCCACATCACTTCGCAGTGAGTTCTTTGTGTACTGATAGAGTAGGTAAAAGAAAAGAAGAAACAGAAGGCCAAAGCGCATATATACAAAGCCCGGCTGCATCCACCACTCACGTCCTGGCATAGGCGTTACAGCCCACGGGAAGAGGTGCTCCTTACCGAGATAAGTTATGAGAAAGAGTACGAACGCCCACGGAAGAAAAGCGATATTCGCCTCGGCTATTCTCCGAACCGGCACAACCCAAGTCGCTCTCACAATTTGAACAATAACGGTTGTCATAACCGAACCAACACTCAGGCCCATCCAGAAAAGAAAACTTGTATAGTAAGTTCCCCAGACATACGCGTCGGGATACTCAGTGACGAGACCACCAACGAGAGCAATAACGCCAAACACGACACACAACCAACAAAGAGTTGTTACCCGCTTTTCCGGCGCAAATGGTCCGGCATCAATAGCCTGCTGTAGGTCAATGTGTAACGGTTCTGCGTGCATCTCTCTTTACTCTCCGCTGTGATTTATTCTGAAGTCTCTTGCGTACGCTCTCTTTGCGTCATCCTTATATAGTTTACAAGATCCCAATGTTCAGTAATTGAAAGTTTGTATCCATATCGAGGCATCAAAGCCAACCCACCAAAATGGATCGTGCCAAAAAGATACCCATCTGAACGCTCTTTATAGGCAGCAACACTCACATCTGGGCCAAGTGGCAGTCCGGTAGTAAGAGGTATGACGCGTTCAAAACCATCGCCCTTAAAAGCCCCGTGACAAGGCGTACAGTTGGTTTCCCAAAGCCGCTGCCCCCGAACTTCCGAAACCTTGCTACCCTTCAAAGGATTAACGAGAGTTTCTGCTTCTTCTTTAGATCCTATCACTCGGCCTTTCGCTCCAACGGGAATACTCCCCTCGGGATTCGACCGCATAACTTCCCCAGTCTTGTACTGATCATGAAACATATCATCGTTAAAAGGGAGGGCGAGCAGTTGTGAGGCGCCAAGAAATAACGCGAAACAAATAGGCGCCAAGAGCTTTAGCCTATTAATTTTCATCTCTAAACGATTTTCGTTAGGTAGCATCTGCATAGTATCTACGTTTCTTTCTCTCCGAACCATCTCTAAAGCCCGTCCTTTACACTCACTTCCTCAGCTCCGGCATCTTTAAGCTTCTGAGACACCTCATCGATCTGTCCGGACTCACACCCGATTACGACTCCAAATTTATCATCAGAGAATCGAGGATCGTAACCAACCTTACGAAAGATGTCAGGCAGGCGGCAGAAGTGGAAAAGCGCTGTAAGCGTCGCGATAGCCCCAAGTAAAATAGTACACTCATACCCAATAACAACAAACGCTGGCACTGAAGCAATCGCCTTAGCGCTTACTCGGAGCGGGTAATCAAGTGAACACAATATCGCAAGTGCAAAGCCTCCAGTTAACCCCGTTACCGCACCGAGTGAGGTAAAGAAACGCACCGGGCTACGCGTATCACTCGTAGCATGCTCAAGATAGTGGTTTGGGACAGGTGAATAAACCTGATAATCCAGCTTCGCTTCCTTAGCAGACTCTACGGCCTTTATCGTATCATCAAGATACGAGAAAACACCTACGATTGCTTTGCTTCCCTTCATACTCGCTTCCTAATGATGATCCAATGCATTTTCATCTCTTACCGGTGGAGGCATGATCATCTTAATCTCCGTGATTGCCACAGCCGGAAAGAATTTAATAAAGAGCGTCATCCACATTCCAAACCACCCAAACGCTCCAATAGTAATACCGAACTCAACCCACGAGAAGTTGTACCCACCCCATACAGCAGGCAGGAACTCACGCGAAAGTGAGGTAAAGATGATATTAAAGCGCTCAAGCCACATCCCGATATTAATAACGATCGAGAGGATAAAGAGGAACGTAATATTTGTTCGAAGTGGTTTGTACCAAAGCGAAAGCGGGGCGATACAGTTACAAAACGTCATCCCCCAGAATGCGAGCTTAAACTCACCAAAAGGCCGAAACCAGAACTGATAGCGCTCGTACGGGTTATTACTCCACCAAGCAGTATAGAACTCAGTAACATATGCATACGTTACAATCCCACTGGTCAACATAATGAGCTTGGCCATCGCCTCAAAATGTTCAAGTCGGACAAGAGGCTCAAGATGAAAGATCTTACGAATGGGGATCATCAAGGTAATAACCATGGCTACCCCGGAAAAGATCGCGCCTGCCACAAAGTACGGAGGAAAGATCGTTGCATGCCACCCTGGCACATTCCCCATTGCGAAGTCCCAAGAGACCACGCTGTGTACTGAGACAACGAGCGGCGTAGCGAACGCAGCAAAAAGAAGATAAGCCGCTTCGTAGTGTTTCCAGTTACGGTGCTTCCCCGTCCATCCAAGAGAAGTAAGGGTGTAAACAAATTTTCGAATCTTACATGTGGCTCTGTCTCTTGCTGCCGCGATGTCAGGGATAAGGCCAACAACAAAGAACACGGCAGAAACAGTAAAGTACGTTGATACCGCAAATACATCCCAGAGTAGTGGCGAGCGAAAGTTTGGCCAGAGCGCTCGCTCATTCGGATATGGCATCAACCAGTATGCAAACCATGGGCGACCGATGTGAATGATAGGAAAAAGACCAGCTGTCATAACAGCAAATACCGTCATCGCCTCAGCAAGACGGTAGATAGGCATACGAAATTTGGCACGGAAAAGATAAAGTACGGCCGAAATAAGTGTCCCTGAGTGCGCGATACCAACCCAGAATACAAAGTTGGTGATATACACTCCCCACATGATCGGATGAGCAATACCTGCCACACCCATACCGTTCATGACTTGCGTTAACCAGCAAAGCCCTCCAATAGCCGCCGTTCCCACACAAAGAAGAAGGAGCAAGAACCAGCCCATTCCTGGGGGTTCAAGCATACGGAGAACGATATCGTTTACCGCCTTATAATCTACCTTTGTTTCTTCAGCATCAGCTGCTGCTGCCGTTGTCATATCGCTCCTCGCGTTACACCTTAAATCTCAAATCTTCCATATACACTACCGATGGCTGTGTATTGATGTGGTGATCCAGTACCTTATAAGCACGCTCACTGTGCTCGCCTTTACTCACGGCGCTCTTCTTATCGTTACGGTTTCCAAAAGAAAGCGCCTCTGTAGGACAGCTCTGCACGCACGCCGGCTGGATGTCACCATCTTGAACAACACGCCCTTCGTTCTTAGCTGTATTCTTACCTTCTTGGATACGCTGAATACAGAACGTACACTTCTCCATCACTCCTGCCATACGCTTGGTAACGTCAGGGTTGAGTTGAAGTTGCATCGGCTCAGGGAACTCATAATCGTACCAGTTAAATCTACGAACCTTGTAGGTACAGTTGTTTGAACAGTACCGCGTTCCTACACAACGGTTATAAACCATTGAGTTAAGACCTTCTTCGTTGTGGTACGTTGCATACACTGGGCAGACTGGCTCACACGGCGCGTTATTACACTGCTGACACATCATTGGGAGAAAGCTCACTTTGAGCTCCTCGGCTGGTTGATCAAAGTATCTCTCAATGCGAAGCCATGACATCTCACGCCCCTGATACACAACCTCTTTTCCAACGGTAGGAATATTGTTTTCGGCGTAACAAGCAACAACACACGAACCACACCCAGTACACGCTGCGAGATCCACATTAAGTCCCCATTCATAGAGAGGATGCTCTCGCTGCTCATACATCTGCTTCACTTCGTGATGTCCGCCCTCATGGTGACCATTTGAACCGTGATGGCCGTGATCTCCGTGAGACTTTGCTTCAACATACTTCGTTCGTGCGAGATGTCGGTCATGTTGCGAATTCTCCGTCTGAGTTCTAACAAGAATTGAAGGGGTCCGGCTTTTTACCGGCTTCGCCGTCACGCCACTAAGAGCCAAAGCACCAGCGCTGGTAGCACTCTTAGGGAAAAGACTGAGTATGTTCCCTACCCCGGCTACCTCTTTCGCGAACCGCCCATAACTTGAATGCCCTTGACCAAGTGGGACCGCTACAACATCAGGATGAACGTGCTCAGTAACATAAACTGGAACATTAACCTCACCATAATAGTTCCTGAGAATCACTCCATCACCCTGACTGAGTCCATACTTCTTAGCCGTCTCAGGATGTATCTCTGCCCAAGAGTCCCACACTGCTTTGGTAACTGGATCCGGAAGCTCTTGAAGCCAAGGTCTGTTGGCAGCTCGACCATCGAAAGTTTTTACAGAAGGATACGTAAGAACATGCAGGGCTTCAGACTTAGCACCCTTAGTCATCTTCACTTTTTTAGCAGGCTTAACATTGTAGGCATCTTTGCTTACTGTAACTTTTACAGGCTTAGATGCAGCCTTAAAGTAGCCGCCTCGCTCAAGACATTCAGCCCACCACTTCGAAAACGTAAGACTACTACCGACAATTCCGTGAAGCTCTTCCCACTGTTTTTGGACAAAAGACTTATAGTCTTTAGCTTCTGAAACTCCTTTCCCTGCTAACGTAAGAAGAGAATCCCCAAACGAACGGGTATTAAACACCGGGGTCATTACTGGCTGCACCAAACTGTTGATACCGGCTAGTGGGTTCGCATCACCCCAATCTTCAAGAAAATGATGAGCTGGTAAAATAATATCAGCTTGTTCAGCTGTCTCGTCGAGCTCTGAGGCAAAACTCACTAGGAGAGGAAGATCTCCTCTCTCTGCAGCCACTTTCTTTGTGCGCGCAGAAGAAAGCGCATAAGAGAAACCGAAATCAGAAGGGAGCGTAAAGGCTGGATTCGTTCCGTGAACAAAGAGCAGCTCTACGTCACCAGAATCAAGCGACTGAAGCACCTTTTCAACATCACCAATTAAACTCTTCGGCTTACGCATGCGGCTGATATCAACAGTACTTCCAACGTTCGCAAGTACGAGATTAAGAAGCGCTGTAACCGTGGCAAGACCAAGGGCGTCTCCACCACGCCCCGCAGCTCCGCCACTCAGTACGAGTGAATGCTTTGACTCTTTAAGGTGCTTTGAAACCAAGAGAATCTTCTCTTCACTTACACCTGAGGATTTTGCAACATCCGAGATCTTAACATCCTGCACGAGCTTTGCGATGCGTCCATTCACATCTTCTGAGAGATTCTTTCCGAGCCCCCACCCGTGGAGAGTTTTCAAGACAGCCAGTGCAATTTCAAGCTCAGAACCGGGCTTATTGCATAGCCATTTATCAGCATTTGCCCCAGTAAGGGAGAGACGTGGCTCAACATGGAAAACTTTTGAGAGGTGATCAGCCTTTCTGCCTTTGGCCCACCCGCGAGCGTTTCCTACTGGACTAACCCAAGTTTCTAGGAAGTCCGCACCAAAGTTAAGAACAACCTCTGCCTTTTCAAAGTCGTAGTATGGAACACCATAGGTTCCATATACACGCTCAGAGGCTTTCGCCTCCGCCACTGGCTGAAGCACATCATAAACAGCGCGAGTTCCATTAAGACTTTTCGTAAAGTCTGTTACGAGAGTATCGAGGGAGCCTGTCGTCTCACCGGTAAGAAACGCAAATTTTCCGTCTGCTTTCTTAAGAGCCGCTTGCACCTTCTTATAGGCAGCCTTCCACGTAATCGGCTTAAAGGTAGCCTTCTCACCATCAACCACTTTCTCCAGTGGCTCACGAATTCGGTCTGGATTGTAAAGCGCCTGCAACGATGCCTGCCCCAAGCCACACAGCCCACCTTCAGCAACAGGGTTTTCACGATTTCCTTCAACTTTCACAGCTCGTCCTTCCCTGTTCCTCACGGTAATTCCGCAATTCGCAGAACACTCAAGGCAGGTTGAACGAAACCATGTGGCCACACCAGGAACTTGGTAGTTATCACCCTTTACATTTGGGAAAATGTTTTGCTTCGAACTGTCTGCGCAAGCCGTAGCTCCAGCCGCGCCAGCGGCACCAAGAACTTTTAGGAATGTGCGACGACTCATGTCACCGGCTTTCTTCTCGCCGGTTTTTTTCATCGAACTAATTTGTACCAAACCGTTATCGCTCATCTTTTCCTCAATAGTATCCAATCACTAGTAATGACACGTGTAACAATCAATGCTTGTGCCTTGATCTCTGTGACAGGAGATACACCAGCCCATCTTCATTGAAGATACTCGCTCTACTGTGCTCATTTCCGGGATCTGTCCGTGACACGTATGACACGCGGTACCAGCCTTAACGTGTCGTTCGTGGTTAAACTTCACGTAGTTCGGCATAACGGTAACTTTTGACCACGGTATCGGCTCGCCGCTATCCCAGTACTCTTTAATCTTTGCGATCTCTTTCTTTTGGACATCTGTTTGCCCAAGAACGTAGCTATGACATCCCATGCAAGTCTCAACTTCAGGAATAGCTGCGTATGATGACTTCGTTACTGACCAGTGACAGTACTGACACTCCATCTTGTTTTTCTGAACGTGTGTAATGTGACTAAAACGAATAGGTTGAGCAGGCTTATATCCACGGGCACGTTCAGCTGGACCAAAGTAGTGGTAGTGATCGATGATATTGAGATCCCAAAGCGCAGCTTGGCCATCGTTCCAAACCCCTTCATCGATGCCGATCTCAGGATAGGCTTCTTCTTTAGCTTCTTCTTCTGCTTGGATTTCAGAATGTGATGTTAAAAAACTCAGGGCAAAGATGAGGAGAATAAAGAATAAAGGAATTAAACCTTTGTATTTCTCAATAAAAGTGAGCATGAACAAATTTTCCGACTATCATCGTATGCCCTGAAAAAACTGTATATCTCTGCGCCCATTCTTGATTAGAATGAGTCCGTGAGAACAATAAGATCAGAGCGTAACGGAGACGTTTTGAAACAAACCGATTACTTGCAAATACTTAATACAAAAAACAGTCTTTCATCAAGTATGAGGTTTACATTAAACAAAGAAAACGGTGTTTGAGGAGTGGGTAATGACAAATGAACAAGTGATGTGGCAACCCCCAGAGCAAAACCTCACTACTACCTCGATCGCTCAATTTTGCGAACGGCTAAAGAGCTCGGTAGCTCAAACTTTTACATCATATAACGAACTCTACTCATGGTCCGTGGCAGAACCACAAAAATTTTGGTCTGAATTCTGGGAATTCGCTGAAATCATTGGATCTAAAGGAAACCGAGTGTTTAAAAAGCAAGAGCAGTTCAGTGATTGCCGCTGGTTTCCTGACGCCTCCTTAAATTTCGCGGAGAATCTCTTACGCACCTCAAGCGAAGACGAAGCGATAGTTTTCTGGGGAGAAGACAAGATCCGAAAGCGCCTGTCTTATGCTGAGCTACAAAAGGAAGTGGCAAAAATGTCACGCTGCCTAAAAGACCTCGGAGTTAATAAAGGTGATCGTGTGGCAGCCTACCTGCCTAACCTTCCTGAAACGATCATCTGCATGCTTGCAACGACATCTCTTGGCGCGCTCTGGAGCTCCTGCTCTCCAGACTTTGGTGTAAGCGGTGTTGTTGATCGCTTCGGACAGATCGAACCCGTTATACTCCTCACCGCTGACGGATACTGGCATAAGGGGCGATCTCTCGACACTTTAGAAAAAGCAAAAGAGATTCGTGCAAAGATTCCTTCGATTCAGCACACAATCGTTGTCCCCTATGTCAACGCGTCGCCTACTCACAACATCTCTGGGAACGTACATCTGTATAATGAGATTAAGGAAAAGTTTAGCGATAAACCAATAGACTTTGAGCAGTTTCCTTTTAACCATCCGCTCTACATTATGTTCAGCTCTGGTACGACTGGAAAGCCAAAATGCATTGTACACGGTGCAGGTGGCACACTTATCGAACACCTTAAAGAGCTCAAACTCCATACGAACGTTTGTAGAGACGATCGATTTTTTTATCAGACAACATGTGGTTGGATGATGTGGAACTGGCTCGTAAGTGGGCTGGCCTGCGGTGCCACACTTATGCTTTATGATGGTGCGCCATTTCATAACGACGGGAAGATACTTTTAGACTTTGCGGAACAAGAAAAATTTACGGTCTTTGGAACAAACGCAAAATATATTTCAGCACTTGAGAATCAAGGGCTCACCCCCTCACAGTCTCACGACCTCTCATCGCTTCGTGCGATTCTCTCAACGGGATCGCCTCTTATTCCCGAGAACTATGATTATGTTTATAAGAGCATAAAAGAAGAGGTCCTTTTATCTTCCATATCAGGAGGGACGGATATCATCGGCTGTTTTGTGCTCGGTTGCCCCACCCTCCCTGTATATCGAGGAGAGATTCAATGCCGCTCTCTTGGATACGATGTTCAAATATATAACGAAAAGGGAGAACCTGTAACAAATGAAATGGGCGAGCTCGTCTGTACCGCTCCCTTTCCTTCACAACCCGTAATGTTTTGGAACGATCCTGATGGCAGCAAGATGCACAAAGCCTACTTCTCACACTTCGATAACGTCTGGCGACACGGAGACTGGGCGATGCTTACTGAAAGAGGAACGCTCATCATCTCTGGGAGATCTGATACCGTCCTTAATCCAGGTGGTGTTCGAATTGGAACAGCTGAAATTTATCGCCAAGTTGAGACCATCTCAGAGATTGAAGAAGCTATTGTAGTGGGTCAAAAATGGGAAGACGATGTACGGGTCATTCTCTTTGTGAAACTGCAATCCGGATCTCTTCTGACAGACGATCTCTGCAAAGCCATCTCAGCAAAGATACGCAAAGAAGCAAGTCCCTTTCACGTTCCTAAAAAAATTCTTGCTGTGAAAGATATTCCAAGGACGAGAAGTGGCAAAATTTCAGAAGTAGCCGTTCGAAAAACTATCAACGGGGAAGAAGTCACAAATACAGAGGCTCTAGCAAATCCCGAATCGCTGCAAGAATATAGGGACATCGCAAAGACAATAAGTTAATCGCTATCTGTACCCTGCTCAACAACCGGTAATTCTTCACCCTTTATAACGGCGATATTATATCTGCGAGCATCTTCACTTTGAACAACCGCAATGTCGCACGCCATAGACTTAAGCCCTTTCACTTGAGGGTTATAGCGATCAAGAAATGGGCTGGTCCACCCTCTCTTGACCAACTCTGCCCCAACTTGAGCAGGAGACGAAAGCTCACCGGAGGTGTGTCGCCCAATGTAATCAGTACTTTCAAGCAATGTTCTGAGAACCCGAAAATCCGTTTTTTTGTATGCACCAATATGAGGGATATTTCTTTTTACCCAATTTTTTGCGTTCGCATATGCCATAGCCTCGCCAACAACCTCACGACGGAAGTAAAAAGAAAGTTTTTTTGCTCGTAGTGGCTTTGCTCCTTCAGGCATCACCTGAGAGAGCGGCCCCCCTTCTCTAGCCGCAAAGGCCGCAAGCTTTTCCATCTCCCACGGCTTACATCCCACATGCTCTGCTAGAAGCTTCACTGACGGACCGTCTTTTTGAAACGAATCGAGATCAGGATAATTGGCCTGTATAAAAGCATCTATATTTTTATTTTTCTGCTCAAGAGAGACATCTCTAACGTATGCCTCCTTTAAAGATCTTTCTGAGCCATGCTTCTTTTGCGGCGTGACATCCCCTTTTAGCCAACCACGTTTCACAAGTTCCCGCCGTATTGCAGAGACTTCCCGCGGTACCCCTAAGAGAGTAGAAAGCATTCGGTCCTTTCCCACTGATTCGAGATTAGGAAATCTCTGGCGGAAAAACGCTAGGAATATCTCCCTTCTCTCTGGCGAAAGCCTCTCAAGGTCAAACCCTCGCTTGCCAAGCTTGTGCCTAAAAAGAGGAACTCGCCCTCTGCTCGTATCAAAGAAATTTCTCCAGAATTCAGTATCCCCGGCGTACTTCTCAATCATCTTTGTACCATCACAACCACCGGATGACGCCTCTAACTCTCCAATGAAAAAATCAAATAAGTATGACTTATCTTGGAACCAGCTTTTACTTTCAAACTCAAACCGATCTCGCATTCTCGTAAGTTCATATCTTACAGCTTCAAGACAACGATCGAGCATTTGGTTAACTGCTTGCTTCGAAGTCCCATAACTCCTTGCAATCTTATTTTGCGTCTCGCCAAAAATATAATGGCGCTCCACCATTTCGAACTTCCGCCGGGATAAAATTTTAGCCGCTACGAGTAAACAATCTTCAAGACTATAACCATCAACAATCAACCGATTTTGAGCTCTGCGATCAGTACTGAGCTGAGATTCTGTTTCACTGGTAAGGTACGTATCTTTCTGACGATCAATGAGCAATCTTAACTTTGGGATTTCTGTTTTTTTAACACCGAGAAGCTTCGCTAACTCTCTATCATCAAGCTCATAGCCCTCCTCTCTTCGCACCTTCTCAATTATCCGAAGCGCATCTTTCGCCTGACGATGTGCAGCGCTTGCTACCGTACCACCTAAGTACTGCTTTGAAAGATCTCGTTGTAGGTTGGTAGTAATGCTGACACGTGCATAGTGCGCAAATGAAACACCAAGCTCTGGATCAAAATTATCAATAATCTTGTCAAGGTACACAGCACTGAGCTGAAACACATCATCTGTTTCAAAGCCCGGATAATCAGTCTTTAAAGCTATTAACCTCAGATACCGCAGGTTATGAAATACAATTTCTTTCTTGAGTGCTTTGGCAGCTGCGAGAATGCTTCCAAGTTCATCCTTCCTTTCTTTGGGTGCTTGCTCAGCAAGATATTGCAGAAACTCTTTTTTAAACGGCAGGATATTAAAAAAGCGACCAAGCCTGAGATACACCGCATCATGTCGCTCTTTTACCTCAAGAGGAACCTCTCCCCGCGCCTCCCACGCTACGACCTCAGCGCGCATAGATTCAATCCTTGCTCCGTACATGTTGAGGCTCTGGGAAAGTCTTCCCTTAAATCTCACCTGCTCTTTAGGTGCAAGCTTAAAGACCTGCCTTAATTCAGCTGTACGCTTACAGGCAATCTTACTGAGCGAAAAACAAGCGGAGATAACCTCCGGTTTGCTAAAGAGATTTTGCCTGAGGAGTGCATATAACTGGTTGTAGGTTTCAAGTTTTTCCTTAGCCTGCTCTTTGCTATACGCTGGCAACTTATCCTTGAGGCAGGCGGGAGACTGAGGCATCTTAAAATGCTCAAGTTCAATCTCATCAAATGAAGTGGGCTTATGTTCTCTCTCGGGCCGGGGTGAAGACTCGACTTCAAGACCATCACCACGAGCAGGATAAGCCTCAGAAACGTTTTGGCTATCAGAGGATATGTCCTCAATAGTTACCCCATCAGCTGCGTATTCGATGAAAGCCAGATCTTGGCCACCGTCAGCAAAATACTCTGCTAGCTGTTCTTGGGTAATAAGTGATGACATGTACTGCTTTACTTCGATACCACCCGCCAATGAAACTGTTTCGTGTTGACATTGACGATTCTTTACAGTGAAAACTGTAGACTCCTCATGCAGAGCTTAGAGTTAAAATTATCTTGATTACCTTATCTATTCAAGGAAGTAGCATAATTTAGGTATATTAGAGTTTGAATAGTTGATCTTAAGGGCTAACAAGAGTGTCTTGAGGAGATTGTGAACATTCTGGGTAGTCAATCGTATAATGCAGCCCACGACTCTCCTTTCGAGCCATCGCACATCGCACAGTTAGCTCAGCCACAAGGCAAAGATTTCGAAGCTCAAGAAGATCGGGGGTAATCTTAAAGTCCCAATAATACTCATCAATTTCCTGCTTAATCAGCTGAATTCTGCTAAGAGCACGTTGCAGACGGTTATTACTCCGAACTATACCCACATAGTTCCACATCAGCCGCCTGATCTCCTCCCAATTCTGAGTGATTACCACCTGCTCATCGCTATCAACGGCACTACCTGGATCCCATGGAGGAGGCTCCTGAGATAGCGCCTCTCGTGAAGGCCGAGTCCTAGCGTCTGACGCTGCGCGTGTAGCAAAGACCATACCTTCAAGTAGAGAATTCGAAGCAAGCCTATTTGCGCCGTGGAGTCCGGTGTGAGCACTCTCTCCAGCAACATAGAGTCCTTCAATAGTGGTACGCCCCATCTCATCAGTCACCACTCCACCGCAGCAATAGTGAGCAGCTGGCACCACTGGAATACCTTCCTTGGTCATGTCATACCCGAACTCACTACACTTGCTTAGAAGTGTTGGAAAATGCTCCTTAAGAAAATCACTCTCACGGTGAGAGATATCAAGAAGCGCATAATCATCACCGTGCTTTTTAATTTCAAAATCTATTGCGCGAGCTACAACATCACGCGGCGCAAGCTCAGCATCCTTATGATAATCAGGCATAAAGCGGTGACCATCAACACGTAAGAGTTTTGCGCCTTCTCCCCTTAAGGCTTCAGTAAGAAGAAAGTTTTTAGCTTTTGGATGATACAAGCAGGTAGGATGAAACTGCATAAATTCCATATTTGCTACCGAAACACCTGCACGGTAACACATTGCAATACCATCACCGGAAGCAACATCAGGATTTGATGTATAGAGATAAATTTTACCCACCCCACCAGTAGCAATAAGTACTGTTTGAGCAAGTATTGGATTTACAAAGCCTTCCCGATTTAGCACATAGACACCGAGAACTCGATTTGGCTCATCCGTCGAAATTCCATATTTGTGTGACGTGATAAGATCAACAGCATGCGAGTAAGGTTGAAAAGTAATATTTGGATGACTTTTTGCAGCTCCTAACAGCGCTCGTTGGATCTCCCATCCGGTAGAATCAGCGGCATGAAAAATGCGGCGCTGTGAATGTCCACCCTCACGGTGCAGATGATAACGCCCCCCCTCAGGATCAAGATCGAACGCGGCTCCTCTTTCAATAAGTCGCTCAACGCACTCTGGACCCTCTCTTACCACTATCTCAACGATCTTTTCATCACACAGTCCGGCGCCCGCAACGAGGGTATCCTGAATATGACTCTCAAAAGAATCATCATCTTCTGTTACTGCGGCTATACCACCTTGAGCCCACGCAGTTGATGATTCAGAAAGTCCTTTTTTAAAAAGCACGGTAACAGGCCCGCTCTCAGCAACTTCAAGAGCAAAAGTAAGTCCAGCGATACCGCCACCGATAACAAGGTACTGTGTTTCTTGCATAAGGTGGCGAAAATAGCACACCAACCACAAAAAGTCATCAAAGCACGAGTTCTACCTGCCCCTATACCAATCCTCCCCCGTCATTGCGAGGAGCTGAGACCGAAAGGTCGAACGACGCGGCAATCTCATGAATTTACCACTAAGCAATCTCTCATTTGTTAGTTATTTGGACAAGGAACAGGACTAGGAGCAGGACAAGGTGAGGGATGGGGGAATCCTTACAGTACAGCCGACATTGCGAGGAGCTGAGGCATGTATATGCCGAACGACGAAGCAATGACTGCAGATGCAGGATTAGGAATAGATCCCACGATGCCTTAAGTAGTGGTCCATCACTACAAGCGCTGCCATCGATTCTACAATTGGAACAGCTCGCGGGACTACGCAAGGATCATGACGGCCTGAGGCTTTGAGTTTTTTACCTTCACCATCTATAGATACGGTATCCTGCTCTTTTAAGATCGTAGCAACTGGTTTAAAAGCAACACGGAAATAGATATCTTCTCCTGTGGAGATTCCTCCCAGTACACCACCAGCATGATTCGAAGTCGTTGATACTTCACCTGAATCTTTGTCTATACAGAATGGATCGTTATGCTCACTTCCTCGAAGCTCTACTCCGGAGAAGCCAGAACCGATCTCAAATCCCTTTACGGCATTGATGCTGGTCATAGCTTTTGCGAGATCCGCATGGAGTTTGTCAAACACTGGCTCCCCTAGTCCGGCGGGGCACCCCCGGATAACGCCCTTAACTATTCCACCAATTGAATCACCATCATCTCTAATCTCTTCAACCAGTGCGATCATCTTTTCACTCACTGAAGTATCAGGGCATCTTATAATATTTGCTTCGATCTGCTCAGAGGTAACCGTACGAACATCAACCTCTGCACGGATACTTCCTACCTGTTCTACAAATGCCAGAAATTCGATTCCAAGAGTTTCTTTCAGATATTTTTTAGCTATTGCTCCAGCAGCAACTCTGGCGAGCGTTTCTCTCGCCGAGGCTCGTCCACTTCCGCGCCAATCTCTTAGCCCATACTTCTTGTGATAGGTGTAATCAGCGTGTGATGGACGGTAGAGATCTTTTAGGTGGTTATAATCTTCTGATTTAGCATCTTTATTATGAGCAAGAATAAGGATCGGGGTCCCTGTTGTTTTCCCTTCAAATACACCTGAGAGAAGCGTAATAATATCTTGCTCCTTTCTCGGCGTAGTAATCTTACTCTGTCCGGGCTTTCTTCGATCGAGTTCTGGCTGAATATCCGCCTCTGACACCTCTAACCCAGCAGGACAACCATCAATAACAACACCAACCGCACCACCGTGTGATTCGCCAAAAGTTGAAATTTTAAAAAGTTCTCCGAAGCTATTTCCTGCCATGGACGTAATTAAATACTAAAAGGAAACGAGCATCAATAGCAGATGACAGGAAAGCCGTAAGCCATCAGGCAGCTGTTGCTACTTTGATCTGACCATTCTCAGCATAGAGTCGAATATTGCGCTTATGCTCACGTGGATTAAAGTTTACAATATCATACTGAGCCTCTACAGCCTCTCGAATGGATTCACCTGCGAGCTGATCAAGCGCGCGACTGAGGTGTCTCAGGTCAAAGAAATAATCGTCGTTAAACGATCCCTTACCATTATGACCGAAGCCAGTAACGGTTTTTCTGTTACCGATCCCTTTCAGAGCACCCTCGTTATATCTACAAACTTCCTTTGAGCTTTCATAAAGAAGGTCAGAGGCTAAAGGATCTATATCTACCACTCGAAGGCCAGCACCAATAACCCCGTATCGATCACGGAGCCCATTCACCGTAAGATCGGTGGCTTTCATAAACTCATCCTTCTCAATGGCATGCATAACAATTGGATCAAACCTTCGAACAAGCTCTGGACGAGGATTTCCTGAGCGATCAACAAACGCTTCCGAGAGCACGTCTCTCACTTCTCGCATACTCATACCTCTGTGAAGCTTATCAGCAGCAGCATTTGAGGCGCCTGCTATAATAGCTCCTGGACGTTTTATCGTCTTCCCTCCTCCAGATGTCAGAGTGGCTGTATCAAAGAAGTTCATCAGCGCCGTATAGACATCTGGATGCATCTTTTCGATCTCGTCGATAAATATAAATGACAAAATATTCTCATCTAAAAAATTAAAGAATCTTCCTTCATCACTGCCTTTATAACCAGGAGGGGAGCCAATCAGCTTCGAATACGATTGCGGTTCTGAAAATTCTGCTCCTTCGATACCAAAGAATGGGATACCCAATGCAAGCGAAAGTTTATACATATACTCGGTCTTACCAACACCTGTAGGTCCAGGCAGAAGAAGCGTGAGCGGACGTCTCTGATCACGCAGGCGTAAAAGATGTGAAATGATAGCATTCCCTATTTGCTCAATCGCATCTTTCTGGCCGAGAATCTGAGTCGGTGCATATTCATTAAAACGTTTAATAATACCTTTCTTTTCCCGAATCTGTGCTACATCTGGAATACGGAAAATAGGCGACATCGCCTCAATCACATCTGCATCTTCAATGGTGCTGTATCCCCTAAGTCTCGCGCTTTCAGCTGCAGCATGAAGAAGAGCCAAGTTAAGGTGAAGCGGATCGTCACCGCTCGAGCGGAACCCCTCAACTTGTCTTGAACAGAATCCAAACAGGTCCTTACTAACAGGACTTTCAAGCTCAAGTTTTGTCTGTATCGCTTCGCTATCTGCGAAAAGCTTTTCAGGAACATCAAAGTCAAGAAAAGGTTGTACCTGAATATTTGGCACTCCGGGCAACGGCTCTTTTAGATTTGTTATGATTACTTTCACACGATGCTTTCGGAGCTCATTTACAAACAAGCTATATCCACGAAGATCTTTAACATTGTCCGCATCTAAAATAAGTATAACGTTCTCATCGTAGACGGTGAGCTCCATCAAGAAATCATTAATTCTGCCCATATCGGGAGTACTCTTGAGGTCTATTCCATAAAATCTTTGAACGAGCTTTTCAAAGGTTTTTTCTAACGCGCTTGGATTTTTCACACTTACTATAGAGTGATGAAGAAGGCCTTCATGAGCCTCTCCCTCAATGACTCGAGAACAAAGGTTCTGAAGGAGCCGCCGCGGTGGCCGTGTATAGTTCCCCCAAAACTCTTCTGACTTTTCTACATCTTCCTTAAATTTCTCTCCCTCTATCTCTTTTGTAAGATCCGGGTAATAAGACGTCCCATCTACAATCCCTACAATCCCGTCGCCTTCGGCAAGATGCTGTTCAAGAAGACGCACCTCAAGGCTCATGCCTACCGTATCAAGATGCATGTCTTTATAGTCAGAGAGCGTTGCTCGGTCTTCAAAAATTGCAGGAAGCTCACCTAGCTTATGTGGTCGATAGCTTTCGAGGTAGCGGTCGTAAAGATCGAATAAAGACTTGGGGATATTATGCTTTGCTATTAGTACTCGCTGTGATTCAGCAGGGAAGTGCCCGGCAGAGAGACGACTATAAGTCTCTAACAGAGCTCGTAATGCTCTCTCCTCTACAGGTTTGGTCGTATGGTGAAAGGTATAGTCAAGGCAATCCGCAAGCGTTGCTTTTTTCTTTCCTGCCCACTGCATCGCAGCATATTTGAGCTCAGACGGAGTTCTCACCGTAGATACTGGAAAAGCCTTCACAAGATTCTTTAGTATCTCACCGGTCTCTGGATCACTGGACTGAGGCAACAGATCTGAAACAACAAATTTCGCACTAAGATTTACATCTCTATCTGGAAGTATAAAGTGCCGCAACTGACTGGACCGTATGCCTCTTCCGTACGTATCCTTTCTCGCGTTTTGAAGGACTTTCATGGCGTTCTGATCTAAAAGAAAAGAGGCATCTTTAAGAGTTCTTACCGACGAAAGGTCCGCCGCTGCGTTTGAATCCCAGAGCTTATCAAGACAGGTGAGAAGAGGAGTAGCATTGCTGTTACGTCCAGCAACAAAGACAATCTGCTTTCCAGCTTCCTGTGCCTCACGTACTTTGTTGCGAAACGCAGTAAGGCTCTGCTGCTTTGCAGATGAAAGAGCAAGGTGTTTTATTACTGGTTTTACATATCTCTTTGTATCCTCATACATTTCAACATCGGATCGTAGCTCATACACCTTATCTTCAATTGCAGATAATCGTTTCTCCCACAGCACATGTTCCTTCTTGGTGTCATTTTTCGGGCCAGCTTCTCTAATTTCTCTTCGTCTCTTCTTGGCTGTCTCAAGAGAACTCACCTTCTGTCTGTAGTTATACTCCTCCTTCGCAGAAAGCTGCTGCCTCTTTATAAGCGGGCGCGACTGATTACTCTCCTCCTCAAGACGGGAAAGCTTCTCTCTCATGACATCGATCACTTCTTGCCGCTGCAACTTCTCGCTCAAATAAACATCCTTCGCTTCTGCATAAGCACTCTTTGCACCCTTGCCTGTAAATTGTCGTAAGGATGGTCGCTTCTCATTAAAAGCTGAAAGCTCCGCGCGCTTTTCTTCTATCTCGCCGGAGAGCTTATCGATCTTCCGCTTTAAGTCCTCTCGCTTTTCAGCTTTAAACAGAGGAGAAGACTTTTCACCAACCATAATGTACTCAACGATCTCCATAGCCAACTGGGTACGAAGTTTTGGTGAAACACTTTTTAGCACATTAATATCAGATGACATTCGAAAATCTGGAAGCTCAATACAGACGCAATCTCTCTTTACTCCATTCGCATTGCTATGTCCTAAATCCACACTTCTATTTAAGCATGTTGTCACTAACTTGAGCGTTTCAGGCGTAAAATCGAAACACTCCTTCTTCCAAGTAGGCACACCTTCTGAATTTTCTTTCAGTACCATTCGCTCAGATTGAGCATACATCAGCCGTTTACTGGGCCCGTGAACGGCCTCCATCAGATTGGCCATCTGCTGAAAAAATGGTGCTGCACAGAGCAGATGTCGCCCGGCCATGCCCCGATTCTCGCAACCACTCGCTAAAAACCTTCCGAAATAATTCATCCGAGTAATTGGAAGAGGGAAACGCTCTGTAATCTCTCTGAGATCAAAGGTATCAAGATGCTGCTGCTGGAGAATCATTGACTGTAGTGTGCGAAGTACCGGTGTCTCTACTTCAACATTCCTTACAACTTTCTGAAATTGCCTCTTCGTGTTGGCATCAAGAAATTGTGTCACCTTCTCAGGCGAGTTTATAAAGACTTCTATAAGTTGAGCTGAGGTATTACGTATCTGCTCAGCGTGACCATTAACCTCTGCCGCACTTTGCGGTAGGTACTTCTTAAACTTTCCAGGAACATATCCCATCGTTATGAGCATGTTTCGAAGATCAGGCGCCTCCAAAAAAGACTCACCTGACTCGTCAGGAGCCATAGCTGCTTGCCAGAGTCCAGTGGCGCGGACAGCGGCGAGCTGTTGCTCAGAGATATTCTTCAGAATTCCGTCACGAGCTTCGGTATACTCACTCTTTCCGCCTGCCGAAACGAGCAATCTTGAATGGCTCTTTGGAAGTTCTACTTTAGACTGATCCGGCATACCGCACCTTACCTCAGGGAAAGATTGTAAAGCCGGAAGGATAAAACACGGTTATTTAAATATCAAGTTCAATTTGACACGAAATATCAAATAGTTATAGGGCGATGACGACAAATCCGTTCTTATAGCAGCTCAGTAATCTTCTTGAGTTCGTGGTACGTATACTGCCCGGGGGCAGTTGCGGCGTCGGGGGATATCGGGGTGAAATTAATGTAATTTCCCCACAGTTTTCCAAAAATACGGGTAATCGCCCCGTGCTCACCCATGCCGAGCACAACTGCTTTTTGCTGTTCTTCACGTAGGTGCAGTAAGAGCGACAGGAGACGAAGAGCGTCCTGCTCCTTTGTGCAGAACGTTGCAAACTTTACCACTTCTGGCATGAATTCCATCATGCGATCTTTTAACTTCATAAGGTCTGCATCATCAGGCGTACGTTGATAGTTGTGATAAGAGAGAAGGAGCTTTAAGCCACGCTTCTTCTCTTTGTAAATTTCGATATCCTCTTCCTGCGTAACGAGATCCAGATCGAGATAGAGGTTGCTCTCAGAAAGAAGTTCAATAATCTCTCGTCGCCTATCAAGTTCCATCTTAATCGGCTCTAGCTCATGTCGTCTAAATAGGAAGATAAGATTTGTTGGGTAAAGCGATATGAGCGAAGTCAGATCTGAATCGAGAACGCCATCAAGGTAATCAAGCCAGAGTTCAAAGTAGGCATACTTATCCACATTCGCAGAGATAGTACGCTTCGCTTCCTCAAGTGAAGCAGCCCTGATGGGGAGACAAAAATTGTTTGTTACCTGTTCCACTAAATACTTTCTCTCTCAAATTCCTGTGCAATTACTCCAGCCATAACATCACGGGGAGCCTGGCCTCCTGTCCAAATTTCGAACTGAGCACACGCCTGCTCAAGAAACATTCGAGCGCCCGGAATTACGCGCGCCCCACCTTGCTCAGCCATCTGAAGCATCAGGGTATAATATGGCTTATAGATGGCATCCATGACAATCATCTCTGTCGAGAAAATTTCTGCAGGTACTGGTGAGCGCTCTAACTGACCACTCATCCCTACTGAGGTGGTATTTAAAACGATTTCAAGACCTTTCACACTCTGAATCTCACTGAGCGGGTAAAAGTCCACCTCAAACTCCTTACTGAGTTCTTCACCTTTCTCTCTTGAACGATTAAAAAGTGTAATCTCTGCCCCTTCCTTCTTAAGACCATAAAGCGCTGCGCGCGCCGTACCGCCGGCACCGAGTATAGCGACTTTCTTACCTGAGAGATCTGCTGCCTGCTTAAGTGGCGCTACCACGCCAACCCAATCAGTATTCTCAGCGAAGATCTTCCCGTCGCGTAGCGTAAGGGTATTCGCCGCTCCGATTGCTTTCACTGCCGGGGAACGTTCATCAACGTACGGCAAGATTTCAAGCTTATGTGGCATCGTACAAGACGCTCCACTTACCGCACCGCTACGCATCAGATCACAAAAGGCTTTTAGCTCGCTCGTTTGAATTCGCATCGCTCCGTATAATCTATCACTGTCTGTTCCAGAATCTTTAAATGCCGCATTATGCACGCGCGGTGATAGTGAGAGCGCAACAGGATCACCAATGACTGCATACATCTCACCACTGGATGCAGGCGCACCCTTAGAAAGAAGCCTAAGAATAAGCGAACGAAGCTCAGAGATAGAACGATTATCTGTAGGAACAATAATATCAGCATGAGCCCGGTAAAGCGGCGCTCTCCTAAGGTAACGCTCTCTAGCAGCTTCTTTATCCTGAAAAAGAGGTCTTCCTTCATCTACTGAAAGCCTTTCACATATAGTCTCAAAGGAAGTATCTAGGTAAATAACTTTCGCCCCGGAGCTGGCTACAAGCTCTCTATTGGCCACATCCTCGATAAACCCCGCTCCGGGAGATAATACAAAAGCCTCCCTCTTTAGCCCTTCTGCTAAAAGTTCAGTCTCTAGTTTTCGAAAAACAGGCTCACCATCTTGTTCAAAGATCTGCGGGATAGATGCTCTCCCTGAACGCTTCACAATCTCATCATCGTTCTCATAGAGCGGCACTCCCAGCTTCTCCGATAGCGCTTTAGCAACAGAGCTTTTCCCGGCTCCCATAAATCCAGCAAGAACGATCTTCATCTAACTCCAACTCCTAGCGAAGAGAGTTTTTCCCAATACGTTGGAAAAGATTTCCTGACCACATCCGGCTCTTCAATAACAACACCTGACAACTTCGCTCCAAGAAGCGCAAAAGACATCGCCATACGGTGATCTTCATACGTCTTAATCCGGGCATCTCCGTGCAGTGTGCCTCCGTGAATAGTAATACTATCTGATGTTATTTCAGTAACGACGCCAAGTTTTGCCAGCTCATTGTGTAACGCTTGAAGTCTATCCGTTTCTTTTACCTTAAGGGTAGAAAGCCCGGTAATCGTACTCGTACCCTCAGCAAACGCACACACCATAGCAAGTGTCTGCGCTGTATCAGGCATCTGTTCCATATCAGTTACAATAGGTTGTAACTTATCTGTTCCAGTTACTGTTATCTGATTTGGAACGGAGACATCAATCTGGCATCCCATCTTTTGAAGCTCATACGCAAAGCGGGCATCTCCCTGAACAGAATCAATACTGATATTTTTTACTGTAATACTCCCTCCAGTAATTGCTGCGAGCGCCCAGAAATAAGACCCTCCAGAAGCATCGCCCTCTACCTGATAATCAGTTGCCTGATACGTTTCGTCGGAATGAACCGTAAGGCTTGTGGGAGAAAATGTTGCTTTAACACCAAAATCCTCTAGCAGCTTAAGAGTCATCTCTATATAAGACTTCGATACAAGCTCTCCGCTCCACGAAAGCGTAAGCCCGCCTTCAAGTAGCGGCCCGACCAGAAGAAGTGAGGTTAAATACTGGCTGCTAATAGAGGCATCGATATGAACCTCACCTCCCTTAAGCCCACCGACACCTTTGACGTTAAGTGGAGGACACCCCTCTTTTCCACGGTAAGTGATATCAGCGCCAAGTGTTCTTAAGGCATCAACCAATACACCAATCGGTCGCTCGTGCATACGCTTAGACCCACAGAGCACGACCTCCCCTTGCGGTAAGCAACTTACAAGTGAGAGTAAAAAACGCATCGTGGTTCCGGCTGGTCCTACATCAAGCTCTCCTGAATAGGGATGTAATTTCCCACCAACTCCCTCAACAGAGAGCGAACCATCAACTACAGTAATAGAAACTCCAAGCTTTCTTAAAGCCTGAATAAGAAGATCGGTATCATCACTATCTGAATAGTTACTAAGGATACTCTTCCCTTCCGCAAGCGCCGAAGCTACAAGAGCACGGTTCGTAAAACTCTTAGAACCAGCAAGCGCTACCTCTCCGCTTACCGCTCCCTCTACTGGAATAATTGATACTGCACTCATAATGTATAGTATGATTTTATGATCTGATGCTCTTAATGAATGCCTGTATGTCACCAGAGAGATCATTACTCTCTCTAATACAACGGATAAATGCTGAGCCGATTATAGCACCATCCATATGTTCGCACACCCTCTCGTAACTCTCTTTATCTGAGATACCAAAGCCTACCAAAAGTGGATTCTTAAGTTCCATTGCGCGCAGTCTTGAAAAATATTCCTGCTGCTCAGCAACAACTTCTAGCTTTGACCCAGTTGTTGAAGGAGTAGAAACAACATAGAGAAACCCTGAGCTCTCACTATCAAGCTCCCGAATGCGATCTTCAGGTGTATGTGGTGTAACTAAAAATACCGCTGAGAGATTATTATTCGCAAAGAGATCCTTACACTGCTGCCGGTACTCAGGCAGTGGCAGATCAGGAAGAATCACCCCGTCCACCCCAACTGAGGTAGCACTCGTTACAAAACGCTCAAGCCCGTACTGAAGCACCGGGTTGATATATCCCATAAGTAAAATAGGAACGCTTACCCGCTCACGAAGACTTTCTAGCTGACGAAACAATACTTCAAGTGTCATCCCATTTTTAAGAGCAACATCACTTGCTTCCTGAATAACTGGCCCATCAGCCACCGGATCAGAGAACGGCATTCCGATCTCAATAAGATCCACCCCGTTTTCTTCAAGACTCTCACAAATTGGCACTATGGAATTAAGCTCAGGAAACCCTGCAGTACAAAAGATAGAGAGTACCTTTTTTGAAGGCTCCTTCTTAAAGAGCTCCGTCAATCTATTTTTCACGGCGGCTCTCCTCAAAGGAGAAATAGCTCTCCATATCCTTATCCCCTCGCCCTGAGAGATTTACAACAACGGTATCGTTTTCACTGAGTGATAGTTTTTTAAGGTAAGCAACCGCATGCGCTGATTCAAGCGCCGGAATAATCCCCTCGAGTCGTGAAAGCTCTCTTGCAGCGATAAAAGCCTCTTCATCAGTTGCTGAAACATACTCTGCTCGCTTGCTCTGATGAAGATGTGCGTGCTGTGGCCCAATTCCCGGATAATCAAGCCCGGCGCTCGCAGAATGTACTTCAACCACCTGACCATCCTCAGTTTGAACAAGAACTGTTCGGCACCCGTGAAGCACTCCGTCTTTTCCAAGAGCGAGCGTTGCAGCCGATCTATCAGTATCCACTCCTTCGCCTGCCGCTTCAACTGCAACTAAACGAACGCTCTCTTCTTCTAAGTAGTTGTAAAACGCCCCAATAGCGTTACTCCCACCCCCAACACAAGCAACCACAATATCCGGACACTCATTTCCCGTTTCACTCTTTAACTGAGCACGCATCTCTTCACTTATAACTGACTGAAAACGAGCCACCATATCAGGAAAAGGATGAGGCCCCACAACTGAACCAATAATATAGTGAGTCGTGATAGGATGAGCTATCCAATCTCTCATCGCTTCGTTTGTTGCGTCCTTTAAAGTTTTACTCCCGGAAGTTACCGGAACGACTTCGGCTCCCAGATATTTCATACGAGCAACATTTGGCGCTTGCCGCTCAGTATCAACCTGCCCCATGTACACCACACACTCTATGCCAAGGAGAGCACAAGCCGTTGCAGTCGCTACTCCGTGCTGCCCGGCACCGGTCTCAGCGATAATACGTTTTTTCCCGAGCCTCTTAGCGAGAAGCGCCTGTCCAAGCGCGTTATTAAGCTTATGCGATCCGGTATGACAGAGGTCTTCACGCTTTAGATAAATTTTCCCACCACAAGCCTTTGAAAGAGACGGCGCAAAGTAAAGTGGCGTTGGTCTTCCTACGTAGTCTCTAAGAAGTTTCTTAAACTCACTCTTAAAATCATCACTATCAACTATTTCTCTATAGCTCGTTCGAAGCTCCTCAATATTTGGATAGAGAAATTCCGGAATATACGCGCCTCCGTAATTTCCAAAGTACCCTTCTTTATTTACGTAAAAACTCATCGTCTTAGCTCATCTATAAACTGAGAAAGGAGTCTGACATCCTTTACCCCCGGACCCGTCTCAAAGCGGCTGTTAATATCCACTCCCCACATCCGATCATCTCCATCAAAAAGCTCTCTCACCAGCTTAGCGTCATCCGGACCGATACCACCACTTAACAGATATGGCGTGTCTTCGGTATAGTGATCAAGCAGAGCATGATCAAACTGCACGCCACTTCCCCCGCCCAGCTCACTATAGGTATCAAAGAGAAAGGAATCAACAGCATCGCGGTAAGTAGAGATGAGTTCTAAAGGAAATTCATCCTTAATCTTGATCGCTTTCCAGATCCCGATATCAGGCAAGCTCTCTTTAAGAGAATTGATGAGCGACACTGGCTCTAAGCCGTGTAGCTGAATAATTGAAAGTGCATTATTACGCACCTCATCTACAATACGTTCAAGACTCGCATTTACAAAAACTCCTACACGCTGCGTTTCGGTATCAAGAGGTAACGTCATTGGATCTGTCAGATATCGCGGTGATTTTTCGTAGAAGATGTGTCCAATATATTCAGGAGAAAGCGCGAGTACTTCTTGAACGTTACTCTCTTCCTTTAACCCACAAACCTTAATAGCACATCTTCGTTTTGACATACCTGCATTATAGCTAAAGATCAGATTTTATCTACCGATACAATAGATAGCAGTAAAGTAGTAGGTGGTATCATGGTGGATGTAGTAGAGTCCCGCACAGGTAGGTTTCGCCCGAAACCCGCTCTTAATCTTAAAGCTCTAAAACCTCAAAACATGGCGAACGAGCTCGTTAAGCGACTAGAACAAAATAAAGACGAAGCCGCTGAGCTAAAGATGAAGCACAAGCTTTCAAGAAAAGACTATCCCGAGCTAGTAGAACTAAAACTCTCCGGCAAATCAGAAGAAGAGATCGCAAGAAAACTGGGAGTAAGAAAACAAGAGGTAAAAATCCACGGTTCAAAAGCCATGGCCGACTTTCGAGCAGGACGAATAAAAATTAACGCTGGCAGACCAATAATGGAAGCTCAGGAAGAAGGAGCAGCGCAAGCCGCAGAAGCAACCAACACTATCTCAGGCACTAATAATAACAGCAGCGCCCCATCTTTGACCCTAATAGCCTAGTACGCTGCAACCTACGTTTTCAACCAATCGTCATGTATGGACCCTCCGCTGTAAGTCAAGGAGAAAAGGAACTGAAGTGACAAAAAGGTAATTTTGCAGTCATGTATCCGGCTTTTATATTGAGAGTAATG
>JAUIIO010000023.1 GCA_030431715.1 bacterium
TCGACGGTGCATTTGTAATCCCAACACTTTCATACACGTTCTAATACTGAACAACACACCCAAACCTAACAACCCCGTACCAGTTTAACACTGGTGCGGGGTCCTTTCATTTCAGCCCACCAAAGTAAGACTCATCCTCCTCCTGCACCAAATTCCACTCCCCCACAAAGTCGCAGGAACAAGAAGTCTACATTCCGACTGGTTGCCCACAGGGTTTAAGGCGGAATGTAGACTTCTTGTTCCTGCGACCTGAGCCAACTCATACACAAGCATCTCACACTGCCGTAACGTACTTTTAGAACCATATAAATCGGAGAATATAAACGATGACAAATACGCTTCACATACTAATGCTAGCAATCTTTACCGTAACTCTATCCTCATGCGGATGGATTGAAGGAGCTGGACGCTCTGTAGAGGCAGTAGGAGACGGCGCCGGACATGCACTTGAAGAGACAGGGGACGCCATAGGAGACGCAGCAACAAAGACCGAAGATTCACTCGAAGAAGCAGTAGATTAAAGGCTCTTGAACGCGATCTAGCTCTCTGCCTGAGCTAGATCATACCCTCCTCGGGCTTATTTATCTTAACTTATAATTGTAACCTTCATTATCGGAGAACAAACTATGGAAAACTTAAATAGTAGTGAAAAAAACAACAATCACATAGCAGGAAGACGTGAAACGTACGATCGTGCTCGTAAGAATGTATCGCATGCTTCCGAGAAAATTCAGGAAGGCCTTCATGAGATCGCTGATGAAACACGTAACGTTACACGTGCTGGAGTAGACTATGCATCTGAGCTTACTGACGAAGGCATACGTCGATCAAAAGACTATGTGAAAGAGGCGAGTGAGCAGATTTCTACTTACGTGAAAAAAAAGCCTGTTCAGAGCATGTTAATAGCAGCAGGACTTGGCCTTCTTCTCGGCAGAAAACTAACTTCTAGAAGCTAGAGGCGTCCTATGAATCCGATCGACAAAATAGAAGCAGGAGCAGAGCAAATTTACGATGATGTAAGCCTAACTCTAGCGAGAAGGTATTACGACATTCTCGATAATATTAGCGGTTACCTCAAAAAGAAGTTTTTGACTCTGGCAATATATTTTTCTGCCCTGGTCCTGCTTCTGATCGGAATTACAGGTTCTAGCATCTATATAGTTTATCTCCTTGCAGAACACTCACCTCTCACTTCAAGTGAGGCATGGGGCGTCGTGGGGATAAGCTTTATCGTGATAGGAGCTACTATTGGTAGTATTGGTTACTATCGTTCACAAAGACTCGCTCGTAGGAGCGATGAGTCTGAGGAAAAGTCGAGCTCTCTAAACGAGCGTGAAAACTCCTCCTTAAATGATACCCCATCAATAAGTGGAAACAGAAAAACCGGAATTGATGAACTCAAGGACGGAATGAGCGATCTCATATCGCCTAGCTATCACATTAAAAGACACCCCGTGGGCTCACTCCTCATTGCATCTCTAGCCGGCGTTTCAGCAGGCATTATGAGCAAACAAAACGCCAGTAAGACGCTCTTTAACGATGCAAAATCAAAGTTTACAGCTCGCCAAACGGCTCATAGGAAACAATCACAAACAGTAGCTCCAGCATCAAAAGATGGCATGAGCTTTACTCAATCAGCTTACGCACTTGTCGCTCCCCTAGTTGTTAACGCCATCAGGAAAAAGGTAGCTGATCACATTACTTCATATATCAGTAATTCAGTGAATCAACAAAAAAAGTCACCCCCGAGTAAGTTTACCGCCGGCAACTCTGATATGGAAACTTCCGATGAAAGTCTCGCGAGCGGAAGAGGCGTAGATGATATTTTCGAATCAGAGGATCGACTAAAAGATCTAGAAATACATTAATTAAAGTAACGCTCGGGGTGATCGATATCATACCACACCTCTCTTATCGTCGTTATCATAGACGAAACAATAAACGGAGAAATAAATATGAATAATGAAAAATGCATTGATATCTGTAATTCGCTCCTAAGAGGAGAGCTCTCAGCAATTGAAACTTATGTACAGGTTCTTAAAGACTATAACGATAATCCTGATGCAGCGAAGCTCAGAGACGGGCTTGTGACACATGAGAAGAACGCAAACACTTTACGCAATAACATCATGCGTATGGGAGGAACCCCTTCTGAAGATTCAGGTGCGTGGGGAACGTTTGCTAAGGCAGTTGAAGGGACCGCAAAGCTCTTCGGGGAAGAGAGTGCCGTAACAGCTCTAAAAGAAGGCGAGAAACACGGACGCTCGGAATATGAAGATGCTATCCGTAGCGAAGAAGTCATGCCTGAATGCAAGGTCATGATCGAGAAAGAACTCCTACCTACAATTGACTCAAACATCAGCAGACTAGAACGCTACAACGCATAATCAATCCCCTTCGTATCACAGCAGCAGATGCTCGCATCTGCTGCTGACCCTCTCCGCGCTCTCCTGTGTTATCCCCTCCACAGCATACCAAATGAATGTTGCCCGCAAGGCGGCCCAAACTCACTGCTTTCATGAGATAAAATAAAACACTGGAGGGCGCGGAGGTGTTATATGTCGAGGTTTTTAGTATTTAGAGCATTGTCTTCGATAAAAGCTCTTCGTGGCTCTACTTGGTCGCCCATAAGCACCGTAAAGATGCCATCAGCTTCAAGAGCATCGTCAACTCTAACCTGAAGCAGTATCCTCTTCTCAGGGTCCATAGTGGTTTCCCAAAGTTGCTCAGGGTTCATCTCACCAAGCCCCTTAAAGCGAGAAATGGTAAGCCCCTTACGACCAAGCTCGTCTACCACCTGCGCAAGATCCTCCTCACGCTCACACACTGCTATGTTTTTATCATTCTCAGCGTCATAGAGGCTAAATGGTCCTTGCCCAAGCTTTTTGGCTTCTTGAACAATCTTCAAAAGCCGCTGAAAATCATTGCGCGCATAGAGTGCAGGCGTTAGCTTTGTCGTTTTGCGTACACCTTTTAGGCGACTCTTAACGGCAAGACCTATACGAGAATCGCCATCATCACCTTCGATATCAATTATCTCTGTATGAACATCCCCAGTTATCCTAATAGCCACCTCAGCCTTAAACTTTTCTGTAAAGGCATCCATGCTCTCACGATTGGTGAAGATATCAGTGGCCTCCTCAAGTATCCGCGCAAAAGACATAAGAACTCGCGGGTCCTTCTTCTCGTTACGAAATCCTCCAAGAATCCCCTCTGTGCGCTTGAGATTTAGAACCTGCTTCTTAAGAGAAGAGGAGTCTGTCTTCACACCGTCCTCTGAACGTAGCTCAACATTAGAAGTCCCACCTGTAACGATAAGATCGTTAAACTCGGCCTCGTCCTTAATGTACTTCTCCATCTTTCCTCTCTTAATTTTGTAAAGAGGAGGCTGAGCGATATAAAGGTGTCCCCGAGCCACAAGCTCATTCATCTGACGGTAAAAGAAGGTAAGAAGAAGCGTACGGATGTGGCTTCCATCAACATCAGCATCGGTCATGATCACGACCTTGTGGTATCGGAGCTTACTGATGTCAAAATTATCAGAGCCGATACCGGTACCAAGGGCTGTAATAATAGTGCGGATCTCCTCAAAGGAGAGCATCTTATCAAAACGAGCTTTCTCAACGTTAAGGATCTTACCCTTAAGCGGCAGCACCGCCTGATTGCCCTTATCACGAGCCTGCTTGGCAGATCCTCCTGCCGAATCTCCCTCCACAAGGAACAGCTCAGCTTCTTCAGGATTCTCATTCTGACAATCCGCAAGCTTTCCGGGTAAAGCGGCAGAATCAAGCGCGCCCTTACGCCTAACGAGCTCGCGCGCTTTCTTCGCAGCGGCTCGTGCCCTTGAAGCCTCAAGGGACTTGTTCACGATAATCTTCCCGACAGAAGGATTCTCTTCTAGAAAGCTAGAAAGGTGCTCGCCAACTATCTGCTCAACAAAGCCCTTTACCTCACTATTTCCAAGCTTGGTCTTAGTCTGTCCTTCAAATTGTGGCTCTGGAACCTTTACACTGATAACGCAGGTAAGCCCCTCACGTGTATCGTCCCCTTGAATGGACTCTTTGGCGTTCTTTAAGAGATCATTTTTAACAGCATAAGTGTTAATGCAACGCGTAAGAGCAGACTTAAATCCAGCAAGGTGCGTTCCACCTTCGTGAGTATTGATGTTGTTAGCATACGTAAAGATATTTTCTTGATACCCCTTGTTGTACTGGATAGCGAGCTCAACGGTGAGATTATCTCGTTCACCCGTTACATGAATAGGCTCTTTAAAAAGCGGCTCTTTACTCTTATTAATATCGCTTACAAAGCTTTTTAACCCGCCCTCAAATAAGAACTCCTCTTCCTTATCTGTTCTCTCATCTAGGAATATGAACTTAAGCCCTGCGTTTAGGTAAGCAAGCTCACGAATCCGGTGAACAAGCGTCTCAGACTTATAGCCATCAACTTCAGAAAAGATAGAGTGATCGGGATAAAAGGTAACTTTCGTTCCTGTCTCGTCACTGTCTCCTACAGCAACAAGAGGAGCAACGGGCGCACCGATACGAAACTCCATAAAGTGTTTCTTCCCGTGATTACACACTTCAACCTTTAGCCATTCAGACAGCGCATTTACTACCGAAACACCAACACCGTGCAGGCCACCAGAAACTTTATACGCATCTTTTTCAAACTTCCCCCCAGCGTGAAGCTTAGTCATAACAACTTCGACACCGCTCACGCCCTCTGTTGAGTGAATACTGGTAGGAATACCGCGCCCATTATCTTGAACGCTTACAGAACCATCTATGTGGATAGTGATCTTAATTTCGTTACAATAACCAGCGAGATGTTCGTCTACTGAGTTATCCAGAACTTCGTATACGAGGTGGTGATATCCACGCTCAAAGGTATCCCCGATATACATTCCGGGACGCTTTCTGACAGCCTCAAGGCCCTCTAAGACTTTAATCTGTTCCGAATCGTAAATGAGTGCTGAATCTTGGGCTTCGGCTCCGTCCATGTAAGTGTGTACTCCCTATGTTACTCTTATTGAGACAATCCCAAGTATTATAGACAACTTATGGAAGTTTTCTCAAGCGGTAAAGGAGGAAAGCAGGCTTTGCAACACGCTGTTATTGTTGAGCATTTTGAACGCCCATCGACCGATAGAGTTCGGGGTGTAAATTGCGTATTTTCTGCCTTAATTCTGCGTCAATTGCGGGGTCAATTCTCTCAAGCATTGAAGCCTTTTGATGCTTTCGGTAGTAAAAAAATGGCTCAGGGAGATGCTCCCCTGCCCACCCTTTTTCAACTGCAGAGATCCAAAACTCCCAGTCCTCATAGCCCTTATCCATGATCTCTTTAAATCCACCGACCTCGTCAAAAACAGATCTTCTCATAAGTGAGGTACAGGTGAGAATATTCTCATAAAGAAGTCGCTGAGGACTAAAGCTTCCACCGCTCCAGATATCATTACGAACACCTATGTGCTGCACATCAGTGTAAACAAACCCGACCGATCTCTTCGCATTTAAGATCTTAGCAGTAGAGGCAATAAACTCCGGGTGTATCAGATCGTCGGCATCTAGAAAGAGGAGGTACTCACCAGAGGCATGCTCAGCACCACAATTTCTTGCACTTACAAGACCGCCGTTAACTTTGTTAACAAGCTTCAGCTGTTTATTTGGATAGCTCCTTATCAACGTCTCAGCTTTAGCAATCGTATCATCTGTGCTGCCATCGTTTACAATAATACACTCGGTATATTCATAGGTCTGATCAAGTACTGACAATACCGTTTCACTAAGGTATTCAGCATGATTAAAACAAGAGATAATCACCGAGACGAGTGGTTGAATCTGCGTCGATTCAGGCGCTAGCTCTGCGTAGTCTTTTTTGCCATAGAGCTCGGGGTGTCTTACTCGCATGGAGCTTCTTATGAATGCATCCTTTGCAGTATCAATTGCAAATCTTCCGTTTGCGTTTTCACGGTAAACAAAAAGTGGATATGGAATCCGCTTGCCTACAAAGCCTTTTTCTGCAAAAGAGAGCCAGAAATCCCAATCCTCATAACCCACACGTTGATATCCACCTACCTTACTCCATGCACTCTTGCGGTACATTGAGCAGTAACAGGCAATGTTATTTTCTTTAAGCGCTTCTAGAGAATACTCCGGATGACCCCACACTTCGGTAGCACCATCAGGCTTTAAATTTATTTGATCTGTATAAACGAAACTCAAATCAGGAGCGCGCTCTAGCTCATCAACGCAAAATTCAATCATCTGCGGCGCTAAAAGATCATCTGCATCAAGTGGCAGAATATACTGACCACTGGTATGAGTGATTCCAACATTTCGAGACTGAGAAGGAAGGCCTGAGTTCTCCTGCGCGATAAGCTTCATCTTAAAATCAGGATGGGCATCTATAAACGACTGAATAATTGATACTGAACTGTCTGTGCTCCCATCGTCCACAATAACAATCTCAAACCCCTGATAGGTTTGCTGCAACACGCTGCTTAGCGCAGCTTCAATATGGTGTCCATAATTGTAGTTTGGAACCACTACGGATACAGGCGCTGTGCAGTGCCTGTGATAGGCCTTTCTCCATTCTGGCCTAAACTTAGACCAATCTTGATCGCCACTTTTAGAATCTCCGTGAAAGCGGTAGTTCGCAAACACCTCATCGATATGGTGAAAATAGTTCTCCTTTGCGAAACGAAGCCAGAGTTCATAGTCCATGGCATAGTGCAGGCTCTTATCAAGCAGGCCATGTTTCACTAATAGATCTCTTTTAAAGAAAATAGCAGGTTGAGTTGGAATAGAATTACCTACCCAGAATCGACTGAGCTCTTCAAAGCCTCTGGCCTTGTTTACGACAACATCAAAGACCTCATCTTTGTCATTAACGAGATTGCAATTCCCCATGACCACAGAGGCATCCGGATGACTCTCAAAAAAGTCCTCTACCTTTTTAAATACACCGGGCTCATACCAATCATCAGAGTTTATCCATGCAATGTATTTGCCCTTAGCTTGAGCAAATCCTTTGTTAATAGCATCAGACTGCCCCTCATCTTTCTCTGATGTCCACTGAAGATGCGAATGCCTCTTAAGGATATCTACGGTGCTGTCTGACGAGCCACCATCAACAACAATATGCTCATAGCTGATATCACCCTGCTGCAACACAGATTGTATGGTTTGTTCTATAAAATCACCCTGCTGAAAAGAGGGCGTAATGACTGAAAAAACTGGATCCATAGCTAAACACATCTCCTCATTGTTTAGATACGTTCCGGACATATGCCGATTCATATCAAAATGGCCATAAGTGATGTATTTTCAGATAGTTGCTGGATAGGTGCGGGGAGTCGCTTATTCGCTGTTCGTAAATGCAAACTTGAGCTTATGCTCCGTCCAAGAGAGGGACATCCATGCGTTCTTAACAATGCATTCTGCCCCTCCGATATTATCATAGCTAAAGACCTTCCACTTAGTAGTTAATCACAAAGGCAAGCCGATCGACCCTCGCCCCACTAGTCTTCAAAAGCTCCCTTAGCTGCAACTCTTCTCCGGGCTGAGGAACTCCAATCGTATAATCAGGAAACTCAATATTCTCAAGAATACGGTTCAACTCTCTCGAAGACGCAAAATGATAAATTTTGTAATCTATCGCTCTCCCAAAGTTTTGATTTAGTAATTCAAAATAATTCTGAAAAAAAACTTTCAATTCTGGCACGCTAAGCAGTATAGCGATCTTCATTCCTTTTTTTTGCAGAACAACCCGATGGAGCTCTTGATTCACCAATTCGACTCCTGCGTTCAGAAGATGTACGAATACCTGTTGCGACTCACGATACTCCTGCAACGCAGCAGCCTCTTCATCACTTAGATTTTTTAGTTCACTTTGAAAACGATCAAAAGCATAATTATAAAGAGCTCTATCAACTAGATTTAGTTGCTCAATGAGACTGCGTGTTTGCTCAGGTACTTCTTCTAATGCTGGCCTTTTTTTATTTTCAAGAGATTTTGTCCAAAAATATAGCTCTTTCCAACCAAAATGCTTGTGTGCAAGGAACACAGTCTCATCATAATATTCAGTGATCCCAATAAAAGAAAAATGGCTTTCCATAATATCAAAAAGTTTTGGAAGATGGTTAAGGTGAGGTTCGTATGGCCAATAATATGGACGACCCAGACAATATGATGCCATCTCATTTTGATTCATCTGGGCATACTGTTCAAGAGATATTGCCTCGCGATGGATTCGCTCATGCATTTGCCTAGTGGAGTCATGGTAATATATGTAATATTGCGATATGACCCTGTTTACTGGATCACGACAAATGGTTGTATACGTAGTTTCTCGATTGACGCACGCACCAATACCATAAGGGGCACCATGACCATGAATACATTTAAGTATAGAAGTGTAATCATCAGGAAGATCCCTGAGTCGCGTCCATGCTTCCATGGTGGTCTCAAAGTGAAGGAGGCGCTTTCTGTCATAAACATTATTCAATACAGCGTTAAAAGTATCGCCACCTGTTCTCCCAGCATGAGTGAATATAACAACTGGTTCTTTTGTAAGGTAAGTCACTCATTCTCCTTAGAGCGCAAGAGCTTTTTTCAAAAACTCTTCGGCTTTTGTCTGAGATTCTTCGATCGACTCAGTCTCAGTTTCAATAACAAGATCGGGATTACGTGGCTCTTGGTAGCTCTGTGTTATTCCAGGAAGGTGGCTTTCGCGCCCTTCCGTATATGCTTTGTAAAGTCCTCTGACATCGCGCGCGACAACGCACTCGATTGATGCCTTCACATATATCTGTATATAATATCCGCCTAGTTTATTACGAATAAAGTCACGTATAACGTAAGATCCTGCGATACTTGCCACTACTACAGTAATACCATGCTTTGCAAGGAGATACGAGCCAAATACAGATCGTTTTATGGCCATCTCTCGATCGGCATCTGTAAATCCAAGATCATTATCAAAAAAGTCTCTTACAAGATTCCCATCCAAATACTCGACTGGAACGTCCATAGAATTTAAATAGTTACTTATATGTTGTCCTATTGTACTTTTTCCAGCTCCTGACACACCAGTTAGCCATATGACTTTAGCCATTTTTGCTCCTCTATAGGGTCTTAGAAGATCTATATCAAAAACTAATCTTACTCGACACAAATTAATGGGCGAACTCACAAATCATCTATGTATGAACTTAACAACTAGAAGGAGTTCGGTCCGCAATTCATTGCATAATCGAGTATGCTCAGATGTTTATCAAATGAGCCATGAAGCTGAGGGTAGTCTTCAGATGGATATTCAAAATAGTGGAAGTCTATACCGCAGCCTAAAAAATACTCTCTAGGATGATAATTATCTGTGCCCGGCTTAACTATGAATGTATCAGCTCCGAGTATTTTACAAATATTAACTAACTTTTCATTTCCTTTTCCAGCAACTTCAAGCTCGGAGCTTCTATAGCACGGAGTTCTAATGCCCAAGTAAGACTTAAAGAAATCAATAATTGAGATATTAAGATCCGCAAGGGATCTATGCTCTTTCTTCAATATTGACTCGATATTTGGAAATATATCCCTATAATATGGAGCTGCTCGATAATTCTGCTCAATAGTCTTGATATGCTTTTTAGCCCAATTCTGCTTGTAGACGATATCAATATCGCTAATAAACGTTTTACTATTTCCACCATAGCGAACAGGTACTGTAAGAAGTAGAGCTCCCTGCGCTCCTTTAATCCTGTTTCGATTATGAAAACTATTTTTAGAATATTCAACGTCATCTAAATGCACGTAGATGTCAGAAGCTTGCATTCTTCGGAAAAGCGGTATCCAAGCAAGGTAAGAAGGCTGTACGCTACCGAGTATCATTAAAAAAATCCTTTTCGAAATCAAATCCACAAATTGCTCTCAAGCCTTCTTCGATCTTATATCTCGCCTTAAAGCCAAGTTGCTCTCTCGCTATTGTATCAAAGATAAGAACCTCCTTCCCTTCATTTAAATCTGGTTTGTCATGAAACACAATTTTTGAAGAAGTATCCGGCACGGCAAGAAGAACGGCCTCCGCAAGCTGTGCCATAGTAATAGTTTCAGGTCCAAGAATATTAAATACTCCCTTAGGTTTGATATTCAGGGCACAGAGTACAGCTGCTGCAATATCCTCTACAAAAGTAAAACGCTGCTTTCGTCCTCCACTCCCCCAAAGCACGATATCCTTATTTTCTCGTGCCTTTTGAAGAAAAAGAGGTATGACAGCTCCATCAAATCCACGAAATCCATAGGGCGCACGGATACGAAGAATGGCACCTGCAATCTTGGCTTCGGTAGTATAGCTTTGTAATGCAGCTTCAGCAGCTATTTTACTGGTAGCATAATGAGAACTTGAATGTGTCAGGGTATTTTCATCGGTGACCACATCTTGAGGCACAAGTGCGGTGGAGGAGATGAGGGCGAAGCCAGTTTCTGCTTGGCCAAACTTTTTTATTGATTCAAGAAGTCGAATTGTTCCATGAAGATTGACCTCATAGTATTTCTGCCAGTCGCACTTTTGTTGCGATGCTACCGCAGGTATAAGCCCAGCTGTATGCACAATATAATCTATTTCTTCTAGTGCAGGTTCTAAATGATGAAAACTTTCAGGGCTCTCAAGATCAAGGAAGATGGAAGTAAAATTCTCATGTCTGCTTATTAGTCTTCGTCTAGCTGTTCCAACAACTGAAAATCCTCTACTGAGAAGAGTTTTGGTAACTCCATGACCAACCATACCGGTACAACCCGTGACAAGTACCTTCTGGGACATCAGGTCAACACCTCACGAAGTCCAGTAACAACTCTCTCTGCTTCAGAAAAAGTGAGTGAAGGATAGCATGGCAGACATAGTTGACGCTGTATAATATTCTCAGCGACCGGAAGAGCGTCTCGACGAAAATCTTTAAAAACTGGCTGCAAATGACAAAGTGGTTCATACATCCAATTCACTCTTACATTATACTTTTCTAAAAGCAGCTTTTGGACTTCATCTCTATCTGCATCCTTTTTAAGTAGAATTGGATATCTCCAGTAGGAATGAAGCTGCTCGGGATAATCCTGATACAGCTCTATCGATGAAATCTCAGTCAGGCCTTTCTGGTAAATTCGTGCTATTTCCTGTCTTCTCTCAATATTCTGCTTAAGACCTCGCAACTGTGGCAAAAGCATCGCGGCTGGAATTTCACCCAGTCTGTAATTATTACTGACAAGTTCAAAGATCGGCTCGGTAAGGCTTTTCCCATGGTTCCGAAGCTGCAAAAGCCTGTGATAAAGCGCCTCATCATTGAGCGTGAGTATCCCTCCCTCCCCGCAATTCATAATTTTGGTCGCATAGAATGAGAAACATCCTATGTCAGATATATTTCCGGCATATTCTCCGTGATACATGGCACCATGTGCGTGCGCAGCATCTTCAATAAAAGGTATGCCTTGCTCACGGCAAAAATCATGCAATTTTTCATGCTTCGGATCAATTATGCCAAACATATGAACCACAATCACTGCTGCCGTTTTACTGGAAAGAAGTGGCCTAATCGTTTCAATCGTAAGAGAAAGAGACTCGGCTGATATGTCTGCAAAAACAGGGGTTCCACCGGCCTGAATCACTGAATTCGCCGTGGCAACAAATGTGTCCGTCGGAACAATGACTTCACGACCTTTAATCTGTAAAGCTTTAAGAGCAAGCTCAAGCGCTGTTCCGCCAGAATTAACTCCGACCGCATATTTACAGCCTACAAATTTTGCGAATTCACCCTCGAGACTTTTAAGATACTTTCCCTGACTTACTTCTCCACTATCAAGAATTTCTTCAATAGAGCGAAGAATTTCTTCTTTCTCGGGAAATTCAACTCGCATACCGGGGATAGCCGTGTATTCTTCAGTGCTCATATTGCTAATGACGAAAGGGCATTTTTAACCTGATCGGCAACGTAGAGCATATCATCGGGAACGAGGTGAGGTCCAACTGACAGCGCTATCGAATGATCACTTAGCCGCTGTGCCACTGGAAAATCACCATCTTTATAGCCATATTTCTCACGGTAATACGTCATGCTCGGAACAGGATGTGGATAATAAATACTTGTTCCTACTCCATGTTCGTTGAGATAAGCAATTATCTCAGGGCGCTTCCCTGCAATTTTCTCAGAGAGTAGGATTGTTTTCGAATAGTAACTGCTTTGTGAAGATCCGTCATAAACTTCAAGATGAGAAATCTCCTCCAGCTCGCGCAGACTGTTCGTGAGAGTACGATAGTTCTCCTTTCTTTTTTTCAAGAAACCATCAATCCTATCAAGCTGCACTATGCCAATAGCTGATTCAACTTCGTTCATACGATAGTTGAACCCGAGCCCTTGAACATCATAGAGGCCGGGAACACTACGCTCACGATAGCTTTTATCCATCCCAAACGCTCTGCTCTGAGTGATTTTTTTTGCTATCTCTTGAGAGTTTGTAAGAACTGCCCCACCTTCAGCTGTCGTGAAATGCTTCACCGGATAAAAGGAAAAGCAGCCGAGATCTCCAACTAGGCCTGCGTGTTTTCCCTTGTAATACGTCCCTATGGCGAGAGCACAATCCTCAACAACAAATAGGTCGTGTTTTTTTGCCAGAGCAACAATGCGGTCCATATCAACCGGTGTGCCGAGATAATGCACCACAGAGAGCGCCTTCGTATTCGCCGTAATCTTCGATTCAATCTGGTCGATATCGATATTTCCGGTTTGTGCTTCAGCATCGACAAATACTGCCTTTGCTCCGGTAAGCTCTACGGCATGCCCGGTTGCGACATGCGTTTGTGCAGGGACAATGACCTCATCACCTGCACCGAGGCCAATAATAAAATAGGCAAGGTGCAAAGCCGCTGTACAAGAGGAGAGTGCTACGCAGTGTGGTGCGGCGGTATAGGCAGCAAATTTCTCTTCAAACTCAACAACCTTTGGCCCATGTGCTAGCATGCCGGAATCAAGCACACCTTTGATGGCCATAAGCTCTTCATCGCCGAGTATTGGCATTCCAAAAGGTATTTTTCTCATAGACCTCAACTCTTACTGAAAAATCCGTAAATTGTGAACTTCGTACTTGGCTCAACTGTACGTGAGAGCTCCAGAACTCTCAGCCCTGCTTTTTGTGCAAGTATACACATTGCCAGCGGACTATAAACAACAAAGTGTCCATACCCAAATGCCTCATTATCAGGGCCATCGTCATAGTAGCTCAGAACATCAGGTAGCTCTAGATACATTACACCATCATCACTTAGAAAGTTTCGTAGAGTTTCAAGCTCGGACAGTGGCGAATCAAGATGCTCAAGAACACGGTTTAGCGTAATCAACTCAAAGCGTTCTTCCGGGTCCAGTGCGTGCGAGGTTCCTAGGACGGTACGTACCTCCGGTAATACTTCCCCGATATGTTCAGTCGCCATTGCATCAGGTTCTACTGCGGTCGCATCCCATGCGGCATCTTCCAGAAATCGTGCAAGAAAAACTCCCATTCCTGCACCGACATCCAAAACCCGCCGTGGGTTTTTATTTTCTCTCTTAGCGCGTTTATGAAGAAAATGATTTATCCGACTTACCCGACAATGGTTATCAGAGGATTCAGGAGGAAGAGCGAGTACTTTCTCGTATCGTTTGCGAATAAATTCTTTGGCATCGCCATCTACAGAATAGTAGTTCCCTTCAGAATAAGCCTGCTCTGTAAGCGGAGGTCCAAAAAAATTCATCGCCTCGCAAGTCTGACAAATTTTATAAACTGCTTTTGGCGCGTTCTCCGAGACGAGGATTCGGTATTTGTCCTCTCTCTCAACGACAAACTCATGCTGAAAGCTCTCTCCGCTACAGATAAAACACTTCATTGCTCTTTCTCTTCAGAATGTGGACTGCTTATCTCTTGATCTTCTGCCCAGATATCGAGCCACTGAACGACCGATGATTTATTTTCTTGAAGATATGCTTCAAATGACTCAATCTTATCCTCTTCGACCGCAAGAAGATAAAGTTGATTTCCGCTGTTTGTGACAAGAGCCGCTCGAAATCCTTCTTTTTTTAATCGAGAATTTAAAGAGGGTCCAAGGTAAAAGCCCCATGGAGTTGCCGAGACATCACATTGCCTTCCGCTTTCAGTTTCAAAGGTAAGGATGTCATGAGTTTTTGGCTCAGAATGAACATGCACTATACCATGGTCCTTGCACTTATAGTTGCCAAGCTTAAAAATTCTCGGAATATCTTTAAGTTTAAAATTGAGCATCAGGCACTATATAATCTGGTATATACCAGCGATTGTTATCATCTTTCTTCCAGATATCCTTATTGCGAAAAGGCTCTATCATCGCAAAGAGATCTTGCACTTCTTTGCCGAGAAAGTTCGCAATCCCTGCAAGGTGAAGCTCTGGAGGGCGGTCATCTCCATTTTTTCTAATCCATTCAACCCCCTCTTCGCGACTCATGCGGCCATTACGAATCTCAACAGAAACATTATCAAAAGTCCGCGTCATGCCAAATTTGTACCACTTGGGATAATGGTGAAATGTGATGAGCTGACAATCAACGTCGGCAAAATCATAGATTCCCATCACAGGTCCGTCAGGGTTTGGCTTAAATCCGAGCGACTGAGATACTCGAGCATTTTCTACCGGATCCCATTTGTAAAAATGTCCGAGAAAAAGCGATGACACTTTTGCTCTTGCAAAATGATCATCATCAGGAAATCGAAATGGCTCCATTTCTTCTCTCGTAAGATTTTCATCAACCCAGTCTTCCGCTATACGATCTTTTAAGCAGCCATGTTCCATTGCCCATTTTCGATCAAGAAAAGGGTTGTTTCTCTGGGCCTCAGTTCCTCCATACTCCAGTGTGGAATTTTCTCCCCATATGATCAGTGGGATGTCCATCTGCACCGCAGTGCGGAGAGTAAAGGAAAAGATTCCCATATGCTGTGGCAAACCACAGTCTCCGACTTCTCGAATCGCTTTCTCAATAAATTTGCGCTCTGTTTCCGGACTCACCGTCAACTCTAGAAGGTCCATTCCAAGCGTCTTAACGAGATTATCAAGGTTTTCCTGTCCGAGTGGTGTGCGAAGTGGTGTCTTATACGTCACGCACAACGGGCGTAGGCCGAGCTCCTTTACCTTATGCGTTTGATAAGTACTATCCTTTCCGCCACTGACAGGAACAATACAATCATATGCTCCGCGCCTCTTTTTTCGCAGCTCATCAATTATAATATGAAGATCTCGCTGGCGCTCGCCCCAGTCTATAGATGCAATTTTCTCATCATGCCCGACACATGCACTGCAAATGCCATCCGCATTCAAAAATATCCCAGGCCTGCTATCAGGCTGGACACATCTGGTACAGTATTTCATTCCGCAGCCTTAAAATAAATTATCGCCGTGCGTCCCAGCCCACAGCGAGCAAGGAGTCGATACAAAAAATGCTTTATCCAATTTAGCTTATATTTCGCACAGCCAAGCTCAAATCTTCTTCTTATCTGATGCGCTTTCTTGCCACTCGTTTTATTTTTTATAAAATTCATTCCGAAAACAAGAAAAATATACATTGGAAAAGTCGTATCACGAAAGACCGGCTTGAGACCCAGACGTTTCCCCAGATTTTCAAGGGAGCGAAACCGAAAGTAGTTGATATGATCCGGAATACATATCCAGGATCGCTCCTCGCCCGCACGCCTCACTCCCCACTCCTGCACGGGGTTAAAGTCATTTGGCACTTCCACATAAATCACCCCACCCGGAGCAAGGAGTTGCTTCATCCATGCCATGTTACGGACGGGATCAAGAACATGCTCAAGCACATTTTTTGAAACAATGATATCAAACTGCTCTTTATGTGACTCAATGTAGGAATCGAGACTTCCATGAAAAACGTCCAGACCACGCTTGGCCGCTACTTTACAGGCAAGAGATGAAGGCTCTATGCCCTTTCCATCATAGCCGTGCTCCTGAGTCGCATATTGAAGAAAGTGTCCGGAGCCACATCCAACATCAAGCAAGCGTCTTCCATTCGTCATGGTTGAAAGGCTTTGAAGTCGCTCCCGGTAAATGAGCTCTAAAAAATCTTTCTCTTCATCTTCTTCTTGAAAGTAGTCTTTCTTTGCTTCTGAGTAATATTGCTCTCGATAAAATGCGTCTATCTCCTCATCAGTTGGAAAAGGTGAAAGGTGGCAGAAGTGGCATACGTTACAATCCACTACTGAGAACTTCCCTTTGCTGTCGAGTATTTTTCCTTCGTGTGACATATCGCTCTTATATTTCAATGCGCAGTCTGCTAATCTCATCACAGACTATGGAAAGATACCAGATAGTTATACAGGCAAGAATGTCATCTTCGCGCCTTCCCGGAAAGGTGCTTCAACCAATTGGCGACAAGCCACTCCTGCACCACCTGTGCACCAGGCTCGAGAATTCAGCACTACCACTACCTCCGGTCATCATTGCGACATCAGATGACCCCGGCGATGACCTTATCGCAGATTTTTGCAAGGCAAATGGTGCCCGTTACTTTCGTGGATCGCTCAATAACGTCGCATCCCGCTTCCTTGAGCTCCTCAAACTGTATCCGAGTGCCTATTTTATCAGAATAAATGCCGACAGCCCTTTACTTGATCCTCGTCTCATTCTACAGGCAATTGATATCGTAGACGATCTGAACTGTGACTTTCTTTCTACTGCTATACGCCGAACCTATCCAGTAGGTCAGGGCGTAGAGGTCGTTAAGAGCGCTGTCTTTGAATCAGTGTTTAAGAGCTTCATTGCAGACGATGAGTTTGAGCATGTTACAACCTACTTTTATAATAATCTTGAGAGCGTGAAGCATTTCAGCATGGAAAATGATGTTGATTGCTCTTCTGAATCTCTGGCCGTCGATACGTTAGAGGATCTTAAGAAAATAAAAAATTTTTTCGATATATATGGTAACAAGGTATATACATTCACTTGGCAAGAATGTCTTAAAAGATTAAAGCATGACTGAGCAAAAGCTCCGAATCGGCATTATCGGTCTGGGCATAGGAGAGGCCCACCTCAAAGCATATCAGCAGCTATCATATTGCAGCATCAATATGCTCTGCGATTTGAATAGCGAGCGATTAAATGAAATAGAAGACAAATATCAAACAGGCGCAACTCTGACCGAACATGCGGAAACACTCCTTACGAATCCAGAAATTGATGTTGTTTCTATTGCCAGCCATGATAACGATCACTATCAACAGGTCCTGTTGGGAATTAAGAATAAGAAGCATATTTTTGTCGAAAAGCCCCTTTGCTTACTTGAAGAGGAGGCCTTTGAGATTCAAAGAGGCTTGAAAAAAGAGCCGGGTCTGGCCTTTTCATCAAATCACATCTTAAGAACATCTCCACGCTTTCAAGAGCTGAAAGAGAATATTCGACAGGGCAAACTCGGAAAAATATTTGCAATTGAAGGCGACTACAACTATGGCCGCATACAGAAGATACTGTCGGGCTGGCGCGGGGAAATTGATAACTATTCTCCAGTCTTCGGCGGAGGAATACACATCGCTGATCTTTGCCGCTGGTTGCTTGAAGCCGAAGTTGATGAAGTCGTGGCCTACAGTAATAAGCGGATCACTTCAGGAACAAGCTATCGCTACTCTGATTATGTTTCCGCCCTGCTCTCCTTTCAAAATGGCATAGTGGGAAAGATTTCAGTTAATTTGCCATGTGTTTATCCACATTTTCACCGATTGTCAGTTTATGGATCTCAGGGATCTTTTGAAAACCATTTTGACGAAGGAAGATACTTCTTTCAGTATGATTCTGGCAATTCTCCGCTCTCTCCCGTCGAAGAAAGTGCTGAGCGCATAAGCGCAAATATGCACTCCTCCACTACTCCTTATCCCGGACTCGATAAGGGCTTTCTTGTCAGAGATTTTGCTGAGAGTATTCTACAAAAGAGAAAGCCTCTTATAACAAAAGATGAGGTCTTTCGTTCGATGGCGTTGTGTTTTGCGATACAAAAGGCATCCCTTGATCCAGGAGCTCACGTAAAAGTAAAAGAAATAGAGTAAGATATGTGTGGAATCGCTGGATATTACGGCACACGTCAGATAGATGAGAGCGTTCTTGGCCGCACGCTCGAGCGCATGAGATCCCGCGGACCTGATGCCAGCGGCATTTATAAGGGGTCATATCAGGACAAGAACTGCTACCTCCTCCATTCACGCCTGAGCATTATCGATTGCGATCCACGTTCAAATCAACCATTTGTTCGGAATGGGCAAAGCCTCGTTTATAACGGCGAGATCTATAATTATATCGAGCTTCGAGAAAAGCTCCTAGCCAGCGGGAAGCAGCTTACTACTTCATCAGACACCGAAGTGCTCTACGAACTTCTGGTTGCCGAAGGCCCGGATTCACTCAAAAAATGTGAGGGGATGTGGGCTTTTGCCCTGTTTAATGAAGCGAATGGCGAACTTCTCCTTTCGCGCGACAGGTTTTCCGAGAAACCACTCTTCATTTTTGAAGACGACACAGGGATTTACTTTGCTTCCGAAATTCCAATCCTGCAATGTCTCCTGAGAGAGAAGCTCAAGATAAATGAAGAACATCTTTTGCGCTATCTCGTCAATGGATATCGCTCCCTCTACAAACAGTCCGGCACTTACTATCAGGATCTCCATGAGCTCCCATCAGCTACTACGCTTCTTATTTCGCCTGACCTCCAGAAAAAATCATCCCGCTACTGGAGGCCAACATTTCATCCAGTCGACATGAGCAATGAAGAAGCAGTTAACGGCTTTCGTGAGAGATTCTTCAAGAGTGTAGAAATGCGTCTGCGCTCTGATGTGCCTTTGGCTTTTTGTCTGAGCGGGGGAGTGGATTCATCCTCCATTGTTTCGATAGCTTCTAAAGTCTTTGGGTGCGACGTCGCTACTTATTCTATCATCGACAATGATCCTCGATACAACGAGGACGTCAACATTTCAAAAGTAGTTGCAGATCTGAAGTGCGCCTCAAAGAAAGTAGAGATCAGTTTCCGCGATGATTTTCTGGGGCATCTTTCTGAGCTTATTAGATATAGAGGCATTCCAATCTGTACTATTTCTTACTACGTGCACTCTTATCTTTCAGAAGCTATTGCCGCAGATGGATTTAAAGTTGTGCTTTCTGGTACTGCTGCTGACGAACTCTGCAGTGGATATTACGATCATTTTCTGTACTATTTTGCACAAACTCGTGGATTAAAGGAGTGCGAAACAGAACGTACGGCCTGGCAAAAACATGTCCTCCCGGTCGTTAGAAATCCTCATCTCCAAGACCCCGATCTCTTTGTAAAAAATCAAACATTTCGAGATTATATCTACTTAAATAATGACGTCTTCACTGCACTTCTCAAAAAACCATTTGCGGAAAAGTTTCGGGAAAACGCCTATTGTGATGACCTTCTCAGGAACAGAATGCTCAATGAGCTTTTCGTCGAGAGTATCCCCGTCATATTGAGAGAAGATGACTATAACTCAATGAAGTATTCGCTTGAAAACCGCAGCCCGTTTCTTGATACCGAGCTTTTCTCTTTTTGTTATTCGATTCCCACAAAATACATTATCAGGAATGGATACGGAAAGCCCGTACTGCGAGATGCCATGAAGGGTCTGTTAACTGAAGATGTTCGCACGGATAGAACTAAGAGGGGGTTTAATGCCTCAATACAGTCCGCGCTTGACCTCGGACATCCAGAAACGCAGGCATACCTTCTGGCAGATAGTCCAATTTTTGATTACTTGCAACGAGAGCAAATTCGAGAAGTCCTTTCACAGGAAACACTTTCGAATAGCTACAGTAAATTTCTTTTTAACTTTATTAATGCGAAAATTTTCCTAGAACTGAATTGCTAAGAGAGCAGCTCATCGACCATAATTGCAGTGTGCACAGACTGTGAATACAAACGATAGTTTTTTTGCGCAAAAAATGAACACAATGGCTCTCCCTGAATGTCGCTCAGATCTAGCTCTAAACAAAGTATTTTTGGGCGATACTTCTTAAAGTCAAGTGAGTAAAGTATAGGCTTCTCAAGTCCTTCGGTATCCACATTTAACACATCAATATTCGGATTCGTCAAGTTTTCTTCCAAGAGTGCATTTATAGTTTCCGTTTGCACAGTAACGATTTCTCTTATAGGTGAATACACAGGCATTTTCATAATATCATCTTTGCTCATGTCTGAGAGCTGATTATATGCGCCTTCTTCGTGCATAATATAGAAGAGCTCTTTTTCACTATCTGAAATAGCTGCTTGAATACTGACATCTTCAGGACGTTGTGCTTTACAGAGTTCAATTGCTGTTGGATTCGGATCGATATTAACTCCACGCCAACCGAGGAGATACAATAAGTAGGTGTTTGAAAATCGCACCGGATGATAGGCACCTATATCAACGAAACATCCTTTAGGCTCGTTTGGGTGACGTTCGTAATAGTGATAAAAAAAAGTCGATACGACAATATCCTCTCCATGCTGCGAAAATGTCAGCTTGCCGTGAGCGTCTATGTCGGGATTATAGTTCTGGCCCTTAATCTGATGCAGCTTAATCATAGTAGCAATCTTTAATCAAACACTTGTCGCAAAACAGCTTAGCTCACCGATTTTTCGCCATCACCGTCAGTTCCACTAGTGGGCACACCAATTAACTTGTCTCGCTGTATATCTCGCATATTGTCCGAGAATTCAGCAAAGTTTGTACTATTCTCGTCACCATATAAAAAATCCGAGTCATTGATATACCATTTAAGATATTGTTGGTAGCCTCTCTTAAGAGGAAAAGAAGGTGCATAGCCTAGAAGAGATTTGGCTTTATCTACGCAAAGAGTGCCTCGTGTCGGCATAAGTTTATCTTTCTCTTCAAAGTAGATAGAGGCCTCTGGGAATGTGCTCTTTAGGACCTCAATCATGTCTGCAAGACTTCTTGACTCGCCGTAGGTCAGGTTAAAGATCTCATTTCTAGCATTACCGTTCTCCATGGTAAGAATAATACCATTTACAAGATCTTGAATATATGTAAAATCGAGGCGATCTTCGCCGTCTCCGTTTACCCTTATCTCTTTTCCAGCGAGTGCATTTTCAGCAAAAATTTGTCCCACTCGCCTACTTACGCACCTTTCACCATAAAGCGCTGATGGTCGCACTATTGTATAAGGCAGACCAAACACTTGATTATACGCTATGACAATTTTTTCTCCAGCAAACTTAAGGGCTCCATAGATACCAAGAGGCTCACAAGGCGTATCCTCAAAAACTTGGTCAGCTCTAAAGTTGCCGTATACCATACTTGAGGAGAAGTAAATAAAATGTGTGCCTAGATCTCTACAGGCATCAAGCGCGTTCTCCAGTGTGCGCAAACTGTGATCAAAAGTTGTATAAGGATCTTTATTAGATCGATTAGCATGCGCGACGGCCGCCAAGTGCACTACAACATTCGGCTGAATCTCACCAATAATCTTAGACAATACATGATACTCACGCGCATCCTGAACTAACAGCGGAATCTGCCTCAATTCTAGAAGTTTAATACGCTGATTTATAAGACGAGAATAAAATTCTTTATTTGGTATCTGATTATCTTTTGAAATCAGGCTTAAAAGGTTGTTTACCTGCAGGCCGTCAACAATCGTTACTTCGGCCCCCCTTTTCCGCAATTCAAGGGCCAGATGATGTCCGATAAATCCTGCCCCCCCTATGAGTAGGACTCTTATTCCTTCTACTGACCTCATCGCACTCACAATTTTGCTCTCATATGATTATGATTATGCTTGTAAAGATATAGATGATCAAGGACTTAGGAACGATTCTCGTCTGAAGTATCTACCTGAACTTACTGAATCTTACGACCATAGATCTGCTTCTAAAGTATCAAGGTCCTAATAGAGGGAACATGAAGAATCAAGAATGCGAAAAAGCGAAACCCACTGCGATGGTATGCTTCTGCTATCGCAAGCGTCACTGTGATCTCGTAGATGCCTATGAACGCCTCGGAAGCTTAAAGGCTCTTGAACAAGAGCTTAATATCGGGCGCGCCTGCGGCGGATGTAAAGTGGTGCTTGAATCGCTTTTCGGCGAGCAGAGCAGTGATATAAATGCCATGGAATCTGGCGCAACCGGTCACCTATCCTGCGTGCAGCCTGGTAGCAGAATCATGAAAGGATTTGTCATATCAACCGATGAGCTTGACACAAAAATCTATTCATCAAATGCGGTCGCCCCTCAATTAGGAGATTGTGATAGCTCCGCTCAACTCGAGTATCTCATTATTGGGCCAAATGGAGTCCCCGTAATTCATCAAAGTCAGCTTGTAAAAACAAATGAAACCTTTCTGCTAGACACTGCTGAGCTTGACCTTCCTAAACCATTTTTCGGTATGTTTCATCTTGTTTTTGACAGATCAAACTTTGGCGCCTCACGTTTTAACATGTACTGGTACAATGACGATGGCATTACTTCGACGCATGAGAATGCTGCTTCTGGGCGGCCAGATGTATTTTTGCCATTTCTGGTCGATGAAAAATTTCTAAAAGGTCCAAATAAAGTGCACCTCGCAATCATGAATCCTAATGACGAAATCGTTAGACTTTCGCTAAGAGCATTCGATGTTGACGCGAACAATGAGATCGAGTGGGAAGCAGATCTCAACGCTAACGGAAGTACCTGGATCGATGCCTCAGAGCATCTCTTTCCGAAACTATTAAAGAAAGTTGATAAGGCACGAGTAAGTCTTCACATACGATCAACGAATCAGAATATACATAAGTCGCTTTCTACGTACTTTTTTCTCCATAACAGGAACACAAATACATGGTCAGCCAATCACCTCTAGAATACGATGAGATAGACATCTCAACACTGCACTTCGGGGGGTTCCTTCTTCCAAGTGAGAGCTACAAAACCGTTGCGACAATTTTCCCCGGAACAAATTGCAACAGACACTGGGGGCATCACGGTGACTTTTTCATCGATTTCAACATGTACGAAGCCGGGAAAAAAATAGCTTGTGTGAGCACCAAACATGTCACCGAAAAAGGACATATACAGGTTGATTTTGATGACCTTGCAGATCTTTTCGATAAAAAACTTATGAGCGTCGTGATGTCAGAGTTCCATCACAGTAAAGAAATTCCTGTTGAGCTATACTTCTCACACATTCACCGCAAAACCGGGGCCTATGTTTCTTATCCTTCTCTCGGATTTATGGGAGACCAACTGTATCCAGAAACGCATAATACTCAGCTAGAAAATACGATCTTCTGGCCGGGCATCCCTCAGGGCAAGCAATCTACAGCCGAGGTGCTTCTCGTGAACCCGACACGCTTTCCCTTACAATATCAGATAACGCTCTATCATTCAGACAGACAGCTCTCTACCTCTGAGGTCTATAAGCTACCAGCATTTACGCTAAGAGAGCACTGCATTGTTAATGAATTTGCTGCGTATCGTGACGAGATCGAGAAAAATGGGAATAAATGCTCAATTTGTGTCTCTGCGAGATTTAAGGTTATTGCATACCTCGTTATTAAAAGTAGAAAGAGTGACGTAATAACAACCATCGATCACTTTCATTCCTATTGCATTTACTAATGATTGGGACTGCCATGAGCGAAGAGTATAAAGTTGAATTATGCACGGATGATTCTCTGATAAACATCAGCCCGAAGAGTTTCAACACTCCACCTGAAATACTTGCACGTATCAGAAAAGTACTGAAGAGAAGCAAATCGATACAAACAATCCTCTATGCCGACGAGTGCAGTGCTGCCCTCTATATCACGAAAGAGTCATATGAACTCAATGGATCTCTCGAGCAAGCTAGTGCTACTTTTCCAGATCTAGATCCTGTCAGGGCATATCATGCCTTCGTAAAGCAAAATCGCAAATCTGGAGTCATTGAACTTCACCGTAACGCTCGTTCACTATTTCACCTTCAGCCAGAGGCCCCTAGTCCGCGTGTAACATTCTTCTCCCCATTTGGTGCTTGGCAGCTCAATACACAACTCGATTCCATCGTGGGAAATGCGCTTCAGATAAGAGGAGCTGACTGCCGCGTTATTACCTGCGATGGGATGTTTTATGAAGACTGCTATCTTTTACGCCACAGTGAAGACCCAAAATCTACATGCTCTCGCTGCACACATTGTGCCCGACAGATGTTCAATGAGGAGCGGCCGCTCGAGAATACGCCGCTGAGCAATTATGTAAGAGAAGAAGATTGGCAGGCTGCACACTCATGGGTTGAAGCTATTGCAACTGAGGATCTCAAGAGGGCAACTTTCGAGAATATGCCTATGGGCGAATGGATGATCCCTACTATATGTAGCTATTTCAGATATTCGGAAGAACATCTTTCTCCCCCGTTACTTACTGATGAAGTTGCAAAAGTTTTTCGAAAATACCTGACGTACGCTTACGTCACTTATCGTGGCATGAGACGGGCTTTTGAAGAACAGTCAACTACGCACTTAATCATTTTCAACGGAAATGGATTTAGCCAACGTCCTGCACTGGAACTCGCAAAATCTTTAGGAATAAAGGTGCTTAGCTACCATCCGGGTCTTATAGATAGGAGCTACATGTTTGTTGAGGATGATGTTTCGTGTGCATTACTGCCTCAAATTCAATTTGTAGAGAAATGGATGGAGATTCCGCTACAGAAGAATGAACTTGAGAAAGTTAAAAATTATATTTTCGCTCGAGAGTACGGTGTTGGATACAATAGAAGCTCATTTTACGAGACGACAAATTCAAGTGTAGACGTGCGGAAAGCACTCCATATTCCTGCTGATAAGAAAATTATCAGTGTCATGACATCAAGTAAATATGAGCTTTCCTATAATCCAGAATTTCGTGCACTTCCAGATCAACTCACTTGCCTTACTCACTTGATTGAAATGTTTCGAGAGCGCGAAGACTATTTAGTGATTCGACATCATCCTCAGATATCAAGCTCCCAAATAGGCTCTCCGGATGGTCATTTCATTTTAGAAATTCTTAAGCAGAAGAAAAACCTGCCAGAGAATGTGCGTATCATCATGCCAGATGAAGCTATTACCTCATATGAGCTGCTTCGTGAGTCTGACGCATGTATGACATTCTATTCTTCAATTGGCGTAGAAGCTCTTTTTCGTGGCGTACCTACTGCAATATTTGAGGGCACCATCAATGCTTTCGCGGCCACAGAGTTCATCTCCAGTTCTGAAGCGCCTCACCTTGCTTCTGTACTCGATCGTTTATTATCTCGAAATGGAATGCTCTCTGAGGCAGAACTTCAAAAGGCATATCGATTCGTGCACGCTTTTTATTTTCTCTACTCTGATATTTTTCGCTCGTTCTCTACGACTCCAGAGGGTCGGGCAGATATACATATTAAAGATTTAAATGAGCTCCAGCCGGGAACGGATAGAACGCTTGATAAAGTCTGTGATTTCATTTTAGAAGGCAAAGATTTTCACAATCTTCCCGGTCGTAATGAGAAATCAAGGAGTACTGAGGACGAAGTACACTTTTTACAGGCTGAGAGGTCTGCACTCGTTGATGTCGCGTCATCTAAAACTTACGGCGATTCTTTACATAAACTTATGCATTCAGATTTTACTATCTGCTCTGATGATCCTGATATGTCCTCAAATATCGGCCCTGTTGAGAAAATCCACTGGGAACAGAGTCTTCCTTCCTTACTCGCTCAGCTAGATTCCTTACTCTGCAAGGTAGAAACTTCATACGTTGTATTTCATGCGAAAGGGGTTGAATGGGATGGAACTTTTCTTTCGACCTCTCTGCAGATGCTTCAAGAGCAAAGCCTACACGGTATTGTCTGGGATAGCTGGTTGCTGGGTCAAGGACTTGAGGCGATTCGCATCTCACTCCGACCTTTTGGTCCAAAAATTTTCTCACCAGCGGACTATGATGAATTCAAATCAAATCCCGTGCTTCTTTTCTGCACGGGCGTATTTCGCGTCTCTTCACTAAAACAAGTCATTGAGAGTCTTCTCGGTGAAAAACACCTGATACATTGTGGCACAATAGTTGAAATTCTTGCTCATTTCATCCAACAGAAGAAAGCACTCATGAGCATAAATTCACAGCATGCACTGGCAGACACTCGTGCAATCGACTTGCCGGCGCACTTAATTCCAAAAGAATCAACTTTAAGAGAGCAATTTCATTCACAAGCAGATAACAAAAAGGAAGGTATCATGACTTTTGAGAATATCGTTTCACTCTACAATTCTGGTGCATATGATGAGTTACAAAAGGTTTTACCCGAGCTCTGCTTGCATGACCCACTTTACTACTATCCATCTGCACTTGTTGAAATGAAAGTCGGATCGACTGACAGAGCAATTAAGATGCTAAAAGATCTTCTCACACATGTACCAGACCACCTCCACGCTCAAGCTCTCAAGAAGGAAATTGAGCAGATGCAGCCAACGTCGCAGCCTATTACACGTCAAATAGAGCTTGAATGCTCTCTCGACGACGCACTGTATTGCCTTAAAAATGACGATCTTGAAAAAGCCAGCACCATACTTGATTCCATAGAAGGCTCAGGAAAAATTGAGCGAGATTACTTCTATGTGAAAGCTCTCTTCTACTACTCACAGAGTAAGTACACCGACTGCTTACAGGCTCTTAAAAGAGAGCTCGCTACCTATCCAGAGAACCACCAGGCTCAATCATTCAAACAGGCTATAGAACAGGTGTTGTAACTATATGACCATGAAATATCCCACACCCGAATCGCTCCCTGTTGTTTTGATGGTTTATAATAGACCAGATCATACTCAACAGGTCCTTCTCGCGCTCAAGCAACACCGAGTTACAAATCTTAGAATATACTGTGACGGCGCAAAATCTCCTGAACACGAGACTGCAGTAAACAAAACGAGAGAGCTTGTTCAGAATATCGATTGGATCACTCCAGAAGTGATATTTAGAGATTCGAACTATGGCCTAGCAAAATCAATTGTCGCTGCTGTAAATGAAGTATTTCAAGAAGAGGAATTTCTAATCTTATTTGAAGATGATTGCGTCCCGCAGGAGTATTTCTTTGAGTTTATGCATGAGTGCTATGTGCGATACCGTGGAAATGACAGAGTCGCAGGCATATCTGGATATTCTGTGGATCTGGGCGAGGACGTCAGAAGTCAATTAAAAGATGATCTTTATTTCTATCCACGCATTGGCAGCTGGGGCTGGGGAACATGGAAAGAATCGTGGGGGCACTACGGGGCCGACCTCAGTGCGCTCATAAGTGAATCGCAGAGAGAGGGTATAGATCTTGAACAGGGCGGAAGTGATATTCTCGAATCTCTGAATTTACTCCTTCAGGATAAGCTTAAGGATGTCTGGACTCTCAATTGGGTTCTCAGCGTTTACAACCAGAAGAAATATTATATTTATCCTAAGTATTCACACATTCAGAATATTGGAATGGATGGCAGTGGTGTTCACTGTGGTCCGACAGAAATGTTTCAATCTCCATCTGCGCCATCAAAGCCTCAAAAATACCCTGAGACTGTCACTATAAACAGGGATGCCTATTTAAAGATGCGTAGTTACTATGATGTCAGTGGAGGCTCCCCGGCCATAGAAGCTTTTACAAAACTCACAGCCGAACTCGAAAACTTCTCATCCGATCAATCAGAGACTATAAGTACGACAAAAAAGGGTATGCAAGAGTATACGGTTTTACACGTTATGCAGTGGCTGAGCCTCGGAGGTGCCGGTAGAGCCATGATCTCTACTGCCAAGTACGCATCCCAAAAAGGGAATTGTCGTCACGAAGTATTTTCCTTCCTTCCACCCGATCCTGAGGCTGTTCAATTTGCAAGGAGCGAGGGCATGCACGTTCATGAAACACAGTCCAGAGAGGATCTCTTCACCGCTATAGAGCGAGCGGATATTGTTCAACTCGAGTGGTGGAACAGTGCGGAAATGTACGACTTTATGATGTCAGATCTGCCTCCTTGTAGGCTTACGGCATGGTTTCATGTTGGTGGACATAAAGAGCCTCAGGTTCTCACCGATGAATTACTTGAGTTTCTTGATTTCCTTATCCCATGCAGTCCCTTTACCTTTTATGCTCCGGCAATCACGGAATATATTCAGCGGTACGGAAGTGACAATGTCCGAATAGCCTACGGTGCCGCTGACTTTGCCAGACTGAGGGATTATCAAAAAAACCCTCAGAACAATTTTACTGTCGGCTACATCGGCACCGTCGATTATTTAAAAATGCACCCACGCTTTGCAGAAATGAGTCTTGCGATAGATATTCCAGATGTAAAATTCGTTCTGTGCGGAGACGGGGCAGCCAGACATGATATAGAGAGAAAAGCTTTAACTGCTGGCAAGCAAGATTCATTTACCTTCACCGGGCAAGTCGCCGAAATCCTTCCTCACCTTGAAAAGTTTGATGTTTTTGGATACCCGCTCTGCGAAGAAACATATGCTGCAGCGGAAGTTGTTATACAGGAAGTCATGTATGTCGGTGTTCCGCCTGTGGTCTTTCCATATGGCGGTGTGAAATATCTTGTGCAGGATAATTTTAATGGTGTTGTTGTACATTCCGCAAAACAGTACCGGGAGGCAATAGAGTGGCTCTATAACTCCCCTTCGGAACGAAAAAGAATTTCTGAGAATGCAATGCGTTATGCTCGAGATGTTTTCGGTGCTGAGATCGCTTCTGAACAGCTCTTAAAAGCCTACGATTCAATGTTGAGCATGGAAAAAACTACTCGAAAATGGGGTCTGAGCCGCAAAAGATTGCTCCTGAATGATACGCTAAGAATTGAGGATATCTTCAAAAGAGAAGCTCATGGAGCTTCAGGACATGAAATATTCCTTACGTCGCTCGGCAAGTCTCATAATGAGATATTCTCACGAAGCATTACAGCAAAGTCGCCAACAGAAATACACCAAATAGACTCTGAAATCGCTGGGTCATCGCTCTTGCTGCGTCTCACTGTTACCAATCAGTACCTCAGACGCTTTCCTGAGGATAGATATCTTCACTTTTGGGCTGGCTTAATGCTCCAGCACGAAGGCCAAAATGACGAGGCAAGACAGCACTATCAAATGGCGGAAAGACTTGGTATGGATCTCTCAAGACTGGCAGCGCACTTAGAAAGCCTTTAGGCCTACTGCTTTTGAGCAATGACTCTTACTTGATAGTTGTTATTTTTCAAAGCATGCTGAACGCATTCGGCATGATATTCAGAAAGTGGTTTAGAGCGATATGCAGTGAGGTAATCTGGAGTCCATTGGTGCCTGAGTACGTCCGATGAGAGTACTTTAAAGCCTGCTAGCTTTATAAGATTTCCAAATGTCATCGGACACCAAGTATAAAGATGCTGATTTATGTCATCCTCTTCATAGGCAAATCCGGCGCTACCCGGTTGTTCGCAGGGAACAACGAGAACTATTTTTCCACCACCCTTTACTTTCTCACGAAGCGTCACCAGCGTCTCAACAGGATTGGGCACATGCTCAAAAACATGGTTTGAAATAACAAGATCGAAAAAATCATTCTCTATCTGATCAAACGAAGAAAATACCTTGAGACCAATTGACTCCGCGTGGCCCCGGGCGCTATCTGAAATTTCAAAACCGTATTTCTCTTGGCAATCTATATTGTTCAGGAGAAACCCGCCCCCACAGCCAAAATCAAGAATTCGGAGACTAGGTGCAATAAAGTCTTGAAATTTAAATAGGTTCAGGACTCCGCCCGCCTGTCCTATCTCTTTCTGATACTTCCAGTATTCCTCGTCATAGTGGCTCATTATTTCTCAGTCCTTTGTTTCAGATGCCCCGCACTGTAGAGATACACCATGTGCTTGATTTTGCAAACAAAATTATATTTTTTCTAAAACCTTTTAAGAGCTCTCTGACATCTAAATTAATCTAAAGTACTTATTGGGCAAAACCTGAAATAGAGAGGAATGCTATGATCGAGCGTTTAACAAATTGTCAACTCTGTGGATCTTCAAACTTTGTGCATCTCGATGTTGGACTAAAAGATGATGCGTACAAAAAGTTGCTCGATCTCAAAGGCGAAATTGGATGGTCTCTCTGTACAGATTGTAGCTACATCTTTCAAAATCCTCGCGCAACTCGTGAGGTCCAAGAATCATTTTATACCAAAAGTAATTACCGAATGACTAATCCTGAACCGATATCGCAGGGATATATCGACTATGCTCCTTATCAATTACTGCGATTCGAGGCGTGGTTTTTGATGAATGGATATCCTCTCAGATCTATACAAAATGCAAATTGTCTTGACTATGGTTGCGGAATTGGAGGAGCTCTAAACTTTCTTGCAGAGAAAAATAACACAAATTTCGGTGTCGAGCTGGACAGGCAGCTTTCTGATTACGGTAATAAGAATCATCAAATCAAAATCGTTCCCACCGCAAACGACCTCCCTGCCGATGTGCAGTTTGATTTTATTTTTTCCCATAACGCTGTAGAACACGTGTATGACCCAAATGATTTTTTCTCTTTCGCTCAAAAGAGGATCAAGTCCAATGGGATTTTAGCTGTAGTCGTTCCAGCTTGGAGATATTCAAATACAACTGAATCTCTCGATGAGTTTAATGCAAGTCATAACACTATGTGGGATCATGTTTCTCTTTCAAATTTCTATAATAAATATGGATTTTACATGCACTCATACTTATACTCGAATCCGAATGCTCAGGGTGATTGGGATATCTGCGGAATAGGTTATCGTTCAGAGAGAAAGAATCATTACACTTTTGATGTAAATGATGTTCTGGCGGAGCTATCAACGAACATTCGTCGTCGTTACGAAGAGCGGTTGAACTCGGGAAATATGTATACTGAGCTTGTAGCAGCTCAAGCTGCCACAAGCTAATTGATTCTTGCCAGAATCAACTATTTAAAACTATGAAGATCGTTGTTCTTACAACTGACACCTCACATCATAATTACATAGTGCGTGAAATCGACAAGCTTTTCTGCATCTCTCACGTACTTGAGGAGACCACATCCCTTCAGCCATCTTTCGACACTTACCATTCTTATGTAAAGAAACAAGATGCTTATGAATGGGAACTCTTCTTTGATGGCAAAAAGACCGCACTCAGAACTCTTGCCGAAACAAGCAGCTATCCATCTATAAATTCACATGAGGCCGTTCTGAAACTACGCGAACTCTCCCCTGATATAGTAATTACTATCGGCACTGGTAAGCTGAGCAAGGAAGTCATCAAATGCTGTCCGGACGGTTTTATAAATCTACATGGCGGCGACCCTGAAGAATATCGAGGTCTTGATTCCCACCTCTGGGCAATATACCACCGTGACTACGATGCACTAATGGCAACTCTGCATATGCTTACCCCCGACCTAGATGCTGGCGACATTCTATATCGTGAAAAAATAGGGCTCCTTCCTCGTCTCCCCTTTTATAAACTTCGTGCCGAAAACGTGAAAGTTTGTGTAAGGCTCTTGTGTAGAGCGCTGAGCGAATATCAAGAAAAAAAAGAATTTTCTCACTATCCTCAAATGAGGAAGGGAAGGTATTATTCATTTATGCCCGCACCTTTAAAAAAAATATGCGTAGCTCGCTTTGAAAGGTACACCGCCACTTTTATTTAAAAATATTTATGATCATAAATGACGTTAATACTAACGATGAAGTCTTTGTTATTGCAGAGATCGGCAACAATCACGAGGGCAGCTTGTCTCTAGCAAAGGAGATGATACACGGCGTGGCCTCAACAGGTGCACATGCTGTAAAGTTTCAGACATTTAAGACTGAGCACTACGTCTCCAGAGAAAATCCAGACAGATTTAAAACTTTACAGAGTTTTGAGCTCACACATGATGAATTTCGTGAGCTCGCCGAGCTTGCTAGAAGCCTGAGCCTTATCTTCCTCTCAACACCTTTTGATCTTTATAGTGCAAAATTTTTAGATGAGCTCGTCCCAGCCTACAAGATTGGTTCGGGCGAGAATTCTTTTTACCCACTACTTGAATGTGTTGCCAGAACAGGTAAGCCTGTAATTCTCTCCACAGGGCTTGCTGACATCGAACAAATTCGACGTTCCGTGAATTTCATCACTCAGATCTGGGCTGAAGGGGGCACAAATCCCGGGCTTGCAGTTCTTCATTGCGTAACAAGCTATCCCGTAGCCGATGAAGATCTCAACTTGAGCGCTATTACTGCTTTGAAATCAGAGCTTTCTGCTACAATTGGTTATTCAGATCATGCCCTTGGGATTGAGCCTGCTATTATCGCCGTTGCTCTTGGTGCCCGTATTATAGAGAAGCACTTTACTCTTGATAAAAACATGTCTGACTTTCGTGATCATAAAATCTCTTCTACTCCGGAGGAGCTCACTGAATTAGTTGATCGGATTAAACAACTCTCGACGTGGCTTGGAGATGGAAATCCAGCGCCTCGGAATTGTGAAGAAAAAGTATCACAGCTGATTCGCCGCTCAATTGTTTCTAGCGCGCCACTTACTTCGGGCACAGTCCTCTCCGAAGAGCACCTATCTTGGACTAGGCCATCCGGGGGACTCGCTCCCGGAGAAGAGCATCTTGTTGTTGGAAAAAAGCTTATGAGAGATCTGGAAGCAGGTGATAGAATACGACTCGAGGATCTAGCGTGACAACCTCTTCAGATAGGCATCTGCCTTCGTTCCCACAATATCTCTTGAAGAAAAATGCTCTTAATATTTATCTCTTTCATGGTGTAGTTAAAGAAATTCCAGAAGGTGTTGAAAACTACATACGAAAGCACGTGGAGGAGGACTATTTTCATAACTTTTTGAAGGAGTCAAAGACTCTAGGCAAAGCATTGAGCATTGATGAGGCTGTATATCATATACAAAATAAGGAGCCTCTGCCGCCTTATGCTTTTGTGGTGACTTTTGACGATGGCTTTGAGAACAATTACTCAGTTGCGGCACCTGTGCTAAGCGATCTAGGCATTCAAGCCGTATTTTACATTACTTCAAATTGGGTGGACACAAATGCAATGGCTTGGGTAGATAAAGCAGAGCTGGCCTTGCGCTCTTGCGCGGATGCCTCAATATCTCTTGATTTTTTAGATCGAGAATATGTCGTCACAAACACGGCAGAAAAAATTGAATTCATGACAGTACTTCGTCGAAAAGTAAAATCAACGCCGGAGATTGAGTATGAGTCTCTTGTTGCTGAAATTTACAAACAGTGCGGTCTACATATGCTCCATTCTTCGGACGAGCCACTTTATAAAAAGCTTTCATGGAAGCAAGTTTCAGAGATTGCCTCTGACTCACTTTTCACAATTGGTGGCCACACTCACACTCATCCTATTATGTCATATATCGATACAGCCTCATGCGACGAGGAGATTAGGAAATGTCTGGATCTCATTCAATATCACACTGGTACACGATCTGTGCATTTTGCATACCCTGACGGGCAGTTGCAGCACTATAACAAAACTGTGATTGAGCTTTTAAAGAAAAGGGGTATCATATGTTGTCCAAGTGCCCAACCGGGCTATAATCACCTTGGTGCAGATCTTTTTAATCTCTGCCGTAACATGATTACCTAGTGTAACTCCACGTGTCGCGTGTGCCTTCTATTATTCAAAATTCAACTATAATATCCAACAGTTCCTCTTTATTTGACTGACGTGTTTCTTTTTCTTAGCCTCATGTTCAAGCATCATAACAATTACATAACATAAGCTAGGGGCTTCATTGCAAATTGATTTATACAATACTGTAACCTCACTATGAGCTCTTCAATCATCTTATATCCACACGCAGGCAGAACCGGAGGTACATTTCTATGCAAGGTGCTTAATGTGGCTCTTTCTGGCTATGCCCATGAGCACTACGATCTTAAGGAAGACCTTTGGAACAGGTTCCGGTATCTAAATAAGAAGCATCTTTCTCACATTAAGATGATTTCTGGTCATGGTGTGCAGTACGGTACCCACCGATACATTGATTGGCCATGCCAGTATGTAGCTTTGATACGTGAGCCCGTAGATAGAGTCATTTCTCAATACTATGCCTACATGACCGATCCCAAATATGCGCTTCACAAAAATTTCGTAGAGCAAAAACTAACGTTAGAGGAGTTCTCACGTAGAAATCCCAACATGCAGATTAAGCAGCTCCTTGGCGGGGAATATTATTTTAAAGACCAGTTGGCTGACTGGGCTGTTGAAGATACATTTAATTTTCTATCGAAGCATTATCCAATTTTAGGCACTACTAAGACCTTATTTGAATTCCTGCATGTTCTCGGAAAACATATTGGCATTGAAGAGTACCCTTTAGTTGGCAAGGGCAGGGTAAATAAGAAGAGAAAAATGGTGGACGAAGTCCCCGCGAAAGTGCGAGAGGCCATTAAAAGTCACAATAAATTAGATGGTATTTTGTATGAAGTTGCTAAAAAGAAAATTGATCTGGACTTTAATGCTTTGAGCACAGCGGAACAACAAGCCGCAAGAAATCACGAATTTAGAACAAAACTCTATCATCAAAATTTCAAATCTATTAACCACGAATTGTTTGACTTAAAAGCGTTGCAACGTCTCCTTTTTCATGGGGAAATTGATGTTGTTGCCATATCTATCGCTCGTTTAGTAAAGATTGATAAGCAAGATATTGAAAACTTTGCTCATGCATTTAACGGGCTTAAGCATACAAAAATTAATATTCTAAAAACCGATATATTATCAGGATCGCCTCTTGAAGAATTAAAAATTCCCGATACTACGATTTCTCTCATTAAAAAATCTAAATGTAAGATAGTTATATTCACCGACCCAAGCGAGGACTTCATAGTTAAAGATGCTTTAAAAGCAAACGGCATTAAAGAGAAAGATATGTGTTTTCTCCTTAATGCCATACCTTCGTTTTAAAGAGGGGCGCCGACGCCCCTCTAAAATAATCTAAGCAGATTTCATTACCTGATACAACGAAACGATGCGGTATCTTCTGGGTATGTAGAGTTCCACGCTACTAACCGATAGCTTGCGCTTTGGCATGATTTTTCGGCATTGAATACTGGGACTGCTACACCAGCTCCAAAATTTGTCGTATCTATTGTTAAGGAATAATTTGAGCTCCACTCGTAAGCTGTATTTATGGTGACTCCTAGAGAGGCCTTGAGCTTACAGATATACTTAATTTCCCCAATTTCCGGTAATCTTTTGTCTTCTTGTAAACAGATATCTCTTGCCTGCTCCCATGCCGCTGCGCTTCTGTAAGATTTTTCAACACAGAAACCAAGGCCAGAACTAGCTATTTCAACAAAGGCCTCTGAAGAGCTTTCACAATCATCTTCATGCGGAACAAATAATGATTTTTGTGCTGCTAGGCTCGTCCACATATCCGAACCATTGGCTGGCCCGAAACTCACTGGAAGCGGACCAGTAGTCCCTCCTTCACAAGCTTCCTCTCTCACTTGAATTGCATCAGCGATTATATACTTTTCAGAGGAAGGAGTATCGCCTGTGTATACTCTTACTGCCGTAGGATTTTGAAATACTGAATCTCCGCCAGAGGTAGAAAGCACATTGAAAGCATTCGTATTAATATTCTGATTCTGAATACTCTCCGCAGTTCCGCCGTCGTGGTCTATCTCGTATTTTACATTTGTTGCCCGAGTTCCGGCACCATTGGCGTTCCAGATTGCTGAGATTTCGTAGCATTTATCAGAATCAACCTGACCAGTAAGGCTCCACTCAACGTATGACCCGTCTTGCTGCAAGTTGTCGTGAATATAATCTCCACCAAATGCAACTGAAGTCTGGCTTGAGCCGTTTGGCCAAGTGCCTGTTACGGTTGCTTGGTTTTCATCTAGTATAAATGACTGTGCGTTTGCTGCCGTGGCTGCAAATAAGACTACGGTGAGCATTAACAAGCTTTGCAATTTCTTTCTCATGGAGTTCCTCCGCTTTTTGTTCCGGCAGACTCTACCGCATAAATATTCTTATGAATATGAGTATTAGGTGAGAAATCGTAGAGAGAAAATCCGTGAGTTGTCTGAATGTTTAGATCTAAACATCAACTGCTTAAATTAGATGTAAGCAGTATTCCTTTCACTGTTTTCTAAATCCAAGTACATCTACTGAGCTTTGTAGCTCTTGCAATATATTACTAATGCTTTCTTTTGAGGTATCAATCTTAAGATGCGGGTTTCTTGGTTCCTCATATGGAGCTGATATGCCGGTGAAATTTGGTATTTCACCACTCCGGGCTTTTTTGTAGAGGCCGTTTGGGTCGCGCTCTTCGCAAGCTTCTAGGGGAGTGCTTAAGTATACTTCCCGGTATCTTTCTTCTCCTACCACTTCTTTCGCGAGTTTTCGGTACTCTTCAAGAGGGGTGATAAATGCACAGATAACTATTATTCCTGCATCGTTAAAGAGTCTGGCAGTTTCTGCTACTCTTCTTATGTTTTCACTTCTGTCTTCTGGAGAAAACCCGAGATTCTTATTTAGCCCCTGGCGGACGTTATCGCCATCTAGAACGTAGACGGCTTTTCCTTCATCAAAGAGTTTCTTTTCAAGCTCTCTTGCAAGGGTGGATTTCCCTGCTCCTGATAGTCCTGTAAACCAGATGGTCACTGCTCTCTGTCCAAATTTCCGTTCTCTTTCTTCTGTTGAGACAAGGCTCGCTACTCGGTGAAGGTTGCTGCTGACGTTAGATGATGAGGTTTTCATATTCTTTCCCAGAGAATTTCGTAGTTGGAGCGACAAAAATTTGTACTCTAAGTGGCATTTTTTAGCGCCCGATCGTCAAGCATAACACTTTTTGACACGATTACTTTAACTATAAGGCGTTTGTTTGGGTAGGGCATTTGCGGGGAGCTCTGTTAAGGGGCTCTATATGATGTTCAAAGCGTTTCGAGGTGTCGCCTGTCTGCTGCTAGTACTTTCTTTCTCCGTCATTTCTGCGGCATCTGCTCAGGACCAAGAAGGAAATGTAAGATTTCTCTTCTTTAATACTGAAGATCTTTCAATTGAGCTCAGTCATTCTATGACTCCAACCGGATTTGAAGATCCGTATTCCATTGAAGTAACAATAACGGGCAATAGAGGTAGGTATTTTATGCTGGGCAAAAGCTCTAGCGTTGAAGTATTCGGACTTGAAGGTCGTCACGACTATCTCTATGTACCAACTGGAACCGAAGTTCTTGCGCAGGGCCAGCTGAACAGAGACGGCACCTATACTCTTCAAGTTTCCGTAGAGCCTGGTGCTGATAGCCCCTTCTCATATCTTCAAGCAGCAACGTCAAGAGATTCTAACTTCAGAAGATCTGAGCTTTCAGCTCCTGAAAAAGTCACTGATATGCAGGAATTTGCTCAGTATTATGGGATTGAAGGACCTAAAGGTGACAAAGGAGATAAGGGTGATACCGGACCTCAGGGGCCGGCTGGACCACAGGGTGAACGAGGAGAGACAGGACCGACAGGGCCAGAAGGCCCACAGGGTATTGCCGGACCCGCCGGGCCTCAAGGACTAACTGGTCCGCAGGGACCTGTTGGGCCACAAGGTGAACAGGGCATCATGGGGCCACAAGGACCAGAAGGTCCAATGGGACCTCAAGGACCAGCTGGAGTTTGTGAAAGTACGTGTGGTGGTGGTGGCGATACTATCTTCGGTTCTGGTGGAGGCGGAGGAACAAACGGTTCAGTTATTATGTTCTCTGGAGGATGTAGAAATTTTGGTATCTCCTCTGAGTTTATTCAGTACTGTTTTAATGGTGTAGATTTTAATACCGCCGGTGGTTATCTCTCTGTAAATGAGAATGGTGAGATTACGGTTCTAAAGAGTGGTTTTTACAGAATGAATGCATGGAGTATTGCTAATGGTGCTGAGAGTGCATACTTACGAATACTTAAAAATGAACACGTAACCCTACAGAGTATTGAATATACTGGTAACCAGTTTAACGACATTCAGGCTGACCTTACTTGGCCACTTGTGGAGGGTGAGGTTATTACCTTTCAATTTGCAGCTTACGGCGGAAGTCAGATAGCGTTTTTCCCATGGGCTCCGAGCGGAACTTCTAGTCGGGTACAGATGCAGTATGTTGGTGGGTTTCCGGAATAAGTATTAAAAACACCTGCACCTTAACCTATACCTGAACCTACTCTGCGTTCTCTCTTCGTCATTGGAGCGCAAAAGTTACCTCCGGCTCTGCCGGAGGCCCCGTAGATTTTGACAGTATCAGAGATCAACAGAGAACTTAAGAGCAATGGTCATTGCGAGGAGCAGGGCGTAAGCCATGCGACGTGGCAATCTCCTAGCCCTAGATTTGTAATATTAGGTGCCACTCCTTGGAGATTGCTTCGTCATTCGGTCTTCGACCTCAGCTCCTCGCAATGACGGATAATAATACTTTTACAGCAAGGACATGGGGATTGCCGCCCTACTTCGCTAAAGCTACGAAGGACAGGCCGTCGTTCGGTCTTCGACCTCAACTCCTTGCAATGACGGGTAACTCGCTATAACTGGTGATATTTAGCGTTTTTTTTGCAGTTTTCGCAGTTAATACATACGAAATCCTCGTAGAAATAAATCAAGTTTTCCACAGTGAATGCCGATCTTTTAGGTTGGATGTGTGTTTTTTAGGTGTGTGTCGTGGCAGTAACGCTCGGCTCTAATGTGCAGTCACTTAGAGCTGTTAGACAATTAGGTATCAATACGCAGAAGGTGGGAACTGTTTTTGAACGGCTCTCTTCCGGACAGCGTATCAATCGTGCTGCCGACGATGCTGCCGGATTAGCAATTGCTGATACACTTAACACTGATTCCAGACTCTTTAACGTAGCAAATAGAAATATTAATGATGGGATTTCTCTAATTAATATTGCTGCGAGTTCCTTATCAAATCAGAAACAAATTATATTTAGGCTCCAAGAACTAGCTGAGCAGTCTGCAAACGGAGTCTATTCAGATAATCAGAGACAAGCTCTAAACAAAGAGTATCAAGCGCTCATACAAGAATTTAATAGAATAGGTGAAACCAGTGAATTTAATGGGCAAAAGCTCCTGCTCGCAGGCCGAGGAGATAACGCTTCTCAGTATCAGCTGCAAGTAGGAATAAACGGGAGTAATGATTCTGTTATCTCAATAGCAAATCAAGATACGGCTACCTTTTCTGGAACAATTTCTGCTAGTACTGATTTTACCGAGGTGGGTAACTCTGCCCCCTATGATGGGAACCCGGATGGTCAAGAAACCTTGGATGATTTTCTCTATCACAATAACTTTGTGAATTCTAATCCTACCTTTGATCAGCTCGCCACCTTTTCTCAAAATAACATGTTCCGAGTCTCAGTTACTGATTCAAATGGCGAACAAAAAGATCTGATTGGAATTATATCTCTTGGTAACTATCTTGACGCCCCGGATAATAACGCATCTTTTGCTCTTTATGCCCTTAGTGCTGATGGAGAAACCTATGACGATGTAGGTTCGCTCTCTTCGGTTAGTGAGGATACAAGAGCAGAGTCCGCTCTTACTTTTGCCCTTACATTTGGAGATGGGGCTACTGGTAGTATTGAGCTCGATTTTAGAGCGCTGACTATTACAACTGATAATACAAACACCCTACGACAAACAAATATTGATTTTACAGGAGTAGAAACAGTTGGGAGGGCAAGACATGCGCTCGATAGGCTCGGTGAGCGCCTAGATGATCTTAGTAGACAAGAAGGTGTTTTAGGGTCTACTCAGAGTAGGCTTGAAACTGCGCTTGAAGTCACAAAAGTTTCACGAGAAAACTACGCCGCTGCAGAGTCCAGAATTCGTGACGCAGATATTGCGAGTGAAAGTTCAGAATTAACAAGGCTTACTATTTTACAACAGTCATCTGCTTCGGTTCTTGCTCAGGCGAATATTCAGCCGGAGATTGCGTTGTTGCTACTTGGTCGTTAATACAGTTCTGTACCAAGTTACGAGATTGCTTCGTCGTTCGAGCTTACGCTCTCAGCTCCTCGCAATGACGGTGGGAGATTCGTAAGGCATTTTCAAATTTGTAGTTTCAAGTGACGATATTTCTCCTGAAGCGATCACTCGGATGTTTTTCTCTGCGTAGTCTTTGTAGGCGCTGGCATCTGTGCCAGTTATAATTACCTGTGCTTCTTTTTCCATTACAATTTCGACTAGGTGCTTGTTCCGTGATGCGTCGAGTTCAGACTCGACATCATCAAGGAGAATGACTGGAAATTCACCTGTTTCTTCTTTAATAAGATCTATAACCCCTGAAAGAAGTGAGAGAACAAGAGAGCGAGTCTGCCCCTGTGAGGCGTAGCTTCTAGCAGAGAGGTCCCCAAAAGTAATGTCTATATCATCGCGGTGTGGTCCTATTAGGCAGCTTCGCTGACGCCATTCCTTATCCATCGCCTCTTCAAGCATCTGGTAGACGTCTGCCCCAGTATCCTCTCCTGATAACTTTGACTCTAAGACTAGCTTTACGGGGCCATCAGCCGGTGCAAGGCGGTTATAGGTTTTTGAAGCCAGCGCCTCTAACTTTCTTAAGAACTCAAGCCTCTTCTTATGAATAAGAACTATCCAATCAGAAAGAATCTCATTCCATGTAGAAACCTCTTGTCTCTTTAGCTGATCCTCATGGAGCAGAGCACGCTTATGAGAGAGCGCTTTATTATATCTTACTAGGATATCAAAGTACTGAGAATCTAAGCTGCTCAGGTACTTATCAAGAAATACTCTGCGTTCTCCCGGCGGCCCTTTTATGAGGATAAGGTCTCCCGGTGTAAAGGAAACACAGATGAGTTTCCCGATGTAATCCTGCAGAGTCTTTACCTGATCGCCGTTTACAAACGCCTTTCGTTTTGATGATTCAATTGACACTCCGAGATCAACATCCCAATCTGCGTGCAGTACGTGGCCAAATACTGACAGGTCTTTACTACCAAAACGTATAAGTTCTTTTGATTTCTGAGTTCTAAATGAACGACCTGAGCTCAGAAAGTTGATTGCTTCAACGAGGTTTGTTTTTCCCTGTCCGTTTTTTCCTATGAAAAAGTTCACACCGGGATCGAAGGTTACCTCGGTGTCTTGGAGATTTCTGAAGTTATAGATTTTTAATGATTCAAGATGCATAGGACCGATGTGCTCAAGGAGATTGCCGCCCTACTTCGCTAAAGCTACGAAGGACAGGCCGTCGTTCAGCCTTCGGCTTCATCTCCTCGCAATGACGAACACGCTCGTAGTGAGCGTGTTCTTAGTTAAGCCGCATTGGCATAATGATGCCGAAGTAGGATTCGTCTTCTTCGGACTTCAGCCTTGCCGGGCCGAGCTCTCCGCTGAGTTCTAATATAAGAGGTTTGCCTTCTCCGATGGAAGCGGCAAACTCCATTAAGTATCTAGCATTAAAGCCAATTGTGAGTGGCTCACCGCTGTAATCGATATCGAGCTCTTCTTTTGATTGTCCAATTTCCGGGGAAGAGCTTGAAACTCTTAGCTTTCCTTCGCTGAAATCAAGACATACGCACTTGCCCTTATCTGTCACCATAAGTGCGGCACGTTTAACTGCCGCTGCAAATGGACCTGCCGGGATGGTTGCTGGTACTCCTGGTTTTTTAGGAACTACCTGATTGTAATCGGGAAACTCTCCGTCAATAAGTCTTACCGCAAACTTTGCATCTTTACCTTCAAGAATAAAAAATCCTTCGTGAAGTGTAATACCGACCTCTCCCTCTTCCTCATCAAGAATCTTTCTAAGCTCTGCGAGACCTTTAGTAGGAACAATGGCACGACCTTCGAAGTCAAGTCCGGAGACTGGTCGGTTAATGAGCGCAAGACGGTGGCCATCTGTTGCCACCATTCGTAACATGCTTTCTTTCTTACCACCCTCTACTTCGAAACAAACACCATTAAGGTTAAAACGAGTTTCATCATGTGAAACTGCGTAAAGAGTTTTTTGGATCATCTCACGGAGCTGCGGAGAACTTACCTTTGTAGAGGCCTCTAGTGCGATACCAGGCAAACTTGGGAACTCTTCAGACCTAACCCCTACCACTAGAAATTCTGACGTGTCAGCCGAAATCTGGAGCCTGTCGCCCTTGGTGAGTTTCAGGTGTACGTCGGTGTTTGGAAGCTCACGTACGATGTCATTTAAAACTCTGGAGTTAACAGTTGTGCTCCCTGTTGCTTTTACAGTTCCAGAAGCCTTGGCGACTGCTGTTACTTCCAAGTCAGTTGCTGAAATTTTCAGAGCATCATCGGTAACGGTCAAAAGTACGTTTACCAAAATTGGCATGGTTGTTTTTTTCTGAACAGCACTTTGGGTAATGCTTAGGGCACGAGAGAGTTCCGATCTTGGTATTACGATATCCATGTTCACCACTTAAAAAGAAGTATCAATCAAAGCATGATAGAAAAACAAAATTGGAAAATAAAGGGAATTGTGAACATACTTTTTTAATTTTGCATCTTACCATTCAGTACATTTTAAAGTTTCATTTTCTTCACAAAAAAAAGATCACACTAAAGTACTATTAATATATTTATTAAATAGTAATAGTAATAAGCACCAAGTGTTTCTGTTTGTAAGCAGGCAATACATCCGAAAAGGTTAAAGAAAATACCTCTGAAAACTTACGGAAAACCTGTTAGCAAAAAATGAGTTTTTAAACACCTTAGCCCAGACCGCTCTTGTAAGTATCTGATCACGGCATTCACTAGAATGGTTATTCACCAAATCCTACAAGGTTTCTAACAGGTTTTACCGGAAAAAAATTAATAGATCTGGGCGTTTATGGCAAGTATCCACAAGAAAAAGCACCGTTGGTCTTACTACGACCTTAATGCTCCCGGTAAAGACCGGTGAGCCTCTATCTCTCCCCTATCCGAAGAGAGATTGCTCTATCTCCTGTATATGGCCTTTGACTTCAGCAACGGTTTCGATTTTCGTGCTGACTACGTTAGCGGCGTGGATAACACTTGAGTGATCTCGCCCGCCGAACTGTGAGCCTATTTCGGGATATGAAGCTGTGGTGTGTTTCCGGCAGAGATACATCGCAATGTGCCGGGGAAATGAGAGGTTTTTTGTTCTTCTTTTGGAAACCATCTCTGAAACTTTAATGTGAAAGTGTGAGGATACCACGCGTTTAATATCATCAATGGTGATATGTATCTTCTTAGGCTTAAGAAGTGGCTTTAGCGTGTTTTCAGCTAGCTCAAGGGTAAGTGGAATGTTTTGGAGACTGCTCTGGGCGTGGAGTCTGGTAAGGGCTCCCTCAAGCTCTCGTACGTTTGATGAGATCTTATCGGCAATATAGTGAGCAACTTCTTCTGGTAGATTACAACCATCAAATGCGGCCTTACGCTTGAGTATCGCAACGCGTGTTTCAAAATCAGGCGCTTGAATGTCTGCTGTAAGCCCCCAAGAGAATCGAGTTTGGAGCCTCTCTTCAATTCCTGGAATATCTTGAGGAATTTTGTCAGAAGTTATCACTATCTGATGCTTGGCGCTGTATAGAGCATTAAAAGTATGGAAAAACTCTTCCTGAGTTCGTTCTTTGCCGCACATAAATTGAATGTCATCAATAAGAAGGACTTCAATGTTACGTAGACGGTTCTTAAACTCATCCATCTTGGCGTGACGCAAGGAGAGGATAAGCTCATTGGTAAATGCCTCAGAAGACATATACAAAACTTTCGCATCGGGATTCTTCGCGAGAACGGCATTACCTATGGCGTGAAGGATATGTGTTTTTCCAAGACCAACACCACCGTAGATAAAGAGTGGGTTGTAAGAACCGCCTGGGCTCTCTGCGACGTGCTGGCACGCAGCGTGGCAAAACTGGTTACTATTCCCCACCACGTAACTTTCAAACGTGTACTTAGGATTAAGGTTCGATTCAGAAATCTGATCTGCGGAAGGGCCGCGACCCTCTCTGGTTTTTTTAAGCTTCTTAACAACAACATATGGTGATCTTTTTGATTCTTGGGCGTCTTCGGTCGTGGCGCTCTCAACCGTGAATCGAACACGGACTATATCTTCTGAAAAAAGTGGTTGTAGAGTTTCATGGATAGTATCACGAAACTTTGTGTCTACGTGGTTACAGATGAGTCGTGATGGAGCTTTAAGGTGAAACTCAGAAGAACTAGAATCGTAAGAGTGAAATTTAAGTGGCTTAATGTAAGCAGAGTATATCTGGGGGTCGAGCTTGCCTTTGAGTTGCTCCGCACCGTTGTTCCAAGCGCTTTCAGCTATAGTAGTATGAAGTTCAGAATCTTTTGAGTCATTTGTAAACGCATTTCCTTCCTGACCGTTTGAACTCTGACTGTCTTGCATGTAAATCCCGCTACTAAATTTTAACTGAACAAAGCGCCGAAGAATCTCAAATAAGAGCGCCTTAAATAAGAACGTCTTAAATAAGGGCAGAGCCTCGGGCAAACACTAGCAAACCGCAACACTAGCAAAGTCTGAGGCCAAATCTTCGGCAAAAGCCGATTCTAAAATTGTCGACTATTTGACTCGTAACTCCTAAATGCGTGAAACAATGAAGAAGATCGAGTCCTTGACGTGAAAACATTCAATAAAAGAAGCATACTGCTAACCTCAATAATTTTTCAAACAAGCCACTCGTAAAAGAGATTAACGCCGGTACGTTGAAAAATTATTAAAAAAAACACATTCCACGTGTCGAAGGAGTGATTTTATATATTGAGCGCCAAACCGAATACAAGCGAAAAACAAAAAAATTTTCGGCAGAAGTGATAAGGTTATCAAAACGCGAAATCTTTCGGCGTACTTTTTTTTATTACTATAAATAGACTAAAGTAAACAATGAACACAAAGCGAAAAATTTGTTTTTGAAAATGTAAGAACGAGACGACTTCTTATGCATACATCAACTCTTGTGCCACTTTTACTGGTATCTGCGTACACGCTTTTAGGTTTTGTCTTTAAGGTGTTCATGTATCAGAAGCTTGACTTCCCCTTCTTTGTTTTTGGAGAATTGCTCTGTCTCTTAAACCTTTTACTCTACACTTTTATTCTCGCTAAGTGCTTGCAATCTCCGTCATCTGCAGCCGGCCTTCTCTTACCGGTGAAGATTTTATTTGTTCTCTTCCTCTTCTACTTTATTCACCAAACCTTCGGGGCGGAGGCCATACTCTCGTTTCTCGCCGGCTATTTCTTGTTTCTGCCCTTAATTCTGCTAAGGGCCTGTGAGCACAGGGAGAAAAACTCCTGACAGGGGGAACTTTTCCCTGAGATTCATTGCATTTTGGGGCCATATTTTATAAAAGTGATGGCGATATCACATTCTTAACTCACTGAGGCAAATGGCTGTTCATTATAACTACTTAGACGAGGTTCTTCCCCAGGTTCAGGATGGGCATGCAATCCAGTTCATAACTGACCTTCAAAAGGTCATTGCTGCCGGAGCAATTGCGCTTCTTCTGATTATTGTGGGTAAATTGCTCACTGCACGGATGAAGAGCAAGAAAGACCTCGAAGCGCTTGTTGTACCTGACAAAAAGCCCAGCATGTTTGGCTTTGTTGACCTTCTCGTTGAGAACTTTATCGAGTTCCATGATTCTATACTTGGTAAGGAGAGAAGGAAGTACGTTCCATTTAATGCATCTCTCTTTTTCTTTATCTTTCTCATCAATCTCCTCGGAGTGATTCCAGGCATGCCTGCAGCAACAACCACTGTTTGGATAAACGTGGGAATGGCGCTCGTTGTATTTATTTACTTTAACGTTGAAGGGGTAAGAGAGCTTGGGCTTGCAAACTACTTAAAGCATTTTGCTGGTGGTGATGCGATCTTAGGCCTTTACTGGGGTCTAGTGCTTCTTCTCGCCCCGCTTCTTTTTACGCTAGAAATCATTAGTACTTGCTTAAGAGTGCTAACGCTTAATCTTCGTCTTTACTGGAACATAACAGCGGACCACGAAGTTCTTGGTATATTTGCCGATCTGCTACGTTCTACCTATATTGGTGCCGTACCATTCTACGGATTGGCATTTTTTGTCTCATTTATGCAGGCATTTGTATTTACCATTTTGACAATGATATATATTCTTCTGGCGACTCAGCACGAAGAAGAGGGTCATTAAACGATATTAATCAAGTTACATGTTAACTGTGTAAAAAAAGGGAAAAAAATGAAAAAATACATTACACTTTTCATAACAGGTTTCTTAATCAGCTTGGCCGGTGCGAACGTTGCTCTTGCTGCTGATGGTGAAGGCGTTGGAGGCATGGCTGCTCTTGGTGCTGCTATTGCAATGGGTGTTGCTGCTCTTGGTGGTACGCTCAGTCAGGGTAAGGCTGTAAGCTCAGCTCTTGATTCAATTGGTAGAAACCCATCTGCAGCATCTAAGATGCTTATGCCAATGATTATCGGTCTCGTACTTATCGAGTCACTCGTAATCCTTTCGTTCGTAATCGCTATCCAGCTCGCTGGATAAGTTCGATAATTCACGAACGGTCATAAAGGGCCGCGGTGAGTATTCTACTCATCGCGGCCCTTTTTTTGTTTGAGGATTGTATCTTTAGGGGGTTAATCCCTGAACCCTACCTGCACCTTGACCTGAACCTATTCCTGCACCAAGATCACTGGTCTAGGTATAGGTCAAGGTGCAGGTGTGTTTAGTGGTGTTACTACTTGAGGGGCTTAATAACCAGGACTATCCTGATGGGCTTCGCCGCTTTCTAGCCATCTTTCGGTTTCGATTGCTGCCATGCAGCCTGTTCCTGCAGCAGTTATCGCTTGGCGCCAAACGTGGTCCTGAACATCTCCGCATGCGAAGACGCCCTCAAGATTTGTCTTAGTTGAGTTCTTCTCTGGCACGATGTAGCCATTTTCGTCCATCTCAAGCTGGCCCTTAAAGAGCGAAGAGTTCGGGGTGTGTCCAATGGCAATAAATACGGCATCGGTCTCAACCACTTCTTCTTCGTTTGTCCCTGTATGGTAGAGGGTCATGCTCTTAACGCCGTCTTTCTTTGTCCCGTCGATGCTTTTGACCTGCTTATTCCAGAGCACTTCAATCTTATCGTGAGCAAGAACGCGGTCTTGCATGATCTTTGAGGCTCTTAGCTCGTCTCTTCTATGTACGAGGTAGACCTTTTTACCGAACTTGGTAAGAAAGAGGGCTTCTTCACAGGCAGAGTCTCCCCCACCTACTACCGTAATTATGCTGTCTCTAAAAAAGGCTCCATCACAAGTAGCGCACGTTGATACGCCGTAGCCCATGAGCTCTTTTTCAGCGTCAAGGCCGAGTAGTCTTGGAGCAGCTCCGGTAGCTATGATGAGTGCGTCACAGGTGTACTCGGCTTTATCTGACTTAAGTGAAATAGGCTTACTCTTAAGATCTGCCTCTGTAATAGTGTCCACAGTGAGCGTTGTGCCAAAGCGCTTAGCCTGATCTTCCATGTTTTTCATAAGATCGGGGCCCATAATTCCTTCAGGGAATCCCGGATAATTTTCTACTTCCGTTGTGGTCGTTAGCTGACCGCCCGGCATCGGGCCGTGTATGAGGGTGGGTTCAAGGTTTGCTCTTGATGTGTAAACAGCGGCAGTAAGTCCGGCTGGTCCGGAACCGAGAATAATTACTTTGTGATGGCTTTTCTCTGACATAACACCTCAATAGTACATAAAGTTTTTGACCACGTATCTATAACACTTTCTCTTAAAAAAGAGAAAGAAATGGGTATTTAGGTATTAACCGCCAAAGCCGCGAAAAAACGCAAAAAAGGAATAGTGACGATTCGTTATTTTCTCGGGCCTGACGGCCTCATAGGCCAGTATCCTAGTGGCATACTATCTTGTATTAACCGCAGAATCATTATCCACGTGTTCCGTGGTTAATACTTAAATTTCTAAAACCACCGCCCTCTTCCGCCTACGGCGTCTCAAAGCTTAAATAATCTCAGAACCCTTTAGCGTTTTTGGCGGCTTTGGCGGTTAATACTTAAAACGCCCAGGGGCTGGACGCTCCCCTCTGAACATGTGGGGACTTTTGAGAGAGGATGTTTAGTACCTCTGCCCACTCTGGCATTAGTGCCATGGTTTTTCCGAGCCGCTCAAGGCAGCCCGGTATCCAATCGGCGTATATCTGCCTACCGGTTTTTTCAGTGAGTCTTCTAAATTGGCCAGCAAGGCGGAAGTGTCGCTGGAGGATGTTTTCAAAATAATGGGTGCGAAACTCCTCTCCCGTTTCCATCTTCTGCTGATAGTAGGACAGAATATCGCTTAGCTGTCCGGAGCTGAGCTCTAAATCGCTATCTCTGTCGTGAAGAAGCGAGACGAGATCGTAAGTTGCAGGCCCAAGACAGGCATCTTGGAAATCAATGACGCGGATTCCTCCCTCGGGCGTAATATGTAAATTCCAAGGCATATAATCCCGGTGTATAAGGACTTGCGGATGGTTGCTCACTCGCTGGCAGAGCTCATGGAGTGCTTTCCTTATTACTTCGATCTCGGACTGTTTAAATTTCTCAGGCTCAGCATAAAAGCTTACAAATCTCAGGCTTTCGTTCTCAAGCTCGCTTAAACCGAGTGAGCGTTTAAACGCTATACAGGCTTCATCTTGAGGGACGTGTTGAAAATCGTAAATGACATCAATTGCCCGCTCATAAAGGGTAACAGTAGTATCGTCACCCAGAAGCTTTTTAAGATTCTCTGTGGCGCTATTCTTTGTGCCAAATGTGATATGCCAGAGAGGAGTGTCTCCTATATCTTCCACTAAAAAAGCCCCCATCGTGCCATCAGCCGCGTAGATCTCAGGTATGGGAATATCCGCATTCCACAAAAACTTTCCTATATGAATGTAGGTTTCATCTTGGAGATACTCTTCGCCGGCGCTTGAGACTGGGCCGATCGTTTTACCGGGAATAAGGAGCACAGCTGTCTGAACCGGGGCACTGCGAAGGTGAACACGGAAAAACTCACGCCCTGAAGCATCTCCTGCAAGAGGAGTTACCGAGTCGACCGTTGCACCCTTAAAGTTACTCTGCTGTTGTAGGAGCGATTCTATAAGCTCGTTGTATTTCATGATTATGTAAAAATGGGTGCGATGATATTCATTTTTATCTTATACTTCGGGAAGTCGAATGTATAGAGAGTTCCCCGGGGAGACCTCATTGGAAAAGAGTATTTCAAAAGTATTGATCGCGAACAGAGGTGAAATCGCCCTCAGAATCCAACGCGCTTGTCACAAGCTCGGTAAAAGTACCGTCTCAATTTGCTCAGAAGCCGATACGGATGCGCTCTTTGCTAAGAAAGCTGATCAGCTTGTTGTCATTGGCCCCCCGCCAGCTGCGGAATCGTATCTTCATATAGAAAAAATAGTACAAGCAGCGAAAGAGACCGGATGCGATGCCGTTCATCCCGGTTATGGATTTCTTTCTGAGAATGCCGATTTTGCAAGGTGGGTAACTGAGAGCGGACTTACGTTTATAGGACCAACTGCTGAGTCTATTTCTATTCTTGGAAGTAAAACAGAGGCAAGAAAGCTCGCTATGAAAGCGGGCATACCGCTGCCGCAAGGTGTTGATGGTGGGCTTGATGATGAGACGATTGTCGAAAAGGCACAGCAGATAGGTTTTCCTGTTATGATCAAAGCCGTAGCTGGTGGTGGTGGTCGTGGCATGAGGTTTGTTGAGAGCGCTACTGAGCTTAGAGATCAGCTGCCGAGAGCCAGAGCAGAGGCCAAGAAGTTCTTCTCGAACGATGATGTATATATTGAGCGGAGAATTATTGAACCTCGACACGTAGAAGTACAAGTCCTTGGTGATGCTTACGGCAATGTTATTCATCTTGGCACGCGAGACTGCTCTACACAGCGCCGAAATCAAAAGCTCGTTGAGGAAGCACCTGCCCCTGATTTAGATAATGAGCTACGAGAACAGATCCACACCGCGGCAGTAAAACTTGCAAGAGCTGCGAACTATCAGAATGCTGGCACTGTTGAGTTTTTAGTGAAAAACAAAGAGTTCTTTTTCCTTGAGATGAATACGCGGATACAGGTAGAACATCCGGTTACAGAAGAGGTTACAGGCGTAGATCTTGTAGAACTTCAGATACGAGTAGCGCAACGAGAAGAGCTCCCCTTAAGACAAAACCAAGTAACATTTTCAGGACACGCTATTGAATACAGGATCTACGCTGAGGATCCCAATAACAACTTCATGCCGTCACTCGGAACAATTACGAAACAGAGCTATCCCGAAAACGATTATTTGCGCTTAGATAATGGATTTGAAGTTGGTTCTCCAGTTACCCCATATTATGATGCCATGCTGTCAAAGGTCATTGTGGTAGGAGCAAGCAGAAATGAGGCCGTTACTCGCTCCCTTGATATACTTCGCGAAATAGAGATATCAGGAATTGAAGACAATATTGGTTTTCATACATGGCTCCTTGAGCGAACTCCATTTGCCAGTACTCCTTTAGAGATTAGCTATCTTGAGAAAAATTTTAAGGAAGAGACTCTGAAAGAATATGAGTTATCAAAGCTTATAGATCCGAAACACGCTTCATATGGAGATAGCTATGAGAAGGTTGAGCACTTTAAATTTGCCACAAGCGATCAAAATGTGTTCGTTACTGTAGAGCTCACGCACCTTAAGGATGGAACGTTCCTCGCCGCACCAGTTAATGATAAGGGCCAGTATGCTCAAGAAGAGTTTTGTAGAAGATCAAATGGGTATGAAACCGTACTAAATGCTCTGCAAGCAGAAGTCTTACAGAACTATTCCCTCTATGAGATGTTTCTTCCTCGGGCTTCTTAAGAGTGGTAGTTTTTTCACGTAAATACATTTGGCTTTTTGTCTTGCTTAGTGTGTTCGCTAGCTTAGCCGCTATGCTCTCAGCAGGAATATTGGTACGCCCGCTTTCTTTTGATGAACAGAATCATTACGTGCCTGTTCTGTCATATTTTTACGAAGCACTTCCCCAAATGCCGCTTACAGGATATGTGTTTCCTGCGCCTCCGCTTGGCACCTATATACAGGCGATCTTTTTCTCTCTTACTGGGGAGAACGTTTATACCGTGAGATTCTTGTCTTTTCTCTCCTTGCTTCTTTTTGGATGTACGGTATTCGCTATCCGAAGGAAAGATGAGGATAAGCTCTTCCTTACCCTTTTCACTCTGACGCTTCTTACATTTCCATTCTTGATAATTCATGCGTTTACACTTCGGCAGCATTGTTTAGCAATTTTGTTCATCGCTGCCAGCATGCTTTTGAGAGGCGAAGAGCATCCACCCAGAGCGTGGCGAGTTTATGGTGAGAGCCTACTCTTGTGTGCTGCAGTAATGGTACATCAAATCGTCCTAGCCTATGCTCTTTCTCTATTCTGTGTGAGGTGCTTTTTTGCAAACGGCGTGACGTGTAGCGAAAGAGCTCGAAGATCGCTTCCTTCGCTTTTGCCAGTGGTTGTAGTTGTTTTCTTTCTCATCCTCTGGGGTGGAACAACTCCACCAGATTATCAGACGGTTGCTTATGGTGTTTACGGCGAGAGTACTGCCATTTTCACTTTTCGATTAAAGCAGCTTGTACTTCTCTTCCTTACTCTTGGTGTGTGGTTTCTTCCGCTATACCGCGTTTCTCGCTCTTCGTGGGGAAAATATGCCCTTGCTTATGTTGCCGCATTTTTTCTTGTTTATCTTAGTGGCGGCTATAGCCCTAAAAATACATTTGTTCAAAGTATTGTTGGCCCTGTAAGTAATGTTTCACGTACTCTAGCAGGAGACTCGCAGCTCTTAAGAGTTGTTTTTGTGAGTGTCCCTGTTGGGATAGGAGTAAGCCTATTTTTCCAGCTCCTTACAGAGGCTCGAAAAGTTTTACTCTTCCTCATCTACACTCTTATTTACTTTGTCTTTATGTGTGCCGTACCTAGCTATTTCGAGAGCTACTATCTCTACTACATCATAGTTTCTTATCTGCTGCTTTACCCATACATGCGCGCTGAGCACGCTAAGAAATGTAAGGTATTCTTTTCAATATGTATTCTAGCTGGATTGTTGTATGCGAACATCACTCTATTTTATCGAAGATAATCTCGGGGCATAAGTCTTAAAGTGTAAGAACTTCACTTCTGGTTCGTCACATATAGCATGACAAAGAAAATTCTTGTTACGGGTGCTACTGGATATATAGGCGGTAGACTTGTTCCTGAGCTACTAAAGGCGGGCTATGAAGTTCGTACTTTATCTCGAAATCCTCAGAAACTCATTCGAAAAAAGTGGGACGGTATTGAGAGCTATCAGGGAGATGCACTCGATAAAGAATCACTTCAAGCCGCGCTCTGTGGCGTAGATGTTGCCTACTATCTCATTCACTCTATGACTACGTTTGGCAGTGATTTTGCCGAGCGTGATATCGAATGTGCACGAAATTTTGCAGAGGCCTGTCAGCAGTGCGGTGTAAAGCGAATTATTTATCTGGGTGGGCTGGGTAGCACAGGCCCTGCGCTTTCGAAGCATCTGCAAAGTCGCCACAGAACGGGAGAAGCGCTCGCTTCATCTGGAGTTCCGGTGACAGAGCTACGTGCTGCCATAGTTGTTGGTTCTGGAAGCGCATCTTTTGAAATCATTAGAGATCTGAGCTCGAAGCTTCCATTTATGGTCTGTCCCAAATGGGTCTACTCACGATGTGAGCCTATTTCAATTCGGCAGCTACTTGCATACCTTGTTGGTGTTGTGCGCGAAGAGCGCACGATTGGAGAGACGCTTGAAGTTGGCGGGGGTGAAGTTCTTACTTATGCCTCAATGCTCAGGCAGTGTGCTGAGGTTCTGGGGAGAAACATTACTATTCTCCCTGTGCCGGTACTTACTCCAAAGCTCTCTTCTTACTGGTTAAATCTTGTTACCAGTGTCCCGATGAATCTCTGTCGTCCCCTAGTAGAGGGGCTTCGAAATGATGTTGTCTGTCACGATCTGAGAATACGTGAGTGGATTGATGTGCCAAAGATGCCTTACAAGGAGGCCGTTACTCGCGCCCTTACTATTGAGTCGGGCGAAGAAGGCCCGCCTACTCGCTGGACCGATGCGACAACTTCTGGGGCTGGCGATCCTATTAATGAAGATTCCTTTCACTATTGTGATGAGAGAAAAAGTACGATCATGGCTTCCCCAGCAATTCTGTTTCAACTTTTATCCCGACTTGGTGCTAAAAACGGTTGGTTTCATGCTGATTGGCTCTGGCGGTTAAGAGCGCTTCTTGATTGGAGTATTGGTGGCGTTGGTATGAGACGTGGTCGGCGACACCCCACTCTACTTTCTGATGGCGATCAGGTAGATTTTTGGAGGGTCGAGCGTGTTCGTCAAAATGAACATATATGTTTTCGTGCGGAGATGAAGCTTCCTGGTACCGCAAGACTTACCTTTGATATTACACCGGTGGATGATGAGTCGACTTCAGAGCTAATACTTAGAGCATACTTCTGGCCTGACTCGTTGTGGGGAAAGCTGTACTGGTATGCGGTCTTGCCTCTTCATACATATGTCTTTCAGGGTATGCTCCGGCGTATTGCAGAGCGCGCAGAGAGAGCTCAGGAAATACTCTCAAGGAGTGAAGAGGATATCCCCTCGATAGAAGAAGGCGTGTCGGTGTAAGTGACAAGCTCGTTAGAGGCAGGATGTGTGAAGCTTAATGTACAGGCGTGAAGAAAAAACTCCCTAGTCGATAGATCCGGAAACGTTTCTTTTAGTGCACTACCAGCACCGTAGAGCTTGTCTCCAACCAGAGGATGAGAAAGAGAGGCGCAATGCGCTCGTATTTGATGTCGTACACCAGTTTTAATCTCTACGGTTATACAGGTTGTGTTTTGATCACTCAGGTACTTAAGCGGAGTGATAATTGAACGGGCTATTTGCACTCGGCCGTGATCGGGTTTTTTCTGGTAAACCTTTACTTTCTTGCCGCGACGATAAGGAGAGCCGATGAAGTTTTCAAGGTTATATTCTTTTTCTATGTGCCCCTCAGCCAGAGCGACATAGAGCTTTCTTATTAAATTTTGCTTAAATTGCTCTCTAAGGTGTTCCCAGACGCTTCTTGTTTTAGCGGCGACTATGAGACCGCTTGTCTCCTTATCTAATCGGTGTACCAGTCCAGCGTCCTCTGGCTTATCAGCGATATCTTTTAGCAGAGGAAAGGTTTCTAAGAGAAGACTCGCTACTGACGGCTCGGTATTTTTTGGATTATGAGTAGAATGAATTCCAGAGGGTTTCTTTAGTATGAGAAGATGATGGTCTTCATGGTGGATTGAGAGATTGTTCATCTTGCCGTTTCTTAGGTGAGGCTTGGAGATTGCTTCGTCGTTCGGCATGAATGCCTCAGCTCCTCGCAATGACGGGAGTAATAGAGGTCATTGCGAGGAGCTGAGACCACAAGGTCGAATGATGAAGCAATCTCGTAGGGTAACCACCAGTCTTCAGTGTACAATGACATTATCACCTTTAGCACCTTTTCTTAGCTCTTCTTCTATCTCCTGAATGCTCTTTGATATAGCCATTCGGTTCTCTTTGAGGCTCTGTTCGAGCTCCTTCATTTCGGCAGCGTAGTGTTTCCCGGCCCACTCTTTTGTAACGGTTGCGCCCTTTTCCTGCTTTTTAAAAGCTATGGTGATGAGCTTGGCCTGTTCTTCAAGTTGAGATTCAAGAATTGGGAGATTCTTTAATCGTGTGCTTCGAAGCTCTGCGAGAAAGAGCATTTTTTCAAGAATACGGTTGTTGTGAGTTACAAGCTGAGGAATGAGCGCTGAATCGTGCTTTATCCTATCCAGAAATAGTGACTTCTCAAGACATTCAAATGCGTCTTTAAGCCGTTCATTTTGTATCTCTTCTTCGGCGCGTTCTAAGAGCGCTCTTTTTGCGGTAAGCTTTCTTCTCTCAAAATACCCCTTCTTTCCCAGAAAGGGTGAGATAAATGCTTTTGAAATGTAAGCTATAAGATATATTGATACAGCAGCAACAAAGAGAATTGGTATGAGTGAAAAAGTTGACATAATTCGTAATCCGGCTGAGATGAGAAGCTCTCTTATAGATATAGCGTGTGAGGCTGGAAGAGCAATACTTAAGATCTATGATCAGAGTGAAATACACTCAACTCAAAAAGATGATGAATCTCCCCTTACCGATGCAGATATGGCATCACACCATCTGATATCGAAGCAACTTCAGGATGCTTTCCCATTTCCTGTGTTTAGTGAGGAGGATCCGGTCGATTTTGAGGTTCGTAAAAATTGGGATGCTTTCTGGCTGGTAGACCCGCTTGATGGTACCAAGAATTTTATCGCAAGAGACGGTGAATTTACAGTGAATATAGCCTTAATCTCTGGAACGGAGCCTGTGCTTGGAGTAGTGCATATTCCGGTGCAGGGAGTTACCTATTCCGCTGTTAAGGATGGTGGAGCTTGGAAAACAGACGATAATTGTGAGGTGAAGATCTCAAATACGAGCGCTCGTCAGGGTGCTGAACTTGTTTGTGCCGTTAGCTCTTTTCACAATACTCCTGAATCACAAACGTTCTGTGATCACTACGGTATTAAGCATATGAGAAAGCTTGGGTCTTCACTCAAGCTGTGCAAGCTAGCAGAGGGAGAGATTGACGTTTATCCACGTTTTAATGGAACAAAAGAATGGGATACTGCTGCATCACAATGCATAATCGAAGCAGCCGGATGTAAGATTATCGATATCGAAACAGGCAAGGCGCTAGTGTATAATAAAGAGGATTACCGAAATAACTACTTTATTGCTTTTAGGCAGGATCTTGATTTTACTTGGCCTGTCTAGGAGGAGTTCTTGATGCTTAGCATGTGCTAGAAGTGGGCAAGGTGGAGAAGGTGCAGGTGCAAGAGGAAGATTAGGAGGAGGAGAGGTTTACTATGGACGCGATAAAGACACCTGATATGAATGACTGGGAAGCTATGGTAGAGCGTATCCACAGTCATTTAGGAATTCCTAAGGATTATGCACTCAAGAGAAAGCTTGAGATATTTCCAGAAGCAACACACCTTGTCCTTGTAATGATTGATAGTCAGGGAAAGCCATTTCGTCTGGAGCCACAAACAGCGAGTGCGTGGTTAAAGATGGAGGAAGCTGCCCTTAAAGATTCTATTAAGCTTATCGCTTTTTCTGGTTTTCGCTCCTATAAGTATCAACTGGATCTTATACGTGGCCAAACAGAGAATGGAAAAAGCATAGATGAAGTTTTAAGAAAACTTGCGGCCCCGGGCTTTAGCGAACATCACACCGGACGCGCTATCGATATCACCGCTGTAGATTGCCCTCCGGCAACTGATGAATTTGAAGGCACAAAAGAATTTGTCTGGTTAACGAAGTACGCAGGTGATTTTCAGTTCGTTTTGTCTTACCCGGTGGATAATATTCACGGCTTTATTTATGAGCCGTGGCACTGGGCGTATCAAGGATAGCTATTTCAATATTACGATTGGGCTTTTCTACTGGATTTGGCGATCGATGCTGGTAAACAGGCTTGCCGTCTGACGCCTCCTCAAGCTCATCCTTCATATCGGTGCTGAGCAGTATAAACTTTCCTTCATTGCTTTTTTCATAGTGCTTTAGCTCTATGTTGGGATCGAGAGCTCTTGCATAAAAGACCTCTGCATACATGCGATTGTTAAATATGCTGAGCTCTTTGAGAAAGTGATCTTTCATCTCTTGTTGTACAAAATTTCGCGGAGATAGAGCAGTAGCGTATGGGGTAAGAAATTCAATTCGAACGAGGCAAGAAGTCAGCCCTAGAAGAATAGCGGAGCCACAGAGCCTGATTCCCTTATAGTAACAAAGATATACAAGAGTCGCTGCTAAAATGATAAGTGGGAGAAATTGATACGGCGAAACATGGTGAAGAAAAAAGACCTCAGATATAAATTCCACAGTGATTATATCTTTTTCTCTACTAACAAACGGCTCGAGATCGATCCAGCCAAACCGAAAGACAAGGACTACTACCCAGAGCACTAAGAGTACGGAAGCGACAAGAATAGAGATACGTTTAGATATGTGTTCATGATCGATTCGCAGCTCTTGGAAGAGGGCAGCAAAGAGTGTCGCTACAGCAGGATATGCAGGAAGCAGATATACTGCTCGCTTACTTGAAGGGATCGCATAGAAGCAGAAAAAGCAGGCAACAATGACAGTACAGTAAACAAGGAAGTCTTTTTCTGAGGTGCTTTCAAGAGAAAAAATAGAGCCTCTCTTTTTCTTTAAGTAGAAGAGAGCGAAAAGGGCAAAAAGTGACCAAGGGGCTGTTCCAGTCAGAAGGGTTGAGAAGAGATAGAATATGCCATGTTCATGTGGGTTCTCTACTGTGTCCATCTGTCCGAGAAATCTAAGAATATTCTCAGAAAGAAAGATCTCAAGAATCTCTGGGCCGTGGTGTTTGTATGTGAGGTAATACCACAGAACAAGAGGAACTATGGAGAGTGTTGAAATAGTGCAAAGTTTTAAGAAGCTCTTAACCCCAAGCTTTCCTGAGTACCAGAGCCAAATGGTGAGAATAGCCCCCGGGACAGCAACGGCAACAGGCCCTTTGCAAAGCACGCCTGCTGCAAGAAAGCAGGTGGCAAGTGTTGCGCTTAAGAACCTAGGCTTTTTGCTCCAGTAATAGAGCGAGATCAGAGCAAGTGTAATTGCGGCGCTAAGAAGCATATCCACTCTCGCGTTTGTTCCGTGTCGATACCACTCAGGGAAACAGGCGAGGATAAGCACACTAAGAAGTGCTAGCCGCTCATTACAAACCGTACGAACGAAAAAGAACCATGCAAAGAGGGCTCCGAGGGCAGCCAAAGCAGAAGGAAGTCTGGCAGCCAATTCATCCATTGTTCCAGTGATCGTGGCTACTGCTGTCATTGACCAGTGCAGCAGTGGCGGCTTCGTGGCGAGTTCGTTATCGAATCTATAAGGTACAAGGAGTGATTTATTTATATACATCGTCTGAGCGACAACTGCTTCGCGCGGCTCACCAACTGAGTAAAAAGGCGTGTCTCCGAGACCTACGAGATATATGAGTGGGAAAAAAATGAATGGGAGTAAGAAGAGAGGTAGCTTTTTTACTTCTAACGATTGAGTCATTTTATGTTACTACCTTATTCCCGTACAGTATGAGCAGGGCCAGCCATCTAGCATTTGCCCAGTATAAAGAGCTTTGCTTCTTTTCAAAAGTGTTGGATTATTGGCTTGTGGACATAGTTTTTAAGTATCGCGCTTTCACTTTCGTAAGCATACCGTATTGGATCCTCATCTTTTTCGTATTCTTAGGCGTTTCCCTTATGGGCTCTGATCTGCGCGCAGATCAGTCAACTATCAGCCAGTGGACTCAGGTGTTAACTCGAGTAAAGCTACCGAAAAATTGGAGGTTTTATCTCGATCTGCATCCTCGTTTCGATCTTGAACCATCTTCAACTCACGGAAAAGAGGGAGCTCGTCAATTTCTTGTTCGACCAGCGATTGGCTATAGATGGTCGCGATATTTTGAGACGTATGTCGGATATACACTCGTAGAAAATTATAGTCCTCATAATACTGAGCACGATATTATCGAAGACTTTATGTATACTCGGCCACAATTTGGATTACCTGCTCTACAGCGCCTTAGGGCCGAGCAACGATTTACCGAAGCTGATGGTGAGGTTGGGCATCGCTGGCGCTATCTTTATCAGGTCAGTATCCCCCTTTCTACTTCAGGGAAAGTCTCTGTTGTGCTTAATGATGAAGTGTTTTTTCACTTAAATGATGTTCAGCCTTCTGTTCAGAGAGGTTTTACAGAAAATAGAGCGCTGGCTGGACTTGGTTTTAGCCTTAGTCAGGAGCTAGCGCTTACAACTGGATATATGAATCAATACCGCGAGGGACGGGCGGGAAATGTGGACAGGATAAATCATATCCTTTATGTAATGTTTACCTTAAACCTTGATTCCGCAACTTAATCTTGCTCAGGTCTTTGAGTCTGTTCCTCTATCGGTCCGAGAATATCCTCAAGGAAATAGGCTGAAAGCTGTGCTCTGCCACTTAGCCCGCTTTTGCGGTAAATGAGAGTTGACTGGTGTCTGACGGTTCGCTCTGAGGTCTTCCTGATCTCAGCTATTTCCTTAATGCTAAAGCCTTTAAGGAGGAGAAAGGCGATCTCTTGCTCAGCGGGCGATAGTCCCCAAGCCATCATCTCTTGCTCAATAGCTTCCACAATTCCCTGTTTAAATTTGCTTGCTGATTCTTTCCACTGGCTTGAGATTTTCTTTTCGTTTCTTAGTTGTTGAAGGGAGCGGAGTAAGGATTCTTTACGGTTTTGAGCTAGGACATAGGAGAGATACACAACCGCTGTTGTAGCCAGCAAAATGATGATGACTTCTGGGATAATGTGAAACGGGGAAGCGCCTTCATGGATGTCTTCGTAGACATCTAGGGTTGTGAGCAAGGCGACAAAGAACAAGAAGCCGGTAAGTATGACTCTTTCTTTTTTGGTGAAAATGGCTGTGTTCTGGCTTAGTGGCATAGGCTCAGTGACATACTGCAGTGCTGTAAAATGTTGAATTTTAAATTGTTTTAGAGCATAGGTCATTTGTACTATCTGCTCAATCTTACAATTTACGTCATACTAGACATAATGGAAGTACCCCTAACGGGGTACTAATGTTGAGTAAATTATTCATGAATAGTTTTGATGTTACGGTTATAGGTGGTTCACTCTCAGGTTCTTATCTGGCGCTCCTTCTGTCGCAGAGTGGTTACCGGGTACTGCTTGTTGAAAAGGAGCATTTGCCCAGAAGAAAGGCATGTGGTGAAGGAATGGCGGAGGTTGCCAAAAGGTATCTGCAGAAAATTGGCATATGGAACGCCCTTCCGGCCGATTCTTATTCGCCGTACTATGGCTATGATCTGTACCTCGAAACTGCTCAAGGGAGCCGGGCCATTTCGCTTAGAAAACCACAAAGTACTAGGCCTGAAGGGTATAGAGTTTCGCGTAGCATCCTTGATGAGAAAGTGTTTAAACGAACACTCTTTACTCCAACAATAGAACGAAAAGAGGCATGTGCCCGTAGCCTTCAATTTGAGAATGGGGAATGGGTTGTAGATTGTGGTGGTGAGACAGCTACTTCAAAGTACGTAGTAACGGCCGCAGGAGCTACTGCCCTGCCCCTTCTTAAAAGATCGCTACAAGTCTCTGAAAAAGTACGCGGAAAGGATAACAGGTTTGGAGTGGTCTACTGGCTCTCCGGAAAGTGGACAAATGGTACTCCAGATACAGTTATTGCTCGCTCTAATGGACGATGCCAAACGTTACTTACGGCCATTAATGATAATCTACTTAATGTGTCACTCCTTATAAATAAGTCTGATTCTTCTTTTACAGAAAAAGAAAAGTCAGAGCTCTTTGAGCAGAGTCTCGCATTCGCAAGTAGTCACGGCTTTGAGCTTGATACCGTACTTGAGCAAAGGGGAGCGGCAAGGATTGAATCTAGAAAGATCTTAACGAAGCACTCTCATCTCTACCTTATCGGTGATAGCGCTGAGGTTTTTGATCCTATTGGTGGTCTCGGAATGGTTCATGCTTTTGAGTCAGCTGAGCTGGCGGCAGAGTCACTTCACTTGGCGCTTTCTGGTACGGTGTCGCCTTACCTTGCTGCAAGCGCATATAGGTGGAGAAGGAATTTTTTTGCTATGAGAGTAAGGTTCTTGACCTCTCTTTCGTATACATTAAACGTCGATATGCCACCCCTTCTCGTATCTTTGATCCAATTTGCTCCGGGGCTCTCAGCAAAGCTTTTTTCATTTTTAAGAAAAAAATTACTTCGATCGAGGCGAAGTAAAAAAATGTATCTTTTGCCAGAACGCTCAGAATGTAGGGAGTCTTTATGAGAAATATCATTGTAGTAATACTTATCTGTTTAAGTTCGACGCTCGCAGCCTATGCTGAAGCTCCAAAGAAGGGAGGCATGGTTCAGCACTGGTTTACCCCTGCCATCCTATCTAGTGAAAACACCTCTGTAACTTTTGAGCTTGATTCTACGTGGCACACCGTTCACGGACAGGTTCCGGGTGTGAGTGGGGAGGTTTCGCTTAAGAACCCGGCGAATCCACTCTCTGTACAAGTGTCCGCAAAAATGAAGGTTAGTAGCTTCGATACCGATAGCAATATGCGAGATAGCAAGATGCGAGATGTGATGGATGCTGAATCTTTCCCTGTAGTCACGTTTATTGCTGATGGGTTAAAGAAAAACTGTACACCTGCGCTGGTATTAAAAAACGGAAAGTGTGATGATGAGCTTGGTGCAAGTTTGACCATTCGAGACGTTACGAAGAAATTTATTGTACCTGTGTCAATCTCTAGCGCAGAGAATGCGTTCTTAGTGAAAGGGGCTCTGCCCATTTCATGGATGGAATTTGGAGTTGAAGATCCTTCTATTCTCATCGCGAGTGTTGACCCGACTGTAACGATACATTTTGAAGTTATGCTCAAGGCACCACAGTAAGAAACATATTTTAAATAAGGAAAGCCAGGTGCCATATATTTCTTCTATTCATACCTCAGTGCCTGAGCACCAGATCCTTAAAACTGAACTTGGCGATATTGGCGAACAGTGGTTAGGCGAAGATGTCGAATCAAAGGAGCGCTATAAGAGAATCGTTGGGGGAGCTGGGGTTGATAAGCGCCACTACATTTTGCCGGCGAAAGAAATACTTTCACTTAATGGTTTGGAACAGAGGGCACAGCTCTTTGAAGAGTACGCCACGAAACACTTAGGGCTAGCAATGAAGAGTGCCCTAGATGACTCAAGCGTTGCACCGCACGATATCGATGCCCTTCTTTTTACTTCGTGTAGCGTTCCTGCGATTCCTTCAATTGAAGCGAAGGTTATTCTTGAAAGTCCTCTTAGAAATACTATACGCAGGATGCCTATATTCCAACACGGGTGCGCGGGAGGCGTAATTACTCTTGCTCTTGGTTCACGCTATGCGCAGCTTGGAGCGCCTGTGCTGATATCTTCTGTTGAATTGTGTTCGCTTGTTTTTCAACCAGAGAACCACGCAGGAACGCAACTTGTCGCAGCCGCTATCTTTGCTGATGGTGCGGCATGTGGGCTTATTTCACCAGATGAAGGCCAAGTCGAGATTCTTGATACTCAGAGTTTCCTGATAAAAAACTCCAGACATCTTATGGGTTATGATATTTTTGATGATGGTTTTCACCTCTGTCTTGATAGAGACCTCCCATCAGCGCTCGCTCAGCAAGCTCCTGGAATCGTTAAAGAGTTCTTAGAGAAGAACGATCTTGTTCCTGATGATATCACCTCATGGCTTTTTCACCCGGGCGGTATAAAGATACTTAATTTTTTACGTGACGTGTTTGAGATTGAGCAAGAGCAGTGTCACTGGTCATACGACGTACTTCGTGAGTGCGGAAATATGTCTTCTGCTACTATTTTATTCGTTCTTGAACGCTTCTTGAGTGATAATACACTTAAGAAGGGGGAGAAGGCGCTTGTTATGGGTATTGGTCCGGGGCTTACGGTTGAACTCGTGCTCTTAGAGGGAGCGATATAAGTTCATGAGTGACCTTCCTCCTTGCCCTAAATGTAGCTCCCCCTATACATATGAAGACGGACAGATTTTTGTGTGCCCTGAGTGTGCCCATGAGTGGTCAGGCTCAGAAGTCGAGGCTAAGGAGAGCACTGCCCCACAATTTCTAGATGCAAATGGAAATGAGCTTAAAGACGGAGATACCGTAACCGTTATTAAGAGCCTAAAAATAAAGGGAAGTTCCTCCAGCGTAAAAGTCGGAACGAAGGTGAAAGGCATAAGATTGGTTGACGGAGATCATAATATTGATTGTAAGATTGATGGTATTGGTGCCATGAAGCTTAAATCTGAGTTTGTGAAAAAGGCCTGAGTCTTTTTTTTTTGAATATGATACGTAGAGAATCTATACTTCGAATATTTCTGCTTCTTGTTTTCTTTCTTTGCGGGTGTTCTCATTTCCGCATGCTTCCCTATCTCTTTGATAGTGACCCCTCTGAGGAGGAGGTAAAGCGTCAGAACGCAGTTGTCAGAGGTCGTGGACTCTTTCATGAATTCTGTGGAAGTTGCCATACGCTCTTTCATGGCCCCCCACGTAGAGCGCATTATAAAGGAACAGTCCCTCCCCCATCACTCGCGCTTATAGCAAAAGAAAAGTCAATCAATATCTTTGTCGCACGAACCGCTATTGGTAAAGGAGCCGGCATGATCGGTTTTGAAGATACTCTTAGTGAGCGAGAGATGTGGGACATTGCCCACTTCGTATATGAACAAAAAGATTTACAGTAACCCCTCCGCGTTCTCCGCGACCTCCTGTGTTTTATTACCCCTTTGCGCACCTGAACAAATTGGCTGCTAGCAGCCTCCATGCTGTCGTCACTTTAAGGATGAATTTAACACTGGAGAGCGCGGAGAACACGGAGGGGCTAGTTGTTGTTTGTTTTAAGTTTATTTAATAGAAACGGCAGGATTGTAATATCCGCCAGCAGGCCTATAAAAAGAGTTACAATAAGGAGCAATCCAAACTGAAATGTTGGTGCCACTTTTGCAAAGAGGAGTGCTGAGAAGCCCAGTGATAAAATGAGAGTTGTGTAACAGAAGGGGTTAATGAGTACCTCAAGTACGGAATCCTTCTTTGATGATGGTGATGGCAGTGATGCTTGCCAATGAAGGATATAGTGAAAAGTGTTATCTACGGCGATTCCGAGTGCTGCTGATGCTACAAGTGCTGCTCCGAGATTGATATAGGTGAAGGCAATTCCGATGGTGCCGAAAACGACCAG
>JAUIIO010000024.1 GCA_030431715.1 bacterium
GGAGATAGGGCAAATGCCTTACTTCCAAATGGCGAAGCTTCGTTTGGCCGGTTTGAGAATGACTGCACTTTTGAGAAGCACTGTGCGAGCGGGGAAAGAGGATCGTGGAGTTCAATCTTCTGCCCGTTCCCAATCGGGCCACGTGCTGCAACGACGATGGCATTCTTTCTGTCGTGTGACACAACTATAAGAGCTGCCTTTTCAAAAGGACCATCGGTAAGCATCTGTAGTAAGCCAGATAAGAGTTCTTCGCTGTTGTCAGCCTGTTCGAACATATTTGAGATTGACTCTACAACTTCATTGCCTTTATTAGATCTGAGCTTTGGTGGTTCAACAAAAGTGAAGGAGCCTTTTTTTCGTGGACTGTCTTTCTTCTTATTCTTAGAGGTGGTGAATGCAAACTGTTTATCTAGCTCGCCAAATTCTTCATCAATCTCTTTGATCTCTGTTTCCTGCTCTTGAACATCGGCGGGGCTATCTTCCTCGGTACTCTCTTCGCCGTCATCTCCTTTCAGAATGTTTAGGATATCGTCCTGAAGCCCCTCGTCAGAGAGAACCTGCTCAGCCTGCTCTTCTTTCTCTTCTTCTTCAGCCTCGCTTCGCTGCCGCTCTTCAAGCATCTTAGCTGAGAAGAGGTATTCAGATGCACGTTCGTAAATTTTAAGATATTGCGAGTCACTCATCTGAAGCATTCGTAGGGCACTCTTGGGAGAGAGCGGTCTTCCGGGAGCCAGCTTCTCCCACTTATTAGCGTCAAACGCATCAACAAGCTCAGCAGCCGCCTGACAGATTGGCTTCATGATGGCACGCTCTTGGCTTCGTGGCCTGCCATCGAAATCCAGAACAAAGAGTAATATTTCAGGAATTCCTGATCGGCGCAGGTAGCTAACTCCCATCTTGTCGACGTCAAACTTAAAGTTCTGCGAAAGTTTGTAGTTTACTCCACTTCGCTTACTATTTTCCGCAAGCTCGGTGTATTCTTCACGAAAGTTCATTACGGCAAGCATATCGCCGATGTTTGTAAGGCTTCCAATAGCCTGGCAGTCTTCGCTCAGGTTCTTGGCGAGTGCCTCAGAGAGAAGTCTTGATACGATTCCGGTACGTTTGGACCTGCTTCGATAATACTCAAGCCATTTTGAAACGAGAGGGTCTTCGAGAACTTCACGTTCTGCCATCGTGTCAAACATTTCTTGCACAACATCGGCACCAAGTCGCACAATAGCTGTTTTCGGAGAGGTGATTGGTGCGCGGCCTCCAGCAAAAAAGAGTGCGTTAGATTTTTTTAAGAGTTCGATAATGAGTACCGGATCTTGAAAGCAGGCGGTGGCAAGATTATCAACCCGGGAGTTCTTATCTCCTACGAGACGCCGCGCCTCGGCCAGTACTGAGCTTTCAGCAGGAAAGAGGATCTCCATTGGTCCGGTAGCCCCTTTCTCTTCGCTATCATTCTCATTGAGTTGGTTTTTCTCGTCTGTCATGTATCCCGCATCCTAATAATTGTACCCCGGAGGTCGATAATTCGATATTACATCAGTCGACAAAACAGGAATATTTCTTAATAGCAAGAGAGAAGCTTTTCGTCACTATAACTATTTGAATACTCTAAGTAATAAAACCTCTGTGTTCTCTGTGCGCTCTGTGTTTTAAATGAGTTCTGAAGTGAATGATTTAATGCGGGAGGCCATATGACACGAGTAGAGCGAGATTCGATGGGAGAAATGCAAGTTCCTGATGAGGCGCTTTACGGTGCGTCGACGCAACGAGCGGTGCTGAATTTTCAGGTAAGTAAACTCAGATTTTCGAAGCGATTTATAGCGGCCCTAGGATACTTTAAAAAAGCAGCAGCGCTGACGAACACTGAGATGGGGCTGTTAGATGAAGGAAAATGTAAGGCGATAGTTTCAGCAGCCGAGGAGCTCATTAGCGGAGAGCTCTATAGTCATTTTGTCGTTGATATCTTTCAGACTGGTTCCGGCACCTCTACCAACATGAACGCCAATGAGGTTATTGCGAACAGAGCAGCTCAGATTTTGGGTGGCACTGTCGGAGATAAGACACTTGTGCATCCAAACGATCATGTGAACATGTCGCAGTCTTCGAATGATACCATACCTACTACCATTCATATAGCGGCAAACCTTGCTGTTAAAGAAGATCTTCTACCCGGACTGGAAAAGCTTGCGAAAGCGCTTGAGGATAAAGAGCAGGAATTTAAGAATGTCGTCAAATCGGGTCGCACTCACCTTCAAGATGCAACCCCTGTTACTCTTGGTCAGGAGTTTGGAGGATATGCTGCGCAGATTCGAAATGGAATTGAGCGCGTGAAGAGGTCGCAGCACACACTTCTAGAGCTTGCTCTTGGCGGAACGGCGGTTGGTACTGGTCTAAATACACCTGTGGGCTTTGCGCCGCAAGCTGTAGCAAAAGTGGCTGATATGACAGGCATCCCATTTGTAGAGGCTCCTAATCACTTTGAAGCTCAAGGCGGACGAGATGCTATTGTTGAGTTTAGTGGTCAGCTGAAAACAATTGCTTGTTCACTGATGAAGATAGCAAATGATATTCGTTGGTTGGGTTCTGGACCAAGGCTTGGAATAGGAGAGATCTTTTTGCCTGAAATTCAGCCTGGCTCAAGCATCATGCCTGCCAAGGTGAATCCGGTAATCTGTGAGTCTGTGATGATGGTCGCAGCCCAAGTAATAGGTAATGACGCATGTATTACGACCTGTGGGCAGCACGGAAATTTTGAGCTTAATGTTATGCTTCCTGTAATTGGTCACAATATTTTAGAGTCGATCGAACTTACAGGAAGTGTCGCTTCAAATTTTGTTGATAAGTGTATCAGCGGCATCAAGGCCAACGAAGAGAAGTGTCTTGAAAATGCGGAGAAAAGTCTCGCTGTTTGCACTTCGCTCGCGCCAATCATCGGTTACGATAAGGCTGCCGCGCTCGCGAAACGTGCTTACAAAGAAAACAAGACCGTGCGCGAAATGGCAATTGAAATGGATGTCCTCCCAAAGGACGAACTCGATAAGGCCCTTGATCTTATGGCTATGACACGGCCTGGGGTGTGAGTTTTTCCATCTCCTTGTCCTGCTCCTAGTCCTATTCCTACCCCAAAAACATTTTATAATCGGCTATGAATAATTTGCTGCTATGCAGCCCTATAAGTGTTGAAGGCGCTATACGTGAATGGAGCAGGACAAGGACAAGGACAAGGAGCAGGACAAGGATGTGCTAGAAAAAAGTAGCAGTTTGAGCGAGCCATTCGGCTTAATACCGAACCCTATTCCCCTAGAATGACTCTAAAATATGTAGAGAGCTTAAGTTTCTACGAAAATATACCGATATTTGAATTACGGTAATAGTGCCAAATATGATAGAATAAGATATGAGCAGGTTATTGAAAATATTTATAGATATCGTTTCTGAGATTGTCACCCCGCGTCAGTATGTACGCATACCTGTTCGAGTTGATAACCGTCAGCTAAGACGGCGACGCAGGTAAGGGTTCTTTCTGCCCTGAGCATTGGGCAGGCAAAATCTCCAGATGTAGAAACGCATCTCTCTTTGCTTAGAGTAGTTACGTATGAGTCAATTTGGAGGATGTGAAAAACTAGCTTCCCAATATAAGGTAATCGCTGAAGCTCTCGGAGAATTTGAGAGAAAGAGCGGTCACTTTAGTAGTGTGCCTCCTTCTGCGTTAAAGTCTTTTCGTCACTCTGTTTCTCCATTGCCAGTAGAGGTCCTTGAGTCTTATCTGGACGATCTTCTAAGTCTTGAAATTACATGCAGCGAGCTTTTTCTCCCTTCAGATACTTTTAGTAATCGTATTAGTCTCTTTTCTCTGTTGGGTCTTGTGGCCTCAGTTGTCTGTGGCGTATACGCGGCATCAACGGGAGCGACGTTTTTCCTGTCACTGGGGCTCACGATATGCCTTGCTTCGCCATTTGCCGTTTTATGGCATTTCTCCCCCCGGGAGCGAACGATACGAAGGATGCGCTATGCTCAAGTTCTCTCTCATGAAATTTCAAGACGTAGAGGAGGCGGAAAGGGCGGAAGAGCTGTTGGAACCGATTTGGGCGTTATTCAAGGGGCATTTGGAGCGTAATTAGCGCATTTTTATTATTTCTGTAGTGATAACAGACTTCTATATGTATCCTGTAAAGAAGTTGAGCCCATAACAGGTTAGGTTAATCGTATAATATACACAGGGTTTGTCTCAGGTATTTAAAGGCGCAATGATGCATCAACGTATCAAGCACATTATTATTATATTTATACTCGTTCTGAGCTATCAGACCAGACAAAGTGCCAGTGCCCAAGTCCGAGAAAAGCTTCTACCACTCACGAATCGACTAGGGTGCCTCTTTGTTCAAGAACCTGATTACACGCTAAATACTTATCTCGCTATCCTTGGAGAGGATGATAGCTCCTATACCTCTCTTGTCTCGTTTCGAAGGGCGCTCGTTCGAAGAAGAGCACGGAAGAGAAGACTTGTGCGAGCAGGTAGGCGGCAGAATCGCATTAACCGAATCTCAGGCACTATTACCGATTTAAAAAAATGCAAACGCATGAATACTACTATTGGTGCGGAGCCGGGTGCCGGGTTGAATTCGTGCGTTATTATTGGGGACCAGCCTGAGATTTCGTTAAGAATTATTAATGGTACAAAGTGTGTCGCAGGAAATACTCCTGTACTGTTTTTAAATATTTATAACGAAAATAGTGCCAACCCACTTCAGGGAAGCTGTACTGGTACGCTTATTTCACCTCGTACGATTCTGACCGCAGCGCACTGCTTACCGCGCAATATCACAAGAGTAGATGTCGTTACCGATGAGGGAGAATTTTCCTCTACTCGTTTTTTCGCACACGAACTCTACAATGGTTTCTCCTCAGACTATGACGTTGGAGTAGTTATACTGGAAGAAGAGCTTACCAATCGAACAGTTGCAGTACTCTCTGAGAACGATCTTACTCCCTCGGAAGAACTCCTTATTGCCGGATACGGTCTTGTTGATCACACTGGGACAGGCAGAAATGAACTTGGTCCAGGTGATGGGATTACCGATGGATTACAATCTGGCTTTATGAGGGTTCACAGAGTATCACACGGTAGTATTAAGGCCCGCTATAATTTTCGAAAAGGGGGCTCTAATACTTGCAATGGGGATTCAGGAGGGCCTGCCTTTGTAAAGCGAGGTGATGATTGGGTCCTTGCTGGGGTGATCTCTAATGGCCGTAATTTGAGATGTGGGAGAAGAGATATCTCCGGTTTCGCAAACCTCACAGCCGATAACGTTAAAAGCTTCCTTGCCGAGTACGTTGAATAACGTAGTTTTCTTGTCCTTGTCCTTGTCCTTGTCCTTGTCCTTGTCCTTGTCCTTGTCCTTGTCCTTGTCCTTGTCCTTGTCCAGTTACAAAAAAAATAGCCCGGGCTTCTGTTAAGAAGTCCCGGGCCTGGGTGTTTGGTTTGTTCGTTAAGGAGATCTGTAGTTTTAGCTCGCTTCCCTTAGTTCTTGTTTGTCAAAGTACCACGGGGCTACTCGCCTTGAGCCTCTTTTCGGCATGTTCTTAATAGTTTCAGCAATGGACATTGTATCGAGATCCAGCTGTTGGCAGACCCATGGGAATGAAAATTCTGTGGGGTTTGATTCTTCGAGGTCGCCAAAAATCCATGCTGTTGATTGTTCGAGCTCTTTTTGATCGTTACCGACATAATCGAGTATCGCTCGTTCTAGGATAGCCATAAGAAGATTTCTCTCTGGAGTTCCTCTGTGGTTTGGCTCAGAGAACATGTCTCCACTTGAGCTATCGGTGTCTATACAAAAGAGTCGTGTATTGGGCTGTTTCATAGTGTCAATTCGCAAGAGCTTGTTGTTATAATATTAAGACGCGCAAAGGGCCGGATAATTCAAAAAAAAATGGGAAAAAGTTCTCCTTTTCATGCTTCCTAAAAGTGTCGTAATATCAGCTTCATGTATCTCAGGAGCCCACTTTAATGACATTAGCATACCGTTCTATTCTTCTTCTCGTCCTTCTAAGTGCTCTTCTCCTTCCGGCTACATCGTTTGCGGAGTATCTCTGTAAAGGGGAGGTCGGGTACTCTTGGCTTAGAATGAATAAGGAGGGTGAAGTCTCTGATAAGGAGATGGAGGTCTTTTGGGCGGCACGTGAAGTTAAGGGGGAAGATGAGAAGGGGACGAAGTCGAAGCTAGAAGAGGTCCTGCTCCGAGAGAAAGGCTTCGCTCGCCAAGCGTGCAAAAAAGAGCATGAAAACTTATCAGGCTGTATCGCCGGGAAATTTCAAGCAATGAAGGCTATTATGAAGCTCCTCGATTTCTCTTCTCGTAAAGCGATTGAGGATTCGGTAAAGCAGGATTGCCAAGCTCAATTGGGTATCTGCAAGATGGTAACGGCGTCGGAGATACTCTGTGAAAACTTGGAGGTCGAAGACGAGAAGGGGAAGAAGAAGGAAGACAAAGAGGAAGAGAAGCCCTCATAAGCTTCATTCTTACGCTATGAGCGAGGCAAGTTCATAGTTGAAATATTTCTCAGATATTCTTTAAGCCACTGAATAAGGCTCATATGTTCAAGGGGGTGGAATCCGCTCGCTAGCTTTCCGCTATCATCACTCTTAAGTTCCATAAATCCATCTTGAAAGCTTCCGTCCTGATTTAAGAAGTCAGGAGCCAGCGGCGGGGACATCTTTAATCCCGAGACGATAGCTTCGTCAGTGTTTGTGTTGCATGCGGATTGTGGCACATCCAGAGCGAGCTCTTTCAGGTTCATTACGATGGATAGTCCGGTACGGTAGATCTCGATTAGACCAATTGTCTGATATATCTCAACCACATTCATATTTGCGCCAGAAGAGAGAGCCTCAAGTGAGAGGTTAATACATCCACGTATAAAGCCAGCAATGACTTCTAGCTGCTCGCGATCAGAGAAGTCTATAGCCCAGTAGACACATCCGCTGTTAAGTAAAAGCGTGATTTCCGTTTCAAATTGATCGGGGGATTGAATCTGTGACACTAAATCTCGTAGTGGTGAGGGGAGTCTGGAGTGATAAACAAGGGGTCTTACAGCACGTATATTGAAATTCTCGACGATCTTGGTCTGGCTGGAGGTGAGTTTCTTAATTGTGCTTTCGAGAGAGATTCCAGTATGTAGCTCAGATGCGCTATCAAGGCTCGGTACTCCCTCTGATTCCATTCGCTTGCTTCGTTCTTGATATGACTCTTCTTCGAGCATTGAAGGGGTAGATACCGAAGGTACGCTCAGCAGCTGATAGAAGAGATCGGCATCTGTCTCAAAAATGAGTGCGAGGAGGCGTTTTAAGAGGAAGTCTTTATGTTCGTCCTGTGTGTGGGCCCGTATCCATGTATACCCCTTGTCGGGAGTTGAGAAGTGAATGTCAGGTGCCTCTTCGGTTGGCTCTTCGTTTGTGACGGTATCTACGTACCTAGAGAAGATCAGGCAGAGAACTTTCAGATCAATACTCTGAAGAAGCTTTTGTAGAATCGTGAGTTCATTGGACTCGTCCGGAAGTTCTAACCAGCTCCAAAAGTGCTCTTCGTTTAACCTGTCGCGTTTCCAGAGATCGAAGTCTAGAAAGAGCTGAAACTGCTCGCGAGAGATCATGTCTATGATCTCAAGTGATGAGCTGAGGCCTCGTCTTAAGCATGTTATATAGAGACTTTGCGCGGGGAGAGATCTGGTTAAACTCTCAGGGTTTGGAGCGTCGAAGATCTCTTTAACGAGGTCGTATTTTTTAGCGCCTGATGCCCTGGGAGTTTTACTCATTGTGCGATCTTGTCTCTATGCTGCTTGCTTCTGAGGGGCAAGAACGATGTAGATCTGCCGGCCTCTTTCAGGAGAGCGTTCGTCAACGGTCGCTATATCAGCGAGGCTTTCGATAATCTCATTAAACTTTTCGATTCCGAGTTCGGTGTACATAACCTCTCGTCCTCGAAACCTCATTGAGAATTTAACTTTATCGCCTTCAGCGAGGAATTCTCTGGCTTTCTTAAGCTTCGTTTCAAGGTCTCCGACATCTGTGCGATATCGAATGCGAAGCTCTTTGACTGTTGTTTCGCTTCTCTTTTTCTTTGCTTCAGCTTCCTTTTTCTGTTCTCGGTATTTGAACTTGCCGTAGTCCATCAGTTTACATACTGGGGGATCGGCGTTAGGGGAAACCTCTACGAGATCGAGTTCCTTTTCTTCTGCAATCGATAGTGCTTGAGTGGTGATAAGGATACCCAGTTGCTCGCCATCGTCCGAGATAAGTCTGACCTTTGGTGCTTTGATCCGCTTATTAATTCTATGGGTATCTTCCTTCTCTGGTTGAAATTTTCTACGTCTGCGGGGCCCTCCGCCACCACGGTAATTACTCAAAGTTTCTCCTTATAAGTAGTTAATATAAACATTCATGACCAGTTATGTGGCCGTCTCACTTATGATGCCCCTAATGGCAGTTCAGATCAAGTATTTAACCCCTGCTATTTCAGATGGTTAGCCTGCTTTAGGCGGGCAGTGCATGGGGAATTGGAAACTTTGCGCCAAATACCATTCGAACAGACTCTTATATGAAAGATCAAGTCGGTGTTGTTGATGGTATCTGTGGTCTATAATTATGCCTCAAAGAGAGGAGAGATGAGATGACGAAAGTATTGGTGACAGGGTGTGCGGGGTTTATGGGCTCTCATGTTGTCGATGAGTGTCTGGCGAAGGGCTATGAGGTTATAGGGCTAGACGATCTCAGTGGCGGATATGAAGAGAATGTAAATAGTGATGCTACGTTTGTACGAGGGGATATCCTTGATCATGATCTTGTTGAAAGTCTCTTTGAGCAGCACCAATTTGATTATGTCTATCATCTTGCAGCGTATGCTGCCGAGGGGCTTAGTCAGTTTATTAAGCGTTACAATTATAACAATAATCTTATTGGTAGTGTGAATCTTATCAATGCGGCTGTGCGCCATAAGTGTAAGTGTTTTGTTTTTACTTCATCTATTGCTGTTTATGGAACCAATCAGTTGCCGATGACTGAGGACATGATTCCCCAACCGGAAGATTCATATGGGATAGCAAAGCTCTCCGTGGAGCAGGAGCTGAAAGTAACTCATGAGATGTTTGGCTTAAATTATGTAATCTTTAGACCTCATAATGTGTATGGAGTGAGACAAAATATAAGTGATCCCTTCCGTAATGTAATAGGTATCTTTATGAGAAAGATACTCGAAGAGCAGCCGATGACTGTTTTTGGTGATGGTGAGCAGACAAGAGCGTTTACCTGCGTGCGAGATGTAACCCCTATTCTTGTTTCGTCTGTTGAAAAGCAAGAAGCCTATCAGAATACTTTTAATATTGGCGCATCCAAGCCCTATTCTGTCAACGAGCTTGCTCAGGAAGTAGCTGCTGCGCTTGGAAAAGAGCTACAGGTTGAGCACCTTCCAGCTCGAAACGAGGTTGTGCATGCCTATGCTGATCATGCGAAGGTAGAAAAGATTCTTGGTTATAAGGATACCGTTTCGCTTAAAGAAGGTATTCGTGAGATGGCCGAGTGGGTACGCACGATAGAGCTTAAGCCCACGAAGTCTTTCACCAGTATTGAAATCGAAGAGAAGCTTCCCCCTGTCTGGAAACAGTATATTACTTCCTGAGTATGTATCCGTGCTAGAGCGAGTCACTTTTTTAATCCCGCGAGGCGAATATGCTCCAAGTGGGGTTCGTAGAGCCTTGGATTACCTGAAATATTTTGCAGAAGACGGAATAGATGCTCGCTGCCTGAGTTTTAATAGTATCCGGGCAATGCGTTACAAAGAACATATAAGAAGAATTCTAAAAAACGCATTTCTTGTGGATGTTCTTATCGCGATACTAGATAGGGTTTCGCGTTTTGTAGCACTCCTTTCTCTGGCTTTAATCACAAGGCCCGGTGATAGAGTTGTTGTGCAGTGGGTGCTGCCGCCAGTCTGGTTTGTTCGTATGCTTCAGAAACGTGGGGTTAAAGTGGTCTTTGACTTTGATGATGCGGTTTTCTTAAAGAATCCGTCCCGAGTGCGAGCGCTTGTATCGCATGTGGATGGGGTTATTGTTGGAAGCCACTATAACTTAGAATATGCGTCTAGAATAAACACACGTTCGCATTTCTTGCCAACGCCAGTCCCGCTTGAGCAATTTGAGATGCGAGCTTCGGATAGCGACGAGTCTCATATACGTATTGGATGGATGGGAGGCCCCTTTACCGTTACCTATCTTTCAGTATTAGAGGGAGCCTTTCAAGCCCTCTCGAAAAAGTACTCTGGTCGACTTTCCTTCTGTATCGTTGGGGTTATGGACCAAGGGCACAGGGTGCCATCGTTTGATGGGATACAGGTGCAGATTGTGCCTCGAATTCCACCTGATGATGTTCCAGATTATGTCAGGTCTTTTGATATCGGCGTTATGCCTCTTTTTGATAGAGATTTTGAGCGAGGGAAGTGTGGTCTTAAGGCTCTAGAGTATATGGCTTCTGGAGTGCCGGCGATCTGTAGCCCGGTTGGTGAGAATCTTTATATCATTAAAGATGGAGAGAATGGCCTACTGGCTGGATCGCAGTCAGAGTGGGTTGATAAGATTTCTCAACTCATAGAATCACGTGATTTAAGAGCAAAATTGTCTCTTGCTGGTAGAAAGACGATAGAGGAACGTTACAGTACACAGGTGTGTTATGAGCAACTCGTTACTATTTTAAGCAGTGTATGAAGCCAGTTTATCTTATACTTATCGATGCTCTTAGGCATGATTATCTTTGCCCTGAGCACACGCCCAATCTCTACGCACTAAAAGAACGTTCGATGCATGCGAATGTGGTAGAAACTTTTGCTTTTCAAACTCGACCGGCGTACTTCGCGGGGCTTGAACCAGAAGAGAGTGGAGTCTGTCATCTGTTTCGCTACGCTCCAGAGGAGTCCCCATTTTCCTTTCTTAAACCTTTCAGGTTCCTTTTGCGGTTTTTAGAGAAATTAAAACTGGATTCGTTTGTTAGGGGAGTGATTAGACGCTTGGCCGCGAGAAAGCTCCGAAAATGTGGATACGAAGCTGGTGCGGAGGCTATTTCGACTGAACGTATTCCTCTTACACTCTTACCTTTTTTCACTCTCGCAGAGCTTGTGCACACAGACGACATTGATCCCTATAACGGTAAAGAAACTCTTTTTCGTGCTATGCGTGAGAGGGGATTGTCTTGGGAGTGGATTGGATATCCTCGACATCACGGAAACAGTGAAAATATTCTCCAGAGACTAAAAGCTGCGCGCGAAACGGATCTCTACTATCTTCATTTTTCTGAGCTAGATTGGGTAGGACATAAGTATGGACCTGATGGAGCCGAGATGAAAAAGGCACTCTCCTCTCTGGATAAGATGTTGGGCCCCATCTTACGTGAGGCTTTTGAAGACAAAGGAGCAGCCGTGGTGGTGTTTGGTGATCACGGTATGGCGCAGGTTCAATTTACTCTCGACCTCGAAGCTCGGCTTACTCATCTGCCCTATGAGAATGGAAAACAATATCTCATGTTTCTTGATAGTACTCAGGCTCGCTTCTGGTTTTTTGATGAGCAAGCTGAGGAACGAATTTGTTCTCTCCTGTCAGAGATTTCTGAGGGGCATATTCTTAGCGAAGAAGAACGAGCTGAGCTTCGTATTCGATTTAAGGATAGAAGTTATGGTGATCTTATTTTTATGCTAGATGAGCCTGGAATTATCCATCCTTCTTACTTTGTAAGGTCGGGGGCTGGTCCTAAAGGAATGCATGGGTATCTTCCTAAGGTAACTGAAAATATGACTCAGATTTTAGCAGCAGCGCCTAAGATAGATCCGGAAGATATTGGCACTATTCCAATGCGTGAAATGTACCCATTTATTAAAAACATCTTGGATTTATGAGAGGATAGTCATATCACTCTCTTTCGTCCTTTAATTTGAAAAGATATTCTTCTTTTTATGGAGATCTCTCTCTTTCGCAATCTTATCTATAATTGGGCTGGCCTTGTTCTAACGGTTTTAGTTGGTTTTTTTCTCTCTCCTTATATCGTGCATACTCTTGGACCTGAGCAGTATGGCGTATGGGTTGTGTTGGTAGCTCTTTCAAGTCAATTTATCGTTTTCGATTTCGGACTGCGGCATGCACTTATAAAATTTTTGGCAGGCAGTAGGTCAGACAAAGAAGAGGCCAGTAAATACATATCAAATGCCTATTTCCTCCTTCTCTTTATATCAGTTGCAGGCTTTCTTTTATTTTGGCTCTTTACCCCGGTACTATTCACCTTCTTCGATATTTCTGCGAAGTATGTTGGTGTAGCAAGACTAACGTTGTTGTTGCTTGTACTGGATGCCGCAATAGATCTTGTAATGGGTACCTACTACGGGGCGTTAGCAGGAGAGGAGAGATGGGATTATATTAATTCGGTGCAAGTGGTACGAATTGTGCTCTATGCGGTATTCGCGGTGGTGCTTCTTGAGTCAGGTATGGGGCTTTTGGGCATTGCGCTTGCTACGTTTGTTTCGCGGTTTATTTATCGGTACATCCTAAAAGAGCTCTACCGTAGGGTTCTTCCGGATAGAAAGCTCTCTTTTTCGCTCGTTGAAAACAAATATATAAAGACATTGCTCACTTACGGCACATGGATGTTTCTCATGACTGTTGGTCTGCGAGTAATCTATAACATAGATACTATAGTCATTGGGGCATCGCTAACGGCCATTGATGTTACGATTTATGCCGTAGCTCTTATTATAGTTGATTATTTTCGAATGCTTCTTCAATCAACGAGCTCTCTTTTATTGCCAAGGCTGAGTGCGCTTGAGAGTGCTGGAAAAGATACTGAGATCTCAGAACTTGTGCTTACCTGGGGTAAGCTCAGCTCTCTTCTCTCTGTGGGCATTGGGCTTGGTATCTACATGCATTCTGATGATTTTATGAAGCTCTGGATGGGGCAGGAATTCGAATTCTCAGCGATTCTGCTATCAATACTTATGCTTTCTTATCTGATAACAGTACCTGCCCTTGCTTGTCAGCAGTATCTCCTAGCGGTAGCAAAACACCGGCTTTTGGCAGTGCTCTTACTCATTGAAGCGGTATTAAATATATCACTATCACTTTTTCTTGTGCGAGATTATGCGCTTATTGGAGTAGCGATAGGGACTCTACTCCCAGCTACCTTCCTTAGGGGGCTTGTTCTCCCTCTGCTCTGTTGTGAGCGCTTAGGATTCCGTTTTACCCGTTACTGCCAAGAGTCGTTCTTACGTCCTCTCCCTGTTGTGTTCCTTTACTGGATTATTCTCCAATATGACTTTATAGTGAGCGAAACGTGGGGAGCTTTCTTTATCGAAAATGGAGTGGCTTTTGGTGTTTACTGTCTTCTTTATGGTTTTTTTATTATGAACCGAGAAGAGAGGCAGTATCTCTATCGCCGGATCGGCTTAGTTTCCCAGACATAAGAGTTATAGATGACTAGTATTGCAGTTTTTGACAGTGGGCTCGGAGGTCTCACGGTGCTTTCGCGGCTTCAACGTGATTATCCTAGCGCAGATTTTATTTATCTTGGAGATTCCGCCCGTACCCCATACGGAACTAAAACAGCTGAAACCGTTACCTCGTATACGAGGGACTGCATAAGTTTCCTTGAGCAGTTTAAGCCTGATTGTATTGTTGCCGCCTGTAATACCGCTTCCGCCCTCGCGCTACCTGCTCTGAGGGAAGATTGTCCTGTGCCTCTTGTCGGAACTATTGTTCCTGCGGCCCAAGAGTGTCTACGAGAAAGTGACTCTAAACGAATCGGGGTTATTGCTACACCATCTACTGTGAAGAGTGGCGCATATACGGAGGTGTTACACCGACTTCGCTCGGACGTCTCTGTGACTTCTGTCCCGTGCCCCCTGTTCGTTCCTCTTGTAGAGGAGGGGATATTTTCTGGTGATATAGTGGATCTGGCAATCGATCGCTATCTCTCCGAATTAAGAACACAGGGAGTAGATACCCTTCTTCTGGGCTGTACCCATTATCCACTATTAAAAGTTTCTTTGCAGAAGTACTTCGGAGATTCCGTAAGCATCATTGAGTGTTCAGATGGAGTCTCAAGAACGTTGAAGGAGCTCCTACCTTCAACGCAAGCAGAGAAACCAGTAAGTGGGACACGCTATTTCGTCACGGACGCCCTAAGCCCCTTCTCAAGCATCGCCTCGGTATTTCTTAAGACCGACGTTGAGGTTGAAGTCGTAGAGCTTTAAGTATTAACCGCTAAAGACGCTAAAAACGCAAAAAATAGATTGAGGTGAAAGAAAAGCTCTGGCGCTCGCGTGACGGTTTACTTTTGTTAGGCCTTGAGTGTTGTCGCTTTAGCGCCACGGGATCAACGTTTATCACGGAACCTTTAGCGTCTTTGGCGGTTAATGCTCCCTAGCCTCGTATGAGGGTCTCAAGATGTGGAATAAGGATCTCGTCAAGAATATCCTTCGTTTCATTCGGGCCACCATGAGCCTTTAGGCGGTGAAGCAGTACGTATGGGGCTACTTCTTTAAGATCGTCTTCGGTCGCGTAGTCTCTTTCTTCTAAGAGGGCCTTTGCTCTTACTGTTTTTTGGAGCATGAGGGCGGATCTTGTGGACGCTCCAAAGAGTAGGCCTGGATGAGTTCTTGTGCTTTGTACGATATCGACAATAGCTTGGCGAATCTCTTTTGAGACTGTAACTTTCGAAACCACCGTTTGGAGATGCAGGATATCGTCTCGTGAGCAAACGGGCTCAAGGTTTTGCGAGTTGTGAGTAATATCAGCGTGGTTTTCCAGAATGTCCATTTCAGAAGAGCTGTCCACGTAAGACATCGGTACTTTCAGAAGGAAACGGTCAAGCTGGACAAGAGGGAGTGGGTATGTTCCTGCGAGATCGAGAGGATTTTGCGTACCTACAACAAAGAAAAGTTCGTCTAGTGGATAGGTGCTGTTGTCTGTAGTGACCTGTTTTTCTGCCATACATTCAAGAAATGCCGCCTGTACCTTGGGGCCTGTGCGGTTGAGCTCATCAGCGAGTACCACATGAGCAAACACCGGACCGTAATGAAAATTGAAATCACCCGTTTTGGGATCGAATACATTCACACCGAGCACGTCCCCAGGAAGCATGTCGGGGGTAAACTGGATTCTACGAAACGGTTGAATGTGTTTATTCGCCTCATCGTTACTATTTTTTGAGATGAGTCGACCAAGAGTTTTGGTGAGCATAGTCTTACCGGAGCCGGGATAGTCCTCCAAGAGCACGTGCCCGTCTGCGGCTAGAGCTGTCAGCACCAGACCAAGAGTATCGTCTCTGCCTCGGATAACCGAACTTAGTGCCTGTTTAAGCTTAGCGATAGTTTCGATAGCTTCCGCCGCATGTGGCCCTGAGGAACTCAGGTTGGAATCGTTTACCTGGGTGCTGGGTTCAATGGTCATAATGTTTGCTCGATGTACGTTAGATATTCTCTGCGCCTAAAAAAGAGGGATGTGGCAGGCTCTGTCACAATATAAAACATGTTGCACTATGAAGAAAGAGTTATACGGAATACTGTATGAGTAAGCTGGTTAATAACATCGGTGAAGTTCCCCCCGCGGACAGTAAACTTGTATCCTCCACCGCTTCTTGAGAAGAATTTGAGTGTGTGCTCCCCGTCAACAAACGTATGAGATATGATATGCTCATTTTTCAGGCTATTTGATACAAGAAAGGCACTCTTTTTTAAATCTGCCTCGATGTTTTGATCTCCCGTAGAAAGGTTCACAGGCAGTGGTAGGCCAGCATTCGCGAGCGCAGGAGGAGAGAGTCTGAAAATTTTGTTAGCCAGAAGACGATAGTTGTTCGAAGAGCGAGAGGTTTCCGCTGCCGCGTGGACGAGTAGGCGGAGTTGGAGGGCTGCGTCATAATCAGGGCGAGTACGCTGAAGAAGTGAGCTCAGTTTCTCACTTTTGCTGCTTCCAGAAAGATAGAGATAGCTATCGTAATACACCTGAGCAGCGCTTCGTTTGTCTTTGCTGGCGATGGAAGCTATTTTTTTTCTCACCAGCTTGCTATCCATCTCCTCAAATACGTAGCCGAGATAGGAATAGTCCAGTACACTGTCTGTGTGACGCACAAACACATCCTCTGCGTCATTCAGATCTTCGATAAGGATCTGCCGGGCTCGACGTTTTAACCACCAGGATTTAAATTGCAGTTCGTTTCTTTCCCATAATGATTTCACTGAAGCAAGTGTTCCAGCAGTTTTTGAGAGTTCTAATCGATTCCGTTTTGCATCGTAGGACTCGGCAAGTGATAGATTCGCAGCGATGCTCAGGTCGTGTACGCTTGCCCCGATCTTTCCAAACCACTGCCTTCTGACGAGCGTTTTCTGAAAGTGATCTATAGCCTCGTCAATTTGACCGGCGTAGAGCGCGATGCGCCCTCTCGCAAAATGAACGAGAGCGCGGTGCTCTTCACCGTTTCGGAGGGGGTACTGAGCAACGCAGGCTTCAAAGTTATCGATACTCTTGCTGGCTTGTTTGAGATCGAGCTTTTCAAGCTTCACGATAGCAAGATTAAGAGATGGAAGGATGTGCTCACATCCATCTGGTAAGGTTACTGCTTTAGACCAGAACTTTTCAGCATTTTGTTCTTCGAAGATTTCTCTGTATACCTCTCCTGAATTATTAAGTGGAGTAGCTGGCTGACCCATTGAGCCCATAGAGAGTTCATATGAAATTGCTTGCTTAAAAACTTGAAGGGACTGTTCTCGGTCGCCTGTCATCGAAAGGAGAATTCCGAGGATGTTGAGTGTTCGTCCCTGCTCGCCGCCGGAGAGGAGACCTAACCTTGCAACTTTAATAGCGTCGCTGAGCCTTCCCAGTTTCATCAGTACCCATGCTTTAGAGCCGGGGTACCAATCTTGGTAGTATCCGGCCTTTTCATATTGTTCTAATGCACTAAGAGCTCCTTCGTAGTCGTCAAGATTCAGCCGTGCCTGAGAGAGAAGATGCAGTTGGTGCGCATGCTGGAGCTTATCCTCGAGAGTCGTGTACGGGGCAGGTCCTCTTTCGTCTTTAAAAACTGCCATCGCTTTCTTAATGTACTTGAGTGCGAGTCGGAAGTGGCCTACGTGTACGAGGTAGTAACTTGAGAGGAGGGTATGGGCCCGGTAATTTTCAGGATCCTTTTTGAGTACGGCAAGGAGTTTTGTTCTTGCATCAAGAGGGCGGTCCTCAATAAAGAGCTGTTCAGCCTCTTCGAGAAGGACCTCTACAGGAAGAGATTCGTTCTCATCATTGGTGGTAGCGATTTCATCTGGAAATAGGTTTTGTGCGTATGAAGACGTATTTACGCAAAGGAAAAAGGCTAAAAGAGAAAGCAGCAATCTCATATCTAGATTCCCTCGCCAGTTAAAAAGGAAACAACAGACATCGGATTAAGAGTCGCTTTTATGCGCTGGCCGAGCGTAAGTTGAGCTGTAAGCTGCTCAAGGCTTTTATGGTACGCTTTATCTATGTGTTCAACGGAGAGCGGCAGAGCCCTGTCGCCATGATACTTAAAGGTATTATACCACTCTGTAAGCGATTCCAAGGTGGGATATCTCATCAAAGCTTCTATGCGAGAGCTGTATTCTGTCCTTGTTTCGCCTGCAAATCTTGCAACGCCAAGATCTTGTAGTCTGGTAACGAGGCCCCGGTAGCTCATACGCAGCCGGGCTCCGGGATCGGAGTACAGTCGCCATCCATGCCGCAAGTAGCATTTTGTTGCGCAAAGCAAGAAGAGGAAAAATCCGAGTAGATAAAAAATGTAGTCTGCATCAGGGAAATAGTCAGCAGCAGGTTCCTGTAGACCCGGCTCGTCTTCTAAGAGTTCTTTAGAGAAGAGCTCTTCTTCTGGCCCAACAAGCCCCATGAGTTCCTCTAAAAGTTGCATATCTACCTGTGTGTCGGCGTGGCTTTCAACCTGTTCAGGTTGTGTGTCGTAAGGAATCCAACCACGACCGGTAAGGTACATCTCAGCCCATGCATGACGGTCACTCATCCGTAAGAGGATGTGACCATCTCGTGCTTGGCTCAAATCGGTGAGGTATCCAGTAGCAACACGAGCTGGAATGCCCAGACTGCGGAGCATGTAGACTGTAGCGTGTGCGAAGTGTACGCAGTATCCCCGGAGATCTCCGAACAGAAACGGAGCAACGGGATCAGACTTTTCGTCAACGTTATGATTTGGAGTAAGCGTGTAAATCGCATTTTTATTTAAGTGGTCAACGATTGCCGCGCCCTTTTCAGCGGGTGAGAGGAGTCCCAGTGTCAGATCTTCGGCGAGCTCTTTGTAACGTGGATCGGGGTGAGGGGTAAGGTAGTGTTGAAGTGTCTCGTTTGACCATCTCGGGTCGCCGGTGGTTGATATGTTGAGATCGCTTCTGTCAAATGCGGGAGCGATAGATTGTGCTTTATAAGCTCCTTTAAATCGATCGGGTGCCGGGTTCTTCACAGGTGTAATTGAGACCGGGTAATCAATAGCAAATTGCTTTTTGTGGTCAGCTAACAAATACACACTATGTTCAATTGGGATACGCCCACGGAGTTCGAAATCTTCATCGCTTAAATACTGTTCGTTAATGTCAGTAAATGGTACGTCACTATCGAAGCCATCCTCGGCTTGCACCATCTCTCTCCCATCAAAGCCGGAGAGGGCGCCCTCTCGGAGATAGAGCATTGGAGAGAAAGGGTTTTCAAGGTAATCCCCCTCGAGTCTGACTAGGGCAGCTGGCTGGTTGTTGCTTCCAAGCGCTGAGTGAAAGCCAAGAGGGGAGCTGCCCACGGCTTCCTTGTCGCTTTTTCCAGACATACCTACTCCATTCGATCCACGATCTGCGAGCTGGATATTGTATGTATGCAATACATGTCTTGATATGGCGGCAAGTGTCAAAGCCGTAACAAGACAGATTGTGAAACTCATAACTCTATTTGTCTTTGCGAGATAATGATTAATCCGTAAGCGCGTTTGTCCAAAGAGGAGTGGGCGGTGTGGGCTTGTAGCCAGTAAGAGGTAAGCTGTAAGGAGGAGAATTCCTACGGTAGAGATCATGATGAGTAGTGATGGGATATCGGTACCTAACTGCCAGGCCAAGGTGCTCATAAAAAGAGGAAGATCTACAAGGTTATAGTCTCTGTGATTTGAGAAAAGAGAGACGAGCGCTACGATAATCAGAACTATTTCCGCAGTTGTTGTGAAAGCGTATCTCCAAAAAAGCCATGTTGAAACAGACGCAATCGTAAATACGAAATACACCGCATTCATGTGTAAGAGCAGAGCGTGCGGAGCAAGTACGGTACGGTGTGTAACAAGGGCTGAGTCTAAAAAGAGTAAGAGGTGAGCCAACAGATAGGGAGCAAGAAGTACAACGAAAAAAGTGCGAAACGAAGTACTGTAAATCGGAAAGAATGTTCCGGCGAGGGAGCCAGCTACTGCCGCTGTACAAAGCCAGGTAATTGAAGTGCCAAGATTAAAAGTTGTATCAAGCGTTAAAAGGGCAATGATCAGAAAAAAAGATCGGAAGAGAGCTAGGGCTGTTAACGAAGCGAAGCGAGGTATCATATCTTTACAGGTATATCACGTTACATTTCCAGCCACGAGAAGCACATATTGCGTTAAAACGGTGCACGTCATCCTCTCGCTGAGAGCGGGTACGCTCTTCATCCCGTTGTGCAGTGCTTAGCACAAGAAAAGATGGAGTTGCGCCCTTACTAGACAAGTAGCCAGCTAGTCTTTGCAGAAGGTTGTTAAACGGCTGCGAAGCAAGCCGATGTGATGAGATCGGGAGATAGATGGATGAGCTCATGGATGATATAAGGGGCTGAATTTCTTGACATGTTCGTTGCAGATCAAAGTGTTCAGAGTCCCATACTGATTGTATAAGTAAGGTTCTGGCTTCACTAATAGTTCGAGCATCCTCAGTGCCTGAAAGCTGTCCTTCACAGCGGATTCGAAAAGCCATGCCTCGATCCTCTAAGTGTTCTAAATTCTTCAGAATGAATCCGCATAGGAGATCGTCGGATTTTCCTGCAGGAAGGTACATAAGGATCTCACCTTCAGGCGTATATGTACGCTCCGGGTGTCTTGAAAGAAGCTCCCCAGATCTTGCAAAGATCTTCCAGAGTATTCTCCTAGTACCATCCGCAGGATGATAGGGCTTAATGTCCAGAAAATCTCCTCTTCGATCGTGCTCGGCAGAAATCTCATCTCCTGTTGTCTGGGTTGAGCTTAAGACCGGAAGGTTCGTTGCCTCAACAACAGGTGGAGAGATCTTTATGTCTTTATGAAAGGCAGGGGCTCTTAGCTCGTACTTAAAAGAGGTCAGGCCAAATCGATCGCCAAAGGCGACGCTGAGCATGTCAAGTGACCACACTCCGCGATGAGGAAAACATACGTTTTCTTCTAAACTAGCGGTACTATCGAGTTTTCCGCGAACAACGTGCAATGTTCTCTCAAGAGATTCGGGCTCGAAGTAGCCTGTGAGCTCGTATTGAAAAAAGGGCAGTACTCCTGGGAGGTGAGCTGTATATACGATTGTAGATTCTTCACCCGAGTAGGTATCAAACTCCTTCGCTCGTTTGTTTTTTACATAAGCTCGTACGTGAATTTTCTTTCTCGTGATGATGCCTGTTATGAGTGTAATGAGTGAGATGAGAACTAAGAAGGTAAGGATTGCGTATGAGAGTGTTGCCGCAACAATGTCAGCATTCTCACTTGCAGGATACAGTGCCCAATATGCAGCAAGTGCGAGCAGCAAGAGACCACGTAGCTGAAGGTAGAACAGAGGGAGGGATTTTCCTCCAGAGATTCGGTTCGTGCCAGAATTGTGAGTAGTCGTTGAGTCAGGTACAGGAGGTGAGATTGTTTCTGATAGCATACTTGATGAGATCGGCCGTCGATGTAAATCCGAGTTTCTTAATGACTCTTGCACGATGAGTTTCGACTGTTCTCGGGCTTATGTAAAGCTGTTTTGCGATTAATCTATTAGGTTTTCCGTTAGCCAGCATATAAAATACTTCTCGCTCTCTGTTGCTGAGTTCTCCCAGTGGATCGAAATCTTTTGCCTCCAGCGAAGAGGAGTATGCGTCTTTGAGATTTATAAGAATTTGCGAATAAGAAGAGGGAACATACCGCTTCCCTGATAGTGTTTTGTTTAGGGCGGTGAAAAGCTCTTCTGGATCATCTCCGCGTGAAATATAGGCATCTGCTCCAGCGTCCAAGACCATTCGTATGGTCATAACATCGCGGTAGCTTCCGAGTACCACAATTTTGATACTCTTCCGCTCCTTTCGTAGTGAGCGTATGGCTTCAGCCCCGTTTTTTTCATCGAGATGAATTCCTGTTATGAGAACATCGGGCTCGAGCTCTACAACGTGCTTTACGACCTCTTCCGCGTCCCTGCACTCTTTTATAATTTTGTAATGTGGGTTGCGTTCAATAAGGGCAACGAGCGCCTTAGAGATAATCCTCTCCGGCTCAGCAAGGATTATGCTCTTTTGATCAGGAATGTGATGTACTGCTGGTTGCATGCTCGTGACTCTTCAGATTGGTAATTCAATCTGGCCTCTTGAGGCTATACTTGAATACTTTATTCAAGTATTCTAAAGACTTCCAGAGTTTTTTGTAGCTACCCCTAAATATAAGGTAATCACCTACAAAGAGCCTTGTGGAGGCAGCTTTTGCCAGTTGTGACTTGTGGGTTGGAGGTGTGGTATCCTTTTTTCGGAGGGCAGATGAAGAAAGTATCAGTTTTAAAGAGCGTTACAGCACCGCGTAAGAAGCGTGAGAGAAGCCCTCAAGCGAAGGCTATTAGAGCTGAGCTCTACCGCAGGAGGTTTCTGTTACCCAATCTGGTTACTCTTGGAAATCTCTTTTGTGGATTTCTTGCTATTATCTACAGCTCCTCAGAGAGATATGACAAAGCGGCGGTTGCTATTGGTGTAGCCATACTACTCGATGGCCTTGATGGTAGGGTTGCGCGTCGTTTTAACGCAACTTCTCCTTTTGGTTTAGAGTTCGATTCTTTTTCAGATCTTGTCTCCTTTGGTTTAGCTCCGGCGATGTTGGTATATCACTGGTGTTTCCAGTCTTTAGCAAACGACTTCGGGATATTTGTTTGCTTCATGTACGCGCTTTGTGCCGCGAGCAGGCTTGCAAGGTTTAATATACAGGCTGCCAATTTGAGTAAGTTCAACGGGCTGCCCACACCGGGTGCCGCTGGGGTGGTGGCCGCAGCGGCCCACCTATTGCCCGTAACCCAGGAGAGTTATGTTAGTGTAGTTGTCGCCTCTGTAATTACTGTGGCTCTGGGAGCGTTAATGGTCTCAACGTTTGAATTTTTTAGTATTAAATCCCTAAAATTTCGCACTGCGCAGATTCGTTTAAAAGTTTTACTTGGCCTCTTCATAGGTCTTCTCTGGTACAACGATCAGATCGGCTTCGTACTCCTCGCCTCCTGCTACGCACTGAGCGGCCCAGTGATTTATCTCATGAATAAACGTAAAATTAAACCTATCAGCCCTATCTCTTAAGCGTTTATCTTTCACCTGCACCTTGACCTGAACCTATACCTTAACCAAAGGGCCCTTCGGAAGAGTCGACGTTCCATTGCTGCTATGCAGTCATTGTACCATGCCAGAATCGTTAGTATGACGGTGCAGGTATAGGTCTAGGTCAAGGTGCAGGTGATGTAGTGGGGAGTTAATTCCCCTGAAAGCTCAGCGTATAAACCATGATTGGTGGAATGTTCTTCTTCACCTGCTTTTTGTGAATGAGGTATTTTTGGTGAAGGTCTTGATAATATTCATCAAGTTGTTTAAATCGACGCTGTCTCGGCCCTCTCGCGAATTGTAACGTTAGAGCGCGAATACCAGAGTACTCATAGTACGTTACGACCTTATCACCGCAAGTTATACGTGAGTATTTTTCGAGTATCTCCTTAACAACCTCTGGATCGAGGTTAAGAAACGGAATAGCTGAAATAATGTAGTCGTACTTCACTTCTTCGGGGAGATCCTGCACAGGTCCGTGGAAAAAATGAATGCGCTCTTTGTTGCGTTCGTAATATGGATTGCCTTCAAGTGACTCCTGAAGAGTGTCGAGGAGTTTTTTATTGATCTCACAACAAAGGAGTTCGTCTTCGGGGCCGAGGTGTTTAATAATCTGTCGTGTAACAGATCCTGTTCCGGGACCTACTTCAAGCACTCTTTTAGGTTTGTTCGCTGAATTGTTTGAAGCATCAATGAGAGGGCGGCAAAGAGCGAGCGCTGCAAACTTTGTCGTTGCAAAGAGAGAGCCTGTGTCTTTAAATTCTTTAATAAACGCTTCCGCGAATAAGATCTTTTCTCTGATTAGATTCATTTACCTGTACCTCTATTATGTTCATGAGGATATGATAGGAGCGTAAACATAGTAAAGAGGAGGGCATGAGCTCTATTAAGTGGCAAACATTTCAACAGCTTAGCTACCACTGTCCCAAGGTTGGTTTTGGTCTCGATATATCAGATAGCGGCATAACTTCTGAGCAGATGTCCTCACACGAGGAGCTCAGCAAAAAAGCCCTTTCTGAAATGGCAGACCTTGAGTCCGGAGCCATATCAAATAGTGATGAAGGAAGGATGGTTGGTCACTATTGGTTGCGGAATCCGAAGCTCGCCCCTCAGGAATCTCTCCGTGGCGAAATTGAGTCAACGATCGAAAATATCTCTCATTTTGCATCCGGGGTCTTAAATGGAAAGATCCGAACGGCTACAGGAAGTACTTTTAAAAATTTCTTATTGATTGGTATCGGAGGATCCGCTCTTGGGCCACAGCTACTTGCCAACGCATTTGGGTCTAATGAGCCAGGGTTATGTTTTTTTAGTCTCGATAACACAGATCCTGCCGGTATAAAGAGAGAGCTTGATTCTATACCTGATATTTCTGAAACCCTCTTTATTACCATCTCAAAGTCTGGCGGAACGAAAGAAACGAGAAATGCGATGCTCCTCACCGAAGAGTACTGCCGAGAGAGAGCTGTGCCCTTTTCTGCACATGCCATTGCAATCACGGGAGATGGAAGTGCTCTTATGAAGCAAGCGCAAGAGCAGGAGTGGATGAAGACATTTCCTATGTGGGATTGGGTAGGTGGGCGTACTAGTATCCTCTCTGCTGTTGGCCTGCTTCCTCTAGCGCTTCTTGGCCATTCTATACATGAGTTCCTTGATGGGGCACGTGAGATGGATGCTCTTACTCGAAGCCCTAAATGGCATGAGAACCCTGCACTCATGCTTGCCCTTGCATGGTACGAGTTAGGAGACGGCGGGAAGGGGAAGCGTGATATGGTCGTTCTTCCTTACAAGGATAGTCTACTTTACTTTAGCAGGTACCTTCAGCAGCTTGTCATGGAGAGTCTTGGCAAGGAACTTGATCGTGATGGCAATACGGTTCATCAGGGAATTGCTGTTTATGGGAATAAAGGTTCTACGGACCAGCATGCATATGTTCAGCAGCTACGTGACGGTATTGAGAATTTTTTTGTGACGTTTATTGAAGTATTAGAAGATGCTCCAAATGGTACTCCCCTAGCATCTTTTGAGGTTGAAGATGGCATTATTGCAGGAGACTACCTCGCCGGATTCCTTCACGGCACACGGGAGGCGCTCTCTCAAAACGGAAGAAAGAGTCTTACAATTACAGTAGCAAGAGTCGATTGCTTCTCGCTCGGAATGCTTATCGCCCTCTTTGAGCGGGCCGTTGGATATTATGCGAGCTTTGTAAACATTAATGCCTATCATCAACCGGGTGTAGAAGCCGGGAAGAAGGCAGCCGCAAGCGTTTTGTTATTGCAGAGAAAAATAGTCGATACTCTCAAAGAGGGAGGTGAGCCACAAAGCATTGAAGAGTTGGAGGAAAAACTTCAAACATCGAACCTTCCTATGCTTTTTCGTATACTTAGACGACTTAAGCAGAACGGAGTTGTAGCGACACAAGGTTCGACTGAGGATATTTTTAAGGAAACCTACCGACTCGTATGACTTCTTCAGCAATCGTATTTCTTTGCTTACTCGTAATTCTCATTGTGCTTTTTCTCTCAGAGCGATTCCCCGTTGATATTACGGCGATCTCGGGACTGCTTCTCTTTGTCTTTCTCGGTTATATTGACATGGATGACGCCTTTAATGGCTTTTCATCGCCAGCGGTCATTACGATGATGGGCACCTTTTTTTTAGGAGGGGCGCTTCGAGTTACCGGAGTAGCAGATCGTGTTGCTCGGCTCATTCATGAATTTGTAGGGGAAAATGAAATATATAATATCGCGGCGGTGATGTGTCTTGGAGCCACTCTATCTGCTTTTATGACGAATGTAGCAGCAGTTGCTGTTCTGCTTCCTGCAGTAGTAGGCATAGCCCATCATTCTGGTATTTCTCCTTCTCGTCTTTTACTACCGCTGGCCTTTTCGGCAGTTCTTGGAGGGATGGTGACGCTTATAGGTACAACTCCTAATATACTTATTGGTGATATTATGGCCGGCTCTGGTCTTGAGCCTTTTTCATTTTTTAGCTTTAGCCCGCTCGGAGTACTTCTCGTTTTAACCGGTATCGTTGCTGTGGTGTTCGCGTCACAACTGCTTCTTCCAGATAAGGCAGTACCGAGACGTAAGCGCGAGAAGCGAGATCTTCGAAAGGTCTATAAGCTTGAAGAACGCCTCTTTTCCTTGACTATCAATTCTGAATCCCCTCTCGCTGGAGTGCCGCTATCCAGGAGTGGCCTAAGTACGCTACTCGATCTTCATGTCATGGCCATATTGCGTGACAAGGAGCGGGTTCTTGCTCCGTCCTTTGAGGAGATTATTAGAGCTGGCGATGTTTTGATAGTTCGAGGAAGAATTAGTGAGGTGAAATATATGCTCTCATTCGCTCGTGCGGAAGCTGAGCGAATAGAGGATTCCTCGCCGTATCTACGCTACTCCGCTGAAGATGAAGAGAAAGATCTGTCTTTTACCTTTGTTGATATCCCTGATGAAAACCAGCTTGCAGGAAAAAAGTTTCGTAGAGACAGATTAGAGGACTATTTTTCCTTCAAAGTGCTTGGTGTTAAGAGAGATGGCGAGCTCGATCCAGACACCGCAGAGCTTCGCGCTGGAGACAGAGTACTAGTGACAGGGTATGAAAAAATTCGCCCTCAGCTAAAAATGCTATCTGACATTGAGCTACATGAGGTCGAAGACGAGCGAGTTGCTCTTGAGTCAGATGAGATAGAAATCGTAGAAGTCATTCTCTCTCCACGCTCTTCACTTATTGGTAAAACCCTTAGGGATATCTCTTTCCGCGATAAGTATGGGTATCAGGTGCTTGCTCTTTGGCGAGCTGGACGTCCCGTACGATCCCGAGTGGCTATCGATCCTCTTCATTTTGGAGATGCTCTTCTTTTACAAGGGCCAAAGAGTAAGCGGGGGATAATCCGCAATGATGATAACTTCGTCGTTCTCTCTGAAGATAGTGATGACCGTAAGGTGCGAAGTGCCAGAGCTTGGTCTGCGATTGTTGCCTTACTCGTAACGATTGCACTTGCCGTAAGCGCAATCGTGCCAGTACATGTTGCTGCATTTACTGGAGCTGCGCTTACGGTAATCTGCGGAGCCCTGACAATGACAGAGGCGTACAGAGAGATTGAATGGAAGATTATTTTCCTACTGGCGTGTCTTATTCCTATTGGCGCGGCGGTGGAAACTACAGGAGTTGCGAGTTTTATAGCACATGTTTTAGTTGATAATGTTGGTCACATGGGACCAGTTGCTTTGCTGATTGGCTTCTCATTACTAGCAAGTCTTTTAAGTCAGACACTAGACGGTAGTCTCTCTGTAATATTACTCGCTCCTATATCGCTTCAAACTGCAAAAGCACTTGATCTTAATCCTTATGCCTTCTTAATGGCGATAACGCTTTCGGCTTCAATTGCATTCTTAACCCCTTTTAGCCACAAGGCGAATCTTCTTGTTATGGGAGCCGGTGGATACCGGGTGGCAGACTACTTTAAGATGGGACTACTTCTAAGCGTTGTCTCATTTCTAACCCTCTGGATCTTTTTACCAATATTATATCCACTAAGCGCAAGCTAACTTCTCGCAAGATGATTTCCCTACTCCGTGTTCTCCGCGAGCTCCCGTGTTTTTTATATTACATACTCCCCGAAGCAGAGGTACTGCGGAGCAGCCATATATCTAAGGATCTACAAAGAAAAAAATAACAGGGAGATCGCGGAGCACGCGGAGGGGGGTTATTTAAAAAGTCGATCCATCTCTTCTTTATGAGATGTCTTCTCGCTTTTTTCAGTTGAATCCGTTTTAGCCTGTGAATCAGTAAAGATTGGTCTTCGATCTTCAATTACAGGAGGGCCGGAGTTTAGTGACACCGCGTAGTACGGTACTCCAATGGAAGCAAGCAAGCCGAATACAAGGAATGCACCGATAACGTTCATGATTTTCTTAACTACAGAAGACATAACTATAACCTCAAAAAATAGAGTGCTTTAACCCGACCGCTTAGGAATAAATCGGCATGAATGAACAAGAGCTTTAATATTTGAAAAGCACTCTAACTATAGGTACTTATCGTAGTCTTCCTACTGTGTTGTAAGTGTTGATCGATCTGGATAAGTGCTTGATTTTTTATGTAAGCAATAGAGGATAAAACACAGGAGCCCACGGAGAACGCGGAGCGAGCTATCTTTGCTTCTCCGTGTTCTCCGTGGGCTCCTGTGTGGTTATTCAAGCTAACAACACCGGTATGCATTCCGCGAATGCGGCCAAGGGGTGAATGCTTACCCTGCTGTGCGGAGGATTTTGGTGCAGGTGCAGGAGGAAGAGTTAGTCAATCGACAATGCCAACGCTGTAGCGGCTATGACGGAGGCAATTTTTACAGCAGATTGTATGCCTGTTTTTTGAAGACCAGATTCTACAAGGTGTTTTGTATGCGACTCGATGCACATGCCGCAGCCGTTTATGGCTGATACTGCTAGGCTCATAAGTTCGAAGTCGATTTTCTCTACGCCAGATTTAGAGATGAAACTCATTCTGAGTCCAGCAGGCATGGTAGAGAAAGAGCTATCTCCAACAAGGTGTAAAAATCGGTAGTAAACATTATTCATTGCCATAATAGTAGCGGCGCCTTTTGCTGCGGCTTGTTCAGTGTCTGAAAGTTGGTCTCGTACCTCAGACTGAATACCTTTTAGGAGCACATCTGACTTTGTCGCGCATGCACAGGCTAAGGCAACGAGGTGAACTTGCTTTTGAGTGAGCCCAGTAGCTCCCTCTTCTGTCAGGATGCTACCAAGATTGAGTTTAATATCCTTAGCGTACTCAGGAAGACTTGATTTTAATTCTTGTAGTGACATGTAAGATCCTTAGTATAGCCTGTCATTGCGAGCGTAGCGAAGCAATCTCCTGAACGTGCCTGTATTTCTAGAGATTATTTCGCTACGCTCGCAATGACGCAGAGAGTTAAATTTTAAGCTGCCGTAGCCTGATGTAGGTCGATAGTCTCATCTCCTTTGCTCCAGTTACACGGACAAAGCTCATCGCTTTGCAGTGCATCAAGAACACGCAGGACCTCTTTAGGGTTACGTCCGACATTTAAGTCAGTAACCATTGAGAATCGAACGATTCCACCGGGATCGATAATAAAGGTAGCTCGCTGTGACACGCCTTCATTTTGATCAAGGATCCCAAGAGCAGTTGAGAGTTCTCGCTTGATGTCGGCAAGCATTGGGAATGGAAGATCTCGAAGCTCCTCTTGATGCTTTCTCCATGCCCAGTGGGTGAATTCGCTGTCAGTGCTAGCAGCAAGAACTTGCGCATCTCGGTCTTGAAAGTCTTCATTGAGCTCACCAAATGCTGCAATCTCAGTAGGGCAAACAAATGTGAAGTCTTTTGGATAGAAGAACAACACGAGCCACTTTCCCTCAAAGCTCTTGTCGGTAAGGGTAGTGAATACATTATCGATATTAATCTTATCGAACGGTTTGCCATCGACGGCGGTTAGTTTGAATTCGGGACACTGTTCCCCTACAGAAATAGTCATATGGCACTCCATTTTTACGTTATCATTACGTTATGTATTAAAGTCATTGCGAGGAGCTGAGACCGTAAGGTCGAACGACGCGGCAATCTCTCGATAGAACGTCACAAATCTGCGCCTCCTCGCAATGAAGTTCTTTTCAAGGCTCTGGCACAAGGCTCAGGAGAATTATAAGTAATCAGCCGTCAAACACAATGCTTCTGGCTGATATACCTTAAAAATGGCTCATGAGAGAGCTGTTTACCACTGAGGCGCATCGCAATTTCGGGCCCATTGTACGTCATTCCGTGCTGGTGAATGTTGACTCGCAGCCACTCAATTATGTCGTTGAATTTTCTATTCAAGATCAGCTCATCGAGGTTGAGTCTTTCTTCTTGCATCTTATCAAGCATCAAAGCTCCGTAGAGATTGCCGAGAGCGTAAGTAGGGAAGTACCCAAAACCAACATTATACCAGTGTACGTCCTGAAGGATTCCGGAACTGTCATCTGGAACATCGATATCGAGGTATTTCTTATAAAGGGCATTCCACGCGTCAGGCAGCTCTGCCGGAGAAAGGCGGTGATTAAACAATTCTTCTTCAAGAAGCATGCGAATAACAATGTGAAGAGAGTAGGTAACCTCATCTGCTTCAACTCGGATAAGTGACGATTCTACCTGATTAAGAGAGTTCCAGATCTCATCTTCTGAAGTTTTAGAAGCAAGATCGGGCAGGGATCGACTAAGAGTTTCGAAAAGATAGCCAGCAAAAGCTCTGCTCCTTCCCATAATGTTTTCTAGAAACCTCGATTGTGACTCGTGAATACTAAGCGAAACAGCCATTCCGCGCGGAGTCCCGCAATGTTTCTCGTCAAACCCGTATTCGTAGAGGGCGTGCCCTGCTTCGTGGAGTAGTGTCAGTAGCGATGAAAGATAATTTTCAGATGAATAACGAGTAGTGATTCTTAAGTCTCTTGGTCCAATTGAGGTCATAAATGGGTGAGTCGTGGCGTCGACTCTCCCGAATTCAGCTTTATAGCCAATGTCATCCATGATTTGAGCATTAAGCTTAATCTGATCTTCAATCGAAAGCGGATGTATCTGGCATGGACGTTGTAAGGACTTCTCCTTTATTTCAGGGAGAAGCTTACTCAATCCTTCTGCGAGTTCAAGAAGTGCAGGTTTAATGATAGAGAGTTTCGAACCGGGTTCAAAGCTATCAAGTAGGGCATCGTACGGAGTCTCCATGAAACCAAGCAGGTGTGCTTCTTCAAGTGCAAGATGTATGTTCGTTTGGAGATAGGGGAGAACTTCCTGAAAAGAATTATTCTTACGTGCAGAAATCCACGCAGAGTATCCTTCCGAGAAGGCTTGTGTTTTGTTTGCTACAAATTGCTCTGGAAGCTTTCTCTTTAAGTCAGCTTCCCTCTTTATTTCACGCACATTAACAAGATCATCACCTTTGAGATCGCAGGCTGAAAGTTCATCTATTACTTTTAAAAATTCTTCTGCAGTATAGCGTTGATGTATAAGGCGCGAGGTGATCTCGAGCTGAGCTGTACGAGAATACTCACCACGGATAGGCATATATACCTGTTTGTCCCAGCCTAGAAGCTGCTCTATGCATTGTAGGTGGTAGATCTCTTTGAGTTGTGTGTAAAAGGAGTGTAGAAGTTTCTCGTTTGCCATAAAGGCACTATAGTAGATACTTCACTAATCGACCAGCAGTGTCTGTACCTATGAGCTACATTTTCGTTTCTTGCAACGTTTTACACATCGACGCTTTTTGAGTTTCGGATTTTTGCGTTTTTTTCGTTTACACTTACGCTTACATTTTTTCTTCTGCTTCGCAGTACACATTGGTCCAGTTGTATCTATGGTTGCACCTCCATTACTGCCACCATTCTGGTTGATTCCTCCGCCTCCTGAACCAGAACCTGAATTATTCCCTGCTGGAATGTAAGTGTCATTTAACGTTGGTAAAAACTGCCCATCTGCGTAGCGAAAGCCGAGCGCTGGTGAGAATACAATAGTTTCAGATTCGACTTCAAATTGACCGGGAAGATATGGTTTGCTTCCAATATCGTGGTCTGCGAGTACTACCCGATATTGCCCCTGTGGGTCTGCCTTTTGAACAGAGACAATGCCGTTATAGACTGTTCCATCTACATTTCCATCATTGATTGCTCCAAGATTGCCAGTCCCATTATTGTCGATGCTACGTAGATAGAGAGGCTTGTATGTGTCCTCTGGCTTCACTTCTGGATAACTACTAAAAAGTTTAAAAGAAGATTGAGGAAGTCTGATGAGACAACCATAGGCAGAGAACATTCGTGCTCGAACGTCAAAGTCGTTAGGCACGGTAGTTGTTGGGGGAGTGTAATCTACGAGAATACGGTGACTGGCCTTTGACCCGTGTGGGTTATACTGATGGATTGTATAGTTCAGGCTCGTGTAGGATCCGTTGAGTAAGATGTTTTGTATTGAGACGTGCAAGTCAAGCTCAACATATGGTTGTCCAAACGGAACAGGCTTTTCGGTGTACTGCCGTGTCTGAAGATTGAAAACGCCCCCTTCAGATACCATCCAAGCGAGCGTATCAATGTGCTTGTCACCCGGAGCGTGATTTAAGATCTCCCACGATTCCGCTTTTAAATACCTTATGGGAAGCTTTTGTCCTTCAGGGCCAGTAACCGTTACGCTGGCACCGCGCATGTCGGCTCCCGGAATTGTTGCTGACCAGTTTTCATCAATGAATACATAGGGAATATTACCAGCTGGTGGCCATAGAATAGGGTTTTCGCTTGTAGTGGTGCTTGTATTTGATCTTGTTGTAATTGCCCCGGTAGCTCCATCAAAGCTACGAGTACTTGATCTTCCATTTTCATTTATGATCCAACTTGTAGGCTGGACTGTTCCTACTCCTGCAGATGAGAGTTGTGGGGATAAAAGGATCTTTCGTTTAAATGGATAAACATGATTGTCGCCAGCAAAAAAAACAGCGCCATTGTCATCACTCACAATTGAAGCATAGAGAGTTTCTGCAGCCCCACCTCTATAAGAAGTGGTTCCCTGCTTCATAAGATCGACAGCTTCAGGAAAAAAATACTTTCCAGCTCTGTTGTCTGTAATTGTATCAGTTCCTCCACGTAAGGGATCGTGTAGCATCGTTGGCCCTTGCGATGGGCTCTCCGCCAGCATAAGGGCTATGCGCTGGGCCTGACTACTTAGGTTTGAGTCCGGTGTGATGTCCCCGGGGAGTCCTGCCAAGGCTCTCATGAAATTTAATCGATTAATTGTTGCTTCAATATATTGAGGATTGATTGTTCCCGCATCTCCGGTGACAACTCTTCCGTTCCACTCAGGATCAGTGTAGTCGGCCGGGCAAAAGTAGGTGCGATACATATTAGTAACTTCACTCTTATCAAGAGTGTTGATAGCAGGAACTTCTGCGAGAAGTGATGTGCTGGTGAAAATGAGAGTGAAAGCGGTGAGTAGTTGACTGCGAAAAAACATGAATAACCCTAAAAAAATCAAAACTATGGGGTCTAAAAAACGCCCATAAATCTGTTATGGCAGGTGGGGCCGAAATGGCTCATAAGGGCTATTTCCCTAGGAGTAAGACATTGAAAGAGTAGAAAGGTAGTAATATTAAGCGGTTGCACTGCTTGTGCACAGCCTTTCTCGGTTAAGAAAAGGTACATAAATGCCGATAATTAATACGTTAAGTGTTTGATAACTCAAACATTTAGCAGAATTAAGTATTGGATGTAATTTAGTAGTGCAAGGAAGTACGAACGCTCGCAGTTTATTCGCGAGCATAAGCATAGAGATCTTTGATCTGATTGTGAGTGAGGCTGATGTCTTATGACCCTCACTCTAGGATTGAACATCTCCAGTTTGAAATCACAACGTCAGCTCGCACGTTCAAGCGATGAGCTATCGAACGTTTTTACTCGTCTCTCCTCCGGACAACGCATTAACAGAGCAAGTGATGACGCCGCAGGTCTTGCTATCGCTGATAGCCTTAATGCCGACTCCCGAGTATTCAATCAAGGTGTTCGAAATCTAAATGATGGGATTTCCGTTCTAAACATCGCTGATGGCGCTCTTCAAGAACTTACTAATATTACTTTCAGGCTCACAGAACTTGCCGAACAAGCAGCAAATGGCACACTGGGTGTTCATCAACGTGCTTCGCTGGATGAGGAGGCGCAGGCACTCAAGGCTGAGTATTTCAGGATAGCAAAGACAACAGAGTTTAATGGCAGGAAAATCTTTGATGGTGACTACGGTGTGCTTTCACTTCAGGCTGGGTATGGTTCGGATGCAATATTAGGAGATGGTCTAGGTGGAGCAATTGGTGATGGTACTTTCGAATCTGGTAAAACCGTTGCCTCTTCAGTTTTTACTACTACGAATCCAGATTCATTAGTATCGGCCGATTTTAACGGGGATGGCAAACTCGATGTTGTGACACTGGCAGGGCCAGACAGGGTAGAGCTTTTCTTTGGTAATGGTAGCGGAGGCTTTTCATCAGGACAGTCGATCGGAACGCACAATACAAGTAGTATTTCCGTCGGTGATTTTAATGGTGACGGAAGCTTTGATGTTGTATTCGGCTCCGGAGTAAGCGAGCTCTCGATTGTTCTCAATAATGGAGATGGAACGTTTACAAGCGCTACTACATTTAGCAGCACACATACCCTTAACCAGATCGATACTATCGATGTAAACAATGATGGGCATCTCGATTTTGTTGGAGCATCAAATAATAATGGATTTGAGGTGTTTCTTGGTAGTGGCTCCGGCACGTTTTCTTCAAGTCAGGTAGTAGCTTCAACAGATGTGAGAGAGGTCACTCTGGGTGACATAAATAATGATGGCACTATCGATATTGTCGCAGCCGATACTTTAAACATTGACTACTATCTGGGTAATGGTGATGGCACGTTTAGTGGTTCTTCTACAAGTATTAGTGCAGATCCATACTGGAATATTGGAGTCTCATTAACTGATGTGAATGGGGATGGAAATCTTGATGTGGTGGCTTTAGATGGTGGAAGTGCTCTTCTTGTCTATACAGGAAATGGTGATGCTACCTTTCAACAGAACTCTTATGCGGTAAGCTATGGTTTAACATCTGAATTTGACTATGGCGATCTGAACGGTGATGGTGAAGTAGATTTTGCAATTTCGGATATTGCAACGACCGATATTAAGGTGCTCCTTAGCGACGGTCAGGGTGGGTATGAGTCAGCAGTTAGCCATAATTCCAATACTGTCTCAATTGGGCAAATTGAAGTTGAGGATTTCAGTAACGACGGCGTACTAGATATCCTCGTTCATGGTACTTCACTGGGCTATCTAGAAGGTAAGAGTGTAGATGGTGTTGCTCCTCTCTTAGACTTTTCACTGGGTAACGTTGCAGATGCCCGACAAGCGTTATCACTATTCCAGCAAAAGTTAAATCAGCTTTCCGAACAACGCGGCCAAATCGGAGCCTTCCAGTCTCGTATAGAAGTTGCTGAAAAAGTCCTTAAGGTTTCCACAGAGAATTTTAAAGCTGCCGAGAGTCGTATCCGCGATGCCGACATAGCTCAGGAATCTTCACAGCTCACAAGGCTTAACATCCTGCAACAATCAGCTGCGGCTGTGCTCGGCCAAGCAAACCTGCAACCACAACTAGTGCTGCAGCTCTTAGGGGGAGGTAGATAGAATGCCGATTACCCTAGGACTAAACATTTCTAGTCTCCGCTCGCAACGCCAGCTTGCGAGATCGAGCGATGAGCTATCGAATGTCTTTACGCGCCTTTCCTCAGGACAACGCATTAACAGAGCCAGTGATGACGCCGCAGGTCTTGCTATTGCCGATAGCCTCAATGCCGACTCCCGAGTATTCAATCAAGGTGTTCGAAATCTAAATGACGGAATCTCTGTCTTAAACATCGCTGATGGCGCTCTTCAAGAACTCACTAATATAACTTTCAGGCTCACAGAGCTCGCTGAGCAAGCCGCGAATGGTACGCTTGGATCGCAACAGCGCGGAGCTCTTGATGAAGAAGCACAGGCGCTTAAGGCTGAGTATTTCAGAATAGCAAAGACGACAGAATTTAACGGAAGAAAACTTTTTGAAGGTAACTATGGAGCGCTGAGCCTTCAGGCTGGATATGGATCCGCATCAGTTTTAAGTAATGGTCTTGGTGGAGCGATTGGTGATGGTACATTTGATGCGCTTACCTATAGTGTTTCAGGTTCACTACACTATGACGTTCACTCTGAGGATTTTAATGGTGATGGTAATGCGGATCTTGCTATCGCAGTGAGCGGCACCAGTTCATTCCTTGTTGCACTAGGGAATGGGAATGGAACATTTGGTGCTGCCTCAACATATGACGCTTCTCTAGCCATCACAGAGATGAGCATAGCAGACGTAAATAATGACGGAATCTTGGACCTTTTAGGAGTTAGTACAGCTGGTGCAACTCAGAATGCTATTAGTGTCGTGCTAGGGCAGGGGAACGGTTCATTTGGACCGGCTAGCACTTATACCGTGAGCGATGGGGTTAATGATTTTGAGCTGGCTGATTTCAATGGTGATGGAAATCTAGATATCGCAGCTGTTTCAGACGTTGACGAAGCTCTCGACATACTAATGGGAAGTGGAGATGGTTCATTTTCTTCAATCGGTACTACCGCTACATTAACTAACCCGGACAACATCGGGTTAGGTGATTTTAATGGTGATGGAATTATCGATATTGTAACTGGAAGTTTGACAGCAAATGGTGTCAGAGTATTTATTGGTCAGGGCGATGGAGAGTTTGCCTTTGATTCGAATATAGCAGTTGGAGCGCTAGAAGAAATTGAAGTAGGCGATGTTAACAATGATGGTATTCTTGATGTCGTTACCTTAGATGGAAACTCTTCGCAGTTTAGTATTCTTCTTGGCCTTGGAGACGGTAAGTTTGCCTCTCCGACTACCGTTGCTACTGGCACCACGGCTATGAACGATTTTGAGCTTGGGGATCTTAACGGCGATGGTAACACGGATTTAATCACTCATCTGTCAACATCTGTGGGAGCTTTCCTTGGAGATGGTACCGGAAGTTTTACTGCTGCAGAAACATTTTCTGCAACTTATGCAGTGAGAGATATTGCAGTAAATGACTTTAACAATGATGGTGTACTTGATGTTGCAACAACACATACTCTAGGAGCAGCATTTAGTGTTATACTTAGCAATACTACAGATGGAGTAGCTCCTTTATTAGATTTTTCACTTAATACCATAGCCGATGCCAAACAAGCGCTGTCACAATTTACGCAGAAACTGGATCAACTCTCTACCCAGCGTGGTCAAATTGGAGCATTCCAATCCCGAATTGAAGTAGCTGAAAAAGTCCTTAAGGTTTCCACAGAGAACTTCAAAGCTGCCGAGAGTCGTATCCGCGATGCCGATATAGCTCAGGAATCTTCACAGCTCACAAGACTTAACATCCTACAACAATCAGCAGCCGCCGTACTCGGTCAGGCTAACCTGCAACCACAACTAGTGCTGCAGCTCTTAGGGGGAGGTAGATAGAATGCCGATTACCCTAGGACTGAATCTCTCATCACTCAAGACACAAACACAATTAAGTCGCACGAGCGATGAGCTCTCGAATGTCTTTACGCGCCTTTCCTCAGGACAACGCATTAACAAAGCAAGTGATGATGCCGCAGGCCTTGCTATTGCCGATAGTCTCAATGCTGATTCACGGGTTTATGCTCAGGGAGTAAGAAATCTCAATGATGGAATATCAGTTTTAAACATTGCCGATGGGGCTTTGCAGGAGCTAACGAATATAACATTTAGATTAACAGAGCTCGCCGAGCAAGCCGCGAATGGTACACTTGGCTCATCTCAACGTGCATCACTTGATGAAGAGGCGCAGGCGCTCAAGAAAGAATATCTTCGTATTTCAAAAACGACTGAGTTTAATGGGAGGAAACTCTTTGATGGTCAATATGGTGTTCTTTCACTTCAGGCAGGTTACGGAACGAACGCAGTACTTGGGAATGGGCTTGGTGGAGCTATTGGAACTGGAGAATTTGATAGCGCTGTATCCTATGCTATCGGAAGTTTGCCAGAAGCTCTTATTACTGGTGATTTTAATAATGATGGTCATACTGACTTTATAAGTTCGGATAGAAGTAGTGATGCTCTTTATATCAATCTTGGCACCGGTGATGGAGGATTTGCGGAAGCAATTACTCAAGCCGACACAGATTACATGAGTACGCTCGACAGCGCCGACGTAAATAATGATGGGATACTCGATCTTGTAGCAGTTGAACCTACAAATGATAGGATTGCGTTTTATCTGGGCAATGGAAACGGTACCTTTGCCACAGCGACATTTTACGACATGGGAAATAGCACCTATGATTCAAAGTTTGGTGACTTTAATGGTGATGGTAATATTGATATCGCTACTATCGACCTTGTTGATAATAACATTGCAGTTCATCTTGGAGGTGGTGATGGGACATTTAGTGCATATGGAACTTATTCTGTTGGGAACAATCCACTGTCGATGGAGGTTGCCGATTTCAATGGAGATGGGTTAGACGATATCGTTGCTGCCATTAATTCTGATGGTACGATTAACGTTGTACTTGCAAACGGGGACGGAAGCCTGAGTACGGCGACTTCGTATGCGGCAGGTTCTAGCCCTGGACCAGTAATTGTTGCGGATACGAATAATGACGGCATAGTGGATATTATCGCTGGAGCACGGGGAACAGGCCACATCGGTGTTTTCCTTGGCAATGGCGATGGAACATTTCAGTCTCGTAATTCATATGCTGTTGGTGGTTTTACAGAATTTCACAACCTCGCAGCAGGAGATTTTGATGGGGATGGCAATGTGGATATCGCCAGCGCTAACAATACCGATAGTACAATAAGTATACTTCTTGGTAATGGTGATGGTACCTATCAGCAAGAGACAAATTTTAGCACTGGAGGTCAACTTGGATGGCTCGTTGCAGATGATTTAAATGCAGACGGCGTGGTTGATCTTGCTGTTGTCAGTGATGCAAATAACTCTGTAGAGATATACAATGGTAGTACAACAACTGGAGTAGCACCGCTTTTGGATTTCTCGTTGTCTACGATTGTTGATGCGAAACATGCTCTTTCGAGATTTCAGCAAAAGCTCACCCATCTCTCTGAGCAACATGGCCAAATCGGAGCCTTCCAGTCTCGTATAGAAGTTGCTGAAAAAGTCCTTAAGGTTTCCACTGAGAATTTTAAAGCCGCCGAGAGTCGTATCCGCGATGCTGATATAGCTCAGGAATCTTCACAGCTCACAAGACTTAACATCCTGCAACAATCTGCCGCGGCTGTGCTTGGCCAGGCTAATCTGCAACCACAACTAGTGCTGCAGCTCTTAGGGGGAGGTAGATAGAATGCCGATTACCCTAGGACTAAACATTTCTAGTCTCCGCTCGCAACGCCAGCTTGCGAGATCGAGCGATGAGCTATCGAATGTCTTTACGCGGCTTTCCTCAGGACAACGCATTAACAAAGCAAGTGATGATGCGGCAGGTCTTGCTATCGCGGATAGTCTCAATGCCGATTCAAGAGTCTTCAATCAAGGAGTGCGGAATCTTAATGATGGAATTTCAGTTTTAAATATTGCGGATGGGGCCCTACAGGAGCTAACGAATATAACATTTAGATTAACCGAGTTAGCTGAACAGGCTGCAAACGGCACTCTTGGCATAGCTCAACGCACTTCACTTGATGAAGAAGCGCAAGCGCTTAAGGCTGAGTACTTTAGAATTGCTAAGACAACTGAATTTAATGGCAGAAAACTCTTTGAGGGAGACTATGGAATTTTATCACTTCAGGCGGGATATGGAACTTCTGGTAGTTTAAGTCAGGGGTTGGGCGGTGATATCGGAACGGGCGCATTTAACGTTACTGGTTCATATGATATGGGGGCTTCGCCCAGAGAACTTCAGACTGTTGACTTAAATGGTGATGGCAATCTTGATATTCTAGCTGTAAATCGAACCACCGACTCAATCACTATGAGACTTGGCCAAGGTGATGGAAGTTTTGGATCGGCTCAATCAATAACTACCGGGGACTTTCCATCAGGATTTCAAGTCGGTGATTTTAATGGAGATGGCATTGTGGATCTTGCGACTGCAAACTCCTTGGACCAGTCAGTGAGAATTCATATCGGAATCGGTGATGGAACGTTTCAAGCCAATGTAAGCTATGCTACAGGTGGTCCAGTTACATCTATGCAGCTGGTTGTGGGGGATTTTAATGGAGATGGAATTCAAGATCTTGCAGCCTCACATATCACCAATACGAGCATCCTTACTGGTGCAGGAGACGGAACATTTAGCCTTTCGGGCTCCTATGATATGACGTTGGGCTTAACAGGCATGGTCGGAGCGGATGTAAACAATGATGGGTATACCGATCTAATATCTAGTGATGTAAACTCGGTTATCGCAATAGTGCTTGCAAATGGAGATGGTTCATTTGCAAGTGAAATGACTGTCTCTTCGAGAGGAGACATCACTTCTTTGGCGGTAGCTGATCTCAACGGTGATGGGAACCTCGACCTTATTGGAACGGAAGATACAGCCACAGATATTCACATAAGACTCGGAAACGGTGATGGTACATTTCAAGATGATCCGGAGCCTCAATACCCAACAAGCCAGCTAGATGTGGTCATCGGCGATTTTAATGGAGATGGCCACGAGGATTTAGTCACCGTAGGCAATGAAATACACACAGCTTTTGGCCGTGGTGATGGTACTTTCCAGATTGCCGCTACGCTTTCCCTTAGCGGTACAGATATGGTTGTAGATGGAGACTTTAACAATGATGGCGTTTTAGACCTTTTTGTAATTGGATCATCTAATCTCGTACTCTTGGGAGAGAGCAAGGATGGTGTAGCTCCCCTTTTAGATTTCTCTCTTAATTCAATAGCTGATGCGAAGGATGCACTTTCCCGATTCCAGCAAAAACTAGCTCAGCTTTCTACGCAGCGTGGTCAAATAGGAGCATTCCAGTCTAGAATAGAAGTTGCCGAGACGGTTCTTAAGGTTTCCGCAGAGAACTTTAAAGCTGCCGAAAGTCGTATCCGTGATGCTGACATAGCACAGGAATCTTCACAGCTCACAAGGCTTAACATCCTGCAACAATCTGCTGCGGCTGTGCTCGGCCAAGCAAACCTGCAACCCCAACTTGTACTGCAACTTCTCGGCCAGTAGATTTGTAACTATTGTTTTTTACTGGATTTCCCTCTACTGGTGCTTGTATAAAGAGCGTGTCATTATCCCAGTAGTTTACGAGCTAAAAAGAATGCTACTCAAAATCTTAAAACTCTTTATTATCGCAATTCTTCCGGGCGTCGTTCTTGCCGATGGAAGTTATTATTGTCATCCGTACTACAACCCTTACGGTTGCCCGACCCCTACGCCCACACCAACACCGCCACAAGTTATAGATACCTATTGTACCGCAGGCCCCTCAGATGGTTATCAGCTGACTTGCGGCAGTAGTTCGCTAAGTCTCTTTAGTCATATTTCACCAGATGTATACGGCGTAGAGTACCGATGGACTACAGACTGTCCGGCTAGTTTTTCTGATTCACACGCGTCAGCTCCCCATCTTCTCTTTAGTGACATAGACAATCTTCAGTCATCACTTTGCCGTGTTTTCCTTCAGGTACTTTATCCTGATGCATACGCGCGTAACTATTCCTATTACATGCCACCGCAATATGAAGATGCTACATGTAGTGCGGTTGTCTTAATCCCGGATTGCGTTTCGTGCAATGAAGTTGATATTGAGGAGGATGTTCTTATTCTTGATGTCAGTTCAAGAGATTCCTATCTTGTTATTCGAAAAATTTCGGTCCGTATTATCAGAAGTACAGATAGAAAAAGAGCGAAACGACAGGCCAGACAGCTTCGTCGTCTGGCGAGAGCCACCTACAAGGAGATTTGGTCGGTTGCTCGCTCACTAAGCCCAACGGTTATGCAGTGTACAGGTAATACAATTAACTGCGTTACGGTTAGCTACACTGATGAGCTAGCTACGATTACGGCTGATGTCGTTCAATTAGAAGAAATCGCAGAAGCCTTAACGCGGCTATTGCAGCGTACGACTGGGAAGAGGCGTGCTGGCAGAAAGCTTTTACACAGTGTGGATCAGCAAAGTCAGGAGGCTACACAAGCTCTCGCAAGTATTCCTGAAGTAGAGACACGTTGCTTCTAGTGCGATGTAATATGAGTTTTTCTTCGCATCACATTGGAGCGCAAAAGTTACCTCCGGCTCTGCCGGAGGCGCCGTATCGTTTGACGGTATCAGAGATCAACAGAAAACTTAAGAGTAATCGTCATTGCGAGGAGCTGAGGTCGTAGACCGAATGACGCGGCAATCTTCTTGCCAGAGAGAAAAATAGAGCCGATACTAGGAGATTGCCGCGTCGTTCGACATAAATGTCTCAGCTCCTCGCAATGACGATATGCATCGCACTGACGATATGCGCAAAATAGTAACTTATTGTATGCTGGGTACACTGTAACCGATCTTTGGGGCTAGAATTGTAGCTGCACTCGACCTTGAACAATTGTAAATGAATCACGAAGAGTGCTGTGTTTTACCTCACCCTGAATTACTTCAAGCTTAAAGGCGAGATGAGTGTTGTAGTACCAATTAAGACCGAGACTTGCGAGCTGTTGTTTCCCTCCGTCAATTTTTTTTGACGTGAGATCTACGTATGACACTCGCCCGGCTACCTCAAACGCTCCGGGTACAACCTTTAGCTCATTTTCACTGCTCTCGATTCCTAGAAGCTTTCCCGTGTTCGGATCGTACTTGCGAAAATCCCCGTAGAAAACATGTGATACCTGATAGTAAGCGCCGTAGTATGTTCCCTGCGGGGAGTCGGTATAGTTTGCAAGTGTGGTAAGTATTTCTGCTTGATGTATTTGGGAGCCGGTCTTGTAGAGAAATTCAGCAGCAAGTGTTTGTCCATCGTCAAAGGGGACTTTGTTGGTATCAAGAAGATAGGGAAGTAAGAATGATTCTGGTCTCGTTCTAAGTTGAAGACCTTCTGACCCTGCTAAAAAGTAACTGTAACTTCCAGCAAAATGGAGTGCGCTTTCTCCTTTTGTTCCTTGATCATAAACAGGAATATAGACAAGTCGAGCTGTTGTTCGTAACGGTGAGGAACGTCCAGATTGCCCCTCGTTCTGATTGTTTTGACCGATCGTTGAAACATTTACTGCGCCAGCTAGCCGTGGCACATCGGTATGAACGCCGTACTCAAATCCAAGGCGTAGTCCAGAGGAAAGGGCGCTTACTGGGGCGGGATCTTCCATGAGGGCATAGTCTCCCATCATGGATTGCGGGGGATCGAAATAACCAAATGTCAGAGAGTGGTTGTCCTCTTTCAGATAGTGTCGGATGTAAAAGTCTTTTACGAAAAAGCTACTATTTTCGATGGCAAATTTTACTTTATAATGAAGGGTGCGAATGCCCTCATATTTTCCTGTTGTATAGAGTCTGGCTTGGCTTACTTTTGTTTTAAAGTCGCCCCCTCCAATAGCGTCAAGGCTTTCAATAAAACCACCATCAAGATGCAAGGCGCCGCCAACTCTTCCTGAGAGTTTAAATTCAGGTGTGAATCTATCTAGCGAATCAATTTTTGTTCCTGAACGTGGAATGAGTCGGTTAAATTCATATGTCGGGCCTCTCTCCCAGCCAAATCTCCACGAATTTACTTCTTCTTCCGCATTGACCTCACTCATTAAAAAAAGAACAATCCACGGGAGTGCTATGATGAGGAATCGCAAGTGCTGTGCGAGTGAGAAGGGTATGATCATAATCGTGTTAATGATTGCTAAGAGAAATCCTATCACAGAAGCCGGAAAAACTATAACATATGAGGATAGACATGCTTCTTATTTTTGCAGTCAATCCGGAATTGTTCTCCGCGTACTCCGCGGTCTCCAGTGTTTTTTTATTTAATTTAGAGAACTAAATGTTCAGGCCGCTTAAGCGGCATGAGGACGTAGCTTATAGTAGCAGAAAAAATAACACAGGAGCACACGGAGAGCGCGGAGTTTACGATAGAACTGTCAACTCGCTTTAAGAGTAGCTACTTGAGCATATCGAGTGCCATCCGTGCCACTCGCTCAGGCGCTGATTGGCTACCATTAAATATCTCAGTGTCCTCAAAGCTTGATAGCTCGTTTGCTATCTCAAGTAATTCCTTCCTGAGAGCTCCCTGTTTTTTCTGATTTTGGATATTTTCCAGCATCTCTCTGGTGAAGGTTGAAGGGCGAAACTCTTCCTGAATTACTTCTCTCACGGTGTTGGTTCGAATGACATTAATAATTGAATACTGATCGATTCGCACAAAATAACGAACGATAAAATCAGTAAGGTAGCCGCCAAGATAATACATGGTAAATGGCAAGCCACAAAAGGCTGCTTGAAGGTTAGACGTGCCGGACTTGATAATTCCATAGTCTGCGCTTTGCATGGCTTTTATGGAATTCCCACGTGTAATAGCGCAAGCAGGCATGCCGCTTAGCTCTTTGTCTATGAGATCTTGGCTAATGGTGTCTGGCAGTGGAAGAATTGCCTGAAGATTGGGGATTTCTTCTTTTGCTTTCAGAAATGCCTTCATTACGGTTGGGGCATGGTTTATGAATTCTTTTTTGCGGCTTCCAAGAAAAATTGCAAGGGTTGGTGAAGTTTTACTTAGTCCCAATTCTTCACGGAAAGAGAGAGCTTCTTCGGTCGAGATTTTTAGCGAAGGAAATTCATCAGCGAAAGGATGCCCAACGTACATCGAATTTTGATATCCTACCTCTTCGTACATTTTCTTTTCGAATGGGTAGATGAGTGCAAGCTTATCGCAATACTTTTTTACTTTCTCTGTGCGACCGCTTCGCCATGCCCAGATGGATGGGGATACGAAGTGAAGGGTTGGAATGCCAAGCTGCTTCGCGGCTTTCATGAGCATGAAGTGAAATTCTTGGTAATCAACCGTGATAAGCAGGTCAGGCTTCCAGTCTTTTAAGAGGTTCTTCATCTCTTTAAGCGATGCGCGGATTTTAGAGATTGATCCGAAGAGCTCTCCAAAGCCCATAACGGAAGCGGAAGTTTCGGAATCCACCACAGTATCAACGTTTGCGCGGCGTAAATTTGTGCCACCCATACCACGTATTGTGACATCGGGGAGTGCTTCTCGTAGATGTTCTACAATTTTAGAAGCGTGCTCGTCTCCTGAGACTTCGCCTGCGCTTATGATAATTTTCTTGCCTTGCATGGTGGCTTAATACTATCGGTAGATTGATGTAAGAGACAATGGTAAGAACCTGAACGAATTCCAATGGTGAGAGAAAAAAAGCTAGCGTCGTCGCCTCATTTCATCCAGTATTTTTGCCGCTGCTTCACGGCTATCTTTGGACCTTTCTTTTTCTGCTAATTTTCTCCGAACCTCATCGGGGATTTTTCCGGTGCTTTTACTAGCGGAATGGTCAGAAGGAGAAGACGAGATAGCCGTGTCTCCTGCTGAGAGTGAAACAGTTTCAGCGGTCGAGCTCGGAGTATCCAGTACATCTGAAGATGGAGCCTGTTCTTTAAAGTTATAAAGGACGAAGATTTTTTTGCCGTTATAATTGGCAAATCCTACTTTGATATGCTCTGCCTGAGCGCAGATGACTTCACCAGAGGAAGTAGTCAGGGCAGGCAGATTGTCTTTAAAAGGGATACGCCCCTTTTTTACACTGTTAGATTTCAGCAGGTTGGCAAATTCAGTAGCTTTCTTCTTTGTATATTCATCTTTTGTGTAAAAGACGTAGACTCTATCGTCAGATGATAACTTAAGTTCAGCTTTGACTTCATCGCTCTGAAGCTCTTTTAAGACGTACTTTTTCTGACTTGATGGAGTGGGAGCTTGGCTCTGAGAAGCATTGGTGCCAAATACCGCATCGAAAAACGCGTCAGTTATATCGACTGTTTGATTTTGCCCCAGCTTACTTTGGTCTACCTGCTCTTGTTTGCCCATGAGTTAATGTTACTCCCGCGATAACCCTTAATCAATATGCGGAAGATAGAATAATAAGGTGCTAATAGTTAAGTATCCTGAAGAGCAGAGATTTTGGGAGCTGAAAGGGTGTTTGATAGCCGAGCCAATGAGGGGAGAGGCGTATCTGGTGCCTCACCAGAATTTAACAGGAGCCCCAAAAACAAACTGAGCAACCGTAGACGCTGAATTTGCCAGCTTGGCGGCGCCACTGGCGAGCTGTTTTGCGAGTCTGGTCATCTCAAGCCTGTTCTGGGCTCGTTCTCGAGCTTCTTCAACTATCTCAAGGTGTGTTTCCCAGTTTTGGGGAAATGCCTTTTCGAGCCTGTGCTTCATCGTTTCCACTAGGGCTTTCTGAATACCCGAAAGTCGATAATCTTTTCTCTCGGCTGCAAATACCCATTTTTTAGTGGCAGGGTCTGTGTCGATAACGACTATCGGGTCAAAGTAGTACGTATCGAGATTAAGTAAGGCAGGATCGTTCAGGTAAACTTCAAGATTAAAGTGGCAGAGTAGATGTGTGTGTCTTTCTGTAAAGAAATTAGCAATGTCTTCTATCGCTCTTTCCCTGAGAAACGTTCTGAGTCTTTTATCAGCCGTCAGGTCTTGATCGTATGAATAGGTTGATTCGGCTTTTTCAAGGAGCGTTATAAGATCGCTACTAAGAGGCGTATCATTAAAGGTCGTCCAGATGCCAAAGTACGTTTCGGCATGGCAGTGAAGAATTTCAGGAAAGTCAGCTCCTTTTTTCAGTGTGGCGTTGGGAAGTACTTTTTGTCGAAGTGCTCTCTGGATGTAGTGTTTTAGGGCAAGAGGGTAGACGGTATGGTATCCCTCTTCTCGTAACTTTGCCTCGGTTGCTTCCGGGGCGACTGAGCATAGCATCGAAGCGAGTTCGAGAGGGAATTCATGGAAAGGTACTTTTGCGGGATCAAGATTGCTGAATTGGAGGTCTTTGAAATGATCAACCCATATGTTAGCAGATCGAGCCGAAAAGTTTTCAATGTCGTCACGATTAAGTGATTGTTTGGCATTCGGCCGGTGTGGCTGGTTGTGATTGCGCTGATACTCTTCAGCAAGGTTCATCAGGGCGTCAGAGGGTGCTGTACTTTGTAGGCGTTTACGTAAGAATCCATAAGATCCGGGCAATGGTTCAGGATCACTGCCCAGCCTCTTATTTGTTGTTTCTGCCGTGGCTGGTGGTTCAACGGGGACTGCGGGAAGAGTCTCTGCTACGAACGACGATAGTCCACTACTGTACTGATCAACAGGTTGTATAAGGTTTGGGGCTATCAGCGGGACGGGCATAGACCAGCGTAGGCTCTGGTAATCTAACTACATTCCACCTGAGCATTTGCTGCAAGAGGACTTATCGGTTTTACCAAAGCATCCCTCTTTTCCCTTTTTGCTACAAGATGAACAGCTATCGCAGCTCTTCTTGTCGCACTTTGAGCAGCTGGACTTCTTTGAGCATGAGCTAGAACCACATGATCCGTCTTTACAAGAGCATTCAGATTTCTGACAAGAGCAACTTGAGCCGCCGTCCTTATAGCTCTTTTGTGAGCAACCACTAAATACAAGTAGGAAAAGGATAAGGGCGATTACTGGAAAAAGGTTACGCTTCATGCTTACAGCTCCGTATAAAAATATGTTAGGTTTCGAGAATAGCGGCTACTTGAATGTGCCATTCAATAGTAGTTTTATAAAGCATGGCACCTGTGGAAGTAAAGGAAGAACTTTGGAACTGAGCGCGGACCAAATACAGTATAAGGTTACAGGGGATGGTCCCCCGCTTCTTATGCTTCATGGTTGGAACAGAAGCGGAGCTGATCTCAGGCCTTTAGCGGAGCTGGTTGGCTCGGCTCGTACGGTATATACACTCGATCTCCCGGGCTTTGGAGAAACACCGCCTCCGCCTGAAGATGGGTGGGATACCTCTGATTACTCTGAGTTAATTGTTTCTTTTATTCAAAGTAAGGGCCTAGATAAGGTCAGCTTATTGGGGCATTCCTTTGGGGGGAGAGTTTCTCTAAGGATTGCAGCTAAGTATCCTGAGATCGTGGAAGGGATTATTCTCATAGACTCACACGGCTTACGCCCTATGAGGAGCTTTTATCAGAACATGCGAGTCAGGCTCATCAAACTTGCCGCAAAAGTCGTTAAGACAACAGATAAGCTCCTTGGCACCACGATATTCCCGGATAAGTTTGCCGTAAAGTTTGGTTCCGCAGATTACCGTAACGCCGGAGTCCTAAAGAATACCTTTGTAAAAACAATCTCAGAGGATCAGGAGTCTGATGTGCGAAATATTAAAGCGCGAGCACTGCTGCTCTGGGGCAGCGAGGACCGTGAGACTCCGGTAGTGATGGGGGAGAAGTTCCATCAGCTTCTCTCGAATTCGAAGCTTATTATTTTACCTGGAAAAGGGCACAGTCCATTTCATGGTGTGGGGGCGCATCTGTGTGCAAATTATATACTTCAATTTCTGGCAGAGGGCAGTGGTGCATGATACTATCGCCTTCTCTCCACAGCTAGGATTTTCAAGCAGCAGGAAGATATGAGCAAGAAAAATGTATGCGTACTATTTGGTGGCCGTTCAGTTGAGCACGAAATTTCAATGATAACTGCGATTCAGTACATTGAGGCTATGGACCGTGAGCTTTATAACGTCATTCCTGTCTATATTGCCCATTCGGGTAAGTGGTACATGGGAGATAAGCTGCTAAATAAACAGTTTTACCGCAAGCTTCCAAGCTGTCTTTCTGAGGTAGACGAGGTCACTCTTTTGCCAGACCCAACGGTGCAGGGACTCACCGTAGTAAGGTCAGCGGCAAGTGGATTACTCTCTCGGTTTAAGAAACCAGAAGTAGTCCCTGTTGACGTATATGTTCCTGCGTTTCATGGCACATACGGAGAGGATGGCTGTATACAAGGGCTGCTCGAGTTAGCCGACGCTGCGTATGCGAGCTGTGATGTCCTTTCTTCAGCTGTTGCAATGAATAAGTACATTTGTAAGGTGATAGCCGGGCATCACGATGTTCCAGTTTTACCGAGCCGGCTTGTTACCAGAGATGAGTTTCGGGCAAATGTATCAGAGACAAGAACCAAGGTTCTGAACTCGGAAGGTCTTGGAAATTATCCCCTCTTTATAAAGCCGGTTCACCTCGGTTCAAGTATAGGTATTGGAAAGGCTACTAGTGATGCAGAGCTTGATGCTGCATTGGCCGAAGTCTTTAAGTATGATGATACGGCGATCGTTGAACCGTGTGTAAAAGATATTATGGAGATAAATATCTCGGTAATGGATTCAGAAGACTTGACTGCATCGGTAACAGAAATTCCTGTTGGTACTGATGGGGTGCTTTCGTATGAAGACAAGTATCTCAAAGAGGGAGCAGGAAAGAAGGGTAAGCTTCAAGGAGCACAAGAGTCACAAGGCATGGCAAGTCTTAGTCGCTCAATCGATCCTGAACACTTATCAGACGACATCAAGAAAGTAGTAACTGGCTATGCTCTTAAGCTAGCGAAGATTCTTGGTGCTTCAGGCGTTGGGCGCTTTGATTTTATCGTTAACAATAGCGATGGTAGTATTTACTTCAATGAGCTAAATCCTATCCCCGGTTCTTTTGCTTTTTATCTCTGGGAAAAGTCCAAGCCACCGGTAATTTATCCTCAGCTCATCAATAAAATGATTGATAGAGCGTTAGAGAGAAAAGCTAACAAGGCGCAGTATGAAAAGGATACTGGCTTTAAAGCTTTATTCAATTGACGTGTCTAACACGTCATTGCGAGGAGCTGAGGTCGCAGACCGAACGACGGCCTGTCCTTCGTAGCTTTAGCGAAGTAGGACGGCAATCTCCAATGTAGCCTCCGGGAAGTATAGAAGGAACGAAATGTCGGCTCAGATCAACTGCGAAGAAGGTGAGTTTCAAGGAGGACAGGGAAGCGTTTATTTCCTGAAGTATTCGTCTCCTGATGGAAACGGAACCCCACTCATTATGATACATGGGGGCCCCGGATTTACACACCACTATTTGGAGCCACTCTACAGCCTTGCTTCAGAGCGCCCTGTTATATTTTACGATCAGCTCGGCTGCGGAAAATCAGATCGTCCTTCGGTAGATGAATTCTGTAATGTAAATTATTTCGTAAATGAGCTAAGGCAACTCATCGATCATCTTTCTTTTTCAGAGGTGTGTTTACTAGGTCATTCATGGGGAAGCGCGATAGCAGCTTCTTATGCCGCGAAGTACAGCAATGTTTCACACCTCATCTTTGCAAGCCCTTTTATGAGCGCACGTCTCTGGAATGATGATATCCAGCGCTATAAAAAAGCTCTTCCATCAAGACTTCGCCGAGCGGTCGAGGACTTTGATGATCCCGATTTTCAGGAAGCGTTTAATCTCTACTATGCACGGCATGTATATGGCAAAGCCGCATACGACAGGAGTATTGTTCTCTCTACCGACACCGCAAGCCCAGAAGTATATCGCACTATGTGGGGCCAAAACGAATTTTCAATAACAGGAGTCTTAAAAGATTTTGAATGTAGCGATGAGCTTTCTCTCATTACCGCCAAAACACTTTTTACCGCAGGCGAGAAAGATACCGGTAGCCCCAAAGCCTGTAGGATTCTATCAAAGCAGATTCCCCAATCGAAAGTTGTAACTCTCAGAGACTGCGCACACTTTCCTCACTTGGAAAAAAAAGAAGAATACGTAAAACTCCTTCGAAGTTTCCTTTCAGATAATAAAGTAGGCGAATCTCAAAATATCTTCGCTAGATGCTTGTCGTTTCTTAAGAATAGCTGAGTTTGATCTTTTGGCGTTCTTTTGCGTTTTTGGCGGTTAATACTAATGAATCAAGCGCTGGCAACCTTGCGTATCTGCGCAATATCAGTCTGCCCCTTAAAGAGCTTCTGAATACCGTCTTGCATAAGTGTTCTCATACCACCCCTTATTGCAGCAGCTTTAATCTCACTTACGTCAGCCTTTTTATAAATAAGATTTTTTATCTCAGGTGTGCTTACAAGCAGTTCGTGTATGCCGGTTCTTCCACGGTAACCGGTGTTACCACATTTTTCACATCCCTTTGGTTTAAAGATCTTTGTTTCGTTTGCTTTGACGTCTAATTCATCAAAGTATTCTTCCCCGTAATACCTTTTTAGTAGTGTAAATTCGTCTTCAGGTATGACGTATTCTTCTTTGCACTCTCCGCAAAGCGTTCGGACTAGTCTTTGTGCGAGTACCGCAAGGAGTGCATCCGAGAAACTTACTGGGTCAAGCTCTAGGTCAAGAAGCCTTGTGATCGTCTCAGGAGCAGAGTTTGTATGTAGGGTCGAGAAAACAAGGTGCCCAGTCAGTGAGGCTTCAATTCCGATGTGAGCTGTTTCATGATCACGCATCTCCCCGATCATTATGACGTCTGGGTCTGCTCGTAAAAAAGATCGTAGTGCCGATGCAAAATTGAGCCCGATCTCTGGTTTCATCTGCATCTGTTGCAGTCCCGGCTGTGTGATTTCAACCGGATCTTCGGCTGTCCAGATTTTCTTCTCAGGTGTGTTAATGTAACCGAGAATGGAGTGAAGTGTTGTCGTTTTTCCTGATCCCGTTGGTCCTACGACAAGGAGAACCCCATGAGGACTCGCGACACTCGCCTTTATGCCTTCAAGATTTCTATCTGAGAAATTGAGTTTTTCTAGTGGCAACGGTTCGCTAGATGCCAGTATCCTCATGACGGCACTTTCACCGTGTACTGTCGGAAGAGTTGCTACGCGAAGCTCAATAGGGTTTCCCTGAAACTTTACCACGCACTTTCCATCTTGAGGTTTTCGTCTCTCAGAGATGTCCAGACCACTCATGATTTTTATTCTGGATATTACGGCACGCACGTGTGTAAAAGGAATCGAGAGCGCTGAGCGACACTCTCCATCAACTCGAATTCTGACCGTAGCGTTTGTTTTACCCTTTCCGGGTTCGATGTGAATATCAGAAGCTCTCTCTTTAAAGGCTTCTACAATAATCTTATTTACGAGTTGAATGACGGTCGCCTCGTCTTCGTTTGCTTCGTCGTAATCCTCTTCAATTGTTTCAACGTCTTCGATTTCTTCTTGAAGCTTTCCAACAAGGTCTTTAAGGTCAGTAGGCCCTGCGCCTGAACCGCCGCCTTGTCCAAGGTATTTAAGGATGTCGTCTTTAAAACCTACCTTAAAGGCATAGCTTTTAGCAGGAAGCGTCCGCTGAATCTCCATTATTTTCGAGGCATTAGAAGGATCGTCAATGAGAATGGTGACTTCCCCGTCTCTGCTTCCTTCTACTGGAACCCAAACGGTTTGGCGAAGGTACGCTATGTTAATTCCCTTCATGAGCTCAGCAGGAATTGTATGGTATGGGTCAAATCCCATAAAAGGAACCTGATAGTATCTTGAGTAGGACTCGCCAAGATCCGAGCGCGTTATGCCCCCTTCACCAACAATAAGGTCTTCAGGGGTTGCACCCTCATTTTGTGCTCTTTCAAGAAGTGATTTCAGTTTGTCGCCACTTATCTTTTTTGAAATCACTAGGTGGTCGTATGGACTCTTTGTGCCTCGAAGTTCGTATCGAAAATTCTGTCCGAGTACTTCAGCAATCTCCAAGGCGTGTTGAATGTCGCCCTCGTTATATTTTAGTCCACTTTCTTTATTCAGTGCCTGAAGTACTCCTAGAAAAACGTCCTTATATTTAATAGGAATAACGAGCATTGATTGAGTACGAAACCCACTCTTCACATCAAAGTCTTTATTAAATTCGAGGTCTTCGTGAATGAGTTTTAATTCTCTCTCATTGTAGACATCTTCGATAGTGAGCGCTTTCTGACTAAGGGCAACATAACCCGCGATAGAGGTCGTGCTGAGTGGTACGCGGATCTCTTTTAAGTCTTCACCACTCTTATACTTTGCAACGATCTCTTTTGTGTGTCGCCCTCTTGTATAAACAGTAACTCTTTCAGATTGTAAGTAGGCTAGAAGATCAGGCTCGATCTCGGGCATCGCTTCATAAAAGCTATCCGCTTTCTCAAGCTTTTCACTGATTGTGCTTAAAAGTTTGCGAGTATCCTGAAGCATTTATCTCATTCCCTTCTTCATTACATCGACAATGGGCAGGATGAGCTAAACCACTTAAAATAAAACGCCGTACCGTCCCCTCCGCGAACTCCGCGTTCTCCTGTGTTATTTTTACTACCTCAGCTCAACTAAGCTCTGTGGCCACTTCAGTGGTCTAAGCATTTGGTTATCAAAGATTAATAAAAACACAGGAGAGCGCGGAGTTCGCGGAGGGGGAATTTGCTTGCCTAGGGCTTTTTCTTGTGGGGCGGTAGGAGTAGGATTTAGGTGAAACGATAAACAGTTTCCATGCCCTTTGCTGGAGGTGAGCCATGAGAAAGTCCACGCAAAATACAATTGTTGATAGCCTTCTTTTAACTTCGTTTCTTTTTCTTACGTCGACAGGATTCTTACTTTTCTTTGTGCTTCCGGCAGGAACCAATAAGTCATACACGCTAGCCGGACTCTCACGGCATGATTGGGGAGAGATTCATTTAGTGATAGCTTTTACCGTTCTTGTCCTAGCAGTACTCCATCTTTTGCTCCATTTTCCTTGGTTAAAGGCTACCTTTCTTGGACGTAAGGGGAGCTCAATCTCCCCGCGTACGCTAGTCATTGGTTTGGTGTCTGTAATGATTGTAGCTGTGGCCATAGCGCCATACCTACTACCACTTGAAAAGCGAGATAGTCGAATTGCTCACAGCGGAAAGGGGCGGGGACAGAAACATATGCTGCATAATTCTGCCGAATAGGGTATGACATGAGGTATGAAATACCTTTTCCTACCTCTTTTTATTTTCGTTTTAATGCTAACTTCATGCAGTACAGAGTTAGATCCCGAGGCTAAAGCCGCATTGCCGAGTCCGGCTCGGGGGAAAGTGCTCTATAACTATTACTGTGCTGGTTGTCACGGTACGACAGGAGTTGGACATGGGCCAGAAGATCCTGAAATCTTTAAGCAGGCTCCCAACCTTACTATCTTTGTCCAGGACAATTCCTCACGCGAAATTCGAAAGAAAATACTTTCCGGAAGCTTTTTCGGCATGCCTGAGCACCGTTCTCGAATGGTGGAGCAGGAGATGTATGATGTAATTAGTTACCTTCAGTTGCTGTCGGAAGAGTAATAAGTATCTCTCTATGAATTAACTGCTCTAGGAATTCCGCATCTGAAATTCCTAACATCTGTGCTCCGGCTCGTATCTGAGCAATAGTGTCCGGCTTTAAACGAAATGTACGAGCTATTTTCTTTTCTGAAAGTGGCTTAGCTCGTTTATCAGTAAGAGTAGTGTTTGCCCACTTTTTGATGAGTGAATAATCTGCATGTTTGTATGTTGGCCCCTCGTTTTTTCCAGTCTTTAAGTGCTTAAGAATAGCTGCGAGATCTTCTGGGAGATCATTGTCAGGGGATTCTATCGAAGTCGGAAAATGGAGAATTGCAGCTGGTAATACCTCATAAATGCGGGGTTCTAAGTTTTTTGCTGCCCATAAAAAATGAGTTAATGGTATTTTTTGTCCTCTCTTGTAGTGGGCCTTAATCTTGTTCGATTCAAGGAGTCCCTTGGCTGATAAAAAAGCAATAACTTCGGTGTAGCGTTTATCGTTTCGTAGCGCGTCTAGCTTTTTCGCGCGTTTCTGAAACTGTTTAAGTATATGCTTACTTGTCATTTAGAAAAATCCTGATGTCTTGACCGTGCTCACTGATAAGATCAATAAGCTCTTCTCCCCAGATTTCTATGGCCTGTGTAATGAGCTGTTTGTTTTTTTGGGGAGCTTTAACGGCTTTGGATGCTAGTACGAAAAGTGGCGAAAGGAGTGAAACCTTGAGCACAGAAGAATCATGCATTACCTCAAAAGTTGCCTCGGGTGGTATCCAGACTTCGGAGCTGAGTTCGTCATACACCATTCCATTCTCTTGTAGAACATTCTTAAGAAGTGTTCTTGCCGTCCAATCTCCCTCAATAATGGCATCGAGATCTTTTGTAGCTACAAGATGTAGCTTACTACTTGCTTCAATATTCGCCATGAGAGCCATCTGTCCGAGTACCTTGAGGTGTACTTTTGAGAGTGGTGGAAGGCCATCTGAAGCTCTCTCAGTATTTGCTCTTTGTAGCCTGATTTCAAACTCTGATATGAACTTAAGCATATATATAGTATGACATTAATATCATAAACCAGCAATACAATTTAATAAGCAGTTGAAATAATGTATGTATTTTTCGTTGGATCTTCTATATTTGGCACCCCCTAGTTAGCCCCAGAAATTAAAGCGATTTTTATAACATGCCGATTTTATTGAAGTGGTGCGTAGTTTGCCACGTAGTAAAAATTGGATGTTGTAGTAAATAGAAGTGCAAGGAAGTACAAGCGCTCTTATTTTGTGTAAGAGCATACACATAGAGATCTTTGATCCTGATCCAGGTGGAGGTGATACGTCATGACGATCACTCTTGGATTAAATATCTCATCTTCAAAAGCGCAAACACAGCTTGGTCGTGCAAGTGACGAGCTACGTTCTGTGTTTGAACGTCTGAGTTCAGGACAACGAATCAATCGTGCCAGTGACGATGCTGCTGGCCTTGCAGTGGCCGAAAGCCTTAATGCCGATGCCAGAGTCTATACGCAAGGTGTCAGAAACCTTAATGACGGGATTTCAGTTCTCAACATCGCTGACGGAGCTCTGCAAGAACTCACAAATATAACTTTCAGGTTAACAGAGCTTGCCGAACAGGCAGCGAACGGTACGTTGGGGACTGCTCAAAGAGCTTCTCTTGATGAAGAGGCACAGGCGTTAAAAGCCGAATACTTTCGAATCGCTAAAAGCACAGAATTTAATGGTAGAAAGCTTTTTGAGGGAGATTATGGAGTTCTAAGTTTGCAGGCTGGTTATGGTACGAATGCAACTATTAGCAACGGCCTAGGTGGCGCGATTGGTGCAGGAACTTTTCGAGCTGGCAATGAAATCGCTATTGATTTTTCCGTTAATGTCGCTTCAGCAGACTTTGATGGTGATGGAATTGTAGATTTGGCCGCCGTCTCAAATGTTTTTGGGTCAGCAGAGCTTTATGTCTATAAGGGGAATGGTGACGGAACATTTCAGAGCGGAGTGCTGGAGGCTACGGGTAGCAATATTGATATTGAAGTTGCCGATGTTAACAATGATGGCAGCATGGATCTTGTAACCGCGAATACTTCGAATGGAAGTATTCAGGTTCTCATCGGCAATGGTGATGGTACGTTTCAAGCTTCAGAATCGTATGCTGCGATGGCAACCGCAGCGACACTTACTACCGGTGACTTCAATGGAGATGGTATTATCGATGTCGCAACTGCAGGGAGCATCGGCAGTAATATGGCAGTGTTGATTGGAAATGGGGATGGTTCTTTTAGTACATCTACTTCCCATACTACTTCTGCGAATACTTTTGATCTTGTCTCAGGAGATGTTACTGGTGATGGCATTCTTGATCTTGTTGTAGGGCTTTCGGGTGGTAATCTTGAAATTTTTTCAGGAGACGGTTCCGGAGGATTCCAATCGGAGGGTACAGTTTCAGTATCTGCCATAGCACTTAACGTAGAGCTTGGAGATCTTAATGGAGACGGCGCGCTTGATATTATCAGTGGAACGGGTGCTGGAACAAATGTTGCGATCAACAATGGTGATGGAACTTTCCAATCAGGGGTGGCGGTTTCAAGCGGTAGACAGGCACTGTCCGTCACCCTTGGTGACTTTAACGGGGATGGTGTTCCCGATATTGTAGAAACAAATGGAACAGCCTCCGGAGTATATATACATATCGGAAGAGGTGACGGTACTTTTCAAGCGGAAGTGTCATATGATGTCGACGCTTCAGGATATGCCGCAGGTGTCATCACTGATGACTTTGATGGGGATGGAGTCAGTGATATTGTAACGACCAGCTACTATGCTTCGGGATTAAATGTGCTGATGGGAAATGCGGTAGATGGTGTGGCGCCATTACTTGATTTTTCACTTGAAACTATAGCTGATGCCAAACAGGCCCTATCGCGATTTCAACAAAAGCTCGATCAACTCTCCAGTCAACGTGGTCAAATCGGGGCATTTCAATCACGCATAGAGGTCGCAGAGAATGTCTTAAGTATTTCAGCTGAAAATTTCAAAGCAGCTGAAAGCCGAATTCGCGATGCTGATATAGCACAGGAATCAGCGAATCTAGTAAGGTTACAGATCTTGCAACAAGCCAGTGCAGCCGTGCTAGGTCAGGCGAATCAGCAACCAGAGCTTGTTCTGCAACTGCTAAGGGGAGGTGCTTGATATGCCACTGACCCTTGGACTTAATCTCTCAAGCCTACGGGCACAGACACAGCTTTCGAAAACGAGTAGCGAGCTATCTACAGTGTTTGAACGACTGTCCTCTGGGCAGAGAATAAACAGAGCTAGTGACGATGCTGCAGGCCTTGCAATCGCTGATAGTCTAAACGCCGATGCCAGAGTCTATACGCAAGGTGTTCGAAATCTCAACGATGGGATTTCAGTTCTCAACATCGCTGATGGAGCTCTGCAAGAACTCACAAACATTACCTTCCGTTTAACTGAGCTAGCTGAGCAAGCAGCGAATGGAACCCTTGGAGCTTCGCAGCGAGCATCTCTGGACGAAGAAGCACAGGCGCTTAAGGCCGAATACTTTAGAATTGCAAAATCCACGGAGTTTAACGGGAGGAACCTTTTTGAGGGAGATTATGGCGTGCTCTCATTGCAGGCTGGGTATGGTTCTGATGCAACGATTAGCAATGAGCTTGGTGGAAAGATAGGTAGTGGTGAGTTTGCAGAGCAGACTACGTTTACTGCAGGCAATTTTACATCTGGTGTTGTAACAGGAGATTTTAACAATGATGGCCACACAGATTTCATATCATCCAGTACGCTTGATAATTATTTAAGTGTGTATCTTGGAACTGGAAATGGCGGATTTGCTCCGGAGGCTCAAGAAACCTTCGCTTATGCTACCAACTCAATTTATACCGCTGACTTTAATAATGACGGCATTCTGGATCTCATAACAAATAAGATCAGTAATGATTTAGTGAGCGTGTATATTGGCAATGGAGATGGAACATTCGGCCGTTACGCAACATACTCAATGGGTGACGCTCCTTATGCCACCGCTATTGCGGATTTTAATGGAGATGGTTTTTTAGATATTGCTACGAACGATGCTAATGATGGAACAACGAGCGTTCGCTTAAATAATGGCGACGGAACATTTCAAGAGCGTGCCACGTTTGCAATGGGGACAGCCGTGCTTGGGATCTCCTCAGGTGACTTCAATAACGACGGCATAGTAGATCTTGTTGGAGTAAACAATTCGGCACCTTTCTATATAAGTGTATTGCTAGGTAATGGCGACGGTACGTTTGGATCTAATACAACCTTTACCGCTGGTGGCACAAGCGCAGGCACAGTGCTGGTGTCTGATGTAAATGGCGATGGTTTAGATGATGTGTTAACGGCCGATCGTGGTTCAAATACATTAAGTGTTCTTATCGGAGATGGTGATGGCACTTTTCAAACGGGAGTAACCTATAGCCTTGGTAATCTGAATGGATGGCCACATGCCATTGATGTTGGTGATTTTAATGGCGATGGGATTGTTGACGTTGTCAGTGCTGAAAGTAATGACAATACTGTTAGTGTCTTACTTGGTAGAGGTGATGGGACTTTTCAGGGTAGGGTTTCATACAGCGCTGGAGGGGCCCCTAGGTGGGTAGCAACTGACGATCTGAATGGTGATGGAGTCTTAGACATTCTTACGGCCAATGAAACTGGTGACACCGTAAGTCTTTTATTTGGTGAAACAACTTCAGGAGTTGCGCCAATATTAGATTTTTCACTGGCTACGCAAGCGGAAGCGAAACAAGCGCTATCGCGATTTCAACAAAAACTTGATCATCTTTCGACTCAGCGTGGCCAGTTAGGCGCATTTCAATCACGCATAGAGGTCGCAGAGAATGTCTTAAGTATTTCAGCTGAAAATTTCAAAGCAGCTGAAAGCCGAATTCGCGATGCTGATATAGCACAGGAATCAGCGAATCTAGTAAGGTTAC
>JAUIIO010000025.1 GCA_030431715.1 bacterium
TAAATTGATAATTATAAAAGGTATGCTTTAGCGATTTTGTTCTCATGGACTCCTCCTAACTGAGTTAGTTTAGGTGTCCACTTTTTGGGGGGAAGCTCAGGATGCTCAGAGCCGTTTGTTATACCGCTCTTCGTACTTTCTGGCAATTTGCACAGCTCTACTACGATATTATTTGTGCAATGTAATAGGGCATCATTTACTTTATTGTCTTGGGCAATAAACCAAAGTATTCCATCTTTTGCGCTCTTCATTTCATCATCGGAGATTTGTAGATCCTCGCACGCTCTTGCATGAGTGATTCTGTTACGAATATCAATTGCCTTTTGTAACCTCTCCCAGCCTACCTGACTGTAGTCTGGCGATATGTTTGTCATTAGTGCTTTAGAAAGTGACTTAAAAGAAAAACGAAATAGCTTTGTCAGTGGATAAAAAGCGGGGATTTCCCGTATCTCTCCATCGTCTTTTAATTGAGCCTGGGTCTCGCTTAGGATAGTAAGCTCATGGGCTGAAAAAGTTTCAGTCTTGTGAGGTAGCCCTTCTTCAGTCTGCTTTATTATATCCAACTCACACCACTGTTGGTGAAAGCTTAATGCCAGCTGTCTGTACGAAAAAAGTTTATTCTCCAAGTAACTTATTCCGGTCCGAATTACTGCGCGTCGACAATATTGGCTAGTGGGTCTCTTCTTAAAATCGGCCAACGATTGCTTCACGTCAGATACTAGAATTTCACTAGTGTTTGATAGATTTTCTATATCTATTTTCATATTAATTTTGCAGTATAACGGTCAAAAATAGCCGCGAATATACCCGTCGGTTGGTTTGATTTGTTATACCGCGTTCAATAGGTAAAAGATATCAAATGCTTCTATCTTCCTTAATATGTCTCAGGGTAGTCCAAACTTCAAACCAGAAAGACTTTTGGCTTGTTGGCTTACAAGATAGTATTTCTTCGTTTGTAATTTTGATGTCTACAGACTGTTCATGTTCGATTAGTTCAACCCCTAGCTCCCAAGCTATAGACCGAGCGTCCTTCTCATAGAACTCCTCTCTTCTCTCGCAATACTTTTCAGCCGAAACTGAAGCCCTACGGGTATTTTTCTTCTTATCCATTGATAATATTTAGAGGAAATATTTGTCGGTATAACAGCTATATTATGCAGCTTCTCAAGCTGCGTGTGTTCCCGTAAAGTGTAGCATTTCTTTGCTCTTATATCTATTTGATATCATTCATTCAGCTATGAGGATTCAGTTGTTTAGGTCGCATGTGTTCCCGGTGGCTGTTGCGTGTGTTCCCGGGGATTTTGCAGGAACACATGACTGTAGGCTAAAAAGGAATAGGACAGGCTAAAAACTGTATATGAGAGGTAAAGGAGTTAGGCCCCTTCTCTGAGCTTACTCATGGTTGCTTGGACTTCACTCTCAAGACCGATATCGCATGCACCAAATCCAAAAGGTAGTAGCTCACGTGGGCTGCATGTGTAGATCTTATCCTCGTCAGTTGAATAAAGGAGGAGTCGTAAAGTGTCTTCGGCTTGAAGTGCGTTCGCTACATCGTAAATAGTCTGACGATCTTTACCCACTGGGAGTCCGTCCTTACTTACGTAACAGATAGTGTTGATATCCAGATCGGTGTGACAAAAAGCGTGGTCAACTGCTGTGCGCAAAGCTGATGAGCAGTGGTAGTCTGCCTGATCTCTTCGAATTCCCCGGTAGATCTCTTTAGATGTGAGTACCGCGGCCCCACTTAAATCTCCCGAGATTGGAACAAAGCCGGATTTTGCAGCGATCTTTGCTTCTTGTAAGAGTCGTAGCTCACGATCCGGTAGCCATTCAGGAAGAATTTCTGGAAAATGCACGGGAGCACAGTCTTCAAAGTGCTGAATAACAGCTAAATTGCCTGTTATGGTACCTGATACGATATAGGTGTCTGGCTGTGAGTATCCTTTCAGTGTGTCAAGGCAGTTGCCGCAGCTCGGGGAAGGCTCAGGAGCTGCTGTAACCGTGGCCGACATCGTTATATATACTTTCCCGTAAGGAGATACGGTACGCCCCAGAGCGTCAAATTTTATTGCAGAGGCAACAGCGCTCTCTTCAGCGTGTTGTGCGTTGACCAAAGGTATAGGAGTTGTGGCATTAGAAAAGCTTCCAAGGTACTCGCTATTTGCTCCTGAGAGGTTAGGGGAGTAGGCGGGAAGATTTGTTTTAAGAGCACAACCAACTTTAAAGTTTGAGTGGTGAGGAAGCGCGCTCTCTCTTGCATGGGCGGCCATATTGAGTAGCTTCGCTGCATCAAGGAGAACGCTATCATCAACTCGAGCTTTGTTAACGATATTCCAATCGAGAACCTGTATCGTCTCTGCTCGAAATGATCCGAGCTCTGAGGGGGCGTCTTGTATTTGGGGATGCTGCTTCTGTTGTTGTGACATACTACGATACCAGAACACTGTTATACCAGTAGCGTGCTAGAAAAGAAAGTGGATGCAGGGCAAATCTTTCTACGGGCTATTTTGTCTCAACTCGGGGTCCGGTTCTTTTAAGCATTGCAGTGAGTTGATTAACTTTGGTCGGTGAGAAAATTCCCCTAGCGTCACGCTCCAGAGTTTTTAGTTGCCGGGTAGCCTCATCAAATCGAGCTGTCGAGATGAGCGCGTGTATGAGTTCGTAGCGACACATAAGATTTGCTTCGCTGTTATCACGAAAACACGGACTTGCTCTCCAAAGAAGTTTCTTTTCAGAGAGTTTTACGAGTGGCGAGTCGAACTGCATAAAGAGAGCTATGTCTTTACGCACATCCTCACTCTTTTTGTCAGCCATAGGAGAGGTTCCCGACTCTGAGTAGAATTCCTTAAGCCATGCTATTTCTCCGCCAATATGGGCAGGAGGTTGGACATCTTTCATAAGGAAGGCTGCAATAGCAGCGTCTCTACACACAGAACGCAGGTATCTCCAGTTAGGTTCAATAAGTTGAATTTTAATTCCTCCGCAGCCTGCTGCTAGTAAGTTCTTAACTTCTAATGGTTCGTGTGAACTCGTGAGCCATATGCGTAGCAGAGAATTCTGTGCATAGATCCTATTGAGATACCAATCTGATGGAGGAGTGAGTGCAAGTTGTAGTTGAGCAGTCTTATTTAAGAAAAAATCTCTACGCGCAAGGGTGCTGAGTCGTGGCCGAAGTAGGGTATGGATAGATCCTTTATCGTAAAGCTCTGGAGATATCCATTGCTCAAGGCCCAGAAGATACTGAATAGAGGGGATCTGAATTTCATCAAGGTCTTCTTTTACGCGGGGTAGCGTGAATTGCGAAGAGAGCGAAGCAAGTGCCGCCTCTTTTAGTGGTTGATTGCTTCCGAGAAGTATAACGTCAAACCCGTTCTTAAATATTCTTACTTCTGGAAAAACCTCATGCAATGTGTGAAGAATCAGAATAATGCTCTCTGCTGAAAGATCGTGTAGCGGTAACCAGTGTACATAAACCCCATCTGGAAGGAGTTTTTCTTTTACGAGTTGATAAAACTCATGAGTATAGAGGCGTTCAATGCCAGCCATCCAAGGGTTGCTTGGTTGTGAAACAATAAAGCGGTAACGTGATTCTGTTGCTCCGAGATATCGATAGGCATCCTTAAATATCCAGTTTACTTTTTTATTTTTACTCACCCCACCATTAGCAAAATCAAAGAGCGGTGCGAAATCATCTGTCGATGGTTCTATTTCAATAATATCTACCTGAGAAACAGAAGGGTAGAGGAGGACGCTTCCAGCGGTCATACCAGTTCCAAATCCAACAATCGCGGCACGTCCTTCACCAGAGGTAAGAAGGGCAGGGAGGTGACCAAGGAGTCTCATCGTGCGTCGATCTCCAGCAGTATTACCGTCACTTTTACCACTCAGGATGATAGAACGTGAGAATGAATCACCATACGGTTTGTCTTCCTCCTCAAATTCAGCAATGGTTACTGATGTTTCTGTAGAATCATTGTGATACTTCACCTCAGATCCCTTAAGCAGTGAATCATAGACGGCTGCTCTTCCTTGATATGTCTCTTTACTGACACTTCGCTCACGAAAGATTCCAAACTGCAAGTAATGTGAAGACCATCCAGGCGCAGCGAAACATAGCACAGCAAATACCAGAGGAATGACACGCAAGAACTTGTGCGTTGGTCGAGTAATCCTAAGAGCCACTATTTCAGATGAAAGGAGCGTTAGGAGTATAAGGAGCCAGTAAATTTCAGGAAGATCGGTGTAGGCGTAAAGAGTGTATCCTCCTAGGAATGCCCCGAGTACGCTCCCCAGTGTATTTGCCCCGTAGATGATTCCAACAGCCTCTCCAATTGTTTTTGTGGTTTTAGTAGCAAGTACGAGTCGTGGAAGGATGCTTCCAAGAGCTGTAATCGGAAGAGCCAATAAGATCATGAATGTCAGAAAAAGTGCTGCTGTATAAAGATAGAATCCAGAGAGAGTGCTCTCAAATTGAACACGTAATAGATAGAGTAAGTAAGGAGCATATGGCACGAAAATATAGAGGAGAAGAAGCCCAAGGAGCATGAGCGAGAAAAGAGATGGGAGTGTAAGCTCTCTTCTCTTAATAAAATACCAAGCGCCAAATGCTGTTAAAAATATGTAGACGGCAACAATAAGGCTAAAATTAGTCTCAGAGGGGCCAATGCTAATGCCAGCGATTCGAAGAATAAGTGTTTGAAGGGTGAGTCCTATGAATCCTATAAGAAAAGCAACCAGTGTATGTGGAAGAGCGTGTTTAAAAAGAGATAGATTTTCCTTCTCCTTGTCAGCGAGCTTCTCTTGATGCGGATCTGCAGACTGCTCTTCATTGCGATATTTGAGATAAACGTAAGCCCCTACTAACAGGTTTAAAAAAACGGCAAGAAGACTTGTAGGAAAGAGACCAAGAAGCGGAAGGAAGAGAAGCCCGCCGGAGGCAGCCCCAATCCCTGCGCCGGCGGTGTTTACTGCGTAGAGCGTTGCATGAAAAGTGTTATCTTCGTGGCGAACTCCGCAAAAGCACTGTGTGAGTAGAGGCAGTGTTGCTCCCATAAGGATCGTGGCCGGGCCGATGGCGATAACGACGAGAAGCAAATCATATAGAATCCCTATCGGTTGCTCGAGTGGCAAGATTCCTATTGATGGCGATAGAAAGTGATACGCAAGGAGAAAGAGGAGTCCCCAGACCCCGATAAGCCCCTCCATAACGCCATAGGTTCGAATGAGACTTCGAGATCCTTTGTGAAGTGAAAGTTTCCCGAAGAGATAGTATCCGATACCAAGTCCAAGCAGGAAGACAGCGAGAGTCAGAGTGGTGCCTCTTGAATCACTCCCCATAATATTTGTGAGATATTTTTGCCAGCTTATCTCATACAGAAGCGCAGTAAATCCAGTCAGGAAACTAATAAAGAGTATGGTAGGGCGTTCGCTCTTTGATTGTACAGTCATAGTAGCTGAAAACTATCACAGAATATGAGCTGCGGACACTTACATCTTTTTTCTAAGTGCTTTTGTGCCAAGGTAGAGCGCGAGCTTCCTTGAGGAATATGTGAGGTAGCAGATTAAAATTACGCAGCATACAACGGCAACATACCAGCTTCCCGTTGGGATTGGCATGTGTAGCGATCGAAAAATGTAAAGAACAATGAGTAGGGCTATCGGGAACATCAGCACAAGAACGAGACAGGTGCTAGCAAGCATAAACAAAAAATTGCCCATGCTCGCAGTTATTTCAGCACTATGTTGCCACTCAAAATCTGCAAAGTAGGCGCCGAGTCCTATCGCCATACCAACAATTCCGTAACAGAGCACCCAGCTACAGAGTACATGGAGTTGCACGACGAAAGGATTTGCCTGAATTGCAAGCGCTCCTGAGGTAAAGACAACAGTTGAAATGGCAGAGACAGGTATGAACCAGAACCAGAATTTTACTGTAAGTATCTCACGTAAAGGCACTGGGGATGACTTGAGCATCCAGAACGATTTTCCTTCAAGTGAGAGGGTTGGATAAACAAATCGAGCAGTGACAGCGATCGTTATCAGCGCTCCTAAAAATATATTTGAAAGAATAAGAAAGCCCTGCCACCAACCTTCTACATTTTCACTAAATATCTGTGCTTTGTGAAGATTGCGAAAGTTATACAGGTATACAAAGCATAGGCCTAAAATGAGAACCAATTGTAAGGCTTGCGTAAGATCACGTGAGAAGAGCTTCATCTCTTTGGTAAAGATAGCTCGGTAGTGAGATGGAAGAAGCGATCTGAGAGGAGAAAAGTTCTTTCGAGAAATCAAGCCGCGATAGTGGGTGGTTCGAGACTGTTGCTGTGATTTGTAGAGAGCGTTGCTGTAGAGAAGTGAGAAAACAGTATAAGCCAGATAAAAGGAAAGAAGCGCGAAAGCGGTAAGATAAAATAGTGGCCAATAAGAGAAGCTCTCTACTGAGACAAGGGCATTACCAGCAATATCTGAAAGCCATTTTATTGGATAGACATATTCACGAGAGGAAGAGCTTGCCTCAAGGTACGATCTTAGGTTTTCTATGTTCTGAACTGTTTCTACAGAGCGAGTTGATTCTGCGTTCAGTAAGTAATAAGCGCTACTGACAATAGCAAGGCCCAGAAGCACAAAGGCTTCTTTCATTCTATTCGCTGGACAGATACTGGCAACGGCTATGCAGAGGCAGATCATTATACTCACAGGGAGAGAAGAGGTGAGTAGAAGGGCAGGTAGTACAAGTGTGTAAAACTGCCATCCGGCATCGTAGTGGATCTGAAAGGCAATCAGAATAGGCATCGCCATAAGAAGAATAAGCCAGCAAGCACCAACATAAACTTGTGCGAATTTTCTTAAAAAAAGCGAAATCCTTGTTAGGGGGGCAGAGATAAGAAGTGGTATGTCTTCAGAGAGAAAAAAAGCACTTATCGTTATTACTCCTGCAGAGAACGTGACCAGCCCCATAAAGCAGAGCATAATGAAGTAAATAAGAAATGAGGGGTGTATATCTAGGAGCTCTCTCTTCTCGAGTTCGAGCAGGGTCTGAGTTACCCCTCCAAAAATTGCTTTGAGCAGTAAGTAAAGAAGCCCAACGATAAGAAGGTCGGTGATGAATCGTTTCTGAGGCTGGGGCGATTTAAACCATCTATTTTTGAGCGTCCAAAGAGAGACTTTAATGGAGAGGGGGATCTTCATCGAGACGCCTCTCAGTGTAAGTTGCTCCTCTGGTGAGCTTTAAGAAAATACGCTCAAGGTTCCGGATCTCCTCACCTGATTGCTCATGGAGTTCTGCAACGGTACCTGTTGTAAGTATGGAGCCGTGATCAATAATGGCAACTCTGTCAGATACTTCTTCTGCGACGTTAAGCGAGTGTGTAGATAAAAAGATTGTCATCCCTTCACTGGCGTAGCGTCTCATCGAATCTTTTAAAAGTTTTGCGCCGTGAGGATCCAGTCCAACCATTGGTTCGTCGATGACAAGTACCTGCGGTTTGTGAACAAGAGCTGCTGCTGTTGCCAGTCTCTGTTTCATTCCGTGCGAAAAACTTTCAATCAGTTCATCCTGCCAATCGAGCAGCCCGTATTCCTCGAGTAATGAGTCGATCCTCTCATCAACCTCTTTACCGGGAACATTGTAAAGATCGGCAATGAAGTAAAGAAATTCACGAGCAGTAAGTCTAGGATAGAGATAGGGGCGATCAGGGATGTAGCCAGTAATCTGTTTTGCATTTCGTGGCTGATCCTCAAGATCGAAACCACCAATCGTAATGCGACCAGCGCTCGGCTTTAAAATACCGGTAAGCATCCTGAGAGTCGTTGTTTTTCCAGCACCATTAACACCAAGAAATCCGAAGATCTCGCCCTGCTGAACCTCAAGAGAGATATCGCGTACTGCGACAAAGTCTCCGTACCTTCTAGAGACGTTTTCCAGAGTAATCATTAATTTTTCCCTTTCTCTAACTTACCTGAATATATGATGATAGTTACAGCACTAGAGTTCTACATTACTGTTAAATATCAAAATGAAAAAATCTCTCTGGATCGAGGTACTTGGAGAAAATCCCCCACTGAGTTGCCCAGATAGCTTGGCATCTTGCCAAGACTTTGTTTTAAAACACGGATTTAGCTCTATCTACCTCCAAGTTTATCGTGCGGGGGAAGCATGGGGGCGATCTGGAGTTTTCCCCAGCGCTCCATTTGAGAGAAATAGCCTGAACCACTCAGCAGACCCGGTTCATGAGCTTATTGACTGGGCCAGTTCGCATAAAATTGAAGTTCACCTGTGGTGCAATATTTTTCAGGTCGGTTCAGGTGGTATCGCAGCGGCTCATTTTAGAGATCTGTTTGGGCTTGAAGTCTTTCTTGAAGATGCCTCGGGAAATACTCCGCCCTTTGAAGAATCGATAAGCGGCCTGACTATTGATGCCCCTGGTTTCTGGTTAGACCCGGCATGTACGGAACTCATTTCATATTATACCAGAGGTTTTTGCGAGCTGCTTGAGCAATATCCCAAAGCATCAGGACTTCATCTTGATTACTTTCGGTATCCTTACTACCTCCCTATTCGCCCCTCTAGTGCTGTGCGAAGTGGCTCTGATTTTGGGTACGGGAAAGAAAGCATTCAGCGGTTTATTTCTGAATGCGGAGTGAGTGATCCATTTAAATCTTTTGAAGGAAAAAAAGTCCCTAAGGATTATGATACGGCGCTTCTCTGGGATGAGTGGAGACGAGGTCAGCTTGATTTTTATCTCAGCTCGTTTCGCAGTGTCCTTGCGCCAGATCAAAAACTCTCTGTAGCCACAGTCGCATGGCCTGAGCGTGCTTATATGTCAGCCTATCAAAACTGGCAAAAATGGCTGCGTGAGGATTTGGTAGATGCCGTGCTTCCTATGATATATACCGCAGATCACGAAATGTTCTTAAACCTCTGCTTACAAGCCAGAGCTTTTGAGGGGAAAACGAGTAAAATCATCCCCGGAATAGGTGCCTATCTCTTCACTAAAGAATCCAGCTTTCAGAAACAGGTCAGCCTCGTAGGGGAGTGTGAAGGAGTAAACGAGTATTGCCTTTTTTCATATCGAAATATAAAGGACAGGAGTTGGAATTTTTAGTGGTTTTCACGAGAGTCTCATTTTGAGAGGTGATTTGAGTAGTTCCTAAAAAGAACCTAAAATGCACCATCAGGATGAGATGGTCCTTTGTTTGTATAAAGTAGTATTAGGAGTAACTGTGGTTGCGTTAGCCTCTAAAAATATCTTTGAAATTCCCGGTCAGTCCGCTCAAACAGCAGAAAGCATAAACGAAGACGTGCAGTTTTGTGTAGCTGGAGTTCTTCATGATACGTGCACTGAAGCACTGAAGGCGGCGCACACGGTTCGTGGCATGCTTTGCCGGGTGGATTATGTAGGATTCTCGGTCAGTAAAGATGAGAGTGATGCCGTTCAGAAACTCGCAGACTTTAACCCCAATTCGTTGGCGTCTCGTCTTAGTCTTTTAGAATGGTCAGAGGATGAGGTCTCACGTGTGATGTCACTGCCTCACCTTGAGCGAGATGTGCTTATGGAAGCTTCTGAGACGTTAGATACCAGTGAGCTTCTCTGCCAGATTGATCAGCTCAAATCTACGCTTACACCCACTGTCAAGCAGCTCAGAGAGCGTCTCGCGCATCTCATGCGTAAAGTGGACCTGCAAGAGCTATCAGCTCCTAATCCACTTACATGATATTAGGAGGCAGGTCTGTATCGTTTGTCTTATGTCGAAGGATGCGTTCCAGCGTTTTTGAAGTAAGCTCGTAGCTTTCTTCTTCTGACTTTCCATCCTCAAGAGCTATCTCGGTGATGATTGTTATTAATTCACCGATTGTTGTCTCGATTTTTTCAACTGACTCATCTAACTGCTTTTTCATTTTGGCACCTCTAAAAACCATTCAAACGTTACAAAACCCAAAACCAACGAAAATCGAAAGTAACATCTCTCGCTTTCATAATTACGATGTGAAAGTGCTCACTATGAATGTAATAAGTTTGTAACAATTCCAGTATAAGCCGAATTTGAGATGAGCGCGAATAAAGGTGCTAAAGGGCCTATTTTCTTGCCTTTAAGGCGTATACGGGCTGTCCCTTGGAGCGAAAGAGCATCTCAAACTCTGTGGGGATGTTATTTTCAGCATGCTCACTGGCCCAGAGATCGTGAGTACTCCACTCAGTGGTAAGGTACGGCACAGTATCAAGTAGACTGAGAGCGTCTTTAAAGTAGCCCTCGTGGTCTGTTTTTAAAGCTATAAATCCATCGACCGTGAGGTGCTTACAAAAGTAAGCGAGGTTCTCCTCACTCATCATACGGTGCTTTCGCCACTTCTTCTTATTCCAAGGGTCTGGAAAATTAATAAAGATACCGCTTATGGGCCTTGAGCCAAATATTTCGCCGAGTTGCCTTGCGTCTCCACGAACCACAAAGAGGTTAGAGACCCCGGCTTCCTCGGCTTTTTCAGCCGTTCGGAAGGCTCTTTTAAAACGAAGTTCGATTCCACAGTAGAACGACTCCGGATCTCTCTTTGCACTCTCTATAAGGTATGCTCCAGAGCCAGATCCGATCTCACAGTATAGATTCTTGAAACCGCTCATTTTTTTCTCCAGATGGAGCAAGCTCTCCTTACTGAAGTCTCCTGAGTCAGCGCTTAAAATAAAATCAGGTTTTGTTTCTACAGCATCAATGTACTGGTTCTTCCATTTTCGAAATCGCATTGGCAAAGCTTTTAAACTATTCGTTATTTTATCTCAAGTGGAGTACACATATAATCCGATATCTTCCATAACACTTTTGAAATTACTATTACGGGGCTTTTCAATGGGTTTTTTAAGAGCAGTTATTATCGTTATCGTTCTTCTCAGCACAAGCTGCACAACTGCTAATGGTCGGTACACAAAAGGTGGTGCCGCAACCGTGGGTGGTGTTGTCGGCGGACTCACTGGTGCCGGAAGTGGTGCTCTTGTCGGAGCGATTATAAGTCGAGGAGATATTGCCGCAAGTGCGCTGCTCGGAACCGCCATTGGAATTCCTGTAGGTGCTGTTCTCGGAATTTATTACCTTTACACCGTTGAGAATAGAGAGGTTAACGAGAACCAAGATGTTATCGATTACAATGCTGATCTTATTCGCAGACGCCAAGAAAAAATCAATCGTCTAAAGAATCAGACGGATTCAGAAGCGCAGAGTATTAAACTTGATCCGAAGAAGAGACAAGAAATTTACACTGGTCCTACTCTTGGTAGTCCACGTTAGTAATATCTACTTTGTGGTGACGAGTATATTTCTTTCTTAGCAAGTTGCCAGTTTTAATTGCTTTAGCTGATTCTGAAGATCCTCTGCTCGGTCCGCGTTTTCCCATGAAAAAGATCCGTCGCTTCCTGGGGTTCTTCCAAAATGGCCATAAGCTGCAGTTGCTTTATATATTGGCTTAAGAAGATCAAGTGTTTCGATGATACCGCGCGGAGTAAGCGAGAAAACTTCTTGTACAGCTTTCTCAATTTCAGACTCCTCGAGCGTTCCTGTCCCAAAGGTATCAACATAAATTGAAACGGGTGCCGCAACGCCAATCGCGTATGCAAGCTGCACCTCACATTTCTTTGCAAGCTCAGCTTTTACGATGTTTTTAGCGATGTAGCGAGCCAGATAAGCTGCGGAACGGTCGACCTTTGAAGGATCTTTCCCAGAAAAAGCTCCTCCACCGTGACGACTGTAACCACCGTACGTATCAACGATTATTTTACGCCCGGTTAAGCCGGCGTCTCCTACTGGACCTCCAATAATAAAGACTCCAGTCGGATTGATGTAGTATTTCGTTTTATCCGAGAGGAGTTTTGAAGGGATAACTTTCTTAACAACGCTTTCAATTACATATTCTTCAACTGTTTTAAGATCGACTTCTTTCGCGTGTTGAGTAGAGATAACGACAGCATCTATCGCTACTGGGATATTGTTTTCGTATCTGACCGTTACTTGCGACTTCGAATCAGGCTTGAGAAAGTTTACGGTTTCTGCTTTTCGTTGCCTTGCGAGTTCGTGTACGAGTTTGTGCGAAAGTGAGATTGGAAGAGGCATAAGCTCAGGAGTCTCATCGCAAGCAAATCCAAACATTAGTCCCTGATCTCCAGCGCCTTGTTCTTTGTGCGCTCCTTCTCCTTCGTTAACCCCTTGGCTAATATCGGAGGATTGTTGATTGATAAATATGTGAACGTCACAAGAGTCGCAGTCGAATCCGAGTTCTGGCTCGGTGTATCCGATATCACGAATCGTTTTGCGGGCGATTTGTTCGTAATCCACGTTTGCTTGTGACGTGATTTCTCCTGCGAGAATGAGCGTGTTATTTTTAACGACCGTCTCGCAAGCTACTCGGCTCGCCGGGTCTTGTTCTAATAAACTGTCTAAGATGTTATCGCTCACCTGATCGCAAATTTTGTCTGGATGCCCCTCTGAAACTGATTCTGATGTAAAAAGAAAATTGCTGCTCATGGATGCTCACCTCCTGGTGGGAAACTGCCAAAACGCTGTTGTTATAGCGGGGCAGAAGAAAAAAACTAAAATTTCTAAAGTAGTACACCACTGAACGACATGTGGTCAAGGAAAATCGCAGTGTGTAGTGATACTAGCGGTTCATGTCTCTATGAGAAACGCTCACGTAGCGTCCCTCGCCTTCGAAGAGTTTTGATAATGCAATAGCGAGAGAAACTGAGCGATGCTGGCCACCTGTGCATCCGATTCCGATATTGAGGTAGGCCTTTCCTTCAAAGATGTAGTGGGGAATGAGGAAATCAAGCAGTTGCTTATAGTTCTTAAGGAATTCTTGTGCTGTTTCAGAAGAGAGGACGAAATCCTGTACTTCCTTATCGAGACCAGTCTTTTCTTTAAGTGAATCTATGAAATAGGGATTTTTTAGAAAGCGAACGTCTACAACGAGGTCGCAGTCCAGTGGCAGGCCATGTTTAAAGCCGAAGGAAACGAAGTTAACACGTATAGGGACGGTACCATCCTCAAGAAAGCTATCGATGGTTTCTTTAAGCTTACGCTTAAGATCGTGAACGTTCAGAGTTGATGTGTTTATGGTGTAGTGTGCTCGTTCCTTTAGGGGCGCAAGCCTTGTGCGTTCTCGGTTAATCGTCTCCGTGAGGGTTTTGTCGCGCTCCACGTCAAAGCCCGGGTGGGGCCTTCGCGTTTCGCTATAGCGGCGAACAACTACGTCGTTTGCGCAGTCTAAAAAGATAAGATTGTATTCTTCTGACGCTTTATCAAAGGCATTGAGCAGTGCGAGAAGCTCGTCTCTTTTTTCGCTTGATATGACATCAAGTAAGATACAAGAGCGAGTAAACTTCTCCTTGTTCGATCTCGAGAGCTTAACAAACTCAGGCATAAGGTCGACTGGCAAGTTGTCGATGGTGTAAAAGCCAAAGTCGGAAAATGCTTTACTCGCTGTTGATTTGCCTGCCCCTGAGAGACCAACAATTAAGACAAGCGAATCAAAGTGCTCGACGGAAGAGGGCGATGGGTCGAGTTCAGATTTTGTCATGAAGAGAGTCTCTTCGTTGGCAGATTAATGGTGACTTGTAAGCTTATCTTTATGTTTCCGTAGCTGATGCGAAAGAGCCGTTGCAAGTTTGTCTATTGAAACATAAAGATTGTCGCTTTCCTCTGTTGATGAAAAATTACCCCCATCAACGTTGAAGATCGCTTCGGCGATGTGTCTGTTCTTCTCAATCTTGAGTACAACGTTTACTTCCGTGTCGTGATGTACATATTTTTTGAGACAGTTAGTGATTTTATCCTCCGCGTGAGACTTGAGTGCGTCAGTTGCTTCGGTATTAAGAAAAGTGGTTTGGACATGAATTGCTTTTGATTGGACCATTTATCCTCCTATTTCTTTTGTGTTATTTTATCCTTTTCTCGGTAGGAGATCCAGCTTCCTCAACACCAAATCTCTCCTATTCTTGGAGCTACCGCAAGAGGGGCTCCAGAGAATCGACCTTGTCTCTATTTGATTCTTGACAGAGCTTAAAAAACTTTTTTTCTTTTTGACGATGAGAGGATTCCGAGACTTTCTCTGTATTTTGCCACGGTACGTCTGGCAATAGTAATATTCTCCGCTGTGAGCATCTCAACGATTTTTTGATCACTTATCGGCTTCTTGGGGTCTTCTTCACCAATGATATGCTTAATTTTTTCTTTAATCGAGGAAGAAGACACGTCTCCATCCGAAGTTTTTATGGCAGTACTAAAGAAAAACTTGAGTTCAAAGACTCCCTGAGGGGTATGTACGTACTTGTTTGTCGTAACGCGGCTTACCGTAGATTCGTGCATTCCAATATCATCGGCAACATCTTTGAGCACAAGAGGCTTGAGCTTTTCTATACCTTCATCCAAGAACTCTTTTTGAAACTTCACGATACTCTCAGTAACTTTATAGATGGTGTGTTGTCTCTGATGAATACTCTTTATGAGCCAAGAAGCGGCCTTTAACCTATCGTTGAGGTAGGTCTTATCAGATGACTGGTTGTCATCTGGATTTTTTAAGAGGTCAAGGTAGTAGGGGCTTACGCGGAGTTTGGGGAGCCCATCTTCGTTCAGCGTAATCACATACTCATCACTTACCTTGTAAACATAGATGTCCGGTACAACATATCTTGTTTCATCGTCAGCAAATGGACGTCCAGGACGAGGCTCAAGGTCAAGAATGTTCTTAACTGCCTGATAGACTTTCTCAACAGGCACTTGCTCAGCCTTTGCGATCTGGTCGTATTTACGTTTTTCAAGCTTATCAAGATAGTGAAGAACGATCTTCGCATCGAGTGTGTCCTGACGCCCTTGAAGTTCGAGTTGAAAATAGAGACATTCCCCAAGATTTCTGGCACAAATGCCCGGAGGATCGAGCTCTTTAAGAATTTGTATTGTTCGCTCTACACACTCAACAGATTTCTGAGTAGCTTCGGCGATCTCTTCATAGGTACAGCAGAGGTAGCCATTCTTGTCCAAGTTTCCGAGAACACATACGGCGATATTTTGATCTTCTGGCTCAATATCTGCCATACGAATCTGGCTTACCAGATATTCTTTTAACGTTTCCTCACGTGAAACAGTTGCTTCAAGTGGAGGGCGATCGTCGGGATCTGAGTAGTTTTTAGGTGCTGTGGTTCCTTGATAGTCGGTGAAGTGCTCAAGATAGCGCTCCATATCTATCGGTGATTGATCATCTTTGACCGTAAAGTCAGGGTTGTCCTCTTTGACTTCGTTTACCGTGTCAGAAGAATCATCTTCTTTTAGCTCTTCAAGGACAGGATTCTCAAGGAGCTCCTGTTGAATAGCATCGATATACTCAAGGCGTCCTAGCTGCAGAAGTTTAATGGCCTGCTGAAGTTGAGGCGTCATTAAGAGCGACTGACTGAGCTTTTGAACTAACTTTGCTTCTAATGCCATATGAACCCTGTTACGACTTTCCGGGGCCTGACCCGTGAGTACGATCTAAATCACTTAACGAACTAACAATTTGGCTGCATTACTAAAACGCGAGCACACTCCTTATATGTTTTGATGATAAGTTTGGACGGAGTATGCAAAAATGTATCTTGTATATACATTTCAACCACTTATCAGGACTAACATCTTTTGATTTTGGGAAAGTTGGTTATCCTAGGGCAAAATCGCTACCGAGATAATATCGTCTGGCCCGGTCGCTCTGAGCGATTGTTTGCGGATCACCTTCTTCCATTACCTTCCCATCGACGAGAATGTATGCCCGGTCGCAGATGCCGAGAGTTTCTCGCACGTTATGGTCAGTGATAAGAATGCCAATGTTTTTCTGCTTTAGAGAATAGATGATCTCCTGTATGTCTTTCACAGCGATCGGATCAATACCGGCGAATGGTTCATCCAGTAAGATAAAGTGAGGCGAGCGAGCGAGAGCTCTACTTATCTCAACTCTTCTTCTCTCACCACCAGAGAGTGAGCTCGCAATGCTGTCAGCTATGTGAGTAATGCCGAGCTCTTCCATTAACTCATAGAGCCGCTCTACTCGGGCGTGCTTATCAGGAAAGTCCATCGTCTCAAGTATTGAGAGTATGTTTTCTTTAACGGTCAGCTTGCGAAATACCGAGGCTTCCTGCGGTAAATATCCGATACCAAGACGCGCTCTCATGTAGACGGGTTCGCTTGTTATGTCATGCCCATCGAGGAGGATTGCCCCGCCACTTGGCGCTACAAGCCCCACGCACATATAAAAGCTTGTGGTCTTACCCGCACCGTTTGGTCCGAGGAGTCCTACGATTTCGCCGGAGTTTACTCGAAGCGTGACGCCATCAACTACTTTTCGCTTCTTATAAATTTTGGTTACCGAAGAGGCTTCTAGGGAGTGTTGTTCGTTCATAGTGTTTCTATACTGCTACTCTGGCCACTAAAGGTAGCATACTATGTTGCTTAGGAGAAAGCTTAGAATAGCTTTTCAAGGCACTTTGCTACACCATCCTCGTCTACGCTCTCAGCGACTTCATCAGCGGCGTTTCTTACTCCTTCAGGAGCATTTTTCATGGCTACTCCTTTACCGGCAAGAGTCAGGAAGGGGATATCTGACTCTGCATCACCAAAAGAGATTACATCTTGAGCGTTTATGCCCAAAATGGAAGTCATGCAATGAAACGCTTTTTCTCTTTTTGCCTGCCCTGAAGATATATTGAAAAAGGCAACCTCACCGTCCTGAGCTCCGTAGCTTAGGGCAATAGTAGCGTCGGGTAATTCACGTGCGATGAGTGCTCCGGCATCTTCGGCGTCGCGCGCATTGAGCATGTAAACGCCTTTCAAAAAATGTCCATTGTTTAGCTTATTAAAGCTCTTAATCTGCGGCTCATGCTTGAGGTATTTTAAGTGAACATGAAGGAAGCGATGATCGGTCTCGACATAAAAATGCTCTCGATCGTAGAGCTCTGCGTACCATGATTGTTTATGTGCAAGCTTCATAAAGCGTTGCAAGAGATCCTGCTCAAGATAATCAGCTTGGTATTCTTGGCCGCTTTGGGTGTCTAGAACATAAGAGCCTGAAAAAAACATTGACGGCGCATCTATATCTAAAATCTCTCTTATCTCATTGGTCGCAAAATAAGGCCTGCCGGTTGCGAGTGCTACTTTCGCTCCCTGTTGCTGAGCGCTTCTTAGAACATCACAGAGTCTCTGACTCAGGGTATCATTCGACCCGAGTATCGTTCCATCGATATCAAGGGTGATAAGTTTTGGTTTGCTCATGCTATAACTTCCTAATGTTGTTGGTAGGGTTATAGGACGTAATTGTGATTGAGGAAAGGTTATGGGGATTGTTTGGATTGAAAAAATTACTCCTCCGCGATCTCCAGTGTTATTATTTTCCTAGGAGATGGTGCAAAACTAATGTTGAAGAGCCTCAGAAACTACCTGTGAGAGGCTGTTCATTTGAAATGGTTTCTGAACAAATCCTACCATCCCTTCGTCCATCACCTCTTGTACGATATTATTATGTGCATAGCCGGTACTGAGAATGACTCGTACGTGAGGGTTTATACCTCGAATCATTCGAAAACACTCTTTTGCACTCATCCGAGGCATGACCATATCAAGAATAATAAGATCGATCTCACCATTATGTTCTTTATAAAAGTTTACTGCCTCTACCCCATCACTCGCTGTAAGTACCTTATAGCCGAGTGATGCAAGCATCTTTGCCGTAACATCTCGCACGATATAATGATCATCTACCAGAAGTATGCAGCCATTGCCGCCTGCTGGTTGGGCAACAACAGGTGGTTGGAGAGGCGTTTCTTTTTCTGAAAGTTCAAGTTCTGGCAGGTACACTGTGAATTTCGTATTGTACTTTTCGTCTGGCTCAAGAGAAATTGAACCACCATGATTCGCAACTATCCCATAAACCATTGATAATCCCATACCTGTTCCTTTGCCGGCTTCCTTGGTAGTGAAGAATGGTTCGAAGATCTTATCTTTTATATTCTCAGGGATTCCGCTACCGGTATCAAGAACAGAGAGTTGTACATATCGTCCCGGAGCAAGTTGAGAATTCTGTAAGCTATTTCCGTGTTCAATCAGTATAGATTCAGTTCGAATTACAATTTTCCCGGCTTGAACTTCTGGTTCCAGTGAGCGAATAGCGTCACGTGCATTGAGAATAAGGTTCAGGAGAACTTGCTGAATTTGAGTTGGATCTCCCTTGAGATGAATGTTGGTATCATCTGCTTCATTCTGAATAAGAATTCTTCGGTCAAAAGTACGTCTGCAAATCTCAATGGTTTCTTCGATGAGAGGTTGGAGTGTAATAGTAACATTCTTGTGCTTCCCCTTTCTTGCAAATCCGAGCAGCTTTTCAGTAAGATCTGTGGCGCGCATACTTATATGCTCAATTTTCTCTGCGGCTTTAAGCACCTCTTCACTGGATATCGTTCGATCCTTTAGTACCTCTGCATAGCCCAGTATGCCGGTGAGAAGATTATTGAAATCGTGTGCGATTCCTCCTGCCAGCTGTCCAATGGCATCCATTTTGAGGCTTTGACCAAGCCTGTCTTGAAGCTCAACGGATTCCGTAATATCAGCGCCAACTCCGAGGATATGGGTAACTTCGCCATCTGTTCCTAGAGCCAGTGGCCGTTTTACTGTTTGAAAAACATGACGCTTGCCATCTCGGTCGGTTAAGAATTCTCTGCGAATAGAGATTTCACGATTTTCGTAAAGTGTTCTCTGGTCGTCCTTTCGAAAACGTTCAGCTTGGGTTTCGACCGCGCAGAGATCGAAATCTGTCCTGCCGACTACCTCGTTTACGGAGACACCGAAGATTTTGGCCGTGGTTTGATTTGCAAGTGTATATCGGCCCTCCCTGTCTTTCACGAATATTGCTGATGGTGCTGCATCAAGAATCGTTCGTAAAAATTGTTCACTCTCCTTAAGCTTGTTCTCGGTGACTTGCAGTTCCGTTATATCTTTTGCGTATATATGCGCAATCTGTAGCTCTGAGAGTCCGGTGAGTGTCAGGATAAAGCGGTGTCTGTCTCTCTGCAGTGTAATCGTTGAGGTGCTTCCTTCGTCGATACACCGGGAGATGACCTCTCGGGAGAGTCCTGGAAGCACATCTTCAATATTTTTCTGTTGGTCGACCCCGAATATTTTTACAGCAGCAGGATTTGCTAGAGTGATTAAACCGCTTTTATCTGTTCGTAATATGGGGGAAGGGCTTAAAGTGCTGAAAAGGGCGTGTTCCTGAGCTTTTTGTTCCACACGCTTGCGTATAGTTATGTCTCTAGCGACAAGTACGTATCGGTCTTTATTAATGACAGAAAGTGAAAGTTCCTGTGGATAAACTGCCCCGTGTCTTTTCTTCCCGAACGTATCAACGGTAATTTTACCTCGACGAGAGAGGAGGGGAAGGAGCTCCTTTTTAAATCTCTGGTAGTCCGCTTCTTTGTAAAAATCCTGAATTTTAACGTTCTTCAGCTCAGTAGATGAAGCATATCCGTGCATATTACCGTACGCCTTGTTGGCAAAGAGAATCGTGCCCGAACTATCAATTATCGCAATTCCCTCAAGCGTAGACGAGACAGCGGCAGATTGAAGAAAAAGTTCATCCTCAAGTACCTTCCTATCATAAATGAGTAGTGCTGTTACGAGCACATCGAGAAGTGAGGCGGCAAACGCTTTTTCATCAGCAGTCCACTCAGATACCTCTCTTCGCTCAATACAAAATACTCCTCGAAATCCTTCCTCTAGAAAAATGGTGCAATAGAGAAGCGATTCGCTATCATCGTTCATTAAGGCAGCAAAGAGATTCCGATCGTCTTCGTGAGAAGATGTTCCCATACGTGAATGCTGAAGTTTCTTAAGGAGCTCCTTTTCTGTTCTGAGATCGATAGGCATCCTTCCCCAGTGTTTTCTTTTGAAGAATTCTTCGTAGCAGCACAGCTTGTGTTTTTGTTCGTCGTAGTACCAGAAGCTCACGCTGGAGGCGCCAAGAGCTTCGCTCGTAATCTCACATAGCTTCATAATTGAGCTATAAATATCTCCTCTGTAGAGATCGTTATGAGTTCCGAGCTTAAAAAGGGCGTTTCTTTGTCGTTCCAGCCTATCGTTGTAGGCGACAATGCGTTTGGTTTTTCTTTGAAAGCGGCGTTTTGTTTTTTTGTAGAGAAGAAAGACACTCAGAGCTGTTGCTAAGAGCAGAAGTAGAAAGATGATGATTTCGCCGAGCATCTTTTAAAGTCTCAAATACATGAAAAGGAGCACAAAGTTACACGCTCTCATAATATGAACGTTAAAAACCTTGTATGTTTACCTGATACTGTCCTCAGAGATAGGGACATACCGATTATAGCATTCTCTGTTAAGAAACTGTGGAAAATTTTTAATTATGTCAGATCTTGTGTGAGTGTTTTGTGTTCTTCCCACAAGTAATGTAGTGGTTTGTTCAAATGAGTTTAAGAAAACGAGTGTGTGATTACGAGGCCTTGGCAGATAAGTCTGAGCCAATAGACGTAGTACAAGAAAAAAATAGATGCATAGAACGAAAATTCTAGTTTCGTAATTCAACAAGTCTATAAGCGCTCAAAGCTTACTAGAGACTCTTGAACGAAGGTCGTTCCTTTTCTTGTTTTCTTTGATTTCCCTCAGGCTTCTCCTTTTCGGGTTCTAGGAGTTTGACCCGAACATCACCTTCGGCTTCACTTCTATCTTCGTTTAGGAATATACGAATAAGATCCGCTGCAAGTATGCTCTTTTCTTGCTGAAGCTCAGGGTTCTCGGTAAGCGTAACCGTCTCACTGGACTTTTCGTACACAGCCTTTTCGCTTCGGGCTTTAATATCGGGGCCCTTGGTGATGTAAACATTAAACTTTGCAATGAGACGAATTATTTCATTATCTTTGGTGTAGTAGGCTTCTAGCTCGTCACAGCTCATATTCATCCCGTCGTGAAGAACTTTGACCTGTCCGGTATATTTTAGTAGACGTTGCTCGGAGTAGAGACTGAGTTTTTGAGATTGAATGTAAGTGGGAGCGTCGTTTACTTTAAAGTCTAGAATCTGGTTCTTGCCTGCTTCTGTGGCTTTTGGAGACTCTGCCTCCTGAGCGAGAACGCTGCCTCCCCAACAGGTTGAAGCAAGTACAATTAGTATGAGCCAGAGCATCATGAATCTATGCCAGTACGTCATTACGGTTTCCTCTCCCTTTTAGCAGGGTCTAATTTGCTTTTAACATCTTTGAGTAATGTAAAATTGTTTTCTTTCAGGTCACCGTCCATGCCGATACCGGTTATCTCATACCAAGATCCCTGTATGGTGACTTCTCCGGGGGCTGTTATGCGACTTTCTGCTTTGAGATATTCAGCCGTATCCGTCTTGATCTCTGTCCCATTGTCATGAACAACAACGACATTCCCCTCAAAAACAGCTCGATTCACTTCGGTTCCTAAAAGAGCCAAGCGAGCAGTATCGGATGTAATAGTAATTGTCTTATCGTCGCTGGTTAGGTAAAGAAGGCGACATTTTTGGATAACAACGGCTTTCGATTCTGGTGAGTAGCGCGCGCGTTCTCCCCTAATTTCCCAGAGCGTCTTTCCGTCTCTTGTTTCACTGCGGTGAAACTCTTTAAGCGCAAAGCTTGATTCTTGGCTCGAGTTTTCAGTTGAGGTGGGAGAGGCTGATTCCTCTGGGAGGGCAGCTTGAGATTCTGTGGGGGCAGGGAGCGCTTCCTCTTCTTCCTCCGTAAATGAGCTCAGGACTTCTTCTGTCGTGGTGGAAGAAGCAGCAAAATGAATATAGAGCGAGCTCCCAACAAAAAAAGCGACGAGGATTCCAACTGCGATTATCTGACTATTTCGTTTAGAAATATACACAGTAAGAGCTTACCTTTGCGGTTAGAGGACATTATAAATTGAGTGAAGCTTCCTGAGAAGCGCTGAAAGCTCGCCGAGCTCTAACATGGATGCTCCATCTGATGGCGCACGGTCAGGTTGCTCATGACATTCGATAAATACCCCACTGGCGCCAGCCGCAACTGCTGCACTTGCTAATGATGGGATAAACTCTCGTGCTCCACCAGAACTTCCAGATTCACCTCCCATTGTCATAACGCTGTGTGTGGCATCAAAGATTACCGGATAGCCAATGTCGTTCATGGTCTGGATGGATCGCATATCAACGACGAGCTCACGGTATCCGAAGCATGTGCCTCTCTCACAGAGTAAAAGAGAGCTGTTTCCAGTGGATGTGATCTTTTCGGCAACGTGCTGCATGTCGCGCGGGTGTAAGAATTGTCCCTTTTTAATATTTAAGATTTTGCCCGTTTCTCCCGCAGCGATGAGTAGGTCGGTTTGTCGGCAAAGGAATGCGGGGATCTGTAAAACGTCAACATGCTTTGCAGCCAGTGAGGCTTGTTCGGGCAGGTGAATGTCTGTAAGCACAGGTATGTTCAGTTCTTTACGGATGTTGCCAAGAATCTCAAGTCCTTCCTCAATCCCGGGCCCACGCTTACCGCTAAGGCTTGTTCGGTTTGCTTTGTCATAGGACGATTTAAAGATAAAATCGATAGGGAGATCTCCAATGGCTTTTTGGACCTCGCTCGCGATCATCTTGCAGTGTTCGTAGGACTCAATCTGGCACGGGCCAGCTATGAGAATAAGGTTGTGCTTGTCAGAGCGGTTCTTAATGGTGGATTGAATACGACTTAGGATTTCCATAGGCGTAGAGAGTATATCAGAGGGCGTTAGGAATCAAAACAACGACGCTCAGATGGGGATGATTTTTGTTGTGAGGTAGGGATCAGCCAGTCAGGACTATCCATTAACCAGAAGGGCTATGCTCTCTGGCTCTTTATTGCTTCCGTTCTTCGAAGTGGCTCCTTTACTGGAAGAAGGGGTGCTCTCGGAGTCTGGCTGAGAGAGACGCTGTTTCCTGTATGTCAGGGCGGCGCTTACAAAACTTTTAAACAGAGGATGAGGAGTCATAGGAGTTGAAAGAAACTCGGGATGGAACTGAACGCCGATAAACCACGGGTGGTCTGTGATCTCTATCATCTCAACGAGGATATCATCTGGTGAGGTACCTGCTACGGTCAGGCCACTTGTTTTGAGTTGCTCACGGTAGTCATTGTTTACCTCAAATCGGTGTCGGTGGCGCTCATGGATAGTGCTCTCTGCGTAAATGGCTGCTGACTTTGAATTTGGAGTGAGCTGACAGGGATAAGACCCGAGTCTCATAGAAGCGCCTTTCTGAGTTACATCTTTTTGACTATCCATTAGGTGAATGACCCGGTGGGTTGCTTCAGGTTCAAATTCTTCGCTTGTAGCTCCCTTGATATTTGCCACGTTTCTGGCGAATTCGATGACAGCCATCTGAAGACCCAGACAGATACCGAAGAAAGGTATATTGTTTTCCCTAGCGTATTTTGTTGCAGCGATCTTTCCTTCACTGCCACGTGCTCCAAATCCTCCAGGAATAAGGATCGCATCAATGCCTTTTCCTTCTGAAGCTTTAAGAGTTGCGCTCTCAAATCCGTTTTGCTCGATCTCTTCACTGTCGACGTAAACAATATTGACCTTGCATTCGTTAGCAAAACCGCCGTGGTTAAGGGCCTCACTGAGGCTCTTGTAGCTCTCAGTAAGGTCAACATATTTGCCAACCATTGCGAGGGTGATAAAGCCCCTCTCTGGATTGCGGATAATCTTGAGCGTCTTCTCCCACGGTTTTAAATCTGGAGTTCCGGACCAGATGTTGAGTTTTTCAATGATGCGACTATCGAGCCCTTCCCGGTGGAGAACAAGTGGTAGCTCGTATACTGAAGATACGTCGACGGCGTTAATGACGCAGTTCTTATCTACGTTACAAAAGAGGCTAATCTTCTGTTTTAATTGGGGATCTAGGGTCTTCTCTGAGCGGCAAATGATGATATTCGGGATTATACCGAATCCCGTAAGTTCTTTTACCGAGTGCTGGGTGGGTTTCGTCTTAAATTCATTCGCTGCGGCGATGTAAGGTACAAGAGTTACGTGAAGATAAAGTACGTTATCAGATCCAACCTCAGCACGCATCTGACGTATGGCTTCAAGAAAAGGTAAGCTTTCGATGTCACCTACGGTTCCACCGATCTCTACAAGACAGATGTCGTAGCCTTCTGCCGCCGCCTTGATTCTTGTTTTAATTTCATCAGTGATGTGTGGTATCACTTGCACGGTTCCACCGAGATAGTCACCGCGTCGTTCTTTGGCAATAACGGTTTCGTATACCTGCCCTGAGGTGAAGTTATTTTTTTTGGTCATCCGGGTTCCGATGAACCGTTCGTAGTGTCCGAGGTCAAGATCTGTTTCGGCGCCATCCTCTGTCACGAAAACTTCGCCGTGTTGGAATGGGCTCATGGTCCCTGGATCAACATTGATATAGGGATCAAGTTTTGCAGCTGTAACTTTAAGCCCTCTTGCCCCGAGAAGAGATCCGATGCAGGCGGTCGAGAGTCCTTTTCCGATAGAAGATACAACTCCGCCAGTTATAAAAATATATTTCGTTGGTCTTGAATGCATGAAAGTGTCTCAATAGAAAAATGGGCAGGTTTTATTGTACAATAAATCTCGACAAGATGCAGCATCGGATTGGTGTCAAGTAAAAATTTTTTCTTATGCGTAGAGGAGGATGAGGAGGACGCTCGGTGGGGGCTTAATCAAGCTGCTCAAACAGGTGTGCCCGAAACAGCATAAACCATGTGCCCAGTACGAGTCCGGCTAAGCTAAACAAAATACTTTGATATCCAAGCCAGCCCCACCCTTGGATAATGACCCGTATGGGGAGGAATTCACTGGAAGAAGCAAAAAGAGCTACGGCACCTTTTTGCGATATAAATATTGCGGGCGAGAGGAGTAGGAGGTAGGGCAAAAACCACTCAATCCAGTACGTTTTAGTAAAAGTGGCGGCATGCTGCAGAGCTGGGACACTCTCATCTCGGCTAATGTAGAGTACTTCTGGAAGGGCATTAAAGAGGATGACGATAGCGAGTTGCACAAATAGTGGGAGAAAAGCGAGATCGGGGATGCTCTGTGCGAAGCTGCTCACGAGAAACTGGACGATGAAAATAATAAAGGCAACGCTTATGATATTAAAGAAGAGCTGATAGTCGTAATCAAAGAGGTTTTTTAGGTGCAGTCCTTGCCTTGAGTATGCCTCACTGAGCCAGCCATAGTAGAGGGCTAAGAGGGCTATCTCAGCGAAACCGATGACGAATCCTCCAGAGAAGCCCATGGGTGCAAAAATCTGCATGACTTGTAGATATAAGAGATATGCCAGCACCGACGCTGGAAGGATAATCCAGCTTTTTATGAGATCCTGAAAAGAATTCTTAGCTGCCTTTATGTAGGCGTTTAGTATTTTGTTCATGAATTACCTGAGTTTTGCCCCGGCCTCTTTCTGCCACGTCGATTCCGGCCCTTATTGCCAGAGGCATTCCCCCCAGAGTTTGATTTGGATCCCTTCCTTCTGGCTTGGTTCTTTCTTTTTTCGGTAGCTGCAAGTGCGATTTCAAGCTGCTCGTCGTAGATGTTGTCGAGGTTAAACCATCTCAGCAAGTACGCAAGCTCATCCACTCTTCTACGTCGCTCCAGATTGCTCTTCTTGAGCTTATCAACAGGCGTGGTAAGTACCCGGTGCCAGAGGCTTAGGAGTTCCTCAATTCGTTCCTTTTCTTTGCGCGGCACTGCGAGTTTGACAAAGCAGCTAGTTAAATGGTCGATGATATCTTCCTTGTCCTCATATTGTTCATGGAGAGGAACGGTAGAGTCAGGATAGGCGGTCATAAAGAGCGAGATCGAGGCAAGAATCGCGGTTATTGGCACTTCCTCTTCCGCGGAAGTCACATCGATGTTCTCAAAAACCCTTGAGAAAAAGCTCCCTTCTTGCAGAAGTTCCCCATTGTTCACTTCGAGCTCTGGGAGCAGGTGTTGTAAGATTGAGGTTGATGATAGGAGTCGTAGAATCTTGAGCGATGACCCTGAGCAGAGGTCTTTCTTTATCTCCTCATATACACGTACTTGGGAGGCTTCAAGGATGAGCTTGTGGTGTGTCTTGATTGCGCTTTCGCAGGTGTCTTCGAGGGTAAAGCCAGAGCGAGCAGCATGACGAACGGCTCGTATCATTCGTACGGGATCTTCTATAAACCGCTCTCTGGGATCTCCAATGATACGGATAAGCTTGTTCTTTAAATCATCCATACCTCCCACGTAATCGATAATGGAGAATGTTGAGAGGTCGTAGAAGAGTCCGTTGATAGTAAGATCTCTACGGCAGGCATCGGTCTGCTCTGTCCCATAGTTATTATCTCTGGGGGGAGATGTTTTTTCAGAGTCATCTTCAATGTCTACCGGATCGCTCGCATCTCGAAAGGTCGAAACCTCGATGATCTTGTTATCTTTAAAGAAGATGTGAGCAAGCTTGAATCGTCTACCGATGATTCGGCAGTTTCGAAAAAGATTTTTTATCTTTCTTGGAGTCGCATCAGTTGCGATATCAAAATCCTTGGGTTTTTTATCGAGCAGAAGATCTCTGACCCCGCCACCCACAAGGTAGGCACGGAAGCCGTGCCGAATAAGGCGGTACATGATCTTAAGCGCATCATAGTCGATGTCGTTTCTAGAAACGGTGTGTTCTTTTCGGGTGTATACTCGCGGTTCTATGCCGTTGTTCCCTCTGGTGGGTGATTTTTCTTTTGAAGTCATACTGCTCTAAAATTAGTAACCTATCTTTCTACGCTCTAAGCGACGACTTATCCTATTGATCTTACATTCAGCAGGCAAGTTTTGCCCGATACTATTGAAATTACAGATATTTCGTAATTTGGAACTTTCGTAAAAACCTCCTTAAGGAAACCTCGGTGGGGGACGATTTCTAATATATCAGCGAATGCTGTGTGTGTGTTGTGTGGAAAATTGCGCCCCTTAAATTACTGAAACTTTAGAGAATGATACCTTGTCGTTAGGAGGCGCGTTGGTTATGGCTAGACCTATTTATCCGTACGAGATGGGTGATGCAGATTTCACCTGGCTTATTACCCATTATACAGAAAATAACACGGATTGCCTTATGGTTGAAGACAGCTGTCTTCCCGTAGTGTTTATAAAGGCAGAAGCAAAAACAGAAGAGTTTATACCTGACTCGGTTCCTGTACACGAACTGGCCGATGGTGAAATTTCGGATGGTTTCCCGACTGAGGATACCGCCGAATAGGTTAAGCAGTTGCTTTGGCCTTAATCTCTTCAACGCGCTCTTGAACGAGCTTCTTGTATTCTGTAAGGAGTTGCTCGTTCTCAGCCTCAAAGCGCTGTACGAGTACGGGCTGAGTGTTCGAGGCGCGAACAAGCCCCCATCCTTTATCAAATTCTATACGAACACCGTCGATGGTGCTTATTTCGAAGTCTGAGAATGCCTCTTTTGCCAGCTCAGGGATCTTGAACTTAATATCCTCAGGGCAATCTACTCGTATCTCTGGTGTAGACACCGCCTCAGGTAAATCAGAGAGATATTCAGATATCTTCCCATCATAGTGGCTCATGATTTCTACGAACCTCGCGGTAGCATAGAGCGCATCATCAAACCCGTAAAAACGGTGCTTAAAAAAGATGTGTCCGCTCATTTCTCCAGCGAGCTCGCCATTAGTTTCTTGAAGCTTGCTCTTCATGAGGGAATGCCCTGTTTTCCACATAATTGGATTAGCACCTCGTTTTTTAAGATCACTAAAGAGGTGGCTTGAGCACTTTACGTCTCCGATTACGGTAGCGCCGGGGATCTCTTCGAGTATTTTACGGGCATATATAAGTACCAGCATATCTCCAAAGATGGGTTTTCCATTTTCATCAACAACGCCAATCCGGTCGGCATCACCGTCCCAACCAACACCGAAATCAGCTCCGACTTCTTTTACTTTTGCCTGCAGGTCGACGATATTTTCCATTTCGGTTGGATCGGGGTGGTGATTTGGAAAGTTCCCGTCTGGTTCACAGTAGAGTTCTACAACTTCAACCCCAAGGTTTCTAAGAAGCTCAGGTCCCATCATTCCGCCCACGCCATTTCCAGCATCAACCACAACTTTAAGCTTGCGTGCTCCCATGTGCGGTTTCACATTTTCAGTAAGATCGTTGAGGTATGTCTCCTGTATCGGAATTTCAGTTATAGTGCCCGGTTTATCACAGGTGGGCTCTGTCTCATTAAGGGAGAGCATGCGTTTCTTGAGATCCTGAATCATCTCGCCGCTGAGGGTCTTCTTCCCAAGGCAGATTTTAAATCCGTTCATGTTTGAAGGATTGTGGCTGCCTGTTACCTGTATGCCGCCACCGAGATCCTGATGAAAAATTGAGAAATAAAGCTGAGGGGTAGGGCCCATTCCCGTGAGCACCACATTGACTCCTTCTGCTGCTATTCCTTCGGCGAGTTTTTGTGCATAAATCGGAGAAGTGAGACGGCAGTCGTGTCCAATAGCTATCGGACTCTTGCCGTTGTCTTTTGCAAGGGTTCCGTATGCACGCCCGAGGAGGTAGGCAAATTCTGGAGAGAGATCCTCATCCACTATCCCTCTAATGTCGTACTCGCGAAAAATCTGTTCGTTAATTTTCATGGTATTACCCCGCATGTTTGTGCGCTTAAATTACTGGATGTATTGGGGAGAATCAAGCGCTCTCGATGAGGAGAGAGCCGGGTGCCGAAAAAAATGAGTATTACAGCTTTTTCTCAACAGCATGCTCGGAGTATATCTCCTGCATGAAATAGCTCTGCATTTTTGCCTGAAGCTTTTGATTCTCCAGTATCTTTCTGACTTCTGCTTCGAGAGTCTCTTCTCCTCCTCCGTCTCTTCCAAATCGTTCTTCAAGGAAAAAGAGATGAAAGCCGACAGGTGTTGCTACCGCTTCGCTGATTTGACCGGGCTCGATCTTATCGATGGCGTCAGTTATGGCACTGCTGAGGTCATCTTCTGCAAGAATCCCAAGGAGTCCTCCCTCATTTCTGTCGGGGCTTTCGGAATATCGCCGGGCAACTTCAGGGAATGGTTCGCCGCTACTAAGTTTCTCTTGGAGCACGGAGATTATCTTTCTCGCCTCTTTTTCCGATCTGTTCTCGGTTGATACAAGAATCTGTCGGAGCTTTACCCGGGTACCGGTACCAGTAATTTCAGGATGTTCTTCGATGTAGGTCTCAATCTCCTGATCGGTTACAGCGATCCCTCCCTTAAGCATGGTAGAGGCTATCTTGGTACGTAAGATTTCAATCTCAATCTGCTCACGGTATGTATCAATACTCTGACCCTGTGCTTTAAGTGCCTTCTCAAATTCTTCGCGGCTGAGTTGGTTTCGTGATGCCACTTCATTAATATAGCCCTCAATCTCAGGAGTAGAGGCCTGTATTCGTTTAGCAGAGGCCTCTTCCCGTATGAGCTTTTCCATAATAATGCCGTTAAGGGCTAACTTCACCTGCTCATTACTTGAAGCCTCTTGTAGGCTAAGATCGGGCTTCCCCGGCAAGCGATCTAAAACCTCATGCAGGGTAATTGGCTCACCATCAACACTGGCGATTACGGCATCAAGAAAGATCTCCTCCGCCGCACTCTGACTGTTGGCTTGAAAGGGCGTCAAAAACAAGCTCAGGGCGAGTAAAAGGTGAGGGATTGTGGCATTCTTAATCATTCGAAGATGGTAGCACAGGTGTGGGGCTTACTCCATAGGAACGTGCAGGCACTCAGAGCTCTTGCAATCGATAGCTCGAGCCACGTATCCTCTTCCTCTTGCACTTACCTCTCCCCCTATTCGGTGCCAGAGCGACCTCTATGCGAGTTAGGGGTGGCTCAAAGAGCTACTTAACTCCTTGGAGAGGGGGCTGTTAGGTGCAAGAGCAAGTGCAAGAGGAAGATTAGGAAGAGGAGGTAGAAGAGGGGAGGGCTTGGCGCTCTTGACAAGCTCAACAATCAGACTATTATCAAAATCATGAAAGCCGCTTGCCTAACAGCTTTTTTCTATTCCTTCTATTTTAGCGCTTAAGCGCTAAAATACCCCTATTCCCCTACAATTTTTGTTCTATTTATACTATATTTTCTGCCACTTGAGTCAGTCTGGAGTGGGAGGAACCCCTCTTCGATTGAAGAGGTTAACATTACCGAAAAGAGATAAAATGACATCTGAAAACAGTGAAGTAACGAGCAAGACATCTGAGCCTAAAGAAGCGAGTGTCGAGCAGATCCGCCAGAGTATCAACGGCATCGATGAGCAGATCCTAGAACTCCTTGGAAAACGCCGGGAGGCGAGTGTTTCTATAGCTCAAACAAAGGAAAAAAATAAAAGCGCGCTAAGAGACAGGCAGCGCGAGGAGGATCTCCTCCTTTATCGGATAGAGAAGGGGAAGTCGCTAGGCCTTGATAGCCACTTTGTTACGAGAATCTTTCATGAAGTGATTGATGATTCTGTGCGTCTTCAGCGCCAGTACTTTCAAACGCAAGCCAATGCGACCGATGTGGGACGGGTCGTTAAGCGTGTCGCCTTTCAGGGCATTGAAGGAGCATACGGTTACCTTGCTGCTCAGCAGCACTTCGCACGAGAAGGTGATAATGTCTCTTACCTTGGGTGCTCAAACTATCAAGCTGTGCTTGAAGCTGTAGAAAAGGGAAAAGCGGACTTTGGTATTCTGCCAATTGAAAATACCGCATCAGGTGGCATCAATGAAGTCTACGATCTTCTACTTCACACACAGCTCTCTCTCGTTGGTGAGGAGACTTGCAAGGTGGATCTCTGCTTGATTGGCCAGAAAGGAGCGAGCAAGGAGAGTTTAAAGACGCTCTTTTGCCACCCTGATATGGTAATGCAATGCAGCAAGTTTCTCTCTGATATTGATGTGTCTCTTGAGTATTTTAGTGATGCTGCTCTTGCCAGTAAGCGCCTTAAGGAATCAAAAGATCCTGCGGTAGGTGCGATCACCAGTAAAGAAACTGCCAGACTATTTGATCTAGATGTTTTGCAGGAAAATGTTGGTAACCAGAAAGAAAGTTATACTCGGTTCTTAATCGTTGCTCGTAAGCCGCTTACTATTAACCGGCAGGTGCCTTCAAAGACGTCTCTGGTGTTTTCAACTGCTCAGGAGCCAGGAGCGCTCGTACGGGCTCTGCATATTTTCGAAGATAGAGGAATAAATCTCTCCAAGTTAGAGTCTCGTCCGATCCTCGAAAATCCATGGGAAGAGATGTTTTATCTCGATCTTGAAGGGAATCCAGAGCAAGAGCACGTTCAAGATGCGCTCGATGAGCTGACCCGAGTATCAAGATTTATCAAGATCCTTGGATCCTATCCTACCGAACGGGTAGCACCTACTTCTGTGAAACCAGAAAACCTTGCCCAGTCTGGAGCAGATGCGAAGAGTGGTGAAAAATCACTTGCTGCAAAAGAAAGTAAAACCAATAAGCCTCCGCTACCTAAGAAGGCTAAGGGGTATAAGTTAGCGAGTCGCGAATACAAGAATGAAGACACCATCATTCGTGTAAAAGGGGCCGTCCTTGGTGGTGATAACTTTACTGTTATCGCTGGGCCGTGTTCAGTCGAGTCTGAAGAGCAGATCTTTGAGTGCGCGCGTGTAGCAAAAGAATGTGGTGCGACGATCTTGCGAGGAGGATGTTTTAAACCACGGACATCGCCCTATAGCTTTCAGGGACTTGGTTGGGACGGGCTCGATATCATGGCTGAAGCCGGGAAGATGTACGACTTGCCGATCGTAACCGAAGTGCTTGCGCCAGATGATGTGGAAAGAGCTGCCGAGAAAGCTGATATCATACAGATAGGAGCCAGAAATATGCAGAACTTTACTCTCCTATCTGAGGTGGGTAAGACACGTCGTCCAATTATGCTCAAACGGGGCATGAGTGCTTCTATTGACGATCTGCTCCATGCCTCAGAGTACATTCTCTCGCAGGGCAATCAGCAAGTATTCTTTTGTGAAAGAGGGATACGCACCTTTGAAACAGCGACAAGGAATACGCTTGATTTGAGCGCAGTGCCGGTACTGAAGCAGATGTCACATCTTCCTGTGATTGTGGATCCGTCACATGCCGCAGGAACGCGTTGGCTTGTCCCACCACTTTCGTTTGCCTCAAGAGCGATTGGCGCGCACGGTATCATGATTGAGTTTCATCCTGAGCCAGAGAAAGCGCTTAGCGATGGACCTCAGTCTCTTTACCCCGAGCAGCTTAAGGAGCTCATGCGGGACCTTATGGGTTAGTTGCTATGGAGAAGGTTCAAGTACTTTTGGAAGGATCGATAAAAGAGCGTAGTTACGAGATCACTATCGGTAGTGGCGTTCTAACACGGTTGTCGAATCTTATCTCTCTGGAGAGCTACTCGAAAGTAGCTCTCCTTACAGATAGCGTAGTTGGGAGCATATACGGGGAAGAGGTACGTAGCTCTCTTCCGGCCGATGCTTTAGAGATAGACATTCCACCCGGGGAAGTCTCCAAGAACCTCATGACCTACGACTATGTCTTAAATAAATTGGCTGCTGCGTCCTTAGATAGAAAGTCACTGCTCCTGAACATGGGAGGGGGTGTTATCGGCGATTTGGGAGGGTTTGTTGCCGCTACCTATATGCGTGGAATTGATTTTATTCAAATTCCGACGACTCTTCTTTCCCAAGTTGATGCCAGTGTTGGCGGAAAGACAGGTGTGAACTTTGCTGGTGTGAAGAACCTTGTTGGAGCCTTCTCTCAACCGAAAGCGGTACTTATTGATGTTGATACGCTTACTTCGCTGCCAAAGAGAGAGCTTCGCTCTGGCTTTGCTGAGATTTTAAAGCATGGATTCATAGCAGATAAAGAGTACATTGCTTCAGCAACGACAAGTGAACCGGGCGCTTACACCACTGATGAGATGATAGCTCTTGTAAAACGTTCATGTGAGATCAAGGCTGAGGTCGTACAAGCTGATGAAAAAGAAAGTGGATATCGCAAGGTCTTAAACTTTGGGCACACCATTGGACACGCATATGAATCTCTCTCTCATGAACAGCCAGAGCTTTTTCCTGATGGTCCGCTCCATCACGGAGAAGCGGTATCTATTGGAATGATAGGCGAAGCATATCTTTCACTTTTAAATGGAAAAATATCTCAGGACGAGATGTCGAAGGTTCGAGAGTCGCTATCAGCGGTAGGCTTACCAGTAACAGCTCCAAAGCTTGATGAGGAAACTCTCCTTGCTAAAATGAAAAGCGACAAGAAAAACCAAGCCGGCGAAATCCGTTGGACTTTACTAGACGGACTCGGAAGCGCCACCGTGGATCAGATAGTACCAGAAGATGATATATTAAAGGCTGTTTCATACCTGACCCAATGCGCGTAAGGTTAAAGCCCTTCACAACTGACTCCGTGTGCTCCGCGTTCTCCTGTGTTTACCTATTTAGGAACAGCAAATTGATTGAAATCAAGCGAAGAGCTGATATCCAGCAGGCTTCGGAATAGAACTATAGTCCTCAAAAATAGTCCTCCCAGAAACTCCAAGATGATTCTCGAGTATGTCGATTATCAACCGCTCTTGCGCAAATTCACGGGGAAAAGCATTTCCGGGAAGCTTTGCCAATTCGGCTACGGTGCGCCTGTAGCCGTGAATAGCCCCCTTTATTTTTCCTCCAAATACGAATCCTGGAAAACCAATGCCGTGATCTGTTCCTTTCCCGTTCGACTTTACGGTTCTTCCGAATTCAGAGGTGGTCATAGTAACAACATTATCAAATATTCCCATCGCCTTAAGATCATTAAAAAACACCGTCAGCGTATCTCCGAGGTATCCCATGAGCTTATCTCCGGTGCCCAGCCAATTACTGTGCATATCAAACCCCCCCTGACTTACAACAAAAACAAGTCTCTCATTTTTATTTTCGTTCTTAAGTTGCAGGGCTTTTTGGGCAATGTTACGAAACTTGACTCCAAACGGATGAGTTGGATATGCGCTAAGAAGTGGCGTCTTATATGAGAGAGTTTTTTCAATCTCATCAATAGTCTCATACATCTTGAGCTGAGCGTCACGGTATACCTTTTCCATCTTGCCTACGTGGCGATCTGGATTCATAGAGGCGAGTTCCCGGAGTACTGAATCGATATGCTTTCCGTGTGTTGTGCCGCCCAGTTGAGAACTCATATCTGCACCACTGACGTTCAGATCCTCAAAGCTGCTCGTTCTAAGTGGAGGGCGCTCACATGCACTGCAGTTAAAGGAGGTTCCTGTTCCACCAAGGCCTATGAGATCTATGCCATTGTCATAGAGCCTCGCTGTCCAACCATTATTGCCGTAGAGCTTTTCTGATCCCCCTAGTGCCAGACGCTTTGTCATAGTTGCATGAGAACGTTGTGGAGGAGTTGTGAAAGCTACTCCTGAATGTAGTGCAATAAAGGTGTTGTTTAGAAAATTTGCTAGTCCGGCCATCTTCGGATGATACGCAAGGCCCTGTCCAATTTCGGGACTATCTCCTGGATTTACCCTAGCCTCGTCGCCACGAATGTCCTTAAGCTCGCCGTATTGCCGTGTGTATGGGAGTATCATAAGAGGATCGAGTCCTCCAAGGAGCTGTACGACAACCATGATTCTAAAATCATTTTGAGCAGCGGAAGCCTCGGATAGGAGCGTTGGCGTAAGGTTGAGAGATGAGATCGACGCCATCCCGAGAATAGAATCTTTGAGGAATTTTCTTCTGCTAAGCCCTTTTTTCATAATATCCTCTACTTTACATTCGTAATCGACATGTCCAGAAAGATAGCGGCAAGTCCTGCTATCTTTTTCATGAGAAAGCTTGAATTGTTAATGTCCCACTCAACATTTTCCATTGTACCATCGCTTTGCATTTCACGCTTCAGGTAACGTAATAAAACGCTCTCTTCGTTTGCCGCAAGTTCTACATCATACACATATTCAAAGAAGTCTATGAAATCTTGTGGCTCAAGGTTTGACTCTTGCTTACCTGTATACTTTGCAATGAGATCTATTCTATCTGCGAAGTCAAAAATGTAATGATTATAGTTCTGAGCCATTCCCACAAGTTCAATCATGTTTTTTGTTCGATACAACATTTTAATTGAATGAAGCCAATCACCTCCAACGGCATCTGCATCTCTTCCGCAATAATCGTAGGTGAATACGGAGTCATAAAGAAGGCTCTTCTCACCTGCTTGATTAAGTAAAGAATTTACGCCAACGAGATTTCCTTGAGATCGTAGTCTATTAATAACGCCCCCCCAGTTATGATGTGTGTTTGATAGTCTGAGACTATTTGTTGCAACAAGAGGCATTTGTAGGTTGCGTGACAGTTCAAGATATTGCTCAACAGGAGATTTAATACAACTCCGTTCATAGGCTGCGTCAGAGAACATTGCTTCTGAGGTAGCTATGCTATAGAGCAGAGCTGAAATATTAAAATTACTCTCCTTAAATTTATGCGCAAGCGAATCTATGAGCTCTTCACTTGGATTCTGGTGAGCCAACATGCGGAATAGTTTTCCGGCAATGAATCGTGGCATTCCCGGATGATTGTCAAAAATGTGAGCAACAAAATCAGTTGGTGTGGCAGGACCACGAAATTCATAGCTTGTTCCTTGAAACGCTGCCCAAGCTTGGTTGTCGTGTCTATCTGTTTCGTAGGAAAGGAAGTATCGTCTCTTCGTTGTTGCCCCTCGTTGCGGTCCATCATAGAGCTCAATAGGGACGGTTTCTGATGTAAGCCTAAACCCTGATGTGAATGCTGTGGAAGCTACGACATCTACTTCTGTATAGTTGGGCTGTCCTGTGAAGTAGTCTGTCGGCCCTAGCAGATAGAGCTCCATCAGTTCTCGAGCATAGTTTTGGTTTCTGTCCTCAACGGTATTGAGGTGATGATCGAGCCAGATGCCGCTAGCAACGTCGCAGAGTATACCAGTACCTGAGGCGGTAGCCCCCTCGAGACAGGCATCATCGGTTGTTCCTAATACCATATGTCGAAAACTTCCAAGAGAATTATCGTAAATGAGATCGAAGTATTCTCTCTCGTTTTTTGTATCAGGCTTTGTCCAAGAAGTACCAAAGTGTCCTAGCCAGATGTGGCTCATTTTTGCTTGGATGCTCGAAAGATATCTTCCATAGATAATATGAATAGGAGAGGTGAACGAATTTCCATAGTGAAGAGTCCCGGTATTTGGATTATATCCTTTGAGGTATACTTGTGTGAACGTATCTAGCCCCTGTTTTTGTTTTGAGAGAGTATCGAATTGCTCGTCCTCTTCGAACACATAATAGTTACCCCCTTCTGGTCTTCCGAAAGGCAGTACTCCACGGTACTGATCACCAGTAATCCCATCTCGAAAGGTTTCAAGCATACGCTTGAGGTCTTTTGAGAAATTGTTCGGGTTAAGGATATTGTTAACGAGTTCTTCAAGGTTGTAATCGGAAGCACCATCCTCGATGAAACTGATATCGTTCATCACTAGTTTTCTAAGGAGGTGCCTTGCTTCATCACGGGAAATTGTTTGTTTATAGAAATTTGAAGCATTCGCACGTCCTGAGTAGGGCGAGAGCACTCTTACGGTACAAGCCTCATTCTCCGCATTCATTTTAGCTTCGCGTTCTAAGAGGTATCCCTCAAAGCTCTTCATTTCGGTGCGAATGTCTTTAATCTTTTGACGCATCTTTCGCTTTCTGCGTCGTTTAAAGTTGCCGCGCTTAATCTTTCGTCTCAGGCGTCGTCTCTTTTTGCGGAGCTTTTTTTTCTTCTCATCTACTTCTACTTTCTCCTGCTCAAAGGCATCGATTGAAGTATAGAAAGACTTTTGGTCAGAAGTGAGGCTTCCTGAGGCTATCAATCCATCAGATGCGATACATGTAATGGTCGAACCATTGCTAAGCTCTGTCTCAAGTATCTGAGATTTCGCAGATATCGGCATTGATTTTAGAGCTTCGGCATGAAGAGTTGTGTTTGCCCCGAGAATGGCAGTAAGAACACAGATAAATATTCTGTACGAAAAACGGTAGCTCAAAAAAAACCTTTAAATTAAAACAACTTCCTTCCTCCTATCACTGACAGAAGGACACTTGCTTCAGCTAATAAATATTCGTATGCGCGCACATAACTAGCCGAAAATACATGCTACTCAACAGTGTTATGACTGGTTTTCGGGCTAAGGGGCGTAAGGAAAGGAGATTTTAGGTGATATTTTCTGGCTGGTGTGCTGGTTAACCTGATATTGAGTCGAGGAATGTGAGCACTTTTCTGTAGGTCTGGGACTGAGTTTCGCCGTAGAGTTCCGGATCTCCCACGGTAAGGCTGTTATTTTTACTTAGTGAATAGTACTTCGGATTACTTTGAAGAAGAGCTATCACTTTCTCCATGTTGAGATTTGCTTTGGGGGAGAAAGCCAGAATTATTTTTTTCTCTGAAATATCAGTCTTCTCTACAAGATGCTTTTTAAGCTCAGCTCTAAAGCACATGAGCTGTATAAGCTCATCGAGCTCTTCACCGATCGTGCCAAAACGATCTTCGATCTCTTCAGCCAACAGGATACCGCTCTCGTAGCCTGTTATAGCGGATAGCCGTTGATAGAGCACGAGGCGCTCAGGGACATCGGGAATATAGTCTTCAGGGATATAAGCATTCACGCTGACCTTAACCTCTGGCTCTATGAATTCGTCAACTGAAAGATCTGATTCGCTCAGGTGATGAATGGCCTCTTTGAGTATTTTTGTATAGAGATCGAATCCCACCGAAAGTACATTTCCGGATTGTTCCTTCCCGAGGAGGTTGCCAGCTCCACGTATCTCAAGGTCTCGCAGAGCAAGATGAAATCCTTGGCCGAGGTCATCAAGGGACTGAAGCGCTCGGAGTCTTTCCTTCGCTTCACCGCTCATCTTCTTTGAGTGTGGAACGAGAAAATAACAATAGGCCTGCCGGTCACTTCTCCCTACTCGCCCTCTGAGCTGATAGAGCTGCGCAAGTCCGAACATATCGGCGCGATTGATAATAATTGTATTTGCGGTGGGGATATCGATACCAGATTCGACAATTGTTGTGCTCACGAGAACATCGATCTCTTTCTTAAGGAAAGAGTGCATTTTCCTTTCGAGCTCTCTTTCAGACATTTGGCCGTGTGCATAGTCAATACTCACTTCAGGAACAATATCCTTAAGCTCTGAAGTTATAAGTTCAATGTTCTGAACTCGATTGTGAATAAAAAAGCACTGGCCTCCTCGTTGAACTTCTCGTCGAATGGCATCGCGTATGAGAGTTTCCTGTTCAGGAGCAACATAGGTGCGTATTGTTCTTCGGTCACTTGGGGCTGTGCTGATAATGCTTATGTCTCGAAGTTCAAGGAGAGACATATGGAGAGTGCGTGGTATTGGTGTAGCTGTCAGAGCTAGGACATCTACGTTTTTCTTGATTTGCTTGATTCGTTCTTTCTGTTTAACCCCAAAGCGGTGTTCCTCATCAATGATGAGGAGTCCGAGGTCTTTAAAGAGAACGTCTCTTTGGAGAAGCTTATGAGTTCCAATAACAATATCGAGTTCGCCGGTTTGAAGTTGCTCGAGAACTTTTTTGTTTTTTTCTGGTGGATAAAATCTGCTCAGGGCGTCTACGGTAACGGGGAAATCTTGAAAGCGCTTTAGAAATGACTGTTTGTGTTGCTCTACGAGTATGGTTGTGGGGGCGAGTACGGCAACCTGCCTTGAGCTTTGTACCGCCTTATACGCGGCACGCATTGCTACTTCCGTCTTCCCAAACCCAACATCTCCACATACGAGTCTATCCATAGGTTTTTTAGTAGACATGTCGTGTAGTGTTTCTTCTATGGCACGAAGTTGATCTTGTGTTTCGTTATAAGGAAAGTCATCCGCAAATCTTTCGTCTTCAAAGTTAGGAGAATCAAAAGCAAATCCTTGCGTCATGTTTCTTGCGGCATAGAGCTTTATAAGATCTCCGGCGAGTGTTGCGACTGATTGTTGCACTTTCTGTCTGGTCTTTTTCCAGCGCGTTGAGCTTAGTTTATCAATACGTGGAGTTTGCCCCTCTAGCGCAGAAAATCGCTGTACTCGCCCTATGTTTGTTAGGGGGAGATAGAGCATGCTGTCGGCGTACTCAATTTGAATAAGATCGCTCTTCTGACCATCGACCTCTACCTGCCGAAACCCTCGATAGATTCCAATTCCGTAATCAATATGGACGATGTAGTCTCCGATATCGAGTTGAGAAAGTGAGCTTAGAAGTTTTTTAATGTTAATTTCTGAAGTAGAGTTGTCCTTCTTGCGAACGCTTTTTTCACCGTAGAGATCTTGCTCTGTAAGCAAGATTTTTTTCACATCTGGTAGTATGGCACTTTCAGATAGGTGTCCATTTAGTATCAGGAGTGGATAAGCATTCTTCTCGTGTATCCACTCCAATCCATTCATGCTGCTTGCTGATTTTAGCTCATAGTCGAGCTCAAGCAGGTTGCGCTTCAGTCTTGCAGCACGTGACTCTGAGCCGGTTACGAATGCTATCTGGTACTTATCCTTTCGCCAGGCTTCGATCTTCTTTTGAAGGGGGGCATGAGAGCTCTCTGTGCCAGCCCTTGCGCGGAGTGACAAGACAAGATCGCCAGTTGGAATGCTTTTCTCGCGTACGATATGGTAATGTGAGTCCGCCTCATCGTCATAATATTCTACTGTATCAAAAATATGTTGAGCATGGGACTGATACCTATTTTCAAATACTTCAGGTGAGAGATAAACTTCTTCAGGGGATGGGAGGAGGAAATGTTCCTGAAGAAGACTACTATAACGGTCTTGAATAAGTTGATAGAAATCATCGCTATGCTTTTGAATGCTGTGAGGTTCATCGAGAATGAATACGGAATCCTCAGGAAGATAACGAAAGAAATCTGTGAATGCAGTTGAAGCTATGTATTGATGAAGTTCGATTCCGGCATAGTGTTTCTCTTCTCGTAATGCGTGTACCGTTGCAGCGATTTCTCGAGCGGGAGTTTCCAACTTCTTCCCACGTTCTTTGATGCGATCAAAGAGCAAAGATTTGTCTATATTGTCGAACCAGAGTTCTCTGACCGGATCTATGAATGTGGTTGAAATCTCTTGTGCGGTACGCTGTGACTCGGTCCGAAAGAGCTGAAGCGCACGAAGCGTATCTCCCATAAAGCTGGCGCGGACTGGCATTGATTGTGAGGCCGGATAGAAGTCGATAATGCTCCCTCGGAGAGCGTACTGCCCTATTTCTTCAACAATTCTTACTCTGGTGAACCCAGCCTTGAGGAGATGCTCTTCAAGATCCTGAATCGTGAGGTGCGCGCCAGCTAAGAGTTCTAAAGACTTGCTTGTAAAAAACTCAGGAGTGGGCACTTTCTGAAAAAGGGCCGTTGGGGTCGTGACGATGAGTTGAGGAAGTCCTTTTAAGAGAGAGGAGAGGATCTGTAGGCGGCCACTGGTGAGATATACTTGCGGAGACACTGTCTCGAAAGGAAGGGGATCCCAAAAAGGGTATTCGCGTATAAGATCGGGAGTAAGAAAAAATCGTAGATCGCTTATGAGCCGGGAAGCTGTCTCTTTGTCTGATGTGAGTACTACGGCGGTTTTGCCCTTACAAAGCGTTGCAATTTTCAACGCTCGTGCTGTTTGCAAGTAGCCGGGGTAGAGGGTCTTTTTCAAGGTCTAATGCTTCTTTAATAAGCTGATTTTACATCGTTATCAGGAAAGTAAAAAACAGTTTGGATCAAATCAGCTATTTTGCTCGATATACGGGGTGAGCGCAAGTAAGGTACAATAAAAGTGAGCGCTTTAGGCAGGTAGATTATGATACGCAAAAGAACACCAAAGAGTCTCTCTGAGCTTCTAAGAAGAGGAGAAACTGCGGCAACTATGGTAGAGTACGCAGTTCTCGTAGCCTTCATTTCAATTATTTGTATTGCCGGAATTCGAAGCTTCACCGATGCCGTGCACCGGGAATATAGCCAGATAGATAGCACGCTGAATCCGCATTTTGAGTAAATGACGTAAAATATTAGAAACACGATTTTATTTAGCTGTTTCTCCTTTAATTATTTTTCTCACATACCGATATCTTTCCCTAGGATATTTTATTAGGGAGCTATCGCAAAAATATGGATATCACACAATTGCTTCAATTTGCTGTTCAGCAAGAAGCATCTGACTTACATATTAGTGCTGGTGAACCCCCAATGGTTCGTGTTCACGGCTCAATGAAAAAAATAAAGATGCCTGAGCTTACCTCAGAGCAAACGCACGCCATGATCTACGACATCATGAACGATGCGCACCGTAAGAACTTTGAAGAGTTTAGTGAATTAGATTTTTCAATGCAGCTCGGTGAGGTTGCCCGTTTCCGGGTCAATGTCTTCAGGCAGAATAGGGGATTAGGAGCGGTCTTTCGTCAGATTCCGACAAAGATCCTCTCATTGGAACAGCTCAATATGCCTGATGTCCTGCGTAAAGTTTCTGTTCGTGAAAAAGGATTAGTCCTTGTTACTGGCCCTACGGGGTCGGGGAAATCGACTACGCTCGCTGCGATGCTTGACTACATCAATGATAATTTTGAAAAGCACATACTTACCGTAGAAGATCCTATCGAATTTGTTCACGTCTCAAAAAAATGTCTTATTAACCAACGTGAAGTAGGTCCGCATACGCAATCCTTTAAGAATGCTCTGAAGGCTGCACTTCGTGAAGATCCAGATATTATTCTTGTTGGTGAGATGCGAGATTTAGAGACTATTCAACTCGCACTTACTGCAGCGGAAACAGGGCACCTTGTGTTTGGAACGCTTCATACATCTAGTGCTCCTAAGACAGTAGACCGGATCATTGACGTCTTTCCACCAGAACAGCAAGCACAAGTACGTGCTATGTTTGCGGAGTCGATTCAGGCAATCGTGACTCAAACACTCTGTAAGAAAGTGGGGGGTGGTCGTGTTGCTGGATTAGAACTTTTACTTGGTTCTACTGCGGTGCGAAACCTTATCCGTGAAGGAAAGATACATCAAATACCGAGTGTGATGCAGACCTCGCAGAATCAGGGAATGCAGACTATGTCCATGCACCTCATGGAGCTGGTCGATAGAAATCTTATTACACGTGAAACAGCAATTGAAAAAACTGGGAATCCGGATCTTTTCAAAGAACTCGACGAAGCTTAATAGGGGAAACATATGGCAACTCTTGATATCAGTAAACTTCTCACCGTGATGACTGAGCACGACGCCTCAGACCTGTATGTGACCGTAGATAGTCCGCCGATGTATCGAATTAATGGAGCACTGCGACCCGCAGGAAACAAGTGTCTTGAGCAGGAAGATACTCGTGCTCTTGTCTATAGCATCATGACTGATAAGCAGCAGCGTGAGTTTGACGAGACAAATGAGATAAATCTAGCACTTTATTTCCCTGCGCTTGGAAGATTTCGAGTCAATTGTTTTGTGCAGAGAGCCTGTGTCGGTATGGTTATACGACAGATTCGCTCAAACATTCTTACCGTTGACGATCTTGAGCTGCCGCCGGTACTGAAAGATGTTTCGATGACGAAGCGTGGGCTGGTCCTCGTTGTTGGTGCTACAGGATCTGGTAAATCAACATCGCTTGCTGCGATGATCGATTATCGTAATAGAAATAGTGCTGGACATATCATCACCATAGAAGATCCTGTCGAGTTTGTGCACAATCACAAAAAATCAATCGTAACACAGCGAGAAGTCGGCGTTGATACTCAGAGCTTTCAACTTGCTCTTAAGAACTCTCTTCGTCAGGCTCCTGACGTGATACTTATCGGTGAGATTCGTGACACAGAAACGATGGAAGCCGCGATTACCTTTGCTGAAACTGGACACCTCTGTCTTGCTACCCTTCACAGTAATAACGCTAACCAAGCGATGGAGCGGGTGATGAACTTTTTCCCGCCGGAGCGTCATAAGCAGATCTACCTTCAACTGAGTTTAAACTTAAGAGGAATACTCAGTCAGCGCCTAGTGAAGCGTGTAGACGGTGGACGTGCTGCCGCCATTGAAATCTTACTTGATAGTCCTCGAGTAAAAGATCTTATCCATAAAGGTGAAATAGCTGAGCTTAAGGAAGCGATGGAGAAGAGTACGAACGTTGGTATGCAGACGTTTGATCAGGCTCTTTACGACCTCTATCGCGCTGGAAAAATTTCACTTGATGAAGCGCTTAAGAACGCTGATAGTGCGAACAATTTACGTCTCCGCGTAAAACTATCAGAGGAAGGTGACTTTGTAGAGACACCTAAAAAGGGACTCCTTGGAAAGAAGAAAGCTAAGCCTGAGCCTGAAGAGCAAAACGGAGACGGTGGTGAAGATAACAAAGCATCAGCGTTTGATGAGCCAGATCTTCAGTTAGATATGTAGTTTTTGCCTTATTGTATAAAAAAACGAAAAAACTACCGTCCGAAGCTTCAGCGAAGGACGGTCCGGGGCAAGCCTCATACCCACAGCCTACAAAGAATAATCAATGTCATTGCGAGGAGCTGAGACCAGCGGTCGAACGACGAAGCAATATCCTCGCCTCGGTACTATAATATCTGTGGCATAGCAGGGAGATTGCCGCGTCGTTCGGCTTCGCCTCAGCTCCTCGCAATGACGGGGGGCATACTTCAATCTATTTGTGCAAGAGAAAGTGCAAGTGCAAGAGGAAGATGAAGAGAAAGAGGAAGAGAAAGATGGAGGGGTGGGCTTAAACTTGACGTGATTCTTCTCATCAGCAACACTACCCCACATGACACGTCAGATACGAGATGCAGCGCTTCTGCTCTTTGGTCTCTGTGGGGCAATCGCCATCCTGTGGATACTTGAAAGACCTGCCGCCGTTCAAACAAAAGAGTCGATTGATCCGAGAGTCGTTACCGGGAGTTATTCTCATCATCCTCTGCACCGAGTTACCGTTTATAATGAGGAGAAATCGTGGCCGGGGGTTTTGCTTGTCCCGGTTTATGATATCGAACAGGTGCTCCTTCTCGGCCCTTCCGGAAAACTCTTACACTACTGGCCTATAGATACAGAAAGATCGCGGTTGCTCCCGAATTGTAACTTATTAACACTTCACGGCACAAAGATCGGAGCAAAGCGCGAGCCGTGGTCTACCCTCCAATACTCAGCGCGTGAATATGATTGGGAGTGGAACATAGCATGGGAGCATGTTTCTGATGATATTCTCCATCACGATATTTCGCGCCTTCCTGGCGAAAAAACACTCTTACTGCAGAGAACGAAGAGGCCAAATAAGGGAATAAAATTTGATGGCAAGCCTCGTCAATTAAGAGCCGACCTTATTAATATCATCGATCGCTCAGGTTCTTCTCAGTGGCTTTGGAGCTCTTTTGATGCCTTTGATCATAGTTACTGTGGGGTAAGATCTTGTGAACTTGCCGAGGTTGACCGTGATCCGACCATGGGCCTAAAGCGTAGAATTGACTGGACTCATGGCAACACCGTGAGGCGCATACCGGAAAATAAGTGGTATCCAGATCACCCTGAATTTAAGCCGGGCAATATTCTTTTTTATCCACGAAATTTCTGGGAGATGTATATCATTGATCGTGATTCAAAAGAGATCGTATGGACGTTTCCATCTGATAAACAACGCGAAGATCCAGAGCTTAAGATATTTGGTGGTCACGAGCCGCATATGATTGGACCAGATCTTCCAGGAGCCGGGAATTTACTCATCTTCGATAATGGTCATCTTATTCGTCGCCCTTATTCCAGAGTATTGGAAATAGATCCAGTAAACGGTGAAGTTGTTTGGAGTTATGTCGATAAGGATCGGTTCTTTAGTCGTGTTGCAGGATCGATACAACGTCTCCCCAATGGAAATACTCTAATTTCACAAGATGTGCGTGCACGCGTTTTTGAAGTAACTCCGCAGGGGGAGATCGTCTGGGAAGCGTTCTTTCCAGATCGGACAGCACGGGCCCATAAGTATTCATTAGATCATTGCGCTCGGGCGAAAGATATTATTGTGTCTTCCTCTTCCTCTTCCTCTTCCTCTTAATCTTGCACTTGCACCAAAATGCCCCATCTCTGTGGAGCGAAGCGTCTCTGCGTGCTCCGTGTTTATCATGTCTTATTTGCGAATCGGCACTCACTCGTAATCCGATAGCGATAAAACGTAAAAAACACAGAGGGCACAGGGAGGAGAGGTCTAGATTGTTTTTTAGGGGAGAGAAGGGTTTTAATGGTGCAAGTGCAGGAGGAAGATTAAGAGGAAGAGGAAGATTACGAGGACTAAGAGGTAGATGGGGAGTTTGTATTTGGGGTTGTCTGCATTTATAGTAGAGATATGTCTGAACAGAATCCGTGGAAAACACTTTCAAGTAAATATGTATACGAGAACCCGTGGATTAAGGTTCGTGAGGATTCGGTTATTACTCCTGCCGGAAAAGAAGGTATATATGGTGTTGTTGAGACAAAAAAGGCTGTAGGGGTTATTGCTCTTACTGATGATTTGGAGATTTATCTTGTCGGTCAGTATCGATATCCCTTGGATAGGTACTCTTGGGAGATTATTGAAGGTGGTGGTGAAAGTGATGAGGAACCGCTAGAAACGGCTAAGCGAGAGCTTCAAGAGGAAGCTGGGCTTCTAGCTACGAATTGGGAGCCTCTTGGTGAAGAAATACACCTCAGTAACTGTTTTAGTTCTGAGCGTGGATATCTCTTTGTCGCCAGAGGTTTATCTTCAGTACCGGTATCACCTGACGATACGGAAGTTCTTCAGATTAAAAAACTCCCCCTTAAAGAGGCAATATCAATGACTGATACTGGCGAAATCACAGACTCTTTGAGTATAATCGGGATTTATCGTTTGCAGAAACTCCTAAATCTTTAGTAACTGTAATGGATTCACAAACCTCAGAAGAAGCCCTTTCGGCTCAGCAACGCAAATTCACAGACTCTTCCAGTCCATTTCGCACCTATAAGCAGTATGTGTGCGGTGATGCGTCCGTTCTTTCGTTTTTGACAATTGAGAGTGCTACATTTCTTTTTGGCCCGTTGCCCGGCCTGATTGGGTTTGGGCTTCGTTCTCTTGTCTATCCTCTGCTTTTTAAGAGCTGTGGTAAAAGACCAGCGATTGGTCGATCGGTCACTGTCAGAGGATTTCATAGAATTTCTCTCGCCAGTAAGCTTCTTATCGATGACTACGTCTCTCTTGATGCTCGGGATGATGGGGCAATTTCACTTTCAGATTGTGTGAGTCTTGGAAAATTTTCAATCGTTGCAGCCAAGGGTGGTGAGATTACTCTCGGTGAGGGGGTCAATGTTGGTACTCATTGCCGACTGGCAACTCAAACTTCCTTAAAAATAGGCGAAGGTACTCTTATAGCCGCATATGCCTATATAGGTCCTGGAAATCATAAGCCTGATGCGTCAGGACGTTTTCTTTCCGGTGAAATGGAGCTCAAAGGGGGAGTGAATATTGGAAAGAATGTATGGATCGGTACACGAGCAACAATTCTTGATGGTGTGACCATCGGTGATGGGGCTATTATAGGGGCTCATTCACTTGTGCGAGATGATGTTCCAGCAGGTGCGAGAGTTGTTGGCTGTCCTGCTAAGGTTATAGGTTAATATGTTTCGGTCACTTCTCTTTAAAATTGGCTTTCTTGGGCTCATTATTATTCTAGCCGTTGTCTCCTATTTCTATTGGATTGAGTTTAAGAAGCGCTTTCCAATTCCGCAGCATGCACACTACGTTGGTACTCTCAAAAATCTAGACGGAGATCTCTCTCTTATCCCCATTAGCCTCCATTTTGATCGGAAAACAAATAGAATCTTCTTAAACTTTATGAGCGAGAGGTGGACATCAAAAACTATCGAACCCGTACTCTTAGAGGAAGGAGAGTGGTTTGCTCCGCTTCAGGTTCAGGATGAAAAGCGTACGCTATTATTTACCGGGAGTAGTCGGAACGGGAGCTATCTGACTGGACAGGTAACTGAGTATGAAAAGCATAAGGAAAGTACCATAAAGCGTACCGGACAGTGGAAGCTAAGTCCTATATCTGTTAGCGAGCGTCTCTATTCTGCTGAGGATGAAGCTTCTTTGGCTCACTGGAATGAGCGTTATGAGCAGTTAGCAAAAATTCATATGAAGCGTGATGAGGCTGAGCGAGTTTCTCCAAGATTAACTGATGAAATAGAGCGTCTAACAGAATTTTTAAATGACCGAACGAAGCTGCAGGAAGAAGGCAGTAAAAAAATCACTGAGGTTAAGAAACAGTATGAAGACGTGCGTCAAAGAAGAGACGCTGTACTCAAAGAGCTTCAGCGAGTGCAAGATACGTATGATCTGGCGTTAAAGGTTTCTCCAGAAGGCACGCTTGTGCATCTTGAGCGTTCGATAGCCCAGCTTGAATCAGAGTGGATAGATGCTCAATTAGAATCTGTCCGATCGGGAGCTGGAAGAGATTTTCAGGAGCAAGTACAAAGAGCAAAAGAGATCTTAAAGTTACAGGAGCAAATAGCTCTTGAGCGAGGAAGAACCAATATTCTTCTGCCCGAAAAACCTGAAGAGGTGGTACAGTGAAATATATTCTCTCCTCTTTGATATTGTTTTCGACTTTTCTTGTTGGTGCTCAGCTCACTCTCGCAGACGATAAGCAGAGTATTGTCTTCCGGGCAGAAAGAAAGCTCGATTTTGTTCCAGAGCGTGCTCTTTTTATTCTACACGATCTGCTAAGTGGAGATTACCTGATAAAAAATGGCTACCTTATAGAGAAAACGACTGCGGAGACATCCGGAGAGGTTGTTGCTCTTCTGAAGCAAGAATACGAGACGCAAGGCTCAATCCATTTTTCATTTAAGGTTCTCTTTCTGGATAAAAACGGAAATTTTGATATTTCCGGATTACGCACTGTTTCCAAGTCGGAGCATGCTGAATTCTTACTCAGTGCAGAGGCACTTGAGCAGGAGTATGTAAGTGGCCAAGAGGCTTTGAAGGCACTTCAGGTCCAAGTTCGTGAAAAAGAAAAGGCACTTGATCGTTTGCGGAAAGATCTTTCGATCATTGGATACTTTAATAAAGCAACAGAGCTTGAGAACGAGATTGTGCAGCTCAAGAGACAGATCGAGTCAGCAGAAGAACAGGAAGAGCTGTTTCGTGATTTTCTAAAGCTCGTTAAGCGTCAGAAGACACCTGCACAGTTCCCCCTTCGAAAGCAGGAGTTATCCCGCGTCGCTGCTGAAGTGAGGAGTGTTCTTCAGGAGCAGAAAGAGAAGAAGGTAGATTACTCTAGCTCTCAATTCCTCTCAGATCTTAATCTTGTTGAGCAAACTCGAGGCGAAGATCTAGATAAACTGCGCGAAGAGCTCATTCGTTTACGGAAGCTCAGGCAGGAACAGGAGAGCGTGACACCTCCCGTTTTGCAAGGAGGAGGAAGTCAAGGGATCTCTGGATTCCGAAGCTTTGAGCGCGCTCCTGCCGAAGGCGCGCCGCAGGCTCCGCCTGTTCGTGATTCACAAAATGACACGTAGCAATTTCTTGCTTCGCTAGGTATAAAGGATACATGGAAACTGTGCACGATGATGTGATGGTACTTGAGGAGGATATCCGTTGCCTCGCGAGTGCTGTTTGTAAAAGAAGACTCGAAACACCGGCTGTTTTTTTTCTGGAGCTCTACCGTCCACTCTCTAATGTACTTTACAACATCAGTCTTGTTTCATTCCCGGTGCTCACTCCGCTCTTTGGTGTTCAGAATATGCAAAGATTAACGAGGATTCTCGAAAAGGGAGAACACGTTGAGATGCTCCTGAAGAAAATTGAGCATGAGGCCAGAGGCTGATGTCAGGAGTAGAGCACGCAACTCCGGGTATGCTCATCCTTTTGGTCATACTCATTGGGCCAGTCCTTTACTATATCCGTAGAGCCAGATCGAACAGGGATATGTATGTTAGACGCATCGCCGGTATCGATGCAGCTGAAGAGGCTATTGGTCGTTCGGCAGAGCTCGGACGTCCAGTTATCTTTAGTACGGGGCTCACCAGCGTAAATCCCATTCTCTATGCTTGTCTTGGGGTTCTTTCCTACGTGGCGAGAAGGTCAGCTGAGTTTAACTCTCGTTTTATCGTTCCTCAATTTAATCCTGAGGCTATGGCTGTTGTAGAAGATACGGTGCGAGATGCTTACCGTGATGCAGGAAAGAGCTCTGCATTTGACCCGCAAAGCATTGTCTTTCTCTCAGAGAGTCAGTTTGCATTTGCGTCCGGATATATGGGAATTGTTCACCGTGAACAGGTGGCAACAGCTTTTCTTTTCGGTTACTTTGCAGCGGAGTCACTTATTCTGGCAGAAGCCGGGCAGCAGGTGGGCGCTATGCAAGTTGCAGCGAGTGTAAGTCCAGAGCAGGTTCCATTCTTTATATGCACCTGTGACTATACGCTTATCGGCGAAGAACTTTATGCCGCATCTGCTTATCTGAGTAGAGAGCCTGTACAGTTAGGAAGTCTCTGCGCACAAGATACAGCGAAGCTTGTCTTCTTTGTCTTTATTGTTATTGGTGTCGGTATCGCTACTTTTAACAGTCTGCAGCCCGGAATGATTGATCTTAATATCATTGAGCTTATTCGTAAGCCGTGGGGGTTTTAGGGAAGTATGGAGAGTAATTACCGAAAGAAACTGATACGTCTCCTTACCTTTCTAGGTGGTGTGTACTTCTTTTTTGAGTTTGTTCTTCCTGAGGCGGCTCTTGAGGGCATAGGCCTAGCAGATAGGCATACTGAGATATCAAATGGATTTAGAGCCTTTGGAGCTATGGCGGTTGGTCTTGGAATTGTAAACCTTCTCCTTGTCCATGGTTCAAGAGTCCTTATGGTCAGAAAGAACTGGTCATATAGTCTTATTCTTCTTGGTGGACTCTTCTCGATGATGGCCGTTGCTTCCCTTGATTGGCTGCAGGGCGAGAGGCTTACCAAGACTGCTTCTGTCTACAGTCAGCTGGCAGATTTTTCGGCTGTGATAGTTCGAGATCATGAGGAGAAGAAAGAAGGAGTCCTGCCGCTTAAGGAGCGAACGAGCTATCTCACTACGGCTGCCGAGGCTGCGCTTATCAAATTAGATCCCCACCTCAATACTCAGAATGTGAACAAAGAAGATACTCTACTGTCACGCTCCTATATTGAAAAGATAAGCAACTCCCGTATGGAAGCAGGGAGTTATATAACCCTGTTAAAGGGATTAGAGGAGTTTTCAGTCGAGCCTTATGATGGGGTGAAAAAAGAGTTATCTACAATACGTAGTGAGCTCCAGAAGTTGCTTTTCTTAAAACAGAAAAACGCCCTAATAAAAAAACTTTATGAGTTTCTATATCAAGGGCTCTTTGTTGCGCTCGGATCCGCAATGTTTTCGCTATTGGCTATGTACATAGCCGCGGCAGCTTATAGAGCTTTTCGTATTAAATCCTTTGAGTCTGCGCTCATGATGGGTGCGGCTGTTATAGTCATGCTGGGCCAGATTCCTTTTTATGCCTATATTTCATCGGATCTTCCTTTCCTAAGAGCTTGGCTCCTTGAAGTGCCAAACTCTGCAGCGTTTCGAGCAATTAAGATCGGAGCTTCTATTGCGGGTCTCGTAATGGCGTTTCGAATGTGGTTTTCAATCGAATCAGAGTCCTTTTCACATGAGGAGAAGGCGTGATGCTCAATCGTCGTGTTATATATTTTGCTGTCATGCTCGCTGTTGGTATACCGATCTATTTCGGCTACGAGGTGCCACCGGCGAGAATGCAAGCGGCTGAAAAGCTCTATGACATAATAGAAAATTATGATGTTAAAGATGGCGAAATAGCTCTCGTAGCACTTGATTTTGGCCCTAATACAAAAGCAGAGAATCAACCGCAGGCTGAGGTGGTACTTGAACACCTACTTAGGAAGCGAATCCCTTTTGCTCTCGTAACGCAATATGCACTTGCGGAAGGGTTTCTGGCAGATATTCCTGAAACTATTGTGAACAGGCTACAACAGGAGATGCCCGATGAGCACTGGGAATATGGTGTTGATTGGGTAAACCTCGGATTTCAAACTGGTTCATCACTCTTTGTTCAAAGTGTAGCCAAATCAAAAGATCTTATAGGGACCTTTGTTCAGGATGTTAACGGAACGCCCCTTGGAGATCTCGATGTCTTTGATGGCGTAAAGACAATTAAAAATATGCCACTTCTCCTTGAATTTACTGGTCTAGTTGGTGTTTTTGATACCTATGTTCAGTTTTTTCAAAGTGAAGGGTATGTTCCCATCTTTGGGCATGGATGTACCTCGATTACGATCCCTGAAGCTTATATTTATCTTGATTCTGGACAGCTGAGCGGACTTCTTGAGGGTATTGCCGGAGCAGCATGGTATTCAAAGCTCTTATCAGAGGCATATCCTGAGCGTTCTGCTGGTATGGAGCACATAAATAATACTGCTCTGGGAGTAGCGCACATCGTCATTATTCTCTTTATCTTACTTGGAAACGTGCTGGCTTTTACGGAGAAGAGGAGTAGTGATGATTAGTTTCACCTCACTAACTATTTTAGCCGGTGGTATAGCAACTCTTGCTATCTATAGCTTTCTCATAAAGGAAAATCCTTTCTATCGTTTCTTTGAGCATCTTTTTATTGGTATAGCTGCTGGTTTCATTCCGATTTACACCATCAAGGGATTTCTCTGGCCCCAAGTTTTAGAGCCTATGCTTGGGCTCGATATCGTTACCTATCCAGATGGCACGCTCTCAAAAGAATATAGTACCAGTTATCTTCTTTTCCTTATGCCGATGTTTTTTGGTCTCTTTTACTACGCTATCTACTTTAAGAAGATTGCGTGGATAGCAAAGCTTGCCATTGGATTTGCGCTTGGATACAGCGGAGCTTTAACGTTTAAAGGATTTTTTGCAGAGATGCTTCCCCAGTTAGAAAGTAGCTTTAAACCACTCGTTGTGCTTGGAGAGACACAAGCAGTTGATTGGGGACAGAGTGCCTCGAATGTAATATTCGTCTTAACCCTTCTTTCTGTTATGTATTATTTCTTTTTTACGTTTAAACGTTCTGGTACGGGGTCAGAAGCAGTCGCTACCTCAGGAAGACTCTTAATGATGGTATGCTTTGGAGCTTTTTTTGGCTCTACAGTAATGGCACGGATGGCACTTCTTGTTGAGCGTATGCAATTTCTTCTCACAGATTGGGCTGGTACTCTCGGACAGATTTTCTTATGAGGACAGATAAAGACAATCTCAAAACAGTACTCGTGACTGACTGTGGATCAACAACCACAAAGGCACTGCTCTTTCAAAAGACTTCGGAAGGCTGGAGAAAAACGTGTCGCGGGGAAGCTCCAACTACAGTAGAAGAGCCGGTTGCAGATGTCACCGTAGGTGCGCTTAATGCCTTCACTGAGATCCAAGAGGTAAGTAAGCGTACTCTCCTCAGCGGTGACGAAGTAAAAGCACCTTTTCAGATTACCACCGCAGATAACGCTTCGCATGGAATTGATCTCTATCTCTCCACAAGCTCTGCCGGCGGAGGTCTCCAGATGATGGTCACAGGTATCGTTCCTCAGATGACCACGGAGTCTGCTGAGCGAGCGGCACTTGGAGCTGGTGCCATTGTGCTTGAAGCGCTTTCTGCTGATGACAAACGAGATGATCATGAACAGATTGAGCGCATCAGACACCTAAAGCCAGATATTGTGCTTATTACCGGTGGGGTGGACGGAGGCTCGGTTTCTCACGTGGAAGAGATGGCAGAGCTTATTCTAGCGGCATCTCCTAGACCTCGATTTGGTAATACACTGCAACTTCCAATTATCTTTGCCGGTAACAAAGATGCTGCAGAAGAGGTCAGTCGAATTCTTGCGGATATCGCACAGGTCTCAGTTGTAGAGAATATACGCCCGACCCTTGAGGTAGAGAATCTTGGACCAGCTAGAGAAGAGATTCACGAGTTTTTTCTCACACACGTCATGAGTCATTCTCCGGGTTACGACAAGCTTCTTTCCTGGACACCGGTCCCTGTTATGCCCACGCCTGCTGCCGTAGGTGATATGGTTTCAGGATATGCAAAGAGACAGAAGAAGCAGGTTCTTTGTGCCGATATCGGAGGAGCAACCACAGATGTCTTTAGTGTCTTTAAAAATGAAGAGGGAAAGGACGTATTTAACCGGACAGTGAGCGCTAACCTCGGAATGAGCTATTCGGTAGCAAATGTGCTTCTTGAAGCAGGGGCTGATCGCATTAAAAGATGGCTTCCGTATGAGATTGAAGAGTCTGAGGTGCGAGATAGACTGCGAAATAAGATGATTCGTCCTACCTCAATACCGCAAACAAAAGAAGACCTTTGGCTTGAGCAGGCCGTCTGTCGAGAAGCTCTCCGCCTCTCCCTTGAGCACCACCGTTCTCTTGCTGTTGGGCTTAGTGGTACACAGAAGCAGAAGGGGATCTCAGATATATTCTCTCAACGTACAAATAGGTATCAGCTCGTTGATATGATGAAGCTCGATCTTGTTATCGGATCCGGTGGAGTCCTCAGTCATGCTCCAGAGAGAATGCAAGCAGCTCTAATGATGTTAGATGGCTTCGAATTAACCGGAGTAACTGAAATAACAGTTGATTCAATCTTTATGATGCCGCATCTGGGAGTGTTTTCGAGTATTCATCCGGAAGCGGCTGAGGAGATATTCGTTCACGATTGTCTTATACATATTGCTCACGCAATTGCTCCCGTTTTTCCATCAGGGATTAGTAATGGAAAGGAGATCCTTGAGATTCGAGCAGAGGGGAAAAAGATAGGTGTGGTTGTGGCTGGTGAGGTTATGACGATACCTCTTAAGGAAGGAGTAGAAGTTGAGCTTGAGCTTGTTCCTCTGCATAAGAAAGTTGATATTGGTGCAGGTATAGGGAGTACGCTTCTTAAGAGGATAACTCCCGGATTGCACGGTCTTATTCTTGATGGCCGGAACCGTCCCCTTCAAGACACTTCTTTCTCTGTAGAAAATCAACAGCACGTTTATCAATCACTTGGTGTCTCTTAGGGAGTGTGATTATGTCCAGAGTTCTTGTTCCCGGATTAAAGATACTACCTCGAACCGAGATTCGGAAGCGAAGAGAGCTTCCGCTTGAAGGGAGTGTTGTGGTTGAAGTTGGACAGAACGTTACTTCCGACCAAGTTGTTGCTGAAGCAAATGTACCGGGGGAGCTTTTTATTTTAAGACTTCCAGAAAGAATGGGCATTGAGTCATTTGAAGTAATCGAAGGAATGAAAGTTAAGGAAGGTGATGAAGTTCAGAAGGGCGATCTTCTCTGTGAACATTCGGGTCTTTTTGGCCTGCTTCACACTCGCTTTCAAGCACCGGAGAGTGGGACGATTGAATTTATAGCTCGAAAGACAGGTCACGTTGGACTCCGTCTCCCTGCGAAACCGATTACTGTTCAGGCCTATATGGCTGGAGTCATAGAGGAAGTTGATGCCGGCAAAGGGTGTGTCATTGTAAATAAAGGGACATTTATCCAAGGTATTTTTGGAGTCGGTAGAGAGTGTACTGGTCACTTGCATGTTTTGCCGGTTGAAAATAACCACGAAGTTCAGCCATCAGATATTCCAGATGACGTACGTGGTGCCCTGCTTGCTGGAGGAGCCCGCTATACACTTGAGGCACTACGAGTTGCTGAAGAGCGTGGAGCAAAAGGAATTATTACTGGCTCAATTGATGATTCTGTTTTAGCCGGATATCTGGGGTATGAGCTTGGGATAGCGCTTACTGGTGATGAGGATGTCGCAATGACGCTCATTATTACAGAGGGATTTGGATTTCTTGCACTCTCCGATCATATCCGTACCCTACTTGATGCTCACAATGGAAAAGAAGCATCAATAAATGGAGCAACACAGGTTCGTGCTGGAGCCATTCGACCAGAGATTATTATCACCAGTACCGAAGGTCTTGAGCATCTCTCTGATACCTCTGATGAAGAGCAAGGATTGCGTGTCGGAGGCGAGGTGAGGATTATTCGAGTTCCATATTTTGGAAAGCGTGCAACCATTACTGAGCTCCCTCACGAAGAAGAACAAATTGATACCGGAGCCCACACTCGAGTACTCCGTGCCAAGCTGAGCTGCACAGAAGAGATAGTAACAGTCCCTCGCGCAAACGTAGAGCTCTTTTAAAGCTCCACGATATTTCCCCTCTAGGACCTCCACGCTCTGCTGTGTAAATTCCCTTTTGAACATTAGCAGGGTATGCTGTTCAAAATGACTTACACCCTCCGCCCATATCAGCAAGAAGCCGTAGAGGCGACTCTCAAGCACTTTCGAAAATCCCGGAAGCCCGCCGTCATTGTTCTTCCAACTGGTGCTGGAAAAAGTCTCGTTATTGCAGAACTTGCCAGAATAGCAAAGGGAAGAGTTCTGGTACTTACGCATGTTAAGGAGCTTGTAGAGCAGAACCATGCGAAATACTGCTCTTATGATCTCACCGCCGGTATTTATTCTGCCGGGCTCGGAAGAAAAGACTCTAATGAAAAGGTAATCTTTGGTGGAATTCAGTCAGTAGCAAATGCCCCAGAAGAATTTTATAAAGACTTCTCTCTTCTTATTGTCGATGAGTGTCATAGAATATCAAACGATGATGATACACAGTATTCGCAGGTCATCAGAAAGATCTTTGAACAAAATCCGTATCTCTGTGTTCTCGGTTTAACAGCGACTCCTTACCGACTCGACTCTGGCTGGATATACCGTTATCACCATTCGGGCAGGCTCCGTACCGATGCGCCACTTTTCTTTCAGAAGTGTCTCTATGAGCTACCGCTTCAGAAGATGATTGACGATGGATATCTTACTCCTCCTGTTCAGATTGATGCACCGGTAGCCAGTTATGATTTTTCAGAGCTCAGGCCTGATAGCACAACAAATCGTTACTCACTTAAAGAGATAGAGGAGATTTTAAAAAGTCAGCGTAGAGTTACCCCCATTATTGTACAGAATATCGTCGAACTTTCGCGAGACCGACGTGGTGTACTTCTATTTACGTCTTCGGTGCGCCATGCTGAGGAGATCTTACAAATTCTTCCAGAGGATATCTCTGCACTTGTAGTAGGAAATACTCCCGGTCAGGAGCGGGATGAAATATTACAGCGGTTTAAGAATCAGGATCTTAAATTTCTGGTCAATGTTTCAGTTCTTACCACTGGCTTTGATGCGCCCCACGTTGATCTTATAGCAATCTTGCGTCCAACTGAGTCGGTGAGTCTCTATCAACAGATCGTAGGGCGAGGGCTTCGACTCTATGAGGGGAAGAAAGATTGCCTTATCTTGGATTATACTGGTGTCCCTCATGATATTTATAAGCCGCAAATACATGATCGCAAACCAACGAATGATGCTGTTGCTGTTAAGGTAGAGTGCCCGATGTGTCAGCACGATAACGATTTTTGGGGTATTACTGACGGCGAAGGAGAGGTGGTTGAACACTACGGAAGAAAGTGTCAGGGGGCAATTGAGGATCCAGATAATGGCGAGATTGTCCCGTGTGGCTTTCGTTACAGATATAAAAATTGCGATAGGTGTGGGGCTGAGAACGATATCGCTGCGAGAACTTGCCTTACCTGTGGTAATGCGCTTGTTGATGATGAGGCAAAGCTTAAGGAGGCTTATGCAGCGCGAGACGCACATGTAATGCGGACTGACTCTATGTACTTTGAAAAGAAAGAGGATGCAAAGGGAAGAGAGCGTTTAGAGATTCGCTACTATGATCATGACGGTCAACATCTTAGCGAAGTATTCTTCTTCGATTCACAGAGCTCCGCAAAAGTTTTCTTCTATAACTTCATCAGAATGCACTACCGCACCCCCGGTGTGCCCCTTGATATCGATTCTATTGAAGAAGCTATCGAAGCGCGGAGTAAGTTTCGACTTCCACTCTTTGTTATTGCTAGGAAGCAAGGAAAGTATTGGCGGGTACGTGAGAAAATATTTTATTAGGTGAGATAATATTTCGGTTTTGTGGATTAGTTTGTGGGTTGGGCGGAAGGCGAAGTGACGGGGATACGTTTCGGCTTAAACCCTTCGGGCAACCACCCGAAACGTATCCCCGTCACTTCGCTTGTGGTTAGGCGTGCTTTCTCACGTAGAGGGGGAGGAGTGGTGAAGTTGACGGCTCGGCTTCGCCGTCGCATATGATTCCTTGTCCTTGTCCTTGTCCTTGTCCTTGTCCTTGTCCTTGTCCTTGTCCTTGTCCTTGTCCTTGTCCTTGTCCTTGTCCTTGTCCTGAACCTGCCCTAAAAATGAATATAGCATGGTCTAAGGCCCTGTATTTATAGCAAAATGACTGGAGTCCCTCAGAAGTAAACTTTCACTCCATAGCTGTCGACCTCTTAATGGCTACTTAATTAGAAATTTGGGGGGCTTTATGCTCAGAGTATTGTTTACACTTACCAGTCTTTTGCTTGTATTCTCTGTTACGAATCTCTATGCAGCTACCGATGAG
>JAUIIO010000026.1 GCA_030431715.1 bacterium
ACGTGGCAATCCCCGGGGCTCGAATAGAAATTTACAGCCAGGGCATCGAGATTGCCGCGTCATTCGGTCTGCGACCTCAGCTCCTCGCAATGACCATTGCTCTTAAGTTCTCTGTTGATCTCTAATACTGTCAAACTCTACGGGGCCTCCGACAGAGCCGGAGGTTTCTTTGCGCTCTTCGCAATGACGATTTTGCTGCGCCATGTTGTTGGATTTTGGTGCAGGTGCAGGTGCAGGAGAAGGATGAAGAGGAAGATTAGGATGAGGAGCAAGAGAGGTCGGGGTAGGAGTCAGTTCTTAAGAATCTCAGGAGCTTAGCCGATAGATACTCAGGCTTATGACGACAGAAAAAGTACCACATACCGAGGTCGATGATACCTCGCTGGATAGTCTAGGTGACGTATCTCTACAGATCCGCCTTATAATGGGACAGGTTGACCTGACCATTGGTGAGCTTTTAAAGCTAAAAAAAGGATCGGTTATCCCGCTTGAGAAGGAAAAAAACGAGCCCTTTGAGCTTCATGCTAATGGGAATCACGTGGCCAGTGGTGAGGTGGTGGTAGTCAATGAAAAGTACGGGGTGCGTATCACCCACATAGTGGATCCCGATTCCAAGTAGCTCCTTTTTTCGAACATTTAAGCGTCTGGTCAATATCTCCTGTCCTTGCTACATCTATGTCTATACAGGAGGGGCGATGATCTTACTTGGAAATGTACTTATGGGGGTAGCACAGGTGTTAGATATGCTACTCACACTAGCCCTCTGGCTCATAATTGCCCGCGCCATTTTGTCATGGGTAAGCCCGGACCCATCCAATCAGATCGTGCGTTTCATTAATAACGCCACCGATCCACTCCTTCGTCCGATACAGCAGCGCGTCCCACCTATCGGTGGTGGAATAGACATTAGTCCAATTCTTGTAATCTTTCTTATCTATTTTTTAAAGCAGGCCCTAGTTGGAACACTTGTTGGGTATGCGAATGAGATTCGGTATACGCGTGCTGCCCCCAGCGCATTAAGTATTTCAGCAATGAAGGTATCGTCTCCCCCAGTCTTTTCCTCCTAATCCTCCTCTTCATCCTTCTCCTGCACCAAAATCTTACAATAAGGTGCAAAATCGTCATTGCGAAGAAGAGAAAGATCAGGAGCGGGAGTTCGTGGTATGCTCTTTTTGTAATTTGCTCAGCACTACCTCCAGCGCTGGGGCTGTTCTCAGTTTATACTCGGTGACTGATTCAACTCTACGGATGAGCCTTCTAAAGCTATGCATGCTGGCTTTCACAGGCTCTGTGGTATCGAGGTATCCGCTAAGCGCGAGGAGAAAGCTTATGAAATCAAATGAGGCGCGTAGGAGCTCCTTGAGTTCATGTTCTTTTTCTATCTTGTTCAGGCACTCAAGTAGGGAGTCGTAAACAATGCTCGCCTCATCTTCAGACTCCTCAAGGGTAAGCCTGTCACATATCTCACAGACAAGAGATGCCAGCGCTACCCGATCAAGGCTTTCACGGATCTGACGGAAAGACTTCTGGGGGTTAAAGTGCTCAATTCTCAAGTATGAGGCTTTGCTGGTCTTCAAGCTGAAGGTGCCCTTATCAAATGGCTCTATAAGGCAGCTATGTTTCTTAGATTTTCGTGCCCCGCGAGAGAGTACTGATAATTTCCCTCTCTCTGGGCTCAGGAGGTGTACAATGAGGTCTGATTCCCCATAAGGTGTGGTTTTGAGAATAAATCCAGTTACGCTATCCATTCGACACAGTACGTTGCAATTCGAGGATTAAATGATTATAGCTTTAGAGACGTGTTATATATCGTATTTTTTACTATTTATACCATGTGCGTCTAACTAAACATAAGAATGAGTGAATTATGACCGCTGATAACGGGACAAATAATCTCGAGGACGAAGAGAGCGTAGAGGCAGCTGACGAGCTTTCTCCTGAGGAGAGAGACCTTAATTTTGGAAACCTTGATGAGCAGGGGAACCTTAATGAGAATGATGAGGTTGAGCGGCTGCGAGCAGATTCTGCTGAGAACCATAATAAATACCTGAGAGCGCTAGCTGATTTTGAGAATTACAAGAAGCGAGTTCTTAAGGAACGAAGTGAGCAGCTCAAGTATCAGGGAGAGAAGGTTTTTGTCGATATTATTGATATCGTTGACAATCTTGAGCTGGCACTAAAGCATGCTGAGGCTGAGCCCGGTAAGCTTAGAGAGGGTGTAGAGATGATTCATCAGATGTTTCGCTCTACTCTTGATAAGTGGGAAGTCCGTCAAAAGCCGGGCAAGGGTGAGAAGTTTGACCCAAATCAACACTCTGCTATTAGCCGTGTTCCTACAGCGGATGCTGAACCAGGAACCATCATTGACGAGCTTAAGTCGGCTTATTTCTATAAAGATCGGCTACTTAGGCCGGGTGAAGTGGTTGTTGCGGTCGCTCCTGAGGGTGCTGACGGGGGTAGCGAGGAATAAAAACACAAGAAATTCCTCCTGTGTGACCTTGAAATCACAACATATGATGTTTATTTACAGTTAAGACATTAATTTCATAAGAAATATACTGGAAGAGCGTAAGCCATTACTATCTTCGGGTTGAGCTAATATACATAAATGGAAAATTGATATGGGAAAAATTATCGGAATTGACCTTGGTACTACGAACTCCTGCGTGGCCGTTATGGAAGGTGGTTCGCCTACTGTAATTGCAAACAGCGAGGGGGCGCGCACTACACCATCCGTAGTTGCGGTAAACGATTCTGGAGAGCGTCTCGTTGGTCAGGTTGCCAAGCGTCAGGGTGTGACAAATCCAAAGAATACTATTTTTGCTGTTAAGCGACTTATTGGTCGTAAGTTTGATTCGAACGAAGCTACGGAAGCGCAAAAAGTTCTCCCCTATGAGCTTGTAGCTGCAGATAATGGTGATGCGTGGGTGAAGCTCGGCGACGAGAAGAAAAGCCCCCAAGAGATTTCAGCAATGATTCTCACCAAAATGAAGCAAACAGCTGAGGATTACCTCGGTGAGAAAGTTACTGATGCCGTAATCACCGTGCCTGCTTATTTTAATGATGCTCAGCGTCAGGCTACAAAAGATGCTGGTAAGATTGCCGGTCTTAATGTACAGCGAATCATAAATGAGCCGACTGCTGCGTCACTTGCATATGGGCTTGATAAAGATGGCGATCGTAAGATTGCAGTATTTGACCTTGGTGGTGGTACCTTTGACGTTTCGATTCTTGAGCTCGGCGAAGGTGTGTTTGAGGTAAAGTCAACTAATGGTGATACCTACCTCGGTGGTGAAGACTTTGATCACAAGCTCGTTGAGTACCTTGCAGATGAGTTTAAGAAGGATCAGGGTATTGATCTTCGCAAAGACACACTTGCTCTTCAGCGTTTAAAAGAAGCAGCAGAAAAGGCTAAGCATGAGCTTTCTTCTGCGCAGGAAACTGATGTGAACTTGCCGTTTATTACAGCGGATTCTTCAGGACCTAAGCACTTAAATATTAAAATCACGCGATCGAAGTTTGAAGCACTCTGTGCCGATCTTTTGGATCGTCTGGCAAAGCCTTGTAAGACAGCGCTAGAGGATGCTGGACTTAGCCCGTCAGAAGTAAGTGATGTGCTTCTCGTTGGTGGTATGACACGTATGCCAGCGGTACAAGCGAAAGTTAAGGAGATTTTCGGTCAAGATCCTTCAAAGAACGTTAACCCCGATGAGGCTGTTGCTGTTGGTGCGGCTGTTCAGGCCGGCGTTCTTCAAGGTGATGTGAAGGATGTTCTTCTCCTTGATGTGACTCCACTAAGTCTTGGTATCGAGACTTACGGTGGTGTAATGACCAAGCTTATCGATAAGAATACAACTATCCCCACCAAGAAGTCGCAGGTGTTTTCAACTGCTGCTGATAACCAGCCGGCTGTTTCGATTCACGTACTTCAAGGCGAGAGGGAAGTCGCTGATGGGAATAAGACCCTCGGACGTTTTGAGCTTGTCGGTATTCCACCAGCCCCTCGTGGTGTTCCTCAGGTAGAGGTAACTTTTGATATCGATGGAAATGGTATCGTCCACGTTTCAGCAAAAGACCTTGGTACTGGTAAGGAGCAGTCTATTAAGATTACTGCGAGCTCAGGACTCTCTGATGAAGAGATCGACAAGATGGTTAAAGACGCTGAGCTTCATGCAGAGGAAGACAAGAAGAAGAAAGAGTCAGTAGAGGTTAGAAACCAGCTTGATACAACGATCTACGCTGTAGAAAAATCTCTCGGCGAGCTTGGTGACAAGGTATCAGCTGAAGACAAAGCTAATATCGACACCGCGCTAGAAGCAGGGAAGAAAGCTCTTGAAGAGAATGAGCCTGAAGCTATGAAGAAGGCTACTGAGGAGCTTACCGCTGCGAGTCATAAGCTTTCTGAGCAGGTTTATCAGAACGCTCAGGCATCTGGTGGCAGTGAAGGTGCTGCTGGTGGTTCTGCCGCTGCGGGTGAGACTGCGAAGGAAGAAGACGGAGAAGGTGCGGCTTCTGAAGGAAGCGACGATGACGTTGTTGACGCCGACTTTGAAGAAGTAAGAGATAATACCTAAAGTATTGGAAGTACCGAATCTTGTCTAAAAGAGATTGTTACGAAGTCTTGGGTGTAAGCAAGAGTGCTACCCAAGACGAGATCAAAAAAGCATACCGTAAGGCCGCTATGAAGTATCACCCGGATAAGAATCCGGGTGATAAGGTTGCTGAGGAGAAATTCCGCGAAGCAAGTGAGGCCTATCAGATCCTGAGTGATTCCGACAACAGAGCTAAGTATGATCGTTTTGGCCACGATGCCTTCGGCCAAGGAGCCGGTGGTTTTGGCGGTGACTTTGGCGGGTTTGAAGATATGTTTAGTGATATCTTCAGCTCGTTTTTTGGTGGTGCCGGTGGCTTTGGTGGTGGTGGCTCGCGTGGACAGGCCGGAAGAGATCTCAGATATAATCTCGAAGTAGAGTTTGAAGAGGCTGTGTTTGGTGTTGAAAAAGAGATCAGCATCAAAAGAGATGAGCTTTGTGAAACCTGCTCTGGTAGTGGTGCTGCTGAAGGATCAAGTCCTGAAACATGCACGCAGTGTGCTGGGAAGGGACAGGTCGGTATTCAACAGGGGTTTTTCACTATAGCCCGTACTTGTCCGGTTTGTGCCGGTTCAGGTCAGATCGTTAAAAATCCTTGTGGTACCTGTTCCGGGCGCGGGAAGAAATCAGTTCAGAGCAAACTCCAAGTTAAAGTACCAGCAGGAATAGATCACGGGCAGCAGCTGAAGATGCGTGAAGAGGGTGAAGCTGGCACGGGAGGTGGCCCGAGTGGAGACCTCTACGTTCAGATCCTTGTGAAAAAGCATCCTGTCTTTGAACGACACGATAATGATCTCCTCTGTGATATCCCTGTTAACTATTCGGCAGTTGCTCTTGGCGCTGAAATTGATGTGCCAACGCTTGAAGGACAGGCCCGTGTAAAGATTCCTGCAGGGACTCCTTCAGGTAAGATTTTTCGTTTAAAAGATAAGGGTGTTCCAATCCTTGGTACGAGTCAAACAAGACGCGGAGATCTACACGTACGTGTGCACGTTCATGTTCCTAAGAAAGTGGGAGATGAACAGAAGAAGCTCCTTGAGGAGCTCAGATCGCTCGATGGTGATGTTCCATCAGAAGAAGAAAAGGGGTTCTTCGATCGCGTAAAGCAGATGTTTGGTTAAGAAGCTGATTTCTCATCAAGCAATTCAATATCGGAAAGAGTAAGTTCATAACGCGCTGGTATGCCTGAGATATCAAATGGTATTCGGTGTGCTTTTACAGCATTTCTAGATGGAGGAATGTGTAGTTCGAAATGCTTTTTCGAATTGATGTTTACTGCTATCTGCTCTTTAGAATACTGTACAAGCTTTGTTCTCAGGCCGAAAAATGAGTCATCAAATATTGCTCCGGTGGTGACAGAGATTTCTAAGGATTGTGGGCGAGAGGGTTGAGTTTGTGTGGAAGGCTGCTTGTCTGTGGCGGTTAATAGGAATCTTAATGTTCTGGGATGCTTAGTGTCGGCAGGGAGTAAGAGTTCTGGATGTGGTGCCTCTGTTAGGTAAAATTTTGGCTTTAACTCTAAGAGCGTTCCGTCTACTTCGTGATGAAGAAAATTGAGCTGGTCGGTATATGGCTTGATAAGCTTCTTGAGCCTCATACGTCTGGCATCGGAGTGCCAGTATTTCTTGCTAACAACAATATACTTAAGGCCTACTATCTGACTAAGAGAATTTAGGCTTCTCTTGTCAGGAAAATGTTCTAATTGTACGCCGAGATGTTGATGGTAGGCTGGCATTTTACCACTAAAGCCATTTACGATATTGCGCTCTTCATCGAGCTGATGCCATCGCATATAGTCTGTCTGACTGCGGGTGTAGAGAAGCGAGTCTTTTAGCGGACTGTGAAAAGGAAGACTGATAGCAGGACTTTTATCCTCCATGCTATGGAGATACTCATAAATCTGTGGGATATGCGGTTCCCCTGTACGCTTTGCATGAGCAGTCTGAAGCTCAAAAAGGGAAAGGAAGAGTATGCAAGCATAGCCTCCATGCGCAAAAATGCGGTGAGATTTTCGAAACCTGTAATCAAAGTATGCGATTCCACTTGAGGCGAGAATGATTAAAAGGAGATCGGCAATAAGGCCAATTCGTGACGTGGCGCGCATTGCATTAAATCCTGGAAGGTAGTGATAAAGGTGGTAATAGAGTTCTGGATGCCAGACTTTATCAGAGTGAGTACCGATAATTCCGAGTGACGAAAAGAGGAAGATAAGAAGCACAAAAAAGAGCGCAAGTTCTTTATCTCGAGAGTTCAATTGCGGAGAAGTTGGATTTGCCGTATCTTTCTGGGCTCTCATGAGGGCATAAAATGCAATGAGGAGAAGAATCCAAAAGGGAAGAGCTACGGCCCACCTGAGATGTAAGCGAGTCAGAAAGAATCCAGGAAAAAGAATAAGCTCGGTAACGAGTAATAGCGAAAAAAGAATTGGTAAAAGTAAACGAAAGAGAAAATCGAGTCTGGAAGTTGGCGCTTTTGAAGCTTTTCGGAGATAACGAACAACTTCGAAGGCACAGAGTATGAGGATTAGGCTACCTGGAAATAAATAGCTTTCGTAGTGAGTAAATCCTGATGTGAGCCCTCCCCAAGCGTAGTTTCGAGTTGGCGCTGAGAGGTAGGATAAGAGCGTTGCCGAGTAGTTTTTAGCAAGTGAGATATGCTGAGGGCCAAATGCGGAGCGAACTTCAAGATACGGCTGAGCTGCAATGAAGGTCAGAATAAGCCATGGAATGTTTGCGATAAAAAGTGTTGTAAAAAATCGAAAGTCGAGAGATTTGGGTCTAAGTATGAAATAGGTTAAAAACAGTACGCATACAAGAAGATAGCAGTAGAGAGAATAGTAGACTGCGCATAAGAAACTTAGAAAAACGCAAAGACCAATAGCTGTAGCGGAAAGAAGGGTTCTTTTCTCACAGTACGTCAGAACAGCGAGAACGATAGCGGGAAAGAAGAAGGCGTATTGTAATTGAGGATGTCCAGCGTGAAATGTAAAATATGGTAGTAGCATAAAGCACAGGCCGGCAAGGTACGCGGCTTTCAGCGAACGTGTGCATTTTAGAGACAGCTGGTACGTGAAAAATCCATTCAAAACAGCTGCAAGTATAAGTGGAATATTCATTGCGAGAGGCAGAGCGTTTGTAAGCTGAAGTGCAATGTAAGATATGAGTGCAGGTAAAATGTAGTTATCTGAATATGCTAATGCTTTACCATATGGATAAAAAATATTGCTGTCATAGAGGTTCAGGTGAAACGTATTTAATGAGTGAATAGTATGCTCTGTAGCCCAGAGGTAGATGGCCGGATCTCCTCTTGAGCCAGCTAGATAGGAGGAAGTGAGGACCCCCAGAGTAATGTCATTAAGCAGCAAATAGATAGCCGTATAACTAACAAGTACCAAGATTGAATAAAGATGCCTTTGCTGATGTCTCATGAAGGCGCCATTTTACAGGAAGCAAGCTTTGATATTCAACTAAATGTATACATACTGGCCTAGCAGTCATGCGAATTCAGGAGATTGGTGATAAGCTTAGGAAACTATTGTGTATTTATGTTCGATTCGGTGAGTTGCCCCCCTGTAAGAGATATCTATTATCCCAATCTGTCACCGTAAGTGATGTTAGTACTATGGCTTCGCCTACCAGAGGGGCGGTTAGATAGAACCTTTTGTTTCCCCATGAAATGGTTGATCCAATAAGCTCAGTGGTATGAAGAAGTTTCTGTAGAAATTCCTCCTCCCCGTGCCACCTTGCACCCCCAAGCGCAAAGCCGGTGGCAGAGCCGCTGATTCCAGCTATGATTGGCCCGGCGATACCGTCTGTTGGCCCGGACTTGCCAGTTTGGTATTCGCGAATTCCAGCGAAGGTGTTAAAGAGCACGGCATCCTCCAAATACTTCTTCATCACGGTATACTGTGCGCGTGCAAATGCTTTATCGATGTGTGGTAGCCATACTGAATTCCACGCTTGGAGAACTCCCCGTGGCGTACCTTGAGGGCGTCCGGTGGTACCAACGTGGTAAAGCACCATGCCTGTTTCGGGATCAAGAAGGTTGTTCTTTGTGTAGGTTACCCATTTTCGAATGAGTGGTGAGTACGTATCTCCATAAATCTTATCATAGTGGGCAAGTGAAACGTAAACAAAGGTGTTATCAGCTGTGAAGGTAACTCCTGGCATGGTAGGAGCATGAAAGCCCGATTCTGCAGTGAGTCGCTGTGACAGTGCTTTGCTAATCTTCTTGTGAAGAGCATCGTACTCAGAGTCACCACCAAGCAAGCGGTAGGCTCCAAGCATGAAGTTCAGGTGCCCTAGATAGCCAATCTGACCATTCCCATCTTCTAGGTGATCAAGGGGGTCGTATCCCCACCAGTGAACCTCAAAGTTGCGAACATCTTTCTTCAACATAGCAAGGATCATTTGCTTAACAGCCAGCAGAGATTCTTCTCTGGTTTCTGGCTTAAGAAAAGCAATGTTTGTCAGCGCGGCTGTGGTCATTGAGAGAGTAGAAATAGCAAGTTCTTCCCTAAAGGGGCTCTCAATGATCTCAGGGATATCATGAGTCCCGAACTCAGCTCGTGCTACCCTCTTAAGCAGGTATGTCCTTCGCCTATCGAGGTCATGCCATGCCTTGTTTCTTATGACACTTTTTGCGGAAAGGACGTATGAATCAAACCATGCATATTTTCCTATGCCGAGAACACAGAGAACGATGACGAGCGCTTTGATTCTTTGAATAAGAAAGCTAATAAACTTTACCATCTCGACCTCCTGTTTTGTTTTATGTACTTACTTGTTTCACTACAGGCTACCTCGAGATACGCATGGAACTTATTGAAAGTCGGACCGTGAGTTCGGATCTGCTGATACGCATTAAATTCTCTGAAGTTAAATTTTAATATGTCTCGAAAGCTTTCTCGCTTCTCAGGAGAGTAGCGCTGCTTGAGATTATTCATATGTGAAGTAAAGGGGGAGTTCGGGCGACCCCGGCCAGTGTATCCCTTGTAACAAAGCGGCTGATATACGCCCCAGTAGTAGTTTTCTGGGAGAATGACCCCAGTCTGATACACTTCTTCTATATATTTTAGCCAATCTGATGAATTGTCATAAGAATTCGTCAGCAGATACGCATGGTCGTTGTAGAGTTTTTCGCCGTACTCAAACTGAAGGGGACGTGTGCTTGAGATCGTGCCATCGAGATTTCCGTAGCTGAGAATAAAGGTGGTGAGTATTAATCCAGCAATTTGTAGGTCCAGAAGTTGCCTGTGAGTTATCTTTTTAATGAGTATTGCTACAAAGCCAATAAATGATCCGGTGAGAAGAAGAGTGCCTGCTGAAGCCAGAACTCGCTGGTCTCTGAGACCAAATATAATCTGCTGAGCGAAAAGCTTGTGATGTGAGAAGATACTTAGAGCAAAAAGTTCGACAGCAAAGATGCCAAGTAAGATCCGTATGCGCTTTTTCGTTTTCTTGCACTCCGTTGGGGCTTTTTCGGCAAAATACCAGAGAAAGGCTCCGAGAACGGCTACATGAAGAAGCTCAAAAAATCCCTTACGTACATATTGTGAGAGCTCCTTATAGGAGAGAAGTTGTGGGTTGATCCCAAGAAATTCCATTTGGAAACAACAAAATGCAAATAGTAAGGCAAGAAGAGGAACTATAATAATATAGTAGTGAGAAGCCTGAAAGAATTTTATCTCTCTATATTTCGTCTTTTGCTCCTCAGGGGCCGTAAGGGCGTAAACGATGCCCGCAATAAAAACAGCTACTAAAGCATTCTCAATGAGTTCAATGCTAAAGAGCCATGCAATAAAATCATAGATGTTTGTCAGTACCGCTTCCATGAATTTTTGGAACGCGGCATTCACAGTTCCGAGTAGTGCCGTGAAAATCAGTAAGATGACAGAGGACACTACGCCGGCACCAATCTTCCCAGCATCGAGCGAAATGCTCTTATCTCCGAGTGAAAAGTGGCAGAGATTTGTCCATACATCGTTTCGAAAGCAGCGCATTGTTTTTTGGAAAGGAGTGCTACACATGTAGAAGGCAAAGGTGAGGCCGTTTGATACTCCTTTTGTATTCCGCTCAATAAGCAGCGTCATGTAGACAACTGTGGTATAGGCGACCAACCAGTGAAGGTCTTGGACTCTGTGGTTTGAGATTAGAGTGAAGCCGAGTGAGTTCAGCAGTCCCACCCCGAGAGCAGTCTTCGCTCTCCAACATGCCTTGTTGGTTAGTTGGATCTGCTCAAAGAGCCCTAGGGTTAGCAGCGACAGAATGAGGGTTGCCTGAAAATTGACAGGAACATGGCTCCCGACAAGGAGCGCGTAGGTGATGCCGAGTATCCAAGATGTGCGACGTGCTGTCTTCACAGCCTGAGTGGGTGAGTTACCTTCCATAAAACCTCCAAAACTAGTTTGTATTACAAACCATTATATCACAAACACTGTTATGCGCAAGCTGGGTGAGTGTTTTTAATGCATATAATTACAGCTAGTTGGCTGGAAGTTGTCGCTTTCTTGATTCTTGTGTATACTAGTTTGTAGTGCAAACTTTATAAGGAGTGCCCATGTTTGTCCCCTCTGATGCTGTACAGCGTGCAATTGAAGATTTAACGATTATTAGAAAGGCGATCGACTCATCTCGGTCACATTCTGAGCGAACAGACAGGGCGCTCTTGCTCTCTAATCGGGTTCATCTCCTCGTTATCTCGTCGGCGCTCCTTGTAGCGTTCCTTTTACTCATCACTGAGCTGACATTGGACGGAATACATACGAGCACCTTTCTCGCTTCTTCATATGATACCAATATTAGGTTTGCTGGATTGCTCAATGCAGCACTCTTTCTTCTTATAGGTAGCGGATTGGTTTACTTTATTGCGTATCGTGCTGCTAGGCGTTCCGATATGTCCCTTGAAAATTTTATCGCTTTAAATTTCGAGTATCTCCGGAACATGTCATTTTTGTCAGATCTGTTTCTAAAGTTTAGCTTCTTTAGTGCGATTATAATCGCAGGCAAGCCGGAATGGGTCGCTCCCTTGCTCTGCGTCTTTATCGCAGATTATTTAGTTCAGGGAAGGTTTTTTGTGCTACCGCTTATGAGTTCTTATGCACTCGCAGTCATTTCTTTTGGAATTGCTGCTTTACAGATCTCCCTTAAGAGCATTTCTGTAGGTATTCCTCTGGCACTCTTCTGCCTTGCGTGTATCTTTTCTCTGGTACATCTTAAGCGGAATATCTGCTCACAAGGAGATGATGTACAGGAAGATGCTTCATGAGTTTAAAAGACTTCCTTGCCTTTGATTCGTTACTCTCTGATCGCACAAGGCTTGCCATAATGGCCACTCTTACTTCTAGTGAGGAACCTATCGATTTTAATACTCTTCTTGAGCAGCTCGATCTCACGAAGGGAAATCTCTCAAGTCATATGCGTAAGCTAGAAGATGCGAAGCTTATAAAGGTTTCCAAAAGATTTATCGACAGAAAACCTAAAACGACATATGTCGCTTCAACACGTGGCTCACTTGAGTTAAAGAATTATCTGACTCAGATACAGAACGTGATAGAAAAAGTTGACGAGTAGTTATTCTTCGTCCTCTACGGTTACATTTGTAACGGTATACGTTTCAACTGAGATCTCTTCTTCATAGTACTGTTGCTGTTGTTTTTGACGGTTTTTGACGAATGACATGAGAGCTTCGCGGAGCTGGCTTACGGGGTCTGCTTGCTGCCTTGAGTCGTGTGATAAAGACATGGCGTGAAGCAGAGTGTGGGCGAGAGCTGTGAGCGCTACCCAGAGAAGGGCTAGGGTGAATACGCTAGATAGCCGCATAAGTTCTGGTGCTCTGAGGATGTATGCAGGCATAAGCGCTACGGCTGTACTTAGCCCTACAACGAGAGCAATCAGGATAGCAATTGGGTTTTGATAGAGTGCTACATAGGCCGGAATCTGGTAAAGCGACTGCCTCGGGGTGACATCCAGAGTAGAAACCGCGAAGAGGGTGCTAAAAAGCGTTGCGTTCCGCCAGAAGATGATGCCAGAAACGATGATGGCAACCGCAAGAAAGAGATACATCGTAAGTGATGATGAGTTCGCCGTGAAGTATTCATAGTACATAAACACAAATACGGCAGGAGCGATGCATGCGTGAAGCGATGCTCGCAGCAAGAGAAAGAACATCTTAAAAGTCCGTGCCCCTTTTTTAAAAATATTAAAGAGTAATCGCCAGAAAGGAACACGGCCCTCTGTCCATAGAAAAAAAGCGGGCTGAGAGAGTGTGGCGTAGAGGAAAGAGAAGTATGTAAGGTAGAGGAAAAAAGCTATTACCCACCAAAGCGCTTGGAAGAAGTTGACGTTTCCGGGCCATCTTCTTCCTGTGATAATGAGCGTGGTGCGAATAGTCTCAGTCGTTTCGTAGAGAAAATAAGTAAGGACAACTGCAAGGGTGAGAGAGAGGATTGTCCCCACTGGAGCTCTTACCAGTAGGGTTTTAAAGTACAAAGATGACTGTTTGAATACGGCCATGGGATTGGTCGGGTAGCTTATTCTACTCTGGCGTCTGGAACCTGTTGTAAGATGAAGTCAAGGATACTGGATTCCTGAACATTTGCATACGAAGTTACATCGCCTTCAAGGCAGTCAGTTTGAATTCCTGTAGAGACAACGCCGACGACTCCTGTTACTCCATTTGAGGTTGTAAATACTGCAGGTCCTCCGGAATCACCATTACATGAGTTACTTCCCGTACCGTTGTAGCTTGCCGATATGTGATTTTCAGTTACGGTATCAGCTTTCATCTCACCGCTCTGAAGAACACCTATCTCCTGATTCTCATCCAATCCATAGCCAAAGATCGAAAAGATGTCGCCGGGGGCAATATCCTGACTGGCGATGATGGGAAGTGTTGGTTGACCGCTTAGAGGAGAAGAGAGTTTTAAGATTGCTGCGTCGTTAAATACAGCAGCGATGCCTGATGAAGTTGTTGCCTGCGGATGTGAAACGGCATCTCGGACAGTGACAGTTCTTCCGTCTACTTCAACTAATGCTCGTACAACGCCACCGAAGAGACAGTGAGCAGCAGTAAGGACATCATCACTCGTGAGGAGTGTTCCGCTGCATATAGATACATCACCCAGTATCCCCTGAAAGTATATTCTCACAATAGGAGAGCCGGATTCACTACAGGTGGCGCCATTTATAACCCGTGTTTCAAGTCCGAGAAGCGGACAGGCGTTTGTGCCGGGAGTGGCCCCGTCGTCGTCGCCACCACCGCCACCGCACGCGTAGAGAGAGAGAACCGATAGGAGTAGGCAAGCTTTAAAGAGGAGTGATTTCATAGCAAAGAGTGTCCTTAAGCAGTTGTGGTAATTTTTCACGCCCTGATAAAAGCTCATCTAAGGCACTGTAAGCGTTCAGGGTTTTGTCGGTGTCGAGGAAGGCATTCTTTTTTGCGCGGAGGTGACCTGTACGGTCATTGAGCACGAAAAAGAATGCCTGACTGCCTGTCCCCCGTAGCCTTGGCGAAGGGGGAATGCTCTCTGCTGTAGCTTTTTCCGTAGAAAAAGCGGTAAGCAGAGAGTTGTGCAGGGCGCAAAGCGCCTGTAGCAAACACCGAGAAAAGACTGAACGCTTACCAGTTGTAACTTTCATTCTGGCTCGCTAAGCTTAGCACTAATAGGTGGTCTATGAAATTGTTTGCTTCACTTCCCGTACTGTTTCACATATTTATCTGTCTGATTCTTGTTCTGACCGGGTGCTCAAGTACTCGTGAGGAAGGTGCAGGCTTTACTGGTACCGAGAGGTTGCCCAAAGATAAGCTCAATCCGTTCCCTTTACCCGAAGGCTCTGATCCCGTGCAGGTAAAGCCCGGACTCCCGTGGGAGATGTGGCCGCTTAGCCGAGACCTTACAGGTACTCCTATTAGTGATCCGACGGTTCTTGAAGCTGATGAACTTATTCGTGCTTCAAGGAGAGAGGAGGCTTTGAGGCTTTACCGCCATGCCGCAAGAAAGAGCTTGCCAGATACTGAGCACGCAGCCGTCGTTATTCGACTGGCCAGTACAGAACTTTCCCTTGATCAACCCGAGCAGGCTCTTAAGGTTTTAACCGATTATTTCAATTCCCTTCAGGTAAGAGAAGATCAGGTTGATGGGATGTTTTCCCTTCTATTTGCTTATGCTTATGCGCGCAAGGGCGATCTCGATCAGAGTATTGCTTGGTTTTCTAAGATACATCGACTTACTGCCGGTACTGGAAGAGAAGCTGAAGCGGCAAAGAACGCTGTCACTATGATGCTACGCGCACTTCCAACACCTACATTTTCTGAGCTTCAGAAACGATGGGGAGGAGATGCTTTCATAAATAGTCTTATGAGTCAGGAGGCTCGCCGTAGAAGGTATCCTGACTTTCAAGAGCCGAGTGGCGTATATGTGACTCGATTTTGGGAGATGGAAGCTCCGAGCATGATTGCAGGGGTAGATCCTTTTTCTTCGGCAGCGCAGGTGCATCTTGGCGTGCTTTTACCACTAAGCGGCAAGTATGCTGCGCTGGGCTTAAATACGAAACAGGGAATTGAGCTGGCCTTTCTCGGTCAACAGGTAGGGAGTGCTATCGCGCCACTATATCGTGACACCGAAGGTGGGCTTATCGAAGGTGCAACGGTTTTTAGAGAGATTACGGCGTCTGGGAAGACCCCGGTTGTAATAGGTCCTTTAATATCTGATGTGGCGAGTGCTGTCGCCGATATTGCTCGACCAAACGATATAAGCGTCTTTGCGCTTTCTAAGCGTAGTTCATTTATGACCGGAGAGGGTATTTATAGACTTGGCCCTACCGTAGAGTCGCAGATACAGTCTCTTATCGATGTAGCTTCAGCTACTAAAGGGTACAGACGTTATGCCGTTGTCGCTCCTAGTTCCATAGTAGGAGATCACTACCTTTCGGTTTTTGAGGAAGCTACCTCTCAGCGAGCCCTTAACATTACGTTTGTTGGAAGGTACCGAGAGGGAGACGACGCTTCTCTTGTCTCGCTTATTAACCAGCTAGAGGTAGCCGACTTTGATGCGATATTTTTCCCCGGTTCGCTTGATGATGCATCCCGTTTCCTTACCAATATTCCATATTCTAAAAGAAGAGAGTTTCCGGTTGTTGGGCCTGGCACATGGTACAATCCTGCTGAGATTGCGCGTTCTCGCACCGTGCTAGAAGGAGTGATGTTTGTAAGCCCTTTCTTTGCTGAGAGTCAACGAGACGTTGTTGTGCGATTTAATGAGGCATTCCAGAGAAAGTACGGAAAGAAGCCTGACTTCTTAGCAGCACAAGGGTTTGATGCCGCAACGGTTGTGCTCAATGCTCTAAAGCGAACACTACAGAGTGATGTTACCTTTACCGGAGCGCTTAGGCAGATCGAGCTCTATGAGGGGCTCACCGGAGATATCCAGCTACTCTCTAATGGTGAGCTCAAAAGGACCTTTGCGGTCGTTGAGCTCCATAGAGGTAAGCTACGCGAAGTGCGACCTCGTGAGCTCTGATTGAGGGTCCGTTGAAATTTAAAATAGCTAGTGACAACAGCCAGTTAGGGCACCTCTTTCTTCAACTCATTTGAATTTCGTGCTATAATAGGTGATAAGTCATCTTATCAGTATGAACAAAAAAACATCTTCAAAATCAGATCAGGTAGAATACGATGATGAGATAGAGCTTCCTGAAGTTCTTCCCATTCTTCCAGCGAGTGATATCGTTCCATTTCCATCCGTAGTGCTCTCTCTTTATGTCACAAGCGAAGCGGGCATCAGAGCAGTTGAGTCCGTGGTGGATGATCATAAATTTGTTTTCGTGCTTGCTCAGAAAGACTCTGAGGTTGATGAGCCTGCAGTTAGTGATCTCTACACAACCGGAGTGATCTGCTCGGTTATGAGAATGCTTAAGCTTCCAGATAATAGGTGTAAGGTCCTATTGCAAGGAATGTTTCGCGGGCGTGTTGAAGAGTTTAAAAAGAAGAAAAAATTTCTTAGTGCGAGTGTTGAACCGATTCTGACGCCAGATTATGTCGAGGTGACTGCGGAGCAAGAAAGCCTTATGCACCGCATTGAGGAGAATGTCCGGGTACTCGTAGAGTATGAGCATCTTCCTGAAGAGATTCTTGTTGTAACAGAGGATATCGATGAGCCCGGTATGTTTGCTGATGTTGTTTCCGCACACTATCAGCTTGAGGTTGAAAAAGCCCAGACGTTCTTAGAAGAGTTAGATCCCGTAGAACGTTTAAAGTTAACTGACAATCTGGTTACCGAAGATTTAAACCAGTTTATCGTTTCAGAGAATGTAAAAGCGCTTGCTCAAGATGAGCTCTCTAAAGATCAGCGTGATTACTTCCTAAGAGAGCAGCTAAAACTAATTCGACGTGAGCTTGGGGAAACTGATGCTGCGCCAGATGATCTTGCCGAGCTCAGGTCGGCCCTTAAGAAGGCAAAGCTTCCAAAACATGCCAAAGAAGAAGCGGACAAGCAGCTCATACGTCTTGAGCGGATGCACGTTGAATCCAGTGAACACTCACTTCTTCGCACGTACCTTGAATGGCTGGCGGATCTGCCGTGGAGCAAGAAGAGCCGTGAAAGGCTTGATCTGAAAAAGGCACGTAAGGGTCTGGATGAAGATCATTTCGGGCTTGATAAGGTTAAAGATAGAATTCTTGAGTATCTCAGTGTTCGAAAGCTTAACAAAGAGTCTGCTGGACCTATACTTTGCTTTGTCGGCCCGCCAGGGGTTGGTAAGACTTCTCTTGGAAAGACAATCGCAGCGGCACTTGGTAGGAAGTTTCACCGAATTTCTATCGGTGGCGTGCGAGACGAGGCGGAGATTCGAGGCCACCGTAGAACCTATGTCGGAGCGCTTCCCGGACGTATCATACAGGGACTTAAACAGGCTGGTACAAACAATCCAGTTATCGTGCTTGATGAGCTTGATAAGGTCGGGGCTGATTTTCGCGGAGATCCGGCGTCTGCTCTTTTAGAAGTACTGGATCCTCAGCAGAACGATACCTTTACCGATCACTACGTAAATATCCCATTTGATCTTTCAAATACGATGTTTATTGCGACGGCTAATACCGTTGACACTATACCAGAAGCTCTTATGGATCGGTTAGAGATTATCCGTATCTCTGGCTACACCACTGAGGAAAAGATTGAGATTGCGAAACGATATCTTGTGCCGCGTCAGCTTAAGAAATGTGGTGTTGATAAGTACAAACTTAAAATTAACGATCAAGCATTACGGTTCCTAATTGAACGTTATACACGAGAGGCTGGTGTGCGAAATCTTGAACGAGAAATCGGAGCTCTCTGTAGAAAAGTTGCTCGTGGTATAGCAGAAGGGAAGAAGCCACTTCAAAGCATTAAAGAGCAAGATGTACAAAAGATGCTTGGGCCCACTCACTATGATCCAGATCCAGATGAGGCGTTGGATATGGTAGGGCTGGTTCGCGGTCTTGCTTGGACAGCGCACGGTGGTGAGATGATGCCGATTGAGGCTTCTGTTGCGAAAGGAAATGGGGCGCTGACACTTACTGGTAGGCTCGGAGATGTGATGCAGGAATCAGCTAGAGCCGCGGTGTTTTACGCTAGAGCAAATGCTGAAGCTCTTGGTCTCGACCCCGATTTTTATCAGAAGCTAGATATTCATGTGCATGTTCCAGGAGGTGCTATTCCTAAAGACGGCCCTTCTGCGGGAATCTCGATTGCTACAGCAATCGTATCTGCTCTCTCTGGGCGTAAGATCTCACATGAGTTGGCCATGACTGGAGAGATTACCCTGCGCGGAAACGTGCTTCAAATCGGTGGTCTAAAGGAAAAGGCTCTAGCTGCGCTTCGTTATGAAATTAAGAAAGTAATCATACCGTATGAAAACCTTAAAGACCTCGAGGATGTTCCAAAAGAACAGCGCGATCAGATAAAGTTCATACCGGTAAAGCATATCGGTGAGGTCCTTGAATACTCACTGAAGGACTCCTCACGATCTCGTTCAAGAGGAAAATCAAAGTCAAAGAAACAGGGGAGAGTCTCTCCAGTAGTATGAAGATACGATTCGTTCTGATTCTTTGTTGGAGTGTTTTTAATCTTGCTAGCAGTCTTCACGCTGATGAGGTCTGTGTTTATGTGAATGAAATGGGCGTAGAGCGTCAGGTGAACGCAATGCGCCTTGTTCCTCCTAACCTGAGAAACTCAGCGAGATGCTTTCCAGTGGGCGGAAACACGTATCTCGCCAATCCGGAAGAGATTCGACTTGAAGGTTCAGTTCGTAAAGAGTCGATGGTAACTGCTCTCGGTTCAGTCGAGATGCAGTGGCCGAGAAGTGTCGAAAAACTCTTTGGGAGAACGCCTCACCGTGCGGTAGCAGATGCTGCACGTTCTGTGAGCCGAGCCCTTAAGAAGCCAGGATTCCCTGTAGAGCTTCAGAGGTTTGATGTTGAGTGGAAGGTTGTATTTATGGATGCAAATCTTCCCGGCGCGCAAGTTCCCTCTTACCTTATATCAAACTGTCACCCGGCGTGGATGACACCTCCTGGAAATATTTATGTTGTAGCCCAGCGAGTAGCGTCTGGATGTGGAGGAAAAGCCCCACCAGCAAAAAGTCGTGTTGATGCTGAGCTTGCTGAAGTAATGGCTCATGAGATGGGACATGCTGTAGAAGCACGACTTCTTCAAGGGCGCGGTGGGCGAGATCGTATGCGGAGTGAGGGGTTTGCTACTTGGTTTGAGTCTTACGCTTCTGATTTCTCAAGTGTTATCCGCAGTGGTGCCGTACTCCATGAGCATATGACTTTGGCAAAGGCATCTTACCGCTCAAGTCCGGGCAGATTTTCTTTTGAAGGGAGCGCTCAGGATTACGCGAGAGCGTCTCTGTACTTCCACGCCATTGTTGATGTGAAAGGTGTTCGCGGTCTTATGGATGTCTACAAATACATACAGCAAACGAATGTTCCGTTTTTTCAGGCCGTAGAAGAAGTGGTTGATTGGGATCAAAACGAGCTTACGAAAAGAGCTAGAATAGCCCTGAAATAATGACAGAAAGAAGTGTTTAAACCTTCCTGTCAGGGGGCAGGGCGCAGCGACGTTTGTGTTTCGTCGCCACGCCCTTTCCCTAACAACGGTAACCCGCAACTAGAGACAGCCACCGTCGGTGTGTGAACCGCCATCCCAGACCCTGACCTGCTCACTCTCCCGATACTTGTCGGGTTCGTAAACAGCTACGCGGAGCGGTACTCCGGCGGCCAGACCATCGACCTTCCAGCTGTTTGGAAGGTTCAGATCCTGCCCCCACTCGTATACCGTTCTGGGTCGGGGGTGTCGCACGGTGATAAACGATCCGTGTCTCGATATCGTCATCGAGACACTCCCGTAACGGGCCAGACTGTAGAGCGAAAACACGAACCCGGCGGCGTTCTGCACGAGCTCAGGCGGTTGACACCTGTCTTCGTGCACGATCTCCATCATTGCCTCACTTAAAACCTCTTGCTCAAGGTGTTCAAACGTGACCAAGGGATCGTCCGTCAGAGCGTGACGGATAACGCCCAGCGCAGGGGTTGGCAAGAAGTCATGCCCGTGATTGAGCATGTTCCTGAACGCAGCAAGGGTATCCTCCCTACTAAGAAAAATAGTACGAATCTCAACAGCCATTGCGACTCCCTTCTCAAGAAATAAAAAACCACAAACACTTCTTTCTGAACTCTATGCAGAGGAAGAGCTGCACAGAATACAGAAAGAGTTTTAACTCAACTTCACGTGTTACTTTATCAAAGAGCAAAGGGCCCTCCAGTATAGCTATAGAGAAATCCTATGCAAGAGCAGCTCAGATACCCCATTCAGGGCTGATATTTTCTGAGAATATCCATTCGGGTATCAAGAGCTTTGAAGTGTTTAGGTCTGTCGAGATGAAGCTTTCATCAGCGAGAATATCGTATTTGATATAAGCACGAGTGCCGTCGATAGGAGAGATCTTTATGGCAAATACCTTACGGTCGCTTGCTCGGCTCATGGTATCAATGTTGACTGAACCTATTTTATAGCGTGAGTATATAAGCTCGATGCTCTTATCATGCTGCGTCATCGATACAGTGTTTTCCTCAACAAGATTGCTTTTTTCAGGAATGACAGTGGGATAGGATTTATATTTCTCGGCTAGAATCTTGGAAAATGCAGATTTGAACCGGGAAAGGCTCTGCCTTGCTTGCGAAAATTCTGACGCTATAGCCTCAGACCATAGTGCAGAGTCAACATTCCTATCTGTAATATGTGTGGGGAAGTCGGTAGTTTCCCAGTAAAGTATTCTCCTAGTGAGAGCTTTTTGAAGGCGAGCTTCTCTTGCAGACGCGAACGGACTTTTTCTAAGGGCACATAAAAGTTCCTGAGCATTTTTTCGTTCAAAGATATCGTAGCGAATGAATGAGGGGAGCTTGGAACTCTGACATCTTTCTAAATCTGTATAGTAGGTCTGTGTTATATCTGTGCTTAGCTCGCTTAACTTTCTCGCGTTTTTGCCAGTGATTCTTAGATAAAGTTCATAGGCGTGAAGCCTTGCGCCGTGATACGTCGGGTGAAGAGCATCGTAGGTGCTAAACTCCTCTGGAAAGCTGTGTTGATAATCAACATACTCATCAGCGAGCTCTCCAATTTCTGCTACTTGTTTGCGATATAAACGCACATCTGGCAGGTTCTTTTTATGGGGGTCTTTTTTCCAGTGAATCGGAAGATTCGTTAGGTAGGTTTTAACATCGTGCTCGTTAGCAGTCTCGATCGTTGCCCTTAGGTCTGCTAGCTGATTTTTGCGTCCGGATGCATAAAGCGACCAATCAAAGAGGTTACGGTCAAATCCATCCGGGAACTGCCACTTCTTATTCACATCAGATTCAAGAATGTGTACAGGAGCATTCCCCAGAACAGATTTCATGGCATTCGCTACTGGAGCCTCTAAGTATTTGCGTATCTTGTCACGGTATCGATAGAGCCTTATAGAATGCGCGAACAGCGTATCTGTAAAGAGGCCGATATCGTAATTCCTAGTCCAGAAACTTATGGGCAAACACTTTCTGACTTCAGGCCGAAAAAACGATCGCGCTGTGTGACTCTGTCTCTTTAAGAGCATACGATCTGCTAAGGAGATATAAGCTATTGAGAGAACCAAAGAGTCTGGCTTAAACGCGAGCGAAGCACACAGTCTCTCAAGTATCTCAGGAGCAAATATTCCGGGCTCTGACATATCAAGAACACGGTAAGAAAGCTCAGGTGTATTATTCAGGAAGGATTGGAGGTGTTTTGCAACATGACCACCAGTCTTGGCATGCGAGTTTGATAGGTAGATAAGCGTGTGGACATCTTTGTCGCCTTCGGGATAGGACAGCTTACCTGCAGGTGCTAGATAATAATCAGATGGCTTAAGTCCCGTGGTTTTTGAAGTATAGGCGGCAAGCTCCTCATTTTCGAGTTTTATCCCAATAGTATATTCAAGCAGCAGAAACAAAGAGATAAGTAAGAGCGCGAGATATTTCATAACTAAAACTGAAAATAGATAAATTGTGAAACTTCAGGTGATATGAAAAGTGCGAACAGAGCTAAGGCGAGAAGACAAAATGACTCAAATGTTCCACTCCCCCCCGGAGCACGTTCCTTACTGTTTGGAACAATCTGAGTAAGAGCAGTAATTATGAGAAGCAGCATAAGATCAGATAGGCTTACCGCATAGCGATAAAGCCCGTGCATACCACTCATCCCTTCCCAGAGACTAAGAGCTTTGCTCATCTCAGGAACACGGAAGAGAATCCATGCATAATGAACCGCGATAAACGTTATAAGCACGCTAAATGGTCGCGGGAGAAGCGCCGTTTCCCGGAATTTTCTAAGCAGGTGGTACGCTACAATATAGCCACCGTGTAATGCGCCCCAGAGAACAAAATTCCATCCTGCGCCGTGCCAGAGGCCGCTTACAAGGAATGTAATAAAGAGGTTTGAACAGGTGCGAAAAAACGATCCGCGTGATCCACCAAGTGGCAGATACACATAGTCTCTAAACCATGTAGAAAGTGTTATATGCCACCTTCTCCAAAAATCCTGAACATTTCGCGCCTGATAAGGAGAGAGGAAATTTTCACGAAGCTCAACACCTAACATTAGTGATATTCCAATAGCCATATGGGTGTACGCAGAGAAATCATAAAAGATCTGAAGCCCAAACCCGATCGCTACAGCCCATGCATCAATAAATGGGAGAGGGGTTTGTTGCACAAGAAGGATGTCTACCAATCGACCACAGCTGTCAGCGAGTAAGAGTTTTTGGACCACTCCGAGCGCAAGTCGATTCACACCACGTTGCCACTGCGGAGTAAGTTTTCCATTCACTGACTCGGCTAACTGGTGATAGAGATGGCCAAAGCGCTCAATGGGCCCAGCTATGAGCTGAGGCAGGTATGCAACATAGTTACAGAACCCGATAAAATTCCGCTCTGGCTTCAGTAGTCCCCGGTACACATCAATCGAATAAGACATAGACTGAAATGTGTAAAAGCTAATTCCAGCCGGAAGAGCAAAGCTTTTAAAAAAGTTGCCGTCTGGTGCTGGGATATCAAGATACGTAAGGCCCGGAGTTAGAAGCTCCAGCACCATCGCTCCATATTTATAAAATCCAAGCATGCCGAGATTGATCAGAATGCTTATCGTGAGCAGCAGTTTCTTGCCGAGCTTTGTCCCAGCACGGTCTATTCGGAGCGCCACCTCATAATCAACAACGCTTGAGACAAGAAGAAGCAGAGCAAAGAAGGGGTGACTTCCTGAGTAGAACAGGTAAGAGAAAAAGAAGATTACAAGACGGCGAGGGGTTCCTGTAGGCAGCGAATAAAATGATATTAAGAAGAGCGGCAGGAAGATGAAGAGGAAGCCGGGGGTATGAAAAAGCATAGGGTGAGAATATCGTTTATTGTGTGGATGGCCTATATGGTTTTTGGGTGAAGATATGGGTGGTTGTTGCTGAAGGCGAGTTGAAGGGAGGCCGTCCGTGCTTCAAACAGCCCTTCGGGAACTGCGCGCGAACGGCCTCCCTTCAACTCGCTTGTGGCGGGGCATAATATCTCACGGAGAGGAGAGAGTGATAGAAGACGGCTCGGCTTCGCCCTCGCGTCTAAGGCTCACCAGTCATTGCGAGGAGATGAGACCGTGGTCGAACGACGAAGCAATCTCCTGAAGGTAGCAAGAACACTCACCTTGACCTAAACCTGAACCTATACCTGCACCAAAAGCCCAAACCACCAAATTCAATTGTCGGCCCAAACCACCCCTTTGCGCTCTTTGCGTCCTCTGCGGTTAATCCCCTCAACCACAAAACTAAAAATCAAACACCGCGCCCTAATGCACCCCTGCATCCTTAAGCAGCTTCCCAAGATTCGTCTTCGTCCCACGCGGATCATCATCCGCTGGTGTAGAGTCGATAATGCTCTTACACCCTTTGTGAGGCATTCCGTACGGGGAGAGTTGGAGAATCAGGGTCTCCTGGATAACGTCTTCAAGATCGATATGCTCGCCGTCAAAATACACGATGCCGATATCGTCGTTCCACTCTTCTTTTGAGGTCTGGCGGTCGCGGCCGGGTTGGGAATTTTTGGGCTTAAGGATGAGCGAAAGCTCACTGCTTATTTCGTGATCTACCTCTTCTGTGCACTTCGGGCAGACTTGACGATACGTAGAGGAGACCTTCCCCTGCAGTTCTGCTCCTCCCTTCTCCTTCTTAATCTTAAAAGAAACCTGTGGGGCTGTTAGAAAGTGGATATCGTTCTCTGGGGCCTCATCCATGCGGGTGTTCAGATTCTCTAAGGATAGAGTATCATTCACGTTTAGGCCCTCAGGGGGGATGTCTGTGAGTCTAATTTTCATTTCGGACAGTGTTTTATTTGAAGTTTTCTGTAAATAGTATATCGTGTGAAAACGTTTGTCATTATGCCACGCAACTTTTTGATAGTTTATCCGATTACCATAATATCAACAAAGCACTGGCATACTTGAACAGATTTACACAGGAGAACGCGGAGCACGCGGAGATGGTAAATAACTCCCTCCACGTGCTCCGCGGTCTCCTGTGTTGATATGCGTTAATGGTGTGATAGCTTACCAACATAATATAGAAAATGGAGTACAGGTAATGGGCGTAAATAAGGTAATTCTTCTCGGTAGACTCGGTAAAGATCCGGAGCTCAGGTATTCATCAGCGCAGCTTCCGATTGCAAGCTTTAGCCTCGCAACCAGCGAGCGCAAGAAAGACCAGAGTGGAAACTGGGGAGAACACACTGAGTGGCATAACGTAGTTGTTTTTGGAAAGACGGCTGAAAACTGTGCGAACTACCTTAAGAAAGGTAGTGAAGCTTATCTCGAAGGACGAATTCAAACACGTAAGTGGCAGGACAAAGAGGGCAAAGATCGCTGGACAACAGAGATCGTTGGTAACACCGTACAATTTGTTGGCGGACGCTCAGGTGGTGATTACGCCAGCAGCGGCCCGGCTCCAACAGGTAACCCTGGTGGCCTTGCTACTGCAGATAAACTCGCCGCAAACGGCGGCCCTCAGCAGGGACCAGACGACGTAACGTTTGAAGACGACGATATCCCATTTTAGCGCCGACCAAATCCCCAAACTACCAACAACGGCGCTATCCCCCATAGCCTTCCGGCGACGGGGGATGCTAATATAACCGCAAAGTGATTAGTCCCGGGCTACCTGCACCTAGACCTGCTCCAAAAATTCTTGGTATAGGTTCAGGTTCAGGTTAAGGTCTAGGTGCAGGTACTTTCGCTCCCCACCTTATTGACTATCTCCCCCCAATAGAACAATATACCGCCATAGCTCTTATCGAGAGAGGTGGAGGGACAGGCCCGTTGAAACCTCGGCAACTGCTTACCATGAGCGTTGTGCCAATTCCTGCTGAGAACAAAACAGAGTAAGTAATTACGCTGTTAAGAACTCGGAAAGATGAGAGCAAGGATAGACTCCTTCCTTACTCATCTGGAAGGATCCCTCTTTTTCCTTGTTCCCCCTCATCCTCCAAGTACTCAACTCAGTTCTTTGAAGAAGCACTACATTCATTTGCGCAAGTTGCGTGCGAAGAGCTCTGAAAATGTACTGCATGGAGTAAGTTGTGAGTGTTGGAACGACAATACAGGAAGTATCGCTACAGGAAATATCGCTACAAGAAACATCACTTGCTGATCAGCTAGAGCTCGATATCGATCCTGTAAGTTACGGAGCGGCTTCTCGGATCTCTGAGTATGATAAAACAAAGCCGTTTCAGGAGTTAAACGACTTCTCTACCGGTGCTATCGTTCAGAAGCACGTTGTTCATGACCTTAAGCTTGAGTGCGGTGAAGTTCTTGAACAAGCAGAGCTCGGATTTTGCGTCTATACATCCAATCCAGCAAACGATCTTATAATAGTCCACCCGGCACTTACGGGCACAGCGCGCGCAGCAGTACCTTCGTCTCATAGCAGCTCACAGGGGGATGGCTGGTGGGGGCAGCATATTGGCCCGGGCAAGATGTTAAACACCGATCGCTACACCATAGTCGTAGCGGATCACTTAGGTGGAAATGGCGGCACGACTACAGGTGCCACGTTAAAGAAGCTAGGCTTACATAAGAAAGTGACCTTTCGTGATGGAATCACGCTTGTGTCTCGGGTTCTAGAGGAGCGGGGGCTTAGTGATCAGAAAGTGCATGCCGTAGTTGGTGGATCGCTCGGAGGTGGACAGGCTACTCAGTGGATGTTTCAGGATCGAATTCAGGTAGGTAAAATTGTCGAAATCTCAGGCAGTAGTCGCGCCAATTCTTCAGCGCGCGAGTATTTTAGGTCCGTCTCAGATCTGCTCTGGCAAGATCGTAGCCCCGCTGAAATTAAGGAGAGGCTCTTGCGCAGTGTTAGCGACCTCAGGACTCCACCAAGTGAAGGAATTGAGACTGTCTTAGAAGATATCTGTGAGGATCTTGATACGCTTGAGCGTCGTTTCGATCCGATGGTTGCGCTTTCTACAGCTCGAAAGATTGGTTTTCTACGTTTTGTTACTCCTCAGTTTTATGATGAGAAGATATCGAGCTTTGGTGGAGGGAGTGAAGGGAAGGCTGGCTTAAAGAGCTGGATGCAAAATCAGGGGGAGACGTTTACCACACGCTTCTCCGCGGATGCCTTAGCAACTTTATCTTACATGGCTGCAAACTTTAAACAGACTGAGCCTGCTGATTTTGCTTCACATCTTGTTTCAACTGGCACACAGTTTATCGGGTATCATGTCGACGGAGATAGACTTTTCCCGCTCGATCATGAGCAACGATATGTGGATGAAGTAAATCGCTATCTCCCCGAAGATCGTTCAGCTCTCTTTCTTTCGATTGTAGCTCACGATCCCTATTCAGGTCATGACAGGTTTCTTAGGCCTGTCTTTGGTCTAGATGCGCGTGGCCTTCAGTGTTTAATAGGAGCTTATAAAGTTGCAACTGATCCACGGTGTGAGCCTGAGCACGTAGGCGATCCTATACCTAATGACCCTCACGCAATTTCTACTTGTATGCCTACTTGGCAGGATGTTGTCGCTTATGAGACCAAAGATAAAAGAGGTTCTGAGGTCAGTAGATCTATCGTAGAAGAGAAGCTTCGTACAGGATATCCGCGTTTTAAACTTCATGGTCATGTCGAAGATCTGATTGAGAAGGCAGAGAAAGTACTTCTTCATGATTTAGAAAAAGAGGCTCTGCTAGTGTTTCCTACACGTGAGGCAGCAGAGAGGTGTGTGTCCTTTATGCAACGTCGTACAGGAAGAGAGGGACAGAGGGTAGAGGAGTTTCAGAAGACAGGTATCTATGCTGCCATTTATGATAGGGCAGATAATAGTATGGCACGTGAATACTGGCAGCATGCCGGCGAAATTGTAACTTCTAGGCTTGCGCAAGCGACTCTAGATAGTAAGCCTCAGAGAACGGATACAGAGCCCTACTCAAATCTTCAAGAAAGAATAAGTGAGATCCGCGGTCTTAGAATGGTAGACAGCGTACGATTGTTTCCGAGTGGTATGGCTGCTGCGCACGGAGCTCTTCGCCTTGCCGCAATGTTTGAGAAAACTGAATCAAAAGGCCTGAAAGCACGGCCAACATTGATGTATGGATTCCCGTACGTTGATAATCACAAGCTGCAGGAGAAGTCTGAGCTGGGTGTCCGAGCATTTATGAGAGCTGATGAGCAAGAGTTTGATATGGCGCTTAGCGCTATTCGAAACGGTGAGGTTTCTGCTGTTGTTACAGAGGCAACGAGAAATCCGACTTTAGGAGTAGCTGATCTCAAAGCTTTTGCGGATGCATGCTGGGACGCAAGAATACCTTTTATTATAGATGATACTATTGGAGAAGCTGCAAATATAGATGTCCTATCATATGCTGACATAGTGTATACAAGCCTTTCTAAGCGGACCTCAGGAGTTGGGACAGTAACTGGTGGTTCTCTCGTACTCAGTGAGCGAAAAATTCATTATGATGTGCTCAAAGCACTTGCAGATAATCTTTTTACGGACCAGATGTGTTTTCAAGAGGATTTGGAGGTTATTTTAGCAGGAGCAGCTAGCTATCAAGAAAGAGTAACCCGATCAAATAATTCTGCGTTGGAACTCGCAAAGCTTTTTCATGAACACCCTGCTGTTGAAAAAGTCTACTATCCTTACTTTCAGGATAAAGAAAATTACGACGCAATCAGAAGAGAAAAAGCAGGTTACGGGGGCGTGCTATCTGTCGCGTTTAAAGATGAGGCTGCGTTGGCGCCACTTTTCTATAATCGTGTGCGATTTAATAAGGGACCAGGCGTTTGCATTGACGATACAATTATATGTCCGATTAACCTCCTTACACATTTTGATGAGTTAGACACCTTTGAGCAGAAGTACGGATTTCCCGCATTTTTAACACGGGTTTCGGTGGGTTCTAACGAGAGTGTTGAAGACTTAAAAGAGAGAGCGCTCCAAGCTCTTGATTCGTTACCTTATTAATTCGGATGTCTTAACTTCGTAGCTCGTACTCAGCCAAATAAGCAACGAGAGCATGAGTGCGCTCAATGATAGAATCGATATAAACGGATTCTTTCTCGGTATGAGCGCCATATCCGTTAGCCCCAAGTGCATCTATTACCGGGATGGTTTTAGATTGATCGTGGCTGAGTGGTACAGTTGAAAGGATGTTCCCATCAGATAGTCCATGCTCACGCTTGGGTGCTGCAGAGAAAGTTACCCCGGCTAGAGCTCCCGCCTGTGTGTAATTCTGAAAGAGTTCCTGCGTCGCCGGGCTACTTTCCATGGGTGAAATGAATTTCTCTTCGCAGATGGTAATTTCTGCTCGCTCATCCATCGATTGGTCAGCAGCCATGGTTTGAGAGGTTAGTTCATCAAGGAGTTCCCTTGATGCCGCTCTCATCTCCCAGCGTAGCTCTGCAAAATCAGGCACGCGGTTTAGGGTGTCGCTTCCTCCTCGAATTTTCCCCTGATTAATAATAGAATCAGGATACGCCTCACGGAGCGCTTTGAGTTGGAGCGTTAGTTGAGCGATCTCTTCAATAGCATTTACCCCTTCTGCATATTCTCTTACGTGAGCAGATTGGCCTTTGGCTGTAGCGATAAATTTTTTAAATCCATACCTTTCAGTGACAATCACATTGTCTCCTCTACCGAATTCAAAAACAAGGGCTCGGTTAGCTCCAAAGGCGAGTTTTCGTATCATTTCGCGGGATTGTTCAGAGCTGTTTTCCTCTGCAGAGTTGATAATCATACGCAGAGGGAGATTATCTAAGAGATCATACTTTTTAAGAAGACGAGTCGCTAAATAGGCAGAGACAAGACTTGCTTTCATGTCATATGCGCCCGGCCCCTCCAGCGTGTTTGAATCCTTTAAGCGTAGTGTCTTAAATGGTGAGTCGGGATGGTGCACGGTATCGCTGTGGAACGATAATATAACATCTCCCTTGCCGTCGTTCTGTTTGCTGAGTGGGCTCGAGGCAGTGATAATATTTCCTCGAGGTTCGTTTGGATCACATAAAGGGTAATGCTCAACTTCAAGGCCAAGTTCGGCGAGCTTGTGAGAAACGATTTCCTGTGCAAGGTTTACCCCGTCTGTGTTGAGTGTGTAGCTATTTTGATTGACAAGATCTCGCAGCAGATTCATCCCGTCTGTGTGGAAATCGTCGGAAAGCTCTTCACGAATTGCATGTTGATGCAGTTTTGACATGTCACCCATAGGATTGTTCGAATACTGTCTCTGCACGAGAGTGTGCCAAAATGTTATGCCAGTACTTGCTGTAATAGTATCATAACAGAAGAGAGTATAGTTCTGCCGTAACGATTGCACCGGATTCTCCATAATAAGCTTGTATCTTAGATAGTTGGGGTGTGCCGAACCACGAATTTTAGATTAGACTTTGATTTTATTGGGTTTGCTGTGTACTGTATTGGTGAAGTGTAATTTTGCAGTATTGAAGTATGACTACTCTAGGTAGTGATCATAGAGGTTCCGATAATCAGGAACCGCAATCGTCTGACCATAAAGAGTCAGGCTCTGCCTTGCCAGCGGTTCCGCTGCGGCCTGCTCCGCCTCAAGAGACATCCCTACAAGAAGATATGCTTAGGATCTTCTCGCCAGAGGAGCATATTGGGCCTGCGGTGAGTGAGCATCTTACCCTGTCTGATTTTATGGCTAAAGCCATTGAGTGCCCCCGGCTTCTACGTAATAACCCCCAGTATCTTGCTGACGCTATCGCTGCCTACGGAAAGTCTGAGGTTAATTGTTTTGGACGAAAGCTTCCGCATTTTCATTCGACAGAGGCTGAGTGGCTCCCTTCCGGGGTAAAAGATAAACAAATTCCCCGTGGACTTCATGAGACGCTATGGGAGATTCACAGTAAACTTAGCGAATGGGGGCAGTTCTCTCATGCGAAGAAAGGCATTTTACTACGCTCTATGCCCGGGTGTGGAAAGGAAACACTGCTTAATCGGATATTCGACATCTTAGTTGATTATTCCAGTTGTCATCCCGAGGGTGTTCGGTATCGACTTGCCTTTCGCTTTCCTAATGAGAGAGAGGCTAAGAGAGTTATAGGGTTTACTGGAACTCGGGATAAAAACTCAGAATCAAATAATGATTTTGTTATTTCTTCACCTTCTAATGTCAATCCAATATTCGCTCTACCTTGTCGGGGAGGAAGTTTTGGTAATCGCACACCCTCTTTGCGTGAAAGGTTTGTTGCACAGTTACTTGATAATGCTGATGAGTCCGTAAATCAGGATTTTCTCTATGATGATTACCTTGATCCAACCTCACAAGCGATTCTCAATGCTCTTGAGCGCTATTATGACGGTGACATCTCAAAAGCTATAACGGAGCATGTGATAGCTGAGCGATATGAATATGATCCAAGTCTTGCGGAAGGAGTGTACACCAAGCTTCCCTTTAGTGATCCCGAATCGGTTGCAAGAACACTAGAGGCTGATCATCCATTGCGTGGGAGTTATGTTCCTCAGCAATTACATGCTACTGCTAGAAACATCCCCATTTTGCAGAGTCCGTTACTTACAGATTTTATTTTATGTGAAGATCTCTTTTCTAGTAACCCAAGAGATCGAGGTCCTGCTGATGTCTCACGACATGGCCACTTGCTGGCATTTCTAGAGCGAGGGCTATTACAGATCGAAGGACAAAAGCTTGTTCGAGTTAAGAGTGATGTTGTTGTGCTAGCTAGTACGAATAATTCACAACTTGAAAGCAAGGTGCAAAGCGATACATGGGAGCCGCTACAGAAGCGATTTTTTTGCCTCGCTGTACCTGGAATACGACAATATCAAGAAGAAGTTACTGCTCATCAAGAAAACTTTTCAACGTCTCTCGGAAGTGATATTGGGATATCTCCTCATGCGCTTAGTACACTCTGTCTCTTTGCGGTAGCGACGCGGATGTTAAAACCGAGACCTGAGTATTATCAAGGCGTCAGTACTGTTACAAATGAAAAGGTTGGAGAAGTAGTTGGTAAGCTCAACGAAGTACGCAAAGCGCTTCTGTTCCAGGCACCAGAGCATAAAGAGCGTGATAGCGATCTGAATTGTGTTGCTAAGTGGGCGTCGCTCAGTTCGGATGATATTGCCTTATTGCGGGAAAACGAATGGGCGATTGCGCATGAATATCTTGCAGATCTACATCGCTTTCGGCCTGGTGTGTATGATGGTGGATTCGGTATTTCAACACGTGATGTCGCAGAGTACTTGAGTAAGGTTAAGGAAAAGTGCGCAGATAAAGGTTATGTATCGTCTTTGGATATTGTGTCTATCTTGCGCGAAGCCAATGACAATGGCTTTGAGTACTACTTAGATTTTCATGAGCTTAAGTCAGATCGACTTGTGCAGCTTTATAAGAAGCTCTGTGCAGATAGTGATGTGCAGCCAGTTGATCCAAATGTCCTTCACTCTAATGGAAATGAAGAGTCTTTGTCTCAGCAAAGAAAATTGTTTGAGGAAGCTTCACAGATTATTTCTGAGCGATTTCCTATCTCTTCCCCAGCAAACCTCATTGATGATGTTTCAGAAGTTACTCGTTATCGAATAGAGCGGGATTTTCGTAGTGTTTTGATGCCAAGTGATATTCCAAGTGTCGTTGTAAAGTATCTTTATCACGTTAGAGCTCGTCTTCTTAAGGATAGTCTTAAGGTTCCTGATGACTATCGTGTTGCAACGGTAGAGGAAACAAACGTTTCCTATAACGTCGATTTTATGAAAGAGATAGAATCGCTCGTGTTGGGTGGTCCAAAATCAGAGTCAAAACACGATGAGTTTCGACAAGATTTTTATGAGAAGTTCAATGCTTGGAAGACAAAAAACTTTGGAAATGTAGCTATAGCTGAATTAAGTGATGAGCTGCTACAGTTTGATAAAGCTGAGTTGCTAGCGGATAAGGTCCGCCAAAATAAAGAGAGCACTGAAGCCAAAGATCTCCATGAGTTTTGGCAGGCATCTGAGAGATATTATACGGAAGGTAAGTTACCAGAGAATCCAGAAGAAAAGACTACTCATGATGAGTGGCTAAAGCATTGGAAAGCGCTTGAAAATTTAGGATATCATCCTGAAAGCATAACGGAGCATTTTCACTTTGCTTTTCGGGACCTGATAAGAAAACATGGAAAGACAATATAGCGACCATGCCAGAGGCATAGTTTTTTTTGCTTAAGGCTATTTTAAATCTTAAAATAGTTATCATATATAGCCTCTTTACTTCTATTTAAACATGTAGCTTGTCATGCCTGATTCCTGCCTAGACTTACTTTTAAACTCTTCTATTAGTGATTTGAGCGAGTTTTCAACGAACCTTCGGGATCGATTAAAGCCTGCCTATGATAGGATCGGTGACGTTGTTGATCCGGTATTTGAGTCAGATGAAGACTTTCGAGAAGAAGAGACCTCGGGCGGTATAATTCTCTTATCTAAAGCTGGTCCCTATAACTACTTAAGAGATAGTGCTCTTGAAGTTGTGAGGACTTCTGATTCAACTGTCCTAGGAGAGTCCGATCTTTACTACCCCCGGGATCCGAATATTCCACTTCATAGTACGGATATGTTGTATCCTATCGGGATTGCGGCAGAGAAGTTACTTGAACCGGAGGAAGAAATAGTGAAGCTCGATGGTATGCGCTTTAGCAAACCTTGCTTCGGAAATTTCTCATTCCGGCTTTCGACGGAGCCCCTTCCTATGGACGAGGCAAAGCGTGATATCGTCATGAAAGGAACACTACAGACCTCTACAGGTAGAGAATTATATGTGAAAGCATATCAAAATCATCAACCTCTCAAACACCATGCCAGAGCGAATCTTACCATTTCCAAAGACATGCTAAGAGATCCTGTAAGCGGAGAGTTTGAATTCGTTCGCAACGGGAATACCTTCGATTTCACACTTATTCCTAATGCAGAAGCATACAGGTACATGCGTGATGCTCAACCGTGCCTCTATGCTCAGGTCGTTCTTGACTCCACAATGGTCGCTGGAAGGCACCTACAAGAATTGCAAGTAAATGACACTGTTGGCAACATCGTCATGCTTTCAAGGATAAAAGAATTCTCACCCCCTCCACTTGATTCTTTTACGTCAGGTGGAATCATGCATATGACTATTGCTCAAAGTGATGGAGACATTCGCTCCCAGAATGGATTTGCCCGCGTAGAAATCAGAGTAGAATTTCTTAACCGCCAAGGAAACAGAACTGGTGGCGGTACTCTGATCTGGATTGCAACAAAAACTCCCGGCTACAGCTCACGCGAAGCTACTGATCTGTGGGACTATCTGGACAAAGTGAAATAGGCTTCCTTCTTTTTTACTGAAAGAAAGCCTTGTAAGGTGCATCCTTGTAAAGTGCTCAGAGCACTCGTGAAGACAGATATATAATCGAAAACTATACTGAGCTTTTAAGTCTGCTTAATGTTTTTTTTGTGAGCTTACAGTTCCGCTCCAATCTTCAGGGAGCAAAATCTCTCTGATATAATGGCGCTCATATCACCTTAACTCCCCTGGCGGTATTTGCGGGGCTCTAAAGAGATGATTCTGAATTCTGATAAAACTTGAGCGTATCATCTGAAACTGAGATCGTATCTTTTTGATACGTATTACTAAGCACAGGTGCACTGATACCAGCAGAGAAGGTCTTATCGCTGGTGAATACTCTTGCCTCGTCCCAGAGTTTTGAATCAATGAATGATTGTAACAGCTTTGCTCCTCCTTCAAGGAGGATAGATTGAATGTTATGTTCATAGAGCGTTTGTAGTGTCGAATTGATTTTAGGAGAATATTTTAGCCCAGTAACTGAACTGGCTGAACTCTCAGGAGTATCAGTAAACATAAGTGTCTCTACGCTTTGATCGAATAGGTGGTGTGTTGTCGGAACTCTTCGTTTTTGGTCGATAAAGATTCGAATTGGATTTTTACCCTCAATACCGCGAACTGTTAATTGAGGATTGTCGTAGAGTGCGGTATTTGTCCCGACCATTATTGCAGCTTCTTCGCTTCGCCACTTGTGAACAAGTTCTCTTGATTCTTCGCAGCTAATCCACTTTGAAGAGTAGTCTTCTCTGGCGATAAAGCCATCAGCAGTTTGCGCCCACTTAAGTATTACGTATGGGCGCTTCTCTTTATGAAACGTATAGAAACGCTTATTAAGATCCTTACACGCACTGTTAAGGACATCAGTAATGACTTCTATGCCCGCTTCTCTTAGTTTGCTGATTCCTCTTCCAGAGACCTCAGGGTTTAAATCTTTTGCGCCAATTACAACACGAGGAATCCCCTCGGCAATAATAGTATCAGCACATGGCGGAGTTTTTCCATAGTGGGAGCATGGTTCAAGGTTCACATACAGTGTTGATTGCTTGAGAAGAACTTTGTCAGTAACAGAAGAGATTGCATTTACTTCAGCATGTGCTTCGCCGTAGCATTCGTGATAGCCCTCTCCAATTATAGACTCGTTATGAACAATAACTGATCCGACCATCGGGTTTGGTGCAACTCGTCCAGCTCCTTTTCGAGCAAGCTCTATACACCTCTGCATGTATTCTGTGTGTTTCATTGATTTGTATTAGAGATGACCGGTGGAAATTTCTCAAGTGATAAGGTGAGGTTTCACAATAACGCAAAAATGCAGATTGTGGCGAGACCACAATCTGCAATAAGAGCGTGAGCATTACAACAGCTATTTTAGCCGCTGACTTACGTTTTCCATGAGGTGGATAAATTCTGAACGATTTCCATCGCTATCAGTTCCTCTTCCTGATTTTGCGAGTTGGATGAGCTTCTCAACAGGAGCCTCTGGAGCGTATGTGCTTTTTCTGAGCTTGTGAGCAAATCCACTTACGGCTGCTACAAACTTAAAGTCACCACTTTCCTCACCTGCACTTTTTACATCTGATCGCTCAAGTGGAAATTCGAGAAGTTTTGACTTATCTCCGTCTGGCTTTTTGTATCGAATCTTTAAGAAGGCGAATTCACTGCTGCCTGATGCTTTTTGAGCAGTCTCCGCTTTCTTATTCCCATCATAACGGTGCTCGATAGCGAGCTTTTTCGCTTCCTCAGAGCCGGTAAGTACGACTTCGTAGAGAGCCGTTACGGTGTGTCCGGACCCGATCTCGCCAGCATCGATCTTATCGTCGTTGAACTCGTGGTTCTCTAATTTACGATTCTCATAACCGATTAGTCTGTACTGAGCCACGTGCTCTGGATTAAATTCAATCTGGAGTTTTACATCTTTTGCAACAACTTCTATTGTCCCGGCAAGATCTTTACCGAACACCTTTCGTGCTTCTCTAAAGTTATCGATGTAGAAGTAGTTTCCGTTTCCTTTGTTGGCTACCTGTTCCATCATTGCTTCATTATAGTTCCCAGTACCAAAGCCAATTGTGGTAAGGGTAATGTGCTCTTTTCGTTTCTCTTCAATAATCTTGATAAGTTGATCGTTGCCAGTTACGCCAACATTAAAGTCGCCGTCTGTGGCAAGAATGACCCGGTTAACGCCGTTGTCGATGTATCCCTTTTTGGCCTCAGCATAAGCCATCTGAATGCCTGATTCCCCGTTAGTTCCACCGCCAGCGGTCAGGTTTTGAATAGCTTGTAGAATCTTCTCTTTTTCTGATGCCGGAGTTGATTCAAGTACGATTCGGCTACTTCCTGCGTAGGTAACGAGTGATATCCGGTCTGAACTTTTTAAATTCTTTGTCAGATAGCTGAGCGATTCCTTAAGAAGTGGCAGCTTGTTCTGCGTATTCATTGATCCGGAAACATCAACTAGAAACACAAGGTTCCACGGCTTACGGTCGTCCTGAACTTCTCTGGCTTTAATACCAAGGCGTAAGAGGTACTTACCACTATCAAGTGGGTTCGGTGCAATCTCATAGGTGAGGCCAAATGGAGCGTTTGATTGAGATGGGTAGTCGTATGAAAAGTAATTTATGAACTCTTCGATACGTACGGCATCTTTTGGCGGTAGAGCGCCGCTCTTAAGAAATCTGCGAGCATTTGTATAGCTACCGGTGTCTACGTCGATGCTAAAGGTAGAAACTGGCTGTGCTGAGACCAATACGGTGCCATTTTCTATAAGCTCGTTATATCTTTCGGCGCCGCCGTATGGGGCGTAGTGACGGGGAGCGGGAAGGACATTTGTAGAACGGTATGAATCTACGTCTCTTCCAAGTCCAATAGGGCCGCTATTAAAAAGCCTTTGCTTTCTCTGTTCTTGTGGCTTAGATGCAGCAGGTGCCCCAGAGAGGTCTTGAACAGTAAGCTCTCCCTGTCTGCTCCTCTCTAGCTGGCTGAGTGTTGCTCCTTTACTTGAGGTTTCCCTCTGTATCTTTACCTGAGGTGCAGTGGGTCGGGCCTCATCTCTTTCAATGAGTTTCTTTACGCCGGACAATACACTGCCTATTCTATCATCTGAGAAGTTAATAGACTTTTCTGGCTGTGAGGTGTTAGTGACAGGGGTATTTACAGGTTGTTCCTGTAAAGTATCTGAGAAAAATTTTGTAGTCTCCTGTCTTGCAATAACGATACAAAGCAGAGCGACCATACATACTCCGGCCGTAGCAGAGATGCTGACTATTTTTCGATTTATATTTTCCATAATATACCTCCAGGAAAAAGTGGCTGGCTCCTCCTGATCTTCAAGATGGGCCATAACCTTTTGTGTAAAACCCGCAGGTGCCTCTGTGTCAGCATCTGCGATTATTTTGACAGCTTCGTCAAATCTGTTTGGTGTTTCATTTTTATTATTCATGGTGCTCTTTCTCCATGCATTCAGTCACAAGTTTACGTGCAGTGTGGAGTCGGGATCGGACAGTGCCTACAGGAATGTTAGCCAGTGAGGAACACTCTTCGTAATCACGCTCTTCAAAGAGACAAAGCGTAATTACGGATTGAAATTTTTCATTGAGCTTCGAGAAACAGTTGTAAAACACCTTCAGTAATTCACGACGCTCATACGAATCGGCATGAGAATGTTCAGAGGCGCTATGGAGATCTATCTTGTATTCATCTGTAAGAAGATTGTTCCTGTGATTCTTTGAAGAGAGGTAACTATAGGTGTGATTAAAAGTAATACGAATAAGCCATGTGGAAAAACTGGACTTGAACTTAAAGTTTTTAAGACTCTTGTAAACCTTAAGAAAAATATCCTGCGCTAACTCTTCAGCCAGCGCAGGATTCCCCGACTGCCTGAGGGCTATCGCGTACACTCGGTTCTGGTACCTGCTGACAAGTTCACGGAACCTCTGCTTCTCGCCCCGCAGTATTACTCGTACCAGTTCATCGTCAGATAGGGTGTCGTTCATGTCATTTACCTGTAGCATACACGATAAGCTCCTCATACAACCCGTTAGACCAGAGCCCGCAGCAAAAGTTCAAAAAAATACCACCTATTCCTATTTATTTGACCTGATTCAATAATTTCAACTACTTAAAAATTGGTACAGGTGCTATTTTCCCCAAGTAAGAAGAGGAACAGGTGCTACTTAGGGGGGGCAATGTTGTTTTCGGGGATGGCGCGAGCTTATCGGTGTGATGATTGCCAGAAGGTGTACTCATATACCCTACCTACTTCTGTTATTCCTCTTTTGCTCACCATTTGGTTGGCCGGGGCTTTCTGGTTTGGCGTGCTATCACTAACTTTGAAAAGCAAGCTGATCAGTATGCCATTCACTATTGTTATCACCCTCTGCTCGCATGTACTCGCGGTCTATATTCATGAGCGATTGGCCGCTCCGTGGTCTCGTTCTGGAAAATGCTCTGAGTGTAACTCTGCTCTCACCGGCGTTGGTGGTGGTTTTGTAAATGGAGGTGGTCCGGTGCCGGGGGAGATTTTGGTTTATGTACTGGAGATTTTTATTCCAGCCGCACTTTACGTTGCTGTGGAAAACTTACTTATCTGATAGGTCAGTGATCACCATCTTGTCCTCTCCGATCACAAACTCCCCGGTATATCCCTTTGCACGCGCAGCGGCATTAAGCTCTTCGGCTGAGAGTTCGCGGTAGAGGTGGGAGCATATAATAGTAGGAGTGTTTGTGGCTACGGCTAGTTCAACAAGCTCATCGTCTGTTGGATGTCCTGAATCAACTACGGCGACATCAAGTGCTTTTAGGAACTCTATCTCGTCCTGATGAAAGAAAGAGTCCCCGGTGAGCCCATATCTTTTTCCATTCATGGTAAATGCTATTCCGTGATTGTCTGCCGGGGGGAGGTCTACGTAGTCCATTTTTAGACTGCCAACCTGAAACTGACTATCTTCAATGTCGTGAATATGCAGGTCATAGTCTTTACCGAGCATGGATTCTTTTCCAAAGAGGGCGCAAAATTTACTGTGCAGATCTTTTGTTCCCGCAGGCCCGTAAATATTAAGGGGCTTTGTTCTTGGGTCGGTGCGTGACCAGTTTGCAGCCTGTAGAAATGGGGCAAGGTCAGAGATGTGATCTGGGTGGAAATGAGAGAGTATTATGTGATCTATGTCGTCGTGCTTAAGCCCGAGTTCGACTAAACGCTGGGTGATCCCCCGGCCCATATCAAAAACGATATTTTCGTTATCTGTCGAGATAAGCGCACTTGAAGCCATGCGATGAGCTTCGATCTGGCAGGTCCCTGTTCCAAGTAGGGTGATGGAATGAAGTCCGCTCTGATGGTTGGTATTATGAGACATTATATATCTTCTCCTGTGCAGGGGATTCAGGTTCTTACATTTAAGATGGATGTACTATAGGTCTTTTTAAAACCACAATCAAAACCGAATAGGACGCTAACTTCATTGTAGAGTATGAGATTTGCAAAGTTTTCGAAAATGACTAAGAGCGTCTGCGCTTTTCTAAGAAGCCGCTAATCTTAGAAGTTTTTTGAGTGATCGAGCAGCGCGGCGCTTTCTCTTACGAATCTCTTTTTTGGCAGTGGCCCGCATCATTCGATTCACGTAGCGGATCATACGGGTCGAAGTCTTCTTCATTTTCCTCATCTTTCGCTTTGAGAGAGACCCATCGTACACCGACATTTGAGCCTTTAAGCTATCAAGGATGAATACGAGAGCATCAAGTTTCTCAGAAATGGTCTCTTCAGCATTCAGGATATCTTTTGCTTTGATGGTTTTAAGAACAGTACTCGCCTGATCGCCGTACGACATGGCAAGTGAGTAGCTGCTCTCCTCATCAGCTTCGGCTTCTTCTTCATCTGTAGTACCGCTCTCCTCAGGAAGACTGGTGTCGAAGGTGAGAGTGATTGAGGTTTCGCCAAAGTTATTTGTGTAGTCATATGCACGAGCTCTAATAATGTGATCGCCATCCTCATAGAGTGGGGAGGCGAGCACATATTTGTAAGGTGCCACAGATCGAACGGCCAGTAGATTGTCATCAAGGAAGTAATGAACTTCTTTAATAGCAACGTTATCAATCGCAATGGTCTGTAAGAGAATCTCTCCGTTAAACGTGCTTCCGTCCTCAGGGCTTAGAAATGATATCTGCGGGTTAAATACATCACCGTTTTGAATAGTTATGATTGCAGTTGAAGAAGCCGTGAGATCGCTATAGTCATAAGCCACTGCCTTTAACGTATATATCCCATCCGCAGTACTCGTGCTGTCATACTGAATGTTATATGTTGGGCTCACTCCAGTCCCAATAAAAAGCTCGTCCAGAAAATAATCAACTTTTTTCACCTTCACGTCATCAGTTGCGTCAACCGTAATATCAATCTTGCCTGAAGTTTTCTGACCAGTTGAAGGGGTAAGGAGTGTCACTGCTGGTGCATCATTAGGTGTATTACGAAAAAGTAAGGATAAGAATTTGGTAGTCTTTAATCCCTCATTATCTAAAGCAATTAACCCGATCTGATAGGCGCCATCAAGATAAGTTGTAGTGTCAAATACACAATCATATGGGGTAGAGGTGTCAGTTGATACCAGCTGGCCATTTATGTAGCACGAAAGTTCCTTCACTGAGCTATCGTCAATGGTGTCTGTTCGGACACGGGTATTTCCGGCAACGGTGCTGCCGTCAGCGGGCGAAATGAGCGTAATCTCCGGAGGGTCATTGACGTTATTAACAGTAACTGGAATGCTGTATGAGCCGACATTTCCGGTGCCATCGGTTGCGAGCGCTTTAAGCTCATATGCCCCGTCGCTGTACGTTGATAAATCGATAGAAAACTCTTTTTCAAAAGTCTTGTAATATTCCGCTTCGAAAAAACCGATCTCAGCATTCCCAAGTAGTAGCTGAACGTCTTCGGTCCCGGCTTCGTCCTCTACTTCTACATTTGCGTTCAGAGTTCCTGAAAGCTCAGCTTGAGGGGCAATGTTTGTAAGCGTAACCACGGGGGCGGTTGCATCCACTGTGATATCAAGGTCCTTTGTTCTAGTGTACGTTCTTCCGTTCCAAGATGTCTCAACCTTAAATTCATAGGTTCCGGGAGTAATGCCCCTGAAATCAAGAATGTAGTCCTCGATGACAGAAGCGTAGTCTCTCATAACGATCGTATCTCTCTTGATGATTTTTGTTTCTGAATAAGGACCGCCTTCAACGCTGAAGGTTATATCACTGGTTCTTGAGCAGTTTACGTTTGAAGCATCTGTTCGGATGTATCGATAAACGCTGATTCGCTGAATACCTGAGAGTACCGGAGGGAGTACAACGTAGGTGTTGCCCTCTTTTCGGGCAACATTATCCAGCCCGTAGAACTGAAATGTTATAGTACTGGTGCAGGCAAAGAGTGTGGTGGGACACAGGACGCAAATGAGTAGTATAATCAAACAAGTGTCTCTAAAACGCATTGGGAAACCTCTAATTTGCTAATTTGTAGAAATATATTCTATGTGACTTATGGTGGCTTAAGAGCGGGCTGTTTACTAAAAATTCTTAGTTTTTTGTGATCTACGGAGATTAAAGGGTCTTGCAGTAAGGCGTTACCTCATCTCTATAGCCTCATAAAAAGAGTGACACGTCTGAAGTTCGGAGTTATACTTTATACATGACTCCATTCGCATACATGCCAACTCTTGCTCGCATCTCTATTTGGCGCACAGCCTTTTGGGCTTAGCCCTATTCCATTTCTCCTCCACTGTAGTAATACTGTATTTACCTTCTCCTTAATGAGTTTTTTGTTATGGTTCATATTGACCAGAGTACCCTTACATTTTCAGCAGATACCGTCACTCCTGTGAGCATCTATCTGCGCCTCCGGGATGCCTTCCCCGGCGCTGTGCTCCTTGAAGGTGCTGACCAGCAGCCGGGGGAGGAGGAGTTCTCTTTTATCGCTATTATGCCGTGTGCTGAGTTTCGTGTTCTAAAACGCGAAGTGCACTGTTCTTTTCCTGATGGTGAGCGCACATGTGATGAGATTGTGGAGAGAGGAGATGTTCTATCTAGGCTAAGTCAATTTATGGCGTCCTTTTCGTTCTCCGGCGAAGAACTCCCCTCAGGACATGCCGGGCTCTATGGCTACTCCTCATTTAATTGTATTGCTCATTTTGAAGACATCGATCTCGTTGAAGACGCAGAGCAACGACGAGCTATACCCGACATGCTTTACCGCTATTTTCGTTTTGTCATAGCTTTTAATCACTATCATAACCGTATCACGATTATAGAGAATGCCCCGAAAAATGTTTTCACCGACCTTAAGAAGGAGCACCTTAAGTATCAGATCCTTCACCGTGATTACACAGCATATGACTTTGAGAAGCACGGAGAGGAGAATTCAAACCTTACCGAAGATGAGCACGTGGAGATGATTGAGACATGCAAAAAGCATATTCAGCGAGGCGATGTGTTTCAGATTGTTCCGTCTAGGCGGTTTGAACAGCAGTACAGAGGAGATGACTTTATGGTGTACCGAGCGCTTCGCTCGATTAATCCATCTCCCTATATGTTCTATTTCGATTTTGATGATTTTCATCTTTTTGGTTCCTCACCAGAAGCTAATCTTGTAGTAAATGAGAACGTTGCAAGGCTCTATCCTATTGCCGGTACCTATAAAAGAACTGGTGATAAGAGTGTTGATGAGCAGAAAGTTACAGAGCTCCTTGCTGACGAGAAGGAGAACGCTGAGCATGTGATGCTTGTTGATCTTGCTCGAAATGATCTCAGTCGGTTTTGTACCGCGGTGGAGGTAGAATCTTACAAAACTATTAAGCAGTACTCGCATGTAATACACATAACTTCTGTTGTTCGTGGTACGTTGCCCGACCAAAAGGATTCGTTGAAGCTCTTCGCTGCTACGTTTCCGATGGGGACGCTTAGTGGTGCTCCTAAATATCGGGCATTAGAGATTTTGGGCGAGGTCGAGAAGGGGAGACGTGAAGCCTATGGAGGAGCCGCCGGAGTTATTGGATTTGATGGTTCTATAAATCACGCCATTATTATCAGGTCGTTTGTGGCAAAAGGTTCGGTTCTTTACTACCAAGGTGGTGGTGGAGTGGTCGCCGACTCTGACCCGCGCGCTGAAGTGTGTGAAGTTGAAAACAAGCTTGGTGCGCTCCGTGCTGCTATGAAGCTTGCTGAGGAGGAGTTGCTGTGAATATTTTACTTCTAGATAATTATGATTCTTTTACTCATAACCTCTTTCATGCCCTACACAAGATAGGTGCTACGCAGGTTGATGTGTTTCGAAATGACAAGATCTCTCTGGATGAAGTTGGGCGTTATGACCGTATTCTTCTTTCTCCTGGCCCCGGTATCCCGGCTGAAGCTGGAATTATGCCTGAGCTTATTACGCGCTATAAAGATCAGAAGAATATCCTAGGAGTATGTCTCGGTCATCAGGCTATAGCAGAGGCCTTTGGGGGGAGTCTTTTTAATATGAAGCCCGTAATGCACGGAAAAGAGAGTGAGATTGTTCTTGAGCCGGGTGTTGATAGTATGTTTCAAAACTTACCAGAGTCTATTGTGGTTGGAAGATATCACTCTTGGGCCGTAGATGAGGGAAGTCTTCCTGATTGCCTCATGGTATCAGCGAGAGATAAGAGCGGCCAGATTATGGGACTAAAGCATAAGGATCTTCCACTGCGAGGGGTACAGTTTCACCCCGAGTCAATAATGACCCCGCAGGGCGAGCAGATGCTAACAAACTGGTTGGAGCTATAAGGTATGAGAGATCTCCTTGAACATCTATTTAGAAGTAATACGATCACAGAAGATCAAGCCCGAACGGCACTTTTAGAGATAGTTGAGAAGAAGCATGATCTAACTCTCGTAGCTTCGTTTCTAACCGTATTTCGAATGCGTCCTGTAACAGTTGAGGAGCTCCTCGGGTTTCGAGAAGCTCTGCTATCACTGTGTACGAAAGTTGACCTTGGAAGAGATGATTGCATCGATATGTGTGGTACTGGTGGTGACGGCAAGGATACCTTTAATATCTCCACTCTCGCCTCTTTCATAGCCGCAGGTGCCGGAGTACCGATCGCCAAGCACGGAAACTACGGTGTTTCCTCTATTTGTGGGTCATCACATGTTCTTGAATCTCTCGGTGTTAGGTTCCATGCAGATCAAGACCTGCTTCGAGCACAGCTTGAGCAATCTGGAATCTGCTTCTTCCATGCCCCACTCTTTCATCCTGCCATGAAGGAGGTTGCCCCGGTCAGAAGGGCGCTTGGAATCAGGACAATTTTTAATCTTCTTGGGCCTCTTTGTAATCCGGCACGGGTGAAAAAGCAGGTTGTCGGAGTCTTCTCGTTGGAGATAGCGAGGCTTTACTCTGCGCTTCTACAGAAAACAGCTGATGACTATGCAGTTGTTCACGCATTAGATGGGTATGATGAAATCTCTTTAACTGGCCCTGCTCGTGTTATTGCTCCAAGGGGTGAGGAGATAGTCTCACCCGTTCACTTTGGTGCTGATCCCTGTAAGGCTCATGATATCGAGAGTGGAGGGACAATTGAAGCTGCTGCTCAGATATTTATGCATGTGCTTGATGGTGTTGGCACAGTACCACAGAAGCAGGTAGCGTGTGCAAATGCTGCTCTGGCAATCAGGCTTGCAAAACCGGAAAGTTCGTATGAGGATAGTTTTCTCGAAGCCACAGAGTCAGTGGACTCAGGACGTGCGCGAGAGTGTTTTCAGAAGTTTAGTGAACTGAGTCGAAAGTAATCGTAATGAGCCTCTTAGCTGATATAATCGAAAGTAAGAAACGTGAAGTAGCAACGAAGAGAGATAAAGCGCCTGTTACTCAATTAGGATTATCTGAATACTATGATCGGCGCGCACTTTCTTTAGAGAAAGTTCTTGGGGAAGAAAAAAGGCCGGGAGTTATCGCCGAGTTTAAGCGTAAGTCTCCGTCTAAAGGGGAAATCGCAAGCCAAGCAAATCTCTTAAAGATCATTTCTGGATATGAATCGGCTGGAGCTGCTGCTGTATCCATACTTACTGATAGTGAGTTTTTCGGAGGATCGGTGAATGATATTGAGGCTGTTAGAGAGTCTGTATCTCTTCCCATCTTACGCAAAGATTTTATTATTGATGAGTATCAGATTTATGAATCAAAGGCAGTAGGGGCTGATGTTATTTTACTTATTGCAGCAATTCTTGAGAAAGATCTCATCGCACATTTTATACAGATCGCTCGTCTTGTTGGGCTAGAAGTCCTTCTTGAGGTTCATTCTCTTAAAGAGTTTGAAGAAAAATACGTTCCAGGCGTTACATTCTTAGGCATAAATAACAGAAACCTTGATACGCTCGAAGTCTCAGTGCAAACCTCTTACGATCTCATTACAAAAATACCTCGTGGGCAGATGAGTATCGCAGAAAGTGGAATTTCGGATCCTGAAGAAGTCATTCGCCTCCATGAAAAAGGATTTGATGGTTTTTTAATAGGAGAGCACTTTATGATTCAGGAAGATCCATCAGAGGCGTGCAAGAGCTTTTTGTCTTCAATTGCAGCCGGGTAAAGAACCTGCCATGACTCCCACTGTCCACCTTGGTGTTTTACTTCTTGAGCTTCATATCCCTGATTCACAGTCATTAAAGGCCAAACGCAAAGTAATACTGAGTCTTAAAACAAGGATACGTAATAAGTTTAATGTTTCAGTTGCTGAAGTAGGCGATCTCGACAAGTGGCAACGCTCCGTCTTTGGTGTGAGCGCTCTATCAGGAGATCAAAAAATCGTAGAAAATATGCTAAAAGAGGTGGTTGAGTTTGCTCATAAAGATTTCGCTGTGGATGTCATTAGTGCCAAAGTCGATTATCTTTAGGCGCTCACTGCTACGAAACCCATATGCCACGAGTAAATCGCTGTATAAAGTACCACTGAACTACAAAGAAGGGGACAATTGTGCAGAGCGCAGGAGCGGCTCTTAGCCAGCGTCGCCATCCCGTAGTCCTCGTCATGTCGCAGCCCAGAGCAAGTAGCAATATTAACCACGGCATAATTCCATAGCGTATGTAGGTATACATTGGGCTAGAGTCGTGAACGGGATTCGTAGCCATTGCAGCAAGCAGCCCGTAGTGAGTGAGTAGAGCTGAAGCATACAGGTAGGTCTCAATGCCAAAGGGGCTGTGCTCGGACGATACTTTGTAGGATAAAATATTCCAGATCAACATAAGGGGAATGAGTATAGTGAGTGCTGTTCCTAGCAAGCGACCAAATTCAAGAGGATTTACGGCGTACCATGCCGGGGTACTGCTCTGGAGCTCTAAGCTGTAGTTTGAAAGCTGGAATGGCCAGAGAAGATCCGCTCCGCGGTGGTACCAACCTGCCTGTGTCGTTTTCTCCATAATCCATGGATCCCCCCAATTGCACCAGCAGTACAGGTAAAAGCATGCCGGGGCAAGTAAGGCGATAAGGGAACTAAGAGCAAAAGCATATGAGCTTTTATGAGTAATGTTTTGATGTGACTCCTTTCCTTCTCGGGAATGAAAGAGCGTGAGAAGTGTTGCTGGGAGGAGAAAGAAAACACCCCTGATGTGAGAAAAGAAGGCAACAAATCCAATTGACCCGGCTTTTAAAATATTAGTGGGAGAATCTTTTATTCTCTCACATAGAAATGCCATTCCAAAACAGAGCATCATTGATTCTGCATACGCTGTGGTTAAGAAGAATGTTCCCGGAAATGATAAAAAACTAAGGGCGAGCAAGAAAAATACAATTAGAGGGATGCGCAACAGAGTGCTCAGGCGTGCAAAGTAGTACCAGAAGCCACCAGTAAAAAGAAAAGCCGCTAAGAGGAGAGAAATCCAGTGAGCAAGACGTGTCATCTGAGATATGAGATAGCCCGCAATTGAGTATCCCGGATAAAATGCGATATTGTGTTCCTCTTTATTAAGAGGAAAAGACATGGGGCCTGAGTTCACATATCCATTTCTGGTGATGCTCTCAAACCAGTAGCTATCAAACTGAAAGAGAGCTGATATGCGAGCAAATACGGTATCACCATGAGCTGAAGCCAGAACAAAGCAGATGTGTGCCACCAGTGGAATGCAAGTTCTGACAAGAATGCTCATGAAGCAAGAACTCCTCTAGCTAATGCAGCATGCTTTGAAAGCCATGTCGGACTCATGGATACCAGTGAAACTAATCTTGCTGTGGTAAAGGCGATGGGATCGGGCCGATGCAGAATATCGGATGGCTCTCGTCACATCTGTTTACCTGCGGAAGCACTGGCGGCAGACCTCCAATCCAGAATTCATGGGTGAGGTTCTCGTCCGCGTGACCGTGAGCACCATAATTGTTTGTGTTGTTCGATTGCCACCTGTCACAAGTGTTGCCAATTGATCCACCGATGATTGCGCCTGTCCAAGGAGTAGCCACCCTGCTGGTAAAGTTCTCAGTAATGTGGATGCCTTTCATTAGACCATTATCTATCATAGATTGCCCATTATCCCCGATTTGGTCTCCGTAAAGATCAAATACAGGTGAGTGAAATGCACCCATTCGAGCATAAACTGAGACATCGGCAGTTCCCATAAATGCAACAAAGCGCTGGGATGGGAAGGCGAACTCTGATTCAATCACTCCAACTTGACGGCACGCATCATCCGCATCGGCTAGGCCAGTAAAGCCTGTCGGATACGTGCCACCGGGTTGAAAGTCTCTTGAGGTTAAAAATACCCTCGTTGAGCTTAAGCTAAATTCCACTGGACTATTTGATGCGGGGACGAGTGAGTCACCGTACTTGGCCCAGAGGAAAAACCTGTGGTGACCGTTGACAAGCCCGGGTTCTGACTCTGGTATCGTGTACGAAGTACCACTGACTTCAACATCTAATTCACCATCTTCAATGGTCGGCCCAAACCGGTTGAGGGTCATTATATAAGAACTCGCCCCGGGAGCTGCCTCCCAACTATAGGTGCTGCGTGGCTCGTTTAGATATTGTAGCGGCCAGGTAATATTAAATTCAATGACTTCAAATGTTGACTGAGAGTTGGAAGCAGCTGTGGTACCACTAAAGTTTACCGCTTCAAGACACACAGTATAGTTTCCGAGAGAAAGCTCGAACGGAAGCGTTAGGATCGTTTCAGTTAGTGATTCATCATAGATGGGAGAGTTACACATAGGATCAGTAGATTCAGCTAATTTGAAATTGTACTGAGCTGCATCCTCAGATTCTTCCCATGTGAAGGTTGGTGTTAAAAGCGTAGTCAGTCCAGCGGAGAACACCGATTGTGGTTCAAGAAGAGCGAAGTCTCCCGGAGAGTCTGGTGCAACACGTCCGTAGTTACTTTTCCATGTATTGTAATCATCAACATCAACGTCTCCATCGCCATCATAATCCCCGTGTTGTGCACAGGCGAAGGTAGCGCCGAGGTTGTCTCGCCACACAGTATAATCTGCTGCATCGACTTTCCCATCGAGATTTCCATCTCCAGGAACAACGCCTACAGGATTACTACACGAATTCTCTCGGATATAGATGGCATCAAGTGTCACAGGCTCAGTAAAGCCATCTGCTGGTGCGATACGCACAGTAAGTGATGGCGTCGCCGGTAACACCCCTGAGAAAAATCTTGTAAACTGAGCGCTATTAATTCCAAGATCGAATGAATTAAAAGTCTGATCCAGATCTATCGCATAAATTGAAATACCATCGCTTAGTATTTCAAGTTGAGCATTGTAAGCGAGAAATTCCGATAGGTCATGCGGGAAGGCTATATAGATCTCATACCGTCCAGCATCTACATCAGAAAAGGTTAGTTGGCAGTTTTCACTCGCATTACCGGAAGTATTTCTGAGGTATGTACCTTCAAAGGACGTAGAGTTTGATTCCTCAGTCCAACTACCGAAACAATCAAAAGTTGTTGCCTCATATATAATTGAGCTAAATCCAGATACTGCCTTAGCCGGGCCTTCTGGCTCATCTGATTCCTCATCCGACGCAGATACATCTGACTCTGCTGGAGTGGATGTTCCCCCTGATGTATTATCTTTCGGCGTGGCTGAAAGAGGAGTTGGGACTGGTTTTTTCGTCAAAGCACTTGAGTCATCATCTGATCCTTCGGCATCTGCTAGATCCGACGCGAGCATTGGGCGTAAATTTTTATTTAGTATTCGTCCTAGTTTAGTGCATATAGCGTACTCAGCAACTTGGGTACGAGCCTTTGAGCCAAGTGTGATATTGTACACGGGCAGGGTGTTTTCAATGGAGCTTTCCTCAACCTCCTTTAGAAGCTGAAACCGATAATCTCGTAATGATAATCTTAGCTGCTTACGAAAACAGCCACGACGCTGGATACGTCTTGAAGCGCATGTTTTCCTGACGCTTCTTCTCAGGGCGCGGCGCTGTGCTCTCCATAAACTTGATTTTCGAATATCGAGCTTTGCAATTCGCACGGCTGTTTGCGCAGTGATGTCCGGGGTGCTTTCGCTATCCTCATACTCTGCCAGTGAGATGCCGGGACAGAGCACGCATATTATAAGCAACCGTAATATAGTGGGCATAATCTTTCTGGTCATGTAAGCATCCAACGAGTATTTGTGATTGGGGTGAATAGGATAAGAGTTTTATCTCAAAAAATCGCTATTTAAGCAGGCCAATATGTAGCATGTAATCGATTTCTAATAAACGTAGAGGTGTTATGCCTGTAAGTGAGAACTATGCTTCGTAACTCTCTGATTCATGAACGCAGGCTTGCTCTATGCCAGATGGGTAGTAAATTAACCGTGCTGATAGCCTAGTCTGTCAAAATGCCTGTCTTTTTAAGATTTTACGCATGTAGCTGGCTACTTAAGAGGCTAAAAAGAGCAGAAATCCCATAATATTGGGACAGGTACATTTATGCAGTCTACAGTAACGCATCTTGATAATAACACGGATGAAAGGGGCGATGCCCTGCGTCTTCATGCGCCGGAAGGACCGTCAAAAGAGCTTCTTGAGGCCAGAGCCAAGTTTGAACGTCTGATCGATGCGCTCGGTCATACGAAAGAAGAGGTTCCGCAGTATCTTTATTATGCCGCTCTCTCAATTGATCCTGATTATGCTGCAGCTGAGCTCAAGCCATATGGCGCTGATTATTCCGCAGGCCTTATCAGGGCTCGATTAGAGGATTATTCGAGAGCAATATTAGAAGATAGAAACGATCTCAAGCTTACTCTCGATGTGTATAAGAGGGTCTTTGAGAGTGCTGAGCCTCGTAGTCGTGTCTTAGCGCTACGCTCACTCATGAGCAGGTCAAAGAGTCGACTGTGCGTAGAAACTTTGAAATCACTGGTAAAAGAAAGAGTTCTAGCACCATCAGAAATATTCGACTTTCTTGATAATGATGAAAAATTAAATATACCTAGCCAATTTGATAAAACTGAACTTGATTTAGATTTTAGAGTACTTGAAGAGATAGAAGATATTTTCGGGAAAAAGGTATATCGGGTTAGCTTTCAAACAGCTCGCTCAGAGACCGGACCATATTCTCCTCTCGCTGTCGCAACACTTCTCCGGCAGTCGCCTATGAGTTTTTATGATGAATATCTTAATCAAGACCTGCCGCGGTTATTGCCACGAATTAGTGATCCGAGTCCTGAAATGGCTACTTTTCAGCGAGTCTTGAAAATTTTTCTTCAGCATAGAAAGTTTTATGAAGTTGAGGAAATTTATCGCACACCAGAATTTCATTCAGTTGTGAAAATGATTTCTTTAGTTTCCTGCTGTATGACGTTTAAGGAATGCCCCCCTGAATTTTCGGTGGTTCTTGATTTTGCACTAAAAGATGAAGGAGTAAGAAGGGAGCTTCAAACCACAGCTAGGACAGGTAGCAAATTCTTAAAAGACCGCTGTGTGCATTCAGTAGACATGGAGGCGATTTTTGATTTTGTAAATATTGAAGATCCGAAAGTACGTCAGGATATTTTTCGAGTTATACGCTATGAGATCGCTCAGGCTTTTAATTACGATTTTTCAGAAACTCCTCTTGAGTATCAAAATGTGTTTCATGCGATAGGACAATGGTGCCGTGAGAATAAAGGTGCTAAACGGAGCATGGAGGCTACGAAATCTGCACTCAAGAATGTACTCACCAATTTATGCGACCGTATTGACGAAACTCGTGATGGAAGAGAGAAACTCTCCCGAAACGGACATTCAGACATTACATCATCGCTCATTCTTGCAAAATTTTACGAAGCGATGATACCGGCAGACAGAGCGTTAAAGCTCAGTAATATGCTGATGAGTATTGATGATGTAGACTTAGGCGACCTAAGCATGGTGCTTCAGCCATACGAGGAAGAGCTTCGTGAGATAAACCATGAAACGCTCTGGTCACAACTATCTGATCTTTATTATTTAGAAGTGGATTCTGTTTATGGCCAACTCTTTCGTGACGATACCGAACGTGCCCTTGAGCGCCTGCAAAAGGAGATACAGAAAAAGGAGAAAGCATATATTGAAGCTGAAGGAATCGAGCCGGGCGAGATTCATGGCTTTTTAGTTGGATTAAAGAGACTAGCTCGATATTTGCCGCAGGAATCTGAGGCGCTCCTTCATGCCTATCTCCTTGGAGAAAGCAGGGAGGTATGGTCTGATTACTTCTTTAGTTGTTGGCACGAAGATGTCTATATTCACGCTAAGCTTATTGTGGGCATGTACTATCGAGATGTCCGAGCAGCTACGAGAGATGATTTCGCAAGTTTTAAAGAAGAAAAGCAGCTTGAGCTACACTCAAAGCTTAAAGCCAGCCGCTGGATCATCACAAGAGATAGCTATGAGGCATTTGAAAAGAATTATCCTCTTCTGGCAGATGCCAGACGATACCTCTTAAAAACACTTAAGAGAGAGGCTCCAGCTGATTCTCTTGATCATCAAAAGCAAAAAGTAAAGCCTGGTGAAACATCTACAAGTGAGTTCTACGATCAACTCGTTTCTCTACGAGAAGCATTCGCCGGCCAGAATCTGTCTGCACCGTTAAAAACATATGTCAGAGACATGATCACGACATTTCATACTTTAAAGCGGTTTGAGAGCGGTAAAATTAGTTCTTTCCAACTTATGCTTCGGCTGCAAGAGATAGGCATTGTCGGAATGGCCTATAGAGGAGACCGACATACAGCCGAGATGCCGCCTCTGGTGTATGCTCTCGGGGAGGCAAAAGGAGTGCTGGCACGCTATTCTACAAAAGTTCTTCCTATAGGTGATAGGGAGACCTTTGTTGACGCTGTTTCTGATACGATTCTTCATCATCTCAAGTTAGAGCAGTCTATTTCATTTGCAGGGAATCCAGCATTCCCATCGAGCAGAGCACGAGGACCGAGCTATTCTGAGCGAAGCCTTTACGGCACAGGTTGGCCCGGACGAGACCAGGCTGCCGGGCCATTCGCAGCGGTCCCGCCAATAGTGTCTAAGAGGATGGGAAGCGTTTCACGTCCACTTTCAGGCCATGCTGCTTACCTGATTGATTCTATTCATGTTGGCTATGACAAAAAAACACTGACCTATCCTCCGCTAGGAGCTGGCTCCGGTGACTATTGGAGCTATGAACTTCTAAAACGATCGCAAGATGTGCAAGTTGAAAATACAGTTTCTACACAATTTGAATTTTACAACCTGACCCACGGGTCAAAGATTGCACTCCCCTGGCGTAAACAGATAACAGCGGTCTCAAATTCTCTTAACATTAAGAATCCACTTCGCAGGGGGCTTGATGGAAATTACTATATCGAACTTCCTTCTCACATAAGGTCTATTGATCTCACTGTGACCTGTGAAATTCCTGAAACAGATCCGTTAGCAAAGAGCATTTCCCTTCGTGAGCTCACAAAGCGACTTAAGTCAAAAGCACTTTCCGGATTGCTGCACACTGATATTGCGCTTAGCGAATATCCAGAGCCTATAAGAGATCTCATTGCAGCGGCAAAAGCTCAGGCAACTGCTGAGGATGCTCTGAGTGTATTTATGTCTCGTTTTAGACAGAGTTATCTCTATGACCTTGAGGTGATGCTTGAAGCACCTTACCGGAAGCATATCCGCAAAGCGCCGTATGAAAATCCGAAGTCAGATCATCAAGCCGCGGCGATACACTCTTTAAGCACTGAAACTCACCTTGGAAGAACAGTGTGTTCGGGAAGCACTCATCTGGCGGTACACGCTATGCGGCATATTGGCATACCGACCCTATATGCGACCTGTTTTAGCTTTCAAAACAGATCTGAAAACGATCTTTATATCACCACGAGAAATGCACACGCTGTGCCCGTTGCAATGTTGTTAGACACGCAAGACAATCCATTATTTGTGCCGATCGAATCAACACCGTATGCGACGCACCTCGGGAAAAACAGCGACGATTTTTTTGTAGAAGAAGCTGAGGGCGAAGACGAAACTATCCGCCTTAAAATGCCCGCTACTGTTAAGGAGACTCACACTTCGATCATGCCTGAAGTATTTCGCTCGGTATGGCAGGCACAGCTAGCAGAAATGGTAGGGGATATTCATCTTAACCCGGGTGATTTAGAATTCCTTTCACTTCTGCTTGAATCTATAAACGATGGAACCTGTGAAACTCATTTTGCATATCTGAGGACTCTTTCAGGGAAAGTGAGAACTAGGCTCGCAGAAAGTAACCAGATAGATCCACAGACGCTCTATCGAGCATGGGAGTATTCTATGAGGTACGAATCAATTGACACCTTTAGAAAGCTTCGCGATCTTAGCCCGGAAGCTCCTCTATCTGAGAAGCAGAGGACTCTTTTGTGGCGGCTTAGCAACTCGGTAATTGTTAAGTATGAGAGTCTACCTCAGGTAAATTTTGAGGACCTTCAGTTCGGTTCAAAGTGAGCTAGAAAAAAGCGTGACAGTTCCCATATTCCTATTTTTCTCTTATCTGCAGGCTACCCTTGGCAGAAAATTATGATTTTTGATGTAAGCCATTAATATTCTGATGCTTTATACCGCTACTGGTGGCGGTAGTGCAGGGGATTATAACGGTGACGGTGTTGTGAAAGCAGCTGACTATACCGTCTGGCGTGATCATCTTGGAGCTGGGAGATATGAGAACTCTGGCTGAGTCCGATGCTTGTGGCTAGAGTTTTAGGAGGGCGGTCTTGATCTTTAGGAGTATGCCGGGGAGTTCTCTGGGGTCTATGTATCTAGAGAGTTGGTCTTCTACTTCTTGTTCGGAGAGCTCTGATACCTGGTCGATTAAAAAGTCATAAAATTCTCTTTCGGTTTTTCCGGTGAAGTGATCTTTCTTCTTCACAAGCCTTGAGTAAGTTGGTTTTGAGAGTCTTGTCAGCAGGGTGTTGCTATCTGGCTTTGCGCCCAAGCGGATAAAGAACCATATGTCATAAAGATCTCTAACCAGCCGACGCTCGTTCCATGCAGCTAGTTTATTTGCAAAGGAGATACCGTTGTCTACAATTGGAATGACTCTCACTGGTAGCTGATGTTGATGAGCGATAAGCTCGTTTGAGATAGCTTTTGTTTTTACTTTTAAGTCAACCTTAGCTTCTATTTGTACGCTACACTCGTTATTTTCTACTATGATTCGCAAACATTTTGAGTTGAGAGTGTGAGTGATTGTTGTCTCTGGAATCTGCTCAAGACAATTTAGGATCATTCCAACGATTTCTTTTTTGGACTTAAATGGAACAAATAGATAATCTAGATCGTTCGTATAGCGAGCAGAGCCCAGTATCCTAAGGGCCATACCACCTCGCAACACGGCCTTTTTGCCAAAGGTCTGAGAGAATACCTCAAGAATTTGAGCTAAGAGCTTTTCTTCGTTTGTGTTCATAGCTCATCCCATATTGATTTATAGTATGAAACAAACCTCTGGTCGTATCTCTTTAAGTACAATGCAATTTGTTTCTTATCGAGAAGCTCAAAGTTCACATCTGTTGTAAGATCAATAGAAAAGCTTTTACGTTTGAAGGTATAATAGCAGCAATCAAGAAAGGCCTTCTCAGGAGTTGCCCAGTTTAGATTATCCACTCGCTCATAACCGAAGTAGAGGCTGGGCGAGATGCTCAGGTATTCGATGATACCTATTGCTGTCTTGTATACTCGATGTTGTCCGTCTTTACGAACCGCCTGAATTCTCCGAGCAGGAATAGAGCCGATAATCGCACTCTTCGCAAGGGCTGTCTCAGTTGATATATAAGAATCTGGATAAATGCGACCAGCGATAGTAGTAAGAGAGGCATCTGGTCTTGAGTAGATACCTCTTTTAACCTTTAGCAGTTCGTTGCTATCGCACAGTTCTTCTATCGTGCGGTAGAGCGCGCGCCTTGATTTCTGGGCAAAGGCAACCTCTAGATCCTTAATGGTGAAGACCCCGCTGAGCTTTTTTGAAATACTTTCAAATTGAGTAAGTGTTGATATGTCCACTTGCAGATAGTGCCATAAAGCGGCACTATCTGCAAGTGGACGAGAGAGTGCTGGGTAATATTACTATTATTAAAAAAGGATATTATAAAAGGACACGCAAACTAGTTTAAAAGCATAGCTGAATAGTATCAGCATGTTAGTAAGCGTACTTTTCCCCGTAACCCGCGCTCCGATTTGGGAAAAACTACGTGATTTGAATATGTTAATAGACCTGCTGCACATAGTCCCAAATTGTACGCCATATGGGGATTATGAGTAAGGGGGCTCCAAGTAAACTATTGGCGCCTAACTGTGGATAGAATCCACCACCGATGACGGTGATTATAATGGGGCTGGTCGGCCTGAGACCTCAATTCCTCGGAATAATGGAATGGACCCTCCTTTTTCCCATATGGGATCGGCTTCGATGAGCCATAATGCAAATTATACATTAACCATTGAAAGGAGGGTCTGATGAAGA
>JAUIIO010000056.1 GCA_030431715.1 bacterium
TAAAAATGGCCTCCCAGGTCTTTGGTAGGCTGAGTAACCAACTGGGGTAGCGTACGAAAAACCCTTCGGTTTTTTCGCCGCTACCCGATACCGTTATCACTCAGACTCATATTTCTAGTATGTGTCAATAAATTTTTATAGAGAGCCAAATAATATATGGAACCGTCTCACGGCCCTGAAATACCTCCGCGATTATTGCACGAGGTGCAAGCCATTGCCGGTAGATTAAGCGATGTCCTTGAGGATCGTTATACTATTGCGCTTTTATATGGAGAATGTCCCAAATTCCGTTAGAGTTTTCTGAGTGGACGTGCTTTTCATTCTTCAACCTACGCTGAAATCTTTTGTTGTTCAAGAGTTTTCCCGAGAGCGGATAAGAGAATATTTTTCTGTTTTACTCCTCTGAGCTTCCTCATTGATGTTTTATGTTGTGTAAGAGCACTGGCTATCCATCTTAGCCTCTGGTTGTCGTTTGCATTGACCCAGTTTTTAACGTTTGCAGTTTTTCTTCTGGCGACAGAAAAGAGAGATTCTATGATGTTGGTAGTGGAGAGGCTCTTTCTGAGTTCTCCGGTAATACCAATCTTATGAACGGTAAGAAGCTCTTCTCCTGCCTCATCGAGTGAGTTTGCCGCACTATCTGCAATGCCCTTAAGCCATGAACGAAGGGAGCGATACTCCGTCTGTGCATCCGCAAATGTTTTAAGGCTCATGAGCTTTTTCATTCTCCAGTGGAGCTTTGCGTACTGTTCTTTTGGAATATAGCCCTGAATATTTCTCATTTTGTGAAGCCAACACCGCTGGATGAGAGCACGCTCACCAAAGACTGAGCGTACCGCCTTCTTCAAGGCTTTAGACCCGTCAAGAACGCACAGGAGCTTTTCTGTGCCAGTGGTAAAGTTCCTTTCAAGGAGTGAGGACAGGAGATCTCTTACAACAGTCGAATTCTCCGTATCACCATCGACAAGTCCGACAACAACTTTTTCAAGCTCTTCTGTGATGCCAACAGCGCAGATAATGCAGCGGTCAGCAATTTCAACACCATCAAGCATCAGGGCACAGAAGGAATAAGAGCTAAGATTTCCTTCATTAATCTCATCCAGATCTTTCTTACTCGCTCGTTGAAAGGCACGGGAAACACTCGATTTTGATGTCCCGAGCCGCTCGCTATAACCCTGCACTACTTTCTCATAGTTCCGGCTGCTTACTCCCAGAAGCATATTCTTCTCCATCTCGGCATCGAGTAGATCCTGATTTCTGAGCTTCTGCAGAGTTTCAAGTTGTACTTCCTTCCCGCCACCTCTGACCCGTGGGCGAGTTATCTGATACTTACCGCCACCAGCTATGATAGAGCTCTGTTCACTGCCCCCACGGTGGTAGAGCGAATCTCCTTTCCGGCTGAACATGGCGCCACACAGCTCTTCCACTTCCTGCTCCAGCAACATGATGCCCATGTTTAGAGCGGCTGTCTTTGCACGCTCCCTCATAAGTATCTGTATCTCTTCAGGTTCCAGCCCTGAAAATATATTCACGATTTCTGCTTGATTCTTCTGCGGCTTTGCGGTCTTCTTCATTTTGTGGACTCCTTTTATTCCAATTATTCCGCCTGAGATACTCTCTCAGGTGGAGTCCACTCGTAAACCCTAACGATTTATGGGGCTATCTCGTGAAGC
>JAUIIO010000027.1 GCA_030431715.1 bacterium
TATTATTAGAAGAGAGCAGGGCTTCGGTGACGAACTTCGCACCATTCTCACTTAGACGTGTAACGATAACATCAGATATTCCATCGCCATCAAAATCATCATCGAGATACGAGTTCTGTTCATTTCCGGGAGGAGTCGCTGTAGGTGCTAGTGTGGGCGTTTCTACAGGCTCAGGAGTAGCTGTCGGAGCTGGTAGCGGAGTTTGGATAGGGGTTGGTGTTGCTGTTGGCGCCGGAGTCGGTGTGCTCGTAGGTACTGGTGGAGCCGTTGGAGCAGGGGTAGGAGTAGCTGTTGGCGTTGGTGTAGGCGTTGGAGTTGGTGTTGGGCTTGGAGTAGGAGTTGGTGTCGGAGTCGGAGTAGCAGTAGGTGTTGGCGTAGGGGTTGGCGCCTCGTATTCACTTGAGTCAGCAATAGCAGCTGCTACATCTAATATGCCTGGTGCGACCATCAATCCTTGCAGGCTCGCAATTGGTCTCACGTTATTAAGGAGCCGTGCTTTAACTTCAGCATTTGAGAGTTCTGGTTCGGCACTAAGAAGAAGCGCGACCGCACCAGCAACCTGAGGGGACGCCATAGAGGTCCCACTCATTGAAGTATAACCACCGTTTAGGTACGTGCTTTTAATATATCTTCCAGGTGCTGCAAGATCTACAGAGGTGGCGCCGTAATTAGAGAAATAGGATTTATTGGAGTTACTATCTACTGACGCTACAGAAATAACATTTGGGTCTGGAAACGAGGCTGGAAAATTGGCACTGCCTATATCGTTATCGGCAATAGTTTCACCAGAGGTTCCGCTGTTTCCCGCCGAACCCACAAAAAGAATTCCAACGTCATCAAGACGCTCTAATATATTTCCAAATGCACTTTGAGCGGTTTGAAGGCCCATAAAGCCCCCGTAAGAGCCGTTAATGACGCGAATGTTTGCGCCTCCATTGCCGTCTAGATACTGCTGCTTAAGCGCAACGGCATATTCAAGACTTGATACAGCCCATGAAAAATATCCACTGCCGCTGTCGTTAAACATTCTAAGAGCTACAAGCTTCACATTCCAGTTTACGCCAACGACGCCTCTGTTATTGTTTCCTACCGCCCCTACGATTCCCGCAACGTGAGTTCCGTGTCCATCACGATCATCAATATCTGAGCCAGTACCAGTTGCGTTCCATCCATATATGTCGTCGATGTAGCCGTTGTTGTCATTATCAATGCCATCTCCTGCAATCTCGCCGGAGTTTACCCACATATTAGCGGCGAGATCGGGGTGGTCAAAGTCGATACCGGTATCGTTTATCCCTACAACAATATCCTGACTACCCGTAGTAGTATCCCACGCTTCAGGAGCGTTGATATCAGCGACGTCATTTGATTGATGAAGCCCCCAAAGCCCGCTACCCCCAAAGTCCGGATCGTTTGGTGTTGCATCCATCTCGAGTTTATAATCGGGTATGATGCCTTTGAGCAGGCCAGATTCGATAAGTGTAACGAGAAATGAAAAATCAATCCGTTGCTCCTGCGCATTTAGAATTTGCACCTGAGCATTTGGAAGCATCTTATCCTCATGAAAACCTGAGATCTCAGCGAGAGCCTTTGTGATGGTGTCTGAACTGTACTTTTGAAGCTCTGGATCGGATAGGAACGCCGCTAACTCTGTGCTGTCATATCTCACAAGATACGTGTTTTTTTGATAACCAGTGGGCTGAGCCATAAGAGACCAGGGCAAGCAAAGTATGAATAGAATAGGAAAGAGAGTATAGAAACCACGAAAGCTTTTGCATGTCCTACCAATGATGTGTGAAACGAATTTCATTACTTATTCTTACTACTTGCAGCTTTAAACACGTATTGCGGAGTGGCTCGTTTTCAATAGCTATGTATATATCTGCAAGATCAGGGCCGGAGCTAAGCAATGGACGCGGAATCGCTGGTTACCTGATTTTTTATACGAATTATTACTAGAGCTATTATGGTCAATAGTCTCATGAGCTACTAAGAGATGATGCCTATGGAGTAAATTGAAACAGTGCTGTTATTGATCTGTTTCTTTCGCGTCCATAGTACGCAAGTGTTCTAGGAGTTTTTGTCTTACTACCTCTCTTTGATCTTCTTTTCGATTAGCAGGATCGCTGGAAAGGGAATCGTCATTTGAGTCTTGCTGTTTCTTAGCTTTATACCTTACGTAGGCATGGTAATCGGTTAGTTTTAACCTCTCAAGCTCTTCCGCGCTCAACTCCTTTCTAATCTCTTTTGTTGATGATGTTGTAGGAGTTTTCATCTCTTGTTCGCTGCGTACCGTATCAGGTGGAATTGTCTCACTTGAGAGGGAGGGAATAGCCTGTTCTTGAGGAGCTTTATGAGGGGGACGCGTACTATTCTCAGATGTATGAAAAATCCAGAAAAGTATGCCGACGAAGAGAGCCAAAATGAAGATAAGAATTTGACGTTGAGTCATATTCCAGTATTAGAATCTTTGTATTAAGCCTGCAAGGTGCATGTTGGTTTAATCCCACTAGCTAGTGGGGCATATAATCGCGTCACGTGTGAACTATGAAAAAATGCCAGAAGGTCATCGTTGACTCCTTAGGGATTCTAGGGGGTTATCAAGGGAGGTAGCCGCTTTTTACATGTCTCTCAGGCCTCATTGGGGCCGCTGTAATATTTCCCACTCCTCTGACTTAACAATTTCGTGTAGCATGTCGATAGGTTTCTTATTGGTTTTTAAGAGTTTTTTATAAGTGTTTTTACGAGATTTCATCCTTCAAGGTATCGCAACTATAGCGATGCTCCTCTCTTGCGTAGCTACGGTACACGCTGCTCCTTTTGATTATGATGGTGATTCATATTCTGACCCCTCTACTGTTGAGGTTGGGGACACGCTCAACTGGTTATCAAAGATCGACAATAAGGACACAATTATAGAGCGTTCTTTTGGAATCCCCGGACAGCACCTTGTGCCCGGTAGGTACAAAGATGATGAAACGATGCCTGCCATTCTTGACTCCGAAGGTACTTGGAAGATGAGTGATGATTCAAGTGTGTCATTTGGAGAAGAAGACTCGCTTTACTTTGGGGGAGCAGACTTTAACGGTGATTCACTAACGGATTATGCGTACTCAACGCAAGTTTGTCGAAAGAAGAAAGCAAAATTACATGTTCGATTAAACGGCGAATCTACTTCCACAAGTTTTAATAACGGGGGAGGGGCATACTACAAGTTCTTCTATGATGCCGATAACGATGGCCGGGACGATTTCTGTACATTAAAGCCAATAAGAAGAAAGAAAACGCTCACTCCGAGATTTAGAGCAATATGTAAAAGTGCATTAACGGGAGGTGGAGTTAAGCGGTTCACACTCGGCCGGGTAAATGGACAGCCGCATCCACTTAAAGTAACAGGGAGTCCAGATCTTCTTGTCGTTCCTCAAAGCAGGAAGACGAAAACGAATCTCAGGTTTTACAACCAGAACGGAACGCTTCAGCGTAAGACGAGCATTTCACAAAGCGGAACGCTTGTTATCGGAAACTTTATCTCAACGGCTTCGGAACAAGCTGCAGTCGTAACCGATCAGCAGCGCGGATACGTCTATGACCCTCTACAAGATGCCACTGCCACAATGGACTTCCCGGATGGAGTTCCTTATGACGAGATCAATATAGTTCATTTCGAGGATAACGAGGATTGTTTTTGTACGTCGAAAATGATTCAAAGAGATGGACAGTGTAGTGTTTCACTTTCAGAGCCTAAGAATGGAAGCGAGCCGACTAAAATCATCATTCCTGACAACTGTAGCAATCCTCCAAAAAATCTGAGCTCAAATGATGGCTTTAAGTGTATCGCCAGCGCTACCCGCGGCGGTAGTGTTGTCTGCTTGCTCCCATATCAATTTACGTGGAAACCTCACAGTTCAGTAACAGACCATCACAATAATACGTTTGCTTGTAATAAGAATGATACGCACTTTGATGATGTGCAGTTGGTACTTAAGTCTGGCGAAAGAATTAACCTGAGTTATTCAGGCTGCCACAACTATGTCGCTACCGTAGATGGCCCCATCGGGAGACAACACTTTCGTAACGAAAACTACACTTGGCAGAGTATACGGAACAAGGTCGTACGTATCGAGATGTCTAAAGGAAGTCAGACCAGCTGCCTGAGCTTTTAACTGACCCACTTGCTATTGCAACAATTTTGCAATAAGGTAACTTCAACACGACGAGGGAATTTAGCGGCTGCGGCCCTAAGCACCTAAAAATATAAGGTGTATTGCCCCTGCGTGCCTAATTAACATAATCGAAGGATGGATTATAAAAATGCAGTTAACAAATGATGGGGCCCAAGAAAAAGTACAAGAGAACAACAGCGCTTTACCCGCGCATCTTTTCGAACAGGGGGTTGGTGAAGTTGAGAATCTTAAAGCCATCTCAATTAGTGGCACCTATGGCTCAGGCAAAACTACCTTTATACAAACTCTAGCCGAGGAATTTGGTCCAGATACGTTCTATATTTTCAGCGATGGTATTCGTAAAACAGTTGACCCTTCTGCAATCGACGCCGGTGAAGGGGCTGAAGTTATGTCATTTTCAACTGGTTGCGCATGCTGCCAGACCTATCCTCAGCTTTTTAGTACCCTTGAGAAAATCATGGATGCTAGGTCGGAGGGGCCTTCATTTGAAAGGGTTGTTATTGAGCTTCCAGGAAATGCTAATAACACTAATTTTAGACAGAGATTAGGAAGACAGCAGGGGATTGATGTTGTCGGAGTGAGTCTGATTAATGTTGAGAATTTCGAAAGAGATCAAATCCTTGGACTTGTCGACCGACATATCGGACAGAGTTCTGTAGTTATGCTCACTTGGGCAGATGATCTCGAGCTCTCAGATCCGAAAATGAAAGGTGTATTCGAGTATATCTATCACGAACAAGAAATGGCTGTTCCTGTAGCTGTATTACGTAAAGATGGCACTATTCAACTGATTAATCCAGATGAGATAGCAAAGCTTATCGGTGAATTGCCCAAGCTTTCAGGTCCAGTTAACGTCCATGAGCATACAGGCAACCAGGATCATCAACACGAGTCAAACCAGAGCAATGATGACCACGCTCATAAGCACCATGACTCAAGAGAGAGTAGCATTGAAATAGAACTGAGAGGGGATGTTACTTTTCAGGATGCATTGGCACGCCTCGATCCTTGGTTTCAGAAAGACACGATCTTACGAATAAAAGGTGTAATGATTGATGCAGATTCAAGAGAACTCGTTCACGTCAGCGGCACGAGAGATAAGATCAACATCCGTCCACTTAAAGAGAAAGAGGCTGAGCTCGGAACCTTTGTTGCCGTAGTAAGCCTTGAACCTGTGCCAGTTAATATCTTTTCTGATATCTCGGTAGAGCTTACTAAGGTAGCTTCTGGAAGCTTTATGAAGTACAGCACGAAGGTCCGTGCAAAAGCAGTAACAGAACTTTTGTCGGAATTAAAACGAGCTCGGCAAGAAAAAGATCTGCATAGAAGTGAAGATGGGCAACTCCTTGTTAACTACGATGTGTATGATAATTTAGCTGATTATACTTCAGCACCGGATATGTCAGAAGAAGTAAGGAAAGAAGCGCTTAATGAGCTTCTTGATTTGCGTCTTGCTGCTGTAGGAGACCTCGTTTCTGGAAACTACAATGATCCATATCAACGAGCTGCTTCGTGGGCTGAAAGCCTTGGAGGGCACATTGCGTATCAAATGATCCATGAGCCTGAACTTGTCAGGGCGGAGTCGTTGAAGAAAATTACAGACATAAACCCTGCAACTATGTATTTTCAGGGTCTTGCGAATCGAGATCGTGATGAACCTATGCAGGAGGAAGCTTCACCTGAGCTAAATATCGACTTTTATCGCGATATCGTACGCTATGGCCGAGACAAAGAAGGCGTCACAGAGCGGCTCGTAAGAGAAGCATACCAGAGATGTCTTGAGCGCGATGTTACCGGGCAATGGGCTCTTGAATTTCACCTCATCGAGGACGTAATTCAAGAGGAATTCTCACTATTGAACCGAGCTCATTAAAGCCTCAATAGACTTTATGGCTTGCTTCTTCTTCTTGCCGGTTACTTTCTTCACATTAAAAAGCTTCCGAACTCGTTTTTTGAGTTTGTTTGAAAGCGAGGCGATGCTTACATCAGGAGAGGTCACCGAAACGGTACTCGCCTGTGTTTCAAGGAAAGAGAGAAGGCTCTTGTAAAGTGCTCTCGCTGCTTTGCGAGCTTTAAAAATTGCTTTTCTCTTTTTCTTTTTGGTTTTTGAAGTAACCCTCTTAATTTTATTAACCTCTTCAAGTAAAAGCGTAGCCGCGGTCTTAATCTCATTTCCGCTCTGGCAGTCAGCTATAGCATTCTCAGGGAAGAACACATCTGTATCCGCAACGCCGCAGCCACATGCCCCGGGAGTTATTTTAGCTGGGTCAAGTGCGCACGAATCGTTACAATCGAAAGTTCCATCACCATCGGTGTCGGTATCCGCAGTTCCGCATCCGCATACGCCTGGGAATTGTTTAAGGTCATCGTTAGGACAGAAGTCGTTGAATTCAACAGCCCCGATATCACAAAGAGCAGAGCCATCCTCGTCGCCGTCATAAGGCCGAGCCACTCCGCGCTGGTCATCGGCGAGACAGGTTGCATTATTGCCACCTTCAATTGACGGGCTGCCGATAAGTGGTACGTGAACAAGTATATCTGATTCTGGGGTATCCTTAAGAGCTGAAAGCTCAGGGTCGGTATTGATAAGATCGCCAGCTGCGTTGAAGTTACACGTATCAGTGCTTTCAAGGTTGTGGCCATCAGAGATAAAGGTACCACCTGTTTTACAGTGATCAATATCTGAGCTGCCAGCTACGATCGTATTAGCAAAGTGTACGTCACCAGAGGCATATATCGAGCTTGATTCAACAAAGCCAATATTATTATAAAATGTTGAGTTTTTAATTGTTGCTGGATCACTAAGAAAGAGTCCGCCGTTTATGTATCCGAGGTTTCCTGAAAATGTGCTGTTTTCAACAAGTATTGATGGGCTTGATATATAAGCCCCACCAGTGGTCGCCCCCGGAGCATATCCCTGATTCTCTAGAACTGAAGTGCGTCTAAGTGTTAGCGCAGTTCCCGCGGAAATATACATACAACCGGCTGCGCCGCTGTTAAAGAGTCGGTTGCCAAGAAACATTCCATCTTCAATAAGCAGCGTGTCATTCGACGTAACATAAAGTGCGCCCGCTGTTCCGTTAAACATACTACTGTTGCTAATGACAAGAGAACGTAGTGTCACATTAACAAAGCCACTGACATACATTGCACCACCAGCTCCGTCACCAAGGAATGAGTTATCAATAACAAAATCTTCGAGGACGAGATCGTTCGAGCTCCCTTGGATTTGCGCAGAGCATGCTGCACCATTGTCGGGGCAGTAAGCATCGTTACTTGTGATTCGTTTTATAGAGGTGAGCCCGTTACCGGATGTGCTAAAATAGATATCTGCGCCGCCTGAGCTTGCTTCGTTTCCTTCAAATTCTATATCTTCAAGTGTGAATTTAGATGAGCCAGAAGTTGTGACGTGTAAGGCTCCACCAACTCCTCCGTTTTTAAGTTCGTTACGAGTAAATGTAGAGTTCTTAATTGTAACGTCGCCGTCGCCTGAGTAGTACAAGGCTCCGAGGCCTTCAGAGGAGTTGTCACTAAACGTTGAGTCAGCGATATCAAGACTTTTCGTGCTGAGGGAAAAGTAGAGTCCACCAGTATTGGTCGCAATGTTATCTAAGACTTTGATATTCGTAATGCTAACAGGAGCATCACCTGAAAAGTAAGCAGAGTGAAAAGAGTTTGAGACGTTGTTTTTGAAAGTAGTATTGGTAATGGAAGAACCTTGGGGGCTTCCATGGGAGCTAAATATTCCAGCAGCAGTATCTGCCACGTTATCCTCAAACAACGAATCTGTTACCTGAAGTGGGCCTGAAGAATAAATAGTCCCTCCAGTACTGACACTGAAGTTATTTTTAAAGGCAACTCGTTGAATGACGATCAGTGTTTCGAAAGGATTAAAAAGCGCACCGCCAGGATCGGTAGTAAAGCCGTTCATAATGGTGAGATCGGAAAACGTACATGGCTCAGCTGCCGTTAGCTCAAAAATACGATCGAGGAGATTCGCTTCAATAATTGTTGTAGAAGAAGAGTCTCCTTTAACAGTCAACGCCTCAGTAATATCAAGGTCACCTGTCTTCGCCATCTGTTCACTTGTTCCGGCAAGGGTCAGCGGAAATGTTCCTGCTGGAAGTAAGACAGTATCCGCACCGGCCAGAGCGTTTGCTTCCATTACAGCTGCACGCAAAGTACAACGACCACCGGCAGAAGCGCAGACCCCATCTCCTTCATTACTATCAATCTCGTCCAGAGTGCTGTTCACCTGAAACGTTGCAGCGTATGCGGCTGAAACAAAAATGAATTGTAGAATAAGAAGTCTGATGATGAATTTCGTAGCTTGCATAGTAGTACACCCGAGTAAGTTTGCGCCCACGACTGTAGCACAGATTGAGTTCTAAGTAATTTGTTCTTGTAGGGAAAAGAAGGTCTATGATTACGGTAGGTTGAGTGAGGAGAGCTCCGGCCATAGGTATTACCGGAGGGTTTGCATTTAACAATCGAATTATATTGACTATACTCCAATCCAATCACAAAGGAGACCTTACATGTTTGTCAGATTGTTTACTGTTCTTTTCTCTATCCTGCTTGTATCTAACACGGCCTCTGCGGCAAGGCTCTATGTGGCAAACAATGGTCAAGATTACTCTCTCTGTGGCAGCAAAAAAATCCCTTGTCGATCTATCAGTCAGGCGATCGCAAACGCTAGTGCAGGAGATCTGATAGTGGTTGGCCCCGGCTTTTACGGCGATCTCGATCAGGACGGAACTCTTGGCGGAATAGGAGAAGAGTTTGGACCTGATTCCTGTAGTAATTTTAATTGCATGATACATATCGACAAAGCGGTCAAAATTATCTCTGAACAGGGGGCTGAACATACACTTATCTCTGCCTACAGCCTCAATGATAATTACTATTCTACGGCAGTTTTTATATCGGCCCACGGAGTAGTCTTTGGAAGAAAAAACAAAGGCTTCACCGTCGCGTATGCAAACTCAGTGGCAGTGCGTGTAGACGCAAATGATGTGACTGTTGGCCATTCTATTCTCACAAAATCAGGAGATGGTCTCGTCTTTGATGGGTATAATGCAAAAATACTTTCAAATCAGATTATTGCAAATGATGATGACGGCCTTGTTCTCGGGTGTGAAGAAGAGATGACAGTAGTTGGCGCCACGGTGGCTAAGAATAATATTTCATACAATGGCGATATCGGCGCGATTGTATGCAATAAAACGCAAGATCTTACGTTCCGAAATAACGTATTAAATCTTAACGTTGACGATTCTATAATTGGTAGTGAGCTTAGCTCGGCAAAATTTATTAACAATACAACGACAGGAGGACTGGAGTCTGGAGTCCTAGTCTCTAATTCCACAGATATTACTATTAGAAAACATTCTTCGATTGGAAATCTCAGCTATGGAATCTACTCCGAATTTGATAGTCCGGTACTTTTGTCCAAAAGTCAGATTATAGGAAATTATCTGATCGGGGTGGGGAGTGAAGAGAGTGATTCTTTTGTAATGAAACAGACAGATGTCTACGGCAATGGCCGAGCTGAAGGTGAAGACTATAACTGCGGGTTTGGCGGTTACGATGGGGTTTGGGAGATAGATAAAGACTACTGGGGAGACCCAAGCGGCCCTGGCAATGATCCAGCAGACACGGTCTGCGGTGATGCGACCGAAGACGATATTATGTCTTATCTCCTTCAAAAGATATTTGGGAAAAAGAAGAAGAGAAGAGGTTGATCAGGTAGTGCTTATCTGTAGTTATAGCTGACGAAACTAACACGCTCAATCTGAAGCTCTTGGAGTTGATGATCGCGGAGCTTCATCCCAAAGCACAGTCCCTTAGGAAGCAGAATGTTAAGAGCCTCATCTACATAGATAGGAATGTCAGAGCATCCGGTGGTATCTTTAGAAACCTGAATAAGATCGCCAAAGGTCTCAAGGGATCTGCGTCTGCCGCTGCCAGTCATGACTTCTACCCTCGTAAATCTATCCTTGTGCTCATTTGACAGTTCCGGGTGAAAAATAACCCTCGTATTAAGTAAAGATATTGCTTCTTGTAACTTGATTCTACTTCCGTCTCTATACTCAATCGCTTTTCCGTATTTAAAAAGCATCGGATCAAGACGAATACTATCAACTCCTATCTCATCTAGCTCTTGTTCCGTGAAGGTTGTACCCAATTTAAGCTGAGCGGCTTCAAGCTTTTCAAGGAGGTGCCTCTCACTTAACTTTCCGTAGTTTCGGAGTTCGAACATCCTCATAGGATCAGCCTGAACAAGCTCTCCGATAGTTGAAAATCCTTTCTTGCAGCCAATCGGAAGACCATTGCGCATAAGAATCATCGGTGCACGCTCAAGAATATTAATGACTCTCTGATTAAATCCAAGAGCTGAGCAGGGCTGCCTGTAAATATCGAGAGCGTGTTTCTCTGCAGATTCAGTAGTATCTTCAGTTAAGATGCCAAGAATACGGGTAAGTGTTTCATTAGCGTCACAGAGAGATTGAAGAGATTCAAGACTTACCGCTTCCGGGCTCTTGCGCATCTCTGATGCGAGACCCTGAAGCGTAGAGCCTATCTCCTCAAGGGCGGTGGCGTTATCAACGTGTGTTTGCTTTTCAACTTCTGGCATTCCATTAGGATAATAGAGATTGAAATCTTAGTCTATCGAGGGCTGGTAGCTGGGGAAAATGCCTTGTATAGAGGCTTTAGCTCTTTTAAGGCTTGGTATTTTTTCATTTTTATTTCTATAATCTTGCCCATGGCACTTATTACTTGCTCAGAATGTAAACAACAAATTAGCGATCAAGCACGCACCTGCCCAAAATGTGGTTGTCCGAATCAGCCCTCGCAACAAGGACAAGCCGTTAATCTTCAATCTTTTGGCGTGTTTTTTGGCTGGGAGTACAAATCAAAGCTCACACTTCTCGGAGTGCCTCTTATTCATATCGCACAGGGAATGAACCCTGAAACACGGGCACCCCGAGTCGCTAAAGGCATCATTGCTATAGGAAACATCGCTATCGGATTAGTTGCTATCGGTGGATTATCGGTAGGTGGTGTCTCTCTCGGCGGGCTCTCACTTGGCGTACTTGCACTTGGAGGAGTCTCGCTCGGTGGTTTTGTTATGGGAGGCCTTGCTGCCGGATACCTTGCAATTGGTGGGCTTGCTATTGGGAAATACGCACTTGGTGGCGCCGCTTTCGGTATGCATAGTTTTAGTAGCCTGAGTCAGGACCCAGAAGTTTTTAGATTCTTAGAAGAGCTCTTTGGAATGAAAAAGGGGAGTATCTCATTCCCCGGCAAATTTATGAATATGGGCCCTCGTAGATGAGCCTGCTAACAGGTACGGGGCTACTTTTAGCACACCTCCATTAAATGGGGTGTTATCTTGTTGAAAATACACATCATATTATTTCAAAGAAAAAGCGCGCCAGATTCTTATATATTTTTCTATCAAGTCGATAATAGTAGTGCGGAGAATAACTATTCTCCACCTTCAAAATAATTGTTCCTTTTTTCAGTGCATTACCTGATCGCGCATAGGACCCATCTACCTTTCGCTCAAGAATTCAAGTAGTTACGTCGATCTCGATATCGGAGAGTTACGCTCAGCAGTTTGAGCGTACGAAACTCACGGATGAAGTTGACGTTTGGAACGAACATATCCGCCATGAGGGCGCAGCGGCAGCTGACAAAGGGGCAGAATACCTTATCTACGGTATTTGAGCGGTTGTCATCTGGTCAGCGTATCAATCGCGCAAGCGATGATGCGGCAGGGCTCGCTATTGCGGATTCCCTCCGGGCTGATGCACGGGTGCATGCGGCAGCTATGCGCAACATCAGTGACGGAGTATCGCTTCTGAATATCATGGACTCAGCGCTTGAGTCGCAAGCAGGCATTCTCACAAGACTTCAAGAACTCGCAGAGCAAGCAGCAAACGGGGTGTATTCATCTGAGCAGCGATCAGCGCTTAATACTGAGTATCAATCGCTTGTTCGTGAGTTTGGACGAATTGGTGATTCTACAAAGTTTAATGATATCGATCTCCTTGGCGGAGAAACTACTATCTCGTTACAAGCTGGGACAGGCACAGACAATAATTCTCAGATAAATATCAATACGCAGAACTTTGGGAGTATGAGTGGTACACTAACGGGTGGGGGCGACTACGGGGGAAGTTCACGTGTCGATCTCGGAGATTTTACTCTACTTGTTGGATTTTATAATACACTAGAGACTGAAGAATTCTTCGATAGAGTTGGTCAAAATTATAAAGAGATTACGGTAGTTGATTCATCAGGTGTTGAACGAAGCGTCTTTGCATTGCAAGTATTAGCAGGCTGGAATCCGGGAGGAGATCCGGGAGATAATCCGGGCCAGATTGCATACTTGTATGAGGGCGATGATGGAATCATTTATCAGGCCGGAATTACCGACTTAACAGCATCTCCAATTACAACAACAGCACTTTCTTTCGCACAGTTCGGCGGTACTTCAGCTTCAATTACATTCGATATGAGTGAGCTAGAGCTACGACCCGCAGCCACTTACGGCACCGCGGATGAATCTGCAATAGACTTTACTGGTGTGGAAACAGAAGCGAGGGCCCTTCATGCAATGGGTGTTGTTGCAAAGCGCGCAGAAGAAGTAAGCGCGATGAGAGGAGAGATTGGCGCCAATATGAGCCGCCTTGAAATAGCTCACCGTGTTGCTCAAAACACACGTGAAAACTATCTCGCAGCGGAGTCAAGAATTAGAGATGCCGATGTTGCCCAAGAAGCAGCCAAACTTACTCAAGCACAGATCTTACAACAGGTAGGCGCAGCGATACTTGCGCAGGCGAACCAACAACCACAGATTACGCTACAGCTACTGCAGGGGGTAAGGATAAGATGAAGTTGACGCTCGGAATGAACATAGCGTCACTTAAGGCGCAGCGTCACTTGGCAAAGAGCCAAGATACTCTCTCTACGGTATTTGAACGGCTATCTTCTGGTCAGCGTATTAACCGCGCAAGCGATGATGCGGCAGGGCTTGCTATTGCGGATTCTCTACGAGCTGATGCGCGCACATTCGGCGCAGCGATACGTAATATTAATGACGGAGTGTCTTTACTTAACATCATGGACTCTGCTCTTGAGTCACAGTCACAAATTCTTATTCGCATGAAGGAGCTTGCTCAGCAGTCAGCAAACGGAGTGTATAACGATACTCAGCGAGAGGCCCTTGATCTTGAGTATCAAGCGCTTGTTCAGGAGTTTGGTAGGATTGGGGATTCAGCTGAGTTTAACGGAATCTCTCTCCTTGATTCTGAGCAGGCATTCTCGCTTCAAGTAGGAATTTCCTCTGATGCGAATTCTCAGATCTCAATTACTACAGATGATTTTGGAGCTGCTAGTGGCGTACTTGCATTCGGAGGTGATTACAACGGTGATGGGCGAGTGAGTCCCGGAGACCTCGGAATACTTGGATCCTTAATTGGTGCGAATCCTCAGAAAGAAGATTTTTTTGAAGTTTTCGGACAATCGTATCAACAGGTAAATGTTCTCGATTCAGGAGGAAATGAAAGAACAGTATATCTTGTGGGAGCCGTGGCAGGTTATAATTTTTCTGGAGATCCGGGAGATAGTGAGGGGAATCTTTATGTAATGTATGAAAATGCTGACGGAGAAATCCTGCTCGGAGGGCAGGCGGATCTCACAGCATCACTTGAGCCTGATGTGGCGCTAACATTTGCCGAATATAGCACTACAGGTACTCTTAGTGTCGATCTCAGCACGTATGAGCACCTACCATTGGCAACGTATGGAGAGAACCACACGGCACTAGAATTTTCAGGAGTAGAAACAGAAGCTAGAGCGCTCTTCTCACTTGATGTTGTAGAAAGACGGCTTGAAGATGTCACCACAAAACGCGGAGAAATCGGTGCCTCAATGAGTCGGCTTGACGTTGCACTAAACGTTGCCCAATCTACTCGTGAAAACTACCTTGCTGCGGAATCAAGAATTAGAGACGCCGATGTTGCCCAAGAAGCAGCCAAACTTACTCAAACACAGATCTTACAACAGGTAGGCGCAGCGATACTTGCGCAGGCAAATCAGCAACCACAGATTACGCTACAGCTACTGCAGGGGCTATGAGCATAGTGAATGCCTCCTTCTCTTTTTATTACAGAGGGTTAGGCGGCTAGAAGACCGAATTTTTCTCTGCTATCTTGTGAACAACAATGAACTATCCCTCCATAACAATATGGAGTTTATTTAATAGTTTATGTGAATGAGTCAGGTAGTATCACCACCTTCAAAATCGAGCGGATTTGCGACGTTGTCAGGCGGAGACGGTTCTCTTGATGAAAGTAGTAGAAAAGAGGATCTTCGTATTCCTGAGACTCGTGAAGATCTCTTTGACCTCCTCTCTGATACTGTACGGGAAAACGAGCTTAGCCAAAGTGCTCAAGTCGAAATTGCTGTCCTCGTGACGGCATTTAATCCACATGATGGCCTCGATCTTGTTAAGAGACTTGATCTGCGTAGCCCTTTGTACATACACCGGCTTTCAAAAAGCTTAGAGGTGGCGCAAAACCAAAATCCGTTTCTTAGAGAACTGGCACACGAATTAGAAGTCTTCAATCCATCTTTGGTAAGTCTCTTTGAAACTGACTTCGAAGCAAAAATGAAAATGAATGTGCTTACCGAAGTACAGGTAGATGACCATGTACAGCGAGCTGTTAGAAGCTACTATACTCAATTTTATAAGGATAAATCTCTCGGCGAAGTTTCCCCGGAGGAGATTTTGCCGCCTCAGCCCTACGAAAGACGTCTGACAGAGTATGTGACGAAAGTAAGACAGCTTAACGATCATACAGATATTCCGGCAGCTGCTGTATATACTGCCCTCTGGCGCAAATTAAGCCGTGATCCGGATCTTAGTCAGGATCTTAAAGCTTATGCCGAGTTTCGTTATATTAATACCAAAGATGAAAGTATTGAGCGAGAAGACAGCTCAACCCTAGCCACATCTCTAGCAGGAATGTGTGGTAGCTTTGAGCGTTATCTCGATGAACTTCATTCGCCAGCTGATGCGCGTGGATTGATTGAACAGCGCGAAGTGCTCCGTAGTATTCCGGGGTATCCCGATAAGTTTCTAGATCAAAAGGTACGTGAGGATATTCTCCGTGATAGTCGAAATATTAAAAGTGATCCATTTCTTAGTGGACAGCGTCGGGTTCTTCTTCGTCTTTTAAAAACTGAAATTCAGAAATGTTTAGAGAAGAGCGGAAGATCAGATCTTCTACTAGAATATAATAAAGAAGAGAATGAATATGAATTTATAAGGCCTGATGGGTCGGTTGTGGATGATCTTTTAAGTGGCCTTGACCATCCGGTACAGCTTCAGATTGAGGAAGTAAAAGGACTTCTGGATGCAGTGATAACGGAAGAGGGGTTCATGTATCTGGTTCTAGATGCGCCTGACGGTAATGTTGAGGTTCAAAGCTTTGCTCCAAGCGGAGAGTTTCACAGTAAGGAGGTGTTCTCTGACTATGCGAAAGTTGGAGAGATGCTCCTCTGTCGGGCTGGGAACTCGCTCTATGCGCTTAGTGAAGGCGATTGCGTGACTCCCCAGCACATTTCTAGAGTGGACGGGAAGCTTGACTTTAGTGGGATTCAGGTTACAGAGCAGTATGTTGCAATTCCGCTAAAAAGCTCAATTAATGATACTTTTAAAGGGATCGTTCGCTATGACCGCGATATGGATACATTCGATCTCATTAAGACAACACCAATTGGGCTGTATGATGGGCAGCAGGAGATACTGCTTTCAGATGGGAGTTTTTATGTAACAAGTTTACAGCCTGCGTTAGGAAATGACTCTCCAGATGTGCACCGTTTTGAAAAGGTTGCAAGCGCGGGAATGCCCACCCCCAATCCGCATCTACTGACTACTTTCGAAGTCGATGGAGTAATCTTAAGTGTGCATGAGGTGAATGATCACCTTGGTGTGCACTATCTAGAGAGAACGGGTACCTATGTTTTTGAGTATATAGAAAACGGAACACACAAGGCTCTTGAATCTGCATTTGAATATGAAATACATGATTCAAATATTGGGTTTATCTATAAACAAAAAGATGAACTTTATATCACACATCCTGTTGAGCAGATGAAGGAAGATGGAGGAATTCGGTTCCCTGGAGGTGTTGAGTTTGCGGTTTCAGAAGATGGTTACGCAGTTAAAACTGATTTTGAAAGAGTTTATGGTTTTAATGGAAATACTCAGAAACTCTTAGAGAAATTTATTGATAAAAATGGGAAGCATACGCTACAAGAATGCGACGGAGAGATATATCTGATTTCGCATGAGTCAGCTGGCCTAGGAAGTGTCATACAAGTTTTTCGTCAGCAGGATGATGGATTTGAAAAGGTCTTTGAGCAGGTTGGACTCCTTAACGGTGAAGTGTCTTGTAGCATTAAGAATGTTATGGGTACTGATTATGTCTTTCTAACAGGGACAGATAATAATCTTAATTTTGTCTCCGTATTTGATATGGCTACGGGTGACCTTCTTCATAACAGTCGTGAAGAACGGAAAACGGTGCTTGAGTGTGAGAACGGCTTTTTCCTTATTGAGAGAGGTGCTGATAATTCAATTAAAGGAATGGAGTGTTACAACCTTTCGCCTACAGAGATGGAAGTAGCAGGGGATATGTTGTTAGGCCTTAATATCGTCCATAGTGGTGATCTTGAGAAATACAAAAATGAAATCGAGATGATAGTAGATGATGCTGTTTATACCGACAGACCCGCTTCTACCCTTCGTTCGCAACTGTTCACAGAAGTGCTCCACGAAGAGCCGAATCTTTTCCCGATTATTCCGGTGACGAAAAAGCCACCACCGACCTGGCAGATTCGTAATTTTTTTATGGAGCTGTACCCGGATGTGAAGATACCGCAGAGAAATTTTCACTCTTATGGGAGGCCACAGCTAGATCGATCTCAGATGTTAGCTCCTCAAAGTGAATTTTCTGGTCACGGGGGAGATCCACTCGATCGGCATATCACAGAAGATGATGTCCTTTATAGAATTAAGGGATCGTTTCGTGGGTTTCTTCGATCCGCCGCTTTTGATCGGATTAATCCTGAAGGAGTTTGGCAGCGAAGTGAAATTGAGTATTCTACAGTGGCTTCCGGCATATATTCTGGTTCTCTCTCAGTTGCGGTGCCTGAGGATCTTGATTGTCTTTCCATTATTACTCCAACAGGGAGTAGTGTCTCTGTCCAGACAAGAGACGGGGAGCAACTCACAAACCTGCAAATCTCCTCTTCCGGTATAGTAGCTGATGTCTCAGGTATGAACGGAGAAGTTGTTTCGTGGGATTTTACCTTACCTGAAAATACTTCGTATCTCAGACTGTCGGAGAAAGAGTACCAAGGATTTGCGCAAAGGATGGTTAACCGTTACGGTTCTGAGATTTTAGAGCCATTCGCTCCTTTATTGCCTGATGCAAAGCTCTTTCTAGATAAGATAAAAACTTTTCCACCAGCTAAAAGAATCGCCGAAATACAGCAGTGGATGAGGAAACGTGGCTTTTACGATCAGCACAATCTGGAGGTAGAAGGTTTTCTACGAACGCTGCCATATGATGAGCAAATACTCTTTATGCAAAAGCGTATGGATGATATCCGGGCATCCGGTAGATATGCTCCACAAGAGCTTGAAGGAAAACTCTTTGCCTGTATTTGTGCACGCAGCGCTCTCGTGCAAACAAATATGCTTCGACATGCAGGGATAGTTGCCGGCGTTGCTGTAGGATTTAATGCTTACCAAGAAGTAGTAACCCGGCTGAACGCTCATTCCCTCTCAGAGGTGCCATGGCCGAATGGAGCAGGGGAAGTGGTCCCGATGGAAGTAGATGGAACAGCCAGTAATTATATGTTCGCACTTCAGTCAGTAGAGACACTCTATCCGGATCTATTTGATGAAACAGACTTTATGGAAGGGGAAGTAGAGCTTGATCTTAGTGCCTATAGCTTAGTTAAAAAGTCAAAGGGCCAATCTTCTCATGCTGATAACCTAAATCTGAGCCACCGGGCGTATGATGCGCTTTACTTTAACCCGAATGTTTATGAAGAAGCATTTAAGAACCCGTATGGCCACGTGTGGGAGGAGGTACTCAAGCAGTATTATTGGCCGAATGAAACGCTTGATAAGACGCCCGATGAAAAACTCGTTTCACAGTACCGAAAAAGATTTGTTGAGCTTTCTAGGAGCTACAATGCCGAACTGGATCCAGTAGATATCGATTATATATTTACTCGAATGGAAAAGTTGTCAAGTTAAGCGCTGCGCTCTTCACGGCTTGCCCGCTCTTCAAACCAGTTGACAACTTCACTTGCCGTTGGCCGCAAGCTGGCATCTTTAGAAAGCATTCTTTGAATAAGTTCACCGACCTCTGGAGATACTCTTCTGAGCTCATAGGGCTCACAGCGTTTTATCTGCTCTTTGATGTTTCCAAGTGCCGGGTCAAAAGGGGGAGATCCGCTAATAAGCTCATACCATATAGCACCAACTGAAAAGATATCACTCGCTTTCCCTAGTTCTGGTTGAAGATCGAGCTTTTCAGGTGCCATATAGAGTGGGGTACCAACGGGGTGCTCCGAATACTCAGTTGGTATGTCTTTTAGACGATAAGCCGTTCCGAAATCAATAACGGTGACTTCCTGCTCTGCCCGGTCCCAGAGAATATTAGACGGTGAAATGTCATAGTGCACAAATCCATCTTCACCTTGGTTGTGTATATAATTAAGCGTGAGTGCCACTTGATGAACGATCTGATTGGCCTCAGCCTCAGTAAAGGAGTCGTACTTTATAAGCTGCTCAAGAGTTTCACCAGGCGCGGCTAGAAGGTGTAACTCCCGATTTGTATCATCACTTTTTAGGAGTCGAACAACTCTTTTGTCTGCTTGAAGGAGCTCAAGAGCATCTCGCTCGCGTCGAAATTCCTCTAGAGTCTGAGGAATCTTAATGATAAGGGCATTCTCAGAGTCTGGCAGTACATTGTCGCTAATTTCGGAACGATTCCCATGTAATCCTGATCTGTTACTACCAAACTGCCCCATTACAGTTGTTATGCTTAAATCCAGCAGAATGCGCTCTAGTAGGCCATTTATTCAGAAATTCTCTTAAAAAATGCAGTAATTCAACTGCTTGTGCTCAAAGATAGCTATTTATCTTAAAATACAGCTTTTCTTGGCAGAGCTAAGACTGGTGAGTGAAAGGGCCTTAGCTTCAATGATAATAAATACTACAAACCGCCACGCGACCAGTTGAGAAATTTTGACGCGGTTTCCTTTAGCAACAGATGATCTATGGCGCGGGTACTATTGCTCAAGCCATGCCCTTGGTCTTGGTGATGTAATCGCACTTCTCCAGTAGAAAGGGTCATCGAGTACTTTGTGTGAGGCCACTCAACCGATAAGGTTACGTCTGGCTCTGAATGATAGCTATCAAGCTTCCACTGATCAGGAAATAGAGATTCGAGCATTTCAACTTCTTCCCCCAGCGCATCAGTAATCCGGCCGTATTGCTTAAAATGAAGGCTTACCATGGGGCGTTGATAGTTTCGGTAAGTAACAGGATGGGGATTCAGAGCGTCCTCTTCTTGATCATGAACTGCGCTCAAAATGCTCATTGCTATATCTTCAGGGGTGCGTACGGCATGAGTAAATTCCTCATCGTGCTGACTTTCTTCCTCACTACCTGAGGATAGCGTTTCAACAAGATGATCGTAAAGGCTGATGTCAAATTCCAGCAGATCCGCTACTTGTGTTACATGTTTAGCACAGGGCAGGAGTACAAATGATAGTGAGTTAAGTACAGGATTTTTTATAAAAGAATTCACCGACATCTGATAACGATTTACGGTAGTGTCATCAACAGGCTGGTTACAGTGAGTGTAGAAGTTGAAATCTAATGAAGTGTCTTCGCACCGGGAAGCTAGAATTCTATCGTAGAGTTTCTCAAATTTAAGAATAGTTGACTGCCGCAACTCTACGCATTCACCGGCAGGGAGTTGTGTAAGACCATGACGCATCCGATCGTGAAATTGTTCTGCAGTTATGTCCTGTAGAGAGATGCCAGAATGATAATGCAGAGACTGTTCCATGAGATATGGATAATATAAAAGTCTGAGCTAAACAACTATTATGTATAAAGATACAGTGCTACTTTGGCCTTTTTAGCTGGGGCGAAAGAATTTTACTAAGATATGGGTTCGAGTAGAATAGAGCGATGTCTCAGAGTCCGATTCAATCCGACATTACTCCCCAGAAAGCTCCCGATCAGGTTGGAGAGCAGGCACACTCATTAGATTTTGGAGATCTGGATTTTGATAATCCGGATTATCGACGTTACCGCACAGGCAGACTTCCAGCTTACTGGATTCAGGGAAGGGGAGGCGAGCCTGCGAACAAAGAATATGTTGAGTTTGTTGATGCGCATATGGCACTGCTTAAAGCAACTACGCATCGTTCAATACGAAGCCTTCACCAAAAATCTGCCGCACTATTTCATCGCTATGCCGAAAGAGAGGGTGTTTCAGCCACTCTCGTAGAGCGCGGTAGTTTTTTAAGAGTGCGCATAGAGCCTCAAGGGAGAAGCCATCTTAACTGGTATGCAGCTCTTGTTATACGTTCCGGTGGAAGTGGTGTGTATTATGATCCGGCAAGAATACGCACATTAGAAGGGGCGTCTGGTGCGTACATTCCTAAATTCAGAGAAATTCTCTTGGGAAGAAAAGGTGTACAAAACTTGCATACTTTAAACTCTACTCGGCTACATGAGCTTCTCCACCTTAGAAACGACATGGAGCTTCTCGAGGGGATTGATGCTCCATATCAAGGTGCCTTTCTATCTCACTCAAAACGCGAAAAATTTACTGATAAGAACGATCAAGAGACAGTTGCTTTGGCTTACGGCAGCGTCTTTTCTCTAGATGAAACACAGGTGCGAGATTTAGTATTTTGCTATTTGAAGAAGAGCCTAGCTCAAGCCCAAGGTTATCTCACAGAGTTTCAGATAGCTAAAGAATTACTAATACTAAGTATCGATGGCTTAAAGCTAGCTCGAGAAAAGAAACGACTCTTTGAAGGAGTGCTCGAAAAAAGGCCTCCTCTGCTACCAGCAACTTCTCAGCCAGAGCGGCAGGGAGTGCTCTATAGGGAGTGCAGTCTTGGATTAGTAGCTGCTCCCCGAGCAACACTTTGCTTGCCACTACCGGGTGTTAGTGGATGTGACGAGGAAACAGCAACGTCTGCATTCTACGAGAAGGCTCAACGAAGCTATGACGCGACTCTTAAAGAGATAGAGCTCTTTAAAGAACGAATGGATATTTGTGCTGCTCTTATTGAGCTTGGTAAGAAGAACAGGATCACCCATGGCCTCACACCACTCTTTAACTACAGTGCGCCTGAAACAGTAGCTGCCTATAAAAAATATTCGGGCAATGGTAATCCGACAAGATGTGAAATCCTCTCTAATATTGTTAGACCAATGACTGGCTTTATACTTGCTACGGAACTAAGCGAAGACGAGCATGGATGCATCTATCGGAGTCAATATTCACAGGGGAAAATTATTCTTGATGAAGGAATAAAGGTAGATCAGAAAGGGAAGGTGACAGAATTCTTTACGAAAGGGTTGCTTGCAAGAGTATTGAAGTAGCTTAAAAAAGCGGCATTATGTTCCACGCGCTTTTTTAACTTCAATAAATGACAAAGAGCTATGTCCCAAGACTCATTTTTCTAAATAAAAAGTTGGCACTGATAGAAGAGTAGCCATTCGACTTCATAAGCTTCTTCTTGGACGTTGTATATGAAATTTTTCCATAAGTCGTGACTTTCTAATCTAGACACAACAGTGGATTAAGTGTGTTTCTTCCCAGATATAGTTTGTCATCTATAACCGAAATGACAGAATCATAAAACTTCTTAGGACAACAGATAACTACTTCACCTTCAAACCTACTTGTCGTTGAATTAAACACAAAGTTCCTCCAGTAAAGCTCACCTTTATCATAAAGGCTATTTGAAAGATCATTTGTTAGTCTAATTACGTAGCCGTTTATGACTCCTCCCTCTTTTCGAAACTCAAACCTTCCTGTCTCTTCATTAGTACTACTTAAGATTTTAAACCGCCCCTCTAAGCCATCACAGCCTGATTTCTTTTCTTTCTTTACCTTAAACTGCACACGCGATGGGCGCCCAGTTACCATAAGTGGTTCATTTACTATTTTTTCATCATCATCGTCGTCGTCATCATCATCGTCTTCATCTACCGGAGCAGCTCTTGTATAAGTTTTTATTCGAACTTTCTTACCGGAGAGTTCGTCAGGGAGAACGATGTCTACTGCTAGCTGCGTTGTTGAATTTGGTCCGATCGGGCCAGCTGTACAAATAAATTTAGTAATATCGCCACTATCTTCGCTATAACACCCGTAAACATTCATTGACGTACTATCTGCTGTTGGCTTTGTGGCGCGAGAGAAGCTAAAAGTCGGAGGCACAAACGTAATGTCAGAGATTGAAGATGGAAATTCCATTACTAGTTCGACATCTCCATCAACTGCCGTAGCAGGGCCACGGCCACTATAGGTTCCTACAATACGGACAGTATCGCCTACCTTTGTTGATTGTCCACGTGGCTTGTATACCTTACTCACCATCTGAATATGATCAGCGGAATTAAATCTGGCATGAAGATCAAAGACGATAGTAGCAGTGCCGCCTGTTTGTTCACCGATAAGTTGGACAGTGAGTATCTCATGATCCTCAGATACCTCTGCTACAAATCTTGCACTTTCATCATTACGAAGTGCTGTGGGAAGAGCCCCAACCTGTTCCTGGTTAAAAATCATACGCTCATTAAGCTGTAACGTATTTTTAGCCTTTCGTGTTCTGGCGGTACCAAGGAGCCCTAAAGTATCTTCGATGAAGTAAATATTAAGCTTTTGTGGTTTAACACCAAGAAAGAGGTCTAAAAGATCCTCGATTTCTTGTGATTCTGTCTTCTTATTAATTATTCCAACTCTATAGTCGCTCCCTGACTTTAGCCACAGGCCCACTAGCGGGAGGAAACGCTTTGCTCGCTTCTTCTTTTTCGCCTTCTTGCGGAACGACTGCGCTTCCGCCTGTGAAATATTGGCAATAGAGCTCACTTCTCCGAAGAGAAAAACAAAAAGAGAGAGAAATATGAGAGTAGCTTTTAGGAGTATTTTCATTTTATCTGACAGTAAAATTTTATGAAAATATAGCAACTTATTGCTTCATATTAAAGGATTTTCCCCGAAAACGGGCTAATAAGCTTAAAAGCAGGGGGGCCACCTAAAGTAGGAAAGTCTTGACCCTCATGATTTTTCGCTAACGTACATAGACGTAAAGCATGAGGTTCACTGTCTGTCCATTGGCATTCTTTGCCTGAACATACAATCTGTCAGTCCCGCTAAAACCAGTATAAGGAATATATACGAAAGTGCCCGTTGATGTACTGAAGCGAAATCGCCCGTTACGTGGTTTTCGTATCAAAGTAAAGCTAAAGGATGATTCTTTAAAGTCTGCACTCAGATAGCGTGATAGAGCCCAGCGAGAGGTCTGTCCGTCATAGGCTCGAACACGTCTCGTGATGGTTTCTTCAAGTGGAAGGACTTTAAAGTTTACAACGGCAGGGTATGAATCAACCTGATCGTTTACTTTAATTATATAAGTAAGTTGATCGCTTCCAGTAAAACCGGGTAGGGGGGCGTAAACTAATTCTCCGCTGCTAGCGTTAAGCCTAACTCTACCATGTGCTGGTTTGTTAATGATATGATAGGTGTACTCAAAATTCTCCGGTGCCTCTGAAGCTATGCTTTTGCGGGCTATGGCTCCCTCCAGTAATGTTACTGTGTGACTATTCGCCTCAGGAACTTCAATCGGAAGAAGCATCACAGAGCGAGAGTAAATATTCATCTCCTCTTCTTCTTCTCGAACTTTAAGAATTGTTCCAAAAATTTCGTTACGGTTATTAATCGTTCTTACCTTTTGGATTATTGTGCCATATGTTCCTTCGTGTTTAACAAGGTCCTCAAGCCACATACTTCCACGTTCGGGTGTTGTGAGCATTGGATATGCTGTACCATTGAGACTGTTTACGCTTGAAACATAGGAGCCGTAGTCGTTAATGTCCTTACCTCGTATTCCAAAGAAGTACACTCCCGGTGGATGAGGAGCTGTAATTACTTCTCCATTAATCCATAAGGCAGGCCAATAATCAGGATAGTCAGAGGATACGTGAAATGCGGAACTTCCGAGTATGTGTCCATTCGCATTTACGGCACTCGGTATGGCATAAGGCATATCTGCATGAAGAGGTTTAAGTTCATTTAGTGTAGTGCCTTCCCAGTATACAGGCGCGTAGCTACGGTCTTCACGTTGTACGGAACCAACGGCTATACCATTATTATAGTCACTTACCTCGGCGTCTTTTCCACCAAGTTTCTCAAGAATGATAGATTCGCTCTTATTCCAAATAAATGGGAAGTACCCATCTGAACCATTTTCTGCTTCAGCAGATCCAAAAACTTTACCTTCAGGCGAAATTCCATATGCAAAAAGTCTCTGGATATTATCAGGATTTGGCAGAATCTCCACTCCGTTTCCGCGCTGAATAAATGCACGGGACTTGCTGTTATCGCTCTCATCCGGGATAAGGTTTCCGGTGATATGCCCTTCTGGGCTAATTCCCTTGAGCGAGGAGAAATTACCTAAATTAGGAACGGAGAAAGAATCCTTATCCCATACGAATGGCAGATCAAAGTATTCTTCTCCGTTGGGGATCCTGAATGTGTGTAGTGAAAAAGGATCGCTGCTCGCGTTTGCAGCACTCGCAATCTGATCATTTATACCAATGTCTGGAAGCTTATCAACGTAATCAACTATGGCGTAACCACCGCGGTCCAGATTTATATTGATAACTTTTGTCCCAGGTCCAATTTCGTGCTTGGCGATTTTTGATGACCAGTATTTGCCGGGAACGGCGGCTTGAATATAGGTTGGATATTCTCTTGTAATAACAACATCATCTAAATATTCATAGTAGCCATTTTCGTCAGCAACGAGTTCTTTAAACGGGGCTGGCTCAGAAAGAGTTCCAGTAATTCTTACTTGAGCATGAGCAAGCGCTTCACCACTTTTGGCATCACGAACGTAACCTTTAAAAGCCCGGTAGAAATTGAAATCGAGTGTGGTATCTTCTAAGAGATTTAAGAATTGGACTCTGGCAAACAGTTCTTCATTGCGGGCATGGAATGCCAGTTCTCCAGCATTTGCCATAAAACTGTAGTAACCGCTTTCATCTGTTTCAGCTAAAATGAGATTATCTCCTCGCCATGTTCTAATTGGTATATTTACTAACCCCTCTCCTTCAACTCGGACATAACCGCTTACTTCATAGCGCTGAACCGCATCAATATAAACGATACTCTGGAAACGCTCACCAGAAGCGGTCTGAATACTCAAGAAGAGTGGTAAATGTAGAAAAGGGGTGTCGAGGCTCTCGTTAAATTTTAGCTCAAGTGGCTGTGTGCTTATGGCCAAGTTCGACCCGTGAGGCTGTGCCAGATAGGTTGCATTCTGGATGAACTGCACTGAGTTTGTTCCTCTCGGTGCATAGAGCTCAGCACGTGCTCCTTCTAGACCGATCTGGTTCTGAAGGACTGAAATATTGAGATTAAATTGAATTGACTCTCCACTTTGAGCTCGTCTATCACCGTTTCCACCAGTGGTGTCCTGGATATCTGTGATACTCGCGACGAGGCGCTTTCGCGCAAGAAGCTCAAGAGACTTGTGAGCATTTAGACGTCCGCCAGTTAGCGTTTTGCCCGTGTAGTGATCTTTGCGGTCAACGCCTTCAAGGAGCAATTGCTTTAACATCAGTGCATCAAGATCGGGTCTATACGCTTTAAGCAATGCCGCGGCTCCGGCGACATGCGGCGCTGCCATTGAGGTGCCACTTAATAATCTAAATCCTCCATATGGTTGAGCGCTATAGATGTCAACACCGGGTGCTGCAAGTTGAACAGCGCTGTGCCCGTAATTTGAGAATGTTGCCAGTTCGTCGTTATGGTCCGTTGCGGCAACAGATATTACATTTGGAAGCCTGAGCGCGTAATTTGAAGGGAAGTGAGGCCACCTATCGTTATTCAGCGCTTCGCCGAGTAAGTTCCCGTTCCCGGCGGCGGCAACAAAGAGAACGCTCTTATCATTGGCTGCAGAGATTGCATCAAACAATTCAGGTACATCAGATCTTGACCCCCACGAGGCATTAATGATGTCTGCGCCGTTGTTAATAGCGTAGTAAACTGCTTCAATAGCGTCCGAGGTGGTACCTCTTCCACCATTTCCTATAAACTGCAGGCTCTGTAGAGAGACCTCCCAGTTTACTCCGGTGATTCCGTTTTCATTGTCGCCTTTTGCACCTATGGTGCCAGCGACATGAGTGCCATGACCGTCAAAGTCTCTGATTAAAGATCTATCATTATAAAAATCCCAGCCATTTACATCGTCAGCATACCCGTTCTCATCATCATCTCGTGCAAGGTCGTTCGCCCACACACATTCAATGCCTTCGGCATCGAAACCATTTCTTCCACATCCAAGCTTATCTTCGTCGATAAGTCCGTCACCATCATCATCAACATTACAAACACCCGGGCAACCATCTGCGTTGGCATCGCCAGTTACTTCATTAGGATTCACCCAGAGATTGTCTTTGAGATCGCTGTGGAATGGGTCAAGCCCCGAGTCGATAATTGCAACCACTACATCACGCGAGCCAGTAGTGTATTCCCAAGCCTCAGGGGCATCGATATCAGCATCAGGAGAACCATCAGTACCGTCATTATGTAAGCCCCAGAGCTTTGGATATTCTGGATCATTAGGCGCAGCACTTAACGTTATAATTTCATCGGGGATAGTGCCTGCAACAAGATCGGTCTCATTCTCAAGGAGCCGTGTCGCTCTATCCATATCCTCGGGGCTCGTCACATCAAACTGCACAAGGTATGAGTCTGTGGAAGCAAGCTTTCGCTTTAGCCTCATGCCATTTCTCTGGAGCCGATCTCTTAGTTCCTCAGCGCCTTTGCCTGGGTGTAACCGTACAATTAAGTGATCCGCAATATAGCTGCGTTCCGATGAAAGCGTCGGGCTGCCGTCCTCATCTGGCACATATTTTTGAACGCGAGCTATGTTCGGGTACTTAAAATCGGTTTTCTCAATTTGAATTTTCTCGTAACTCCCAGCGCCAAAACTTCGTGTTGCGGGCGAAAAGAGTTGATTCCCAGCCGAGTTGCCTAGATGATCGGAATTAATTGAATTAGCGTGGTTTCTAGCAGCTTTTTCTGTGCCTCTTCCAACTTTGTTACTATTCTCGCTTTTAGCCTGTGCGTTATTCGGGTTTGTATATTTTGAATCGCTCTTCGCTGAGATACTTTCTTGATCTGCAGGGAGATTCTGTTGTTTTACAATGCTATCGGAGTACAACTGATTGTCAGTATTTCCGGTTGCACCACTGTGGTCCATATTCTGGTTACTGGCGTTTTTAACCTCAAGCCGCTCTTCTGAGCGATTTATTATGAGTAAGCTGAAAGCAAGCAGGGCCAGTATACTGAGTATATAGAGCTTGGTTCGATGCATGGGTCCCCCGGATGTTAAGGCTCTTTATGAGAGCGGTCCTCATCTTTTCACTTAGCGAAGTCGTAGAAAATGTGGACCTTTTTAAATGAATGCAAATGTTGTTCCACAGAAAGCAGATGTGAGCTGGAGTATTGTTACCGTAAGAACTCGGATAGTAATAATTACCAAATGTATAAGGGAATTTCTCAGCAGGCACTACTTCATGTCATAGAATCAGTTACTGGAGTGAAAAGTAAGAAAGTCATGACTGTCATGACTTTTGCTATTATCTTTTAGTTGAGTCGAACAGGGTGCTCGAGAAGTATGGCTCAAAGTTTTTATAAAAATCAGGTGGCACATTGGCACTAATTTTATCCAACTGATGTACGTGATAGATATGTCGAGCTGAGCTCCCAATACGAAGTTCCGCATTGTAAGTGGGATTAAATCCAGCTGTCATATAATAGCGAAACAGCTCCTCATCCGTCTTACATTTTGATAATTCATTAGAAAATCGATTATCATACATTCTTTGCAGTTGCTGCCTACGTCGCGATACCTCGATACGTCTTCTTTTTAAACGAGCGCTGAAGGTGGGCGAACTTTCCGGATTAAGTGAATGCGCATTTAGCAGTTTGAGCATTTTATTCCAATGGGTAAGCTGTTTTACAAGAACTTTCTCAGAGACTTCATCTGTTAGGATCAGGCTGTGTAGAGCTTCTGTAGCCTCTGAGGTTTCCATTGTGCCTTTCACAAGCTCACCAAGTAAGTAGTACTGTGCCCCCAAACTTTCATAATAAAATATCTTATTCTTTAAATGAAACGATTCAGGAGAGAGATTTGAGTTGTTAACCAGTATGCACTGAAGAGTTTCTCTTCCCATCTCTCCCAGACGAGCAAGAGTAGTATTTGGTGAAGGAAGATATTCAAAAGAACGTACACTAATAACCAGATCGATAGGTTTTACTAATTCTTCACGAGAAACATGGTCAATTGATTTGGATAGGTACTGTACAGGGACATCGCCATGTTGCTGTCGAAAAGTATCCTCATCTAGTAAGTCGACTACGGTGTAATCAAAAGATCTGGAATCTAAATGTTTAGAGATTCGTTTAAATCCTGTAAGGGCAGACCCGCCTACCTCAAGAACGCGACACGGTTTCGTTCTTGTTGACATAGCACGGATTTCAGAGAATACACGTTCTTGAATGTGGTCCCAAATGGCATGATCGATGACGTTGAGTTCTTTATGGCAGGTTGCAGATTGTAAGTATTTTCTCCACGCCCGTTCTTGATCTGATTCATCCGTGACAAAATCAAGAATAGCCTCCTTAGCACTCTTTCCCGCGGCAGTTTCCTTTACGGCCGAAAAAACAATGAACCTTGCTAAGGTATTTAATTCATCGCAGGAACAGCAAAAGGTATATCTTCTTGCATAGGTTCCAAAAGCTTTCATCTCATCTGATGTAAAGCTGATACGTTCGCCAGTATGTTCAAATAACTGTTGTGAGATTTTAGAGCTTAGAGTTTGAGCGGAGGCAGCAAGCCCACTTGTGTAGGTCTCACTTAAATCTACGTCGATTGAATTTCCCGTATGCTGGTGAACCATAACTGCTCGGCGAAATGACAACAGTACTTCCTAATGTTATTGCCAGTTACAAGAAATTACCAGCTCCCAGTGGCTTAATCAAACAGTGCGGTGACGGCCAAGGAGTAAGCCTTTACTTTCAAAGACATCGATCGGAAGTCATAAAAGCTATGGATTCGATTAGATAAGTCACTCGCCCTATAATTCATCGGCTAGATCCACGTCTAATAAAAGAGACGCTTTCTTAGCTTCAATCTGAGTTATCCAGGCACCGATCTCTTGGTAAGCATCAAGAGGCACTCCCTGTAATTCGCCAGCAACTTTCCCATCAGGTATCACGTAGTGTAAGGAATGCTCTCTAAGCACATTGATAATTCTATCTAGAGTTTCTTCCACTCTGGGAGCGACTCTCTCTGCCCGCTCGAGCCCAGACCATGCCTTCATGTCACTATATGCGAGGTGAAGGCGACGAGCGGCTACTCTAAGGTTATTTAAAAGCTCCAGAGCCTGTTCATCACCGTAGGAGCCGTTCCTTCCAATTTCTAGCAGAGCGTTTTCGCACTCTGAAAAGTTAATGTTATGAGAAGTAGGTTCTGGATTCATCGTATTTGCGCTTTGCTCCTTTTATACCACTAAATTTAATTCCTCTCTTTACGTCGTTCTCGCAACAAATTGTCTGCGGATTCTCTAGCGCCTTCTTCGGGTCTAAATGCGCCTAAGACGCCAGCAGTGCCCACACTTACATATTTCCAGAAGACGTATCTAGCACATTATGATTTGGATAGAGCGAGCGCGTGGCCATAGTTAAGAGGTGACCTGTCTCTAGTGCCTGTTCAGTTGAGCCGCTGTCATGCCTGTGGAAGGAGATAGCTTCTCGTCCCGCAAGATTAATAGTTGATTCGAGATCGTCATATGAAGTATGTGCCTGAACATTTTCTTTTGCTTCACTGTAGAGCGAAGCAAGACGTGTCGTTTCATAAGCAATCCTAGCCCATTGTCTCGCCTCTGCAGGAAATCTTTTCTGCAATTGGTTCACCGTTCCAGCAACACAGCACTTAAGTATGTCCGCAAGCTGTTGAGGTGCGAATGAAGCAGAATTGCGATCGAGCGCTTTTGCAATCATCGCGCCGTCCCCAATTGAAGATCCTGATTCCATATAGTCATTTAGCGTTCTGGTGAAAGTGATCGGATCAACGGTATCGCTGCTAAGTATATCAGCTAAGCAAGGTGTAGGTGCAGGTGCTGGAGAAGTCATAATTACCTCATAGGTTAAAAAGAGAGTTATAGAGCAGTAAAATATGCGATACAGGCTTCTTATGCAAAAGCATTGATTCCTAGCTCTCTGGGGAGGGTCTTACGATTATACTGAAAGGGCGCAGGATACAGAATTGTGGTGGAGTTTCGAAATGATAGACCTTTTCCGAGCCTTCAAAAGTAGGGGACCATCTTCGACCTTTAATGCAGCTTAAAAGTAGGAAAGTCGTGACTTTTTATGACTTTTTTAATAAGTCGTATGTGTTTTCATTGGCTTGAAGAATATCGTATGATACGCCCCTGTTCTTTCATATTTAGCTACCAGGAAGACGTTACTTCTGGCACATAGTCGCATAAGGCAGTCTTTTGTTAAGACTGTCTTATGCGTTCATGTGCAGAGCTTTATGCCACGGTTCTGCATGAGGTTTTTTGTGGCAACCCACTAATGAAAGGATGCAAAATGTCCGGTCTGCTTGTCGACTTGCTCTTATGCAAGGATGGCTACACCACACTTGCACCCCGGGAAGTGCCGTGTACTACGGTAAACGGTCAGGGCCAGATAGAGGTCCGACCCGCGTCGCCTTCCGATGAAGACGGATGGAGCCCTTGGCATACTTCAGCTGAAGGCCAGATGGCGTTCATCACTGTGCTCAGCGGATGCTGGGCGATTGAAGTGGACGATGAGGTGAAGCGCTACGAAGCTGGTGCCACGGTCATCATCGATGACTTCGACGCCACTCGCGGCCACCGCAGCAGAAATGCTGGAAGTGGTCCTCTGATCCTTCAGAAGGTAATTATTCAAAAAGCAGATCTCTGCGATCTGGAATAAATACCACTGAGGCAACGAAGTTCTCACGCCGGCGCGAACCAGACCGCTCGTTCGCGCCGGCTTCTCGTTTTAGAAGAAAGCTCTGCACTGAACTTCACTCTGATAACAAGCATGTTGTGCCTTAATTGCCTTAAAGTTAAAGGTTAAAGAGCCGTTTCACGTGTACTAGCATTCCCGAACGCGCCACTTCTACCGGTAATTATAAGATCTTCTTTTTAATCTTTGGCTTCTAGCTGAAGGGTAGTTGCATAAAAGTTTGAGACTTTCTTATTAGCCGGATCCAGATTGATAACGGTACCAATCATAGCGACATATCCAGAATTTTCGAGAGGGAGTCTCCTGAGGTTTCCGTCGGGTATGATCGATGGATCTATAATCTCACCATTAATGACAAGCCAGCTGTGTCCACCACCTCTTGGAGTGGTTCCCGGTTCAAATGTCATTCCGCTCCATATCTGAATTTGTAGAGGCTCTAAGCTGTTTCCATCAAGCATGTATCGGAGCATAAAGTCCGATGCAAAGATAGCGCACCGTTCTACACAATCGATCTCTGAGTTCGGGTAAGTATCGTGAATAAGATCAACAAAGTCTGGATCGTCGAGTAATCTCTCTAGCTCCCTAAATGAGAGCTGTAATGTGTCAACTTCACCGGTATCATCTTGGATCCGACCGGGCCAGCGGGCCATCATACGTTGCAGAACGCGCATACGCTCATAATGGTAGCAGGAACTCGTGAGCATAGCTTTAGCAAGCCTCTCCGTTAGGACAACATTTTCATCGATCTCCCCAGTATAAGCGGTTCGTTTTGAAGATTTCTGGTCAGCAATAGTTTCCTCCATAAATTGGGGGCTAATTACTGTGATGTGCTTTCCGAGATCTTTCCACTTAAGGTAACCAGGGCATTCAGTTTCAAGTCTTATCTCACGCGATAATGGCAGATGTGTTGTAGAGAGCTCATCAGCTCCGGCCTCTGCTGTAGGCATGCTGTCTGGTGTAGGTGTTGGCGGTAGTGTCGCTTTTTTACAAGCAGAAAAGAGCGTAGAGCTCGCAAGGGCAACAGGAATCCCTATTTGTTTTATCATGTATTCTCCTAAAACCCGTCTTTGCAAATGCAAATTTCTTAGACATCAGGGCTGTATATGGCCTACAGCAACAGGCTCTCCGAGTTTACTCAGAGAGCGATGCATAATCAAATCAGCACCAAAGGGGCAGGGCACCTATTTGAACACCTACCTCAGCTGAAAAGTAGGAAAGTCGTGACTGTCATGACTTTTTAATGACTTTTTACCCTTACTAGAGCTGGTACCTCTAACCGTGACTTCTCCAGTAAATATTATGCTCTAAAGAAGCTATATGCTACAATTCCTTCATGGAATCGGAACAACGTAATACATACGCAATGACAACTCACTTTCTCTTCATATGCGTAATCTTTATTTTCTCAGTCCAAATATTATCTGCTGAAGATAGTGATTTTTTAGACTGCGAAAATTCAAATATTGAAACCCGAGGATGTATTATTACAGAGCAGCGAGAGATTTGGGCAGACGATCCCTTTCCGATCCTTAGTGGACCACAACTCCTTCAAGGAGCCGGCATAGGTGACACAGAACAAATATACGCCTACACCTTTTCTAGGACTTACTCTTTTATTGGAGGCACGGGGTACGACATCACTCATTACATGCAATGGAAAAGAGGATTCGACGGATATACTGCAAGTTGTTATCCAGCTAATTATAATGGAACTGACTGCCACCAGATAAGGCTATTACCGGTAGATCCTGATGAGTGTCCAGATTCTGCTCTTACCTGCAAGATGTATGTTGCATCAGGTATTGAAGGAAAAACATATGCAGTTCAGTATCGTTATGATTTCGGAATACTCAATGATGAGGGAGAAACTTTTATTTTTAATGGAAACGATCATGCATATGCTACTACAACAATGACACTAGAGGAATCCACTCCGAAAATTGCAGGAAGAGTGTGGCGATATGCTTGTACTTCATACAGCTCTGAGGCAATGCAATCTAACAGTTCTTCCGATTCAAGTTACATCCCCCCGAGTGATATTCTCGGACCAAACTCTATAGGGTGTATCGAGGCTGGCCTCGCTAATCTTAGAGTTGTTGCAAGTCCTCTACGTGGTCGCAACAGAAGAAGCCGTTCTTTCCGTACACTAACTGATGATAATGGGGATTATTCTATTAATGGTGTCAGAAATGGGCGATACATCGTGCGAGTTCGAGGAGCTCAAGGTCGTCCTAAGCCACAATCTCGGCGTGTTCGCATCCGTAATAATCAGGCGTTAAACACCGACTTCGAAATCGAAATCTCCACAGCAAATATCCAGGTACGTGCTCAGGAAGATCAGTTTCGGCATCGCAAGATGTACTTAAAAAACGGAGGAAAACTTAAAATTTGTGCTCGCAACCTTTTTGACAATAGTCCTATAGTGGTAGATCCAAGATGGGAAGTCGGCGCTATTCGAACACCACAATGCAGAAGTAGAAGATTTCGCAACTCAGGAACAACACCACTTCGTATGAGAATTATTGACGATCTTCATCACCAACAAGACGCTATTATCTGGCTTATGCCGTAACATCAAAAGTAATGTACATTGTGAAGATCTTTGAGGTACGGGGCTGCTTTTCGACCAGCTGTATAGCCCTAAAATATATCAAATATCACGCAACTTACTAGAGGTCCAATCGAGAAAGTTGAATAAGATACAAGATACTTTTCTGGCTGGTTTCGAGACCTGAGACGGACCAGATCGCAAGCTGTCACGAAACAGCGCCTGACGTCTGCTCAGAACAAAAAATCTCATTAAGCCAAGAAACAGTTTTTCACCGCCACCTGTGAAATAGGGCACTTTTCGAATCCTAGTCGGAGACGTAGAGATCTATTTAGTGTTTGGTTTTTTTAGAAAAGAAGGTGACACCTTATGGCTGGGGGGCTACTTTTCGAAATAACATGAACTTGAAAGGTACGGGGCTCCTATTTGACCACCTACCTCAGCTCAAAAGTAGGAAAGTCGTGACTGTCATGACTTATTAATGACTTTTTACCACGAGCTCATCGAGGAATGATACTTCAGATAAGGGTACAGGGCTCCTTTTCGACCCAAAAGGGATCCTTCCCAAAGGACAAACGAGATATGCTACATATGTACAGCACATACGAATAACCACTATATATATTAATTGTGAAATCTCCCGCTCAGATTTTCGTTATGACAGATCCGCAACAAGACCCTAAGATTAAGATTAACGACGCAGAAGACTCCATTGATACCTTGCGCTCGATTTTGCCATCCACGTTATTTAATAATGAAAAAATAGACTTGGGCAATCTGCTTGATCAAAAACCATCAATCAGTCCGCACATAAGATTAGATCAGCAACTGTCTATGAGCAGTGAAATATTCTTTCCCAAAACTTTAAATATTCAAAATAGCTCTGACTTCACTCCAACAATACTCAACAAGTATTTGGCATCAAACTCTTTCTTCAATAAGAAACGTAACGACTCTTACTTGCAGAACATAGCTCAGGTCTTAAAGCAAAACACCAATATTAGCCCTACGAACCTGAGTACTACCAATAGTGCTCTTGACCTACGCGCTCGGCCTGCTCGTGTTTTATGTATAGCAAGTGCTACAGCTGACACGAGACTTTCTGTCGGAAGATCAGTATCGCTTGAGCAACTCGCGCAAGAGTATGCACCCGGGACGTACTTTCCTTTCGTCATCGATACTACTACTCCCGATAGAATCTATCTCGGAATAGGAAGCGAATCGCTCTACCGCGATGGCCGACCAGTTGGGGTATCTGATACGCTGATTCGCAATGGTGGTCATATCCAAATCGCAACTGCTTTACGTGGCTCAAGCCTTCAGTTAACTGGTTTGTATGGAGGCGGATTTTTCATTGATGAGCTAGGAAAAATCACGATTGAATTTAAGTCTCGCGGCGTAAATGGTACAAACGGCGGCAATACTGATGGGCTCTTAGAGGAGGAACAGGCCGATCTCCTAGAAGCACTCGTCCGGGAGATCTTCACTTCATCGCAGGCAGGTAGCACTCCGCAACCTGTGACACAATCTACTTAGATTTGAAACTTTAAAGATACAGGGCTACTTTTCGACCAAATTGGTGTGTGACAAGTTTTTTTGTGTAGCAAATGAAAGGCTGTATAATGCTCCCTAATGTATAGTCGAAAGGAATTATAAATGAACCAGCATCAGTCGCCAGCTTCCAATGATAATAATAGAGGAATTGAAGTCCAAGAATTTGTTGACTCTGTTAATGCTTTAGAGGGCGCCGTGCATGCTTACTTTTCTGCACTAAATATAAATTATCAAGGCACACATAGTTCAATGTTCGGTTATGGCCCTGAAGATAGTGCTGGTATTGAAGAAAGACAGGCAGAGATCAGATTTGAAGGGAGTCTTCCCGATAGTGAAGATCGGATTGAAATACTAGAAGCCCGTTGCATCGGAGAAGAAGAATCTTTCGCACTAGATGTCACAGTTTATTTTGATGAAAGTACTGAGAATGCTCTCGATTTGTTTGTGGTTCGACCTTCCTTAGATAACGATTATGTCAGAGGCGGCTCTGAGAAAGCCTTTATATGCCAACGCACTAACACGACAGCAACCGATATAACTGGACCTGAAGTTGGGTTCTCAAACGACACGTCAGAAACGAGACGCGCAATTCAGCTCTTCAAACAATACGCGACAACCATCAACGCAACTACTGAGAAAGAATTACAAGAGATGCTTGAAAGACGTAGCGGTAAGCTTACAGAGTGAATCAATAAAGTCTCATTAAACCAAGAAACAATTTTTCACCACCACCTGTGAAATAGGGCGTTTCTCGAATCCTAGTCGGAGACGTAGAGATCTATTTAGTGTTTGGTTTTAAGAAAAGAAGTTGGCACCTTATGGCTGGCACCTTATGGCTGCAGCACCTTTTGGCTGAGCAAGTGTAAAGGCGTTAGATTGCTTGATAATATGGCGCTTTCATAGATGTGATTAGGATTTACGCATCTGATATTCTTAGGGGATGGATGCCAATAGACCGCAGGACTAGATTCGAGCTCGTAATAGATAGTAAAAGGCTCTATGCCATCACCAACATCTCATCAGCAGCGACCGGAAGACTTTGATCCATATAAGAATATGGAAGAGCATCTTATGATCTCTGAAGCGAGGCACCGGGCTCTTATACAAAATGGAGAGTTCGCTCAAGCGGTCCAAGGTGCGAGTAACGACCTTGATGTGATTGCACAGCTCGTACCGAGATCTGAGCAAGAAACGTTTCTGAAAACAAACTATGAAATGGCAATCCAGCAGAGGCTTGGTGTGGCGCAGTATCTCCTTGACGATCGAAACACTGCGTATCATACCCTTCAATCTGTACTTGATGCCGCCTGCAAAGATCCACGTCTCGCAAGGGGAGTCTCGGATAATACGGTTCGTTTCTACGCCTACGCAATTATATCACTTGGTGAATCAGACTTTTCCTCATTGCAGGGCCTTCGAAAGGCTCTCAAAGAGAGTGATTCTTCTTCTTTTGAGCAGTTGAAGGAGCGGGATGAAAGCAGATTGCAAGAACTTCATCGTGAGTTAGATTTCAGTGAAGGACTCTTGCTTTCGATGCGAGGAAAGTTACTAGAGGGCGTTCCACTTATAGAAGGATTCCTTGATAAGAGTGTTGATTCGAAGCGCCCTCTTGGAGATACCGAATTTTCTATAGTTGAAAGAGCCGCCTACAGATTAGCGGAGCATAATGAACACGAACATGCGTACGGGATTGCTTGTAAGCTTTCTCAAAGCATTCGAGAGCCGAATCGCGATCTCTCTGAAAGCTGCTACTTTCGTGCAGAGATACTTGCCGCTGAGCTGGCGCTTTCTATTGATAGGCCACAGGAGGCTCTTGCGTTTGCTACTGTAGCAGAAAACGTTGTGCACCTTGCTCAATCGGAGGATCCTCTTGCGGTGCTCCGCGTTCATTTCGTTTTTGCAGGTGGGTACGATCTCCTTGGTCAAGATGTCGATTGTCATGCCGTAAGGGCGCAGATCGGTGCACTCTTTGACGAGCTTGATGTTGAGCAGCTCTTATCAAAAGATCAGGAAACATTTCTTCATCTTATCTCTCTTCTCTCTAGGTATGAGCAAAAAGAGCGACTCCTCTATCTCTGTCACCAGGTTGATAGAATTCCGGAGTGTGATGTTGAGGCCAAAATTTTTCTCTATGCGAGGTATTGCAGTTATTTAAGGGAGCAAGGGGCTGAACCACACGAGATAGCACTTGCTGCGAAGTGTCTTGATTCTCTACCGATCGATACTCTTGATTGGGAGAGATGTGCCGCATGCCACTTGGAGATAGCGCTCTGTTTTTCATGTGCCGAGGACCGTTGGGCTGAAGTTGAAAAGCATTGTTTGTTGCTAGATGAAGCGCTCTCAAAGAGTGCTTCTCTTGGCGTTGAGGTCAATTCGAACATAGCCGCGCGTGGAAAAAAGCTCTATTTTGAGGCGATGTGCGAACTTGATTCGCCAGCAAAAGCGATAGCGTTCGGCCAAGCGCTTCTCAAAGAGCAACCAGAAGAGAAGATCTCGATCTGCGGAAAGCTTGCTGAGGTATATTATAAAATGGAGGATCCGAGACGTGCGAGACAATACTTAGAAGCCTCCATTGAGGAAGGTTCTCAAGATGTTGAAGAGAATGCGGGACAACTTATTGACGATCTGATGCTTTCCTGCCTTTATTTTTTAGAAGAGGCAGGGAGTTGCTGGGAGCCAGATATTGATGAATATTTCGAAAGGCAACATGGAAGGGCGTTAGCGTTAGCGCGACAATTTCCAGGTTTAGAGAATATCTCGCTCATCGGTACGCTGACTGTTGCAGCCCAACAATGGCAAAGACTTTTCAGCACACGTGGGAGTGTCGGAGAGAGTCGCGAACATTTGCTTCAAGCCCGTGAGTATGCTCTCGAGGCACATAAGATGATCTCTGAGGGGCTTTTCTCTGATCATGATTGTCGGCTCTTATTGTTCGGAGCTCTTCTCGGATTATCGGAAATTGAGCCTGATCTCTTTGATCCAGAAGAGGTGGAAGAATATCGGCGTGTTCGCGACATGCTTCAGGAGCTTAAAACAGATCCTGATCTTTGAGATGAATTCAATATCTATTATTCTTCGACAAAGAGTTCTCCGTTCTCACCCAATTGTATGAGAACATCAGCGATCTCTGGACGCATAAAGTTTTCAGGGGGGTGTTTCCCCGCTTTGAGAAGTTCGCGGAGTTGCGTCCCAGAAACTTGAATCTGGTTTGCTTCAGTATGTCGATCTTTCTGTGTTGCTCCGTTCTCTCTGAGATAAATAGGGCCTTTAAGTGTAAGAATATCTATGCCGAGATCGGTGAAGCTTTGAGCAAGCTCTTGTGCCTCGTACTTTCCATAAAAACCACCTACTCCTGCATGGTCTCGACCAACAATGAAGTGGGTGCAACCGTGGTTTTTTAACTTTAAAGGTACGGGGCTACTTTTTAATCATTAAAAAAGGTCTCATTAACCAAGAAATAATTTTTCACCGCCCCTGTGAAAGAGCGCGCTTTTCGAATCCTAGTCGGAGATGTAGAGATCTATTTAGTGTTTGGTTTTTAGAAAAGAAGGTGGCACCTTTTGGCTGGGGGTACAGCATTACTTTCTACACCTAATGCACCATACGCGTGACGCGCCGTCCGAGTCAGTAAGCGGTCATGAGGCTACATGTTTCTTTATTTATGAATAGGAAGCTGGAACCTTGGTCTGGGGAGCTTGGGTTGGGGGCCGCGAACGCATAGTGGTAAAAGTATCCAATATCATAGTAAACTGACGTCCTCCGCTGCTATTTCTTGATTAGCCAGCATATCAACTGTAGACTTTTTGTTCTTAACGAATGTCTTTCTACTATGTCTACAGCACCACAGATACCCCTCACAGCCCCGCTGGCAAAAGTACTCAGGCTTCACGGGGAGCCCTTTGCCGATCTTTTGCAAAATACTGAATTTGCACCGGGTGAACCAGTTCACGGATTCGCAGTGGATTTAGAGGTACCTGAGAATGTAAGGGATATGGTCGATCATATCATTCAGCTGGGGGATATATATAACCCGCTAGCGAGTTTCGAAGAGAGAGAGAGTCAGATCGATGCAATTGAGGTGGGATTTAAGTCAATCATTCGTGATGGGGCAATGCAATTTGATGACGAGACTTTTGCAATCTTCGATCGCCATTTTGCGATTGAAGTATTAAGCACTCTTTCAAGCGCCATGAAACGACTTCCTGATTTTGATGCTGTTATGGCTTCTGCTGATCCTGCTGCGGTGTTAAGTGAGTATTCCGAATCTATCCAGTGGCAGCTTCATGTTTGCGGGTTCTTGCAGAGATTTTCCTCTCACGCCGAAGATAGGGGAGAGGTCGGAAAAATCATGGCCGAGAATTTTTTTCATGATGCCTTCGGATACTACTGTGATCTGAGGGATACTCCCGGATACTTTGCGCGCAATATAGATCGCCTAAATAGTGTGGATGAAACCCGGGCTCTGAAGTTCAGGTTAGAAGAAGGGAGAGCTTTCGTTACGCGTATTCTAGATGGAAATCTGGCTATAGCCAGAGATAAATTTGAAGCGGTGCCATTTGATCTGGCAGAGGAGATTTCCCCGGCGGTGCTGGCAATTGCAGCAAGATTTGGCCTCGCTCTTAAGCAAAATGGTGTGGAGGTATATGAAGGAAGTAACGCAACTATCACCTGGACTCATGATCATGCCGGGAAGTGCTATGGGAACGCGGCGAGTATGGCTCTTGTCGTTTATAACCTGATCAAAAACCCGGTTAAGGGCGCGCGTATGAGCTGTAATCCGCTACCAGATGTGAAAATATCTACCGGATATTCTTCTGACGGGAGATGTACTTCTATCTTGATACGTGATGAAGGACTGGGGTTTTCTCTCGATGAATTGCGAAAGAAATTTACCGGGGCAGCGCTTGAGAAGCTTAATTCTGGCCAACCACTTTCATTTATTGAGGAGTGCCTCGTGGATGAAGCAATGCAGGAACATATCCCGTTTAAGGCGTACGCCGATCTCGTTTGTAATCGAGGCGCATCAACAGGAAGTGGAACTGGCATCGGACTACATCTCGCCAGAAGTATCATTGAAGAAGGACATCAGGGCGCCATAAGACTTTACAACCATCCAGAATCAGGCGCTGCCGTACAAATCTTGCTGCCACTTGCAGATAATTCCGTGGACAAGGAATCAAGAAAGCAGATTACTAGAGATAGTCTCCAGCATCAGTTGGAATACGGGATGCGGTGAGAGCAGATCTATCTACCGTCCCGGTATGAGAAGAAGAGATCAACAAGTTAGGTGCAATGCACCATACGCGTGACGCGCTGTCCGAGTAAGTAAGCGGCCATGAGGCTACATGTTTCTGAAGATCTTTGAGGTACGGGGCTACCTTTCGACCAGCTGTATAGCCCTAAAATATATCAAATATCACGCAACTTATTAGAGGTCCAATCGATATAGTGGAATAAGATACAAGATACTTTTCTGGCTGGTTTAGAGACCTGAGACGGACCTGATTGCAAGCTGTCACAAAACAGCGCCTGACGTATGCTCAGAACAAAAAATCTCATTAAGCCAAGAAACAGTTTTTCACCGCCACTTGTGAAATAGGGCGCTTTTCGAATCCTAGTCGGAGACGTAGAGATCTATTTAGTGTTTGGTTTTTTGGAAAAGAAGGTGGTACCTTTTGACTGGGGCACCTTTTGGCTGGGATTACTGGCTGGGATTACCGAATGTACGATCCTAATGATGGATTTGCTGGTTACAAGAATCATTTTATTATGGTGCAAGTGAAAGATTACGAGTGAAATATTAAATTAGTTTTAACGATCCTAGCGGAGATAAGTGCGGAACATACCTATCTAAATGAGGCATATATCTAAACATTTCATTAGTGAGACTAAAGCAAGAGGTGCTCTATACTTAGGTGAAGATCAGAGTCCAGAGTTGTTTGTAGATATTACATATTCTAACGGATTTCCTCATCCTATAAAGGCGATATTTAGAGGAACCAAAAGTGATGCGGCTAAGTTGACAAGGTTCATGAAGCCATCAGTGATGTTTCGAGCTGAAATTAATAGACAGACATATATATCAAATAAGGTTGTCATAAGAAGCATTAAGACGACAGGATGGGGTGATAGGAATTTAGATGAGTTATATCACGATTATATTTGCTGGCTGGATCTCTATGAGCTTAAGGTGATATCTGATATTAAATCAGAATCCCTTGAATCATCCTTTCTATTGTGTGGAGATCGGAGATTTATCCTAGCAAATAAAATGCTTACCTTTAATTTTAATGGCGATAGCAATGTCACTTCTAATTCAATGAACTTTAATTTTGATTCCATTTTGCCCGCGCAAGTAAAAATAGAAGAGCATTTTCTATCGCATCAACAAAGCAAACCAAGTACTACGTTGATTGCTACGGGTGTTTGCAGTTTGGATTTTATTTATAAGGAAGATTCTCACCTTATACCGGAGCAACATTCTAACCGCGCCAGAGAAGTCGCTGATGATTTTTGCTTATTATGTTCATTTCTCTCATCTTCTAAGGTAGATTGGTTCATAAATCATACGCTTCATAAAAATAAGAGGGAAATGTCCATAAAATATATGGAAGAGGATATAGAGCCAAACCCCGAAGAAACAATATTCCCGCATATAAGAGATGAACACTATAATTTCCTCAAATTCGCGAGAACTAGCGAAATATGTGATTTCTTCAGCAGAGGTGTAATATTACTAAGAAGTCATGCTACTGAGGACTTTGATATCAGATTGCCGCTTAGGTATTATGTGTTAGCGTGTGAGCAGATTGTCCCTACATTAAGTTTTTCTCTCTTATTTCTTGCACTAGAGAAGATAAAAGATTTGTACTGCAAAAACCAGAATAGGGAAAGCATCTTAAGTAAGGACAAGTTCAAAAAACTTTCTAAGTGTTTAAAGGATGCGATCGATAATATCGACGATTTAAATGAAGCAGAAAGAAATCAAATTAAGATGAAGCTTGCTGAGTTAAATCGTGACTCAATAAAGTCAATATTACAGGAGCTATTTAATAATTTTATGATAGATTGCGCAGATCTATACCCTGCAGGCGCAGATGATCCATATTATTTCTTAAAAACCAGAAATTTGCTCTTTCACTCGTCAGCCATACTATGCCCTCACATGATGTATAGAGAAGCAGAGCGTTTGAAGATCCTTATGCAGAGACTGCTACTCAGAATTTTAGAAGCCGAAAGAAGGAGATTGAATCAATACGAGATGGATTTACTACATAGAGAAATTTAGCCTCAGCTGCACATCTTAGTTTAAGCTTCAAAGGTACGGGGCTACTTTTTGACCAAAGTAGGTGGTACCTTTTGGCTGGGTACCTGTGCCTATTGGCTCGGTGGAAAAGCGGTTCATTCTCACCAAACTTGTGGCCAAAAGCGTCAGAGGTGGATTAAAAGAATCCAACCACTATTTCCATTCAAGACTTACTCGTCCGGTAATGAATCAAGAATTTGTTTCCCTGGACCGAGATTAGCGCCCGGCAAATGACTATCTGCTGCTAGCAGAAGCATCTTGATTCTTGCAAACGGTGACTTATCCGTACCAATCACTGCCCTAATACCGGGGATAGCAAGCTTTGGAGAAGGAAACAGGTGTGGTCTCTCCAACATCTGAGACCAAGCTTTCTCGAATATATCAACTACTTCACATGCGAGCGATTCTCTCTGGGGCAATGCTCCGATGGTCTGCAACAAAGTCATCTGCGCCACAAGAAGATACTCGGGCGTTGTTTTACACTCGATGGTCAAAAGCAACGCGGCGACAGTTCGCCGAATCCCCGATTCCTCGGGATTAGAAATGATGGCTTGGGGAGATGTTTTGCCTTCCAGTGATAACTCTCGAATAATGTCACAATACTCATTTGCCACATCAAAAAAAGTCGTACTGTTGGAAAGAGTTCTGATAAGAGAGAGCAGCGCTTCATCAATACTCTCTATTTCCCTAAAATAGATTAGAGTAGTAACCATCAAGTAGACCAATACATAGCTATCAAGCGATTCTTTCGATACGCTAATACCTTCAGACTCCATCTGGCTGGTCCGGCTAGTCATAATCCCCGCATATTTCAAACTAGCTTTTACAAGTTCAGCACAGTCTTTTCGAGAAATTGCTCTTTTGATTTCGAAATCTGAAAGAACCGAAAGGACCGAAAAGTGCTCACTCTTGCTAACCTCGTCTATGAACATCCCATAGCTTTCTGAATCTCCTGATTTCTCATGCTCAATCTTCATGAGGTGCAAGAGTATAAATTCAGGAGGTAGTGCCACTGCGTCCTTTTCCGAGATCGGTTCTAGATTGCTACAAAAGCCTTCAGATGGTTGCTCCCAACCTCTCTCAGTTCTTTCAGCTTCATCAGCTAAAATCCAAGCTAACAAATAGTTAGCTCTCCGCTCGATTGAAACCAAATCCATAGCTGGTACATTTGTTCTTAAAGCCAATACCTCTGTTACACCCAACCTGAATTGACTAATTGCCCGATCAGACTCCCCTACAAGCCAATAGTTATACCCTGCGTCGAAAATCAATCCGACTTTTCCAACTTGCATCGACTCCAAGGTATAAAAAGGTGCGGCCTTTTCAAAATACTGTGCCGCTAGTTCAAAGTTCCCCTGCCTTGACAAGGCACAGGCACAACTTCGAAATGCAAACGCATATTCTACATCATACTCACCGTCCGGTTCTCGCTGATCTAGTACGGGAAGCAGAAGATCAACTGCCATCCTATCGTTTCCGAATAGTGCGAAGAGGCCCGCTCTAAGCATTGTAAAGAGAGGGCATGCCTTAATTTCCTCTGAAAAATCTTCTGCTATTTTGAAAGCCTCTTCCGGCCGCTTTAACTGGTCGCTAATTATCTCAACAATAGTTCGCGCACAGACCCTAGAAATCTCAACGAATCCCCATCTATCCGAGATTCGTTTGAGATCACGGAATGCTGCGAGTAGCTCTTGGCTCTCTTCGTTTTCAATTCCAGAAGCGCGCCAAAACGACTTGGCACGAATAGCCTCCGCCAGAGCGCTATTGCTGTTGCCGCAGTTCAAAAGCTCTTTAGCTCTATCTTCATTTGTCATTAGTAATTGGACCAACTCCTTTAAATCTGAAGCACTCGAAACTCGTTGCACAACGTGAAAATAGGGCAACTGCAAGAGCATTTGATTCCACTCGTCCCTTTCGCCTGTATCGACTTCCGGCAGAATTAGCGCAACTACCGAGTCAAGATTAACCAACAGTTCACACGCAAGTTCAAAAGCCTCCGCGACGCTCGGAGATGAGCCAAACTGAAAGCGAAGTATCAACCATATGATGCGCGGAATATTCTCTGTCGTATCTCCTTCCTTCCATGGGTGTTCCTCATTGAACTTCTGAGCGATTTCTGATTGGTAGGGAGATCCCCCGGCTACAGCTACCCGATATTGAATGAGGCGGAACATGAACCGTACTTCCGGATGAATCTCCAGTACCTGCTCGTCCCTCAAGCCAAAATTAACAATCAGGGGAAATGACTGGTAAATCGCAGCTAAGACTTCATCTTCCAACAAAAGCAGATTCCGACCTAAGACGATCCATACAATCTGACTGGCTCCTCCACCAACCAGAGCGTGAAAAAACAACTCCGCAACATCATCTTGCGATAGCGTTTTGATCTCTAGGAGGCTAATTGCAATTTGAGCATGAGCACTCTTCGCCCACTTCTCTCCTTTAACCTGCCTTCCTGCTCCCTTCGCTAGTGGTGAAACCCTGAACTGTTCGTTCCCGACTCTCTCGATCCAAGGAGTCAATGCATCTAAAACATTCCCGGGTGAGTCAATTGATGGTTCAATTGACGCGATCTGGATTATACGCTGACGATCAAGCGGCTTCAGCGCCAAACTAAGGCGGTAGAGTAGAAGCCGAGCGGGTTCATCCAAGGACGCAATAAGACTTCTTGCTTCTTTGTGAACATTCTCAACACCCTCTGGGGCATTTAACAACAGATCTGGTTCAGGTTCTGGGAAACCGTTACTTATTAGGTGCTCAACCCGGGCTTGAAGCAACTGAGGATGCCCAGACGTTAAGCCGAGTAGAAGCGGTGCCCAAATATCAACAAGTGCCTTCGACGAACATCCTCGGAATCTTAAGAACTCACCTATCTCTGCTACCGAAAAAGGTTCTACTGATATTACTGCGCATGAGAGGAGTTGTGAAAAACGACTTGGTATATCTCGTTCTGACGTTATTACTAACTTACATTCTCGCTCACGAAGCAACTGGACCAACCTGCTCAAAGGAGCCTCTATGCATCTAAAGTCTCCTGTAATGTTGAGATCCTCAATGACGACATTGAAGCAATTCTCTTCATTTCTCAGGTGGCTTTCAAGGTTCTTGAGAATGGTTGCAATTTGTTCAGGAGCATATCCTCTGAAATCTATCCATCTACAATTCTCTTGCTCAAACAAATCTGCGATGAGACTGGTTTTCCCAACGCCGGTCCTTCCATAAACCAGACAAATGCCGCAATCGTCTAACGCCCTTTGAAGTTCGCCTTTCATGGACAAACGTGAGTAGTAAGTTTGAGGTAACGGCGGTGAACCGGATAGTAATGAATCTTTGGTAAAAGTCGCGTGCCTATGATCGGGTTTACCGACGGACTCCGACACATTAGAAAGTAAGGTTCCTAACAACTCTACTCCTACTCTGACGGTTGTCTCTCTTTCGAAAATCCTCAACCATTCCGCTTTTGACAAGAATCGCCCTGACTTTCTTGTTGCAACCTCCCAAGCCTTATGACAAAGCGAGTACAGGACTTTATCACAAAGGTCAGGAGATACGTCACTCTTGCTCCCATGCTCAACCAATCGGTTCTGAATACTCTGCTGTACTTCTACTGCATCCGAGGCATTGGCTAGCCATTCAATTGGACAGACCAGCTCTTTGTGAACGTCCTCAAGATTACTATTTTTGAGAAATTCCTTTAATGCGTCATTTAGGGGGAGGGTGAGAAGAAAATCTCGCAGAGCACCTAATTCCGCTTCTATTGATTGAGCCGATTGGCTACGAATCGAATTCCACAAACTGACTCCGGACATTCCGAGAGGATTGCCTTGCTCTGTGGTAATCTCGGATGTTGTTAAAAATCGAAACTGTATTGATTTAGAAGCATTCCTCTCCTGAAGTGTCCAATAGTTATTAATAGCTGCGACAACATCCTTGGATCTCAATGTAATTTTCTGACTCGGTGTATCTTTCACCTGGGTAGAGATTGCCTCGGCCTCGGTCAACCTATCAAAATCTTCGGCGCCCTCTAAATAGAGTTTCTCTCCCTCATCTAGATTGATCCACTCCTCAACCGTACAGAGAATCTGATAGCGGTAGCCTCGTATCGAATCTGTGGCCTCACGGTCGTGATCATGCTCTAGGGGTAACTTGCTTTCGTCGTTCAAGAATATTTCGCCATATTAATAACTCCAATCCGCATAAGCCAAAGGTGCCTTGTTAAGCTACTCTCTTAACTGCCCCCACCCCGGAAGAAAATTAAAGGCTAAGGTAAAGGTTAAAGGTACGGGGTTGCTTTTTAATCCTTTAACAAAGACTGTTGCCTTGAAAGGTACGGGGCTACTTTTTAATCTTTAGAGATTAACAAAAACTTAGCGAGATCTCCAAAAATATTACGTAAAGACACACAACTTTTCGTTGCGGAATTCGAGATACAGAGTGAGCTGGTAGGCGGAGTTGGCACAGACTTAGTACCAGCGCATTCCTTTAACGCCCGCGCGCAGTTCCCGAAGGGCTGTCTGAAGCACGGGTGTTAAAGGAATGAGATGGTGCGGTGGGCGTAGGTAGGGCTGTGAGATTGCCGCGTCGTTCGACCTTGTGGTCTCAGCTCCTCGCAATGACTTGGCGACACTGCAATTTTCAGCGGTTATTACTATTCTGAAAAATTTAGATCTAAACACGCCATCAACCATCAACCCCCATGCAACCGATCAATAACTCCCTCAAGCTTCTCCGATGCACAAAAACACTGAATTCCAAAATCAAGCCTCTCCGCCGCCCGATCCACTGCCTGAAGCTGTTCATCCGGACTCCAGTTTGGATTCGCCCCGGCGAGCGTCACGCACTGACATTTATAAAGATTATCAAGAAGCTCTTGGAGTTCATCAGGTGTGTAGTCATCAAGATCGAGAGTGTCGGTCACTCTCCGAAAGTACTCTGCGGTAGCAAGAAGCTCGTGGCCAAATGTAATATTCACATCCAGCGCTTCATTCTTAACGATCGTTTCACCAAGCTCAGCAAACACTGGCGCGATTTCCCGAAGGGGCGTGATATCTACTTCCATAATACACCTCTGATGTTGCCTTGATTTTAGCAGGGTGAGGGATGCTAACCAAATGGGGGTATTCTGGGATAGGGAGGGTGTGGTGAATCGAGGAGATTGCTTCCATCCTTCGCATAAAGCTTCGGGGCTACTTTATAATCTTTTAAATCAACCATTTTAACGGGCAGAGCATTAATCTTAGTTGTTCCAATTCATCTGAAAAAAAGTAGAGGGGAGTTTGCTTTTAGCTCCGCAAATTTTCCCAAGTTTCTTCGGGAAGTCACGTGGCATCTTCCATGGATGGTGACTACTGAGTGGTTGTTTTATATGAGGCCAGCGTTCATAAAATGACTTCTCTTCAAAGTCGAGATACTCAGCTATAGCCTTAATGGATTCTTCATTGTTAAATAGAGCCATGCTTTCTACGGCCTCTCTGGATATTCCTAAAGGCCCCCAGCCAGAATCTTTAGATTGACTGGCGTTTTTTAACCACTCAATCCACTTCTTAAATATGGCGATACGCTCGCTATTTCCGTCGCACAGGTATCCAAGGACTTTCAAAGCACCTCTATAGATGGCTTCATCCTCAAATACAGGCTGCTTGTAAGTTTTTGGAGCTTCCAGCAGCAGTGATTTTATCAGGGGATAAAAAACCAGTCGTTCCTCAGGTGTATAGCCAGAGGCACAGTAACTTAGTGTCTCAATATCTCTGGCTAGTGCCTGGCGATCCTCGCTGTCTTTGATACCGGCTTTAATGTCGTCACAGCTTTTTAGCTTGTAGAGGTGGATCTTAATGTTGTTGTCCCCGCTATCCAACTTTTCTTGCGCACGGCAGGATGAGTGTATGAAAGTACTTTTACTGGTGTCGACTTCTCCCCGTGTGAAGAATTCGCGCAAGCAGCTGTCAATTGACGAGTAAGATGAAAAACTGTGTCCGGAGAGCAAATTTGCATATCCATATTTATAAGCGAAAATTTGCTTTTGACAGGAGGAGAAAAGTCTAAATTTAGGACTCTTGAATCCCGGTAGTTTTACCATTCCAAGACTATTTGAAGTCTTTTTGTATCGGGCGTCACTGTCCCACCCGGCGGAATCTACCGGGTTAAAGGTTTCACAACCATAAGATGCAGAAATAGAAACGCCGGGTATAGCTGTTCCATGTTGATCTACCACCTGTACAGTTGTTTCAGTGTAAGAAGGCGTGGCAGCGCAAACATCAGGAAAGCATGCAGCAACGGTGAGTAAAGGGATTAGAGTGACAGGTAGCTTCATCAGGCATTCCTTACAGGTGAACTGCGGTAGTATATGTACCACCTCCGCCACGTTTAACTTTAAAGTTACGGGGCTACTTTTTAATCTTTTAATCTTAATACACCTCTGAGGTTGTCTTGATTTTAGCAGAGTGGGATTGCTAACCAAATGGGGGTATTCGCGGATAGAGGAGGGGGGTTGCGGTGCTGGGAGATTGCCGCGTCGTTCGGCATGAATGCCTCAGCTCCTCGCAATGACGGGGAGGGGGCTACGGACGACAGGCTGTTACGCAGCCTGCGGTTTCTGCGGTTAATACCACGTAGATACGTCCTCCTTTGCGCTCTTTGCGTCCTTCGCGGTTAAATAGCCTCTTCCCGAAGACTACTACTCGGGCTTTCGCGCAAAGACTTTCGTTTTGTATTTTACCGTTGTGCCTTTAAGCCCCGGATACTGATGATCAAATGTCCTAGATTCAACGATTTCAAACCCCACGTCCTTTAGTGCCTGATTCATCTCGTTTTCTTCATAGAGAGCAATGAATCGTGCAATTGGAGTCTCATACTCGGTGGATATCTGGATACTCTCTCCCTGACCGGACCTGTAGTGAGCATAAAAGTATCCGCCCGGCTTAAGGGTATCATAGGCCCGCTGAAGAGCTTGCCCGAGCATGCGGTGCTCTACGTGTTGAAGTGATGAGGAGTGCCACACGATGTCAGCTGACGCCTTTGGAAGTTCTAGAGTCGCAAAGTCTCCGTGATGAAATTCAGCATCTGGATAGGTACTTCTACCGTGCTTAATGAATTCAGCGGAAGCGTCAACTCCCACATAGTTATACCCACGGCTCATAAAGTGAGAGGCATCGCGTGCTGGCCCGCAGGCAAAATCAACTACGCGAAGATTTGAACGATCTCCTACAAGAGCTGCTACCTTATCAAATTCATCACACTCGGGTTTGCCGTAAGGGGCTGTTTTCTCCATGTATTTCTTCGCAACGGAATCATATGTTTTTCCAAGTGATTCAGTAATATCGGAGTGGGTGAGAATGGAAGTATCATTTCCGAAAATCTCCATCCCAAATTGAGCGCCCTTAAGCGTTACTAAGCCGTGAGTGGCGGCAGCAAGCCCTGAGCCGTTAATGTTCTCAACTGGTGAATTTTGGGTCACGTATGGAATGCCATCATGTAGTTCAAGGCTGTTACAGTGTGTATGACCGTTAAGAACTGCAATGACGTTTCCTCGTTGCTCGATTATGCTTCGTACGGCATCTCTATCGGCAACCAGAGCTTTGTCAGGATGATCAGCAAACCAGTAATTTGAAGAGAGATCTTGATCGGAAAGTGGATGGTGGGTAATTACCATCACGGGCTTATCGATACGGGCGAGCTCATCATCAAGCCACTGGAGTTGACCAGCGTCAATCGTAATGTCACCTCCATTACGTTTGGTAGCGCGTGAGTGCAGTGCTATGAGGTGGTGTTCCCCAAGATCTGTTGAAAAGTTTAAGCTCTGGCGACCTAACATATTAGCAACGACAAATTCTGATAGATTCATGAGGTCATGATTACCGGCAATGCTATGACATGGCACCTTAAGGTTGCCGAGGGTTCCGGTTACTTCTTGAAAATTTCTCTGATCTTTTCCTGCGTTATATCCTGTATGTTGAATAGAGTCTCCGAGGTTAATTGCATGATCGACCACTTGTAGATCGTTCACATGTTCAACAAAGCTCTCGGCTGCAGACATGCCCTGGTCAGTTAGCTTTCGATCGGTGTTGTTTTCTTCCGCATTTCTTTTGTGATGGATGTCTGCTGTTGTTGCAATTGTAGTGGTCATATCTGAGGCCTTCCCTATTTTTATACGGGAGTGTTATTACGAGTTAGGCGGCATAAGTAACATAGCGCTAGTTCAATCCTTTTTCGCGCTTTTGACGGCTTCTGCGGTTAATGCTAGGTACATACGTCCTCCTTTGCGCTCTTTGCGTCCTTAGCGGTTAATACTCTTATAAGTGCCCTTAGGCGAACACATACGCTTTCTTCCTATTTTATACTTATTTTAAGAATATAGTTTACAAACTAGCCCATTTACCTAATATCACAATAAGGACTAGGCTTTAGAGCCGCTAACATTGGAGCCCCCTCTGTAATGAATCGTCATCACCAACAAAATAGCTCAGCAATTCGTAGCCTTAAAGTAAGTCTACTCACCTTTATCTGCCTATTAACTCTTGTGCCTCTCTGCGCTCAAGCACAGAAATCTGACATCTTACCTCTTTGCGAATTGGTAGTAACAGGTGACGAATGGAATGCGCTGGAACCTGCAGTTTCACTTGCAGGTAGCCCAAACTTAATGGGGAACGGTATTAAGAAAGGCTTACACTTTGAGTGCGCCTCGCAGCTGCGTCAGGGACCGATTTATGAAGATCAGGATGGAAGACTTGTTAGCGTGGGAACCTTCCTTAAGAAACTCCCAACTGGCCGAGCTGTTCCCGATACTATTCGTACGATTGATGGGGACAAGCAGCGCGTTCATCTCTCAGTAGACGCACCTGGAAGAACTGGCCTTGGGAGTTGTATTCCCGGCTGGACTCTTAGCCCAACGGACCTCTGCCCGGAGTCCATCTTTGATGGTCTTGATGGTGGTGTAATGATATGGCGAAAGCGCCATAAGGACGGCACGTTCACATCGAACGATTGGACTGTTTCAAGAGATATTCATCCCGGATTTGTGCTGCGTAAAAATGGGGAATGTCTGACTCGTCAGAGTGGCTGTGAGTACGAAGTTGTCTTTGTTAAGGATGAGGACGGTGAGATTGTACTAGATCGAGACGTGCAAGTTCTTATTCAAGTAGCAATTCATCTGGATGAACTTCCCGAACCGGGTCTACTTGGCTACTCCTCTACTATGGCAATACCTTTGCTTATTAAAGCTGAGGACGATGATGGTTTACCAGAGGAAACACCAACTGCTACCCCCGATGCATCGCCTGCGCCGTCTGTGACGCCTGATGGTGAAACAGATGCCTTTATTGAGGCAAACACTCAGATTAATGAGATGTATGAATACTTTGGCGTAGCAACTTCTTCAAATAAGGGTCTTTCAAAGCTTGAAAAACAACAGAAGAAACAGGACCGCAAGACTCTTAAAGGGCTCATTCGGGACTTTAAGTCTTATATCTTGAGCAACCCTGATCTTTTAGAAAGTTGCAGTAGCCTTAATAAAAAGAAACTTAAAAAACTCGTAAAACGCTCAAAGCGCGCTAGAAACTCAAAGCGTAAGTGGAATAAGATTCTAAGAATCTTTAAGAAGATGACTGAGTGCTTTAATGGTTAGTGGTGTCAGGGGGATGCTTTGCGCTCTTTGCGTCCTTAGCGGTTAATACTCTCCTGGGTGCCGGGGGATTGCCGCTATCCTTCGCATGAAGCTTCGGACGACAGGCTGTCGTTCGGTCTTTGACCTTAGCTCCTCGAAATGACGGTTGGACGAGGGGATTTGTGGGTTCAGGAATAGATGAGGGAGGCTCTGCTTCGCTGAAGCTTCGCAGAGTCCATTCTGCATAGCTCGCAAAGCGAGCGACGCAGAATGGGGTGGAAGACGGGACTTGAACCCGCGACAACTGGAATCACAATCCAGGGCTCTACCAACTGAGCTACTCCCACCACATTGGAAACGCCCATTCTAGTCAGATCGTAGAGTACGTCAAGTGGTGGGGAATATTAAGGAAGTTCCGTGAGTTAGAGAGGGGGAGTGGGAGTGTTAGGATCTGAATGTGTTCTGGTGGGTAATTTCTGTATTTTTGCTCAGAGATCTGAAGGTTTAAGGGTATGATGTCGTCTATCTGTAGATGTTGCTCTATTGGTCATTCATATAAAGGTCTCTCATATGCGTAATGATGCTATTCAGGATACAACCGTCAGTGAACGTGATGTGTTACATAACCCGGAAGAAAGAAAGTTCTACACCCGTATCGATGGGAGAACGAGCTATATCTCTTATCGCCGTGATGAGGCGGCCATGGATCTTCAGCATACCTATGTGCCTGAGGAGGACCGGGGCAAGGGGATAGCTCAGGATATCGTACAGGCGGCTCTGCGGTTTGCTGAGAGTGAGCAGCTTGATGTAATTCCTTCTTGTAGCTACGTGAATAGGTACCTTATTCGGAATAAGGAGTGGCAGCATCTTGTGGAGAGTCCTGAGGCGTTGGATGCTTGATGGGGTAGTTCCCTTTTACGCTAGGGGATTGCCACCCTCCTTCGCGTGAAGCTACGGAGGACAGGCTGTCGTTCGGTCTTCAACCTCAGCTCCTCGCAATAATGGAATGGACCCTCCTTTTTCCCATATGGGATCGGCTTCGATGAGCCATAATGCAAATTATACATTAACCATTGAAAGGAGGG
>JAUIIO010000051.1 GCA_030431715.1 bacterium
ATTACCGAATAAGCCCCGCATCTCTAGCCATAAGCTGATTGTGATTACGACAAAGTAGTCTCAAATTCTCTACCGAACTCACTCCACCAATAGCCACAGGCTTAATATGATCAAACTCCACACTCCACCGCGAGCCACACACAGAACCATCCTTATTCCTGTACGTACAGCAGCCCCCATCTCTCTCAAGCACTTCTTTCTTAACCTTCGGGGAAATATACCGCCTGTTCTTACTCCCTCTCTCCTTACGAGTCCCCATCTTTTCCTTCTTAGAGCCCTCAGCCGCCAGTATTTGCTCAATCCCCTCAAGAAAGAGATCCTCAATACTCACTCCCTTACCGGAGTACTTACGAGATAGTATCTCTCGAGCCTGTTCAATCTTTGCACTCTTTTCTCTGGAGTAAGAGAAGGTAACCTTGAGCCGTTCCTCAAGTACCATTTCCTGACGAATCACCACCGGTGGTGGAGTGACGCTTTGCCCTCCTACTGGTGGAGTAGCAAATGCAGATCTCTGCTCTACAGCCTTTTTCACCACCACCGGCACTACTCTTTCTCTAACCCTTGTATCTTTACCACTCTTTAGAGCTACAAGCTCTTCGACCTCTCTCTTAGATTTCCCCTTGATTTCAGACAGCATTTCAGGCTCATCAAGGATCTCACTCAGTGTACAGAGCGATACTTCTCTTCTCCTAAGAAGCTCACACACCTCTGGTTTTTTAAGATAAAGCCTTGCAGCTCTAATTCTCCTGTTAGCTGCACCATCAGAGTACTTAAGCCCACGCACCAGATACTGGTGGAGTGAAGAAAACCCGTATCTTAAGAAATGTTTTTCTCTCTCAAGCTTTGCTACAATTTCAATTACTTCTACTGTAGAAACAGTCTCCTTATATACTGCTCTTCTAAGTTCTTTCATCACTTCATGCATTGTCACGTACTCCTTATCACTCTCTATAAAGAGACTATAACATGCCCTTTTTTTGACCTCGTACGTTACGCCCTAACAAAAAGGGACGGTGCTCCAGATAGTAAGAGGTCATTTTCAGGTACGGTCCTTACGTGAAGCGATCTACGCAGTGAGAGGTGTATCAGGAGAGCAAAATCATTTTTTGCCAGACTATGCGCTAAAAAGTCGTCAAGCTTTTAGTGAAGTTTTTTTGTTTTTTTTATAAGAAAAAATATTGCTGGTGGAGTGAGAAAATCATGACTCCGTAGCCATCATAGTGGTGGAGTAGAACCACCTCCGCTGCTGCGTACCTACTAGATGCTCGCACGCCCAGCGGAGCGCTTAGCGCCGAGAACTTTGTGCCTTGCAACTACCTTCTTTACTTTTAAATGATTAAAAGCCACCACGACTCAGCGGCCCGGTAGGTCCTGCAGTATTACTCCCAGAACTCCCTGCATTATTAGAGCCTGAGATACTTTTATTGTAATTTGTTCCCGTGGTGTTCTCTGATGAGTTTCCCTTGTTGCCTTTTCTCTTCACGTTATAGATATCATCTACACCTTTATAATTCTCCCTGTTCTGCATGTAACGAACAACGAGAAAGTAGAGAATAGCGAGGACTATAATTTTTGTGCTCATAAGCTTTAATCCCTGAAAAACAGTAATTAGCCCGTAATTGATGTGGCCCAGCTCCTGTGTCTGATACGGGCCTTAAACTCAACTATGTTATGGGCCTCTTGATAGTGAATGTCGCCTTGCTAACTACCTGAATATATACATGTTTACTATGTTACATTCTGGCTAAGGAGCTACATAACACCTATGTAGTTATAATTTCTTAAAGGAATCAGTATGTCGAGCGGCATTGCAGCCTTATCAACGGATGAAGACAAGCAGTCAGTTGCGGAGAAGCTGCTTGAGCAACAAGAGGAGCAGCAAGAACGCTTCTTAGAGGAGCATCGTCTGGCTATTGCAGAAGATTCAGCGATTGATGATGCGCTTGCAGCGCTTGGTGCTAAAGAAGAGGAGTCGCTCGTCCCCCCGGATGTAGATACCGAAGATCTGACAAAATACGCTGAGAAGAAGAGCGGCGCTATTCCTGAAGTTGGCCTAACCTCTGACGAGGAGAGAGCTATTAACGATTACATGAAAAATCTCAAAGAAAAGATCGAAGCCAGAGATGCAGATTCTCTTAGGATGCTTTTTGCGAGTCAGACCTATCAAGAGCGTGACGCAATAGAAAGCATATATAAGAGTATGTACGGTAAGAGTATTGAGCAGGCTCTTCAAGAGAAAGGCCTTACGAAGGCGGAGCTTTATCCTCCAATGAAAGAGACGCAAAAAAATGTATATGGCTTACAACAAAAGGTTTTGGATGCGTGCTATGGGCTCGCAGCTTAGGTAATTTTTTAAATGGTTAAACAATCTAACTTTCAACTCGTACAAAAGCACCTTGGCCTTGGGCAGGTATTGGGTGATCAAGGCCGGCACTGGATTACTCCTTCAAAGGTGGATAGCCTCTTAAGTGAGCTCAGGAAAGAGCTTTCTGGGCTGGGACGAGAGCAGATTTCAAGCCTCCTTAATGCTACGGACAACCAGCTGACTCTTTCTCGTTTTGTTCGACCTGAGTTTCAGTTAGAGGGCCTAAGCCAACTTTCTTCCGCTGTCCCAACACCAGACAATCTCACGCTTGAGCAAATGGCTGTAAAAGTTGCTAGAGTCCTTAATCCGGTTACTGATGATGAAGGTGAAGTTCTGGGCCTTGATGACCTTAGTGCTGATTTGCAGATTCGCAAAGTAAAGCTCGCAGCAGACACGCTTCGTGAAACATTTCTGATGATTGAGGAAACTGAGGCTATAAGTCTTGTTTCGGCTATCGAAGAATATCAGCGCAAGAATTATTACCAGCATATTGAGTCCGATGAGGGTGTTGTGTCTATCCCGATGGATAAGTATTTCGCAAGATTCCACGACATGATTCAGTATGGTCTGGGAGTTTCTAATGAAGAGGCGGAAGAGTTAGAAGTTATACTTTTAAGGGGAATAGATGTTAGTCGAGAGGCTCAGCAGCTCCACTTTAAGCTTTCAAGGCTTCAGGGATACTATTTGGATGATGATTTTACTCCTAATGCGCAGGAGAAGTTTAGTCAGGTACTTACAGATGTTCTCTCCTGTATGCCGGAAGGCCATAGGACGAGAGTTTTTAAGCATCTCCAACACACAGTATTTAATGTCGTAAGAGATCTTCGAAGGGAGGCTCTCCAGCTTCCACCGTCTCCCCAAAAGAAATCACTTCTTTCAATGCTCAATGGTACTGAAGAGAGTATCTGGGCAAAGCTAGGTGAGGAAAAGCTCGCAGCTCTAGCCGCTGCCGGGCAAGGTTAGTACGCTGTCACGTAGATTACTACTTTAAAGTCATTGCGAGGAGCTGAGACATTTATGTCGAACGACGCGGCAATCCTCAGTATAGAGCCGGGGCAGGGAGATTGCCGCGTCGTTCGGCTGACGCCCCAGCTCCTCGCAATGACCTAGCGTGTCCTGTTGGATTTATCCCTTTCTTACGACTGAATGTATTCTGGCGGTGTAGAACTTTAAGTTCCTATTTTGTCCTGGGAAGGCGACAAGAAACTCTCTATCCTCACCGGGCTTAAGACTTCGGCTTCTTGAGTTTCCTTTTGAGCCTTTTTGAAGTTGAGTGATCACTTCAGGGGTAAGATCGGTGATTGAATCTTTTTTGAGTTCATTTTCAAGTGGGATCCTTTCAGAGGATTTCGCGTTGCCAAGCTTGTCAAAGAGCACCGCTTCAATAAGTACTTTCTGATAGGATTCCCCTGAGTGATTTACTATCTTTCCACTTATTATTGGAAGTTTCGTGCCGCTAGAGAGAGTGACCTGGCTGTACTTTAGATCTCTAATGCGCAAGTCAGCTGGTGCAACACTCGGGGCTTCCTTAAGTATTAGGTCACTGATACTTCGTGCTAGCAGTGTGTCTTCTTTAAGAAACTCTCCGGCGATAAATAATGAGAGAAGAAAGAGCGCCATTGGAAACCCAATCACTGTAAGGGCTCTCGTGAGCGAGCGACTCGTAGGCGGGACTGGGATCTCCGGAGACGGCATCTGATGAGTATAGGGGACAGACTGGGATTCTGCTTCTAAGTCGATCTGTTCGTTTTCTTGATTCTGTGTTTTTCCGATCTGAAGTCCAACAACATTTGATTGTTGAGGAGTTTTACTCTCAGCAGATTCTTTCTCTGGAAAAGTTATCTCGTCAGTTATGCTTGTGTGTCTCGCAAATGCTCGTCCCGCAAGCGATGAACCGCGACGCGGTTCTGAGGCAAATGGAAAATCTACCTGTTTGGGCTCGTGATCTTGTGTTGATGGTGGTTCCTCTTTTGCGGGTGGAGTCTTTAGGGCAGCAGAAGTAAGGGCAGCAAGGAAAGGGCTTACCTCGACTTCTTCTTCCTCTTCTTCAAAATCCTCGTCGTCGTCCTCCTCCTCGTCTTCTAATTCTTCATCATCAGAGTCGTACTCTTCCTCGTCCTCTTCTTCATCGCTTTCGTATTCTTCATCTTCTTCCTGGTCATCTTCATATTCCTCATCATCCTCGTACTCCTCCTCGTCATCTTCCTCTTCTAAAGAGTCATCTTCGTCGTCTTCGTATTCCTCGTCGTCCTCGTCATCTTCGTACTCCTCATCTTCAAGCTCTTCTTCTTCGTCGTCTTCGTATTCAAAATCATCTTCCTCTTCGAGCTCTTCTTCATATTCAAAAGGTGTGGCGTCTTGCTCTTCTGTGACGGAGCCTCCCTGTGTGAAAAGGCTCTCTTCGTCCTCTTCTTCTGGTTCTGTAAGATCTGTAGCTGCCTCAGCAGCTGGATGTGGGGTGAAAGTTGGAGCAGCTGCAGGCGCTTCATCCTGTTGAGACACGGTCACTGGTGGTCCAATCATGACTTCTGGCTCTGCGGCAGAAGTTGCGGCAGCAGGGGCCGGCTCTTCTTTAACTGGTGCCGGCGCGATTACTGGCTGGGCGTCATCTGCGGAAAAAATCCCATCACATCTTGAGCAGTGAAAACGTGGGGAGTCTGTGCCAGTAAGAGCTGATGAGGGAACTTCAAATTTTGTCTGGCATTTAGGGCACTGAATTACGGCTGTCATAGATACACTGTTTCAAATATGGAATATACTCTTTAAGAGTATATGTGGATCAAGTACTTTAGACCAGATGAAACAATCCCGTAAGCGTTCAGCCTTTTCTCGATGTTCGCTCCAGAGCTCCTTCCTCGACACTGAGAAAACTCTGAACGCTTACAGTGCCTTGAATACACACTTCGAAGGGGCGTGAATGCTTACACAATCTCGTATTTTACTAGATCTTGGTCGCCATGAGCATTCTGGAGCTGGTATGTGGGTATACGGCAGGGGGATTGCTGAAGCGGCTCTTGAGGCTTCGCTTCCCGTTGAGGTGACCTACAGACAGGATGACCCTGAATGGGAGCCGAGTGTTCAGCTCGATCGCTGGCACAGGAAGGGCGAGTCAGCTCTCGGACGGCGCGCTAGCCTCTTTCTTGACCCTTATAGCTCAGTAAAGGGGTACGATCTCGTTCATGGGATGGCAAATACGGTACCGCTTCGTGGGGAGGGGAAGCGGATTGTTACCGTTCACGATCTCTTTCAGGCTTATCCAGTCTACGCTCCGGATTCTTTTTATGAAAAAGCGCGGACAGCTTTTTATAGGTACTACTTTTCTCAACTGTTTAAGCGAGTTGACTATGTTTTATGTGATCTCGATCTTATTCGCACAGAGATCATTGAACGTTTTGCCCCCAAATGCCCGGTTGAGGTGCTCGCCCCTGGATTACATGATGTCTATCTTGAAGCCCCACTTCCTGAGAATGATGAAAGTTCAGGATACTTTCTCCTTTTCTCAAGTAGTGACAAGAGGAAGAATATTGAAAGAGCGTTAGACGCCTGCGCAGGTTCTTATAGCCCGGGGGATACATTTGTAGTCGTTGTCGGTAGTGATGCTCAGCGCATGAGTCTTCGTGAAGGGCTTCCTAAAAAGCTCAGTCAGGAAGGTGTCGTTGATATCCGTGTAGGGATACCAACGGAGGAAATGCCGGCGCTTTACCGTAACGCCTCTGGGCTCATCTTTCCTTCTCTTGCCGAAGGGTTTGGATATCCTCTTTATGAGGCACTCTCACAGGGAACTCCCGTTGTCTTTACTCCAGAGCAACTGCCGCAGGCGTTGATTGATGAATTTCCCGAGTTCTGTTTCGCCGCTGACCCACAACGTACTGACTCTATTGCAGAATGTATAAATGACCTTACCCACACTCCACGGGTAGCTGAACAGAAGCGTTCTGTGGCAGAATTTATTCGGAAGCGGTATACCTTTAGTACCTGCGTAGCCCGACTAAGAGAGATTTATTCCGACGTTATTGAGGAGAGAGGCAAATGAGTGATTCTATTTTTGAAACGGCAATGGCACAGCTTGGTAAGGCCCTGCAGTATTACTCTATTGATACTGAGTCAGAGCTACGTTTGCAGACGCCTCGTGCCACCTATACGGCTTCAATACCGGTGAGGATGGATGATGGGTCACTAAAAGTATTTCAAGGGTACCGTGTAAGGTACAATGATCTTCTTGGCCCAACCAAGGGGGGGATCAGGTTTCATCCTGGGGTAACGCTTGATGAGGTGAAATCTCTTGCTTTCTGGATGACCTTTAAGTGTGCCGTGGTAGGGATTCCTTACGGCGGTGGAAAAGGTGGTGTTACTGTTAATCCTAAAGAGCTTTCGCTTCTTGAGATTGAGAGGCTTTCTCGTGGTTATATGTCAGCTATTGCTGATTTTATTGGGCCTAATGTCGATATCCCGGCGCCGGATGTGTACACCAACAGTATGATTATGGGCTGGATGGTAGATGAGTATTCTAATATTACTCGCGAATTTACTCCTTCGATTATTACAGGAAAGCCAATTGCTCTTGGTGGTTCACGTGGTCGCGAAGATGCGACTGGACGAGGAGGGTTTTACGCTCTAGAAGCGATGAAGGAGAAGCTTGGTCTTGGCTCCAAGCCGCTCACCATCGCTGTGCAAGGATTTGGTAATGTGGGCTACCACTTTGCTAATCTTGCTGCTCAGCATGGTCACAAGATAGTTGCTGTCTCTGATTCAAAGGGAGCAATTTACAAGAAGGACGGACTAGACCCGGAAAGTGTGCACAAGCTCAAGCAACAATCCCGTGAGCTTAAGGCTGCGTACTGTAAGGATTCAGTGTGTGAGATCGTTGAGCATGACACCATGACGAATGAAGAGCTTCTTGAGCTTGATGTTGATGTCTTAGCTCCGGCGGCTCTTGAAAATGTCATCACAAAAGATAATGCAAAAAATATTAAGGCCAAAGCTATTGTCGAGTTGGCGAATGGCCCGACTTCACCTGAGGCTGATGAGATCCTCTTTGAGAAGGGGATAGATGTTGTTCCTGACATTCTTGCAAACGCTGGTGGCGTTACCGTGAGTTATTTTGAGTGGGTTCAAAACCGCGCTGGGTACTACTGGGAAGAAGCTGATGTGCACGACAAGCTGAAGATCATTATCGATAAGGCCGCGAAAGAGGTAATGGATCTTAAGGACGAGCATAATACGAATCTAAGAACATGTGCTTATATCGCTGCGCTTCGTCGTATTAATGAAGCGGTGAAGGCGAAGGGAACGCGGCAGAATTTTTCTTCAGGGTCTTAGGTTGTGGATCTTCTGTGTCAACTTCACTTGAGCCAACTGTCATTGAGTAACCCGTCATTGCGAGGAGCTGAGGTCGTAGACCGAACGACGCGGCAATCTTACGAATTCATCACCGTCCGAGTCAGAAGAGTGCCCAGCTGGTGCATGGAGATTGCCGCGTCGTTCGACCTTATGGTCTCAGCTCCTCGCAATAATGGAATGGACCCTCCTTTTTCCCATATGGGATCGGCTTCGATGAGCCATAATGCAAATTATACATTAACCATTGAAAGG
>JAUIIO010000028.1 GCA_030431715.1 bacterium
TCAGTCGAAGATGTTCTTCAACAAGAAGATTGATTCGTGTAATCCGAGCGTACAACATACCAATGGCACATTCATTTTTTAAAACGTGGAAAAAAGTAACGGAGACGCCTTAATCCCTTCTCCGCGCTCTCCGCGAGCTCCTGTGTTTATTATCTCTTTTAAATTGACCACAGCAATTGACCGCATAGCGGCCTGCAAGCTGTGGCTGCCTACATGTAATGAAAGAACACTGGAGAGCGCGGAGGTCGCGGAGGGGGAATTCCTAAATTATTATCAGGATAGCTCTGCCAGTAGTGATTCCATTGTAGTTTCCATCTCGGCCTGAAGGTTATGAAAGTGAACGCTTTCATTTACTTCCACTTTGATATGTATCTTAGCCTCTGAAGAGACCTTGCCCTGCAGCTGCTCTGCGGTGCATTTGGCAATTGTACGGATATTGTCTTCACAAAATTGGCCCTGCTCATGGGTATAGCGAACAAAGGTGTGCTCATCGATTCCTTTAAGCATCTCTCTGATGATTGGCACAGATTGATCTAGCACAGCGTAGAGATCCTCATGATCAATGCCAGCGTCAGTAACCATTAAAGTTGCGAGACCGCCATTTGTATGAGCCTGGTAAGGTGCCTTTTTAATAATGTCTTGCGCCTTAGCATCTTCAAGACCCTCACCTTTAAGAACATTATAAAAATCACGCATCGCCCAGCGCTGCGTACACGGGCAAGCGTTCATAAATGGCACCGTTACTCCACGTGTAAGAACCTCCTCCCCATCCAGCACTTCAGCAATACTGTGTAAGGTTAAAATCTCATTGCTTGGTTTTCCTGATGCATTTTTAGAAATCGTATTTTCGACCATTGAGTCCATAGTGATCTGACAACTACTCTGTTGCTGTGTTTTAAGGACAAGATTCGCGAGACCAGCAGCGAACGAAGCATGAGAAAGTCCTGCGCCTCGAAGCTCGTCCATGCACTCTTCAATTCGAGACATATGTATTCCTCGCTGATCGCTTTTTAAGCTGCAACTGACTGTAAGTTCAGTATGCATAGCTGTTACGACATCGCTTAGAGGATGCTTCAACTGTAAAGATACCGGGCGATTGCTTACACCAACTTTAGGGATTTGGATTCGAATCTCAGGAAGAGATGCGGGAATATCGACAAACGTTTTTTGATCAATAACATCAAAATCGAGCTGTTTCTGGTTATAGTTCATGCAAAAAATCCGGTATTTAGCCTGACTGTCTAAGTGGTGAGAACTACAATGTTTAAGCTAGTTTTCGAGAGAATGCAATGAGCAGAGGGCAATTGAGGAAAGCACCAGTATTTTGTTCCTGCCGTCATAGCGAGGCGGCAGCCGCAATAACCTGTGCGATGGTCCGACCGGGGGATTGCCGCGTCGTTCGGTCTACGACCTCAGCTCCTCGCAATGACTATAGGCTAAGCGCTTCGTTTCACAGAGAGGGCTGTCGTGATAGCGGCCTGCAAACATTGGCATGTCTACATGTATTGAAATAACACAGGAGATCGCGGAGCACGCGGAGACAATCCCCCCCCACTCCGCGTGCTCCGTGTTCTCCTGTGTTTATTATCTCACTGTTAAATTGACCTCAGCTCCTCGCAATGACTGTATGTATAGAGTCTAACCTACTCTTCTAAAGAGCTCTTTATAGCTCTCAGCGGAAGATTTCCAGCTCATGCCCTTTACAGACTCTCGGCATTTTGTTGAAAGCAGAGTGTATTTTTCTAAATCACTGAGAAGGTCAGAAACTTTTCTGGCAACCTCTTCTGCACTCTCGTCTTCTGAAAAGAGGATGCCATTATCTCCGTGCGTAATAAGCTCAGCGTGTCCTTCAATATCACTGGCGACAACAGGAAGCCCTGCTGCTAGCGCTTCAAGCATCGAGTTTGATCTTCCTTCGTGGCTTGAGGCACTGAGATAAACATTACTGAGGGTAAGATACGAAGCTATCTCACTGTAAGGAGTGCTCCCCTCAAAGCGTACTCGATCTGTCACGCCCAGATCCCTTACCTGCTCTCGCAACGCTTCACCATATTCACTATCAATACGCCCCACGAGCAACAACGTATAGTTACTTAAATGAGGCGTTGCTACCATATCAATGAGCTTCTCTATGCGCTTAAGCGGTATGAGGCGTCCGACAAAAAGAAGATATTTATCAGAACGTCCTAGCTGCTTGCGATCTAGAAATTCCTGCAATTCTGATTCTACTACTTCGCGGTACTCTGCACCGTTTGGAATACAAGTTGCCCCGGAAGGCAGAGAGCTCAGAAAAGCTTCATTTACTGAAACAACCGCAGATGCCCTTTTAAGAACGTACCGAAATATACTACCAATCACAGGGAGAGTAAGAAGCTTAGCGTCCTCTCCCCGTATCGTTACTACAAATGGTTTTGAGGTAAGAACCGAGAGCAGATATGCAACACATCCACTTACAACCCAATTAGCGTGAATCACGTCCCACCTCTCACGCTGACGATAAGCGGTAAGGAGCATCATAAAGAGCAGTCCCGGAATCTGAAAAAGAAGAAAGGGGTTATTTTTTAAATTTGGCAAAATGCCACGCCCATATGCAAGACTGCCCTTTGAAAACAATCCATACTTGAAGCGAAGTATTTCAAAACCATCCCACTTTTCACGCTTCTTCTCACCATCATCAAGCGGAGTAACAACAATCCCGCTCATTCCGACATCTGAAAAAGCCTGAACGAGCCTTCCTACAAAAACACTCGCTTCATCACCGCGCCACCGGGGAAAAGAGGTAGAAAGCACACACACTCTCATGTAGTCACCTCCCATACCCCGTATGGTCCCAGAGTGGTAACAAGCTTTAAATGATCCTGCTGAAATCTGTTCCAAAGAGTTGCTTCACGCTGAGGAAGAGCGTTCTGAAGACTTTTTGTGAGCCTTTCAATATGTGCAGCGATTCTAACGATATTATTCATTTTAAAGTACACAGCGAGACTTTCAGCATCCGGTGCTTTGTATAGCCAGCGAATAAGCTCATTAGCTCCAAAATGTCCGGCACTTCTCACTGGGATATCGTAGTAGTAAAATCTATTCCCGGTATAGAGAAGATAGGTAGCACCGGTAGAACTGTCCTTATATCTTTCACTGAGTAATTGAGCGAGAGAATACTCACTTATTTTTTTAGTGAGATAGTCCTCACGACTCTCACCTCTACTAAAGTAAGATATCACCCCAGTACGTTCTAAGAGATCGGGAACATAGAAAACAAGAAGCAACGACTGAAAGGCAACTACGACTATAAGTGCATACTTTCTCCAGCTCTCACCTGTAATAAGTGAGATACCATATGCAGAGAGGCAGCAAACAAGACCCAGCACTGGCAGCATATACCTTACTCGGGCCCCACTGTAGAAGAGCGCCAAATAGCTATAAACCCCAACGAGCAGGAGCAATAACAAGATACGTGAATTGTTTCTAACAATACGAAAACATACAAAGAGTAAGAGAAGTAAAGGACTGAGCCTTCCATCAAAGTACTGAGGATCATGATCCTTACCAAATAGAAGCATCCTTATAGGCAACATCAAGTATTCAAATATACCCTCACCATACTTTAAACTTCTTAACTCGAAGCTCTTTAATCCACGTACTCCCGGTGTTGGCAGGGCCGTGCCAAAATACCCACCAAAAAGCGGATAGAGCGGATTTCCGGTAGCATAGAGATTTTTAAGAAGCCACGGAGCATACACGACAAGCGAACTGATACCAATAATCACAAATGAGAGGAACATCTTAATCACTGGCACTCCCAACCTCGATAAATAGAGAGGCATGCAGAGGAAGTAAACTCCGACAAACAGCAAACCATTATATTTGCAACCCATGGCAAGCCCGAGCGCCACACCAATCCCAATGAGGCGCCAGAGAGATTGCTTTTCTTGCCACTCAAAGGTCATACACACTGCAAGCGTGCAATAAAATACTAGGCCAAGGTCTACAAGCTGTGTGGAACCAAGACGAAGCACTATCGGGAGTGAGAGAAAAATACAGAGCGCTACCGTCTGATAGCTACTCTCCTTATTCTCTAAAAACATCATACGCGCAATAAGCGCAGCAGCTAGTACCGCATAAGAGAAGTGGTAAACAGCAATAAATGATTCGAGATTCAGACTGAGAAAGCCGGTATACGCGAGCTGAAGCAACATTGGATAATAAGACCAATCATGCCACGGAATCTCAGTAATCTTACCAGCCTCTATCCACCAAACTGGAACAGCAAGATGATGTATCAAGGCATCACGTGCAATTGGAGGTAAGAATGAATGCGGCACAACAATGAGCAAACAGGCCCCAATGAGAATGAATGTAAAGAGCCTGCCTGAAGTCGTAGAAATACAGCTTAGAATATATTTAACAGCTAAAAATAGCGCTGCAAAATGCAGTATAATATGAATGCCAAAAACGAAATTAAAGAGCGGCCCGCTAAGAGAGCTAAATATCCCCACAGGAAGGAGGAGAAGCAGAGTAAGCCCAGCAAAGAGAGATAGCGGTATAAAGCGCGTTGAAAGCAATGCCATGCTCAGACAATACAATAATCACAGCCGAAGCCGCAGCCCTTAAATGCAGACAAATAAATAGCGGTTTTTCCAGTTAATCCCTCTTCAAACTCTCAAGCATTCTATCCACCGCACAACGAGCCTCAGCTGTCGCCCAGTTCAGTGGTGTATGAGGAGAAGGAAAAACAAGCTGCTGACCATCTGGAGCCATATCGGTGATGTAGCATTCAGGAAATAAATAAGGAGCAAGTGCAATAACCTCAACATGGCCATCATTATCAGCATGCAGGGTATATTCATTATCACCCGTAACGAGCGAGAGACCATCAAGCAGATTTTCCTTCTGCATCTCAAAGTACTTCTCGTCACCCGTTTCAATATATCTCCGCCCTGCCCAGCTTGAAAGCTGAAAGAGAAAGTGGAGCCATGCGGCTTCTGGTCCTTCCGGGACAATCTTTCGACGCATCACAAAATCACCTGCCCCACTTGATTCACCAGAAGGGGCCCCATAATACTCTCTGAGTTTTGCGACGGTAGATGGTCTAAAAAAGCCTGTTCCCTGATATGAGTCATCGCGGTATCGGCATTGCGCTCTGGTGCGTGAATCTTTGAGCGATAGGATTTGAGCAAGAAGTGGCTCTTCCTGTTCAGACGAAACAAGATCGAGCTCAAGAAGAGCTATAAGCGCGGAATCGGCGCGTCTGTATCGTGGGTCTTCCTCCTCGTATCCGGGGCTTTCATAAGGAAAGTTTTTAGCGATGACTGCTTCAGAACGCTCCAGAAGCGAAGCTATCTGATCTTTAAAGTTCTTATCTAAACCATAATTCGCAGAAAGCTTCTCATACTCCTGCTCCAACAACGTATAGATCCGATCACCTTCTGCGCCCTCTAGCAGTTTTAAAAATGCCAGCTCCCATGCGATCACCGAGCTTCTTACGGCAACAAGCTCCTCCCATGAGCCTGCATTTTCACAATGAGCGTTATCTACTACCGCAAGGAAAGGAACTACTAAAGAGAGAAATTCAAGATGCGCCGGCAAAAGTTCTTCTAGCGTCAGCGCTCCACTTTGAAGTGACTGTATGGTTCTTACAGCGAGCATCTGCCATGCATCTTGTATATGCATCCACGGTTCATCCTTTGCGGTATTTAGGTTCGATGCAATCTCAAAAAAGATATATGGCCACTCAAAAGGATCTGCTGCGAGCTTGTTACCCTCTGAGAGAATCTTATGAAATCTCTTGAGCTGAGGCGATGTTGAGATCAGCGTAAGTCCCGACAACATCAACTGCTTCCCTAGACGAGACTCCTCTTCACTGCCATTTTTCAGATGAAGAAGACGGTATGCAACCAGAGCATTATCTCGAATCCAATAGTGCGTACCCATCGGCCATGTGTCAGTAAGAGAGGCTCGAAGTACCGTTACCGGGAGGACATTTTCTCCGTCTACACAATCATATACTTCAGCATGCAGCCCAAAAGCACCACGCTCGGCAAGAAGGTTACTGAGTGCTTGAACGTGCTGCCGGCTCTCAAGATGAGAACAGGCAGTGGCAAGTTCACTGTTTCGGAATCCACGACCTGAGGCACCATGCGTGATCGATTGCTGCGCTAGCTTTGCTTGGAGGGCTTCTAAAATTTTCAAATCAGAATCACAGGACATAGATCGTGCGCATTGTGAATCAAGTAGATTGCCCGGTCAAGATCAGAGGATAAGAGGTGAGGTTAAAATGCCTCATAGACTGGAATTCCCAGAGTACGTTTCACGTCCTCAATCTTACTGTTCACGTGTGCATGATACCACGACTTACTTAACCATTCAGTAGGATCCACAGGAGTTCCATGCACACGAATCTGAAAGAAGAGCTGCTTTCGCTCAGCTAAACCACTGGAGCCATATGTTCCAAGAACATGCCCGGCGCTAACATCCTGCCCGGTACTAGCGGACATACGCCCAAGCGAACCATACACGGAAGCGAGACCGAATCCGTGATCAATAATAATCGTACTGCCATAAACACCCAGATCAGTACTAAAGACTATTGTCCCATCATTAGCGGCATAGACATTATCACCTTCAGCGCCAACTCCCAGCACAAAGGCTTCTCTTAGATGCTTTTCAATGGGAGACTTGTTGACATAGTACGTAACAACTTCACCAAATCCGCTTCGAACCACGCCACTTTGCGGTAAGAATGCGCCATCCCAGAGCTGGTCGGTTCTATTCGCCTTTAGCGCACCTTCAATCTGACTTTCATTAATTGGCTTAAGTCTGCGTTCAATCAACTGGAATTCTTCAACCGCACGAGAGAGAGTGTTTTCTGGCGTTTTAAACTGAAGTGTCTGCCCAATAGATGCTGCTTGCTTCTCTAAAATCGGAAGATTCTTTTGCACCACTTGCGAGACAAACTGCAAGAATGCGCCTTCACTCATAGAAGCGACACGTTCACGCATTCTGCGTTCAGCTACTTTATTATAAAATTTTTCAGTAACACCATTCCCAACTCTGTCTTCAGCAAAGAGTCGAATCTTCCTTTTCTGCTCACCCTGCGCTAATGGGATGGCATAAAAAGCCGCGTAAACATCTGGAAAATTTTCAAATGCTTTATCTAATCCCCTAGCGGGATAGCCAGCATAGGTATGATCGTCAACTTTTACTCCTGAAAGAGCCAGATGTTCATCCTGAACCCGGTAAAATATGAGCTGAGCGCCTCCCTCACGAGCATTATGTTGCGTAGAGAGAATCTCTAAATATGGCTTTTTATAATCGACGGGTAATTGAAAGCTCTTCTCTCCACGTGTACTCCAGAGGCTTTTATCAAAGGTACGGATCTCAAGCTCAACCTCACCTTCTTGGAGACCACTCTCACTTCCAGAGAAAGGCACTTCAATTCGAGCAACATGCTTTCCGTTAAGCTTTTTTCTCAGAATCTCTTTCTCGTCTCTCTTTTGTTTCAAACGAATAACAACTTCATCAAGACCTGATTCTGAATCCTCTAACTCCAAGACAAGATTCACTGGTGTAATACCGATACCTCTCGGACCTTCGATTACACGAATTTGAGGAGGGTTTGGCTCTAGAAAGTTAACATAGAGCTCGCGCCATCCGATAAGTGCAACAGGCGCAAGCGCAGCTAGAAAAACAATGAGGAGCAAAATCTTGATCGAAGAATATGCTCTCTCGTTACTCTCAGGTTGAATCATCAGAAAGTTTTCCCTCGTTATGTGCCTTAAGTGGAAAACTCGGGAGACTCCCCTGCCTTTTCCAGCCTCTCAATAAAGTAAGTTTTCAGCTTCTCTTTGAGCTTATTCTCTATCTGCCGCACCCTCTCTCTGCTGATATCAAGCTCATCAGAGAGTTCTTGGAGCGTAGCCTTATCTTCGTTAACCATACGTCTGTCAAATATTATACGTTCTTTGCTATTGAGTGTAGTGGCAAACTCTTCAAATCCACTCTGAATAAACTCCCGTCTTTGTTTTTGAAGCATAAGATCTTCACTGTTCGGAGCCTCAGAGGAGAGGATCCCATGGAGATTGCTCTCTCCATCACTTAACAGCGGAGCATCCACGCTTACATCCGGTGCCCCAAGCCTCTGCTCCATCTCAATAACATCCTTTTCCCGAACATTAAGCTTCTCAGCGAGAAGCTTTGGCTTAGGTGAGATCCCCATCTTCTCAAGCTTCTCTTTCTCTTTATTAAGATTAAAAAAGAGTTTGCGCTGAGCCTGCGTCGTTCCAATCTTTACAAGCCTGAGGTTCGCTATCACGTATCGTATGATGTACGCCTTAATCCACCAAACCGCATAGGAGGGGAATCGAACATTGCGGTATGGATCAAAGTTCTTCACGGCCTCCATAAGCCCCATGTTACCTTCCTGTATAAGATCAAGGAGATTCTTTGCCGCCTGCTCATACTCTCTGGCAATCTTGACTACCAGCCAGAGATTACTGGCGACAAGACGATAGGCTGCCTCAATATCGTTTTCCTTCTGATAGCTTACGGCAAGCTCGTGCTCTTCTTCTCTAGACAGAGGCTTATGTTGACGTATTTCACGTAGATACAGGCTAAGGGGATCTTGTGACGCTGGTAGTCCGGCCGATGGACGGTGACTAGGCACGGTAACTCCCCTAGGAACAAGAGCCTTCGTTTGGCTAGAATCGCTATCAGCCTTTATCTTTTCTTTCTTCTTTCTGCCCACATAAGATAAGTACCTGAAATAACCAAATTAAACAACAATTCAGCGAGCAACCATCAGCAAGAAACAGTGTGAATACTAACAGGAGTTTGAAACGAGGAGGATGTGAATTAAGAAACGCAAAGAGAACGAGGTGCTGAGTTTAGTGGGAGAACCACCAAACACAGCACCCTGTGTGAATATGTATGCTCTAGACTGTAGGTCTCGAATTCGGAAGCACGAGAGATACCAGAAATAGCACAAGAAACAAGAAAAAGAGTATCTTAGCAATTCCTGCTGACGCCCCTGCAATACCGCCAAATCCAAGTACTCCAGCAACTAAAGCAACGATTAAAAAAGTAAGTGCCCAACTAAGCATAGTGTTTTCCTCCATTTGTTTATAATAACATGATAGAGGATTCCTTAAGAGAGTGGCATGACACCGATCATGCCCCATAAGTCGCATATTTTTAAGTAGTTATGGCTAGGCGCCTACTATACTTTCAAGCTTCGACACATCTAAAATCACTATAGTGCCAGCTGTGGAGAGGTCTAAAATGCCATCACGCTCCATCTTCTTGGTAGTGCGGATGGCCGTCTCAGGTGTTGTGCCAGTGATATCAGCAAGCTCAAGTCGTGTAATATCAAGTGTGTAGTCCTGACGGCCCCTGTCAAACTGCCCAAAGTCAGTAATAAGTGCCAGCAACCCTGCCGCTACACGTACCTCGACACGATCATGCGCCAGCCGTTTGGAAAATGCATGTGACTCTTCAACGCGTGTCATAAGATAACTTGTAAACTCCGAGTAAAGTCCCGGATTATATGCAAGGAGATCTCTTAAGCCATGATACGGAAGTTTAAGTATCGTACTATCAACCTGCGCCCTTGCCGTATACGGGGAGGGCTTATCTTCAATAGCCAGTACGACACCAAAGATATCGCCTGCTGGAAGAAGGGATACAACGAGTTCCTTACCAGCCTCTGAACTTTTTACCAGAGCCATTCTGCCTTTGATTACGATGAACGGTGGGAAATGGTCCTGCCCTTCTTCAACGTAAAGCTTCTTCTCAGCAACATCTAAGAGCTGGCAGTTAGAGGCAAACGCTTCCAGAGTTTCAGCGTCTAACTCCCGGAAGGGATCTATTCGTTTTAAGAGATCAAAACAGGAAAGGTTCTTTGTTCCCAGATCAAACTGCGCTCTCTCTTGAATCTCACCCTTTTTAAGTACGGATCCACGAGGACGCTCCTCTTCCCGACGAAAGAGCCCCATCTCAAGACTAGCTTTAATATCTGAAGGGTTATAGGGCTTTAAGACATAACCATAAGGGTGAGCAAGTTTGGCTCGCGCTAAAAACTGCTCATCAGAGTAAGCAGTAAGAAAGATGGAAGGCACCTTAAATTTCTCCCAAGCTTGCTTTGCAGCATCGATACCATCCATTTGTCCTTTCAGGCTGATATCCATCAAAATGAGGTCGGCTTTCTTCTTCTCAAGAGAACCCAGTACCTGCTCCCCTTCCGTCAGGTGCTCAGTTACGCTGTGACCGATTTCGTCAATAATGTCCTTAAGAGCCATAGCAGAGATGGCGTCATCTTCCACAACTAATATATTTGCTGGTGAACTGTTCATATTATTATCATTACCTAATGACGAAACTACGTCAGACTTTCCTCTAAATTCAGTTGAGATAGCTACATCAATAAGTTCCAATCTCTAGAACAGCATCTATTCTCCTTACCTCAGACGTAAAATGCGTGAGGCTTTTATATCACAATTATCTAGAAACTTACGCTATTATTCAAGCTCCACGTACCGAAATTTAAAGATTCTCATCAACCATTTAGGTCGTAACATCACCATGCCTTATTTGCGTAGCATCAGCATGGACGGTACACTTGTGTGGTCTTTTTGCCTGTCCTCGAAATTACTTCCTTTTGAGCTGTAATGGACGCTCACTCCGAACTTTAAAGAGCACTATGCCTACTCCACAAGAGAACCGACAGATAAGCTCTGGACCTGAAGTCCCTTCTCCCGGTGCGAAAGTCACTCCACCACCCCTCGAAAAATACGTAGAGCAAGGGCTCTCTCATTTTAGCAATTCTATTCAACAGTCAGTCACCGGGTGCTCTGACAAACAGGCTCAAGATTCCGCAACTCTCCTTCGATATTATGCTGAGCAACTTCCTCCTAAAGAGAGAATTGACTTTATAACACAAAGTCTACCCTTTCTTGCAGAGCACATCTCAAAGCATGAAAAACTAAATTATAGCCAACTCAAAGCCTTTTTAGAGTTTGGCACTCGCAGCAATGCCATATTGTACTTCCTCCCTGAAGCACTCCGAATGAAGGAGTTTAAGATTCCTGTTCTTAATTTTCGTTTGGAAAAACTCAGTGATGCAGTCCCCATGGGTAGGCTCAATTCTCTTTTTAAGAATAGAGCTTTTACCTTCGCTACTCGGAACAACTTACTGCGAAAAGTAGACACAGATCGTCTGTTAACACTTTTAGCTAGAGCAGGCGACAGGGCCGATAGCCTTATGGGAGCCCTCTTCTCACTTCAAGAAGCTACGCAACACCGACTCCCCTTTACCATGCTTCTTTCCATTTTTGACGAGGCGAGTAGAAAGCATGGTTTACGAAAGTCTCTCGGCGCAAGCAAGGTATGCTACCTGATCCTTACCACCGTCTCCCCACCTGAGAACGACTACGACTATTATCGACTGGTTCTTCACTCACTGGGCACTAGTATAAAGTGGCCTGAAGAGGACACCGAGCATAACCTGTATCACCTTGGGCAAATAATCAAACGACTGCCTGAAGCTCCAGATCAATACTGGTTTAACAGCCTACTTACTTCTTTAAATGCCGTACACCCATCTGACGCACCCCAAATCTTAAAGCTCACCTCTGAACATGCTAATTTCTCAGACACGGAAACGTACACTACGTATTTGAAGTTTATCCAAGAGTGGCATGAACAAGTTGACAAGAAAAACTTGTGGCAATTTTTAAAGTATTCCGCAGGCGGATTTAGCACGGGGCGGATGGATATGTATAAAAACATCATGTCTAACTTACACCGCGCTTTTGGCAGTATGCACAGAACGTCTAGATATCTCTCAAGGCTTGATGAAGTCATGAAGCGTATGAACGATCAGGAGATAGCGACACTCGATGATCTCTCTTACAGAATCGATGAGCGAATAGACCGCTACATCGATAATGACATTCCAGAATCAAAAGACATCCTCGACTATGTAGTCTGTCTCATACTGGCAGAAGGACACGAAAGCCCATGGCAGTCGAGTATCGACACCTTTGAGAATCGCTACGACGAAAAGCATGACGCGGAGCTTGTACCTGTATACTCATATGAGAGAAGCGAAACTCGTGTACGAGTATGTTCAAAACTGGGCTCAAGAGGCCGCTACATTGAACATCCTCGCAAAGCAAACTTTGCTTTTACCCTTTCGTGTGCGAGAAGGTACAAAGCAGGAACTCCGGTAATGCGCGAGAATGCATTTTTAAGCATTACAGAAGATCTTGGACTTCAAATACCTGACCTCTCGGCGAAGCACCCCGAGAGCTTCCTTGATCTCATCCATCTCGCATCGCGCACTGATGATGGTGAGCCATTTCAGAAAGTTGTCCAAAAATCATATCCATACCTCGCAGAAGCGACACATACCCACCTGCCCCCGGTAGACGAGCTCTCCGTAAGAGACGCGAGAGGATACCACTTCCTTGAATCTCTTCGTGTCTTAATTGACGACAGGCTCCCGGTGACATTCGAGCGTCTTGGTATGGAGAGAACGTTTATAGACCGATTAAAGGATCTGGCGAATCTTAAACAGATTGAGGCTGAACTTAGAAAATACAAGAGCGCTCCTCCTGACGCGACATGGACTATTACATTTTCTACCTCCAAGAACTTTCTAGACGCATGTTACGATCTTCTCTCTGAAACATGCATACCAGAGACATGCGGCGACGACTTCTACACTCCAGAATTTCAGCCGCTACGAATGACGGTAAAGCCAGAAAGATGGCTCATAGGAAACTTCCTTACGGCTATATCACCCATAAAGAAAAAGCGAAATCTCGTACTACTCGGTGGCGGACCACAAGCAGCCGCATTTGAAAGAATGGATCCTGAAGAATTTGCTCTGGCACTCCGCAGAGAATGTGAAGAGATCTGCCGCCAACAGAACCTTCATGACTATTGTTTTGCTGTCGGCGCTCCTTCAAAGAACAAGCCCTTCACAGATGAGGGTCGGATAGCACAGTTTCCGTCACTGAGAAAAGCACTCGTTCCTTTAGATTCGACAATAATTGAGCTCTCAGAGGAAGAATATATTCATATTCCAAAAGACTACAATAAGGGCCCGGTAACAAGAGTTGCTATGTCATAGGCTGTAGAGCCCCCCCACTATGAGTGAAATTCATCACTCAGGACCTCACCTTGCGCGCACTGCATGACACATTTTGCCAGCTCTTCGGGGTCATAGGGCTTACACATATGAACCTCAAACCCGGCGTCAAAGATCTGCTTTCTGTTACTAGGACCGACAAATGCGGTCAAGGCTATCGATTGCACATCTCGGTAAGAGCTAAAATTAGATCGAAGCTCTCGTAGAAATTCAAGACCACTCTTCCCTGGCATACCTATATCACTAACCACCACATCAAACGGACGCTCTCGCTTCTCAACAAGACGAAGTGCCATGTCAGCGTTGCGTGCCACCGTTACTCCGCATCCGTTTGAAGAGAGAACAAATCGTGCCAATTCAAGCGCATCAGCTTCATCATCCACTATGAGCGCATGTACTCCAGTCAGATCAAAATCAGTATCAGCCAAACGTTGCTCATTCTGAGTATCGTCTTCTGCCTTAGGATCATCGCCAACCTTTGAATCAGCGTGCAATGGGAGTCGAACCGTAAAGGTGGCTCCTTGATTCTTACCAAGACTCTCAGCCCAAATTTCACCGTTATGAAGCTCAACAATTTTTCTAGCAATTGAGAGGCCAAGCCCAAGGCCGGCATTACTCTTACTCATAGAAGAGTCCCCCTGACGAAATCGATCAAAGATGCAGGGCAACGTATCCTCGTTTATGCCAATCCCATTATCTATGAACGTACAGTCAACGTACCCGCTTACCTTTTGTTCGACTGATACATTTAAGAGGCCACCTTCGGGAGTAAACTTAACGGCATTTGACAAAAGATTCCAAAATACTTGCTTAGTATGAACCGCATCGGCAAGCACAACGACATCATTTGAAACATCAGCTGATACCTTTACTGAGATATCCTTACTTTCAGCAGAAGGCAGTATACTATCAACAGCTGCATACAAAATCTGGGTGAGATCGAGTTTTTCAAGCTCGAGTTGCATCTTGCCGGAAACAATTTTGTTCATATCGAGCAGATCTTTAATCAGCTGCTCTTGGGCGAGGGCGTTACGTTCTACAATTTCTATTGCATTGTCTTTCTCAGCATCCTTTAAGCGACCTCGCTTCATGAGCCGTACCCAGCCAAGGACAGAATTGATTGGCGTTCTAAGCTCATGAGAAAGATTTGCCAGAAATTCATCTTTCAGTCGGTTGGTCTCTTCAAGCTCCGTGAGCGTTTTTTTCTGCTTGAGAAGAAGCTTGTTTTTTTCTACGAGTAGATTTCGTATTTTTTCCTGAGACTCCTTGTAATGAGTAATGTCGCTCTCAATACCGTCCCAGATAACTGTCCCATCAGGCAATTTTGTAGGTATAGATCTAATGTGAACCCAGCGTAACGCGTTATCTGTTCCTATTTTTCTGACTTCAATCTCAAACTTTTCAAGGTTTTTAACAGCCTTCTCTTCAACTGCTCTGAGTTTTTCCTTATCCTCATCTACTATCTGAGCATAGAGCTTGCTCGCATCATCAAGCACATCCTCTCTTGAGAGCCCTGATATAGTCGTTACTCCTTCGCTCACGTAAACAAATCGAGCTGGCATATCTGGCTGGACAACGATGCGGTAGGCCATCTGATGGGGGAGCGCATCGCAGAGTGTGAGAAACATCTTCTCTCGCTCAAACGATTTCTCCATAGCATGGAAGCGTATTTCAGCGGTATTCAATACACTTGAGAGCATGGATTCTGAAAGTTGAGAGGTCCTGAGTATTTCGTGGGCGCCGCAAGAAAGCATTTCATCAAAGCAAACACCACGGTCATCGCATATCCCTACAACTGGCAGCTCTCTACTTAGTGAGCTAAGCATCTCTGTGTCAAAAAGGGTGGGAGAGTAGACAAAGAGCAGCTTATGTTCCTCGAGATTGTGCCCTTCAAGCTCATCAAATCCGCCTAACAGACAGCAGGGATACGGTGAAAGCGAGGCAACGTCAGAGACAAAGGAGGTGTCTCCCATAATAAGGATTTTATTACGTTGCTCTTTAAGTCGGGGATTACATTTCTCCATAATTTAAATCGGAATATAATTAATAATTTACACACTAACGCTTTTTACTTCTTCTATGGAATGATCGCGATCATACTCAATGTAGAGCTCGGCATGATGTCGATCAGCCCCCGATCTTCCATGAAATCTACCGTTTTCCTATGGTGAAGGCACAACATATTTGGAGAGTATACATGGAAAAAAACATCTTTAAACTCCTTGAAGAACTACACCGCCAATCTCTGACTACTGACATCGTACCAATTACACAATTTAGAAAGCAGCCCAGTACAACTGTTCCTATTGGACCAGAGTCTCTTCACACAAGCTCCAAAGAATGTGCCCCCTCTAAAGCTCTTAGCGACATATCTCTAAGACACATTATCGAATCGCATACTTTGATGTAGAGAGTAACGCCACTCCTCATATGCACCAAATGGGGCTATTTATTTACATAGGGGGAGGAACGCTCCCCCTTAGACGCACAAATCATCAGGGGAAAGAAATCTAATCGTCATGCTTTGTAGCATGCCCAATAAGCCCTCCGGCAACAGCTCCAGTGGCACCTCCCACAAGAGCGCCCCCACTACTCCCACCTGCACCACCAACAATTGCCCCGGTACCGCCACCGATGAGAGCTCCTCTCTCTGTTCGATCGAGCTTTTTCCAAGTGCTACACCCCATAAGTATGGCACAGAGAAAAAAAGCAAATGTGACAGTAGCTGCAAGTTTTAAAATGTATTGTATTTGCTTTTCGAGTCTTAAGATATTGTTTTGCTCTGTTTGAATCATATGCTCACCTGATGATTTTATTCCGTGCGATATATGTAAGGAGGGCATTTTAATGCCCATCCATAGCGTCTTCGACTTCATCACCTGCGTCTTCAACAGCATCAGAAGCATCATCAACTGCTTCATCAATTCTCTCACCCGCTTTCTCGGCTGGTCCTTGGTTATCACAACCAACCATCGGCAAGATTGCAGCAAATGAGATAAGAGCTATAGCGAGTTTTTTCATAGTATTCCTCCTAATGTTTACTAGAAGGAGTCTGCACGAAGATGCATACGAGGCGTTATGATCCTCCTCACATCTCAGGCGTTTCAACGAAGGAGAGGCGTGGGCAGAACCCGATAAAGGCCTTTAATATCAATGCCTTAGCTGTGCATTCTTCGCTACAAAGGATTCACAGGATTCCTGATCAAGTTTTTGTAACTCACTGACGATATTTGTCACATAGCTGCAGTTTACGAAATATCCTTAAGGGAGAGGGAATGACATCACGCATCGGTGAGCTTCTGGTGAAAACCGGGCTCATTACCGAAGAGCAATTGCAGGAGGCACAGTCCTCACAGAATTCTGCCGAGAAATTTATCGGTTCGATACTGGTTGAGCTCGGTTACCTGAGCAATACCGATCTCTCTGACACTATTGCCAAACAATATGGCATACCAATTATCGAACTCGATGATTACACGATAAGTGATGAGATACTAAGCCTCGTGCCTAAGAATCTCGCTATGAAGCACAACTTGCTTCCACTTACCAAAGATGGCTCAACGCTTACCGTAGCGATGGTAGATCCATCAAACATCGTAGCGTTAAATGATATTAAATTTATTACCGGACTCGATATACAGGTTGTCCTTGCAAATGAAGGCTCACTAAAAAGTGAACAGGAAAAACGATACGAGTCTCAGGTCTCTTATGACAGCATTCTAGACGACTATGAAGACCAAGATGTTGAGGTTGTAGATAGTAGTGATGAAGTTGATCTCAACGAACTCGAGAAAGCAACTGAAGATGCACCTGTCGTTAAGCTCGTCAATGCTATTCTTACTGATGCTATTCGTAAAAATGCCTCTGATATTCACATAGAGCCCTACGAAAAGACCTTTCGCGTTCGCTTTCGTATTGATGGGGTTCTCTATGAAATCATGAAGCCACCAATGAAGCTTAAAAATGCCATTACTTCACGTATTAAAATCATGGCAGATCTCGATATTGCAGAGAGAAGACTTCCACAAGATGGACGTATTAAGCTCAAACTTGGCAACAACAAGGAGATGGACTATCGGGTAAACGTTCTTCCTACTCTTTTTGGTGAGAAAGTCGTACTCCGACTACTCGACAAATCAAACTTACAGCTTGATATGACCAAGCTTGGTTTCGAAACAAAACAGCTCGGTGACTTCCAAGATAATATTTCAAAGCCTTACGGAATGGTTCTTGTAACAGGACCAACAGGATCAGGAAAAACAACTACTCTGTACTCAGCTTTGGCAGAACTCAACAAAGTGGTAACGAACATTAGTACTGCAGAAGATCCTGTGGAATTTAACCTTGCAGGAATTAACCAAGCACAGATGCAAGATGACATTGGATTTAATTTTGCTTCTGCGCTTCGAGCATTTTTAAGGCAAGACCCTGACGTCATAATGGTCGGTGAGATTCGCGACTACGAGACAGCTGAAATCGCAATTAAAGCATCACTCACTGGTCACCTTGTACTCTCGACTCTCCACACGAACGATGCTCCATCAACAATTGGACGTCTCCTCAATATGGGAGTTGAGCCATTCCTTGTGGCGTCATCAATTAACGTTATTGTTGCCCAGCGACTCGCCAGAAAGATCTGCGAAGCATGCAAAGAACCTCTTGAGATGAACCCGGAAGTGCTTGTCGATGTTGGGATACCGGCAGAGGAAGCGCGTCACATTAAACCTATGCACGGCAAGGGCTGCGATAAGTGTGCAGATACTGGTTACAAGGGACGTATCGCACTCTATGAGGTCATGCCTATGGGCGATGAACTGAGAGACTTTGTGCTAAACGGCGCCTCTACTGCGGAGCTGAAAAGAGAAGCCGCTAGGATAGGTATGATGAGTTTGCGGGCTTCTGGACTCATGCGACTCAAAGAAGGGATTACCACCGTTGAGGAAGTACTCAGGGTAACAACAGGAGAATAGTAGTAATTAAGCAACTTTAACGCCTCAAATAACGAAAAAGGCGGAGCAGGAAAATTTAAAGTACGAATTTTGCATAATGTAATTCGAAGCTGATCAAAGAAGGAGAGAGACTATGCCAGTTTATGTTTGGGAAGGTAAGAACCCCGCAGGAAAGGTTGTAAACGGCGAGCTTGAAGCTAAAAATATTCAAGCTGTATTTAACGCGTTAAAACGTCAACGCATTGTCCCAAATGCGAAGAAAATCAAAGAGAAGGGCACCGGCCTTGATATGGAGATCAAGATTCCGGGCATGGGTCCTAAGGTAAAAGGCAAAGATGTCGTAATTTTTACCAGACAGTTTGCAACCATGATCGACTCAGGACTTCCGCTGGTTCAAGCTATGGACATTTTAGCGAAAAGCCACGAAAACAAAGCCTTCAAGGAAACACTTCTCGGCGTAAAAGAGACTGTTGAAACCGGTGGGACACTTGCTGAGGGTATGGAAAAACGACCTGAAGCATTTGATGAGCTCTACACCAATATGATTCTCGCTGGTGAGAACGGTGGTATTCTCGATATTATTCTTGAGCGGCTTGCCGTGCAGATGGAAAAGACCATGAAGCTCAAGCGCGAGGTTAAAACGGCAATGATCTATCCCTCGGTAGTCATTGCTGCAGCGGCGATAGTTACTTCAGTTTTAATGATCTTTGTAATTCCAACGTTCGCTGAACTTTTTGCAGATTTTGGAGCATCGCTTCCGCTGCCTACTCAGATTGTAATTAACATTTCAAACTTCTTTGTCGCAAACTGGTTCTTCATCTTTGGTGGCACAGCAGCGCTCATTGGTTTTTTCTTTCGTTATAAAAAGACCGACTCTGGGAAAGAGGTACTCGATCCTATTTTTCTCAAGCTTCCTATATTTGGCGATATCTTAAAGAAGGTCGCGGTAGCAAGATTTACGCGCACCCTTGGAACCATGATCAGTTCAGGTGTACCAATACTTGATGCCTTAAATATTTGTGCAAAAACAGCGGGAAACAAAGTTGTAGAAAAAGACGTTCAACGTTGCCGCGTCTCTATCTCCGAAGGGAAGAGTATTGTCGAGCCACTTACAGAATCCGTTGTATTCCCACCAATGGTAATCTCAATGATAGGGGTAGGAGAATCAACAGGACAGCTAGATGCGATGCTACAAAAAATTGCTGATTTCTATGAAGATGAAGTGGACAATGCCGTTGGCGCGATGAAGCAACTTATCGAGCCACTCATGATTCTCTTTCTGGGTGTCCTTATCGGTGGTCTCGTCATCTCAATGTATCTACCAATCTTCAAGATGGGAGCAATCGTAGGATAAGCAGACTTTCAGGGAGGAAAGTGTCAATGCGTCAGGAACAACAGTTTGGACCCGGAGCATCGTGGATCATCGCATCCCGCACTGCGGTCCTTTCAGTAGCTCTCCTCGCAGCGTCAGCATGTACTTTCTTCTATTCTGCTGAGTCTGCAAACAACACCGCATTTCTCTATCGTTACCTTATCTGGTTTTATGTTTTTACTGGAGCAAGTGCTATCTGGCTGCGGCACCGAAAAGCTTCAGTTGGATTCTATATTCTCCAAACACTTGTAGATACCGTACTTGTAACAGGAGCAATATATGCAACTGGAGGGCCTACAAGCCCATTTCTTTTTCTTTACTTACCTGTAGTGATGGCTTCTGCAATCTTTGTATCAAGGTCCTCTGCTCTTTTTACCGCACTTCTCGTAACGCTTTCTTACTCAACGCTCACTACGAGTATGTTGATGGGAAGACTAAGGGCAATCGATGGTGGCATGCTTGAAAACTTCTCTCCTGGGGAGATTATTCTCCAAGTAATCGGCCTCGGTAGTGCATCAGTATTGATTGCAGTTGCCACTTATTTTCTCAGCAATTCAATGAAAGCGAATGCGGCGCTCGCATCACAGCGTGAAGAGCGGCTCAAGCTCCTGAACGAGAAGCAACAGCTCATATTTGACAGACTCCCTGAAGGTGTCATCAGCATCGACATGGATAACATGATTACAGGAGTCAATGACGCTGCCAGACAAATGCTCTCTCTTGATAGAGACTTCGCCGGAACGCCACTTAAGGATTTTCAATCTCACCTCACAAAGCACCATGCTCTCTCTGGGGAAATGAGCTCATCAGAGAAAAGTGGGGAGCTTTCTCTCACAACACCTGAGGGGTCTGTTAAGCTCCAAACGTTTACCAGAGCTCTCGTTGGCAACGGCCATGAACAGATCGGGAAATTAATTATTTTTCAAAACGTAACGCATCTCAGGAGCGTTGAGGAGCAGCTTGCCATGCATGAACGAATGGCAAGATTACTAGCCGAGGAAGATAGCGGCAACTCGTCCTGCGAACCTACAAAGCTCACAGGCTTTGTTGGAGAAAGCGCTATTATGAAGAAAGTGTTTCAGCTCATTGAACGCGCCTCCCCTTCTGATGCTACTGTTCTTATCTCTGGCGAGTCCGGAACTGGCAAGGAACTTGTTGCGCGCGCTATACACCTATCGAGCCCGAGAGCTTCTCGCCCATTTGTTCCAGTAAACTGTGGCGCCATTCCTGAACAACTTCTTGAGAGTGAGTTCTTTGGCCACAAGAAAGGCTCATTTACGGGAGCGGTATCAGACACCCTTGGTCTTTTTCGTCAGGCAGAAAATGGCACCCTCTTTCTTGATGAGGTAGGAGAACTTCCCTTGCAGATGCAAGCAAAGCTCTTGAGAGCGATTCAAGAAAAGAGCGTGCGTCCAATAGGGGGAGAAACTAGCATCCCAGCAAATGTCAGAATCATTGCCGCTACGAATCGAAACTTAAAGCATGAAACAGAGGCTGGAAAGTTTAGAGAGGATCTTTTTTACCGTCTTAATGTCATCACCGTACACATTCCACCACTTCGAGACCGAAAAGAAGATCTTCCAATCCTCATTAGAAAGATACTTAAAAAATTCTCAAAAGATGGAAATATTCCGAAAATCACACCAAAGGCTATGGAACTGCTCATGAAGCACAGCTATCCAGGAAACGTGCGGGAGCTTGAAAACATACTTGAGAGAGCAGTCGTAATGGGGGGTGATGTTATCCTCCCTGAGCATCTGCCAGATGCTCAAAAAGGCACTACATCGAAAAACACCCTGCAAGAAACACAAATTCTCTATGCCGATGACATTGCGTTCCCGGTGAATTTAGACGGCGTGCTTGAAAATATTGAGCAGCACTATCTTAAACTTGCCCTCAAGGAGAGCAATGGAGTAAAGAAGACCGCGGCAGAACTCCTCGGCATGAACTTTCGATCCTTTAGATATCGGCTGCAAAAATTTGAAATCGACGAAGAAGCTACTAACGAGAATCATTAAAACTCTACATTCCTAGCCTCATAAACCATTCCCGTTTTAAGCTCACAACGACCTAGCACATAGAGTTGTGAAAACTTCAACTTTCATGAACAATTGAAACCACATTTATAATTGTTCTTCTGTTCGAATACTGCCACATGAAATCCATTAGAATGAGATACATCAGCATACTCATCAGTCTAATGATTACATCTGGTGTGTTCTACTATCTCTTTCAGACCATTCACCCATCTGAGATCCTTCAAGTGTTTAGAGATATTGATTCGGCATATCTGCTGGGGTTTCTACTCCTCTCACTCAGCGGGAGCTACTTTCGAGCACGAAGGTATCAACTTACTCTTATTCCGACTGGCCATCCTCCTGAACTGCTTCCACTCTTTCTTATTACACTCGTTCGAAATTTTACTTCAGACTTACTCCCAGCAAGGCTTGGCACAACTGCATACATATATCTGGTAAGAACACACGCCGGGATGAGCTATGCTACTGCCACTGCCAGTTTCGCGCTCTCGTTCCTCTTTGATCTCCTCGTCCTTGCCCCTCTTTTGCTGCTTATCACAACAATGGAGTATCACTCTCTTGCCGAGACAGGTACTGGTGTTCTCATTTTGGGCACCGTAGTTTCCCTTATCTGCTTTGTACTTCTTTTAACCCTCGACCGTGCTTTAATTCTTATCTCCAAGGTTTTTGCTCTACTTCGTATTGTCCCTGATAGCCTGTTAGAATTTGGACGTAAAGTATCAGATGAAGTTCGTCTGGCGCGTGCATGCGGGATATACTATCGTCTCTTCTTTTTAAGTCTTCTCGTAAGACTGTGTAAATACGGCTCTCTCTATTTGTTTCTCGTCGGGATACTTGTTCCGCTTGGCTATTCTCCCTTAGAGATACCTGTATTTAAGAGCATCCTCGGTATTCTCTCTGCGGAGACAGCCGCAAGTCTTCCGATATCAGGTATTGCTGGTTTTGGAGCCTATGAAGGCGCATGGACTTTTGCTTTTCACCTGATGGGATTTCCACTTGAACTTTCAAAGCTGACAGCTATCTCTCACCATCTTTTTACTCAGTTTTATGGCTACAGTCTGGGGGCCTTGGCTCTTCTCATTTTGGCTTTACCCTATAGAAAGATACTATTCTTTTTAACCACCCCCTTTAGAACCTTGCTCACTGTGTTCGTCCTTCTAACACTCATTGCGCTCTTTCATCTCTTTGGTGACGCGGCTTCGCCTGCAGTGAAAGAAAGACCGAATTCTGTTATTCTATCAAGCGAAAACATCACGAGCTTTTCAGATAAAATTATCTTTGACTCTCGTCGTGGCGCTACATTTGGTATCTACTCCGTCCAATCAGGAAAAATTCGTAAAGTCATAGATGCGAAAAAGTGGCATGAAATCTATCCTGACGTTTCTTCTGATGGAACTCTCCTTGTCTATAGCCGATCAAGAAGTCTCTCAAGGCATGCTCCAGCTGAGATCTGGCTACTTAATCTTTTAACAGGAGAAAAGAATAAGATTGTTAGTGAAGGAACATTCCCGACATTTGGCTCTAGCAACGATTCTATCTACTACGAGCTTAATCGAAGTAAAGTTATGCTCTACTCCTTAAGTACTGGACAAAATACAGAGATATTTCCAAGCACAAATACAACCTTTCACGGAGCACAGATCGTCAAGCCACGCGTAAGTCCTAATGGTCGTTTCCTGTCATTCACTTCAGACACGCCTACACCGTGGCATGCATGGAGAGTTGATCTCTCCACAGATGGTGCGACCAAAATTGCCAGAGGATGTGAGCCAGCTTGGTACCCGGATCTCAAAAGCGCTTGGATTAAGAAAGAGGGGCTTAAGGCAGGCTCTGGAATAATGGTGTATAACCCGATGAGTAAGAAGTCATCCATTCTGCTTGACAATGGCCCACCACTTGGCCACGAGTACTTTCCAACTATTAGCCAGGATGGCCGCTACCTGCTCTATTCAGCAGCACCTTATAACGAGCACGATCACCTGAGTGCCAGCTATCAACTTTTTATATACGATTTTCAGAGTGGTGAGAACAAACAGCTAACGAGCGATAAGTATACAAACAGGTGGCCAAAGCTTGCACCCTTTATTGAAAAGTAGAGATGTGTTGCAGAAATGAGCTCTTAGCTGGTACTAGAACGGTCCTCTCCCAGAACCGTCTTCGTCAATCAAAGTACATCCTCCTTCACTGGAACAAGACTGATCACCGACGCAACAGCTCCCATCAGGACAAACCATGTACTCGAATTCTCCGAAACCACCAGCTTCAGCCTCGGCCGAGCATTCTTCCTCATCCTCTTCGGACACGCAGCCATATTCACCACAAACTTCATTGCTACTGCAACATCCTGTAGTTGATTCTCCGCTTCGCAGGTCAAGATAACTGCATTCAGATTCCCCAGCTTCACACTCGCCATCTGGAGACGGGCTAGGCGTTGCCGTAGGGCTTGGGGTAGGCGTAAAGGTTGGTAAAGGGGTATGTGTCGGTGTTGGAGTATACGGTGGTGTAGGGGTTGAAGTATACGTTGGCGTCGGCGTTGGGGTATAAGTTGGCGTCGGAGTCGGGGTCGGGGTATACGTTGGTGTCGGCGTTGGTGTTGGACTCGGCGTATACGTTGGTGTCGGCGTCGGGGTATATGTCGGGGTCGGGGTTGGCGTGTATGTCGGGGTTGGCGTTGGCGTATACGTTGGCGTTGGGGTCGGGGTATACGTAGGTGACGGAGAGACAGAAGGCGACGGAGAGACGGAAGGAGACGGTGACTCACATGCGCACTCTTCATAATCGCACTCCTGCTCCTTGCAGCCGCAACTATAATCATCGCTTTCCGTTGAAGTCACACCAGTACTATCTCCATCGGATTGAGAAACAACGTCCTCATCGAGATTCTCTGGCAGACCATTCGTATTGTAGGTGGTATACCTTACACCATCATCGTCTCCCCAACGGTCTGCTGCCGCAAAAGGAGCTCCCGGTGCTGGCTTTGATTCATAAACCACGACTCCACTCTTACCACTTTCATCTGGGCGTATTTCAACAGTGCGTTCTGCCCCCTTCTCATTTTTAAAGGTGATTTTGTTCGGGCGCCCATCAACATCATAATCAGTAAGTTCCTGAGTTGTGTCTCCTTTTGTCATTGAATTTATTGAGCCATCGGGGTTGTATATCACGCTCCCATATTCGATATAATTGTCGTTATATATCGAATATTCTGAAGAATCTTCTTCATGACTTAGAGTTACCCCAAAGTCTTTATCGTCGTATCCACGAAGCAAGTTCCCATCAATATCATACTCAGCCGTATAGCTACGGTCTCCCTGATCTATAAAGACAACCTTCTCAGGGGTATATGCGCTCGAGTGTCTAGTAATTCGGATTTCATTGCTGCGAGAGTCAGCAATTTTTTCTATCAACCCACCACTATTGCGGGTTATGTTTACCTTGTATGGCTTTCTCCGTCCCTTGAGCTGCTGATAAGTCGATTCAGCGAGAAGGCTATCTACAAATTTATAAGTGTATTTTGCCTCGTCCCCGGTAATATCAACAGTTTTTACACCACCGGAATCACTCGACTGATTAATATCATAGCTGTATCCGAGAGAGTCCGATACTCGAGTGATATTGTCATTATCATCCCAGCTGTAGTTCATGGTTATACCATTTTGGGTATCAAGTATGAGTCTCTTTTTATGATCATAAATATTGAGTAAACCATTCTCTCGGAGGCCATAGAGCTTCACACTGTTTGGCGTATACTCAATTGTATAAAATTTTTCCTCGGTAGAAATATTTGTAACCTTTCGATTTGCGCTATAGTTAATGAGAGTACCAGTTGAATCTGGGGGAATATACGCGGTAACAAGCCCATCATTATTTAAAAAGCTGTAAGTTTTGGGAGACTGGCCGCTATTTGTTGGCAAAGTAACACTTGCAAGCTCATCAAAATCATCATACCGAAAGACATAACTTCCTCCGGAAGAAACACGAATAGTTGAGAGCATGCCACCACGCGTATACGTAAAAACATGCTCATTATCAAATTGGTCTGCTATACGGGCTATACCACTAGCGCCCCATGTAACATCCCATATTTTAAGAGAGCCATAGTACACAGCCTTAATGTAGTATTTCCCATCTGCAAATTTTTCATATGAGTGCGTGAGACCGCCCGGCATAATGTGTGACAGCGTTGTCCCACTTCTACCTCTAAGGCTCATGAACCCTTGCTCTTCCTTATCACTTACGTACACACCACTTTTGTAATTAAATTTTTTGATACGACCATCTGCCTCTCTTAAACTCAATGAGTCCCTGCCAACCGAGATAATCCGATTGAAACTCAAATTCCAATGCCCGATATTTGTGCGCGTATCTTGTAAAGAGTTGTTGACTAGAAAACTTGATAAACTGGGCAAATATACAACAAAAGTAAACCCTCCAAGACAGAGGTTCGTTTGTAATAAGCTCTTATCAGGATATGCTTTCCCACTATTGCAGGGTACCGTTACCGTTTGAGCAGAAATGCCCGGTTCAACACCTATAGCAGCAATAGACCTGTCTATAGCCGAACGAACATCATCGAGATCTTCTCTTTCATTTTCTTTCTCCAGCGACTTGCGATCAACTATCTGAATCTGAGTTGTTGCGCCAGACATGAAGCCAAAGAAGTTTGGAGCCCCAATGCTCGTAGCAATGAACAGAACAATTGCTACTCCTACAATTTTTTGAATTGTACTCAAACCCTCATCTCCATTTTTTTTGCAGCTTCATTCATGTGCACCCATGATAAAGATCCTAGGAATCAGTGTTTTAGATGCCTTGGGAAAGTCAAAGTTTCAGATATTAGAACTAAGGTCGACGCACCCAATCGATAAACATATCGGGCCATCGCAACGGAGAACGTTTATACCAAGGCTTACCCGCACTCATAAAATTATTGCCCGTCCTGCTCGACTCTTCCATCCATTCTCGATACTGTTCCTTCTCTTTGCTACTTGTGAGCATATTTCCCCATGCAGTATCGAGTGCTTTTTCAATTTTTATTGGGGTTTCAACTTTATCTTTCACCCCTTCTGGAAGCCATTCATAAGCAATTAAACACTGATCCACTGTTTTAGTTAAAGGAGCGTCTGGTCTATGTTCTAGAGTGTCATTAATGATAAGAGTTAGTCCAAAACCACCAACGCCACCAACGCCGGTAGGCAGCTTGGGAAGAGATGGTAACATAGGGCGACGTTGTACCCTGACATCAGGTACTTTACGCACAGGCTTTCCTTGAACTTCTAAATCTAACCCGGCAAGCTCCGGGTCTTTCAAGCCTGGGAGTATTTTATCTCTCAGATTATCAATTACCTGCTTGCGAGTAACATCCTCAGGATCTACAGAGTGATACTTGTCATAATCGGTAATAGGCACTCGACCTTCAGGCAGCTCACGCTGTGAATAACCACCAGCGCCACCACCTATACCACGGAAATCTTCATAGAAGTGAAAGTTCTCAAAACCTTTATCTCCCGTTGGGAAGTGCACACTCGTGGAGAGAACATTACCACAGGCATCAACTACAACATTACCATACGGTGCTTTTTGACCGGCATTGCTGAAATATCCCCCTGGATCAAATGTACCATGAAACGCACCTCCTCCATTCCCATCCCTTGCTGGCGAGAACGGTTTTCTTTTACGAGGTGTAAAGCCCGGGTAATTAAGCCCAGGAACAGCAACTACTGGAGTCTCCGCCAAGCAGGCTGTTGTATTGATGAGTGAGAACACATAGCAACACATTGCCGTTGCAAAGGTGAGGAAATTGAAACAATGTCGAATCCGCATCACAAACTCATTAAAATGGCATTCAAAGCCAGCATTTAAATTTTTATGTTTCTCTAGATAGAGATGCGAATTTCTAGAAGTCTGTTACAACAATGATATTTATTTAATATTCTTAGAGATTTGGAGAAAATGCGTGTGAGCACCGCGGCAAACGTTAAGTTTACCAAGATATCGTAAAGCCAGTTATATACTCCAGCCCTTCCTCGCCACTTAATCTGGTAACATCATATTGCTTACCTGCGAGCTCGGCTTGCAATAGATTAAATACCTTAGAGCGTGCATCTAAATACACTTTCTGCTCAAACTGCTCGGGGCCAGAAGCATGCGGCTCAATCGTAACATGAGCACCATCTGTATCTCGAAAGGTCACACTAAATTCATGGTTATTACGAGCCTCATAGATCTGATCAAGGAGCGATTCACGAAACTTCGGATGCAATTGTGATGTCAACATAGCTACTCGAAGGCTATAGTCGTGCTTGCGACTGTCTTCACCAAATTCAAGTTCATCAAAGCTTAACTCATCAGCTAATTGATTAAGATCTTGAACGTTTTGCTCATTAGATTCAGCTACCTGTCTTGTAACATTGGCGCTGTCTAAGCCTCTATTCATTGCGGCCCCCGATTAATATCCACCTCTTTCGTACTGTTATTACGCACATACCATATCAAGTGTCATTACAAGTTGAGAAATCATATCCATAAAAGTAGTAAAAATAAGTAGCTAACATTTGGAGATTCATGGCGAGAACGAACTCTATCGTCGTGCTCAACTAAAAATTACAAGCATTTCGCAAAAATCCCGCCCCTACGAGAAACCAATATAAGCGTGATCCCATCTTAATTATGAAGCTTTTGGGTGACATTTTTTGTCACAATGACAATTTTTGCACCTCCGTGTAGACAGGGACGGCTACTAGGGACTTCGCGCAAGTAATTGTAATTACAAGATTAAATAGAAAGTGCTCAAGTAAAGCAGACCTGGCATCCGACTTGCTCTCTTACGGGAGCTAACGAATGTCTTCATTTCGGAATTACACGTGAATTTCGAAGGGACTTACAGAGAGCACCTTAAACGACTAACCGTTTTAAAGGCCTGATGGACTCCGGTTTTTGAAACATCTTTTATGGAAGGAATAAACAAATGAAGAATGAAAAGGGTTTTACTCTTATTGAACTTCTCGTAGTTATAGCCATTATCGGTATTCTTGCCGCTATCGCTATACCTCAGTTCGCAGAATATCGTGCACGCGGATTTGATGCTCGCTCAAGAAGTGACCTCAGAAACGTTGCTACAGCTGAAGAAGCTTACTTCGTAGATAACGAAGTATACAAAGACTGTACTCAAGCTACATGTCCTGGTCTTCTTCCTGGGCTAGCTGCACTTTCTCAAGGTGTAACACTTGCTATCACAACAACTGGTACTGGGTTCACTGGAACATCTACTCACCCGAACGGAACAGGTGTTACCTGTAACTGGGATAGTGCTTCTGGTGGTCTTACTGGCTGTTCATAAGCATTAGTATGAGCTCGTAGAGCTCAGAACGAAAGCCGGGCTAAGCCCCGGCTTTTTTTGTGCCCGCAGGCTACATTCCTCCTCCTCCTCCTCCTAATCTTCCTCTTTCTCTTACTCTTAATCTTGCACCTGCACCTGCACTTGCACCTTACCCGAACGATATGTCATTGCGAGGAGCTGAGGCGATAGCCGAACGACGAAGCAATCTCCTCGAAGTGGCTTCAACTGCTATGGGATTGCTTCGTCGTTCGACCTGCGGTCTTGCGCTCCTCGCAATGACGGCTGGCTTCGTGCAAGAGGAAGAGGCTAATAAACAAGGTACGAAAATACAACATTGATGCCCCACCACCTACAAAGTATATATAACCAGATGTTCAAATTTCTAATTCGGTGAATGAGCGATACACACGACGTAGTAATCATAGGCGCGGGACCTGCCGGGCTCTCAGCGGCATATTCATTGTCACAAAAGGGCAAGAAAGTACTGATACTTGAAAAAAGTAAGAGTGTCGGTGGTCTCGCCAAATCCTTCGATCTCTGGGGACAACGAGTAGACCTTGGACCACACAGATTCTTGAGTAACGATAGAAGAATCAATGAACTCTGGGTCGAAGTCTTAGAAGATGACTTTGAGCTCATACAGAGATGTACACGTGTTTTCTTTGATAGACAGTTTTACTCCTATCCACTAGATCCAATTAATCTGGCCTTTACCCTCGACATCTTCACCTCAATGAAAGCTGTTCTAAGTTTTGCCATTGCTCGTAGCTCAAAAAAACAGCGCAGTCACAAAGCCGACAACCTTGAGGATTGGTTCATACGTCAGTTTGGTACACACCTCTATGGAATTTTTTTTAAATCTTATTCAGAAAAACTCTGGGGCTTAAGTTGCAAAGAGATGGATGCCGACTTTGCAGGTCAACGCATTCGGAAGCTAGATCTCCCCGGCATTATTAAAGCAATACTCCCTTGGAATAAGGGAAAACACCGAACACTGTCTGACGTCTTTGGTTATCCACTCGGTGGAGCAGGCACGCTCTACGAAAAGATGGCGGCAAAGGTTCTGAGTAATGGCTCTGAAATTCGTTATGAGGCAGAAGTTTCTTCTCTCACTATAGATAACGGAACAGTCAGAGGAGTTACCCTTGCTGGCGGTGACACAATCAACGCAGAGCATGTAATCTCGACTATGCCGCTTACTCACCTAGTGAAAGGCATATCCGAGAAGCCAGAAGCCGTGACTCACTGCGCTTCAAACCTAAAATTTCGAGGTACATTTCTCGCATATCTCCTTATAGATCGCACCGATATCTTTCCAGATCAGTGGATCTATATTCAAAGTGCAGAGTTACACGTTGGAAGAATTACAAACTTTAACAATTGGGGCTCGCTCAATTCCGACTGCAAAGACTCAACACTTCTTTGCCTTGAGATGTGGTCTTCACCGTGCGATAAGCTCTGGGGTTACGACGATAGTGAGATTATACAACTCGCCACAGAAGATCTAAAGCAGACTGGCCTCGTTTCAGATCTCAACGTCAAGGAAAGCAAAGTTATTCGTATCCCCATGTGCTATCCAGTATATTATAAAGGATACAAAGAGGATCTTCAGCCAATACAAAACTACCTCGATACACTTCAAAACCTTACGGTCATAGGCAGGTATGGCTCTTACAAGTACAACAATCAAGACCACAGTCTTTTGATGGGGATGCAAGCCGCAGACAACATTCTAACTGGCAAGAAGCACAATCTGTGGGAACTGAACTCTGACTACGAAGAATACCAAGAAAAGGCATCGCTTCCCGAGGTATTAGCTAATAAAGGACAGGATTTTTCAAAAGGGTAGAATCAAAGGATCGGCTCTTCTATCTCAGGTATATCAACCCAATCCTCTAGCAACTCATCAAAGCGACCTTTTCTGAGCCAAATAGTCATATTCGCAATTGTAATCTCGTCATAATACTTATTACGAAATTTCCATATGCGACCTATGGTTTTGCCATGAAGAATGCCTTTGACTTTTATAAAGGTCCAAGGGTTATGTAAATCACTTACAACAATTATATCCGGCTTCTTCTTTAATGTTTGAAAGAAAGACTTCTTAAAGAGCTCTGTATAGAACTCCCTAAAATATCCACTCTCAACCTTCTCATAGAAGATATAATCCCAGCCAAGCATTGCTGGGCTTACGTCCTCACAAAATACGGGATGTAAGGGAGAGAAGGCTGTACATGTTGTGTCCTCATTTTGCTTCGTAAAATCAATGAGGGCTTCTAAATATGCTCTGCGAGTATAAGTACTCCGAAGTTTTATAAAAAATGAGGCTGGAAACTCATTAAAGAAAAGCATGCATGGCACTGCGATAGTAAATGCGAGCTTAAGAATTTTTGTTTTTAATACTTGGTAAAACTTCACCATTAAAAAGGATGTCCCCACTGCAAGTGGCATCACACTATAGAGATAGTTATAACTATCCCCGTGGTTTCCCGCTTGGAGTGCGAAGCAACTACTCACGATCATAAAGAGAATAATAAAAGCCTTTCGTCTTCCATGTTCTTCTCCCCGCATATCTCCATAAAGACTTACAGCACCTGCGACTGCAGTAAAAAGAAGCGGTGATGCCAGCAGGTGTATCCTGTGTGACGCCGTCATTGGAACAACGCGATTGAGCTCCCATACAAATTTAAGAAATTGCGGGAGCAGTTCATGAGAAAATAACCAGAATATAAGAGGCACTAGAACGCTTAAAACACCTAGGCTAAATGCCGCGGCGAATTTGAGCCCTGTGAGAACGCCACGCTCTCGTGCTTGAAATAATATGACGATCGCAACAAGGAGATATACTGAATAAACTTTAATACTCAGTAAGGTCGCCAGCCCGAGCAAAAGTCCAGTCAAGATAAGCCTTGGTACCGTTATTTTTTGAGCACCAAGTAAACCTAGAATCAACGCGGTTAATACGGCAAGAATGACATCTGGTCGTATAAGGAGCCACTGACAATATATTGCATATAAGAAAAGTGAGAATATAAGGCCCACATCTCGCATCACCTTCTCTTTATCGTTCTTACAAGGGATAAATTTCCTTGCACAGAGAAACACAACAGGCAGTAAGAGAACATAAATCACACGAACTACGAGAAAACTCTGAATGGAATTCGGAAATATACGAACAATGGGAATAAGGAGCCACCAGAAAAGTGGCAGATGATTTTGAGGAAAATCCGCGTAAGGGAGCAGGCCCTGAGTCATCAGATACGCGACATGAAGGTGCTCGACTTCATCATGCCCGTATCCCTCTCGCATTCCGAGGTAATAGAGGATGAACATGCTCAAGCATAACAGCCCGGGCACTAAAAACTTACCGCCTGCCCTCACAGAGAGATTCTCCATATTAAGTTACATCTCTTTCCATTGTGAACATCTTATCAAGACACAATTAAAGAATGTTGTATACGGATAGTTTTTCTTAGTGCCACTTCTCTCCCAACATCATCTTTATCATGTTGTACCTCGTAGGCCCTTTCATATTCTCGTAAATACACCTACACGAGACCACTCACTCTGTGTCAGAATAGACTCCATGCACTTTTTAAGGCCTTTTAACATTGCGGTACTTTTTCTCTTCTGGACACTACTGGTGTTTCTAGCGCCAACTACGGTGTACTGGAGAGACTCGGGCGAATTCTTACTTACAGCTTACTTTCTAGACATACCTCACACACCTGGATTTCCTACATATGCCGCCTTAGCAAACCTCTTTGCCCTGCTACCACTTGGCCCTATATCTTTTCGCATACACGCTTTTTCTGCCGCTTCAGCATGCATCATTCTTATTCTCTTGACTTCGCTGTGCCAGAAGCTGACAGGTAATAAAAAAGGTTCTCTTTTGTTTTGTGGCTACCTGCTCATGACAAGTGCAGCTTTTCTACGTGGAGCTTTAACTGCAGAGGTCTACCTTCTAGCATGTGCTTTCTCTCTCGGCCTCTTACTCCTCTACGCTTCTTACCGAGCGAAAAAAGAACCAGACCTTCGTCTCATTCTCGCGTGTGCGTTTCTATCAGGACTTGCAGCAGGCGCGCATGTTTCTACGCTTCCCCTATCATTTGTCGGAGGAGTATTAGTTCTTACCGAGTGGAAGAGAACAAAGCTGGTACTGATCCCCGCTTTTCTTCTTTTCTTCACAGCCATACTTGTTTTCGTATATCTTCCAGTAAGAGCAAGCACATCCCCACCTTTAAACAGTGGTTCAGTGTTTAACACTTCTCGTCTCGAAAAGTTTTTAACAAATAGGCGAGACACCGATCTGAGAAAGGGCGGTATGGCTGATATTGCGGGCCTAGGTGATACCTCATCAGATACATTTGTGAGAGGACTCACAAAGGACCTGAACCGTCTTAACAAAGAGCTCCCACTTCCTTTTCTGTTAGCCGGCTTCGCTGGGCTTCTTCTTCTGCTCTTTAAAGATCCCAGGACTGCCCTACTCATTTTTGGATGCGGTCTTACAAACTATCTCTTTTTCAAGGGATGGGAAGCTGATCCTTGGATACCTCTCCTTGCTACTACGATACTAGGCATGTGGATACTCGTGCATACACTCTTTCAAAAGCCAGTAACGGCTCTCGCACTCGTTGCCGCGCTTGTGCTCTGCTGTGTTGCATTACAGACGAAAGCTATAGTTCATGCTATGCAGCTCTCACGCTTTCTAGAACCAGTAAAAACGCAAAGGACTCTCCTGAGCTCTGTCTCTACACAATCAGTTCTCATAACTGAGCCATCGTGGTTTTTGACCAGATATGCGCAGGATATTGAAGGAATTTATGATGACGTGGCTTCGGGATATCTGCACGAACTTCTGTTTCCAGCATATTTCTCAACTCTTGAGCTTAAGAATGCTACCGGTAACGACCTTTTCTCTTCATTAGCTTTACAACCCAAAACTCCTACTACTCCATTTCTCCAAAATATTTCAAATCTTATCAAAGTAACCGGGAGTATAACCTTTGAGCCGGCGGAAATTATTAACACTCCTCTAAAAAGCCTGCTCCATACTCTAGGTAACGGACTACTGCTTTTAAAGCAGCAGGACAGAACAAACAACTTTGCCTCATACCTTAAAGCATATAAAAGTCTTTCCTCACGATTTCGTCATATAGCGGATGATGATATTCGAAAAGACTCATATAATTATCTAGAGGCACGTTTGGCAGGTGCTGCACAATTTCTATCAATTCAAGGTCAGAATAAAGCTGCGGCCTCGCTTCTACTGCGTAGCTGCAGCCCAGTAGAATCCTCCTCATGCACGATTAGCACGCTAAATAATGCGGGCGTTTACCTCATGCGGGCACAAGAATATCGTGACGCTGTTTGGCTCTATACTCAGCTAGCAGAGCAATCTGTCAGGTATAAAGATGTTATTGATAAGAATCTAGAGACCGCGCGTAGTCATCTTCCCTATGAACCAAATAACACGGTCACGAAATGATAAAGAACATCTTTCTCCTTCTCATTTCTTTCTGTATCACAGCACTCTCTTTTACTGAGCTCACACAATCACATGAGGTACGTGACGACTTTGATAAACATTCTGAGGTACTCTATCTCCCCTCCGGAGAAGGGCTTCAGGTATTAAGCTTTGGGTACAGAAATTTTTTGTCTGACGTACTCTGGATGAAGACCATCAGCTATTTTGGAAAGCACTACCGCTCTGATCGTGACTACCGCTGGCTTGCTCATATGTGCAACTTGGTCAGCGATCTCGACGTACGCGCTGAGCATGTCTTTGACTTCTGTGGCACGATGTTAGCTTGGGAGGCGGAATTACCTGAGGAGAGTATTGCCCTGTATACAAAGGCTATCAAAGCCAATCCAGAGAGATGGCGACCGTACTACTTAAGGGGCTTTGTCTATATGTATTTTCTCGAGAATGCAGAGATGGCCAAACAAGACTTTCTTACAGGCGCAAGTAAACCAGAAGCGCCCGCATTTCTTAAAAGACTCGCTGCAAAAAAAATGTCGCTCTCAGACCCAGTTTCTGCACTTTCATTCTTAAGCGATGCCATACGTCGCTCTACCGATCCAGTTGAAAGAGAGGTTCTCAAGGGCAAATTTCTTGCTATAAAAAGAAAACTACAGCAAGGAGAGAAACTATAATGTCTGAACATGACGCAGCTCTAACAATCAAGTCTCTATCCTACCGCTATAAAAGCAATTGGGCAGGTCCAAGTAAGCCTGCCCTAAAAGATGTTACGCTTACCGTAGAGCGGGGCGAGATTTTTGGATTTCTCGGACAAAGCGGATCCGGGAAAACAACCACTATTAAATGCATACTAAACCTCCTAAACATCACTCAGGGCACCATTCAAATTTTCAGCATCCCTCACACCCAGCATGATGCTCGGGCAAGAGTAGGATATTTACCAGAGCGCCCTTACTTCTATGATCACTTACGAGTAAGAGAACTTCTTGAAATGTATGGCCGTCTCTCAGGCATTCCATCGACAAAGCTCACAGAGCGTATCGACACAGCACTTGAGCAGGTAAGTCTAAATGACAATATGAAAGCACCACTTCACTCTCTTTCAAAGGGCCAAACGCAGCGAGTAGCCATGGCTCAGGCAATTGTCTCTCGGCCTGAGCTTTTAATTCTTGATGAACCTTTCTCCGGCCTTGATCCACTCGGACGCAAGCAATTTAAAGATCTCCTCTTCGATTTCAAGAAAAAAGGAACCTCAGTTTTTCTCTCCTCACACATTCTCGAAGACATTCAAAATCTTTGCGATCATGTTTCCATCATGTCCGAAGGAACGATAAAGCGTACGCTATCACTTCGAGAGCTCTCAAACTCTTCTAGCGGGTCCTTTGAACTCATTTTGCAGAAAAAATCATCCGAGAAGTATGAGGGCAAAGAAACTGCGCTTCCTGGAGACTCAAGGGTTTCGCTTGTATATGAGAACGAGCAAATAGCGCAGAGAGAACTTCAGAAGGCACTTGCTCATGATGATGTAGTAGAAGCCTACCATGTCCTTCATCCGACACTCGAAGAGTTATTTGTAGAAACGGTAAAGGGGAGTGATGCGTAAGTTTATACCGATTGCTCAAAATACATACCGCGAGTCACTACGAAGTAAGGTTCTTTACTCACTGCTGCTTTTTGCCGCTCTTCTTGTGGGGGCCTCAATTTTCTTTGGAAGTGTAACCATAGGAGATCAGGTAAAAGTTATAAAGGACTTTGGCCTCTTTGCCATATCACTCTTTACCGTCACCTATATTATCATCTCCGGAGCCTCTCTTTTTCATAAAGAGATTAGCAGAAAAACATTACATACCCTGTTAGCGCGACCTGTCAGCAGATGGGAGTTTCTCTTTGGAAAATTTGCAGGTCTTCTTCTTACGGCTTCGGTAATGCTCTTACTCATGAGCCTTGGGCTTACACTCTTAAGTATCGCTTTTGAAGGTACCCTGAGTATACCTCTCTTGATGTGTTTCTACTCCATCTTTCTAGAACTCATAATAATCTGCGCTGCCGTCATATTCTTTTCAAGCATCGTGGTAACCCCAATGCTTATAGGTCTATTTACTTTTAGCCTCTATCTTGCGGGTCGCTCGGCGAGCCTCTTGCTTTACCTTATTGATAACGAATTTGTCACAGGATTTGGGGCGAGTATTCTGAAAGGAATTTATGCGGCTCTTCCGCACCTTGAGATGCTTAATACCGTAAATGAGGCTGTTTACAATGTGCCGCAATCAGCTACTCACCTCGCATGGTCAACGCTCTATGCGGGCGGGTATGCCCTTGTGCTCCTTTTGCTATCGCGTATTGCTTTTGAGAGCAGAGAGTTTAGCTAGTAATTACAGATAGATACAATGAGCGCCGCAAGCGTTCGCTCACCTTCTTAGCCTCATCCTTTATTAAGCAACACAGACCACCAAGCCTTACATAACATCACTGAACATTAAATTTAGTCAGGATTTACGATGTACAGGTTTTTAAAAATATCAGCGTTCTTAGCAGCTAACCTTTTGCTTTTCTCTGCTCCAGTTTATAGCCAATTTTCTACAGCATTCCCGGGCACCTCACCAAATTACGGCTTCTATTGTAATAGCTATCTGAAGCCAACGCTTAAGGTTACAAATATAACGCCCAAAAGTGGAACGACCGTCACAGGCATAATCACACCTGTCCTATTCACCCAATTAGTCTATCCGAGCACATACGACTATCGTTGCCGCAGCAACAGCTACAAAGTAACGAACACGATAACGATGAAAGGTGGACCACTGGACCAGTCGATTACCACTTCTGAAAAATCTATCGACACCTCAGGACTTCTCCCAGGAAGATATTCAGTTAAGGTGACGCGTACATATACCATGAGTTATCCAACAAATACGAATACAAGCATCTCCGGACAGACTTACTCTGTTTACGCAAGTAGGATCACGTACGTCGACGTAGTATCAGACGAGCAAGCGCCTGAACTTACATTTAAATACCCAATTCAAGGTCTAACACTCAGAGGCGAGTCAAGAATCAAAGTCGAAGTAGATGACGAGTCTGGTGTGCGAGACATTCATTTTCTGGCCGGGAATCGAGACCTTGGGATCTATGATGCGGAAACCACCGAGATCCCATTTGATACAAGACTCTTCCCGGATGGTATTCTTCTCTTAAGAGTAAGAGCAGTCGATAATCAAAACAACCCAATTGTCGCATCTATAACAGTGACTATCGATAATGTAGACGATGCGCCTGAGATCTCTTTCATTGATCTTTTTGACAATCAGGGTGTTAGTGGTTCCATTAACGTCAGAACAGATTCCTTTGATGACAGGGGAATTGAGTACGTAAAATTCTACGTTGATGGCACTGAAGTGGCCACCGACCTTATTGCTCCATATGATGCTTTTATAAACACGGAAGATTATAAAAACGGTCCGCATCAAGTTGCTGCTGTAGCAACTGATTCGAAAGGGGAAACGACCTCAGCGTCTACTCAGCTCATCTTTCAAAACGGAGACATTACTCCTCCAATAGCTCGCATTACATCGCTTTTTGATAAAGCAAGAGTGAGTGGCGAAATTGCTGTTAAAACGAAGGTCGAAGATGCTTCAGGCATCGAGAAGGTTGAGTTCTATCTTGGCACTACGCTTCTTGAAACAAAAACTCTTCCGCCATATGAGCTCAGCTACGATACAACGCAAGTAGCAAATGGAATCTATAATTTAGGTATCGTCGCATATGACCGCGCGAACAACATTCAAACAGACAATGTTGTACTCATTATAGAGAACGGGGATGCGCTGAATGCTTCTGTATTCATTACAAAACCATCAGCAAATTCTGTACTTGCGGGCTATGTAGAGCTTGAAGCTCTTGCAGTAGATAACGTCGCTATCAAAGAGGTACGTTTCTTACTAGATGACAAAATACTTGGTTCAACAAAGCTTTATCCATATCGCTATATCTTCGACACCACAGGATTTCCTGACGGAGCTTATACGATAACGGCTCAAGCCATTGACTATGAAGAAAACGTTGGAATTGAAACGATTGCTGTTACTATCAACAACACAAATCCAGATTTCATTTACAATGAACAAAACGAGCTTGATGGTAACCCGACAGAGATGATTAAAGGATACACTCAGCAGGTTATTGAGCAGATTAACCTCCTCGGTCTTCAGAAGATTGCACTTACGCGCTCAACGAAGAAGGAGCACAAACGTGCCTTTAATGACACGATGAAGACGCTCCTGAAGCAGATCAAGGCAAACAAAAAGGCACTATCAAAACGTCAGGCCAAAAAATCCCGTCGTCTCGCAAAAACTGCGAAGAAAAAGCTCAGAAAAGCCGTAAGTAAAGGTATTAAAACCAAGGCCTTAGAGCGAATTAAGCGCAAACTAGAGCGCATCATCGCAGGACTGGGATAAGCAAAGATTGCTAAGCACCTGTAATCACAACCTTTATCAGGGCTTTAGAACTAAAGCCCTGATTTAAGTGCGCCGATAGATCTCTTTAGACGAAAATAAAGAGAGACGCGCTAAACCCATGAAAGAATCAATACTCGTCGTTGAAGACAACGAGAGCCTGAGAGATGTGCTTACAGCTGTGCTGAAGTCAGAAGGCTATCTGGTGGATGCTTACGAGAGCGCCGAGGCGGCACGTAAGGCTCTTATCACCAACGAATACCACTGCATCCTCTCAGACTTCAAACTTCCTGGAATGAACGGCATTGAATTCTTACGTAAAGTGAGAAGCGATGTAGGAACTGTTCCCTTTCTTATCATGACAGCTTTTGGAACAATCGACATCGCTATTGAAGCGATCCGAGCTGGCGCAAATGATTTTATCACAAAGCCTTTTGAGCCTGAAACGCTCTGTCAAACGATACGTGAATTTTTAGATTACAAGCAGATACTCCACCGTGACAGTTCTGGGAGAGTCAAGCCCTCTAGAAAATTCATAAGTCATGATCCGCTCATGCAAAAAGTACTCACCCAAGCCGATAAGGTAGCAAGAGTGGATACCTCTGTACTCATTCTAGGAGAAAGCGGTGTTGGGAAAGAGCTCATTGCAAGAAAAATCCACGAAGAGAGTCCGCGAGCTGATAAGCCATTTGTTGCTGTAAACTGTGCAGCAATGCCTGCTGAGTTACTAGAAAGTGAATTTTTTGGTCACGAATCAGGTGCCTTTACAGGAGCAACTCAGAGACGAGTTGGCGTATTTGAGCTTGCTTCTGATGGAACAATATTTCTTGACGAGGTTGGAGACATGAATCCAGCACTTCAAGTAAAACTCCTAAGAGCACTGCAAGAAGGTGAGATGAAGCGAGTTGGGGGTACTCGAACTATTCGTGTAAATCCCCGGATCATAGCAGCCACCAACGTGAATATTGAGAACGCTCTCGATAGCGGGCTCATGAGAGAGGATTTCTACTACCGACTTGCAGTAGTAACACTCAATATACCACCACTCAGGCACCGGGCACGGGATCTCGAGCCTCTCATAAACTATTTCCTTGAATTCTATAGCGTCTCAACTGGCAGGGAGAAACCAGCGATTACCCGTGAAGCATACGATCTCCTCATTCGTTATCCTTGGCCCGGCAATGCCAGAGAGCTTGAGAACGTTATTGAGAGAGCTATGATTTTGTCAGAAGACACTATCTATCCAGAGCACCTAGGACTAGATCTACAGCTTGACTACGTTTCACTTGATGAAGCAAGTAGCACTCTTCCTGAGGTTGCCGAACGTGCCACACGAAACGCCGAAATACATGCAATACTCAACACCCTCGAGCAAACGCTCGGAAATAAGAGTAAAGCTGCAAAAAAGCTCGGTGTAAGTTATAAAACTCTCTTAAATAAAATTAAGCAGTATGAATTAGAAAATACTGTCTCGCCGTGAAAAACAACCTCCCGACCGCAAGGAAGTTTCTAAAATTTTTAAAGTACGCGGTTCCGCTCTCATTCGCGCTTACACTTTATTCTTGTAAGCAAATGAAAGTCCTCCCTCCTCTTTCAGAGATTAGTCCTCAAATATATACTTCACCTGATCAGCGCCCTATTGATGCCGAAGAGTTTGTATTTGACTATCGAGGAGAAAGCTACCAAGTTAAACCACTCAGATACTACGAACTTCACGGTCTTGTCGTTACTCACAACGATATTGAATCGATTGCTGATGCATATCACACCAGTGATTCGGTTGATATCAAGGACCTCTGCGTTGTATGGGGAGACAATGTAAGAAGTGACGTGTACCGCAAAGGCATGTACTGGAGCGAACCTTGGACGTGCTGGCATAAGTTTAACGATAGAGCTACCTATGAACGTTTTCGTGGAGATCAGCTCTCAAATACGCACCTGCTTTCTCAAAAAGACTCAGTAAGAGAGGCCATAAAGGATATGACAGTTGGTGACCAGATACGGCTTCGCGGGATGCTCATAGGCTACGCTCCCGCCAATTCTGGCCTGCCGATGAGAATGTCGAGCCTAATACGCACTGACACAGGTAACGGCGCTTGTGAGGTCATGATGGTGGACGAGGCTGAAGTCATACGAGAAGGAAACGTTTTTTGGCGTAGAACGTACAAGGCCACCAAGAAGATCACTATGGCTGGAGCCATTGTCTTTCCCTTCCTTTGGCTTTTTCTCATCTTTCACCAGCAATCTCTTGTAAACCGAGAACTTGCGGCAGCCAAGAAGCGAATGGCAGCGAGAAGCAGGCGGTCGAAGCGTAAGTAGCAATCATAAAAGTTTTTTTGCTTACACACGCTTCCCTGAGTACAATTTTAGTATGCTCTGGGAATCTAAACTTGCTGAAACTGCTGCTGAAGAGCTCATCGAAAACGTGCCGCTCCCGTTCTACGAGCAACGCGCAACACTTGTTCTTCAGTCTCACGATGTTGTTGCTGAGAAGATAAGACTTATCGATGATGTTACAGAAGGAGTCCAGAATACAGCACTTGCTCCCGGGTCACTCATAGACGAGCAGTATGAACTCATTGAAATCATCGGTCGAGGAGGCATGACTATTGTCTATGTAGCTCGCGATACCTACCAAGATAGCGATAATGAGGTTGCTATAAAAATCTTGAATCCGCGGTTTGAAGAAAAGACGCCTGAGCTTGTGTCGATGTTTGAGTACTCTATCCGTATGAATAAAATGCTCACCACGGACAGATTCCCTGAATATAGAGATTCGGGAGTTCATGCAGGTTACGAATATGTAGTTAATGAGTATATAAGGGGAGCGAATCTAGAGCACATTCTTTACAACTACCCGAACGCTATTCCTCTCGATTTTATTAAAGATATTGGCATTCAACTCTGCTATGCCATTCAAGATCTCTCTCTAGCCGGCATGGTCCACCGCGACATAAAGCCATCAAATGTTATGCTGACCAACAAAGGTGAGATAAAGCTCCTTGATTTTGACCTCATCGTCTTTCAGGAACATTATGGAGAATACGAATCAAATGAGCTCTTAAGTAGCGGAACCGCTACGTATATGAGCCCTGAACAGTGCTCTCACGAAATTAAATCAGGCAACGAGGACAGAGAAGATGAAATGATTGAAGAGGACGACGAAGAGCCCTCTATAGATTCTCGTTCAGACATCTATAACCTAGGAGCGACCCTCTACCAATTAGCTACCAAGCGGCCGCCTTTTCGATACTTAAAAAGAAAGCCAATGCTTCAAGCTCACATGATTGAAGCACCAGCACCACTCACAGAGATCCCTAAGCCTTTATCTCAAATCATCATGAAAGCACTCGAAAAAGATCCCGAAAACAGATTTCAATCTGCTGCTGAGATGCGTAGGGCACTGGAAAACTTAGGACATTAAACTACTCCACAGCAACGAACTTCCCTTTACGTATTTGATAGAGACTTTCAAGCTGGGGAGCAGATCCTCTTGCATTAATAGTAATCGTCCCCGTAGCACCCTTAAAATCTGATATTTGATAGAGTTCTTTTTTGATCTCAGAAGGTGAAGCCTTATTTATACTTAGCGAATGTATAAGCATGTTGGCTGCATCATACCCAACTGCGACAAACCACTTTAGGGTAATAGGCTTCTTAAACTTTTGAAGGTAGAGACCGTGCAGCTTTTCGTACGTCTTAGAGTCAGGATCACGTATCATGGTATGATAGATCCCTTCAAAAGCCTGAGGTGCTTGTCTCAGGTGCTCATCACTTATGATATTGCATGATATTATTGGAGCATTGAAATTTAATTGTTTTATCTGTGAATAGAGTGGAATGAGATTATAAACAACTGGTGAATACACCACATCAGGTTGTAACGATGACATCTTTACGAGCAAAGAGCGAAAATCTTTAGAATCTGGATTAATCGAGAATGTTTGCTGAACCTTACCACCTAGCTTTTCAAAGCGAGTGCGAAAACTTACTTCTGCTAGATCTGAAAAAGGATCCTGACTTTTTAATATAAGTGCAGTTTTTGCTTTTATTTTACTACTAGCAAAATCTGCAGCTGCCTCACCTGAGCTGGGTATCCATGGTCCGATAGAAAATATGTAGTCACCAAGGTCATCTATCTCTGGACTTGAATCCCATAAGACGATCGCCGGCACTTTTGCTTTTTCAAATAAAGGGCCTGCTGCCATCGCATCCAGATTAGAAGAGATAATAGCAGCTGAAACATTATCCTTATGAAGGAGCTTACTTGCAGCACCATGGGACATGTTTGCCTTATTATGACCATCTTCTATGACGAGCTTTATTACAGGCGCGGTGGACGTTCGAGTCTTGTTTGCTTGCTCTACGGCAATCTGGATTCCTTCCAAAAAAGCGGCTGACTGCATGGCAGTATCACCCGTGAGGTGTAAAATAGCACCAATCTTTACTTCATCTGCAAATGAATTATCAGTTTTTACCGTCAGGACTAATACAACCAGAGCATGCAGTAATACTATTTCAAAAAGTGGTCTTATGTTCATTCTTACTCTAATCTGCTCCATGCCCCTTTGTTGCGCATAACACAAGCTCCATCTGCTCACGGCGTAGCACGCTAAGCTCAGAGAAGCCAATCTCCGTCATTAGTGAAAATGCCACCTTCTCTTTCATTTGAATCTTTGGTGCGTCATCGAGTACGTGGTGTAGCACTCGCTCCCGCTACAGCAGCAAACCTACGCGCATAACTCAAACTAGTAAGCCTTCAATGCCTGTAGTCTGCGTAGTCGAATAGCCTGCCTCTCTTTCCATACTGCTTCCGGAGTTCTACGTATTGCAGCGCGTTCAGATAAAACTATTTCAGAAGAGTCCCCAAACGAAGCCGAGTAGTCGTCATATCCCTTATCGATTTCTTCTTTTTGAGTTTCAGAAAGTGAATCGTGCACTGGTGTGTTATTGGTTAGTCCCATATCTACTCCTGTATTATGACTAAAAAGATGTTAATCTCGCTCAGCATTCAGCACGCGCCAACTCATAACTCCGGCTGCAGCAAAACAGAACGGAACTAGCGCAAAGAACGTTACCGAACCTTCTGGGGTATCAGTCGCTACTGAAATAGCAGTATCAAGAAATAAAGAAAGCCCGGCACCAGAGGAAAGTGTCAGCAAGGCCAGATCTGTTCCTCGAACAGGAAAAGCTCCCTGAGATAAAGAAGGATGTTCAGTCGTAGCGGCACTTGTTAATTCTTGTTTCTGCACAACACCCTCTTACATGGCAAACTGATAGAAGAACGATAAAACTCGCCGTATAAAACATATTGTTGCTCAGAACCGGGCTTTATTTCAATCAAAAACTGAAACACGAACACTTCTGATGAGAAAAAATATCGAATGGCAGAACGACACCCCGACGCCTAAACAAGGAGATCAGCCTTCTAGAAGAGGCAAAATCCTATTCCAGATAAACACTGGCTTAAGAGACTCTTCAGATAGTAGGAGGTCTTCCTTCTCAAGCCCGTAAGCACTCGCTAGTATCTTTAGCTGCTTCGGTCTTGAGTTTTTCTTTAACTTATCAACCTTTGTTGCAATTACCAGAAGGCTTCGCCCACAATCCCACACAAGATCTCTTAACGCTAATTCATCCCGCTCAGGCATCCTTCTGCAATCATTAAGGAGACACATCACTTTGAGATCCTTTCTCTCCTCAATGTACTTCACCGTCAGCATACTGAGGTATTCTCGCTTTGTCTTTGAAAATTTGGCGTAACCAAAACCCGGAAGGTCAGCGAGCATCACCGTAGAGGGTTCAGCTTTAAGTTCTGTTTGAAAAAGATTTATCTCTTGGGTTCTTCCGGGAGTGGAGCTCGTTCTTGCTAAAGATTTTCTTGAACAGAGCTTGTTTATGAGCGTTGATTTCCCAACATTCGATCTACCGATAAAGGCAATTTCGGGTATCTCTACCTCTGGAAGACTTTCAAGCGTTGATCCCGCTGCAATAAAATCAGCAGATTTTACGATATTATCTATCGGAGGTTTATTCATCTTCTATTCCCCACTCTCCTTGCTCTCTGTGGCTTCGCTCTCAAGCTTTTTAACTCGAAGGCCAAGAGATACCATGTAGATGGTGAGGAGAAGCCAGAGGACGAGATATCCCCAGAACATACCGTTAAACGTATCAGGCACTTCCATACTAATCCCTTTTTAAAGTAATTTCCGATCTTCTAAAAACGCGATGCGGCTACGAAGCACAACGAGCTGCACAGAAAGCAAAATTAATGACAATGAAGCAACACCAAAAGCGTGTCGCATCATTGGGTCCTTTAGTCCCCCACGCTCTACCACTTGCGGATGAAGCTGAGCAAACTGCGGTAAGAGTTCTATCGAATACACCATAAGCGGCACTGTTATGGTTCCAACAATTCCAAGCGCCGCTGATTGCACAGCTTTTTTCTCTTCATCTCCATAAAGACGTAGAAGATTGAATGCGAGAAAAATAAACCAGAGTAGAAGAAAGGACACCAGACGAGGCTCCATTCGAAATGGAGTATTCCACGCACTGTATCCCCAGATCATTCCGCTAAGGAGTACCATAGTACAGAAAAGAAACCCGACTTCCCCGGCGGAGCGAAGCACTGCGTCAAACCTCCTCTTCTGTGTGGCCAGATAGGCGATACTACAGAAAAACACGATTGCAATGGCAACGTATGAAGCAAAAGCACTTCCAACATGAAAATAAAAGATACGCTGAACCGCGCCCATCGTCTTCTCATTTGGAACAATAAGGAAAACAAGTGCCAGCGAATAGGTTATAGCACCAAAGGTGAGAAGTGTTAATAAAGAGAAAGCAGACTTCATAAGCGTTAATCCCTGATCACAGGCGGAAAGAGTGCCAGACCACAGAGCAGGTAAAAGATATCAAGACTGAGCACAAGAGCAAACCAGAAGGAGGAAAAATTAAGCTCTCCTTCTGTAACAAGCACCTGTGTAAGCTCAGTAGCCGCGAAAAAGAGAGGAAAAAGCAGTGGAAGAGACAAAAGTGGTAGCAACACAGCTCCAAGTCTTGAAGTAAAGGAGAGCGCAAGTAACAGCACCACAAGAGGCACATAGGCAAAAAGCACCATCGCCGACAGCAAAACAAACTCTGAGGAGAAGAGCGCCTCGCTCTGAGATAGAAAGCTTAAGACAAGCACAAGAGAAGTATGTAAAAGAATCGATATCAGGTAAAAGACGACACACTTAGAAAGGAAAAACGTAACAAGAGAGGCACCACTTACAACTACTCCTTCAATCGCACCGGAAGCTCTCTCAAAGTGAAAAGCTCTGCCAAAAACGATGGAAGCAGTCACTAAAAAGAGTACCCAACAAAGTGGTGCCATGAGGCGCTCTCGAACCACAGGCTCAAGAAATGCATTTTGAATACCAAAGGCAGTAAGTGTTCCTAATAAAAGCGCAAAAGAGAGCGCTACAACAACCGTCTGCCCGGTTCGAAGCTCATAGAGGAAATCTTTTCGTAGAAGTGCAGTAAACGCTCCACTCATGTCGTAAGCTCACCCCCTGAGAGTTTGTATGTATCCTTCACAAATGACCGGTAAAGGTCACCTCTGTGAGATGCAATGACCACTGCAGCCTGCCTGCCAAGAGCCTGCTGAATACTATAGAGAAGGGTTTCAGTGCCACAGGCATCTAGAGAAGCATCAGGCTCATCCAGTAACAGAAGGTCAGGAGTAGTTAAAAAGGCTCGGCAAAGTGAAACACGAGCCTTTTGCCCCTGAGAAATCTCAGTAGGGTACCTACCAGCTGCTTCAAGAATATCCCAGCTATTAAGAGCGTCTCTAGCCTGCTCTTCATCAACATTTGCGCGCCCACTTAGCGCACAGAAAAGTTTTATATTTTCTAAAACCGTAAGGTGTTCATAAAGCATAGATACGTGTCCGCAGTATCCAATGCTCGAAGCTGTACGCGTAACAACTCCTCTACCCGGCTTAAGAAGCCCGGTAAGAATACGCAGCAAAGTGCTCTTACCGCTTCCATTTTCTCCCAGCAGCAAAAGTGCTTCACCTTTAGAAAGATTGAGTGAGCAATTTTTAAGAACTGTTCTGTTCTTAAATTTTTTAGATATGTCAGTAGCGCAGATGACGTCTTTAGTCATTCTCTCTATCTTTTTCATGAGAACAAAAGAGTGGGGTAAAAAGAAACCACAACGCAGAGAACGTTGAAACCACAGCGACTATGATGACAAAAACACTATTCATTAACGCTCTTTACGACTCCACTACCCCAGTCTCAGGCTCAATTACCTGTTCGCTTGCAGTACTC
>JAUIIO010000029.1 GCA_030431715.1 bacterium
TCACGATGTAGGCTCATATCGAGCATATTTGAGTCATATCCCATGCTCTCTATATCGATAGACTCTCAAAATAGGTAAAGCTCCGGCTCTCTTTTCTTTAGAGATACGAAAATTTTGTAGAAAGAATAGATGTGCTGCCTCGGAGAGCTCTCAGGGAGCTTCTTCGGACATCTCTGATGCGGAAAGGGGATCGGTCATTAGGCTGAAAAGCTCTTCTCCATCTGTGTAACCATCGCCATCCGTATCTGCGAGGAGCGGATCGGTCATAAATCGTGTCTCCTCAAACACATCTTGGAGGTTGTCCTTGTCCGTATCAGGACGCAACTTGTTCATGTACTTGCGTCCTCTCTTCTTTAAATATCTTACCAATTTCTTAGTTAACTGTTGGTATCCTTCGCTAGAGGGGTGAATCTGATCGTCTGAAAGGAGTGTTTTACTGACTTTATCAAATCGCAAGTTACTCGGGAATTTTCTGGTACTTCTGCTGAGTATGATTTTGTTGAGCTCCGCTACCCAAGGGCCTTGTGAACCTCTATTTGGAAGCATAAGAACAGATGTAATGATGAAAGGAGGATACCCTTCTGTTCTTTGTACTTTAGAATTAACAAACTTTCTCGCACGCTTAATATTACGATAAGTTTGTATCGGTGGGCCAAAGAGCCAGCGGTCGTTCCTTCCTTCGTCTATTACCACGATGTCTGCTAATCGAAGAGCATCCCTCATCTTCTCGTTTTTACTGTTTTTCCCAAAGGCGTCATCAAGCTCCTTTAGTAAAGCGCGGGTTTGTTGTCCGGGTACACCAAAGTTGTAAAGATTGGCATCTTTTAATCGTGCCTCTGTGCGTAGCACGTAACCACCGCTTCCCCCATTCTTCTCATCGCCTGTGCCGTATACAAGGCTATCACCCAAAAACACAATATTTAGGGCCCCGTCGCAATTGTAGTCGGGGATATTGTGTACAGGTGGGCAGGCGAGTGCGAAAGCCGGGCATAAAGACAGGAGCAAGAGTTGTAAGAAATACTTAAAAGTCATAGTGCTAGAAAATCTACATAGTGAACGGATATGATTTTTACATACTCTGCTCTTCAATGGCACTCCCCAACAACAAAAAATATGATTCAATGTCCAGAGAATAGCGCCTAAGTCCCTGAAAACAGGTGTGACGCCTCTGACACCATGAGAAGCGGCGGATCTTGAATTGGGGGTGCTGTGAAGTGGTGGTGAAGTGCTCTTAAGAGAATAATCGCATATTCCGATGTATCTCATGGGACAGACTAAATTTACTATATTTCGGGGGCCTCCCATGAACATTCAGTTACAACTCAAGCAGTACGCTTTGGCGTGTCTATTATGTTGCGTTTTGATCGGTGTTGGAGCTCTAAAGGCTCAACCGTTTGAAGATCAGCAAGCACCGCTCTGTCACCCAAATGACTGTAACTTTAATGGTGTGTTCGATGATATTGAAACAACTCCGGGGGAGTATTCTGGTTTTGCTGAGCCTGGGCCTTATTATGTTAATGACATAAATCAAAACAGAATACCTGATGAATGTGAATTAGACTGCAACCGTAATGGGTATCCCGATGATTATGATGTTCACGGCGAACCTGGAGCCCCAGATTACGTTCGGCCGCTTTCTATGGATGCCAATCAAAATAATGTCCCTGACGAATGTGAGGTTGATTGTAACAGAAACGGATACCCCGATGATTATGATGTACACGGTGAGCCGGGAGCTCCAGAGTACATGCGCCCGCTCTCAATGGATGCGAATGATAACGATATTCCAGATGAGTGTGAAATCGATTGTAACCGGAACGGGTACCCGGACGACTACGATGTAAACGGAGACCCGTATGCGCCAGATTACGTGCGTCCAAACTCCATGGATGCAAATCAAAACTCTATTCCAGATGAGTGTGAACTTGACTGCAATAGAAACGGTTATCCAGATGACTACGACATAAATGGTCCTGCCAATGGCCCTGATTATCTTCAACCAACTTCAGAAGATGAGAATGAAAATAACATTCCAGATGAATGCGAGCGGCTTGAGTTCACCGAGCCACAATTTCAGAAGCCTTATGAGATTACAGCGAGTTCTACGTATTCGAGCATGGACTCTTACGTGGCAACCAATGTAGGCGATGATAATCTTTCAACCTTTTGGGCTGGTGGTTTTGGGCAAGCGCCTTATGAGCTGAGCTTCCGTTTTGAAGAGGAGTTTTATCTTACCTCGGTAGAAGTCTTTGTCCACAACTACTTTCTCCCATCAAGTCTTGAACTTGAGGTAGCGAGCGGTGATGCGGAAAGACGAAAAGCAAAATTTAAATCATCCGGATGGATACCGGTGTCAGGTCGTGCGTATATGGTAAAAAAGGAGCTAACCTTTGATAAAATATCTGGTAACAGAGTTTATCTTCGAATTCCCGCATCGACGAGCTCCACTAATATTGTGTATGAAGTTCGATTTGTAGGGATCTCAGGATTCTCTGATGACTGTAACTTCAATGAAGTAAAAGACAGTGAGGAGATAGCCACGAACCTCATTCAGCGCGAGAACTGTAGACATGGTGGATATCCAGAATGTGAGGGTTATATTGATATCGATCTGAACGATAACAATATTGTTGATTCATGCGAGGCGGACTGTAACAAAAACTACGTACCCGATTCACATGAAGTTGCGATGAATCTCATTCAACGTGAAAACTGTCGTCATGGTGGATATCCAGAATGTGAAGGCTTTATAGATATCGACCTGAATGATAACGAGATCGTAGATACATGCGAGGCGGACTGTAATAAAAACTATGTGCCTGATTCACACGAAGTTGCGATGAATCTTATCCAACGGGAGAACTGCCGGCATGGTGGATATCCAGAATGTGAAGGCTTTGTGGATATCGATCTCAATGATAACGAGATCGTGGATGCATGTGAAGATGACTGCAACAAGAACTATACCCCTGACTCATATGAGATCTCTATGAACCTCATTCAACGTGAGAACTGTCGTCATGGTGGATATCCAGAATGTGAAAGTTTTGTAGATATTGACCTGAACGATAATGAAAAGGTCGATTCCTGTGAAGAGGATTGCAACCGCAATTTTATTCCTGATGACTATGAGATAGCGATGGATACCTATCTGGCACAATATCCAGAAGATCAGAACTGCTATTATGATAGTATCAGAGGATACATCTGTGAGTCCCCGCGTTTAGTTGATGCCAATAGTGATGGAATCATCGATGTATGTCAGTTCTGTCCTTTGGTCAACGAACTTTGTTCTCTAGAGGCAACTTCAAACTCGGTCTACGAAAGCTATTCCAGATATCAATCTCAGAATTTGTTTGATGACAATCATGGAACCTTGTGGGTGAGTAACTTTTCACAGGGTGGAGCGTTTGAGGAAAATACGGTTATTGATATCTCAACTGGGGGGCCTGCTGATATATTCTATATCGAGCTTGATTGGTATCATAATTACGGTGCTGAGTTCAGTATAGAAGTCAGAACAGCGGGGGATGAAAATTACAGACCCGTGTATTCAGGCGCTGAGTGGGGATCCAGTGAGGCTTCCTCAACAACATCTGTTGTTGCTCTGGAGGAGCCTCAAGTAACTGACATCCGTCTTATTATTCTACGCCCGGCATCGTACTTAGCTGTGCTCTCTGAAATGCGAATTGTAGGACTCTCAGAGAATGCCTGTGGTAATAGGGCAAGTGGCTTCTAGAGCTGCTAGTCCTCATGGATTTATTTGCTTAGTGTGAGTTAGAGGCATATCCTTAAGGAATGCCTGAGCAGAATGTAGAGCCTGATAATCCAAGTCGAGACCCCTCTCAGCTAGACAGACGTACTGCGCTACGTTTTAGCCTTCTTAGTTTTGGACTAGCAACATCTGCTATCGGTACGCTCGTTGGATATGGTGGAAGGCAGTACTTAAAAAGCGAGAGTGAGAGATCGGCAGATCGGGCCGTTAACTACTTCAAAACCCTTTGCTCTGCGCACGTTCATATCAAAGAATTGAGCACGACTACTTCTGCATTTGAAGGCTATCTCTCAAAGCAGCTAATCTCAGCCAATTTTGGTGATGCGCATGTAAAGACCCTTTCCAGAGTGTTATCTGATATCGCGAGACGTGATCGTGCTGCTATAGCAAGCTTCTCACCAGATGACATGCGTAGTCTTGTAGATTCACTGAGTCAGTTATCTGGGCTTTTAGGTGCTAAAATAGAATTGTCAGGAACTCTTTCTGCAGAGACTGGGGACTCGCTCCTTACCTATCTTGACCAGCAAGCTCGCAGATTACCAATCGAGGGCTCTCTTGAAGAGAGAATCATAGAGATTGAAGATATCTTAGCAAACGTTGATCTTTATCTAATTGATTCACCAGAAGAACTCAGGCCATCGGGGAGGCGTACAAGCGTGTATCTGCCTTCTCGCCTGCGCAATATAAAGCAAGGTTGTCGTGCCTCGTTGGTTGAAGCCCCTACGCAACAGGGAGAGCTCTCAGCTGGTCTCGAGATGCGAATGTTACGCCTTCTTAAAAAAACAGAGCCTGAGGGCATGTCTATAAGTAGCGTAATTACAGCACATTAGCCCATTTCTGGAGCAACTCTGCACTTAGTACAGATAGGTGTTTGGCAGCTAGAGCTTCTTGCTCAGCTTTCTGGTTTTTATGCCGCTGAGCAATGTCGGCATAAGGTTAAAAGAGGTATGCACATGAAAATTCTATCTAAACTCCTATTAGCGTCACTGCTATCACTCACGGTGAGTTCACCGGCATTTGCCATATTTATTCCTTCTTCTAATCCGGATCCCACACCGACACCACATCAAGGACCTTGTATGGTTCACGGTCAGGACAGTGAAGAGTGTAAAGAGTGCGTTGATGAATGTAATGAATTCTATGACGGAGCAATAGAAAACAATCCACGATGTGTCTGCTCTGATGATGAGATTAATTGTACAGGGGATATTAATGAGTATTGGGAAGAATCTCGGAAAATATGCCTTGAAAACTGCGGTAGCTTTTAACGGAAATTTTAGGAGGTTCTCAATGTTCAGTAAGATTACAAAATTAACTTTACTTTTCGTATTCTGTATCACTCTTCCTCAGGGCGCGTTTGCTCTTAGTGGAAGTAGAATTCATATCGATCCCACACCAACGCCAACTCCACCCTGTGTTTCAATCGATGACGGAAGTGGTGATGTTGAAGATGAAGAAGCATGCCGAGCGTGCGAAGATAAATGTGAAGAAGAGCTTAAGCAGTGTGAAGACTTTGCGAAGCCCTGTACCTGCTATGATAAGCAGGGCGGGAAGAGTAACTGTCAGGGTATTATCGAATATCTGTGCGGACAGGACAGTTATAAATGTCACGATAAGTGCTGGGGAGAGGTCGGGTAAACCTTCTTACACATCTTCTCACGAAAAGCGATTTCACGAGCTCTCATGGTATCTCCTTGAGACTCGTAAAGCTCAGCAAGGCTCTTAAGGATAGGTTCGTAGCAGCGATTCTTTAAGAGGCCTTGCTTGTATATTTCTTCTGCTACATCAATCTCACCTTTTCTAAAGTATGCATAACCGTAGTTGTTGTAGGCAATCAGGCTGTTCGGGTAATGCTTCAGTACCTGTTGATAGGTGGTATCTGCTGATTGATATATCTTGTTCTGATGGTAGGTAAGAGAGCCATAGGTGCAGGTCATAAGCGTGAAGATTGATACAACTGAGAAGCGACCGGATCTTGTTACGGAGAACTTCGAGAGGAGACTTCCTAGAAAGAGAATGAAAAAGAGAAGTGAAGGATACAGCCTCCACTCAAGGATAACTTGATGTTTTGGAATGAAAGTATTTGTCGGTATGAGAGTAAAAAAGAAACAGAGTAAAAGCATTGAACTGAGATCTCTTCGTTTCAAAATGCACACTATGAGGCTTACCAGTATCGTGATGGAACCGAGAATAACTGGCGGAGTAGAGAAGATATGAAACCAAGAGAGCTTATGAAGTAGCGCAATCTTAACCGGGACTAAATAGATACCAAAAAGAACCGGAATGAAATTTCCAATTTGAGAGTAAAAGTAGGTGAGGGAAAAGAGATTCTTGCCATCAAGAAAAGGCAAGGCATAAAAATTGAGAAAGAGCCCCATGAGTAACAACGACAGTGAAATCAGAATAACGTGATTTTTTTGAATTGCCATTTTATCAGAACGAAAGTAAGCGATAAGATAAAAGAGTATTGGATAAACAACAAAAACCTGTTTTGTAAGCGTGGCTAGTGCCAAACACGTTGAGATGACTATAAGCTGTTTTCGTGTAAGTCTCCTTTTTCCGAGATCTGCGATCGTATACTCGAGGGCGATGAGAATAAACAAGAGTCCAAGTGAATAATTACGCCCGTATATCTGACTCGCAACAGAGGTAGCAAGGGGATGGCATGCGAAAAGCAATGCGCAGAAGAACGCCGGGAGTTCAAGCTTTTTGGCTATCTTGTAGAGCAGGAGTACGTTTGCAAGATGAATGATGATATTGAAAGCATGATAAGGGGCGGAATTCTCACCGTGGAAGGCGTATTGAATGGTGTATGAGAAAACACTTATTGGTCTATGAAAGAGCGCTTTGACGCTTATGAAGTTATGAAGGAAGGTGTCGAGATCTGTGATGACGGAATTTTGCAGAATACCATGTATCTCATCACCTAAGAACGGGATAGAGAGTGCCGGGATGTAAAGGAGGAGCGTTATTATGATGAGAAGAGCGATTTGGGCGCTAGAGTTCTGAATATTTATCGCTCTTCCCCTTTGCTTTTTCTATCGGGTATTTCCTCTCATTTTTTTTCATCTTAGTATGAAAGGCTTTTTCAAGGTCTATCCCGAGGTCTGATGCTAGAAGCAGTACCCAGTAGAGTACATCTGCAAGCTCATCACCAATCGCTTCTCTGTCTAATGTCTTTAGATCGCTCTCAGACTTCCACTGAAAATGTTCCGCGAGTTCAGATGCTTCAAGGATAAGTGAAAGAGCCATATCCTTCGGATTATGAAACTGCTTCCAGTCGCGTGCGTCACGAAATTTTAGAATTTGAGAGGTTATATTTTGTAGATCGCTCATGAGGTGGAAGTATAGCGGGTGTAGTTGAGCGATGGAAGGCTTTATCAACGGTGCACTGCAGAAGTATTAATAGCCGCTAACTTAGACTCAAACAATCATGTAAGGTCTGGCAGAGTGCTTTGAAGCGTTGGAGGGCGGAGCTGTCTCTGAGGTCTAGCAGATCTGGTGAGGGTTCGAGATAGAGTACTCCTACTCTCTGACTTCTCCCAAGAACTGAGGATATGGATGCTTCGCCAAAAGGTGTCAGAGCATCACTTCCCTGCACAATCGGGGTGTTGCAGTGATAGGCAGAGGTAATGGGATCTGGATTACGCGTTGAAACTGACATGGCGTGATAATTCTTAAATGTTTTTGGGGGGAGTTTCCCGATCGTCAGACGTGGAGTAAGTGTCATTGTATCGGGTTGGAGCAAGAAGATACATCCATACTCAAATCCTGCTCGCGGACAGATCTCTTCAGCTAACGTTATAATACACGTTTGACGCGTCGCCGGATCGGGTGAAAATGAATTATACACCTGTTCGAGACGGTTCTGAATATCACGTGGACAGTGACGAATGTAACGATTGTCCAGAAACTTTTCGTTTCTCGGAGTCTGAATAATAGATTTCGTAGGGTTAAGATCTACTTCTTCCCCAAAAATCTCCGGAGCAATACTTGAGTAATGCTCACATTGGTCTTTAATGTGCTCTTCAATGGTGTGTATGCCATTTGCCCCAAGCATCGCTTCAATCCGGGATTTAGCAATCTTCCAATCCTTTTTGGCATTTGGATGTTGTTTTGGATTGTTTGCTCGAGCGAGGGCTTCCCCAACTTCGCAGATCTTCGTAAGGGTACTCGCTGTATTCACGAGCTTTGTCTGCTGCTTTTTAAAACCTGTATCACCCACTGCGATGCGAAGTTCTGGGCAGAGTCCCCATTGTCTAGCAATGGCTATACCAAAAAGAGCTGCAGAGAAACCAAGATTCTTCGTGAGCTCGATCTCAAGATCTGCGCCTTCGGCGTATGCAGCCATAGATCGTTTGTATTCTTCTGGATAATTCCAAGAGATAAGCGTTAGCCCTAACTGTCGTATTACTTCTGTGGTGTACCCGAGGTTCCCAGAGAGATTGCGGTGATGAGCCATGACTTCAGCGGCCCCTGCACTAATTACGGCATCTTTTAGTCGTAGGCTTTGAAGCTCTTCGGCCTTTTCGAGATCAAAGGTTGATATCTTATCCGGGCTCGTCTGTAGTATTGTGTTGAGATTGGTGAGTCCTGTCTTTCTGAGAAGTTGTTCCGGGCTCAGTGCTATACCTGTATCTCCGAGTCGTCTCCTAGCTTCCTTTAGGGTGAATGTATAGAGCGCTAAATCGTTTTGAATTTCAGATATCAGAAAGTCTACGTCGAGATCGTAAGCTCCTCGTGAGAGCCCGTCTTGGATCTTCTTTAAATGATCCGGATTTACCGGAAACCATGAGGCTGCCATTTTCTTGCAAGCCTCAAAAAGGTGTCTATTTGCCTGAATATTACCAGGTTGACCTATAATCTCATTTTCCAATGAACCACTCCCATCCTTCTCGTTCGTCAATTGTCAGTCCCATAAGAATATATCGGTGGCTGAGGAGAAAACTTTGGAAATGGGAGCTATTCTTTTTCTGCGAATTTTACGTAGATTGACGAGACCCGTGAAGAGGGTAGGAGAGGGATGCAAAGCGTTAGCTGAAAACTTCGTTCCTTAACCTGCGTACCGCGTATTGGCCGACAAAGTATGCGCTTACGATGAGAGACGAAGCTACAATAATATCCTGAGTTCCTTGGGGTATGATATTTGCCAATGGACTCCAGCTAAAAACACCAATCGCCCCAACATACGGCAGGCATGCCTTGGCACACATATCTAGGAACTCAGAGTTCTTTCTAGCGGCTTCGGCAGCTTTCGCGGTTCGCTGATCGTGCATAGTGCGTATATCTTCAAGGAGGTGTTTCCCATCTCCTTGGATGGTTGAACTGGCAGTTCCCAGATTGGATATTCGGTCTGCTATGCGTGAGATAACTCTGTCTTTACTGTTTACCGTAACGTCTTTGAGATCATTGGCAGTTAATGAGATTGCTAATCTCTCAGAGGGACTTATAGCGCTTCGCAGAGCTTGGGCGCTCGCTAAAATAGTGTCAATCTCAGTAAGACCATTCTCACGAAGTTGCCTGTCGTCTTCAGCATAGTACTTGCCTAGCTGCCTTGAGAGAGCTCCCAGCGTTTGTGCGTTACTTTCGTGTACGGCATCAAAAATATAACCGAAGAGTTCAAGAACATCGACACATTCTGAAAGGGAAGAATTTTGGGTCAGCTGCCAGTGTTCCGCTTGAAAAGAGTTCACAGATTTGTCTGCAAATGTAACGACACCATCTTTGTGGATGAGAAAGTGTACAGGGGCGATCTCAATAAGTTTTGAGTCACGAGGAGATATTTTACTGCCATATGTCCGCAGATAGTAAATGTCGCCAGATTGCCTAAAGAGAGCATCTTTATCCTGAGGCTGTACAATCATTCTTTGTGTTAAGCGGTCAATCTCATAGACTTTTGCAAATTCACGCATGAAACTCCATGTTGGAGTTTCTGAAACAACAGACCACTGCAAGCAATCTTGTCTTTTAGCTTGTAACGCTTGAGGTGAATCTGGAAAATCGGTATCAACGGAAAAGGAATATCCGGCGAGGTCACACTCATCATGAGGAGGTTGATTGGCTAATCGTGAACTTGCGTCACGAACATCTGTGTCTTTTTGGCGCTCGGCGTCAGAGCCATCACAATGTACCAGCGTGCTCCATTGTACCGGATTGTCAGTCGGTTCAGTAGCCTTTCTGTAGATTCTACGGGTAAGTCTATTCCTATAATGTGTGGCTATTTTCTCTGCATTATTTTCCATTTGGAAGGAGCGCAGCTTTGCTCCGTTATCTGAAAGTTCCTGTAGCAGCGAACCAAATTTGGTGGGTGTAACCAGACTTGACTTCTCATTGGTGCGATCTGATGTGAAGGTATAGGTCTTTAATCGTTTGACCCTGTCCATAAGCCAAGTGTGAGGAGCCTTTCCTTTTAATACTGAAGGGTCTAGCTCGGACAGACCGGTAATGGTTATAGTACCAATATCAACTCCCTGAAAATTACGAATTGTGAGCGCTGCATCGGGCTGTACTTCTTCCTCTGACTTTGGGTCACTTGGTAAGGCGTCTAGTGGAGTTATATCAAGAGTGACGTTGGCTTTTTCTACACGTTGGGGTTCCCTTGGCACTGGGCACGTGCGAGGTAGCCCATCCTCGCCGATATACATATAGGCTTTATCTGTTTGAGCCTGCGCGGCCTGCTGATCGGAAACTGGAACGTGGACTTGTACTTCTTGCATAATTGATAATTATGCTTGAATTCTATTTTTAATCAAAAAATCGTGCTTTTCGGACCGATTACTGGAGATTTAGGGCCGTTTTGATAATTTTCCTATCGCCTAGGATCGCCATCCGCCAATAGCCGGGGCTTTCCGCCTTGACCAGTACGCGTAACACGATATTCCAGCTATAAGGAGGCCGACGCTTAGCCACTGGCCCCGGGTGAGCCCGAAAAGCTGGTATCCGAGATGGAGATCTGGAAGGCGAAATTGCTCATTGTAAATTCTCACAAGAGCATAAACGATGAAAAAGAGGGCTGTTACAAGTCCTGGTTTTTGAGGTTTTCTCCACACATAGAGAGTAATAACAAAAATAAGTAAGCCCTCTAGGAGAGCTGCCAGAAGCTGAGATGGATAACGTGGGGATAAAAGTGGCGCGAGATGTTCTATGACCGCGGTATTATGGCTCTGGGTGGCTTCGAGGATCCTCTCAAGGTAAAATTGCACGTCATGCCATGCTTGTCGTCCGGGAAAAGAGTTTAGAGCACGCTCCCAGCGGGAGGTATCTTCTCCGGTGTAGGGAATGACCGGTGTCAGGAGCTTGAGCTTTTCTGGTGCATAAGAAGGCCAGTTGATTATGTCCTGCGGGAATTTTACCGCAAATTGGTATCCGGCTGGGGCGACACGTCCGACGAGTTCGCCATTTATAAAATTTGCGATTCTTCCAAAGAAAATTCCCAGTGTAGCGCCAGGGATAGTCAGGTCAAAAAGGTGTAGAACGGGCAGGCTGTGTTTTCTGGCGAAATAGTAGCAGGCGATGACGATACCTATCATTCCACCGTGACTTGCCATACCTCCTTTGTTTACAGCGAGAAGTCCCCAAAAAGGTGGCGAGCTTTCAAAGGAGAAGAGAAGGTCAGGGCTATAAAAGAGGCAGTACCCTATTCTTCCACCTGCAATGCACCCCATTGCAACCGTAAAGACGAAATCGGATGCGAGCTCGGCTGAGAGAGGGCTTTTCCCTTTTTTGCACAACCAGAGGATTATCAGGTAGCCCAGAAAAAATCCGGTTAGGTAGGAGAGGCCATACCAACGAATCCCAAAGTCCTGTGTAAATTTAATTGCAAAGGGATCAAGAGTATGAACGTAAGCTTCCATGAAGTGAAACCTTAGCGAGAAGCCGTGGGAAGTCAATCTTTTGACGCAAATTCTAGTTCTTCATATTCGTGAGCCTCTCTAACATATTGTTAATATTCCTTTTCGTGTGAGTTCGACGTGGCATGTACGTTGCAGTGTTACTCCATGGAAAAACGCGCACCGAGATACACGGTAAGGATGCATAATGTTACAAAAACTTAGAAACACATGGTTACGACGCAGTGCGTACGGATCTCGCTCTTACGGATACAGCAACAACTCACAAGGAAAGCGCTTTGATAGATCCGTTCTCTATGGCATAGCGGTTTCAGCAATTTTTATCCTTGGAGCTATTCTGCTAAGTGGAGAAGCTCTCAGGTATATGAGCCTGAGTGGCCTAGCTATTGTAGGTGGGGGAGTGCTGGGGGCAACGCTTCTGCATCACTTGCCTGAAGATCTCATGGAGGCAAAAGCCGCATTCTTCACTATTCTCTATACGCGCAATGTCGATACGGTTACTGAACGCGCCAGATATCTTTCAAGGCTCTCTCAAGTAGTCAAAGCTGACGGCATGGTTGCTCTAGACCGCGAAGCCTCAAACGTAGGAGAGGGGTTTCTTAAGCTTGCCCTTGAGCTTGCCTCAGATGGTCTTCCTCGTGAAGACATTGAGAGAGTGCTTCGTACAGAGATGGAATCAGCGCACGATCGTGAAGAGAAGGCGATTGGGGTGTTTGAAACACTCGGCAATTATGCTCCTGCTATGGGGCTTATTGGTACGATTATCGGCCTTGTTCAGATGCTTGGGAGCCTTGGGCAGAGTGAAGCGATAGGGCCTGCTATGGCAGTAGCATTGCTTACAACGCTCTACGGCGCACTGCTTGCAAACCTCATTTTTCTACCATTTGCCGGTAAAATTCGAAGGTATGCTGAGCAGAATTTTAAACTTAAGCAAGTTACCCTTGAAGGGATCTTGAGCCTTGCCCGTGAAGAGAACCCGGTAGTACTCAGACAGCGACTGAGATCTTTTAATGCGCAGGTTGGGGAGTAGTAAGAGTGAGTGTTGGCGCTACGCATTTTCTAAGGAAAGAGAGGCGTATCTCTCAGGAGGTAGGCCTTGAGAGATACTTTCTTCAGTACATCTCTCTTATCCTGATAGTTGTTTGCATGGTAGTAGCCATTGATCATATTCCTGAAAATCCACCGGTTATAGGCGCCCCACAACCGATACAAGAACCAGTAAAAGAGCACCTTCTTACTAGCGAAGATTTCACCGATCTCTTCCACGGTGCATCACATAAACTAAGTGAAGATCGATATGATGTGCTCAGCACATTTCTGATGTCACATGAGATTACAGCTAAAATTGTTTTCGATTTCGATGGAGAGCACTTTGCACGCTCAGTTGAGCAAGCTGCTCTTCTTCGTGCTCGACTCTTAGCTGACGGTGTTCCCGCAGATGCTCTTTCGGTCAGAATTAAAATGAACGGGAAACAGGGGCGAATCCTAGCATCATTTAAGAGGAGGGCGTCATGAATAAACGCCGTTCTGATCGCAAGAGCTGGCTGGTTTCCTTTGGCGATCTTTTGACACTTTTGCTCTGCCTCTTTATCGCACGTTACGAAGTCATAAATGATAAAAGTGGGGTAACTTCCCGTATTCAGGAGCAAATGCGTCCCCTTAAGGTTTCAAACAAAGGTGGCACTCATATTGCAAATTCTAAAGTACGGATTTCCCCTCGTGAAGTGAGATTTCACCACGAGGATTTTGACCCGGTTACGGGAGAACTCATGGGGATAGCCAGAGAGAGACTAAATCTTAATGGAATTCCAGAGAGTTATCACGTTAAGTCGGTGCATTTGGTGCTTTGCACCGGGGCTCAGGACGACGTAGCGGAGACTCGGGCTAAGCAAAGAGCTGTTGCAATAAGGCGCCAGCTTCTTGACACCGGATATCCGATAAGAGAGCTCGACTTTGAGATTTATGGGCCTGGTTGTCCTAAATCGACAAAGGGAGAGCGAAAGGATTTAGAAGGCATTGCTCAGTTCACTCTAACAAAAATGTAAAGAGGGGAGTGAGCGAAAAAGATTAACGTATCATGGCTGAAGAAGAGAAAGCAGAAAAGAAAAAAGACGGTGAGCAAGAAGCCGAAGGCGCTGCTAAGGGTGGGAGTAAGAAGAAACTTATTCTGATCGTTGGTGGAGTAGTACTCCTGCTCTTACTTATTGGAACACCTCTCCTTATTATGAGCCTCGGAAAAGAGGAGAAGAAGGAAGAGATGGATCAAGTTGCTCAGGACACCGCTATTGTAGAAGACCGTGTCGTTGTTGAGGGATTTGGTGAAGAGGAAGAGTACGCTGAAGATGAAGAACCGATGGGTGCTATCTTACCACTCGATACCTTTGTTGTGAATCTTGATGATGGAGGATATCTCCGCTGTTTAGCTCAACTTGAGTTCCATGACAGGAATGTGCCTCGTCGCTTTTATTCTCGGCTCGTACCAGTGAGAGATAAAATTCTGTCTTTGCTCTCTGCAAAAACGAGAGAAGATATCGATGATGCAAAAGGTCGTGGGAAGCTACGTGAAGAGATGAAGGCGCTTATAAACGCCACGATTAAAAAAGACGAAGTGAAATACGTTTACTTTACAGAGTTTATTATTCAGTAACGCAGGAAAGTAAGAAGAATGAACCAGGTACTGACACAAGATGAAATCAACTCGCTGCTTCGAGGTCTTTCTGACGGAGACATTGAAGATGACAGCGTAGAAATGGAGGAGCACTCCAATGCGAAGAAGTTCGATCTTGCAAACCAAGAGCGAATTATTCGTGGTCGGATGCCGACAATGGAGCTTATCCACGATCGTTTTGCTCGTCAGTTTAGAACCTCTCTTGGAAATTTCCTAGGAAGAACATGTTTCGCCAACGTTGGTGGAATTGAGATGATCAAGTTCGGGCTTTTTATGAAAAAGCTACCGCTTCCGTCTTCTCTTCATATCTTCCGTATGCCACCGCTCTCAGGCTATGCCCTGATGGTGGTTTCTTCGCCACTGGTATTTGGAATTGTTGACGCTCTCTTTGGTGGAGGTGGTCAGGGAAGAGTAAAAATTGAAGGGCGTGAGTACACTCCGATCGAAACAAGACTCATTGGTAAAGTTGTCATGATGGCACTAGATGTTCTTAAAGATGCCTGGGCGCCGATTCATCCTGTTGATTTCGTGTATGTGCGTTCTGAGTTTAACCCGCTTGCTATTGCTATTGTGCCACCAACTGATGTGGTGATCATTGTTACGATCGAAGTAGAGCTTGAGCAGGAGAGTACAACTCTGACTCTCTGTACTCCGTACTCTACTATTGAACCACTAAGAAGTAAGCTTGCAACCGGATTTCAGAGTACGCGTCTTGAAGCTGACACCGGTGTTTTAAAGCGGATGCAGACAAATATTAAGCGCACGACGGCAGAGATTAGTGTACAGCTTGCTACCGGTCATGTGAAAACTCGCGATTTTCTCTCCTTTAAAGAAGGCGACGTGATCAAACTGGACACCAACCCATCAGAAGAAGCTCTGGTGAAGATTGAAGGCGAACCTAAATATTATGGATTCGTTGGTACCTATCGTGGGAACCGTGCTTGCCGAATAACCAGAAATATTCCGAAAGAAGACCTGATAAATTATGAAAACAAGCAGGAGTTACTAAAGTATGGAAAATGATGACATTGTAGATGCAAGTGTAGAGACCGATAACGCTCTCGGCCAAGAACTCGAGCAGGTGGCAGATGCCGCTGATGAGGTTGCTGAAGCAGCTCAGGATGCAGCGAGTGAAATGGCGAATGAGCCAGGGCGAACAGTTGAATTTATTAAAGAAGTTCCTCTTGCTGTTACGGTTGAAGTTGGAAGAGCGCGTATGACCATACAGGACCTTCTGCAACTTGGACAAGGATCGGTAGTCGAATTGGAGAAACTCGCTGGAGATAGTCTTGATGTCTATATTAACGGACAGAGAGTAGCACGTGGTGAAGCGGTTATTGTAAATGAGAAATTTGGTGTGCGACTTACTGAGATAATCTCGCCAGAGGATAGAATCGAGAGGCTTGGTAAGTAATATGAAGCGTTTCGTCCCTATCCTGATCTTTGTATCAATTCTTGTCTGCCTTCCTGCTGCAGTCTCTGCTGAGACAGCAGATAGTGGTGTTGATCGATTAAAACGTGTCAAAGAGATCTCTGAAAATCATAAAAGCGTAGAATCTCATTCTGGAGCGAAATGGCTAGAATCATCAGAGAGTAAGGAATCTGATCTCAGTCCTTCACGTGTTATTCAAGCATTGGCACTTTGTCTGGGGGTTTTCTTTATCTTTGTCGCTGTGATGAAGCGCTGGAATAAGAGCGCCTTTGCGCCAGTACAGAAACAGATCGAGATACTTGAGAAAGTAGCTCTCAATCAGAAAACAGCTCTTGTTCGCGCCAGATATAATCATAAAGAACTTCTTCTGGCGGTGGGCGCTGAGCAGGTGAACTTGCTCAGTAGTAGCATTTTCCCAGCGGAACAAAATACAAACTCGCTCTTTGAAGAAGAGCTTATGAATAAATCACAAACAAATGGATTCAAGGATGAAATGCCATGCGATATCGATGTAAATCTCTCAGCCTGATCAGTTGGTCAGCGCTTTTTCTCTTTCTTCCTTCTCTGGCTCTCGCTCAGGGAGTAACCGTTCCGGAAGTGTCGCTCTCGATAGGTGGTAGTGATATCAGCTCAGGGAGTGAAGGACTTTCTTCTGGCATCAAGGCTGTATTTCTTATATCGGCTATTTCGTTTCTGCCAGCGATTATCCTTACCATGACATCTTTTACGAGGATTGCGGTTGTGCTTGGAATGACACGAACAGCGCTTGGTACGCAGCAGATGCCACCAAACCTTGTTATCACCGGACTCTCTCTCTTTCTCACAATCTCTATAATGAATCCGATATTTCAAGAGATGTATTCTGAAGGGATACAACCCTATATGGATGGGCAGATGGATGGAACTGAGAGTTGGAGAAAGACTTCTGCCCCTCTCAAATCGTTTCTCGTTCGTCACGCGCGAGAGAAGGATCTTGCGCTCTTTTTAGATATTACGAAGTCGGAATTTCCAGAGAAACCTGAAGATGTGCCGATGCAGGTTGCTATCCCCGCATTTATTCTCAGTGAGTTAAATACGGCATTTCAGATTGGTTTTCTGGTAGCGTTACCGTTCCTTGTTCTGGATATGGTCGTGTCGTCGGTGCTCACTTCTATGAGTATGATTACTCTGCCTCCGGTAGTGATCTCATTGCCGCTGAAACTTATGCTTTTTGTTGTTGTCGATGGTTGGCATCTCCTTATTGGATCGCTTGTTCAAACCTATCACGTAACCTGATCAGTGAGGATAAGATATGAATATTGATGAATACTTAAGACTTGGACAACTTGGAATTGAAACGGCGGTACTTGTTTCGGCTCCTATTTTGGTATTGGGACTCGTTGCGGGTCTTGCGGTCAGTGTCTTCCAAGCAGCTACACAGATTAATGATGCCGCGCTGGCATTTATCCCTAAAATTGCTGCGGCTGTTATAGGTCTTCTCTTTTTTGGCCATTTTATGATCAATCGAATTGCTTCATTCACCACTTGGACCTATAGCCACATAGCGAATATTACTCCATAGGGAACAGGCTATGGAGTTTGATTTCCTTAAGATAAACCATATTCTCCAATCGCGGGTAGATCTGCTCTGGACTTTTATGCTGCTTATCATGCGGTTCAGTGGGGTTATCATGGTACTTCCTGGTATTGGAAACGGTGTATCTGGTATGCGTGTACGGGCCACTGCTATTTTAATGTTTTCTATGGCCGCGACCTTCTCTTCACCAGTTGCTATCCTCCCTGATAGTATCGCAGGGCTCCTTATTCAGGGTGCCTCAGAAGCGCTTTTAGGCCTTGTAATAGGTCTTCTTCCAGCGCTTATTGTTTCAGGGGTGCAAACGGCAGGAACACTATCGTCAACAACAATGGGTCTTGGTGCGGCGCAACTCGTGGATCCGACCTTCGGCGGATCTGTTACGAGCCTTGCTCGTATATTTGGTGATATTGCTATTCTCCTTTTTCTCCTTATGGGAGGACATCATGCAATTATTTATGCAGCAAGTGGAGTGAGTCACGGTTTGGTACCAGGTACCTTTCTTATCGATTCGCACTCTGTAGATTTACTGATAAATAGAACGGGAGATATCTTTCGTCTTGGGGTACTTGTGTCTGCTCCAGTAATTGTTGCTCTCCTTCTCACACAATTCGTGATGGGACTTATTACCAAAGCAGTTCCGCAGGTAAATATATTTATTGTGAGTTTTCCGCTTACTATTGGTATTGGGCTTGTTCTTTCGGCGCTGTCACTTCCTGAAATCATAGTGTTCCTACAGAAGGAACTTCAGACTATTGATGCTTCGCTTGCGGTATTGTTGAGTGGGGTATGAGTAAGCGATAGCTCTAAGAAGTTGTTCTTTTCTTCATATCTTGCACCTTACTACAACGATATGTCAGCTCCTCGTAATGACACCCTAGACTATACAGATTCTCTGTTGTTTTTTGGTGCAAGTGCAAGTGCAAGTGCAAGTGCAAGTGCAAGAGGAAGAGGAGGGGGGTGTGGTGGTGATAGTAGTAGGGTCATTGTTTTGACAGTCAGAAGAGGATTTATGCACTTAATGATACCTAATATCAGATAGTTAGTGCGCTGAATAGTGATTCAAAACAGGCACGTATATTGCTCAGTAAGGTATGTAGAGAAGTATTAACTAGAACGCTGACACGAACCTTAACGAGATGTCTGAACATTCAACCCCAGAAGAACGTACCGAGATGCCCACCGATAAGCGGATGGGCGAGTACAGAAAGCACGGACAGGTACACCTCTCAACAGAGGTTGTCCAAGTGCTATCCCTGCTAAGTGGCTTCCTCGTCCTCTTTGCAATAGCTGGTTGGATCTTTCATGACATGGAGCAATACATCATCGATATCTATGCGCGTATAGCGAGGAATGAAGCTTTCACGAAATTTTATATCTATGAGATAGCTACTGATGCGTTTAGAAGGTTTGCCCCCCACGTAGCGGCTATCGCCGTAACCATATCTACTGTTGCCACTCTTGCTGTGATGCTCCAAACAAATTGGAACGTGAAGGATAAAAAGATTGAGATGAAGTGGAGCTCTTTAAATCCTATCAGTGGGATTAAAAAGGTATTCTCGATCAACGGGCTTGTAAACACGATGAAGTCACTTTTCAAGTTGATGCTGATACTACCGATTGGCTACTTTGCGCTTAAGCGGTTCGCCCCGGATATGGTTGGATTGATTCATACCAGTATCGAGATGATTATTCAGTACATCGGTGAGTCTATTTTCTATGTCTTTTGGAAAGTCATCTACGTACTTATTGCGTTCGCAATATTTGATTACTTCTGGAGCAGATATCAGTGGTTTCGTCAGAATAAGATGACTAAGGAAGAAGTAAAAGATGAGCGAAAGTCGATCGAAGGGGATGAAAAGACAAAGCGCCAGATGCAGCAAAAGGGTCTGCAAAGAATTATGGAGCGTATTCAGCAAAGTGTTCCACAAGCTGATGTTATTATCACCAACCCGACTCACTACGCAGTAGCCCTCAAATACGATCGTGAAACCATGTCGGCGCCAGTTGTTGTTGCAAAAGGGAAGGGGTTCATCGCACTTCGAATTCGAGAGATCGCGAAAGAAGCTGGAGTCCCAATATTAGAGCGCAAACCTCTGGCGAGAGCACTTTATGCAGCGACAGAAGTGGGATCACAGATTCCGCACGAACTCTTTAAGGCAGTGGCAGAGATACTTGCATACGTCTACAGGCTGAAACATCCACATCGATATGTAACACAGGGTGCGTAGTATGGCAGATAAGAACGAATCAAGAATGCGAAACCTGAAAGCGAGTTCTATTCCAGTAGCGCTCATTGGTATTCTTACTATACTTGTTATACCGATACCGACAGCTCTTCTCGATATCTGTTTGGCACTCAATATCACGATTGGTCTTGTGATACTCTTCGTTTCGCTCTATATGAGCACGGCAATTGATTTCACATCATTCCCGGCTCTTCTTCTTGTTACAACCCTTTTCCGGTTGGCTATGAACGTTGCCTCGACGCGACTGATTCTTCTTAACGGTGACTCAGGCCTCGATGCGGCAGGTCAGGTTATTCAAGCATTTGGTGAGTTTGTGGTCGGTGGGAACTACGTCATTGGAGCTGTGATCTTTATCGCTATTAGTATAGTGAACCTGAAGGTTATCACAAAAGGTTCAAGTCGTATCGCGGAAGTGGCAGCAAGATTTACACTTGATGCGATGCCCGGAAAGCAGATGGCTATTGATTCGGATCTCAATACCGGACTCATAAATGAAGACGAAGCAAAAGAGAAGCGAAAGGAACTGCAACGTGAAGCTGAATTCTACGGGGCGATGGATGGTGCGGCTAAATTCGTAACCGGAGATGCGACCGCGGGCTTGTTTATTACCGGTATCAATATTTTGGGTGGCTTATTCATTGGTATCATTCAGCAGGGCATGGACTGGCAAGTTGCTGCTGAGACCTATACGCTTTTGACTATTGGTGATGGTCTTGTGAGTCAGATTCCATCAATTATCATCTCAACTTCAGCTGGTTTAATTGTTGCCCGAGCTGCCTCAGGAGATGACCTTGGTACTGAAGCGCTTTCACAACTTGGAAGATCTACAAAACCTCTCTTTCTAGCATCAGCAGTTTGTCTTGGACTTGGTATTGTGCCTGGACTTCCATTCATACCGTTTATGTTTCTCTCAGCGTTTTGTGGAGGCATTGGGTATATTCGCCACTCTGTGATCAAAAGCGAGGAAGCCGCGATGAAATCCGGCCTTAAACTCGGTAAGAAGAGTGAGGGGCATGAAGAGGAAGATGCACCGAAGCCTGGGAGTACTGAGGAGGTTACTGGATTACTCGGGGTCGACACTCTGGAGCTTGAAGTTGGTTATGAACTTGTAACGCTCGTTGAGGGAGGAGATCTTGTTGAACGTATTCGATCTCTTCGTCGCCAGTTTGCGATTGATTATGGTTTCATCGTTCCACCGATACATATCCGTGACAATGTTAGGATTCAATCCGGTGAGTATAAACTTCTCCTACGGGGATCTGATATTGGGAGTGGAGAGCTTAAGAGCCATCACATGCTCGCCATGGATCCAGGTAGCGTTTCTGCTCCAATGGAAGGAGAGGCTACGAAAGAGCCAGCGTTTGGACTGGATGCTCTTTGGATTAAGGAGACTGATAAGGAGCGTGCCCAGTTTTCTGGTTATACCGTAGTGGACCTAGCTACTGTTATTACGACACATCTCACCGAGCTTGTTCGTGCCAATATGCATGAACTCATTGGAAGACAGGAAACCCAACATCTTCTCGATACACTTTCAAAGGAGTATCCGAAGGTTGTTGAAGAGCTTATTCCAGACCTTCTTACCCTTGGACAAGTACAACAAGTCCTTCAGAACCTTTTACGAGAGCAGATCAGTATTAGAGATTTCAGGACCATCATTGAGACACTCGCAGATTGGGCTCCAAATGTGAAGCATCCTGAAAAGCTTGCGGAATATGTGCGAAGAAAGCTCTGTCGAACCATAACATCGAAATTTAGTACAGAAGATGGAGTTTTACCGCTAGCCAGTATGCATCCGGGATTAGAGCGAAGTCTCTGTGACGCGGTTCAACAAACAGATGAAGGATCGTATCTCGCCCTTGAACCCGGACAGGCTCAGATGCTGATCAATCGTCTCAATACTGCTTCAAGTAAATTTATAGAGAAGGGTCTTACGCCCATAGTTTTAGCTCCAAATCACCTTCGTGCGGCGCTTGCACGCTTTGTTGAGAGATTTGTACCTGGCTATGCCGTAATTAGTCATCAGGAAATTGCCCCCAACACTCGGGTGCAGTCGATGGGTGTCATTTCAGTAGAGGAATAGGAGGAATATGAAAGTTCGTACGTTTTATGGCGATAACATGTCAGCTGTTCTAACGAAGATTCGTTACGAGGTAGGGGAAGAAGCTGTTATTCTTGAGAGCCTTGAGCACCCAACCCACGGATATGAGATTAAAGTTGGTGTTGATAATTCTCGTGAGCTGAAGGCTCAGGAAGGACATACGCGACGGATTATGAAGGAGCAGGGGTATACCCGTAAAGCTTCTGAGATGATCGTAAGAGGCTCAGGCAGTCAGTCAGGACTTATCGAGAGCATCTCTCATGATCTTACCTTTGAAAGTCAATTACCATTTAAGAGCAAAGTCGTAGCGCTTGTGGGACCAACTGGAGTTGGAAAGACGACGACGATAGCAAAGCTTGCCGCCCAATTTCGAGTAGCTTGTGATCTTACAATTGGATTTATATCGCTTGATACTTACCGTATCGGTGCCGCACATCAACTTCAAACATATGCAACTCTTTTACACATTCCATGCCGGATACTTGATGGAGAGAAACCTCTCGAAGAGGAATTCACGAATGCACTACATGGACTTCGAAAGTGCGACCTGATCTTTATTGATACTGCAGGCTGTAGCCCACGAGATAAGGAACGTTTACACAGACTTTCTCAGCAAATGAAGTCGCTTGCTCAGATGGAGCGAATGCTTGTGCTTGCAGCACCAATGAATGAATACGATCTCAGGATGGCCGCAGAAAGTTTTGATCAGGTGGGATATGACCGTGTGATTCTTAGCAAGCTCGATGAGACTGGGTTTATGGCACCGATCGTTAATACTGCTATTCGGCTGCAGAAGCCCCTAGCCTTCTTTACCACCGGACAGAGAGTCCCTGAGGATATTGAACCCGCATCGGCGAAACGTTTATCCTGGTTTATGGAGCGAAAAATGCACTAATTAAGTCATATAATCAATAGGTTACAGAGCTGAAAAATAATTGAGACAACACTTTTTTGAAACGAATCATAAATGGAGGAACTTTTTGTGAATGATCAGGCAAAAACACTGAGAGAATTGAGGAAAACGATGCCTTTACAACAGGTCTTATCTGGCCAAACACGAGTGATGAGTATTACCAGCGGCAAAGGTGGCGTTGGGAAAACACATACCGTGATAAATCTTGCCATTGCACTCTCTGATCTCGGAAGAAGAGTACTTGTACTCGATGGCGACATGAGTCTTGCAAATGCAGATGTTCTCCTTGGAATAAATACCCCGTATACGCTTCGTCATGTGCTTGAAGGTGAGAAATCTCTTTCAGAGATAATCGTTGATACTCCTTTCGGAGTTTCACTTATTCCCGGTGCTAGCGGTGTTGAGTCGCTACTTGATCTTACAGCACAAGAGTTAGAAGTGCTTAAAAATGAGATTGAAGAAGTTGCTGCCGATTATGATTATCTCATAATTGATACTCCAGCTGGTATTGGCCAAGAGGTTATGTACTTCAATGCTGCCTCAGGAGAAGTGATATGTATCATTAATAATGAACCTACATCACTTACTGATGCCTATGCACTCTTAAAACTCCTTTCAAAACGCCATGGGGAAAAAGAAGTATCTGTTCTTGTGAATAATACGTCTTCAGACAAAGAAGCCCAGCATGCGTTCCAGAGATTATCGGCAGTAGCTTCTCAGTACCTACACATTCATCTGAAGTTTCTTGGATCGATTCCGGCGGATAGCTCTGTCTTGGCAGCGATTCAAGACCGTAGACCAGTTATCAGCGAATTCCCTACAAGTAAGGCTTCACGCGCGCTTTCACAGGTAGCGGTCAATATAGATGAGGATTTTTACAAGTATCGTGTAAAAGGCGGAATGCAGTTTTTCTTTCAGCAGTTAATAACAGAAGGGGCTTATGGCGGGTAAACCGAAAAGAGGAAGCAGACAGGCGAAGTATGCGGCACTTCATAAATTGAAGGCAGCAGTAATACTTCTCTCTATCACTGTTGTAGCCATATCGGGGATTATGGCGAACATTTCCCTCTCGGCTATCTTGTGGAGAAGCACGCTCGTCGTGCTCTGCGTAATGGTTATTACTCGCATTGTTGTGCAACTGATGATTACCAATGAGGAGATGAACAGTGGCGAAGGTTAAAAAAACGGCTGCCGAGGCCTACCGTACGGTTGATGATTTTGAGAAGGAAGAGCTCATAAAGAGCTATCTCCCTCTTGTAAAGAAGGTCGTACATAGACTCTCGGGCAGGTTACCGAAAGATGTTGATATTAAAGAGATGCTTAACTCGGGAATCATCGGACTCGTTGATGCACTTGATAAGTATGATCCAAAACATGAAACCAATTTCGCAACGTATGCGCAGTTCCGTATTAGAGGCGCTATTCTCGATAGCTTTCGCTCACAGGACTGGTTACCGCGGTCACTTCGCTTTAAGTCGCATAAGATTGAATCGGCATATCAGAGAGTGGAGCAGCAGCTGGGACGATCTGCTACGGATGAAGAGGTCGCAGCTGAGCTCGGTGTTGAAGTAGGCGAATTTCAAAAACTCCTAGGTGAGGTTGGAAGTGTGGTGATGCTGAGCTTTGAGGAGTTAGGGTTTGGTCACGGTGAAGAGCGCTTTCAGGCAGATGAATGGATTGCGTCAAAAACGGCAGATCCACTTAAGAACATACTCAGCACAGAGAAGGTGAGTCTCATTGCGCGGTCACTTGATAGGCTCCCAGAGAAAGAGCGGCTTGTGATTAGTCTCTATTTCTATGAAGAGTTAAATCTTAAAGAGATTGGTGAGATTCTCGGTGTGACTGAATCACGAGCATCACAGATTCGCTCACGGGCTTTGATCCGACTTAAGAATTATCTCAGAAATGCTATTTAGAAGCTCATTGTGGCACCAATGAGGAGAAGCTAACAGGGAATGACGTTACATGGGGACTCAACCAGCTAGTCGTATACTCGTATATGACAGCGAAGCAATAGATAGATCTGATGCCGAAGCAGCGCTGAGTACGTTTTTCCCACTTGTTGAAATCGATAATGCGGCAAGCCGTGATATTTACGAACAAAAGCTTAAGAGCGATCAGTTTGACATCGTAGTACTTGATGGCGATATTGGATCCCATCGTGAGCTTATAGAAATGCTCTTTCGTCTTAAGACACAAGACTATGAGCCATCCGTTATCGTTGTCGCAAAGAATCCAAACACGAACCTTTTAAATAGCCTCTATTCGTACGGATGTCACCGGTGCATTGAAAAAGATGAGCGATGGCTCGAAGAGTTAGGAACAGCCGTAGATTCTCTTATGCGTATCCGTAAGATTACGAAAGAGAACATTGAACTTCGCGCAAAACTCACCGAAGCTAATATGCTTCTTCAGGAGAGAAATAGAAGGCTAGATGAGTTTAGTGCAACGCTTGCCCATGATATCCGAGGCCCCCTTGGGAGCGTACTTATGCGTCTTGAATATATTCTTGATACTTCAAAAGATGATCTCTCTGAGCGGAACCTCTTACTTATTGAGCGAGCCAAGGGAAGTGTTGATAGGCTCGTTGATCTTGTTCAGACAACATATGAGTATGCGAAGTTAGGAGAGAAAGCTACGGCGATGGTTGAGCTTAACCTAGAAGAGATGATCTATCAGGTTTTTGAAGACCTGAATCTCGATGAATCGCTTGATGTGCAGGTTACCATCGACGATCTCCCTGTTCTGTGGGGAAACAGGGGGCTCCTCACAAGAGTGTTCCTTAATCTTATTTCAAATGCTGTGAAATACAATGACAAAGATAAGATTCGACTGCATATAGGAGTTCAGGAAACACAAGATACTCCACTCGGGGAATATGTTACGCTCTTCCTAAGGGATAATGGTCCGGGGATACCAGAAGATGAGCAAGAGCAGCTTTTTACTATTTTTAAAAGAGGTTCACTGCGTGAGCGAGATACAGAGGGAAGTGGTGTTGGTCTTGCGGTAGTAAAGCGTATCATAGAGCTCCATCACGGGTTCGTTTATCTTGAATCCTCACCAGAGGAGGGGACCACGTTTTACCTGAAGCTTCCTCTTAAGCCATTAGAAATATAGTAGTAAGAATGCACAGAGCATTAGAGTCGGGAGCGAATCTCGTGATTTACCTCACTCACGGTAGAGATACTTCCCCGTGCTACTAATGTGCTTAATGTCTTGTAGATCTGTTCTCTCTCAGGTTTGCTCACGTTTGAATTGTCAAATAACAATTTGTCTGGTGCATGGCGAAGGAGAAGATATTTTCTTGCCTGTTCCACGGTGCGAAACTGACCGCTATCTCTTTTCGCTTCAATTTCCTCGATTAATTTTGATATTTCTTTTCTTGTGCCATGAAACCCGAGTTCTTCAATCTGATGAGCAGTTAAGAGCGGTGTTGTGGCCGCTATGGTGAGTTCGGGATCGGCTGCCGTACGCTCTATAGGGTCTATAACTGTTCGCATTTGAGCAATAACATCACTACTTCCGCGACCAAGCTGATCTGCTCTACAGACAATCAAAAAGCTTTGGAAGAGTTCTGGTGTGATGTTTTTAACGAGCTTACGTATCTCATTCCAATAGGCTGGAGTAGATTGCTGCTCTTCGGTCTGAAAACGCATAGAGAGTTCAAGCGGTTTCATATGTTGAGCAACTATTTTACGAACTCTTGTGCGATCGGATCTCTTCAGATCAATTCTCTTTAGAAATTGTTGTGTAAGTTGGGCACTTGTTCTCTCGTGTCCATGTGCTGTGATTTTTACCGTGCCATCATCATTCTGCGTCATCTCAGTATCTGCGGCTTTCCCCGTGTCGTGAAACAGGGCTGAAAGCATAACGATAAATCTATCTCGTGCGCCTAAATGGGTAGACAGCTCTGCTGCGGCATCAACAACCATGCAGGTATGTGTAAAAGCATCGCCTTCAGGGTGATGCGTAGTGCTTTGTGGGACGCCGACAAGGTCTGAGACCTCAGGAAGTAAATATTCAATTGCTTGTATCTGTCTTGTTACTTGAAGCATAGTGGACGGTGAAGGCGAATTACAAAGCCCTTTTTCTAGTTCCTTGGCAAAAAAGTATGGACAGAGAAGTTCTTTTTGCCCGTGTATGTCATACTGAAGCAAGAGTTCCTCGGATTCTGCGTCAAGTTCTAAAGTATGAGTAGATGCTAATCGACAGGCTCTGAGTACAATCCTTGAATCGAGATTATCTATTGTGCGACGCTCAGGAATAAGCCTGAGTGTATTGTTTCGTATGTCGTCTAGACCATTGTATGGATCAACGATCTCGTTATTCATAAGATCTAGATAAATTGCATTACATGTAAAATCGCGTAATCGTGCTCCCGGAAGGGTATCTCTAGTAAGAGAGTCGGACAGTGTTGCTTTTGTTGCTTTTATGTCTATGTGTGTATCCTCAAGTAGGATCTTAATAGGAGCGTTTGTCTCTTCTCCGGGAGTGATGATTTTTCTCTCAGGAAAGAGATCTTTCACGAGCGCATTGAGATCCGAATTGTCTATTCCACAGACTTCAACGTCATAGTCAGAGGGCTCTTTGTTCATGAAATAATCGCGACAAGCACCACCGGTTAAGAATGCACTCACCGTGCCAGAGTCATTTAAGGCTTCTAGTCGGTGCGCAATCGCGCGCAACTCTGGTAACAAGCCTCTGCTAAGGCTCACCGTGGAGTCTCGGAATTGATATCCTGTCTCGGTAGGGGGCTGTATCTCACTTTTAGCCATACTTCATTGTTATGGATATTGCTGCTGGTATTGCAACCTTATAGGGGGAAAAAGCATATGTTGCTGCGATATATAATGTCGTATTTACAGTGTGTTACGTTAGGAGCTCGTGATTTGAGGGTGGCAATCTAGTCAGTGAGAGCACATTAGAGCAGGTAGCGGGTTCTTTCGGGACTGACCATCTAAGGGATTTAATGTTACGTGGGACTCGGTGAGTTCTATAATATACAAGAACACTCTAATTTTATTCGCCTTAAACGTATCGGTGTCATAAGACTTATGAATAACTCTCCACAGCAATCTAACGACCAACAAGAGCACCTGAGAGGCGAAACATTTACTGAACGATCGGTACTTAAAAGGATGATGGATTGGGCTCAAAGTTGCTTTGGTAGTCGTACGCAAGAGGCCTCAGAAGTCACGAGCGCTGATCTGGAACAGGAGGAAGATCTGGCACTGGGAATACAATTTGTAGATTCCCTTATAAGCTTGTTGCCGGAGGAAGCAGGGGATGAGCAAAACCAATCTGAGATTGAAGATTTAAGGTCTACTCTGGAGCTTAAGAAAATGCAGTTGGAATCAGGAATGGTCTTTTGGGACTGGCGTCCAAGTCTCAAGTTCTATGTTCATTCAATGCTTCCTAAGAATGAGGCAGAATGGCAGCCTTGTCATCACAAAATAGCAGATAAGGTAAAGGAGTTACCGGATCGCGCATCTTATGGTATCCCACAACTCGAAGATGAGAGTAATTAATCTTTTGCTAAGAGATTAGTTGTCCCGCCATGCATTACAGTATCCGCGACCATCGCATACTCTTTGAAATAGCGTATGTGTGCGAACTCGTACCATGCATGAAAAGTGACGTTCTGCGAATTGTTCATATACTCCCATGAGTTCTTCTATGCGAGCTTCTTCTTCTTCCCCTTCGCAGCCGAAATCAATGTCATTGCATGCATCCGAGAGACCAATTTCTGAGAAATTTGTAGGACCACAAGAGTCAGTAGTTACGTTCCACTCAATTTTACATTCTGGTATACCAGACATTTCAGTGAACTGATTATATAACTCAGTACTTTGACCACAGACTTCTTCTCGTTGTTTTTTATAAGCTGCAGCAAGCTTGCAAGCCTCTTGTCTGTCCATGTTTTCAACATATTTGCCACTTGCATAATGAATTGTTGCAGCGCCAAGTTCTCCAGCTAAAAATGCCCATCCAATTGGACCAGCTAGCCGTGTTACAAGTTTGCCACATAAGCGAAGCGCCGGCCTGAGTGCCTTGATGTTTCTGGCTGCTTTGAGCATGTTTTTTGCGACAAGCTTTTGTGTTGCTTTAATGCGCTCTGCATATTTCCCAAGTCCAGGAAATCGCTTTATACATTTATTAAAACAATTTTTTTTGAGCCCGCCCAACCATTCACTCATCTTTTGTTTGTGCCCATCATCGATGCACATCAACCAGTCTGCGCTGTCGTCAAGAGTTGCAAAGTGCTCACTCACACAAAGGCTATAGATTTCTTGATACGACAAGCACCAGATCAAACTCGCTACAGAAGCAGCACACTGAGCCTGATTCATATTCCCATTACAGCTCTTGGGGTTACATTGATGTGACTTGTTACCCGTTCCAAGAGGAAGTTCAGGCATATCAGGAAATTGAGGAATAAGCCCTAATGCCTTGTTCATGCATTGAGCTATAACCTCTGGTGGAGTTACTTCAGCCTTCACAGGGCTACTTAAAAGGCATGCTGTAATGGCAAGGAGGCCTAGTATGTATGTAATTGCTTTCATAGTATTTCGTGAAACGCCTCATCATCAAATAGAACAACAAGACAACACAAGTTCTACTCGGAATTGTATATCTATAGATGATGTTCCGTATGTCCGGTGAGATGCAGCTATTTTTGTTTATTTAATAAGAGGTGCAGGAATGTGAAACGCAATTAGGGAGGAGAGCATCCAAATTCTCAGGTGTTTAACACCCACAGGATTACCTATGAAAGATTCGAAGAAAATATTAGGACTCTTCCTCATCATGATCATCATCGTGGTAGCAGGATTGCCTTCTCATGATGCGCTCTATCAGGAGGAGCTTGATGCGCTTCGATCATATCAAGTTCCCGCTATTAAAATGTATAGTAAGAGACTCGGAACAACCATTCCCTATGTTAGTGCGATCGTAGACAGAGATGATAATGCGGTACAACTTTTAGAGGCAAGAGGTAGCAGTAGCGACGATGTTCACATTCCAGAGCTTCTTCCTGGTGAGAGGATCGTGCTTGCTGGATCTGACGGAGACCGACAACTGAGTTTTGCTGTTGAAGCGAAAGATAGTATTAAGGCAATTGTGAGTCGACGCTCACAGCGGATTAAGCTTTATGAAATCAGCGAATCAGGCATACTATCGCCGCTTAAAAGTTCTCTAAAGAAATACCGCAAGAAAACAAAACGCAAAAAGGTTACCTATGTGTTTCATCCTGATGAGATGCAAGTTGGTACTTACGTGGTTATCACACCGAAGAAAAAAGCTAAAAGCCGTGGCGCCATTACTTTAAAACTCAAAGAAAGAGATGGAACGCCAACGTGGGTGTTGAGTAAATCTAAGAAATTTCAAAATCTTATCGCAGGGAGAAATGCGTTAGTGTCAGAAGGATCAGGGTTTCAATACTATAGTGGCTCTGTGGATTGTTCACTATGCGAAGCGTGTTGTGATGAAGAAGGATGCGAAGAACCATCGCCGTCTCCATCAGCGAGTGCTGAGCCATCACCAGGAGCTTCTGAGAGCCCATATCCGAGCTCCTCTAGTAGCCCATCTCCTACTGCTTCGGTAAGCCCGTCGCCTTCTCCCACTGCAACTAGTAGTCCATATCCGACTGCGAGTGTAACTCCATCTCCAACCGAACCTCCAGGGCCTTCGCCCTATATAACTCCGGGTGACGGGTGTTATAACGGAATAGAGTGTGGCGATGAGTGTTGCTCTTACGATCAGAGTTGCTCACCTACAAAAGGGTGTATCTCAGACCCAAGTGAGGACGGTGAGGATCCACATTGCGGTAGTGACCAGAAGGAATGCACCATAGGCTTGTGTTGCGATCTAAACGCGCGATGTCCAAATGATGGTGACTGGCCCGATGAGAGTTGTCAGGATACCGACTGCGAAGCCGGTGAAGTATATTGCCCAGGTGGTTTTAGAGGCTCTGCGAGTTGTTGCGATGCTGAGACTGAAACGTGTTCCTCTAACGGTACATGCGCAAGCAAGTAAAAGCTCGAATCCCAATCTCATCCTCTATCTGAGCAGAGCCAGCAGCAGGCTGGTACCGGTACCGACTCATAATAGATCTCTCCTCTATAATAAGCTATGATCATTCTTGATGCTTAAGAATTATAAGACTGTTATCTGGGACTGGAATGGTACCCTCTTTGAGGATGCTGAATTTTGTCGTGGTATTACTGACCGAATTTTTCAACGCCGGGAGATTCCGCTTGTTGATCCGGAGACCCATGAGCGACTCTTTTGTCATCCGATTAAGCAGTACTATGAAAATTTAGGCATAGATTTTTCTCGTCATAGCTATGAAGATATCGCAGCGGAATTTGTGCAAGAGTATGAGGCCAATGCCCATACGCTTTCACTTAGAGCTGGTGCAAGAGAAATGTTGGAGTTCGTAAGAGGGGAGGGGATTCGGCAGCTTATCCTCTCAGCAGCTCCAATTGAATATATTTCAAAGACTGTTGAACGTCTCTCTCTGACTGATTTCTTTGATACCGTCATCGGTCAAGATAATCACTATGGCAAGGGCAAGCTTGAAACGGCACGGGTTTGGGCAGAGTCTCATGATCTTGCTCCGGACAGTACTGTACTTATTGGCGATACGGATCATGATTATGAAGTAGCAAGAGAGATAGGAGTTGACTGCATTCTTATCCCCAGTGGCTATCAGCACCGAGATAATCTTACGAGTTGTGGCGTGTCAGTAATTTCGTGTCTTAGAGAACTCTATTAAGCCAAGTAAGCAATCATCTCAATTTCAACGAGAGCGCCAAGTGGAAGAGCTGAGACGGCATAAGTAGCGCGAGCAGGACGGCAGTCGCCTAGTGCCTTACCGTATACTTCATTAATCTTTGGAAAATCATTTATATCTGTGAGGAGAATTGTTGACTTGGCCACATTGGCAAAGCTCAGGTTAAGACCTTTTAACACACTCTCTAAGTTTTTCATTACCTGCTCAGCCTGAGCAACTACATCTCCATCGATGAGTTTTCCAAGCTCAGGGTTAATCGCAATTTGGCCAGAAAGGTATACGGTATCTCCGGCAATCGTTGCCTGTGAATAGGGGCCTACAGCTGTTGGTACGTCCGTGAGGTTGTTTTTTTCCTCTATGCTCATAACTCTATTCTCCTAGAAGCCAAATGCTTTTCCAAGACCTTTGATATTAACGTTTGAAGATCCCTCTTCGTTGCCTAATGCTTTATCTAGGAGCTTGCTTGCTCCTTCCTCAAGTGCTCTCGTAGCTCCCATTTCGGCAAGTCGTTTAACATCAGGAATGACGGTAATGTCTGCTGCTTTGCCCTGAAGAACTACGGGGACTTCCAGACGTTCCTCGTCATTTAAGATCGAGCTGAGTTCTTTTGTCTTAGAGGCGAGTTTCGCAGAGAATTCAGGTGAAAAGAGAAGCGCGGTTTTAAGGTCGATCGCTGCGTCTGTACTTATGGTGCCTTTCCCTGTCATGTCAAAGAGGGCACTTTCCATAAGAAAATCCTGTGTTGAAAGAACGCCCCCGGCGAGCTGGAAAGAGCTCGTCATGCTCTTGACCGGGGTGGTGTCGCCCTGAAGTGCTTCCTTACCGCTTTCCCCGAGAATTTCTTCGCCGACAAAAGGCAGACTGGCAATAGCTTTTAGTACACTTGCTGCAATGTTTGCGCCTTTAAGTTCACCATCTTTTACGTCTACCGAGAGTTCTCCTGATATATTCTTTGCAGGTTGGCCTTTGAGTGAACCGCCAAGATTGTAAGTGAATGATTTGAGCGAGCCAGTTATGGGAGAAGGTTTGCCGGGAACAAAACCTTCAATGACCCGTTGGAAGCTCACGTCTTGAAGCGCGCCCTCTGTTTTGAGTTTTTGTTTGCCAGTGAGGCTTACCGCAGAGTTGAAATTCCCACCAAACGCCTGAGCCTTGAGCTGCGGGATGTTGATATCAGAGCTTGAAAGTTCGAAGGTTATATTCTCCCCAGTTGCGCTGATCTGTTCTTTTCCGTTTAGGCTTGTTGAAAATGTAAATGTGGGCAGCTTGATCAGATTGTTCTCAAGAGCAACTGTTGATTGAAGGTTAAGCTTTGAGAGGGTGATGAGAGGTTGCCCTTCACCATTTTGAACTCTTACAGTAGCGTCCTTAATAGAAAAGGCATCAAGTGCCATAGAAAGCCCATCAGGAAGTGTCACTTTGGTCGGTTCAGCAGTCTCAGAAGTTTGCTGAGCTTTGGTGGGCTTTTTCTCCTTTGTCTTAGGCGCTGTAGGAAGACCGGCTATACGTGTTCCGCTTTTATCCTGAACAAATGTAAGATCCGGGCTATCTAGTGAAATCTCACGTATATCGATCTTGCCTTGGGCAAGAGAGAAGAGATTTGCGTGGAAGGTGAGATTCTTAAGAGTAAAACGTTCTTTTTTAGGTCCAACGGAAAACTCATCAACGATCAGTTTGGTGTCTGGAAAAACGGCGACATCAATCTTTCCGAGCGTTACGGGTGTTCCCAGTGACTGAGAGGCGGCTTTTTCAATGTCCGGCTTAAATCGAGTTACTAGGGCGCCAGCATTCATGACCGCGTAGGCAACGACCCCGGCTAGAACAAGTAGAATGACAACTAAGGCGATAAGGATTTTCTTCATTATTCTTCCGTATGATTTCGTATCAGATATGAGTGACATGCAATGCAAGAAGCACTATGCTATCAGTACCCTATACTTATTGAACAGCTATACTTTGGCAAGAGAGGCCAGATCGGGTAGGAGTAAGAGTATATATGCGCGTAAAATCAGGTATTTACAAAAGAATACTCGTTTACTTGAGTCCTTACCGTAAGCATTTTGTTCTCGCGCTACTCTGTATGGTGTTGTTCGGCGCTTCCGAGGGAGCGATTCCATTTGTTATTAAGTATATCCTAGACGGTATCTTTGCCGATCAGAACCGTGAGCTCTTAACGTTGTTGCCGATAGTACTCGTCGTCTTTGGAGTTTTTCGGGCTCTTTTTGATTTCTTACAGCAGTTTCTCATGGCTCGAATTGGCCACTGGATCGTGCGTGATATTCGTGACGATGTAGACCGCCATATTCTGAAACTCTCACCTGTGTATTTTGTTAGAAATTCAGTTGGTGATTTACTCTCTCGTATAACAAGTGATGTTGTGCTTGTGAAATCTCTCCTTACGGATTCGGTCTCGTCTGTGATCCGTGACACTATACGCATAATAGCGATCATTATTGCAGCGGTGGCGCTCGATCCTTACCTCGCTATGATTGCCCTTATTGCATTTCCAATTGCTATTTATCCTGTTCACCGTTTTGGTAAAAAGATTCGTAAGCTCAGTAAGCGCGGTCAGGACTCTATTGGAGCTCTCAGTACGTTGCTTCAGGAAACAATCGTCGGTAATAAAGTAGTTAAAATCTTTCGCCGTGAAGAGTATGAAGGAAAGCGCTTTCAGAGTGAGAATGAAAGGCTGACAAAGACCTTTGTGTCTTCTGAAAAGTTTCGTGCACTCACAGGTCCGGTTAATGAGATTGTTAGTATCATTGCCATTACGGGTGTGATCCTCTACGGTGGGCACTCTGTCATCAGTGGTGTTCGGACTCAGGGTGATTTTCTGGCCTTTCTCGCGTCACTCTTTCTTCTCTATGAACCTTTTAAGAAGTTGAGTAAGGTTCACAACACGATGCAACAGGGCGCCTCAGGTGCTGACCGTATCTTTGAAATTCTTGATACTGAACCTTCTATCCAAGAGCCGCAAAATCCTGTTTCTATGGAGCCCTCAAATACTATTGTGATCGAAGATGTATCTTTTCAGTATGAGGGCAGTGAGAACTTTGCTCTCACAAATATTGATATCACTATTCCAGAAGGGAAGAAGTACGCACTCGTTGGGTTCTCAGGTGCAGGTAAGAGCACCCTCGTGGATCTTGTCCCTAGGTTTATTGACCCAACTTCTGGCCGAGTGTTGATTGGTGGAAGAGATCTGCGAGAGGTAAGCCTTGATGAGCTTCGAGCACGAATCGCCATGGTGGATCAACATACCTTCCTCTTTAATGATACAATTGCCGCTAATATCGCTTACGGGAAGAGCAATGCCAGTCAGGATGAAGTCATCGCTGCCGCAAAAGCTGCGTATGCCCACGAGTTTATCTCCTCACTTCCTGCCGGGTATGAGACTGTAGTAGGGGAGAGCGGACTTACCCTTTCAGGGGGCGAAAGACAGCGAATTGCTATCGCAAGAGCTATACTGAAAGATGCTCCCATTCTTATACTTGATGAAGCAACCGCTTCACTTGATAATAGGTCAGAGAGAGAGGTTCAGCGTGCGCTAGAGGCACTTCAGCAAAAAAGGACTTCTATTATTGTCGCCCACAGGCTTTCAACGGTCCACGATGCGGATTGTATCCTTGTATTTGAAAAGGGGCGTATCGTTGAAGTTGGTACTCATGAGGAATTGCTTGCGTGTGGCGGAGCCTATGCAAGGCTACATTCGATGCAATTTAAAGACCCTGATGATGGGGTAAGCAACCTGTAACTTCAGAGTCTTCACCGTTTATGAAACTACTTTATGATTTTCTTACGATAGTCATAGCGTTTTTATTATACCCCTTTCTCCGTATTCATTCGAGGGGGAAGAGGAGACTGAGTGAGCGCTACGGGAACTGGAAGAATGTTGCAAATGAAGAAGTGTATTGGTTTCATGGAGCCTCCATTGGGGAAGTAAAAGGTCTTTTGCCTCTTATCCGTGTTTTACGTTCACACCAACCGCAAGCACGGATATTGCTTACGGCGACCTCTCCGACTGGACTGGACGCAGCCTCCGATGAGGTAGATGCGGCGTTTCTTATGCCATTTGATCATCTGCTTTTTTTAAAAAAGCCGCTATCCAAGTTGCGAGTTCGAGCATTTATTTTTGGTGAAACGGAACTGTGGCCAAATATTCTTTCTTTGTTAACAAACAAAGGTGTTCCACTACATCTGGTCAACGGGGTGATCTCTGATAAGAGTTTTTATTGGTATCGCAAGCTCAGGACTCTCTTTATGACAGCGCTTGGCCATGTTCAGACTTTATCAATCTCAGACCAGAAATCTTTTTCACGATTTTTAGAGCTTGGTGCCGTGAAGGAGCGTATGCAGGTAACTGGTAATGCAAAGCACGATCGGGTACTGAAGATCACAAGCAAAGATACTGCTACAGAGCTTAAGAAACAGTTTTTTCTAGAGGGAGGCCGTGTTTTAACCCTTGGAAGTATGCATCCTGGAGAGATCGAATATTGGTTCCCCGTTCTTAAGGAGGCCCTGGTCACATATGATCAGCTATCAATTTTGATCGCGCCCCGGCACCGGGAGAAATTTTCTTACTTTCATGACGAACTGATGCGGTATGGATTTTCATTTACTTCACGCTCTAAGATGCTCCAAGGAGAGGGGGCTTGTTTGCCTGTTTGTTTACTTGATACGTACGGTGAGTTAGAAGATGCGTATTCTTTTTCAAATGCCGCGTTTGTCGGAGGAACTTTTGTAGATATCGGTGGACATAACCCCTTTGAACCAGCAAGTTATGGGGTACTTCCCGTTGTTGGGCCATATGTTCATAAGATAAGTCCTCTAGTTAAAGAACTCGCCGATGAGGATGCTTGTATTGAGCTTCCAGATATAAGTGGTGTGCGGAAGTTTCTTAAGGCGTTCATGGAAGATGAGCAGAAAATCCAAGACGCAGGTGAGCGTGCACGCAGAGTCTTTCAAAAACATCAGGGCGCTGCTGAGCGCATCTATAAGCAGATAGTGAGTAACTAATGTATCGTTTCTTCACACGACTCCGAAATCGACTTTATGATAATGGTTCCCTGAAAAGTTTTCATGCGAGTTTACCGGTTTTTTGTGTTGGAAATATTACTGCAGGTGGAAACGGAAAGACGCCGCTGGTGTGTTATCTGGTGTCGTGTTTAAAGCAGATGGGCAGAATGCCAGTCGTTCTTTCTAGGGGGTATGGAGGATCAGAAAAAGGTCCCTACCTGATTCAATCAGGAGATTGTGCCCAGCTTGTAGGCGATGAGCCTAGGATGATGTCAGAGATGTTAGGCGTACCTGTGGTTATAGCTCGGAAGCGGGTAGAGGGAGCGCAGTTTGTACAGAACGAGTCTCTTGGAGACGTTATTGTACTTGATGATGGATATCAGCACCGGCAGCTGGCTCGTAATCTTAATATTGTCGTTGCAAATATTGGTTCACCATCAAGCACAGAAGCGTTCTTACGCGGCAGAGTTATCCCTTTTGGTCGCTTTCGAGAAGATAGGGATGAGGCTTTTAAGCGTGCTGATGCTATTGTCTTTGCGCACCGTAAGCCTCAAGGACTCTCTCAGTTAGATAAGAGGCTCATTGCGGTGCTTCCTGAGGGGCTGCCCTTCTATCAGAGCTTTATTCGTACCACTGGTGTGTACCGAGAGGATGGTACGAAAGTGGATCCACAAGAAGCATACCTCTTTTGCGCTATCGCAGCGCCTGAGGTCGTAATTGATACCCTTCAGTGCGAGGGATTCCGCGTTCGTGGGCATCGTTTTTTCACGGATCATGCAGAATATTCACTTGTGAGAATGCATCAAATTCTTAAATCAGCTGGTGACGCTCTGCCGGTATGTACGGAAAAAGATTTTGTGAAGCTCCCAAATGAACTTAAAAATCGTGTTGCGGTTTTAAAAACTGAGACGTGTTTGGAAGACGACGAACACTTTAAACAACAGGTACAAAGTGTTTTACAGCGCTATTCTGGTTGAGTTGGGAATCCTTCCATAGAGGCCATCTCTTTTTTATCCCTTTTCACAGCCGGGGCGCTCATCATGTAAGACTGCGTAAGTCTAGCTACTGATTCGATCGAACGCATATGAACACGCTCATACCCATGAGAGGCGTCTACTCCGTACCCTACGAGCGCAGTTCGAATGTCGTTTCCGGCCTCAATAGCTGAAGCTGAGTCACAGAAATAATAGGTTAGCACGTCTCGTGCGTGTTCGATGTTGTGTTGTTTTGCAATGCTAAGGAGCTTTCTTGTTAGGTGATAGTCAAAAGGGCCGCTGCCATCTCGTAGTATGACAGTTGCTCCATATTCACTGGAGGATTGATTGGGGGCAAGCGGAGACATGTCAAGTGTCACCATCTCCGCGACATCGCCGTGTAGTACCGCAGATGCTCCAGATCCGACTTCTTCTGTTATTGTAAATAAAAGGTTACAGTCCACGGCAGGCTTTAAACTGTGTTCAACGAAAGACTTGGCAAGGGCAAGGAGTATAGCCGCACCGCACTTTCCATCAAGATGCCTTGATACAATAAATCCGGAATCGTGGGCTTCCGGTATGGGATCCACTGCGACAAAATCTCCTGGATGGATACCAAGATCTTTGAGCTCTTGCTTGTTATTTACAGGCTCTTCGATTCGGATCTCCAGATTTTCCCACGATACAGGTTGTGAATCTACTTCATTGTTATAGGCGTGCCCGGATGCCTTAAGCGGCAATATCGTGCCGCGGTGAGATCCAGATTCTGTAAAAACGCTTACACGTGCTCCTTCAGCAAATCGACTCGACCACGTTCCAATCGGAACGACCTCAAGTCGCCCATTTTCTTTTGTGCTCTTTACCATTGCTCCAATGGTATCAAGGTGTGCCACAACGGCTCTAGCAGGTGCGGAGGCTTCGCCCGCAAGCTTGACTCGAATTGCCCCTCTTCTGGTAACTTCAAACGGCAGTCCTATTCTCTCGAGCTCTTCGCCTACGTGGTGTACAATAGTGTCGGTATACCCGGTAGGGCTTGGAATCTGCAAAAGATCGATCAGAGTTTTATGGAGATAAGAGGTGTCGAAGTCGGGATGCGTTGTCATTGTTTCGTTCTCGAGCGTGTCTCTGATGCTTACCATAGAGAACGTTACGTGGGCAACATGTTGAGTCGTTCAGGGAGTTGTTCCGGCAGGTTCCGCCTGAACTCTTTTTTCTACGCGATCGTAGAGCTGGTTGAGCCTCTCGGTAAAAACCTCAAACGTATATTCTTTTTCTGCTAGAAGCTTTGCTGCTGAACCGATGCTCTGTCTTCTCTCCTGATCTGTAGCGAGCTGTTGTATCGCATCGGAAAAATCTTTAGTGGTTGGTGCGGCGAGGCAAGAGACTTCGTTTGTGAGCACTTGCGTGTGCGTTGGGAGATTGGTGGCAAGGACCGGTATCCCTGAATGTAAGTATGAATATATCTTCATAGGAGTGTTATTGCCATCGGTACGCGGCGATACAAGAACATCGGCCTGAATGAGGTATTCATGTAGGTGCGCTACCGGTCTTGGCCCTGTTAAATGGGCAGTGTTTGTGAGCCCGAGCTTCTGGATCCGTTTTTGGTACGAAGAGATATGATCGTCAACGCCACCTATGATTACGAGCTTCGCATGTGGAGTATTCTCTTTGCAGAGAGCGAAGCTGTCGAGGAGAAGATCAATTCCCTGATAGCTCTCAAGATTACCGATATAGAGAAAAACAACATCGTCTTTTCGAAGTGGTAGTGTTTCTCGAAGGATCTGTGCTTCGGGGTATCGTTGATCTGTTTCAAGCAGAGAGATGTCTCTTAGTATGTGTGTATCTCTTGAGCCGTGCTTATTTGCGATAACGGCTAGCGCGTCGCATACCGGCACTACCGCCATGCTTCCTTTTACCGCTAATTTTTCGCAGAGAGAAAGGAGCCACTTGAGTGGGATAAGAAGAGGCCATTTTTCAGTAATCTGGAGCGCGAGTGATGAATCCATATCGTAGATATAAGGGATGCCGGTAAAGATCTTTACTAAGAGAGCGATAAATACTGACTCTTCGACAGCGTGAATGAGATCGTACTGATCTTTTCGTGCCTTGATTAAAAGATTTATGACTGAAAATAAGAAGAAAAAATCACAGATTATCTTTTTAAGAGAGATTCCTGGACCAACGTTTCTTACCGGGAGCGGCATCCATGAGCGAAAGTGGTGCACCCCTTTAAGATCTACATCCTTGCCTTCGTGGTAGGTGAGGAGGTGAACGGTGTCCCCGTCTCTGTTTGAGAGCACCTCGGCCGCGAGTCGAACCGCGATTGGGGTTCCTCTTTCCTGAAAAAATGGCTGTGGGGCGAGTAAGAGTATCTTCATCTCGGCTCAGCATATAACATACGAAAAACATTGTCTTGCCTGCTGGTTGATTTTTCATCGCACGGCACTTCTTTATAAGGCAAAAGGCAATAAGGCACCGGAAGCGTTCGGATTTAAAGGCTTGTCACATGCCCGATCTTAAGAAATACTCACCCTATGGCAGAAGATGAAGAAGCAAATGCAGAAGGCGAAGAAGGTGGTGGCAAGAAGGGCGGAATGATGCTCTACATCATCATTGGCGTTGTCGTGCTCACTATCGGAGCGGTGGCGGCGATCTTTCTTCTTGGAGGAGAAGAAGAGAAGAAAAAAGACGGTGCGCAGCAAGAAGAGATCGATGTTGCCTATGAGACAGCAGCGCTTGACCCAATCATTGTCAATCTTTCTCAGAATACAAGATTCTTAAAAGCTAAGATCCTTGTGGAGTATGATCCTTCACTTGTGTATCCGGATGGTCGAGTGCCACCTTCTGCTTCAGGTGCTGAACGTATGCCAGACGACCCACTCCCCGGACTTCTGGGGCAACGTGAGCCTATGATTAAAGACGCCATTATCAGACTCTTAGCATCAAAAACCGTTGAAGATGTTCTCTCGGTCGAAGGGAAGGACACTCTGAAAGAAGAGCTCATTGAAGCGATTAATGAGGCAAGCGGGAGTGAGGAAGGGGCGGTGTCTCAGATTTACTTTGTGGAATTCATCGTTCAGTAGTCGCACTTATCATTATCACTTACTGTTGATAGAAAGCACGGGGTGTGTAGACTTTTGGCGCTGAGCGTAGCCCTCTCTACGCTGAGCGCCATTCGAAAACGCTCATCACCAAACTAACTACCAACTATGCTAGTTATTGACAAAAGTCCTATCTTGCTAATCAGAGTTCAGATAGAAATTCAAAGAAAGCACTTTTATCCGCGGGCATTGAGATGGCGGTACTTTCTTTGTTTAGGATGTCTTTGAGCTGTTCAGGCATTTTGATGTGAGAGGTGTCAAGTCCGGCTCGGGAGATCTCTTCAGTAAATTTTATTGGATGTGCGGTTGCAAGTACGATGCCTGGTGTCTGCTCACGCGCTAGGGCTAGCGCTCCTACGGCTGTGTGAGGGCATAGTGAGTACTCGTATCTTTCTTGAATTTCTCTTATAGCTCCTAAGGTCTCCTCATCTGAGAAGAAATGGCCTGTTATCCATGGGGCAAAGTCTTTTGCTGTATCACCAAGCAAATCTGTTAGCCTTTCAAAGTTACTTGGGTTTCCAACATCCATAGCGTTTGAAAGTGTTGGAATTGAAGGAGCAGGTGTGTAAAGGTCTGTGCGCAAGAATTCTGGAACGATCTTGTTTTGATTGGTAGCAGCAAGAAATCGGCTAATGGGGGCGCCCATCTTTTTGGCGAGGATTCCTGCGGTAAGGTTGCCAAAGTTCCCACTGGGTACAGAGAAGACGGCGCTATCTGATCTTTTCTTGAGTTGAGCAAGAGCACGGAAGTAGTAAAAAGATTGTGGCAGAAGTCTTGCTATATTTATAGAATTTGCTGAGGTGAGTCTCTTTGACTTTCTGAGTTCGGTATTAAGAAATGCTTCTTTTACAAGGCGTTGGCAGTCATCGAATGAACCTTCAACACTTAGGGCCGTGATATTCTTGCCACATGTTGTAAGTTGTTTTTCTTGTAGTGTCGAGACTCTTCCGGAGGGATAGAGAAGGACGACATTAATGTTAGGAGCCCCTAAAAAACCGTGAGCAACGGCACTTCCAGTATCACCAGAGGTTGCCGCGAGAACGGTGAGTGGAGAGTCGTCGCCTCTAATAAGGTAGGACATAAGCTCGGCCATAAACCGCGCTCCAAAATCCTTAAATGCGAGAGTCGGGCCGTGAAAAAGTTCAAGTACTGAGAGGTTCGAGTCAAGTTCTACAAGCGGAGCATCGAAAGGAAAAACACGCTCAATCATATCACCATAGGCGGACTCACTGATGTCTTCGCAGATAAATGGGAGACCTATTTGAAAAGCAATCTCGAGAAGGGATTTTTCCGTGAGATCTGGGAGGGGCTGTATAGGAATCTCCTCTGGCATAAATAACCCGCCGTCGGGAGCAAGACCTGAAAGGACTGCTTCTTTTAAAGGGGAACGGAGGTTCTTGTCTCTCGTGCTATAGTATTTCATCTTCGGTAATGATCCTTGCTCCTTGCGGGCAGATTGTTCCGCTTTGTGTTTTGCATGAGAGGTCTTTTTGTCCACATGCTTCTCTCATCGCTTCTTCGATATCCTTTGCAGTCTTCTCAGAACTGGCAAAGGCAAAGAGCGCAGGGCCAGCTCCAGCTATTCCAAAGCCAAGCGCACCTGCTTCCAAAGCCGCTTCTTTTATTTCGAGAAAGTGAGGAATAAGTTCCATTCGAACGGGCTCAGCGATTCTGTCGTTGAGGGATGCGGCGAGTGCGTCAAGATCTCCTGAGTGTAGAGCATGAACAAATGTTGCGATATCACGCATCTGTTGTTTGGTATCACCTAGCGTAATCGATTTAGGAATGAGAGCTCTCGCGTCAGCAGTATGTATCGTAACAGCGGGAGAAATCACGGTGAGGTGTAAATCCTCAGGTATAGGAAGGTTATAGATTCTTTCGCCATGGTCATCATGAATAAGGGTAATGCCACCAAGGAGTGAGGGGGCGATGTTATCAAAGTGCACAGACTTTGATGCGATTAGCTCACCCTGAAGCGCATGAGATAAGAGCTCTTTTGGGGAAAGAGGATTTTCAAAATAGGCATTAAGAGCAACAACACCAGCTACGGCACTAGCCGCGGAAGAACCCATGCCACTCCCGCCGGGTATGCCTTTCTTTATTGCAATATCAAAGCCCTCATCCTTTTTCCCCATCGCCACAAGGGCACTTTTTATCGCAACGGTTGCGCAGTTTTTATCAGGATCGTATGGGAGGTCAGGAGATCCACCTTCTATGGAAGTGATATTTAAACAGGAGTCTGTATTAGGGGAAAGTGAGACTATATCACCCGGCACTTTTAAGCAGAGGCCTAGGGTGTCAAATCCACATGATATATTTCCGATAGATGCGGGCGCATAAGCATGAATGAGCGTCATGTAAACATTTTACCCTAGAGATCGGATACGTGCGAGAGACATTATGCACCTTTTTCTGCTACCTGATGCCACGCGCATAATCATCATAGAGTTCTTCCGTGGAAGTGTAGACTCTACTAAATAGGCTGTCCGGGAGAGTTCGATTGATCGAGCGATCACTTACTAGGTAGAAATATCCATAACGCTGTACTTCATCACTAAACATATCGAAAGCTTCATTCATAACCGATGATACATATTTTCGCTGATGAGGGAGAATGTGAAGAGCGATATTAACAGCGGCATCGGCTAGGTGGTGAAGCTCATCTGTGAATCTTTCTTTTCTTAGGGCGTGCGATGTTTCTGAGAACACAGCCTTACACATATTCATATCTTTTAAGCTCATTACTATGAGATCGTTATGACGATCGTCGATTTCGAAATGGAGTGTTTTCCAGTAAGTGTCTCCCGTGGGAGGTTCGGTCTGATACTCGGCATAGAGGAGCGCTTCGCCCGGGTCAGACCAGATATGAACACGCTCTCTTCTAAGGTGTCGGGCCAGAAGCTCCCTAGCGCTTCTAATCGGGCTTGAAAAATGTACGTTAACGCCCCGTTCTCTGACCTTGTTGGCTATGTGTATAATGCGAAGACGCTGATTCTTGATATTCGGTGTGCTGAGAGATATCACTAAATTATTAACGCCAGCGTCACAGATAGAGAGTAGCTCATCTCGAAAGAGTCTCCACTGCTCTGCCTCAAGTGGTTCATCAATTTGATCGACTAAGACGGTAGAAGAGGTGCGGTGAACGGTTGGTGAGTAGATTGTTTGCCAGTGGTCATCTCCGCCCTTAATACGAACATGACGCGAGAGGTACCGAGTGGCTTGCTCTCGATTGATAAAGACCTCTGGCATTATGCAGCTGGTGCGCCATTTTTTAAAACTTTCTCTTGAGGTTAACGCAATAAGCTCCCGGCCCTCTTGATCTAAAGCCTTGGCAGTGTCTTCAATGGTTTCTATAAAATCATATGATGGTTCAGCATTCGAACAGTCAATTAAGACTTCATGTTGCTCACAGACCTTATCGAGATCTCTTTGTAGTCTCTCTGCGCTCCCTGACGTATGACTAAAATTTGAGATAGGTCTTTCATGCCAAGGGCTGAACACAAAGAATCTTCCCTTGACGTCCCATGAAGGTTTCAAATATGTCCAACCTCCAGTTGGAGGTGTAAGAGTCGGAGTGTTTCTGAGCGGGATCATCGCCCGGGAGGCTTCTCGTCTGGTATAGTAGCTAGAAAAATCTATGTCCGAATCCTCGTTGTAACTCTTCCTTGTCTCAGCGTTTGACGTATAGCCGGTTACGATATGCCCCAGTCTCTGTAAGCGTGCAGAGAGGAAGCTTGCCATACTTAATTCAGGTATTGTATCGAGCTCAATGACAACTGAGGAGCAGTCACGACCATCAAAGAAGTGGTCGAGCTCATCCATAAGTTGGAAATAGGCCTCATTCGTTTCTTCCAGATCTACAAAGTGTAAAAAGATAGTGTCGCCATAACGTTTGGCAGATGTTTTTAGCGTTATTGCTTCTGACTCTTGGTAGATATCATCCCAGTGGAGTGCGGCCTGAGCGACATTCTTGGAAGGATAGCAGTATTGATGGAGCCAAGGTGATGATATGTCGTCTTCCTCAGTTTGAATGAGGCCAAAATCAATTCCTGATTTGTCCCAGTAGGAGAGTAGTCCTTCTAACTTTCTCGTAAGGGGATATCCTCGACTGTTAAAGATGATTCCTTTACTAGAAGCGTCACCTGCCATTTCCGCGATATCATAGAGCTCACGTTCGATCGTTTTGGCATCATCCGGTTGATATTTATCAAACGAATCATGTCCCCAAAATCCAACGTTTAAGAAGCCCTCACACACCTCTACGCTGAAAAATTGAGCTGGAGCCACGGGGCGTAGTTCTTTCCATTCTGCAAAATTCTCCCTCGGTAACTGTGTAGCGGCGGACACAGGCTTACTCTCTCCCTGAACTCTCTTAAAGCTCTTCGGAATTAAAGCTGGATCATTAAGCGAGATCGCCAATATCAATTGTTTTTTCTGTTGAGGGGTAGGACTCATTTGAAGAAGGTAACTACTCTATAATACTGCCCATGAGTCTATCATCACTTGAGGATCATGCAAAACCCTTTAGCCCTTCCAGAAAAGGGCATACTTTTCATTTAAGCAGATGTCAAAATTCATACGCTGAAAGAAGCTTAGGTCGGAGGTTACCACAAGAACCTCTTTGATATTGCGCTCTTTGGCCAGTTGGAGAGCTGTGTCAACTAGGCCTTTTCCTATGCCCTTGCCCCGGTGATCTTTTCGAACAGCAACGGAGCGTAGCTCAGCAATCTTCTGACTATACACTTCAAGACATGCACACCCGGCTATCGACCCATCTTCAGCCTCATAGACAAAGAACGTTGGTAAGAGGGCCTCTATCTCAGAGCGTTCTCTCTCAAGAAGCTTATCGTTCTCTTCACGTATCAGGGCAAGGAGGGCGTCTACATCGCTCTCGTGAGCGGGTCGAATTGTCATAGTAGCAGATTTAAACCAAAAGTTTCGAAATTTTAGCAACTCTTTTTTAGAGAAGACGAATACATATTTGAAAAGAGTTTTATCTATTAAAAGGAGAAAATCAATGAGTACTGGTAGCGTGCAGAATAATGGACAGAATTCGAGTTTTGATTTAAACGACTATGCCCAAAGCATTTTGACTGCATATGGTGACAGCGCTGTGCAAGTAGACAATGCCGTTCAGGAGTATACGGATTCCCTAAGCAACACGATTTTTGAGGGTGGGGTTAAGATTGCTGATGTTGATGAAA